>NZ_JAFLWI010000020.1 GCF_017315945.1 Candidatus Enterococcus courvalinii
GTAGGTTCAAATCCTGCTCCCGCAATTAAAAATTTAAAAACTATTGGTTCCGTGGTGTAGGGGTTAACATGCCTGCCTGTCACGCAGGAGATCGCGGGTTCGATTCCCGTCGGAACCGCCACGCGGGTGTAGTTTAGTGGTAAAACCACAGCCTTCCAAGCTGTTGTCGCGAGTTCGATTCTCGTCACCCGCTTAGTTTTAAATTTTTATGGGCCTATAGCTCAGCTGGTTAGAGCGCACGCCTGATAAGCGTGAGGTCGATGGTTCGAGTCCATTTAGGCCCATTATTTCTTACTGGCCCGTTGGTCAAGCGGTTAAGACACCGCCCTTTCACGGCGGTAACACGGGTTCGAATCCCGTACGGGTCATCAAAAGATACTTTGTAAAAGTATCTTTTTTTTCTTTTTTCGAAAGAATGATTTCAAAAAAACTTAGCAGAGTTATCTTACAAGATAGCTGTGCTAAGTTTTTTATTTATATATGTAGAAAAATGTTTTATTGTTGAGCCATTCTGTATGTAATTATCATTTTTTGATGAAAAATTTTTGAAAAAGCGAGCTAAAATCTACTTTATCTGCTATACTGATTTCGTTGCAAGTTCCCGAGAGGATCCGTACGAACGGAGATGCCTTGTAACCGAATTTAACTAGGGGGAATCACCATGACAGAAAGACATTTATTTACCTCAGAATCCGTTTCTGAAGGGCATCCGGATAAAGTTGCTGACCAAATCAGTGATGCAATTTTAGATGCAATTTTAGCACAAGATCCAATGGCACGTGTTGCTTGCGAAACATCCGTAACAACCGGGTTAGTTTTAGTATTTGGAGAAATTTCGACCACTGCTTATGTAGATATTCAAAAAGTTGTACGAGAAACAATTAAAGAAATTGGTTATACTCGTGCAAAATTTGGCTTTGATGGAGATACCGTGGCCGTCTTAGCAGCGATTGATGAACAGTCACCAGATATTGCTCAAGGTGTAAATGAAGCGTTAGAAATTCGTGAAGAAGATCAAAAAGATTTATTAGATGAAATTGGTGCAGGTGACCAAGGACTTATGTTTGGGTTTGCGGTTGATGAAACACCAGAATTGATGCCTTTACCAATTGCTTTAAGCCATCGTCTAGTTCGCCGTCTTGCAGAATTACGTAAATCAAATGAATTAACTTATTTACGTCCAGATGCTAAATCACAAGTTACCGTAGAGTACGGAGAAGATGGACAGCCTGAACGAGTTGACACAATCGTGATTTCGACGCAACATGATGATGCAGTAGATAACGAAACAATTCATAAAGATGTAATTGAAAAAGTTATTAAGGAAGTTATTCCAGCTGAGTTATTAGATGATAAGACTAAATACTATATCAATCCTACTGGTCGTTTTGTTATCGGGGGTCCTCAAGGGGATGCCGGTTTAACAGGAAGAAAAATCATCGTTGATACTTATGGTGGTTATGCTCGCCATGGTGGCGGTGCATTTTCTGGGAAAGATGCAACAAAAGTTGACCGTTCTGCAAGCTATGCTGCACGTTATATTGCAAAGAATATTGTTGCTGCTGGTTTTGCAAGAAAAGTTGAAGTTCAATTAGCTTATGCGATTGGTGTTGCACAGCCTGTATCGATTTCAATCAATACTTTCGGTACAGGAACAGTATCAGAAGATGATTTAATTGCAGCAGTACGAGAAAACTTTGACCTTCGTCCAGCTGGTATTATCGAGATGCTTGACCTGCGTCGTCCAATTTATAAACAAACAGCTGCCTATGGGCACTTTGGGCGTACGGATGTTGATTTACCTTGGGAACGTACAGATAAAGTAGAAGCATTGAAAGCAACTTTAAGTAAGTAATAAAAAATGCTGGAACGATTATCTTTAAGATAGTCGTTCTGCTTTTTTTTATGGTCTTATTCACTAAATTATCTGAGATTATTCTTGTTTAAATCGATTTTTTTGACAATTGAATATGGGGAGGAAAAAAATGAAAAAAGAAACAAACGTAACGTTAGTAACAATAGGCGTATTTATTGCTACATTTATGACGGCGATTGAAGGAACGATTGTAACAACAGCAATGCCAACAATCGTTGGTTCACTACATGGAATGGAAATAATGAACTGGGTATTTTCAATTTATTTATTAACAAATGCGATGTTGACACCAATTTATGGAAAATTAGCTGATAAAATTGGCCGAAAACCAATTTTTATTTTTGGTACGTTACTTTTTATTATTGGTTCTTTGTTCTGTGGGTTATCTCAAACAATGATTGGATTGATTGCAGCCCGTGCACTACAAGGGATGGGTGCTGGAGCAATGATGCCTGTGGCTTTGACCATTATAGGTGATTTATATTCAATAGAAAAACGTGCAAAAGTATTAGGATTAAATAGTTCTGCATGGGGAATCGCTAGTGTGTTTGGTCCCCTGGCTGGTGGTTTTATTGTTGATACGATTAGCTGGCACTGGATTTTCTTCATCAATGTGCCAATTGGTATCGGACTGATGATATTGATTTGGATTTATTTAAATGAGCCAGCGATTGAACGTGAAGCAAAACCAATGGATATTTTGGGAAGTTTGAGCTTGATGGCAACATTAGTTACATTATTACTTGGATTTCAATTATTAGGTGATCAAGGATTTACGACTTTTGTTATTAGTTTATTAATAGTTAGTGTTTTGCTCTTTTTCCTTTTTATTTGGGCAGAAAAACGTGCAAAAGATCCTGTTATTATGTTGGAATTATTTAAGAATCCATTGTTTGTGATTGTCAATTTAGCAGCAGCTTTAGCGAGTGGTTTTTTGATGGGAATTGATGTGTATATTCCAATGTGGATGCAAGGTGTTCTTGGACTGAATGCTGCGGTAGGTGGATTAGTTTTAGCACCACTTTCACTTGTTTGGATGGTAGGATCATTTTTAGCGAGTCGATGGATGTCACAAATGTCGACTCATTGGGTGTTACGAATTGGATTGTTGATTACAACTATTGGTGGAATGTGGTTATACTTGATGCCTTTTGCAAGCAATTTTTTATGGTTCTTTGCAATTTCAACGATTATCGGTGTCGGATTGGGAATCACGATGACTACCTCAACTGTTAGCGCACAAAATAGCGTTCCACATGAGCAATTAGGCGTGGCAACTTCATTTAATACACTAGTGCGAACGATTGGTCAAACAGTGATGGTGGCAGTATTTGGGTTGCTAATGAATGCAGTTACTCAGAGAGAATTAGCAGCTAAACAACTAACTGATGATGCTGATATTATGAATAAATTAGTGAATCCACAGACTGCCAAGCAAATTGATGCTACATTATTAGTTCCATTAAGAGAAATTTTATATGATGGATTACACAGTGTTTACTTTGCTGGTTTGCTTCTAGTCGTTCTTGCACTAGCTTTAACATTCTTTGTACGCATTAAAAGTGGTAAAATAATAGAAAGTTAAAGAAGGTAGGCGAAAAAGTTGGCATTTATCCAAGCAAATATTTATTCCAATATATTAGAAATGGAAGTTAATCTAAATGTTATTCTTCCACAGAAAACGAATAAAGTAATTGGCACAAGCACACAACAAGAGATTACGGACGTCCCAATGTTGTATTTATTACATGGGATGGGTGGTAACCATAGTGTCTGGGAGCGTCGATCATCTATTGAACGTTATGCCGCAGATTATGGTTTAGCTGTGATTATGCCGTCAACAGATTTAGGTTGGTATACAGATACGACATATGACATGAATTATTGGACATTTATTTCAGAAGAACTACCGGCTATTTGTCACGAATTATTTCCACAATTGACAACAACAAGAGAGAAAACATATGCTGCCGGGTTATCGATGGGCGGCTATGGCGCATTAAAATTGGGTTTAGCTAAACCCGAAAATTTTGCAGCAGTGATTTCATTATCTGGAGCTGTTTCTGTTGGCAATCGCATGGATGATTTATTAAAGATTCGAAAGCAGTCTTTTTGGGAAGGGATCTTTGGACCAGTAGATCAAATTGAAGGTTCAATAAATGATCCAAGATTTTTACTGGATAATCTAGTTGCTAGTGGTAAACAAGCACCACGAATCTTTTTGGCTTGTGGGGAATCTGATTTTTTATTTACTGCTAATCAGGAGATGGCTGAGGCAATCAAAGAAAATGGCTTAGCTGTTACATTTGAACATGGACCAGGTGAGCATAACTGGATTTTTTGGGATGAATGGATCCAACGTGCTTTCGGTTGGCTATTTGAAGGAGAATAAAAAAGTAAGTTAGCGATGTGATACCCTACATTGCTGACTTACTTTTTTTTATAAAGTTTTGCTATATTCAAGACCAGTTAGGTAAATGGTCACATTGTTGAGAAATTCTTGTTTATTATCGGCCGTACGATGAGCATGGATATCATCACTTAATCCAGTTAACTGATGTTCTTGGACATAAGTACGCATATATAAAACAGATTCTTTTAATAGCTCATTACCATTCATTATTTCATATCGTAGTTTTTGTTCTTGTTGATAGTCCATTAATTGACCAATTAACAAATTATGCAAAGCTGTGATTGCTTGGTGGCTTTGTTGTAATGAAAAGTTTTGATTGATGAGCAATTGAATCATCGTTTCTAAATGCTCCAGTCGACTAGGAAATGCTGGAACAGTATGAATTTCGATTTCAGCAGCACAAGGAAACTGAGAATAAAGATCATAATAGTTTTCCATAAATTGTAAAAGCTGTTGTTTCCATGGCATGCAGGTATTGGGAACGACTAACGTATCTTCAATTGTTTCGGCCATTTTTTGTAAGAGTTGTTGTTTATTTTTGAAATACCAATAAAGTGCAGGTGCTTGAACGTCCATTTTTTTTGCTAGATTACGCATAGAAAGAGCAGATAGCTCTTTTTTTTCTGCTAAAATTGCAAAGGCATTTTGGATAATAATTTTTTGGGAAAGCTTAGGTTCCATTTAATCGACCTCTTGTATTGCATTATTTTTTTAAACATGGTAAATTGTTATGCGGTCTTATTTTACAGTGTTAAAGAGAGGCTGTCAATTTAACTAAAGGGGTGTAGATAACACATGAATCTAATTTTAAGACATGCGAAGAAGTATAAAATGGCTGTCTTTATTTCATTGGTTTCAGTAGGTATTATGGTTGCAGCTACGTTATGGCAACCAAAACTATTACAACAAGTACTTGAAGCTATTATTACAGAAGATAACGATGAAATGAAAACAATTGGTGTCTATCTGATTGGTTTAGCTGTATTAGGTTTGCTTGCAGGCGTGACGAATACGATTTTTTCTGCCAGAGTAGCGCAAGGTGTAAGTGCGGATATTCGGGAAGAGGCGTTTCGAAAAATCCAAACATTTTCGTTTGGGAATATTGAACAGTTTTCTGCAGGAAACTTAGTTGTTCGTTTGACAAATGATATCACGCAAATTCAAAATTTAGTGATGATTTCTTTACAATCACTTTTCAGAATTCCATTTTTATTTATTGGTGCATTTATTTTAGCGATGATGACAATGCCTCAATTGTGGTGGATCATTGTTGCATTGATTGTTGCAGTTGTCATCATTACCGGACTTTCTTTTACAAGAATGGGAAAACACTTTATGATCATTCAACAATTGATCGATAAAGTGAACAGCATTGCGAAGGAAAATCTCATGGGGATTCGTGTAGTTAAATCTTTTGTACAGGAAAAGAACCAGCTAAAAACATTTACCAAAGTGAGCGATGAATTAACTGAACACAACATTATTGTAGGAACTTTATTTTCAGTCATGATTCCTTCCTTTATGTTAGCAGCTAATTTAGCAGTGGTCGGTGCGATTTTCTTTGTGAGTGATTTGGCGAAAGATGACCCTACTTTAATTGGTGGGATTGCTTCATTTATGAATTATTTGATGCAAATTATGATGGCAATCATTATTGGCGGTATGATGATGATGATGACTTCAAGAGCTGCTGTTTCACTTAAACGAATCAAAGAAATCTTGGATACAGAACCTGATTTAACTTATCTGGATGTACCTGAACAAGAATTAACGGGTTCTGTAACGTTTGACCATGTGTCTTTCCGTTACCCTGGTGATGATGAAGATACCTTAAAAGATATCAGCTTTATGATTGAACCTGGAGAAATGATTGGGATTGTCGGGGCAACGGGGGCAGGTAAGTCAACGTTAGCACAGTTGATTCCAAGACTATTTGATCCAACAGAAGGAACAGTTGAAGTTGGTGGCGTTGATTTGAAAACGGTGAATGAGAAAAGTTTACGTAAAACAGTTTCCTTTGTTTTACAAAAAGCCATTCTCTTTTCTGGAACAATTGCCCAAAATTTGCGCCAAGGAAAAGAAGATGCAACAGAAAAAGATATGGAACGTGCATCTAAAATTGCGCAAGCACAAGAATTTATCAGTAAATTAGCAGAGAGCTATGAAGCACCTGTTGAGGAGAGAAGTAGCAATTTTTCTGGGGGACAAAAGCAACGTTTATCTATTGCACGTGGCGTAATTGGTGATCCTAAAATTTTGATTTTGGATGACAGTACTAGTGCCTTGGATGCTCGTTCAGAAAAATTAGTTCGTGAAGCATTGAATCACGAATTGAAAGAAACGACGACAATCGTTATTGCACAAAAAATTGCCTCTGTAGTTAAGGCGAATCGTATTCTAGTATTAGATGAAGGTCGTTTAGTGGGGGAAGGTACACATGAAGAATTGGTTGCAACTAATCAAGTGTATCAAGAAATCTTTGAAACACAAAAAGGAATGGAGGAGTAATCAATGACTGATTTAATTAAAGCAAGTAAATTTTTCTATCATTATTTGAAACGTTATAAATTCTCCTTTTTCTTTATCTTTGTGACAGTGATTATTGCTACTTACTTACAAGTAAAGGCGCCACAATTTGTTGGGGAAGCTTTTCAGGAATTAGCAAATTATGTGACAGGATTAATGCAAGGCGTTGATGATAAGAGTAAATTCATTGATATTATTTGGAAATTGTTGATTTTCTATGTTTTAGCTAGTGCTGCAAACTTTATTTATAGTATTTTGTTTACGCAAGTAGTTGGAAAATCAACGAATAGAATGCGTATTGGTTTGTTTAATAAACTTGAAAAATTGACAATTCGCTTCTTTGATTCTCATCAAGATGGTGAAATCTTAAGCCGTTTTACAAGTGATTTGGATAATATCCAAAATAGTTTGAACCAAGCACTGCTTCAAGTTATTACGAATGCGGTGTTGATGGTTGGGATTTTAATCATGATGTTTCGTCAAAATGTGGAGTTGGCCTGGGCAACGATTGCTTCCACGCCAGTTGCCATCTTGATTGCTGTATTTATCATTCAAAAAGCGCGAAAATATGTCGATTTACAGCAAGATGAAGTTGGTAAGTTGAATGGTTATATGGATGAGAAAATCAGTGGACAACGAGTAATCATTACCAATGGCTTACAAGAAGAAACAATTGATGGTTTTCTGGAACATAACCAAACAGTCCGTAAAGCAACCTACAAAGGTCAAGTGTATTCCGGTTTACTATTTCCAATGATGCAAGGAATGTCATTGGTCAACACGGCAATCGTTATTTTCTTTGGTGGATGGTTAGCTTTGAATGGTGATTTGGAACGTTCTGTTGCATTAGGATTAGTCGTAACTTTTGTTCAATATTCACAACAATATTATCAACCATTGATGCAAATTTCTTCTGGTTACAGCATGATCCAATTAGCAATTACTGGTGCGAGAAGATTAAATGAAATGTTTGATGAACCAGAAGAAGTTAAGCCAGTTGATGGGAAAGCATTTGACGGTGTGGAACAAGAATTAGCCTTAAAACACGTTGATTTTGGCTACAAACCTGATAATTTAGTTTTGAAAGATGTTTCGATTAAGGTGAACAAAGGCGAAATGGTAGCTCTAGTTGGCCCAACTGGTTCTGGTAAGACAACAATCATGAATTTGTTGAATCGTTTTTATGACGTCAATGAAGGTGCTGTCATGATTGATGGTACAGACATTCGTGAGTTTGATTTAGATATGTTACGTAAACATGTAGGGATCGTGTTGCAGGAATCTGTATTATTTTCTGGAACGATTCGCGATAATATTACGTTTGGTAAACCAGAAGCAACAGATGAAGAAGTCGTCAATGCGGCGAAACAAGCCAACATTCATGACTTTATCATGTCACTAGAAAAAGGATACGAAACGGAAGTCTCAGAAGAAAATAATTTGTTTAGTACGGGACAGAAACAATTGATTAGTATTGCACGGACGATTATTACGGAACCAAGTTTGTTGATTTTGGATGAAGCAACAAGTAATGTTGATACGGTTACAGAAGCAAGAATCCAAAAAGCGATGGATGAAGCAATCAAAGGACGGACAAGTTTTGTTATCGCACATCGCCTCAAAACAATTTTGAATGCCGATCGCATTGTTGTTTTACGCGATGGGGTAGTAATTGAAGAAGGAAACCACCATGAGTTACTAGCGGAAGATGGCTTCTATGCCGAACTTTACCATAATCAATTTGTATTTGAATAAAAATTGGTGAAAGGCCGACTATTTTGACAACGAGAGATTCTACAAAAAGAGAGTCCAGCTATTTTTAGCTGAACTCTCTTTTTTTCTTCTTTTTCTCAATACAATAAAGGATGGGTGGCTGATTTTTTTGATTGATAAATTGATAAGTTAAAACATTGTATTGTTCCTGTGGCAATTGTTGGCAAAATTCTTGAACCATATCCAGCTCATTTTCTCCACCTGCATGTCCGTAGTAAACAACTAAAATCAATCGACCTTTCGGAACTAGCCGTGCTAAGATTTCTTCCATTGCTTGCTTGGTTGTTTGTGGCAAAGTAATAATTTCTTTGTCGCTTTGTGGAAGATAACCCAAATTGAAAATTCCTGCTTTGATTGGTTGACCAATTGGAATGACTTGACCAAGCGTTTCATGTCCTTGTAAAAATAAAGTAGTGCGCTCTGTCAGATTCGTTTCTTTCAATTTTTCTTGGGTGGCATCCATTGCTTTTTGTTGGATGTCGAAGCTATAGACATGCCCTGTTTTACCAATCAGCTCAGCCATAAAAACAGTATCGTGACCATTTCCCATTGTAGCGTCAACCACTTGATCACCGGGTTGTAAGACTTCTTTTAATAAAGTATGGCTAAAATGAAGTGCTGTTTGTAGCATCTATATGAGCTCCTTTGTTCGAATGTTGAATTTTCCTTGGTAGCTATCACGACGAATTAATTCTTCATCAATTGCATTCAAAACTTCCCATTTTTTCAAGCTCCACATTGGTCCAATTAGAGAATCCCACGGCGCATCACCAGTTAAACGATGAATAATGATTTCTTGAGGAATCATTTCCAATTGATCACAGATCACATGAACATAGTCTTGCTGACTCATTAGTTGAAGTCGACCTTCATGATAATCACGAAGCATACGTGTTTTGCGCATCAAGTGCATGAGATGTAGTTTGATTCCTTGAATGTCGGAATCTAGGATTGTTCGGCGAACGTTTTCACGCATCATTTCTAAAGATTCTCCAGGTAAGCCATTGATTAGGTGAGTGCATACGCGAATGTTGTGTTTACGTAGTTTACTTACGCCATCTAAATAAGTTTGATAGTCGTGTGCGCGATTGATTGAAGTCGAAGTTTCTTCAAAAGTTGTTTGTAGGCCAAGCTCAACCCAAAGATAGAGCCGAGTATTTAATTCAGCTAGATAGTCCACCACTTCATCTGGCAAACAATCTGGACGTGTACCAATTGAAAGTCCAACAACGCCAGGAAGATTGATGACTTGTTCAAAGCGTTCTCGAATCACTTCAACAGGTGCATGTGTATTAGTGAAATTTTGAAAATAAACGATATATTGTTGTACATGTGGCCATTTTTGATGCATCATATCAATCTCTTTATGAAATTGAATAGGTAGTGGATCTTCAGGCGCAACAATCATGTCTCCCGATCCAGAAACACTACAAAAAGTACAACCACCATGAGCTACCGTACCGTCACGGTTGGGGCAATCGAAGCCACCGTCGATAGGCACTTTGAAAATTTTACCACCAAATTCATTACGCAAAGCATAATTCCATGAATGGTAACGTTTATTTCCTTCTGCATAAGGAAATTCCATTTAAATTCCTTCTTTCTTTTCCTTCGTTAGGTAATTGATTCCTTATTTTTTAAATAAATCGGATAAGTGTAGCATAACCAAGTTAATCCTAATAAGTAACCACCTAAAACATCACTTGGGAAGTGTACGCCCAAATAAATTCGACTAATACCAACACTTAAAATAATCAATCCTAAGAGAAATTGCAACAACAATCGTACTGTTTTGTTGTTTATCAAATGAGACAATAAGAAAATCAATGTACCATACAGAATCATGCTCCCTGTCGAATGTCCACTAGGAAAGCTGTAACTTGACTCACTAACTAAGTGAGGTAAGGTAGGGCGATCACGCATAAAAAATAATTTAATCAATGGATTGGTGATTCCGGCAATCAAAATGAAATTAGTTGTTAACCAAATTAGTTCGATATGTTTCTTTTTGATCCACAAGAAAAAAATCAAGCAAACAAAAATAGAAATGACAGTTAACGGATTTCCTAATTTTGTCACCATCATTTGATAAGTGTTCCACTGTGGTAAGGGTGCTCGAATAATTGAAGTAAAAAATTGATCGAAGCCATGAAGCTGCGATAAATGAAATTTTACAAAATAACTAAGAGTCAAGAAAAGTATAAGAAAAATACTCGCTGTAACTCGAAATGACGCGTTTTGTTTCATAAAGTTCCTCCTTCGTATACTGAAATCATTATAGCATTTTTTTAATTGCTAGATTTTTTGTTCAAAGAAATCAAATGAAAAAATGATGAGTTTTCGATGATAACGACCGGCGTAATGTTGACGAAAAGATTTGGTAATATTTCTGAAATAAAAATTGACGTTCTTCAAAAATCTTGATTTTATGCAATGCATAGCTATCAAGGCTTTGGCAAAACTAGTTGATTAGGTGTTACATAAAATTACATACAGATTACAAAGGATAACAAAGGGTTTAAAGAACTTTTAATGTAGTTTAAGAAAAGTTATACTTATAGTAACTGAAAAATGGATGCGGAGGATAGAAAATGGAGAAGGCAACGATTGGAAGAAAAGAGCGGAGACGCCAAGAAGAAAAGAAACGTTTTCGAAATGCAAAACGTGGAGTAGCAGCAGTTGGTACGGCAATGGTTGGTTGTTCTGTTGCGGCACCGTTGATCCAACCAGTTCCTGTAGCAGCAAATGAGCTACCTGCTCAGGTTGGTGCGAGAATCAATACTTCAGCATTTATCGCAGAAATCTCGACTTATGCGCAACCTATTGCACAAGCAAATGACTTATATGCTTCGGTTATGATTGCACAAGCAGTTGTTGAGAGTGGCTGGGGAAGTAGTGCGTTGTCACAGTCGCCTTATCACAATTTATTTGGAATCAAAGGCAGTTACCAAGGGCAAACTGTTTATATGAATACATTAGAATATTTAAACAATAAATGGGTGACAAAAAAAGAACCTTTCCGTCATTACCCATCTTTTGCAGAATCATTTAGTGATAATGCTTATGTATTGCGCAATACTTCTTTTGGCAATGGCTATTATTATGCTGGTACTTGGAAAAGCAATACTAAGTCTTATACGGAAGCAACTTCAGCATTAACTGGTCGTTACGCGACAGATCCAACTTACTCAACAAAATTAAATAATATTATCGTAACTTATGGATTAACCAAATACGATACGCCTGCAACTGGTAATGCGGGTGGGGGTGCTACAACTGGTTCAGGTGGTGGTTTGAATACAGGAACAGGCTCGAATAATTCTGTGACGAACCCAACTGATAATGGTTCTACAACAGCAACATATACTGTTAAATCAGGCGATTCTGTCTGGGGTATTGCGAATGCGCATGGGATTACAATGAATCAATTGATCCAATGGAACAATATTAAAAATAATTTTGTCTACCCAGGTCAACGTTTAACGATCAAAGGGGAACAATCAACTGGCTCATCAACCAATAATTCTGGAAGCAATACAAATTCTTCGGGTAATAGTAATCCAACAAATACCCAACCTAGTAATGGTTCGAAATATACCGTTAAATCGGGTGATTCTGTTTGGGGCATCGCAAATGCACATGGGATTACAATGAATCAATTGATCCAATGGAACAATATTAAAAATAATTTTGTCTATCCAGGTCAACAATTAGTTGTTTCTAATAGCGCAACGACAAATCCAGGTTCATCAAACTCAAATACAAATCAAAATCAATCATCTAATACAGGTAATGCAGGTACAGCGACAACTGGTTCTTATACAGTCAAAGCTGGTGACTCTGTCTGGGGCGTGGCAAATGCCCATGGAATCACAATGGCACAACTTGTTCAATGGAATAAAATCTCGAATAACTTCATTTATCCAGGTCAAAAACTGATCGTGAAGAACGGGACATCAAGTAGTGCAACAACTAATAATGCTACTACGAACAATAGTAATTCAGCTAACGCTTCAACAGGAGCAACTACTTCTTCTACTTACACGGTGAAAGCAGGCGAATCTGTTTGGGGTGTGGCAAATAAAAATAATATTACAATGGCCCAATTGATTGAATGGAATAATATCCAAAATAACTTCATTTATCCAGGACAAAAATTGATTATCAAGGGCGGTTCTGCTGCATCAACTAATTCAGCAAGTGGGAATACAACAGCTACTACTGGAAATAACGCAGCAAATACAACTACTCCTTCAAATAATGCGAAACCAACGACAAGCACAAGTACCAGTGGAGATACGCTGTACACGGTGAAGGCAGGCGAATCTGTTTGGGGTGTAGCAAATAAAAATAATATTACAATGGAACAATTCATTGAGTGGAACAACATTAAAAACAATTTCATTTATCCGGGTCAGAAAGTCATTGTGAAAAAAGGGTCAGCACAAACAACAGCACCTACTACTAACTCTGGGACTAAGAAGTACACAGTAAAAGCTGGTGAGTCTGTTTGGAGCGTTGCCAATGATCACAATCTTTCAATGGCGCAATTCATTGAGTGGAATAATATTAAAGATAATTTCATTTATCCAGGTCAGAGTGTGGTAGTTGCAAAATAAATCTGAAAATTTTGTCAAATACTATTTGAACTTGCTGAAGATATTTGTTACTATGAATCTACTTAAATAAACAACACTTGAAAAGGAATTAGTAAAAAGTTGGAAGTTTTAGAGAGCACATGGTTGGTGAGAATGTGCACGGACGCTTTTGAACTCGCCTTTGAGTTGCCTTTGCTGAACATAAAAGTAAGCAGTGGCGGTGACGACCGTTACAACGTTTGAGGCCTATTTCCAATGGAAAAGGTAAACATTAGGTGGTACCACGTAGATTACGTCCTATAAAAAGAGCAATCTTTTTATAGGATTTTTTTGTTTTTTATCGGTAGAACGAAAAAACAATGACGAAAGTAACTTGCTTTCAACGAAAAAAATGCAGGGGGACAGAAAATGAGTTATAACCATAAAGAAATTGAAAAAAAATGGCAAAAATATTGGGCGAAAAATCACACATTTAATACCCAAGATGATCCACAGAAACCAAAATTTTACGCACTAGATATGTTTCCGTATCCATCTGGTCAAGGATTACATGTGGGACATCCAGAAGGATACACAGCAACAGATATTCTTTCACGGGTAAAACGTAGTCAAGGTTTTAATGTGTTACATCCAATGGGGTGGGATGCATTTGGACTTCCAGCAGAGCAATACGCATTAGATACTGGAAATGATCCTGCAGAATTCACGAAGAAAAATATTGAAACATTCCGTCGTCAAATCAATTCTTTAGGCTTTAGTTATGACTGGAATCGAGAAGTGAATACCACAGATCCAGAGTATTACAAATGGACACAATGGATCTTTACGAAATTATATGAAAAAGGGTTAGCTTATGAAGCAGAAGTTGCTGTGAACTGGGTTCCAGAACTAGGAACAGTGATTTCGAACGAAGAAGTTATTGATGGAAAGAGCGAACGTGGTGGCTTTGATGTTGTACGCAAACCGATGCGTCAATGGATGTTGAAAATTACTGCATATGCGGATCGTTTATTAGACGATTTGGAAACCGTTGATTGGCCAGAAAGCATTAAAGAAATGCAAAGAAACTGGATTGGTCGCTCAGTTGGGGCGAATGTAGAGTTTAAAGTAGCTGGAACAGATAAATCTTATACAGTTTTCACTACTCGTCCGGATACATTATTTGGAACAACTTATTCGGTTTTAGCGCCAGAATTAGATTTGGTTCGTGAAATCACGACACCAGAACAAAAAGCAGCAGTTGAAGCGTATATTGAAGAAACGGCAAAAAAATCTGATTTGAAGCGAACAGATCTTGCCAAAGAAAAAACAGGAGTATTTACTGGTGCATATGCGATCAATCCAGTGAACGGAAAAGAAATTCCAATCTGGATTGCCGACTATGTACTTGCTTCTTATGGAACAGGTGCGATTATGGCTGTTCCTGCGCATGATGAGCGTGACTATGAATTTGCCAAAGCGTTTGATTTACCAATCCAACCAGTTATTGAAGGTGGCAATCTTTCAAAAGCAGCACATACGGAAGATGGTTCACATATCAATTCTGAGTTTTTAGATGGTTTGAATACAGAAGAAGCCATTGCTAAAATGAACAGTTGGCTTGAAGAAAATGGTTTTGGTAAAAAAGAAGTTAGCTACCGTTTACGTGACTGGTTGTTCTCACGTCAACGCTATTGGGGAGAACCAATTCCAATCATTCATTGGGAAGACGGCACAGTAACTGCCTTGCCAGAAGAAGAATTACCATTACGTTTGCCAATCACAGATAATATTAAACCAAGTGGTACTGGGGAATCGCCATTGGCAAATATCACGGATTGGGTCAATGTCGTTGACCCAGAAACAGGTAAAAAAGGACGTCGTGAAACAAATACGATGCCACAATGGGCCGGTAGTTCTTGGTATTACCTACGCTACATTGATCCACATAATAAAAAAGAATTAGCAAACTATGAAAAACTAGAACGCTGGATGCCCGTGGATATCTACGTGGGTGGTGCTGAACATGCAGTACTACATTTATTATATGTTCGTTTCTGGCATAAATTCTTGTATGATATTGGCGTTGTTCCAACAAAAGAACCATTCCAAAAATTATATAATCAAGGGATGATTTTAGGCGAAAACAATGAGAAAATGTCAAAATCACGCGGCAATGTTGTAAATCCAGATGACGTAGTTGAAGCTTATGGTGCGGATACATTACGTATGTATGAAATGTTCATGGGACCTTTAGATGCTTCGATTGCATGGAGCGAAAACGGATTAGAAGGTAGCCGTAAATTCTTGGATCGTGTATGGCGCCTGATTGTGGACGAAAACAATAAAATGCGTGATCGTATCACAACCATCAATGACGGTAAGCTTGCAAAAGTTTACAACCAGACAGTGAAAAAAGTAACAGAAGATTATGCAAGTATGCACTTCAACACAGCTATTTCTCAATTAATGGTTTTTGTGAACGAAGCTTATAAAGCCGATGCATTGCCTTACGAGTATGTTGAAGGATTTGTTCAATTGTTAGCTCCTGTTGCGCCACACTTGGGCGAAGAACTTTGGTCAATTTTAGGAAACGAAGATGGTATTTCTTACGTACCTTGGCCAACATATGATGAAGCTGCGTTAGTTGAAGATGAAATCGAAGTTGTTTTCCAAGTCAATGGAAAGGTTCGTTCTAAAGCAAATATTGCACGTGACTTAGGCAAAGATGAACTTGAAAAAGTAGCTTTGGCAGATGAAGCAATCCAAGAACAAATTGCTGGAAAAACAGTTCGTAAAGTAATTGCTGTCCCAAATAAATTAGTTAACATTGTTGCAAACTAAGCTTATTATTGAAAACATTAAGAATAAAATCTGGGACAAAAATTAAGATCTAGTTATTCTAAATACAATTTCAATTTAAGAACCGTCTAAAATCAACGTTTTCAAAAACGAATTTTAGGCGGTTTTTTTTATTTTATCTTCATTTTTTGGACTAACTAATAGATTGACTGAAAAAAATCAGTGTGGATTTACCAGTTCAAGTTGGCGAAGACAAAACAATGACCAGCTTCCTGTTTCATTGTTTTATCTCTATATTTAAATTACGTTTTCGAAAAGAAATATCATTGATGCTAAGAAGAATAACTATCTAAAATAGGTGTTATAGTCATTTTTTATAACGAATGGAAAAAATTGTTTCTTTCTTACAAGCAGTGTTAAGATTTAAGAAGAATAAAATATAAAGGGATGAAAGATATGAAAAAAATCATCATCTTTGGTGATAGTATTGCTGCAGGACTTTTTCAAGGAGAGGTTGCACAAACCTTAGACCACTATCTTTTACGGACACTGGAATTTTCAGGATATTCGGATTTTGTGATCAGTAATTTAGGTCAAAGAGGCGATTCGACAGAAAGTGGCTTAGAACGTCTAGTAACGATGGATACTCAAACATTGCAATCTGACTATACAGTGATAATTCTTGGTATTAATGATGCGATTAACATTCGAACCAATCAATTGGAGTATCAAAGAAATCTTGAAAAGATCATCAACTATTTTTCTGGCAGTAAGGTTATTCTAGTAGGGCCTAGCTATGTAGATGAAGCAATCAAACAACAAACCGATCCTAAAGTATTAGTTGAGTATGTTCAACTGTCACAAGAAATAGCTGAAAGAATGTCGGTCGAATTTATTGATTGTTACCATCAAGAAACCTCTTTTGAGGAACCCAATTTATTTATACAAGAAGATGGTCTACATCCTTCTAAATTAGGTTATCATTTCTTAAGCTCGTTGATTGCTCAAATCATAATGAGTCAAGAAACGCAGTTATAATCTCTTTATTCGTTAATCTGATGCATCATTGCTACAAACTGATTGAGACAAGGTTCTCAGTCAATTTTACAAGTGCGCAAAATAGTTTCAATAATAGAGCCTCCTTTCATAGACTAAAAGTGGTTAGTACTCATATTTTAGATTGAAAGGAGGTTTTTCATGCAGTTAAGCAAAAAACTAATGGACATTTATTGGATAACTACAGGCTTTTTCAAGTGAAGGAAATAGTTAGAAGGAATCACTCCTTGTTAATTGATCGAGATGCTATAATTTAGTAAAAAGGAGTAAATGATATGAAATTCACAGAGAATATTGAAGCTTATTTACAAAAGAAACGAGCGGAAAAAAGTGGGAAAATTCGTAAAAGAAATCAAAAAACAAATAGGAGAAAGAAGCAAGCAGGATAGGGGAAAATGGCGGATTCTGGATATGGTGGGCTGAATAAAGTAAATAAAATCGATTTAAAAGATTTTTTAGCCGCTGAACAACAAAATATCGAAGAGCGAGTAAAAAAATCTAAAAAATAAATGGACTTACATAAAAATGGACTGCGATTTTCTTCGCAGTCCATTTGCATTATTTTGCAATAATAAAATAAATGTGTACAGGCATAAATAAAAAATTAAAGTTGTTTATCTTCGATGAGTCGCTTCACGATAGCATAATCGCCTTCGTAAAGGACATCTTCGCCATTGATTTTTTGATAAGGATCAACGCCTTTTCCGGCAATGACTACGGAATCTTCAGCTGTACTTGCAGCCAAAGCCTGCTCAATCGCAGTTGGACGATCCATTTCATAATGAATAAGCAACGCTTCATTCGTGATTGCCTCAGCAATTTCATCGGCAATTTTTTGAGGATCTTCAAAAGCTGGATCGTCGGCAGTTAAAAAAACAACATCTGCTGTTTCTGACAAGACGCTTCCAAAGTCATGACGTCGAGAAATAGCTTTGTTTCCGGGACTGCCTAAGACAACAATGACGCGTCCTTTAGGATGTTCGCTTTTGGCAAATTCTAATAAGGTTTTTAAACTTAAATAATTATGGGCATAGTCGACATAGACATGCGCGCCGTTGTGTTGAACTAGCTGATCCATTCGCCCAGGAACGCGAGCCGCTTTTAAGCCAGTTTGCGCATCTTCGATTGAAGCACCAGTCAAAGCAGCTGCAATGATTGCACTAGCCGCATTTTCTTGATTAAATCCACCAGCCAGTAAAATATCATATTCCGCTTCAATGGGTAAGTGACCTTGATTACTTGTCAAAGTAAATGGATGACCAGAGCCAGCTAGACTGGTGACTTGATAAGTTGTTTCAGGCGAACGCCCATATACGATTGCAGGTATGTGGTAAAGGTCAGCAGTTTCTTTCAGTAGCTTGAAATAATCACTTTCATGATTCAAGACAACTGTTTTAGAGTTTAAAATCAATTGACGTTTACAGTAAAAGTAATCATCAAACGTTGGATGTTCGATTGGGCTAATGTGGTCGGGTGAAATGTTTAAGAAAATGCCGACATCTAATGTTAGTCCATAGACACGCTGTGTTTTATAAGCCTGAGAAGAAACTTCCATCACTAAATGAGTCATCCCATTCGTGACTGCTTCAGCCATCATACGATATAAATCCAAAGATTCTGGTGTAGTTAAATGAGATTTGAAATAAGTTTGTCCATCTAACGTTGTATTCATTGTTGAAAGTAAGGCAGTTTTATTATTTGTCGTGTGGTCTAAAATTGCTTTGGTGAAATAAGCTGCTGTTGTTTTTCCTTTAGTCCCAGTATAACCAATGACCTGTAGTTTTTGTTGTGGGTAGTCATAGAAGGCCATCGCTAAGATCGCCATCGCTTTACGAATGTCCGTAACAATGATGCCCACAGCAGATACTTCATAAGGTTGTTCAGCGACATAATAAGCGAGTCCTTGTGAAACAGCAGATTGTAAATACGCTTCTTTAAAGTTCAAACCTTTACAAAAAAACAAAGTTGATTCATCTACTTGACGAGAATCATAACTAATATTTTCAAATGAAAAATTAGTTGGCGCAGTTAAATGCCAGCCTTGATCGGAAACAAATTCTTTTAATAAATTTTCTTTTAGTAACAATTCACGGATATCTTCTAAGGAGAAGCTCATTGATCGATCCCTCGCTTCGTTGAAATTTCTAACTAATTATAGCATAGCATGAAATGTTTTTCTTTAATGCAGGGTTCTTTTTAGGAAAATCACTTAGGTTCAACCCGCCTAAGAAAATTACCCATGTTTTGGTAGTGAGGACAGGAAGGACTAGAAAATTCATTTGAAAAAGAAACCGAATTCAAAAAAAGCACATCTTCACAGAAAAACCATAGAAAAGAGATTGCCAGTTTCTTGTTTTACAATTAAAATAATAGTAATGTTTTGAAGAAAGTTGGAATAATTGAGATGAATAATCAAAGAGGACCGACAGAAAAAGTTTTAACAGCTCAAGAAAAAATGGCTCGAGGCTCTGCTTGGATGACAACAAGTAATATCCTTTCGCGTTTATTGGGTGCAATTTATATTATTCCGTGGTATGCCTGGATGGGTGAAAATGCCAAAGCAGCAAATGGTTTGTTTAATATGGGCTATAATATTTATGCATTGTTTTTATTGATTTCAACAGCTGGGATTCCAGCGGCGATTGCTAAACAAACAGCTCGTTATAATTCATTGAATGAATATGGTACTTCTCGCCGACTTTTCTTCCGTGCGTTACAAATGATGGGGATTTTAGGCATTATTTTTGCAGCATTTATGTATCTTGCCTCACCGTGGCTTGCTCATGCTTCTGGTGGCGGAGATGAATTGATCCCAACGATGCGTTCATTGAGTATTGCTGTATTAGTATTTCCATGTATGAGTGTGATTCGTGGGTATTTCCAAGGAAATCAAGACATGATGCCTTATGCACTTTCACAAATTGTTGAACAAGTTGCACGAATTTTTTACATGTTATTGATGACGTTTATCATCATGAAGATGACTACAGGCGATTACGTGGCTGCAGTCACTCAGTCAACATTTGCGGCATTTATCGGAATGTTAGTTAGCATTGTCGTTCTACTTTATTATTTACGAAAACAACAACCTCTGATGACTCAGCAGATTGAACACAGCAATAATCAAGTGAATGTAGCAACTAGAAAATTATTATTGGATACCATGAAAGAAGCCATTCCATTTATCATTGTTGGATCAGGAGTAACGATTTTCAAATTGGTTGACCAGTTTACGTTTATTCGAATCATGTCTGCAACGACGGAATATTCAAAAGCTCAGTTACTCGATCTATTTTCTATTTTTAGCGCAAATCCAGACAAATTAACGATGGTAGTCATTGCTTTAGCAACATCGATTGCGGCGACAGGCTTACCGTTGATTACAGAAGCAGTCACATTGAAAGACCGTCCTGGGTTAGCTAAGCTGACTAGTGGGAATCTACAGCTATTTTCTTTTGTCATGTTTCCTGCTACAGCGGGCGTGATGCTGTTAGCTTATCCACTGAATACACTTTTTTACACGCCAGATGTATTGGGTAGTAAAGTGTTGGTCCAAGCAAGTTTTGTAGGTTTATTTTTAGGTTTGTATATGTTGATTTCTAATATGTTGCAAGGAATGTTTGAAAATCGCGCAGCTATTCATTATTTGTTGATCGGCTTTATCGTGAAATTAATTTTACAGTATCCTGCAATTAGAATCTTTCAAGTTTACGGACCGTTACTAGCAACCATGATTGGTTTTGCTGTTTCTTGTATCTTGATTCTCCGAAAAATGCACCAAGTTGTACGTTTTCGAGTTGGTTTTGTTTGGCGAAGAACGTTGCTGATTTTTATCATGACGCTATTGATGTTGTTAGCAGCTGGATTAACAAAGCAGCTTTTAAGTTTATTCTTAAACCAAGATAGTAAATTTGAATCATTGATATTAGTCGTCAGTGTGGCTGGTGTTGGTGCAGTAGTTTATGGCTATTTAGCATTAAAAATTCGCTTGGCGGAGAAATTATTGGGCAGCAGTATGGTCCGATTACGTTATCGCTTACGAATCAAATAAAAAGAAAGAAGAGGAAGTTGCGACAAACGTCAATAGACTGTTGTTGCAAGTTCCTTTCTTTATAGAAAGTAGGAAAACGCGTGCGTTTAGACAAATTTTTAGCAGATGTAGGGCTAGGCAGCCGAAAGGAAGTCAAAGGGCTAATCAAAAAGGGCCAAGTGACCGTTAATGATAAAGTAATCAAAAGTGATAAGTTTCAGGTAAAAGAACTCACGGATGAAATTGCTTATTTAGATGAAAAACTTACTTATCAAAAAAACTTTTATTATCTTTTAAATAAACCTGCAGGTGTAGTTTCTGCAACACAAGATAACTATGATGAAACTGTGTTAGATTTGTTGAATGACTTTGATTATCGTGAAGACCTGTTTCCAGTAGGAAGGCTAGATAAGGATACAGAAGGCTTACTACTCATAACCAATGATGGTGCTTTAGCCCATCGATTATTGTCGCCAAAGAAACATGTTGAAAAAGAATATTTTGCAAAAGTAGCTGGTGTGATGACAGCAGAAGACATTCAAGCTTTTTCAAAAGGATTAGTCATCAGTCAAGGGGAAGAAACCTTACCTGCTGTTTTAATGATTGATGCAGTGAATGAAGTAGAACAGACATCAGAAATCCGTCTGATTCTTCATGAAGGAAAATTTCATCAGGTAAAACGAATGGTGAAAGCAGTTGGAAAAGAAGTCACTTATCTCAAAAGAATCCGAATGGGAAATGTTGTGTTGCCTGCAGACTTAGCACTAGGTGAGTATCGAGAATTGACAGTAGAAGAATTAGTAAAAATCCAAGAAAAGTAAATACTTAAAAATTTAATTGATTTGACGACGTAAATACGTAGTCAAATCAACTAAATTATTTAGCACAAACAAAGGAAGGAGGAATTTGCTATATTTCTCCTTTTTTTATTGGACAAATTCAAAAACAGCCAACAATCAATTAAAAATAGTTCAATGTCAGCTATAGTTTGTTTCATTATACCTATAATTTGTTTATTCAATCTTGTTTTTGAAAGCGCTATAATAACGGTGCGAACAAGTTGAAAGGAGTTTTTAGATGAAAAAAAGAAAGGGGTTAAAACATTTTTTTTCAATGGCTTGGCGTTTTAAAGCCTTGATTTTAATGGCTGTTCCTGGGATGTTGTGGATGATTTTCTTCTTCTATATTCCGGTGTTAGCAAACGTGGTTGCCTTTAAAAATTTCCATATCTCTGCAGATGGATTTTTGGCGAGTTTGAGAGAGAGCCCGTGGGTTGGTTGGGAGAACTTCAAATTTTTATTTTCTTCAGATCAAGCATTTTTAATTACTAAGAACACGATTTTGTATAATGTAGGATTCATTACACTAAACTTGCTGATTTCGGTTGTTTTTGCCATTATCATGAGTGAATTAAGAAATAAAAAGTTAGTAAAAGTGTATCAAACAATGTCATTACTACCTTATTTCTTATCTTGGGTTATCATCAGTTACTTTGTTTATGCGTTTTTGAGCCCGGATAAAGGGATTTTCAACCAATGGCTTTTAGGTCATGGAAGAGAAGCAATAAATTGGTACAATGAACCGAAATATTGGCCATTTATTCTATTGTTCATTGGGACGTGGAAAGGAATCGGCTATAATAGTATCATTTACTTTGCTTCAGTAATGGGAATCGACCCAACTTACTATGAAGCAGCTATGGTTGATGGCGCAAGCAAATGGCAACAAATCAAACATGTGACGATTCCTCAATTAGTACCGTTGATGTCGATTTTAACGATTTTAGCTGTTGGAAATATCTTCCGAGCTGATTTCGGATTGTTCTATAATATTCCAAGAAATTCAGGCGCACTGTATGATGTAACTCAAGTTTTAGATACGTATATCTTTAATGGTTTGACTTCTACAGGTGACTTTGGAATGACTGCAGCAGCTGGGTTGTATCAGTCAGTTGTAGGATTTGTTTTGTTAATGACTACGAATGCGATCGCACGTCGTTTCGACAGCGAATCAGCATTGTTTTAGGAGGAGGATTCGATGAAAAAGAAAAAAGTAGAGCAGGTTCAAGTGCGAGCTTTCAGCAAACCAATGAATCTCTTTTCTAATTTATTGATCGCGGTTTTTGCCTTCTCCTGTATCTTGCCGTTCCTATTTGTTATCGCCATTTCTTTGACAGATGAAACAGCGCTAGCAACTAATGGCTATAGTTTCTGGCCAGAAAAATTTAGTACATTTGGTTATACGTATCTATTTGGACAAATGCAAGAAAAAATTTTCCAAGCATTATTTGTAACAGTTTTAGTGACGGTTTTAGGAACTTTGATCAATAGCACAGCCACTTCGCTGTATGCCTATGCAATCTCTCGTTCTAATTTTCCATTCCGTCGTTTCTTTACCGTTTTTTGTTTAATCACGATGTTGTTTTCACCAGGGATGGTGGCAAACTATTTAGTGATGACCAATTTACTTCAATTAAAAGATACGATTTGGGCATTGATTTTACCAATGGCAGTTAGCCCATTTAACATTATCGTGATGCGAACTTTCTTTAAACGTTCAGTTTCAGATTCGATTATAGAATCTGCTCGAATCGATGGCGCAAGTGAGTTACGAATTTTTATTCAAATCGTATTACCTTTAGCTGTTCCCGGGATTGCGACAATTAGCTTATTTGCCGCATTAGGTTACTGGAATGATTGGTTTAACGCATTACTTTACATTCAAAATGATAACTTAGTTCCATTACAATACTTATTGATGAAAATTCAAAGTAATATCCAATATCTAACACAAAATGCGGGGGCTGGAAGTCAGCTTGCCGGAGGCTTAGCAGCCGTACCGGGAGAGTCAGCACGGATGGCAATCGTTGTTATCTCAACATTGCCAATTGCGATTAGCTACCCATTTTTCCAAAAACATTTTGTCAAAGGTCTCACTATTGGTGGAGTCAAGGAATAAATAATAAATTATTTTATTTAGGAGGAAGTAAGATGAAGTTATGGAAGAAACTAGCCTTTACAGGAGTTTCAGCGTTGATGGTTGGTACGTTAGCTGCTTGTGGTGGAGGATCAAGTGCAAGTAGTAATTCAGAAGGATCTGACAGCAAAACGTTGCAGATGTATCAAATTGGTGATAAACCAGACAATTATGATGCCTTGATGGAAGTTGCGAATAAACGAATCGAAGACAAAATCGGCGTGAAAGTCAATATCAACTATATTGGTTTTGGGGATTACGAGAAAAAAATGAACGTCATCATTTCTTCTGGTGAAAACTATGATATCGCTTATGCAAACAACTATGTTTCTAACGCTCAAAAAGGTGCTTTTGCCGACCTAACTGAGTTAGCGCCTAAATATGCCAAAGATGCTTATGATGCGTTAGATGAAGCTTACATCAAAGGAAACTTAGTCAATGATAAATTATATGCCCTTCCAGTAAATGGAAATGTTTTTGCTCAACAAGTGTTAACTTTTAATAAACCACTACTAGATAAATACAACCTTTCAATTGATGGTATTGAATCTTATGCAGATGCCGAAAAAGTGTTACAAGAATTCCACAAAAAAGAACCAAATACGGCTGCTTTTGCCATTGGTCAAGGTTTCAAAGTTCAAGGTGACTTTGATTATCCTTTAGGAAATACCCTACCATTTGCGATTGACTTAAATGGAGACAAAACAAAGATCATCAATCAATATGACAACAAAACTTATGTTGATTTACTTCGTACAATGCACAGTTGGTACCAACAAGGATTGATTCCAAGTGATGCGGCAACAAGTAGCAAAGATTATCCTTTAGAAGGAAACACTTGGTTACTACGTGGCGAAACACAAGGACCTTTCGATTATGGTGACACAATTTTAAGTAATGCAGCCAACCAAGAATTAGTTTCTAAATCAATCACTGTTCCTTTGAAATCAACAGGACAAGCACAAATGGCAAACTTCGTTGTTTCAAATACTTCAAAAAATAAAGAAAAAGCTGTTGAATTTTTAGGCTTACTTAACAGCGATGCTGAATTATTGAATGGATTAGTTTGGGGAATTGAAGGCGAGGCTTGGGAAAAAGTAGATGGAACAGACGACAAGATCAAATTGTTAGATGGCTATCAACCAAAAACTCATATGTCTGCTTGGAACACAGGAAATAACGCAATCTTATACACACAAGAATCGATTACTGATGAAATGATCGCTACACGCGACAAATCAATTGAAGAAGCTGAAACTTCACCAATCTTAGGTTTCAGCTTTAATACAGACAGTGTTAAAACAGAAATCAGTAATATCTCAAACGTTATGAATCAGTATATGGATGGATTAAATACCGGAACGGTTGATCCAGACGAAACATTGCCTAAATTGCTCGAGGCATTAGATAAAGCTGGTTATGAAAAAGTGTTAACTGAGATGCAAAAACAATACGATGAATTTCGAAAATAAATAAGTCTGACAGCGAGCGGTTCCATCTGCTCGCTGTTCTTTATATAATAAGAGAGAAAAGATTATGTTTTGAAAAGGAGATATTATGTTAGGAAAAGCTTTGGAGACATTGTTCATTCGCGTGTGGGTCGTAGTTAAACTAACACTTTTTTTCTGGTTGTTTAGTTTAGCCGGAGGAATTATTTTAGGGATTGGACCAGCGTTGAAAACAATCAATGAATTATTTTATCATTATGAGTTTGAGTACAAAGACATCACACTCAAGCAAGGTTGGTACTGTTTCAAGAAATATTTTAAGCGAGGAAATTATTTGTTTTTCTTCTTTTTCGCAGGATTAGCTATTTTAAGTTATAATCTTTACCTTTCCGTTCAAATACAGGGACTCTTATTTTTGGGAATTGATTTTATTTTGTTATTTGGATTACTTTATTTGTTTGCAACGTATCAATGGAGTTTGATTTTAGATAGTGAATATGAAATGACATTCGGCAATGTGATCAAGTTAAGTTTTATTTCAAGTTTATCAAGTTTTTCTACGTTGTTGAAGATGATTATTGGCAGTGGTGTTATCCTTGCGTTGACGTGGCATTTCAAAGGTCTATTGTTATTTGGTTTACTGGGTTTATTGACTGTATGGAATGTGTTGGCAACAAAAAAATGGCGCGAAGAATTAGCAATCCGAATGGAAAACTATGAATAATCCATTCAAAGTTTTATTTTCAAAAGGAACGCTACTCAACCGCTTGTTACGTAAGTACGCAGTAGTAATGACTGTACTCACAATCGGTGCAACAATTATTTTTAGTATCCATACTTGGAGTCAAAATAAAAATCAAGCAGAAAATGTTACCAATGAAGCACTGCAAACGACAAATCGAATGTTAAATGACAAAACAACATTAAGCAAAATTATCAAAGATCAACTTCTTGGAAGCCCAGAAAAAATCGAAAATGCGACAACCTATCTGACTCAACCAATTGACCAGTATTTAATGTATGCGTACACGCAACAAAGCAAAACGAATGAATTATTATCTTTCCCCAATGAGATGTTAGATCTTTACGTCAACTATGAAGAGATAAGTTCTCTTTACATTGTTTTTAGTCAATTGCCAGAGTATTTTGAATCTACCAGAGATCATAAGGCTGGTATTGTCAAAACGGGAACACCGACACTAAAAAATGCTTTTTATATCAAAATGCCGATTACTCAAGGTGGCACGGAGTTAGGAAGCATCTTTGTTGGGTTCCAAAAGAAAGAGCTAGAATCCAGTTTAGAAAGTTTGAATGCTTTTAACGGCCTGTCTTTATATATGATTTCTGGCTCTGCTAATCGCCTGTATACTTTTCATAGCGCAGGGCTTGCACCAGAAAGTCGAAAAAAACAAGAAGCGCTGATTACACAAGAATTGGATAAGAATTCTGGACTACCTTTGTCGAATTTGGAAGAACATAATTTTGTTTCCTATCAGGAATTATCAGGTGAATACCGTATACTAGCAACGTTAGATCAACAAAATGTGTATCGAGAAACGGCAAGAAGCCTGGCTCCATTAATTATTGGTGTGATCCTTTTAGTTAGTATTCTATTAGTCTTCTTATACAAAACATTTAAGCGTTATTCTCAGCAAATCGACGTAGTGATGCGTGCAATGAATGAAGCGGCAAATGGTAATCTAGACACACGAATCGCCCAGGAACAAACGGAGTACGAGCTGAAAGATCTAGCACAAGGTATCAATACAATGTTGGATAGTATCAACCAATATGTTGAAGATATCTATAAATTAGAAATCAAACAAAAAGATGCCCATATGCGCGCACTACAAGCACAAATCAACCCTCATTTTCTTTATAACACCTTGGAATACATTCGGATGTATGCGTTGAGCGAGGGAAGTGAAGAACTTGCAGAAGTGGTCTATGCTTTTTCTGCATTATTAAGAAATAACACGAATCAAGAAACGAAAATCAGCCTTAAAGAAGAACTGAATTTTTGTGAAAAGTATGTATTTCTTTACCAAATGCGTTATCCTAATCGTGTAGCCTATCATTTTTCGATTGAGGAATCACTAGAACAAATTGAGGTACCAAAATTTGTGATTCAACCATTAGTTGAAAACTATTTTAAACATGGCATTGATTTTACTCGTTATGACAACGCGTTGAGTGTAAAAGTTTTTCAACAAGGATCGTTTGTACAAATTCAAGTGAAAGATAACGGTAAAGGAGTTACTCCAGAGCGATTAGTGGCAATTGAAAATCGATTGGTACACCCAAAGGTTGAGCTGCATGAGTCAATTGGTTTGCAAAATGTAAATGAACGTTTACGCGCTAATTTCGGGAGTACTTACCGGATGCGCTTATTTGCAAACGAAGAAGGTGGCTTGACGATCAAAATTACATTTAAGAAGAAGGAGTCTGAAAATGTATAAAGTGTTGCTGGTTGATGATGAATACATGATTTTGAATGGATTGAAAAAAATTGTTGATTGGTCCAGTTTTGGATTTGAAATCGTAGCAACGGCAGAAAATGCGATGGAAGGGTTATTAGTTTTAGAAAAAAAAGGCATTGATTTAGTTATTACAGATGTAACTATGCCAGAAATGAATGGTTTAGAGTTTATTGAAGCAGCTCAAAAGGAGCAATACGCTTTTGAATTCATGATTCTTTCTGGCTACCAAGAATTTGAATACCTTAAAGGCGGTATGCAACTTGGGGCAGTTAATTATCTGATGAAACCTGTAAATAAAATCGAGTTGATTGAAAGCTTAAAGAAAGTCAAGGAACGGTTAGATCAGCAAAACGAACAGAAAAACCAACAAGAAATTTACCAAGAACTTTTATTTAGTCAATGGTTGAATGAAGAACTAGATGAAACTAGCGAAGAAGAATTTTTGAATGGATTACCTCAAGGAACACAACAAATTTTACTGATTCAGCTAGAAAGAATCTATGAATCTGCTATTATTCAATGGTTAAAGGAGCACCAAGTAACTACTTATTATCAACGAAGTTTTGGGAATCTGACTTGCTTTACCATCTTGCTTAGTCCTCAGAAAGGCAACGATTTTTGTCACTATTTTCAAATGAAGTATCCAAAGCAAGATTGGTTGATTAGCATGGGTGATGAAATAGGAGAAGTGGATGATATTCCCGAAAGCTTTCGTCGAGCAAAAGACCAGTTACAGCTTCAACAGTTTTACGGTGAAACTAGACATGAGATCATTCGGTCGATTCCAGCAGAGAATCAAGATCAGTTAATTGATTTTTCAACGTTTAGTCGTGCACTTCAAAGTAATCAGTTGGATTTAGTTCAACAAATGATTCGCGAGTTTTTTGAACAATTCCAGTCAGCAGTCATGACTCCCGAGGACATTCGACATTTTACTTTCTTATTATTTATGGATATTCAACGAGAGCTGATTACACTAGAAGATGATGAATACTTAAAAGGCATTCAACAAATTAATCAGGCGAAAAACGTAAATGATCTTCAAGAATTGTTGCTCTCCTTAATTCGTAAGCAACAAAAGCAAAAAAACTATAGTGAAAATATCAAACAAGTGCTACAAATCTTGCACGAAAATTACCGAGAACCATTAACGTTAAAAGAAGTGTCTGAAAGTTTACACCTAAACGTGATGTATCTTGGACAACTGTTTAAAAAAGAAACGAAAAAAAGCTTTTCTACCTATTTGAATCATTTGCGAATGGAGCAAGCAAAATGGTTGCTTCTGCACAGTGAACAAAATATCAATGAAATTTCAAACGAGATTGGCTACAACAATACCACTTACTTCTCTAAATTATTCAAGAAAATTGTGGGGCAATCGCCAAAGGAGTACTGAGAAAAACCACTTACGTAGAATAGTTTAAAGAAAAAAGTAGGGAGAACAGTGCTTAGATGCAGATACTTTTGTTTAGGTTGGAATTTCTGCTTCTGAAATGTTAGTGACCAAGCAAAAAAGATAATCAAAAAGACTGGACCTAAGCGAAAATACGCTTTGGTTCAGTCTTTTTTTATGAAAATAAAAATCAAATTTTATTTTTGCACGTAGTTAATTGTGAAGGCTCATTAGGTTAAAGAAAACGGTAAAGCATCTGCCGTGTATTTTTTGGGATGAGGAACAGTACCTAAGTGATAACGAATTGTTCCACCTGTGAGTAAGTCTTCGTGTGTAAAGAATAACTTAGAATAGCTTTGTTCATTACGATCAATTTGATGAACAAACTGTTGTTGCGGTCGATTTGGCGAACTTTCAATCGTAAGTGTCTGACCGTTTGAGAGTTTTAGTTGAACTTGATCGAATAATGGCAGACCAATAACATATTCTCCTGAACCAGGCGTGACTGGATAAAATCCTAAACTACTAAAGATATACCAACCCGACATGCTACCATTGTCTTCATCGCCGGGATACCCTGTTGGTGAGTCATTAAATGTTTGAGTAAGTAATTGTTTAATTAATGGCTGAGCCATCTCTGGTTTGCCAAGATAACTGAATAAATAAGGGTAATGGAAGCTAGGCTGATTTGAGATAGCTAGTTGTCCAAATTCAATCGCAGCCATTTCACTCATTTCATGGATTTCAAAACCGTATCCACCAACTTCAAAGGAAGGAGACTGGTTACAAAGCTCGATTAATTTTTCTTGAAAAACGGCTTCTCCGCCATGTTCACGAATCAAGCCATTAAAATCTTGGTAGACGGCGAAGCTGCTTTGCCATGCACTACCTTCTGCATAATCTTGGCCCCAGCGAGTCGCTAGGAAATTTTCTCTGAATTCTTGATTAGTATCTTTTGCACGCATGAATCCGACAGTAGAATCAAAAATATTGCGATAGTTCAAGGACTGTCTTTGATAAAAAGCACTGGTTTCTTCATCGCCTAATATAGCGGCTACTTGACTGATACAAAAATCACTATAAGCATAATCTAAAGTATGATTGACTGATTCATGGTAGGTACTAGGAACATAGCCGTATGTTAAATAATCAAGTGTTCCTTGACGTCCGTAATTAGGCAGTTCGCTTTGAACAGTAGCACTTTTTTTCATTGCCGTTAAAAATTCAGACATCAAGTCAGTACGAATTCCTTTGACAGCAGCGTCAGCAATTACTGCATCAATCAATGTTCCAGGCATTAAGCCACGTTCATCAGGTGATAGCCATTTTGGCAAAAAGCCAGTTTCTCGATAACTTGTAAGGAATCCCTCAAGCATTTCCTCATATTTTTCAGTGGCTATCAATGAATAAAGTGGATAAACTGTTTTATACGTATCCCAAAATCCATTATTGGTATAGAGAACACCAGGGCGAACAGTTTTGCTGAAGGTATCATAGTGAATTTTTTTCCCATCATTAGTTACTTCATAGAATGTTTGAGGAAAGAGAAATACGCGATACAAGTTATGATAAAAAGTACTTACTTGTTGTTTATCATGATGGTTGATTTTGATTTTATCGAAATATTCTTGCCAAATTTGGCGATTTTTTTCCAGATATTCCGCAGGTGACTGCGCAGACTCTCTCGATAAATTCACTTGTGCTTGCGCTTCACTAATAAAAGAAGTACCAAAGCGAATCGTTTGCTGTTTGATTGAACCAAACGGCAGTAAAATAGAAGAATCATTCTCTGGAATTATTAACTCAGTGTCAACTAATGGTTTTTCAAAGGAAAGAATAAAATAAAAGCGAAAATCAGGATCTTCACATCCAGAAAAGTTGATAAAAGAACCCGTGATTGTATGCGAATCTACAATGTTTAACTGATATCGTTCAGGAAAAGTCAAAAGTAAACCGCTATCATTTTTCTGGTAGTTAATAGTAAGTACTCCGCCATACATACTAGGAATCAACGTGGATGAAATAGCATATCGTAGTTGATTGATTGACAGATGTGTAGGACAAAATGTACTTTCTTCTGGTCGATAAGAACTCTGTGCATGAAAAAGACTGTTTTCAGGTAAAGTACCACTAACAGGTGTCATTAGGAAATGACTGAAATCACCCATCCAAGGACTTGGTTGATGTGTTAAACGATACCCTTGAAAGACACGGTCTTCTGGGTGGAACCACCAACTTCCCTTTTGATCAGTTGTTTGTGGGGCAAAATAATTCATTCCAAACGGAACGCCTGTGTAAGGCAGGCAATTCCCGTTTGAATAGTTGGACTGGTTAGCAGTTCCGTGGCGAGTATCAATTTGTTGAATGTTCATTGTTAAGCTCCTTTGTTGAGTGTCTTGTTATTAATGTAACTGGGTATTTGGTATCTGTTGGCGTTTCTTTGGTTTCAAGCCAATGAATCAACTTTTCTCCAGCTGATTTTCCAAGTTCTTTAAAATTTTGGGCGATAGTTGTCAAAGGTGGATCAACTAAAGATGCAGCTTGAATATCATCGAAACCAATAATCGAAAAGTCGGCAGGAACTGAAAATCCAGCCTGTTTTAGTTGGTTCATTGTTTGAATGGCAACAAGATCGTTTTCGCAGACAAACGCAGTAAGCTGGTGTTCTTGAATATAGTTTAATAACTCTTTATTCGTGGCTTTTTGGTCGTCAAGCGCAGTATGGAAAGCTAAATTAGCTTTATCAAGAGCTTCAAGATAGCCTAAGTAGCGTTGACGCACAGATTGTGGATGAGTTGGCTCACCAAATAAGAAACCAATTTTTTGATGACCATCAGCAATCAATTGATTTGTGGCTAGCGATCCACCTGCAAAGTTGTCCGAAAGAACGGTTGGAAATGGCAGTTCATAAATTTTCTTATCCAAAATAACGACAGGAAATTCTTTCAGCGAAAGTTCAAATAATAAATCTAAGTGTTGCTCAGTATCAATAGCGTAGTAAATCAATCCATCGAATTCATCCATCACTTCTTGCGCCGTTTTTGTTTGGAGAAAATCAAGAGAAGTCATTAATACTTCAAATTGATTCTCTTGCATGATTGGATTCAATCCTTCAGTGAAATCACCGACAGACAAATCAGTTAAGAAAGGGAATAAAAATAGAATTCGCTTTGTTTTTTGAATAGAGACAGTCAATGTCTCTGGTTTGTCCGCTTTGACAAAGCTGCCTTTTCCACGAATCCGATAAATCAAACCAAGTTGCTCCAATTCTGTTAATGCCCGTTTGGACGTGATTCGACTTACTTGATATTTTTGAGAAAGTTCTTTTTCAGTAGGAACTTGGCTGTCAATGGCTAACGTTCCATCAAGGATTGCATTGTGTAGATCAATAAATATTTTCTTATATAATGGTTGCTCCATAATAACACCTCTTAATGATATATCATGTATAAATAATAGCATAAATAGAGTAAAAGTAAACAATAAAAAATATTATGAAAGCGTAGACAAAAGACGAGCCAAGAAGTATAATCTACTAAGATATATCAAATAGAAAAGAGGATATTGAAGATGCCATATAAAGATATACCAAAATCAGTTAAAGAATTCATGGGGAAAATTGAACAGAAATGTGGAAGTGAGCATGCAGATTGGGCTAAAAATTTTTCTACTGCCTTTGCTAATACATTGTTAACCACAGTAAAACGACATTCTGATGGAACAACTTTCTTGTTAACCGGTGATATACCAGCTATGTGGTTAAGAGACTCCGCTGCACAAGTACGTCCTTACTTAGTGATTGCCAAAGAAGATAAAGACTTGGCAGCAATGATCAGTGGATTGGTAAAAAAACAATTCTTTTATATCAATATTGATCCGTATGCAAATGCGTTCAACGAAGAAGCAAACGGGGCAGGACATCAGAGTGACCATACCGAAATGAATGATTGGATCTGGGAAAGAAAATATGAAATTGACTCATTATGTTACCCTGTTCAACTTGCCTATCTTTTATATAAAAATACAGGACAAATAGATCAATTTGACGACTCATTTGTTTCAGGAATCAAAAAAATTCTAAACGTTTTTCAAACAGAACAAGACCATACTAAATCACCTTATCAATTCGAACGTGATACTACTCGTCTGGAAGACACGCTTGTTAATGGTGGGAAAGGTACAAAAGTGGTGCCTACAGGAATGACTTGGTCAGGTTTTCGGCCAAGTGATGACGCTTGTCGATATGGGTATCTAGTCCCATCGAACATGTTTGCAGTAGTTGTTTTAGGATATATTGAAGAAATTTTTCGAACAGTGTTATCAAATAATCAAATCGTAGCAAAAGCCACCGCGTTAAGAGAAGAGATCCAACAAGGGATTGAAGCGCACGGTAAAACTAAAAATCAAGCACAAGAAACTATTTTCGCATACGAAGTAGATGGTCAAGGAAATTCATCAATAATGGATGACAGCAATGTACCGAACTTAATGGCTGCACCTTATCTAGGCTACTGTTCTTCTGAAGATGAAACATATTTACAAACAAGAAAAACTTTGCTGAGCTCAGAAAATCCTTACTTTTATGAAGGAAAGTATGCGAAAGGTATCGGTTCTTCTCATACACCTGAAAATTATGTTTGGCCAATTGCTTTAGCAATGGAAGGTATGACTACTAACAATCGAAAAGAGAAAGAACGAATTTTAGATTTGTTAGTAACTACAGATGCTGGAACAAACTTGATGCACGAAGGTTTTGATGTAGATAATCCTAACAATTACACAAGAGAATGGTTTTCTTGGGCAAATATGATGTTTTGTGAATTAGTAATGGATTACTTTGATATTCGAGTAGAAAAATAGGAGTGATTAGATGAAAAAGAAAGTATATATTATTTCCCACAGTCATTGGGATCGAGAATGGTACATGGCTTATGAACAACATCATATGCGTTTAGTTGAATTAATGGATGATTTGTTAGAACTTTTTGAGAATGACCCTGAATTCAATAGTTTTCACTTAGATGGTCAAACAATTATTTTAGATGACTATTTGCAAGTAAGACCGGAGAAAAGAGCATTAGTTCAACAAGCAATTGATGCGGGTAAGCTACGCATTGGACCATTTTATATTTTGCAAGATGACTTTTTGATTAGCTCAGAATCCAACGTGCGTAATATGTTGATTGGCATGGAAGAAACACAAAAATGGGGTGTACCAGTAATGCTTGGCTACTTCCCAGATACATTTGGAAATATGGGTCAAACTCCTCAAATGATGAAGCAAGTTGGAATTGAAGCAGCAGCATTTGGTCGAGGAGTAAAACCGATAGGCTTTGATAATCAAGTGCTTGAAGCAGAAAATTATTCCTCCCAATATTCTGAAATGAAATGGAAAGGTCCTGATAGCTCTGAAATTTTCGGCTTATTATTTGCGAATTGGTATAGTAATGGGAATGAAATACCAGTTGAAGAACAAGAAGCTAAGATATTTTGGGACCAAAAATTGGCTGATGCAGAGCAATATGCTTCAACCGAACATTTATTGATGATGAATGGTGTTGATCATCAACCTGTTCAAAAAGATATATCAAAGGCAATTACGTTAGCCAATCGTTTGTATCCAGATTACGAATTCATTCATTCTAATTTTACAGACTACTTAGCAGCAGTAACAAATGATTTACCTGAAGATTTGGGAACAGTAGAAGGTGAATTAACGAGTCAAGAAACAGATGGCTGGTATACCTTGGCAAATACTGCATCTGCACGTGTTTATTTAAAACAATGGAATACAAAAGTTCAAAGACAATTAGAAAATATTGCTGAACCATTAGCAACGATGGCATATGAAGTTTCGGGAAGTTATCCTCATGATCAATTAGATTATGCTTGGAAAACGTTAATGCAGAATCACCCACATGATAGCATTTGTGGTTGCTCAGTGGACTCTGTTCATCGAGAAATGATTACACGATTTGAAAAAGCAGATGAAGTTGGGAAATTTGTGGCAGAAGAAGCAATGAGACAATTAGCACAAGTTATCGATACAAGTGAATTCCCTGAAGATACGTATCCTTTTGTTGTGATCAATACAGCTGGAACAGCAAAAACGGGTGAAGCGGTTATTGAAATCGAACTGGAACGCAAAAAGTTTGCTGAAGGATTACCAGAAACGTTGTTTAAAGAGTTGGAAGATGCTCCTGCTAAGAGTTATCATGTTGAGAATGCGCAAGGAGAAATCATCCCTGCAACTGTTTCTGAAGCAATTGTTCGTTTTGACTATGACTTGCCAAAAGATCGATTCCGGATACCTTATATGGAAAAAGTAGTGACTGTAACTATTCCGCTTGAAGAAATGGCTGCTTTTTCATGGGAGACATTTACGTTAGCTGAAGGAGAAGCACCGATTACTACTGATTCGATGGTCAGCGACCAAGGACGAGTAATCGAAAATGAATGGCTCAAAATCAAAATTGAAGAGAATGGTTCGTTAACAGTAATGGACAAAAAAATGGCTCGTCAATTTGAAAATATTCTTGTTTTTGAAGATACGGGTGACGTCGGAAATGAGTATATCTATAAACAACCAATTGATACAGTGCCAATTCTTTCGAACCAACAGGAGGACTCTCAAGTAGAAATCTTGGTTGATACACCAGAGATCGCTCAAATCCAACTCACTCAGACGATGATGATTCCAGTTTCTGCCGACGAGCTTTTAGAAAGAGAACAACAAATGGTAGTTGAATTTCGTTACCGTAAAGCAAAACGAGCGAACGAATTAAAACCACTATTAATAGAAACAAAAATTACTTTAAGAAAAAATAGTCGGAAAATCGACTTTGAAACGACGATTGATAATCAAATGAAAGATCATCGATTACGTGCGCTATTTCCAACGAAGTTACATGTGGAACACCATGAAGCAGATAGTATATTTGAAGTCGTTACGCGTCCAAATAAAGTTTCTGCAGGCTGGGAGAATCCAACGAATCCGCAACATCAACACGCATTTGTTAATCTTCATGATAAAAATTATGGTGTCACAATTGGAAACTACGGTTTGAATGAATACGAAATTGTAGAGGAAGGAAAAATTGCATTGACATTATTGCGCTGTGTTGGTGAGCTAGGGGACTGGGGATACTTCCCAACTCCTGAGGCACAGTGTTTAGGACAACAACACTTCCAATATAGTATGGAAATTCATGAACCAAATGAAAAGTTTGAATCTTATCAACATGCGTATGCTGCGCAAGTTCCGTTTACGACGCAACAATTAACTAATCAGCAAGGTGAATTAAGCAGCAAAAATAATTATTTGGAAGTAAATGCTAAAACGTTTGCAATTACTGCTTTGAAGCGAAGCAAGTTTAATGATAAAGTAGTACTGAGAGGATTCAATCTGTCAGAAAAAGAAGAAGAAATCGTTGTTCAAAAAACAGGAACAACTAGCAGATTGTTGAATCTTTTAGAAAAAGACAGTAAGCAAACGATTGAGCCGACATTGATGCCTTATGAAATTCGGACAATCGGATTCGAGGAGGAAAAGTAAATGTACGGCGGAATAGAAGCGGGTGGCACAAAGTTTGTTTGTGCGGTGGCAAATGATCAACATAAAATTATGGAGAAAGTAAGTATTCCTACAACAACTCCAATAGAAACGTTGCAACAAGTGTTTGCTTTTTTTGACAAGTTTGACTTATCTGCTATGGGGATTGGGTCATTTGGTCCGATTGGCATTGACCAAACAAAAGATAATTATGGATATGTTTTAGCGACACCTAAAAAAGGTTGGGCTGATTTTGACTTTTTAGGGAGTGTTAAAGCACGTTATCAAATTCCAATTGCGTGGACAACAGATGTTAATGCTGCAGCCTATGGCGAATTAAAAAAAGGTGCAGCACAGGGAAAGGATAGCTGTATCTATCTAACTGTTGGTACCGGGATTGGTGCAGGTGTCGTCTTGAATCAAGACATTTTTTCAGGGATAGCTCATCCGGAGATGGGACATATTTGGGTGAAACGTCATCCAGATGACACGTACGCTGGCACTTGTCCTTATCATGGAGATTGTTTGGAAGGTTTGGCGGCAGGACCTTCATTAGAAGCAAGAACAGGAATCAAAGGTCAAGATTTACCGGTAGACCATCCTGTGTGGGATATCCAAGCATTTTATATTGCACAAGCTTTAATCAACTACACATTAACTTTAGCGCCAGAAAAAATTATCCTTGGTGGCGGCGTAATGAATCAAGATCATTTACTGCAAAAAATTCGTCAACAATTTGTCGAATTAATGGCAGGATACATGGAAGTTCCGGAAGCTAGCGAATATATTGTTCGTTGGGGCTTGCCGAATGAAAGTGGGATTATTGGTAGTTTGTTATTGGCAGAAAAAGAGCATCGACAAAAATAGATTAAAAAAAGAAAATGATACAAAAATATCCTCAAAAAAATAAAAAAGGATTTCACGAAACATTTCTTATGAATGTTCGCGAAATCTTTTTTTTATTTGCGCCAGAACTACCATAATCCAGGGGCTGCTCTGACAAGGATTCTTTCTTGTGTGAATGGATGTGTCAAATGAAGTTCGATTGCATGAAGCATCATTCGCTTCGCCGGCCGTGACTGATAAAGTGGGTCGCCTACAATTGGATGACCTAAACTTTCGAGATGAACTCGGATTTGATGTGTTCTTCCAGTTGATAAAACACAATAGATTTGTGTTTGTGTCGGTAGACTCTTCGCAATGGATACGTGGGTGATTGCTGTTTTTCCATTACGCTCATCTATGACTTGTTTTCGGCGATTGTGTCGGTCGCGTCCAATTTTTTTAGTAATAGTGAGGTCTTTAGTTAACTTGCCCCAGACGACAGCTTGATAGCGACGATAAATTTTCTTTTGTTCAATCAATTGGCTCAAAATAGGCAGAATAAAAGGATTCTTAGCAAATAAAATAGCGCCACTTGTTTCTTGATCTAAGCGATGCACGACATACGGTTTTTGTTTTTTAGAGGCTAAATAGGCAGCTAAATCATTTAACAAAGTGCCGGTTTCTTTGACGTCATTGGGATGAGTTTTCAAACCAGCTGGCTTATTTACAATCACTAGCTGTTCATCTTCATAGAGAACTTGGATCTTTTTGGCGTTGCCTAAGATGATTTCTTGATGACTGTAGTCCTCTTTTTCAAAATGCAAAGTAATTGTGTCGCCTCCGCGAATTTCTGAATGAAAAGGAGCAAGTTGAGCATTTACCCAAACGTTTTTTCGGGTACGTAAAAAATGACGAACTTTTCTTGGCACTAGCCATTCCTTTTCTAATAATTCTTGAATAGTGGTTGCCGAGTGGTCAGCAGGTAAGGTAATTGTGATTTCCATAAAGGAGCTCCTTTCGTCGAAGTCAGCTTTATTTTACCATTTTTAAAATATATTTAAGAAAAAGATTAAATCAATCTGCTATTTATTATGCTAAACTACCGTCATTAACTACAAAACTTACATCTTAAGCAGGAAGAAAGGCGCAGTTAGTTGTGGTAAACTGACCGTGTGAATAAAAAGATAGGAGAACATGCAAATGGATTTTCAACGCGTTTGGGAAAAAATAAAAGCTTCTTTGATTAGCTTTTGGCGCTGGATCAAGCCATATTTAAGCCGATTTCATAAATGGCGAAGGCGAATTTGGAAAAAATATCATATCAATAAAGTTATTCTTTTATTGGGACTGATTTTTATTTTGGTAACGAGTGTTTATTTATTTATTTTGGCAAAACAAGCAAATGTGGAGACCTTAAAATCTGGATTAAGTCAATCAACTGTTATTTACGATAAAGACAATGAAGAAGCGGGCACGCTTTATGCTCAAAAAGGAACCTACGTAGAACTAGATGCAATCTCTCCATATATTCAGGATGCAGTTATTTCTACAGAAGATCGGAATTTTTATAACCATCACGGATTCGATGTGAAGGGGATTGCCCGAGCGGCAGTGCGTATGCTTACTTCAGGGAGTACGGCTGGTGGCGGGGGTAGCACGATTACGCAACAATTGGCTAAAAATGCGTATTTAACACTGGATCAAACCTTTGATAGAAAAGCAAAAGAGTTATTTCTGGCGATAGAAATAGAAAAGAAATACAGTAAAGAAGAAATTTTAACTATGTATTTGAACAACGCTTATTTTGGTAATGGCGTTTGGGGTGTTCAAGATGCTGCAAGAAGATATTTTGGTGTCAACGCAAGTGAGGTAACATTGTCAGAAGCGGCAACGATTGCAGGTATGCTGAAAGGACCAGGTATTTATAATCCAATTGATAACCCAGAAAACGCTAATAACCGAAAAAATACTGTGTTGAGTGTGATGAAAGAAAACGAAAAAATCACAGCCGATCAAGCTAATACAGAGAGTCAAACGAATATTGCGGATTATTTAAATGACACTTATACGGATTCGGAATCAGGTTATCGCTATCCTTATTATTTTGATGCGGTAATTGATGAAGCTGTGGAAGCGTACGGACTGGACGAATCAGATGTAATGAACAAGGGATATAAGATTTACACTGCTTTAGATCAAAATTACCAAAAACAGCTAGAAGCGACTTATCAAAATGGACAACTATTTCCGATAGATGCTTCCGACGGCGCAATGGTCCAGTCTGCTTCTGTTGCATTAAATCCGAAAAATGGCGGTGTACAAGCCTTGGTAGGTAGACGTGGTGAACATGTTTTCCGAGGATTTAGTTTTGCAACACAAATGAAGCGGTCACCAGGTTCGACAATCAAGCCGCTAAGTGTGTACTCTGCTGCTTTAGAGTCTGGCTACTTACCTTCTAGCACCTTACAAGATACACCACAAAGTTATTATGATGCTCAAAATTATGATGGTACATACCAAGGGGAAGTGCCAATGTATCAAGCAGTAGCTCAAAGTTTGAACCTACCTGCTGTCTGGTTACTTCATGAGATTGGTCTTCAAAAAGGTTACGATAAGGCAGAAGAATTCGGTTTAAGTTTATCGAAATCTGATAAATATTATGGCTTAGCATTAGGAGGCTTGGAAAAAGGCGTATCACCGTTGACGATGGCTGGAGCTTATAGTGCTTTTGCGAATGATGGTCAGATGTATTCACCACATTTGATTACAAAAATCGTTGATTCTACAGGTGCAGTTATTGTAGACAATACGGACAAAAAACCTAAACAAGTGATTTCAAAAGAAACAGCAGAACAAATGACAAGTATGTTACTCGGCACATTTTCTAATGGAACAGCAGTTGCTGCCAATCCAGCTGGTTATACGGTTGCTGGTAAAACTGGTACTACAGAAACGAATTTTGATGCCACGAAAGCAAATGATCAGTGGATTGTTGGTTATACACCAGACGTGGTTATTTCAACTTGGATGGGTTACGAAGAGTCCAGCGAACTTCATTACTTAGAAGGAACGAGTGGGAATGTTGTGGGCCGAGTCTTCAAGTCTGCTGCAGAGGGAATTCTTCCTTATACTTCAAATACAAGTTTTAGTGTTGCGGATGCCTATGCAACAGGTGGAGAGGTCGTTCCAGCAGATCAAGTGAATAATCCATCAGGAACAGAGGGTGACTCTGAAAAATGGAAAGAAAGCTTAGATCAGTATGGTGAGAAAGCGAAAGAAGGGTTGAAGAACTTTGGCGACTTTGTGAAAGACGGTGTGCAAGGAATTGGTGATGCAGCCAAAGATTTGTGGCAAAAATATCAAAGTGAGTAGTTCTTTGAAAACGGATAGCTGCATGTTACAATGAATTCAACTACTGAAAGAAAAGAGGCAATATTATGTCAAATATCTATGATAGCGCGAATCAAATCGAACGCGAAATTCGTGAACTTCCTGAATTTAAAGCTTTACAAGAAGCATACGGTAAAGTAAAAGAGAATAAAGAAGCGCATGAACTATTCAAAAACTTCCAAGCAATGCAAATTGAATTACAAGAAAAACAAATGCGTGGCGAAGAATTCTCTGATGAGGATGCAATGAAAGCACAAGAGATGGCTATGAAAATTCAATCCGAGTCAGTTATCAATGATTTAATGGAAAAAGAACAAGGGTTTAGTACAATCATCAATGATTTGAATCGAATCATTATGACACCAGTACGTGACTTATATAGCGAATAATCACAGCAAATAAAAAAGAGCAGGGCTAATGCAGCCTTGCTCTTTTTTATTTGTAATCAAATGACTCTTTCCCTTAGTTTTTATCAACCAAGATAATGCAAGAAAATAACAACATTGTGAATATAAAAATAAAAAAATGGGGGTTATAATTTTGAAAACGTTTACTAAAAAGGAGGAGTGATTAAAATGCTTTTTCAACAAGCAGTTTCAGAGGAGAAAATCAGTAAGACAACAAACGAATTTGGCTTAAAGGACAAAATGGGCTACATGTTTGGTGATTTAGGAAATTGTTTTATTTTAGGATTGGTTAATAGCTTTTTAATGATTTATTACACAAATGCCCTTGGAGTTTCTGGAGCAATAGTAGGTACGCTTTTTCTAGTTTCGAGAATTTTAGATGCATTTGCGGATGTTTTTGTTGGACGTCTATGTGATGTTTCAAAGCTAACAAAGGTTGGACGATTCATTCCATGGATTCGCCGAATGAAGTATCCATTTTGTACCATAACGATTCTAATGTTTTTGCCTATTATTCAGCATTTACCAATGATCGCCAGAATGATTTATATTTTTGTTTCATACATTGTGTATGGTATTTTTCTTTCAACAATTAATATCCCTTACGGAGCAATGGCGGCAGCAATCAGTTCGAATCCAGATGATCGGTCCTCATTGTCGACTTTCAGAAGTATTGGATCAGCAATCGGAGGATCAACGACAGGTTTCTTTATTCCAATATTAATGTATACGCAAAATAAAAATGGTCAACAGGTTGTCTCAAGCGAGCGATTTTTCTGGATTGCCATTGGCTGTGCATCGATAGCGTTCATAGCTTATACATTAACGTGTAAACTATCTACAGAGCGAGTAAGAGTAGAGAAAAAAGAAGAGATTCAAGCAACTAAATTGGTCAAAGGATTAGTTTCAAATCGTGCGCTAGTAGTGCTAGTTATAGTGGACATTTTTATTGTGATTAACCAGATTTTAGCAGGGACAAATATGACCTATCTCTTTAATGATTACTTCCATAATAAAGAAGCAATGTCGATTGCCTTGTTATTTACGTATGGAACAGTTATTGTGTTGGCTCCTTTTGCAACGGCGTTGACAAGGTGGTTTGGTAAGAAAGAGGCGAGTGTCGTCGCTCTGATATTCTCCTCTGTTATGTACCTACTGATGTATTTTCTGCATATTACTAATGCATGGGTTTATTTGTTCCTTCTATTTATTGCGACATTGGGATCGGGCTTATTCAATTTGATGGTTTGGGCCTTTATTACAGATGTAATTGATTATCATCAATACACAACAGGATTACGAGAAGACGGAACAGTTTACGGTGTTAATTCTTTTGCTAGAAAGCTGGGACAAGCATGTGCAGGAGCGATTGGTGGGTTTATGTTAACAATGATTGGTTATCAGTCATCTTCAGTAGGTGGGACAATTCAATCGGCTTTAGTGCAAGAACGTATTTATACGGTTGCTAATTTATTGCCAACAGTTTGTTTGTTAGTATCTGCGGTGATTTTATTTTTTGGTTATCCACTTAATAAGAAAGAAACGATTAAAATGGGTGAAGAATTAAAACAAATCAATCGTTAAGTTGTGAAGAGATAGAAATTGAAATTAGGTCAAGCAAAATCTAAAATTTTGCTTGACCATTTTTTTTTTTAATGATAAAGTAAATGAGTTGTTGAAAAACAACTGGAAATTAAAAAAATAAATTTAAAAAAGTTGTTGACGTGTGAGGTATCACATGATAAGATAACTAAGTCGTTTGAAAAAAACTACTCATGAAGCTTGATC
>NZ_JAFLWI010000021.1 GCF_017315945.1 Candidatus Enterococcus courvalinii
TATAAAGTGGGTTGGGCTTTTATAAATCAGGAACATATCAATCGATTTTTTATTTATCCAATCCCACTAATTTTCGCAGTGGCATTTTCGGATAAATCAGCGATACTTTTATTCTATTTTTTATGATCTTTTGCACTTGTTCTTTTTCAGTCATGTAATTTCTCCAGTTTTTTTAATAAATGGTCGAGTAGTTCTCACATCTACTCGACCAAAACCTTCACTTAATATCATGAAAATCGACTTCATTTCTTTTTTAACTTTCAAAAAGAAACAATACCGATAATCGCTCTAACAATACTCAACAATGCCCAAAATATCTTTTTTATTGAAAGTACAATGTTAAACATACTGCTTAATAGACCACTTACTCCGATGCCTACTTTAGCTAAAATTTGTCTTTCCATGATTGAATCAACGATATTACTAAGCTTAGTATTTTTTATTTTTCCCTTCTTCATCATAGAAACTAATTCTAATTGAAAAATCCATGTTTTTTGTACGTAGCAGAAAATACGTCATCTTTTTGACTTTTCGCCGTCAATGATTTGATCGGATGTCGATTCAAATTTTTTTAGCAGGTAGATTTTTCTAATATTCAAGATTAATGTTTTCATCACTCCGTAAACAGGAATACAAATCAACATTCCCATGATACCAGCAACACTTCCAGCACCTATCAAAACTAAAATAATCGTTAAAGGATGAATATTCATCGTTTTACCAAATAATAATGGTTTGATAAGATTCCCATCTAGTTGCTGAATAATTAAGATTGCAAGCGCTACATATAATGCTTGCCACGGGGAAACAAACAAGGCAACAAGCACTGCTGGAATCGCACCAATAAATGGACCAACATATGGGATAATATTAGTGATCCCGCAAATAACAGCCAATAATAAAGCATAAGGCTGATTGATCAGAACCATTGCGATGAAACTCAACACACCAATAATGACTGCATCGAGCATTGTACTACTAATATAAGCTGACAAAGTTTCATTCAATTCTTTGACTGTTTGCCTTAATTCCCCACGAATACTCTGTGGGAAAAAATGAGATAAGGCATCAATAAACTTATGATCGTCTTTAAACATGAACAGCAAGATGAATGGTACTGTAAATAACAGAATAAAAAATTGCATCATAAATGAAATCAATTTTGAGACACTACTTGTCAAACTAACCAAAATAAGATTGAAGATATTACTAAGAGATAGATTGGCAGTAGCGAACTGTTCTTCGAGATTGATTCCTTTAAACTCTTCTCGCTGACTTAACTCATTTAGCCATTGACTGGTTTCTTCCGCATATAAAGGAAGATTTTTCGTTAATTGAATCGTTTGTTCTACTAGTTGCGGGATGACATTCATAATCGCTAAAACGACTAATATTATTAGAAAAATCAATGTAAATAAATAACCGTAAACTCTAGATACACGATGTTTTTCTAAAAATAAGACAACTGGATTAAACATATAGTAAAAAAAACCTGCGACAATTAAGGGTAATAAAATTGCCGAGACCATGTTTAAAACTGGTTTAAATACATTAGGCATCTGGAGAATAAAAAAGACACCGATAATTGTTAGCACTATTTCGACTGTCCAAAATAATAACTTTGACTCTCTAAATTTTCCTTGCATATCTTTCCTCCAACATATGATACCTATATTTTATCATTCTAAGTAAATTAAAGCGCTATTTTAATAGTAAAATAATCATTTTCCTTTTTAACAAGCAAAAAACAAATGTCTGTTTCCCATCTTTCCTTTGAAATAACCAATTGCTTGAATTTGAAAAGGAAACTCGCTGTTCTCTAGTTTTTTTAGTTTACATAATTTATTTACTGCCCTTATTACTCGATAAAAAAAGCAACACAAGCAATCCTATTGAAGGATCACATGTGTTGCTTTTGGTCTATTCTTCATTCGTAATTTCATAAACACAAGTATCAGCTTTATCTATCCATCTCATCGGTTGAATCTTTTTTTGAAGGAGGTGGACCTTTTCGCTCTGGACTCTTCCACGTGCCTGAACCTAAACCTAGAATTGTTTTGATTGCTGGAATAAAGGTGGTCACAATGGTCAGAGCATTTATCATCCAATAAAGCAACATATATAATGGTGCAAAAAATAAATACTTGAATTTTCTTCCTCGGTCATCCAAGATGAGTGAGGCGCCCAATTGAAAAATTCCTGAGATCATTTCAAAGCAGACAAAAAGGAAAGATAAAGTGAGCATGTGATAGATTCCTTCCGTGTTCCCCTCCAAAATAAATTTGAATAAACTCCATAAAAAAATAAAACTAGAAATCCAAAAGAAAAATGACCAAATGATACTGAAAGTTTGGTCAATGAACATGACCGTGTGTCCAATATTTCTAAATGGATGCAACATTATTTTTTTGAAATTCGTCAACCAAACTTCTGTTCCACCTTTAGCCCAGCGTTTCCTTTGGCGATAAAGCATTCTCAAAGATTCCGGAACCTCCATAAAAAACATGATTTGTGGAGCAAAAAGGGAAAGCCATCCATCCATTTGATGGTCCCAAGCGATACTAATATCTTCCGTTGCTCGGTCTTGCCTGAATAATCCAACATCGATCAATGCGTCTTTTCGATACATCGTATTTGCCCCGCTGTAAGCATAGATACTTCCTAATACACCAATTTGTGTCCGTTTTATGATTCCCACAATGCTAGAAAATTCGACTGTCTGTGACTTTGCAATCAATTTCGTTCTATTTTGCACATCCATATTGGCTGTAACTGCAGAAATATTTGTCGAATCTTGGCGAAGAAAATAGTTGACATACATATTCAAAGAATCAGGTTCTGGCACTGTATCTGCATCATTACTCAGAATCAATTTTCCTTTTGCAAATCCCATACCGATATTGAAAGCATGTGCTTTCCCCTTGTTCTTTTCAATTCGGATCACCCGTAGCTTGGGATATTTTTTTTGTAGCCGAGCTAAGATTTCAGGTGTACTGTCAGTAGAACCATCGTCTGTTACCAATACTTCATAATGTTCATAGTTTATTTTGGTCATTAAGTATTCTATTGTATTTTCAATCACGATTTCTTCATTGTGAGCAGGAACCATGATCGTAATGAATGGCTCGACCTCTATCGGGATATCGTCCCACTCTTTTTGTTTATATTTAAAAAGAAAGGTATAACACAACACACCGATAAACCAAGAAAAACCGCCAATAATTGGGTACGTAACTAGAACCAAAAACAGGATTGTTAAAAGAATATCGAATACATAATTACCAGTTTGAAAAAAAGTCATCATAGCTCCACACCACCTTTCTTATAAAGGTTGCGTACAAAATCTGTATCTAAGTTTTGTTCTTCCTGTACGGAATAACTACACACTTCTTTGCGAACTTCTTCAGGTCCAAACCGTTCATTAAATGCTTTGCTTAGTAACTGCCGTCTTTTCTCTAAACGATCTTCGTCATATTGGACCTTTTTTTGCAAAAAATTTTTAAAGTGAAAATTATTTCGTAGGGTCAATCCAATGTAAAATATAGCAATTACAATAAACATGATACTTAAGAAAACAACTAAAAATTTTAAAGTCTGTAACTCATCTTTATAAACAACTAAATGATTCTTCCATGCTTTTTCGGGGAAAATAAACGGTAGTAATAACCAAACGAAAGGTAGTATCACACAAATCCAACCAATAATGGCTACTACCGTTTGTAAAAGTTTTAGCGCATAGTTCTTTTTCTCAAAATATGCATCGGAGACTAGTAATTGTTCTACTTCCTCACGGGTAATTTTAGGTTTCATCTCTTTGCCTCCTTGTATATTAAAAAAATATTAAGTATTTATTATAATTTTGCCGTTTTTTCAAATGTTTTACAAATAATTCACCTTCCACAATTGAAAATTTGATTGATTTCTACTTAAAAACAACGATCTCTCGAAAAAATTTCTTACTTTTGGAGAGACAAGCGACGATGTATTTAATTAAATGGTTTCAATTTTCTGCGTGTTTGTTCATGTAATCAAAAGATTATTCTATCACTTCTTCATTTGGTCTTCAATGCTTTGTTGACTTTCCTTTCATTGAATATTCTTCCCAGATTTATTGTCACTGTTCATTGGTTTGATAAATATGTAGTTGGTAACTTGAATGACCATCGCTTAAAGCAAGAAATGAAACGACTAGCGATAGTTAGCCGTTTATGCGTAAGAGGCTAGTAGATAGCGCTGTACCAAACAGCCATTTAATGCCCTTCGTGTTTTCTAATTCATCTCTACTTTGCCGGATTTTATTCATTTAAGTAGATAAAAAAACTTGCGGATCATGTGAATAACAACATGATCCGCAAGTTTTTTCTTATGAAAGCAACTGCATTAAAAATCCTGAGATAATCAAGACAATTGCTCCACCTAAACGATTCCCCATTTGAGCAAATGCAATGAGTTCCATTCGATTCGCAGCAGAAAGTACTGCAACATTACCGGTGCCGCCCATTGAATTATTACATAGACCAGCTGTGATGGAAGACTCGATTGGATAAAGACCAAATAATCGACCAACAAAGCCAGATACTACAGAAATAACAATGACACTTGTTAAACAAAGTACCACAAACTGCCAAGTTAATGCAGAGGCTAATACATTTAAATTCAAAAGCGCAATCCCGATACCAGCAAGAACAGCCGCAGTCAAGTTTTTCACAATTAAGTTATTAAACATAATAGCTGCATCTTCATAATATTCAGGCAAGATATTCGTAATTTTACAAATGACAACGATAATGATCATAAACGCATACGCATGAACTTTTGGAACAAAGTAATTACAAATTTGGCCAAGAATGAAAAAGGTGATTGAAACCATCAATCCTACACCCAATTGAGAAATATTTGGTTTCACTGTACGAGGTTTCCCATCGCCAAGCTCACCTTTTTCCATTAGTTTTCCATTTCCGTTGATTTTAGGCATTGATTGTCCAGCACGTGCCACCAAAGCTGCACCGATAATGGCTAACACATTGGTCATTGCTGTTGCCGGAATCAAACGAGAAATAATTGCCGAAGCATCCGTCCCCAAAACATTGGCATAAATGCTGGATAACGGCACAGCACCAGCACCAACTCCGCCAGCCATTGCAGGGAGCGAAACATACAATACTGAATCAGCAAAGCCATTGCCAATCAACATTCCTACTAAGCCCACTGCAAAAAAGGAAGCGACCATTGAAATCAATGCCACTGGAATAAAACGTACAGAAGCTTTCATTAGTAAATTACGATTCATTCCTAAAATGCTCCCTGTAATCAATGCAGCAATATAAAAATCTAAAAAGCCCATATTATTGATGAAATTCTCCGTTGCATGGACTACATACTCAGGTAAAATACCAAAAGTTGCGATAGCTGCTGATGCAAAAATGGCAAAAACAGAACCACCACCAAGATAACTTTTTACAATTGGAAGTTTGGAACCAATGAAATGGAATAAATTTCCTAAAATAACTAATACAGCAATTGGACCAATCATGTTCGTCGGTAATTTCCCTAACGCCATTGCGACGATCAATACGACCACCATGATTAAATACAAGAGCAAACTGATACCACTAATTTTTGTTGACCAAATACTGGTCTTTTTTTCGTCTTCAACCGCTGAAACAGCTGTTGCTTTTTGTACCATACTTACAGATCCTTTCTCCTTTAGCAATATGTAAGAAAAACAGAGCAGCTTCGATGAACTACCCGCTTTTCTTACAATCTTGCACACAACTACTTCTAATTATTCTGCTACTAATTCTGTGTACTCTGGTACCCATTTAGCATCTGTAACAGCGGCTTTGATGTCTGTGATTTCTTCACGGTTTAACTCTTGTTCCACCACTGATTTGGCAACCGTTTCTGCAATGATTTGAGAAAATTCTGTAATTTTTGCAACAGGAGGTAAAATTGATGCTCCTGGTTGGGTCACATCAACGATTCCACCCAAAGCACGACTAGCTTGAGAAATAATTTCTGCATTCACACGTGTTGCAGTTGAAGCAATCAAACCTAGTCCAAGCCCTGGATACATCAATGCGTTGTTTGCTTGACCAATTTGGTAAGTGACACCTTGATAGTCAACATCCGCTGCGGGAATCCCAGTCCCTACTAAAGCTTTTCCATCTGTCCAAGTAATTAAATCCTGCGCTTTTGCTTCAGCAAGTTTTGTTGGATTTGACAAAGGCATAATAATCGGGCGTTCTGTATGGGCAGCCATTTCTTTAACGATTTCTTCAGTAAAGGCTCCCGGTTGTGTTGATGTACCAATCATAATTGTTGGGTGGATTGCTTTTACCACTGCAGTTAAATTAGTCAATTCTGCTGCATTTTCAAATTCGTCACGAGTTCGTGCAAAAGGAATTTGGCCTGGCGTTAGTCCTTCTGTGTCTGTAAATAGTAAACCTTGTTTGTCCACTTGGTAAAAATGGTTGCGTGCTTCTTCTTCTGGAACACCTTGACGAATCATTTCATCTAAAAGAATATTTGCAATCCCAACACCAGCAGTTCCGGCACCAAATGTTAAAATCGTTTGGTCTTTCAGTGCTTCACCAGAAATATTCAAACCACCTAAGACACCAGCTAAAACAACAATCCCTGTTCCTTGGATATCATCATTGAATGTAGTGATTTGGTCTTGATATTTTTCTAAAATAGTAGCTGCATTTCCACGACCAAAATCTTCCCAATGTAATAATAATTCAGGAAATAAATCAGTTGCCGCACTTACAAATTGATCAACAAATTGATAATAAGTTTCCCCTTCGATACGTTCATGACGATTACCTAAATATAATGGATCATTTAGTAATTCTTGGTTGTTTGTTCCTGCATCAATGGACACTGGCAATACTTGTGCCGGATTGATGCCAGCGGCTGCAGTATAAACCATTAATTTTCCAATCGCAATATCCACACCATTGACGCCCCAATCACCCATGCCTAAAATTCCTTCTGCATCAGTCACAACGATTAGACGAATATCTCGACCATCAGCAGCATTTTTTAGACTTGCTTTTATACTTTCTGGATCATCAATTGAAAGAAAAGCTGCGTCTTGTGGTTTCAAGAAAATTTCATTATATTGTTCAATTGAGTCAGCGACTACTGGATCATAAACAACTGGCATAAACTCAACTAAATGTTCACCCATCAATTTGTAGAAAAGTGTACGATTTGTATTAAATAAGTTCATTAAGAAAATTCGTTTTTCTAAATCAGATGGTTTGCTTAAATATTGACCATAAGCTTGAACTGATTGTTGTTCTAATGTTTGTACTGTACTAGGAAGCATCCCTGTAAGACCAAATTTTGCGCGCTCTTCTTTCGTAAATGCTGTTCCTTTGTTTAAAAATGGATTGTTCAATAAATTTAATCCTGTAAGCATAAAAAATTCCTCCTAAGTTTTACTACATGCGAAAGTATAGTCGTCGCTTTTAGCTATAGTCAAAACCAAGGGTCACGATAAATTTTATTTATATGTAGAGATAAAAAAAGTATGGCAAGTCCATGCCATACTTCTGTCGCTAACAGACATCTTTCAGTTAGGTGATTGATTCAAAAATAAGTTGGGCAACTTTAAAAATAGGGAATACTATTTTTGAAGTTTTTCTTTTTTCGAAGCTGATTGCTTTGAGCCACAACCATTATTCACGGTGTTCCCAAAGCAACTCCTCCATATAGCTTACAGTCACTTCAAAATATGAAGAGCTATTTTGAGTGCTTGCTCGCTATCTTGTCGGAGCTGACCGCTTTGTGCCACAACCTTATTCACGGTGTTCCCAAAGCAACTCCTCCATATAGCTTACAGTCACTTCAAAATATGAAGAGCTATTTTGAGTGCTTGCTCGCTATCTTGTCGGAGCTGACCGCTTTGTGCCACAACCTTATTCAAAATCTTCAAGTATTTCTCGAACCTCATCCGTCGTCTTCGTATTCATCAATTGCATACGTAAATCACTAGCACCTGGAAATCCTTTCACATATATCTTAAAGAAACGATGCAAGCCAACTATCGAACGCGGAACCAATTCCGCATATTGATCTTGCAAATCTAGTTGTAAATGCAATAAATCAAGTAGTTCTTTTGAAGAGTGTTCTTTAGGTTCTTTTTCAAAAGCATATGGGTTTTTGAAAATCCCCCGGCCAATCATCACCCCGTCTACGCCATATTCTTCAGCTAATCGGAGCCCAGTCTGTCGGTCAGGAATATCTCCGTTAATCGTAATCAATGTTTGTGGCGCCACTCGATCTCGAATGGCTAACACTTGAGGAATCAAATCCCAGTGTGCATCCACTTTACTCATTTCGTCGCGCGTTCTTAAGTGAATTGACAGATTCGCAATATCTTGTGCTAAGACATGTGATAACCATTTGTCCATTTCTGCGATATCTTTATACCCGAGTCTTGTTTTCACACTGACAGGAAGTCCGCCTGCTTTTGCAGCTTCAATTAGCTCTGCCGCAACTTCAGGACGTAAAATCAATCCGCTCCCTTTCCCATGACCAGCCACATTAGGAACAGGACAGCCCATATTCAAATCAATTCCCTTAAAGCCCATTTCTGCCAAGCCAAGACTCATCTCACGGAAAAATTCTGGTTTATCTCCCCAAATATGGGCCACCATTGGCTGCTCATCTTCAGTAAAAGTCAAACGTCCTCGAACACTTTGTCTACCATCTGGATGGCAATAACTGTCCGAATTAGTAAATTCTGTAAAGAAGACATCTGGTGCGCCTGCCGCTTGAACAACATGGCGAAAAACAACATCTGTCACATCTTCCATTGGTGCTAAAATAAAAAAGGGCTTTGGTAATTCTGCCCAAAAATTATTCATCATTATTTATCTCCGTTCTCTCTTCATTCCAATTCAAAAAAACATGCTTATTATACTAGGATTTTGAAAAAGAAGCAAAGGGAAGAACTTTCAGTTATTTTTCTTATTATAGTTATCCAAATCTTTTCCAAACAAAAAGTTGAGCAAAATAAGAGGATATTTTACTCAATCTTTCTTTTCATTATATTTAAGCATTCACACGTTTGATTTCTCGATGATGATTGAGTAAATAAGCCAATCCAGAATTGACAAGAACCAATACCGTTAACGTCGTGACAAGTGGGGCTATCGCTAATCCATTTGTAGAATAACCGATAATTCTTTGGATAAAATGGAAAAAGTATGCACGAGCTACCTCACCGCCAAGTTGGATACCCATTGCTAAAACAACTGGGATAATCAGCAACAAAACAAGGAAAATCAATTTCTTTAAGCCGGTGAAACGGTCATTGAAGATCCCCGCTAAGAAGCCTAGTGAGCTTGCCAACATTAATAAAACAAACAAGACGAACCAATTGAGGAAAAAGCCATCATTCGTATATTGATTGATCAGAGTCAAAGATAATCGGAAATCAGGACGAACTGTTTGATCAAGAAACTTAACTAGTAAACAAAGAATTCCCGAATAAATAAAAGCTAAAATCATATTACTGATCAAATTAATAATAAAAATCGTCTTACGAGAGAAACCGTTTTGAATAAATAATTTAAAATCAGTATTATTACCAATAAAAGCTAAAATGAACATATAAATCAGTGAAGGAAAAAGAGCATCTGATTGAATAACTTCTGTAGAATTTGCCATGAATATCCCAATTAACGGGAATAAGACGCCGAATAAAAGATAAAAGGCAAAGAAAATAGCCAACGATTGTGCTTGATAAAGTAAACGATAAGTAATAGCTGTTTTTATTCTCATGTTAATGTCCTCTCTTTCGATTCGTTAAGTGCACAAAATAATCTTGTAAACTTAATGGTGCTACCTCAATATTTTCAGGAAGTTCTTTGGATACAGGACTATTGACATAAGCAGTCATTGATTTACCCAAGTTTTCTTCACCGATCACTTTTTTTCCTTGGATAAAGTTCAACACTTCCTCTCTTGGCCCAGTAATAACTTTTCCTTCGCTCAGCAACTCTTCGACTGAATCTGTCCGAATCACTTTTCCACGATCTAAAATAATGACCTCTTCCAACAAATTAGTGATCTCTTCAATCAAGTGAGTAGAGATGATAAATGTGCGTACCCGTGTTTCATACGTATCAAGCAAGTAATCATAAAACAATTCTCGATGATTCGCATCTAATCCTAATACTGGTTCATCCAAAAATACATAGTCACAAGGAACGGCTAATGCCATGATTAGCTTTGTAATACTTCGATAACCAGTGGACAATTTCCGGAATTTTTGTTTCAAATCTAATTCAAAATCTTCAGCCATTTTGTTAGCTAAATCCCAGTCAAAATCGCCATAAAATCCTTCTGTTAATTTAAATAATTTTTTTATTTTTAATTGAGGTGGAAACAAGTTGTCTTCACTCATCAAATACAACTGAGTCAATTGGGCCTCATTTTCAGTCACAAGTTTTCCATCTAGAACAACCTGACCTTTGGAAGCGAAGCTACGATTATTGATGATATTTAATAGTGTGCTTTTTCCTGCTCCGTTACGCCCTAGTAAACCATAAATTTTTCCTTGTTCAAAAGTCAAAGAGATATCCTTCAAGATTACTTTTTCACGATATTGTTTTTCAACTGCTGCTATAGTTAGACTCATAACTGATACCCTCTTTCTATCAATTCTTTCAACTGTTCCATCGTAATCCCTAATTTTTTTGCATCTGAAATCAAGTTTAAGACCTCTTTATTTAGGAACTCTTCTTTTCGAAATTTTTTAATCTTTTCTTGTGCACCTGCTAAGACAAACATCCCGATACCTCGCTTCTTCTCAATCAATTCGGCATCTACCAATAGGTTCATCCCTTTTAAAACAGTTGCTGGATTGATTTGATATCCCTTTGAAATCTCTGTTGTTGAAGGAATCTGTTCACCTTCTTGATAAGAGCCATTCAAGATTCCCTCAATAATTTGATCTGCCACTTGCTGGAACAACGGCCGTTCTCCTGAATAATTGAATTTCATTTCTTCACCCCAGTCTTCTTGTTAGTTACTCATGTAGTTAACTATATATCCGATAACCCTCCTTGTCAACAAAAAAATAAACCTAGGACAGGCTTAATGTCCTAGGTTCTTAGCTTCTCTTTATTTTTTAAAATAGGTTGCTGTATCAGCTTCATCTTTTTTCAATTGCGTAATCAAATCATCCACATTCGTAAACTTTACTTGATCTCGCAAAAATTTATTCCAGCGAACAGCTACATGCTCGCCATAAATATCTTGACTAAAGTCTAAAATAAATAATTCAACAGTTAGCTCTCGCCCCTCACCAAATGTATCATTATGACCAATTGATCCCATTGCTGGATACCAGTTGTCACCAACCTTGATTTCAGAAACGTAGACACCTTCTCTAGGTAAATGAACCGTTCCTTTGACTTTTACATTTGCCGTTGGGAAACCTAACAAACGTCCCCGAGCGTCACCATGAACCACGACGCCTTCAATTTCGTAGACACTACCTAAAAGTTTGGTTACTTCTGTCACATCACCTGCGTCCAACAATTGACGAATACGTGTGGAACTGATTTTTTCACCAGCTTCAACCTCTTTTTGAACCGTTACGACCTCAAACCGATTGTTTGCATATTCAGGAAGATGTTCTACATCTGCAATATCTTTTGGTCCATACGTATAATCAAACCCAGAAACAGCATATTTAGCATGTAAACCAACAATGTATTGATCAACAAAATCTTGAGGTGCTAAATGTGCAAAAGCAGAAGTAAAATCAATTTCATATAAGAAATCCACACCGAGTGCAGCCATTTTTTCCTCTTTTTGTTCTAATGTAGTTAAATACTTAACACTTGCTGGGTCAATTTTTTTAAACACAATTGAAGGATGTTGGTTGAAAGTCATCAAAGCTAATTTCAAGCCTTCTTGATCAGCAATTTTCCGACCTGTTTCAATTACTTTTTGATGGCCTAAATGTACCCCGTCAAAAAAACCTAAGACAAGCACTACTTCCTCTGCGGGAATTTGTTTTTTTTGATAAGGGTGACGAATCTTGATAATTTCCATCAGTTATACCTCATTTCTTAACACTTTACTTGGTTTTAATTTATCTTTTTCCTTTGGATTAGGTTGATAGATGCTAACAACTTTATCTTGATAAAATAAAGCAATTTCTTGGTCCGGCATCGTTGACAAACCAAATACGTTGTAATCCAAACGCATGCCATTCTTAACTTTTTGCCAAACAGCTTCACTGATATCTACTCGTGGAAACTTCGCAACGCCCGCCTCTATCGGTAATAGATACTCAGAAATAGTCCCGTTTTCCATATATTCAGCTACCTGTGCCAAAGTGATTGCTTGTTTTTGATTCATTCCTGCGCTTGCTGTCCTTGTCAAGTCTGACATGTGAGCAGGAAATCCTAGTTTTTTCCCTGTATCAACAGCAAGTGTTCGCACATAAGTTCCTTTACCACAATCAACTTCAAAACGCCAAGATAATAACCCTTTTTCTTGATCCCAGTTTAATTCACTAGTGCGCTCAAAACGATAAATTTGAGCTTTTCTACTGGGACGTTCAACTATTTCATTATTACGTGCGTATTCGTAAAGTCGTTTGCCATTAACCTTCACCGCCGAATACATTGGCGGAATTTGCGTGATTTCCCCAATAAAAGAAGCCATGATTTGATCGATTTTTTCTTCTGAGATACGTTCTGTTACCGCTTGTTCTTCAACCACTTCACCAGACTTGTCTTCCGTTGTCGTACTGAATCCAAGCGTAATTTCGCCTTGGTAGGTTTTTCCAGAATCCGTTAAATATTCAATCACTTTTGTTGCTTTTCCAATACAGATTGGTAACACACCATCTACATCTGGATCTAGCGTTCCACCGTGCCCGATTTTTTTGGTATGTAATATTTTTCTTAATTTAAATACGCAGTCATGACTTGTCATCCCACGTTCTTTCCATAACGGTAATAGCCCTTCCATTTCTGCTCTCCATTTCTTTTTGATTCAACTGATTTATTATAACACAGCAAGAATGAATACTACATTTTTGAATCCAACTCCAACGATTTTTACATTTTGGATACACAAACGTAATAAAATTCATCGGGGTGTAAATAGAATCCGTGTTATTCTTTTTTTATACAAAAGGAGGGATCAGATGGAAAATATTTTCTTTGCACCCTTTGATTGGTTATATGGGTGGCTTTCAGGCAATTAAATATGTCTTCCCCAAGACAAACGAAGAGTTTTGAGCTTCGTGCAAAAAAACGGCAAGTCTCATTAGTTGAGAGACTTGCCGTTTTTAATTTCTCAAATTATTTTCTTAATATGGATTTCCACTAGGATCTGTTTCTTGTACTTCTCCTGTCGGTGACACTCGGAAAAAGGTTAATGTACCTGAACCGCCTTGTTCACTCATAGAAAGGCTATAAGCTTTGAAAAGATAATCGTCACCAATCATTTGCCAAAAGATAAAAGCAATATCTGAATCCTTATACTCAGGGTATTTTGCATAAATAGCATCTAGCGCTTGCTTTTGTTCTGGTGTAAACGCAGGTTCGCTCGATACGTTTGTTGTTGAATCTGGAACCGTGGTTGCTGATGTCTTTGTGTTTTGATCTGTTGAACTTGCTTGTGTTGTCGTCACAGTTGTGTTCGCTTCTTTGACACCTGTTGTCGTTTTTGAATCGCGTGTTGTCGTTTCAGAAGTAGTCATTGCTGTTGTTTCACTTGTTTGAACCATTGACTGTGAAGTTTCACTTGAAGTAGTTTGCTCATTTTTACCGCATGAAGCAAGAAGCAAAGTTAAACCAACCATACTTAACCCAATTATTTTTTTCATTATCGCCACATCCTTCTTACTTTTTTGAAAAGAAACCAGTTCAAAAAACACAAAAATTTCTGGAAAATCTTTTGTCTCACTCATCTCATTATAACAAAAAAACATTACTCGATACACGAGTAATGTTTTGGTTAGTTGTCTTTATCTATTTGGATAATGAAAAAAACTTTATAGCTTTAAAAGGTGGCATTCAAAACAGCATAGCTCTAAAACATAACGTGTTTGTAAAAGAAACAAAAGATGGTTTTGGAAGCATTCAAAACAGCATAGCTCTAAAACCAGTTATTAAAGACAGTATTTTTGAAGGCTGTTTTGGAAGCATTCAAAACAGCATAGCTCTAAAACGTAGACGTCTAGCTGTTGCATTGCCAAATTGTTTTGGAAGCATTCAAAACAGCATAGCTCTAAAACGCCCCGACAAGTATACTTTCCTCTTTATTCGTTTTGGAAGCATTCAAAACAGCATAGCTCTAAAACATTTAATGGAGAAAAAGTATTCACTTTTACGTTTTGGAAGCATTCAAAACAGCATAGCTCTAAAACGAAGCGCAGTTATAAAGCCTATTGTTTTTTGTTTTGGAAGCATTCAAAACAGCATAGCTCTAAAACCTCGGATTAAAATTTTTGAGGTTTTGTAATCGCGCTATTCGTTCATAGCAAAACTTCAGTTTGAATGCTCATCTAGCTTGGCTATTTTTATTTCAAAGACCGCATTTTTGTTTATTATAACATAGGAACTACTTGTTCAATAATTTTCCCAATAAACTTTTATTTTTTAATTCAAACAAAAAAGCATCCATACTTTCCTTGATAGGGATGGATGCTTTTTTTGTTAGTCCTTATTCAAATTACGCAACAGCTCATCGATGTGGTTACCATAACCAACAGACTCATCTAATTCAAAGATTAGCTCAGGTGTCTTGTAAATACTTAAGTTATGACCTAATTCACGACGGATTAGCCCACTTGCCTTACTCAAGCCTTCTTGCGCTTTTTTCTTATCTGAAGCAAGATCAGATAAGATACTGTAATAGATAGTTGCTTGTTGTAAATCACCTGTTACATGTACATCCGTGATCGTCACGTTTTCAACTCGAGGATCACGAACTTTTTTACGTAAAATGTCATTGACTTCTTTTAAAATTTCTTGACCGACTCGACGGTCACGATAGTTAGCCATAATGAGCGGCCTCCTTTATTTTTTATTAATCGTTTTTAACTTCTTCCATGATGAAGCCTTCAATGATGTCATCAACTTTAATGTCATTGAATTTTTCGATCATTGCGCCACATTCAAATCCCATTTTAACTTCTTTAACGTCATCTTTAAAACGTTTCAAGCTAGCTAATTGCCCTTCATAGATAACGATTCCGTCACGAATGACACGAACACCACTATCTCTGCGGATGAATCCTTCAGTCACATAAGCACCAGCAATCGTTCCAACTTTTGAAACTTTGAAGGTTTCACGAATGATCATTTGACCAGTGATTTTTTCTTCAAATTCAGGATCAAGCATCCCTTTCATCGCTGTTTCGATTTCTTCGATTGCTTTGTAAATGATGCGGTGTAAACGAATGTCTACTTCTTCTGAGTCAGCTTGGCTCTTCGCTTGTGGTGTAGGACGGACATTAAAGCCGATGATGATTGCATTACTTGCAGCAGCCAAGGTAACATCACTTTCATTGATTGCGCCAACAGCAGCATGCACGATTTTCACGCGAACGCCTTCGACATCAATTTTCTTCAATGAAGCAGCTAAAGCTTCTGCAGAACCTTGTACGTCAGCTTTGATAATAACATTAACTTCTTTCAATTCGCCTTCTTTAAGACTTTCAAACAAGTTATCTAAGGTTACGCGGCTTGTAGCAGCACGGTGCTCAACAACTGCACGTTTTGCGCGTTCTTCACCAGCTGCACGAGCTGTTTTTTCATCTTCAAATACAACAAAGTGATCCCCAGCTTGTGGTACATCATTCAATCCAGTGATTTCAACTGGAGTTGCTGGACCTGCATCTTTTTCACGTCGACCTAAGTCATTGACCATCACACGAACACGTCCATAAGTATTTCCGACAACGATTGGGTCTCCTACATGTAATGTTCCTTGCTGAACAAGTAAAGTAGAGATTGGTCCCTTACCTTTATCTAAACGTGCTTCGATAACTGTACCAATTGCGCGTTGTGTTGGGTCAGCTTTCAAGTCTTCTACTTCAGAAACTAATAGAACCATTTCTAGTAATTCTTCGATATTTTGACCAAATTTTGCTGAGATTTCAACAAAGATTGTGTCTCCACCCCATGCTTCAGGAATAAGTTCATATTCACTTAATTCTTGCATAACGTGTTGTGGGTTTGCACCTGGTTTATCGATTTTGTTGACAGCAACGATGATTGGCACATTTGCAGCTTTCGCATGGTTGATAGCTTCAACCGTTTGTGGCATTACACCATCATCAGCAGCAACAACCAAGATTGTAATGTCTGTGATACTTGCTCCACGAGCACGCATACTTGTAAAGGCCGCGTGACCTGGTGTATCCAAGAAAGTGATTGGTTTACCGTCAATATCAATTTGATAAGCACCGATATGCTGAGTGATTCCGCCTGCTTCATCATTCGTTACACGTGAGTGACGCAAAGTATCTAATAATGTTGTTTTACCATGGTCAACGTGTCCCATAATTGTGACAACTGGTGGACGTGAAACTAGATTTTCTTCATTCAATTCTTCTGGTTCAAAGAATTTATCTAAATCGGCAATATCCACTTGTACTTTTTCTTGTGGTTCCATACCATAATCTGTTGCTAATAACTCGATTGTATCTTTATCAAGTGCTTGGTTTTGATTGACCATGACACCTAACATAAAGAGTTTTTTGATGATTTCCGCTGGTTCACGGTGAATTTTTTTCGCGATATCTGCAACGTTCATGCCTTCTGTATACTCTAGAACTTCTGGTAGTTCACGGAATTTACGTGGTGGCACAGCTGGTTTATTTGAAGTTTGTTGTTTCCCTTTTCTTCCTTTTTTGTTAAAACGATTGCGGTTATTGTTGTTGAATTTTCCGCGATTGTTATTGTTGTTACGATTTTGATTTCCGCCTTGACGGTTTTGGTTATTTTGGTTGGATGATTTGTTTTGTCCTTGATTCACTTGACCGCTCCCTTGACCGCGATCTTGATAGTTGCGGTTATTTTTATTTTTTTGTTGTGTTACATTTTTTGTGTTTTCTTGAGTTTTATCATTTGGCTTTTGATTGACGGGTTTCTGGTTTGGCTTTTGTACAACTGGGTTTTTGAAAGCTTGCTGCAATTTATTCTCATCTTCGCGATTTAAAGTTCCCATATGGTTCTTTACGTCGATCCCTAGTTTTTGGGCTTTTTCGACAATCACTTTACTTGACTGATTGAGCTCTTTTGCTAATTCATAGACTCTTTTTTTTCCCATGTAATCACCTTCCTAACCTTCAATTAGCTCCTTGATTTTTTTCGCAAACCCTGCATCTAAGACGCCGAAGACTTTTCGTGGTTTTCCAATCATTTGCGTAATTTCAGCTTCTGAAAATAGTTCAAAACAAGGAACTTTGTAATAGGAACTTTTGTCTTGGATCTTTTTTCTTGTGTTATCACTAGCATCAGTCGCAACAAACACTACCTTTGCCTTTTGGCGACGAATATCTGCAATGGTTAACTCTTCACCGGTTACTAACTTCCCAGCACGCATCGCAAGTCCTAGTAAATTCATGGCTTTTTGCCGATTTACTGTGTTCATTTTCCGAAAAGCTCTTTTCGCGCTTTTTGGTGCGTAACATAATCTAGTAATTCTTGATAAAATTCATCTGTTAGTTTTACATCGAGAACTCGATCGAGGATTTGCTTATCCCAAGCTTTTTGCACTTCTTCCGGCTCAATTGAGACATACGCTCCTCGTCCAGGCATTTTTCCAGTAGGATCAATTGAAACTTCTCCTTCTTTTGAACGGGTCACTCGAATCATTTCTTTTTTCGGTTTCATTTCACCCGAAACCACGGATTTGCGTAAAGGAATTTTCCTTTGTTTCATCTCGTTTGCCTCCTTACAATTAAGCTTCTTGATCTGTTGTCTCAGTTGTTTCAGTTTCTTCAAAAGCCATTGTTTCGTATTCATCAGCTGTTAGGTCTGATTCAACGATTGCTTCATCATGAAGCTCTTCAACTTCTTCTTCTACAACTGCTTCTTTTTGTGCTTGTTTTTCATAAAACTCAGCCATATCTGATTCAGATTTGATGTCGATTTTATGATTTGTTAATTTTGCAGCTAAGCGAGCGTTTTGTCCACGTTTACCGATTGCTAAAGATAATTGATAATCAGGTACAACCACTGTACAAGCTTTCGCATTTGTTTCGTCAAAAATGACATCCATTACTTGAGCTGGATTCAATGCATTCGCAATAAAAATTGCTGGATCTTCGTTCCATTCAACGATATCCATGTTTTCACCTTTTAGTTCGTTTACAATTGCTTGAACACGTTGGCCTTTAGGTCCTACACAAGTTCCAACAGCATCAATATTTGCATCGTTTGAACGAACAGCAACTTTTGAACGGTCGCCTGCTTCACGAGCAATACTTACAATTTCCACTAATCCATCGTAAACTTCAGGTACTTCTTGTTCAAATAAGCGACGTAATAAGTCTGGATGACTACGGCTTACAAAAACTTGAGGGCCTTTTGACGTGTTTTCAACACGTGAAACGTAGACTTTGATTCGGTCATGTGGTTGATAAAATTCGTTTGGCATTTGGTCTTGTTTAGACAAGACTGCTTCGATCTTACCTAAGTTCACATAGATATAACGTTTGTCCTGACGCTCAACGATTCCTTGCATAATGTCTTTTTCGTATTCGCTGAATTCGTTATAAATAATGGTTCTTTCAGCTTCACGAACACGTTGCAAAATCACTTGTTTTGCTGTTTGCGCAGCAATTCGACCAAAGTCTTTAGGCGTAACTTCAAAACGGATTGTATCACCTAATTCATACGCTGGATTAATCAAAAGTGCGTCTTTTAATGACACTTCTAATTGGGAATCCATTACTTCTTCTGTAACTTCTTTCACCGCATAAACATGGATGTTTCCTTTTTTCTGATCAAACTCTACTTCTACATTTTGGGCTTGTCCATAGTGACGTTTATAAGCAGAAACTAAAGCAGCTTCCAAAGCGTCGATCACGATTTCTTTTGAGATACCTTTTTCAGCTTCTAAAGCATCCAACGCGTTCAACATTTCTTTACTCATTATTTTGATTCCTCTCCGTAATTAAAATTGAATAGCTAAGCGAGCTTTCGCAATATTTTTACGTTCAATGGTTAATTCCTTTTCGCGTGTTTTTATGCGAATTTTTAACGTTAGTTGCTCAGCATCAAATGATTGAAGAAAACCCTCGTATTGTTTTTCTCCATCAACAGGTTGATATAAAGACACATGGACATAATCACCTAGTGCTTTTTCATAATCTGCTTCTTTTTTCAATGGACGTTCTGCTCCAGGAGATGACACCTCTAAGAAATAGGCTTGAGGAATCGGGTCTGGATCTGCAGCATCTAGCTTCTCACTTAATTTTTCACTGACATAGACACATTCATCGATGTCAATTCCGCCTTCTTTGTCAATGAATACTCGTAAAAACCAGTTTTTGCCTTCTTTTGTAAACTCTACTTCTACAAGTTCAAAATTTTGTTCATCTAAAATCGGGGTCACCATTTCTGTGACTGTTTCAACGACGCTACTCAAAAATTTCGCCTCCTTAAAATTGGCTACGTAATTCCATTAAAAAGAGTGAGCGAAAATTCCGCTCACTCACAATTAGTATCATTACCAATGAAAACTATATCACAAATTTCATAAAATGACAAGTTTACTGGTTATTTATTGCTGTCTTTGGCAACTCTATTCGTTTAAAATAAATACTTCCTAAATTTTTTTCTTGTTTTCATTCATTTTTATTTTTTTATAAAAATTGTTCTCGTAAAAATAAAAGGCACCAACGTTTAAACGTTGGTGCTTTTTATTTACTCTTTCGTTAAGAAAAATTGTTTATAGCATATCAAACAATGATAATTGATTTTCATCTGGCAGATCTTTTAATACACCATTGTCGTCCATATATTCAATCAATGTTTTAGAAACTTTTCCTCGCGTTGCTAAATCTTCTTTTGATAAGAACGGTCCATCTTTTCTTGCTTCCACGATTTGTTTTGCCACGTTGGTTCCCAAACTAGGAACTGCACGGAATGGTGCAATCAGCGTATCACCATCAATCACGAAATTTGTTGCATCTGATTTGTACAAGTCGATCATACCAAAATGATAGCCACGTTCTAGCATTTCATTCGCTAATTCGAGTACCGTTAACTGATTCTTTTCTTTCACCGAAGCTTCTAATCCTTTATCAGTGATTTCTTTCATCGCTTCTTTGACGGCTTCTTTTCCTTTACACATCGCAACTAAATTAAAATCATCCGCACGAACAGAAAAATAAGCACAGTAATAAAGAATTGGGAAATACACTTTAAAGTATGCTACCCGCAAGGCCATTAGCACATAGGCTGCCGCATGGGCTTTCGGGAACATGTATTTGATTTTTGAACAGGAGTCAATATACCAATCTGGCACGTTGTTTTCCTTCATTGCTGTCAAATACGTTTCTCTTAAATCATCAGGAATTTTTGTCCATAAACCTTTACGAACGGTTTCCATGATTTTAAATGCCATCCCACTATCTAAGCCAGCATGAATCAAATAAACCATGATGTCATCCCGACAACCGATTACTTCAGCCAAGGTTGCATCTCCACGTCGAATCAGTTCTTCCGCATTGCCTAACCAAACGTCCGTCCCATGAGATAGTCCAGAAATCTGTAACAATTCAGCAAATGTTGTTGGATGTGTTTCTTCAAGCATCCCACGTACAAAACGCGTGCCGAATTCGGGAATTCCTAAAGTACCCGTTTTTGAAAAAATCTGATCCTTATCAACTCCTAATACTTCTGGGCCAGCAAAAATTCGCATGACTTCCGGATCATCTGTCGGAATCGTTTGTGGATCGATTCCAGATAAATCTTGAAGCATCCGAATGACGGTCGGATCATCGTGTCCAAGTATATCAAGTTTCAATACGTTATCATGAATCGAGTGGAAATCAAAGTGAGTTGTCTTCCATTCAGAGTTCTGATCATCTGCAGGATATTGAATAGGTGTAAAGTCGTAAACGTCCATATAGTCAGGGATAACAATGATCCCCCCTGGATGCTGTCCAGTTGTTCGTTTCACACCAGTTGCACCCTTAGCTAAACGATCGACCTCAGCTCCACGAAATTGTAAATTGTGGTCGCGTTCATACCCTTTGACAAATCCGTAAGCCGTTTTGTCTGCAACAGTTCCAATGGTTCCAGCTCGATATACATATTCCTCACCAAATAAAACTTTCGTGTAGTTATGCGCCTCTGCTTGATAGTCCCCCGAGAAATTCAAATCAATATCGGGAACCTTGTCACCATGGAAACCCAGGAACGTTTCAAATGGAATATCGTGACCATCTTTATTTAAACGTGCGCCGCATTTTGGACATTTTTTTTCTGGCATATCAAAACCAGAACCATACGTGCCATCTTCAAAAAATTCCGAATACTGACAGTTAGGACAATAATAATGTGGCGCTAATGGATTAACCTCTGTGATCCCTGTCATTGTCGCTACAAAACTTGAGCCAACAGAGCCACGGGAACCAACTAAGTAACCATCCTCATTACTTTTATGCACGAGTTTTTGAGCAATCAAGTAAATAACCGAAAATCCATTGCCGTTGATTGAATTCAATTCTTTTTCCAAACGCTTTTGAATAATTTCTGGTAAAGGATCGCCGTACAATTCTTTCGCACGATTATAACTCAACTCGGTGATTTCATCTTCTGAACCAGGAATTTTTGGTGTATATAGTTCATCTTTAACAGGGACGATTTCTTCACAGCTATCCGCAATTTTATTGGTATTATCAACAACAATTTCTTTGGCAAGTTCTGCTCCTAAAAAGTTGAATGCCGTTAACATTTCATCCGTCGTTCTGAAGTGCACATCCGGCAAACTGTGACGGTTAAGCGGATTGGCTCCTCCCATCGAGTTGATTAAGATTTTTCGATAAATGCCATCTTCTTCATTTAAATAATGGACATCGCCCGTAGCAACAACAACCTTGTCTAACTTTTTACCAATATTTACTAGATTTCGAATGATTTCTTCTAAATCGTGTTCATTTTTCACTAATTCTTGTTCCAACAAAGGAGCATAAACTGCTTTTGGCATCACTTCGATATAATCATAAAACTTCGCACGATTTTCTGCTTCTTCGACCCCTTTTTGCATCATTGCTTCAAAAATTTCACCTTTATCACAAGCAGAACCAACTAAGAGATTTTCTCTAAATTTTTTCAGCTGTGAACGAGGAATTCGAGGAACCCGCTCAAAATAATTGATATTTGACATCGAAATCAACTTGAACAAATCTTTTAGACCAGCTTGATTCTTCGCTAAAAGCGTTGCGTGAAACGGTCTAGCTCGTTTATAAGAGTCCCCTTCACCGACATGATCATTTAGCTGATCGTGATAAAGCATCTCATGATTTTCCATTGCCTCTTTGACAAAAATCCAAGCTAAATGACCTGTTGCCTCCGCATCAAAAATGGCGCGGTGATGTTGTTCTAAGCTAACACCAAATTTTTTGGTCAATACACCCAAGCCAAAACGTTTAAATTGAGGATATAAATAACGTGCTAATTCTAATGTGTCAATCACAGGATTTTTTGCTTCTGGGATGCCATAACGAGCATAACTTGTATTTAAGAAACCCATGTCGAAGGTTGCATTGTGGGCAACTAAGATCGAGCCTTCAGAAAATTCAAGAAACATTCTTAAAACTTCTTCTTCAGATTTCGAGCCACGGACCATTTCATCTGTGATACCTGTTAAGTCTACCGTTGTTCTTGATAAACGATGACCAGGATCAATAAATTCATCAAAGCTTTCAATGACGTTTCCTTTATGCATCTTGACTGCAGCTAATTCAATAATCGTATCATAAACAGCTGATAGACCAGTCGTTTCCACGTCGAAAACCACATAAGTCGCATCATTCAATGAATCGTGTGCATCATTATAGGCAATTGGCACACCGTCATCAACAACGTTTGCCTCTACGCCATACAAAATCTTGACTCCAGCCTTTTTTCCAGCGCTATGTGCTTCAGGAAATGATTGAGCACCACCGTGATCTGTAATGGCAATTGCTTTATGGCCCCATTTACCTGCTTGCGCAACGAAATCAGAAATATTATTTGTCGCATCCATTGTACTCATGTTGCTATGAAGATGTAATTCGACTCGTTTTTCCCCTTCAGGAGCGTAGTCTTTACGTGGTGTGCGCTTGACTTCAACAATATCTTGAGCATTCATTACCAAATCACGCACAAATGTATCTTCTTGGATACTTCCTCGAACTTTTAGCCAACTTCCTTTGCTAATTGCATCGAAAACTTGTTCATCTTTTTCACCATTCGAAAACTTTTTGACAATGAAAGAAGAGGTATAGTCTGTGATTTTCAACGTCAATATTTTTCGTTTAGAACGTAGTTCACGAACCTCTTTATCAAATACATATCCCTCCAAAATAACACGGCGCTCTTCTTCAACGATGTCAATCATTGGTGTAACAGGATCATCAGTTGGAATATTGCGGCCAAGTTGAATTGGTCCCTCCAAAGCAGGTGCTTGCTCTTTCTTTTCTTTTTTCTTTTGTTCATGAACAAGTAGACTTTCAGCTGCTTGCTTCATGAATGCTTCTGCTTGCTCTTGCTTGCGTTCTTCAAAAAGTTCGAGCACACGAGCCGCTTGTTCTTCATCGACTTCCGGTTCGATATGGAATTTAGGAAACCCATAGTTAAGATAAAGTTCTTCTACCAAAGGTAAATATTGTTGTTTCAAATAAGAAATCGCACCCGTTTTGTCAACTGGCAGCACAATTTTTCTATCTTTTAAAATAGGAACTTGCGTCTTTAAGACTTGTTGGACTAAAGGAGTGTCACATTGTTGGCTTTCTAAAGCCTGTGCCCAATAGTCTTGCAACAACTGTTCATCAAACGATTGATCTTTCGCTTTGATTATTAATTTAACCTGTGCGATTTCGTTAAACGCGATTGTCAGATGTTGTAGGAATGAACGATACAGCATAATCGGTAATATTTGCGAAAAATGAAGCGTAAATTCCCATAGACGTGATTTACGATGTACGACAACACGTTCCATTTCGCCAGTAGAAATTAACGGATGATTTTTTTCTTCATCTTCTAGTTGAATTTGTTCTAATAGTTTTTCAAACAAATCTCGTTTTTCTGACAAAAAAATACGCCCTTTCTAGTTTATTTGTTTTGAGACAAATAAATTTTTTCAATACTATTTAGTATACTCGTTTTTCTTTTGATTTACATTAAAAAATTCGAGAAAGACTTCGTCTCTCTCGAATTTCGAGTTTTTTTGAATTATTCGCCTTGGTTCAAAAGAATTGGTAAAGTATTCGCAAGTTCTTCTTTACGTACTTCTACCATTTCACCAGTCTTCTTGATTTTCACTTCGACGATTCCATCAACGGCTTTTTTACCAACAGTAATCCGAATTGGGCACCCAATCAAATCTGAATCCGCAAACTTAACTCCCGCACGTTCGTTACGGTCATCCACTAATACTTCGTAGCCTGCTTCCATCATTGTTTGCTCAACTTCATTTGTCAAGTTTGTTTGATAGTCGTCTTTTAAGTTCATTTGAACAACATGTAGATCATAAGGAGCAATTCCTTTAGGCCAATTGATACCATTTTCATCTGCATTTTGTTCAACGATTGCTGAAAGTAAACGACTCACACCAATACCATAACAACCCATAATCACGAATTTTTCGCGACCATTTTCATCTAACACCGTTGCACCCATTGATTCACTATAACGAGTACCTAGTTTGAAAATGTGTCCAATTTCAATTCCTCTTGTGAAAGCAAGAACACCATTATTATCTGGTGAAGGATCGCCCTCTTGGACGAAACGTAAATCTTCATAAGAAAGAACAGAAAAGTCACGTTCTGGATTTACATTGATGTAATGGAAGCCGGTTTCATTTGCCCCAGCAATCGCATTTGCCAAGTCTTGAACGTGACGGTCTGCATAAACTTTTACTTCATCTGCTAAGTTCACTGGACCAACAGAACCAAAATCAGCTCCAAGATATTTTTGCGCATCTTCTTCTGATGCTTCTTCTAAGAAGTCAGCACCTAAGAAGTTTTTCAATTTGACATCATTGACTTCATGATCACCACGAATCAATACCAATACAGGCTCTTCATCTGCAATGAATAAAACAGATTTGATGATTTTTTGTGATTCTACATCAAAGAAACCAGCAACCTCTTCAATTGTTTTAACATCAGGTGTTGCCACTTTTTCTAATTCCAGTTGTGTTTCATGTGATTTTTTAGACACATAGTAGCTGGTCGCCATTTCTAAATTAGCTGCATAGTCACTTTCTGTTGAATAACAAATCGTGTCTTCTCCGATTTCAGAGATTGCCATAAATTCTTTAGAATCTTTTCCTCCCATGGCACCACCATCTCCGATAATTGCGCGGAAGTCTAAACCACAACGCTTGAAAATCTCAGCATAAGCTTTTTCATAATCTTTATAGGTTTCATCTAAACTTTCTTCTGAAGCATGGAAAGAATACGCATCTTTCATAATAAATTCACGACCACGTAACAACCCGAAACGAGGACGTTTTTCATCGCGATATTTTGATTGAATTTGATACAAGTTTAATGGTAATTTTTTGTACGAATTGATTTCATTACGAATCAATTCTGTAAATGTTTCTTCATGAGTTGGTCCCAAAATCATTTTGCGATCGTTGCGGTCATTTAAACGGTACAAGTTTGGACCATATGTGTCATAACGACCAGATTCTTGCCAAAGTTCTGCCGGAAGAATTGCAGGCATCAACATTTCAACAGCACCAATTTTTTCAAATTCTTCCCGCATGATTGTTTTTAATTTTTCCAACACACGGTTTGCCAATGGCAAGTAAGAATAAATACCAGCAGATACTTGACGAATATAGCCAGCTCGTAACAGCATTTGATGACTTAATACTTCGGCATCATTTGGTACTTCCCTCAGTGTTGGGATCAACATCTTTGATTGTCTCATTTTATATACTCCTTTAATCCTCAAAATAGTTATCGCTTGTTATTATACCCTATTTGTCAACTCTAGTTAAAAAAAGAATCGTTGAATATCATTCCATGTTACTAAAACCATCAATAGCATCAAGAAACCGAACCCAATCAAAGTTAAGACGCCTTCTTTTTCTTGACTTAATGGTTTACCACGTACACCTTCAATGACATTTAAGACCAATTTACCGCCATCTAATGCTGGGATTGGTAATAAATTCACGATTCCTAAGTTCATTGAAAGCATCGCCATTAACCCAATAACAGTCATCATTCCTTGACTCGCTGCTTCAGAGGACAATTGGAACATCATCACTGGACCACCTAATTTATTCAAACTAAATCCTGTGAATAGTGATCCTAGCGCTTTGAAGATTTCTAATGAGCTACTGAAAGCTTGTCTCGTTCCACCAACGATTTTATCAACAAAACTGGTTTTCATCGGAGCTTGTATACCAAGCTGCCCCACTTCTTGCCCATTTGATTCTACTGCTTTTGGTGTTACTTCGATTGCTTGAACTTTTCCATCACGTTGCACTTCAAAATTCAATTTTTTCCCAGGATTTGCAGTAATCTGACTTGTTAAATCAGTCCATGATGCAATTTTTTTATCATTAATACTTAAGATATGATCATTTTCTTTTAAGCCAGCCACTTCAGCAGCGCCATCAGGAAGTACCGTGCCAATTTGATTCGTATTTGTTACCTGGACGCCCCCTTGCATGAATGCAAGCACAATGAACAAAAGAATCGCTAAAATGAAATTATTCATTGGCCCAGCAAAGTTAGTTAACATGCGTTGCCATAATTTTGCCGATTGAAATTGAACATCTTTTGGCGCAATCCGAATTTCTGTTCCATCCGTCTCAATAATTGTAGCATCGTGATCTACCGAGTAGGTCACAGCTTCAGTATCATCACCATTAACAAAGGCCGTAATCGTCAGCTCGTCCTCTAGGTCGTAACGAACAAGTTCTACTGGGATTCCATTCGTTAATTGAACTTTTTTACTTAAATTGATTTTCTCTACGACACCATCAGAATTGAGTGAAAGTGACAGCGGCATCCCTGGAGCCATCTCTGTCTCATCATCGCCATTACCTGCCATTCTTACATAACCACCAATCGGTAATAACCGAAGTGTATATGTCGTTCCATCTTTTGCTTGATGTCCATAAATTTTTGGACCCATACCAATTGCAAATTCTCGGACTAGGATTCCTGATCGTTTCGCAAAGAAGAAATGACCAAATTCGTGGACAATAACCAAAATACCAAAAACGATGACAAAAGTTAGAATCGTTTTCATAGTTTACTTCTCCTTTACTTTTTTCTAGCATTATTCTAGTTTTTGTGAAGATAAACAACATAATTTTACCACAGTCTGACACAGACACCAATAGCTACCTTTAGAAAACAAAAAAGAGCAGCGACAATATTCACTACTCTTTTCATAGGATCAAAAAATTTTTTTGACAGATTTAAAAATGATTTTGGCTTACTACTTTCTAATTAGCACTGATTACTTGAAGCCACAACTCTATCTACAGTGTTCAAGAAGTAACTTCTTCAAAATAAATCTGTATTTCTCAAAATTTGGGAAATAATTTCTAGCAATTTATTTTTATTAGAGCTAAACACTTCTTTTGCATCCTTTTAAATCACACCAAACAATTGCATGATTGGGAAAACAAATAGCAAACTGTCAAAACGATCTAAGATTCCACCATGACCCGGTAAGATATTTCCAGAATCTTTTACATCATAGTGACGCTTGATTGCTGACTCAACTAAATCCCCAAACTGACCAACTACTGAGAAGACAATGGTTAATAACAACATAACTAGTGTTCCATGATTGAAGTATTCTTTTCCAGGGAATAACAAGAGATAGATCAATGCCACAACAATTGCACTTGCGATACCTCCCAAAGCTCCTTCGATTGTTTTATTTGGTGAAATTGCTGGAATCAGTTTGTGCTGACCAAAGCGACGACCAAACATATAAGCACCGATGTCCGTTGCCCAAACAATAAACAAGCCAAATAGCAACACAACTAAACTTTCAGTTCGCGCATTCACGAAATTCTGGAACCCCATACCAACGTATAAACTTACGACAACAGGAAATCCAGCTTCATCAATGGTATACGTATTTTTTGATACCACACTTGTTCCCAATAAAATCATTACAACAAAATAAAAAAGCATAAATGTACTCGTATTTTCTGGTAAAAAGAAAAACCACCGTTCTTTTGGTAACACTAGAAAAACCGCACCTATAGCAGATAAGATTCCTTCAAAGCTTAATAACGTTAATCCTTTCATCCTAAACAGTTCGTAGACACCTACCACTGCTAGCAACGCTCCTAACAATTCAACAGCCATTCCACCAATCCAAATGATTGGAATGAATAAAATTAAAGCGACGACAGCTGTGATCACTCGTTGTTTCATGATTGATCCTCCTCATTTTTATCCAATTTTTTTACGCCACCAAAACGACGGTCACGATTTTGATAAGAAGCAATTGCTTCCTCTAAATGATTGCCATCAAAATCTGGCCATAATGCTTTTGTAAAATAAAGTTCACTATAAGCAATTTGCCATAACAAGAAATTACTGATTCTTTCTTCTCCACTAGTCCGAATGACTAGTTCAGGATCACGAAGTTCCTTTGGTAAGAAACCTGTCATCAAATGATTCGCAATTATTTCTTCGTCAATTGCTTCAACAGCTAATTCTTGATTACTGATTTCAGTCGCAATCTCTTTCACTGCCGTCACTATTTCTGCTCGACTCCCGTAATTCAATGCGAAATTCAACACCATTCCAGTGTTTTCTTTGGTCTGATCGATTGCACGACGCACAGCATCTTGTGTGTGACTTGGCAATACGTTTTCGTAACCCATCACGTGGACTTTTACATTTTCCTTGATAAGTTCTGGCACAAACGTATCAAAAAAATCAACAGGCAATTGCATCAAAAAATTGACTTCATCTGTTGGTCGCTTCCAATTTTCAGTCGAAAATGCATAAAGAGTCAATACTTTCACACCCAGATTTGATGCTACCTTCGTTACTTTTTTTACAGTTTCCATGCCTTCTTTGTGTCCTGCAACTCGAGGTAATCGGCGATTTTGTGCCCAACGACCATTTCCATCCATGATGATGGCAATGTGTTGAGGAATCTTTCCCTCAGAGTTAAATTGAAACTCACTTTTTTCTTGAATATATTTGTTTTTTTGCGGAAAAAAACGTAACATTCTTTTCCCTCCTATGCTTAAAATTCCCACTATCCTACACATTATAGCAATATCTCTTTCTATTTCCTATGAAATCTTGGCTTTTTCCAAAAAATTTGTTTGTTTTTTTGAAAATTTTTAAGTTTCCATCAAAAAAGGAGTAGCAAAACCAAGATTGATTTTGCTACTCCTTATGAAAAAACTTGGAAGACTAAACTTCTAATAATTCTTTTTCTTTTTCGCCAGCAATTTTATCTAGTTCTTTAATGCTGTCATCAGTCAACGCTTGAACATCTTTTTCTAGTCCGCGCAAGTCATCTTCCGTAATGTCACCATTTTTTTGTTGTTTTTTGTAGGCATCCATTGCATCACGACGAATATTACGAATAGCGATTTTTGCATTTTCTGCTTCTTTTTTAACATCTTTCGCTAATTCTTTACGACGTTCTTCCGTTAATTGTGGGATAACTAAACGAATAACATTTCCATCATTCGTTGGGCTGATACCAATGTCACTTGCCATGATTGCCTTCTCTACATCTTGAAGAATACTTTTATCAAAAGGCGTGATCATCAATACACGAGCTTCTGGAATTTGGATTGATGCCATTTGGTTCAAAGGTGTTGGTGCACCGTAGTAATTAACTGTGATTCGGTCTAATAAACTTGCATTCGCACGCCCAGCACGGATTTGTCCAAGTTCACGTTGTAAACTTTGTGCTGCTTTTTCCATTTTCTCTTTTGCTTCTGCCATAATTGCATCTGCCATTTTTATTTCCCCCTTACAGTAGTTCCAATATTTTCGCCTAAAATTGCACGGCGGATATTTCCATGTTCATTTAGATTGAAGACAACTAATGGGATATCATTATCCATACTTAATGAGCTTGCTGTTGAATCCATTACTTGCAATCCCTTAGCAATCACTTCCAAGTGAGTTAGTTCTTCAAACTTAACTGCATTTGCATCAACTTTCGGATCTGCAGAATAAACACCATCTACATTGTTTTTAGCCATTAAAATAACATCAGCGCCAATTTCAGCTGCACGCAATGCTGCCGTTGTATCCGTTGAGAAGTAAGGGTTACCTGTACCTCCAGCAAAAATAACAATGCGACCTTTTTCCAAATGACGTTCTGCTTTACGACGAATATATGGTTCTGCGATTTGACGCATTTCGATCGAAGTTTGTACACGTGTCGGTACACCAACGTTTTCTAATGTATCTTGTAAGGCTAAAGCGTTCATAACAGTCGCTAACATGCCCATGTAATCAGCTTGTGCACGTTCCATACCCATTTGAGCACCCGTTTGTCCGCGCCAGATGTTTCCGCCTCCTACAACGATTGCCATTTCAACGCCTAACTCGTGGACTTCTTTGATTTCTTGAATAATTTCTTTAATGACTGGAGGTTTAATTCCAAATCCTTCATCTCCAGCTAAAGCTTCACCACTTAATTTTAAGACTACACGTTGATATTTTGGTGTGACCATGTTCATTCCTCCAATGTTTTCTATTGCCATTTTACCATAATTAGTTGATTTAGCCATTAAATGCTTGCATTTTTTGGCATTTGCCTAAAAAAAGGGAGCGCACAATAGTGTGCGTTCCCATCTGTTTCATTCAACAGAATTATTTTTTCACTTGGCTCATAACTTCTTCTACAAAGTTATCTTCACGTTTTTCGATTCCTTCGCCAACTTCAAAGCGAACAAATGATTTAACAGTTGCGCCTTTAGAAGCTACGAATTTTTCAACAGTCATATCAGGATCTTTAACGAAAGGTTGGTCAACCAAAGCGATTTCTGCTTTGAATTTCTTCAAGCGACCTTCCACCATTTTGTCAACGATGTTAGCAGGTTTCCCTTCGTTTAATGCTTGTTCAGTTAGAACAGTTCTTTCATGTTCTAATTCTTCAGCAGGGATTTGTGATTCATTTACATAACGAGGGTTGATAGCAGCAACGTGCATAGCAACGTCACGAGCAACTGAATCGTCAGTTGTACCATCTACAACTGTCAATACAGCAATACGTCCGCCCATGTGTAAGTAGCCACCAAATGCAGCGTTATCTTCTTTTTCAACTACTTCAAAACGACGGAAGCTGATTTTTTCACCGATAACTTGTGTTGCTTCGATTAATTCAGATTCGATTGTACCTTTTTCAGTTTTGATTTGCATTGCAGCTTCCATGTCAGCTGGTTTGTTTTCAGCAACCAATTCTGCAATTTCTTTTACTAAATCTTGGAACATTTCGTTTTTAGAAACGAAGTCAGTTTCTGAGTTAACTTCAACGATTGCTGCAGTGTTACCTTTAACAGCAACTGCTGCTAAACCTTCAGCTGCAATACGATCATTTTTCTTAGCTGCTTTAGCCATTCCTTTTTCACGTAAAAGATCAACTGCTTTTTCAATGTCGCCTTCTACTTCTACTAATGCTTTTTTCGCATCCATCATACCTACGCCAGTCATGTCGCGTAGTTCTTTTACCATTTTAGCTGTAACGTCTGCCATTTTATAGTCCTCCTAGTAGTGTTTTTCTTTAAAAAAAGCTGTTTCAAAGGAGAGTGAGGCTTGTCGCCTAGCCTTTGAAACAGCTCCATCATTCAAAAATTATTCTGCTGAAGAGTTGTCGCCTTCAACAACATCAACGATTTCTTCGATTGATGTTGCATTGTTTTCTGCTACAAAATCTTCTTCAACCACTTGGTCTTCACCTTGGTTTCCTTCGATAAATGCATCAGCCATTTTTGAAGTGATCAATTTAACGGCACGAATTGCATCGTCATTTGAAGGGATTACTACGTCGATTTCATCTGGATCGCAGTTTGTATCAACCATAGCTACGATTGGGATATTTAATTTATGAGCTTCTTGAACAGCAATACGTTCTTTACGAGGATCAACGATGTACATTACATCTGGGATTCTTGGCATATCAGCGATACCACCTAAGAATTTTTCAAGACGTTCGCGTTCTTTATTCAAACCAGCAACTTCTTTTTTAGGTAGAACTTCAAAAGTTCCATCAGCTTCCATTGCATTGATTTGTTTCAAACGGCTAATACGTTTTTGGATTGTATCCCAGTTAGTCAATGTTCCACCTAACCAACGGTGGTTTACAAAGTATTGACCTGCACGAGTTGCTTCTTCTTTGATTGCTTCTTGTGCTTGTTTTTTAGTACCTACGAATAATGCTACGCCACCTTCTTCAGCAACGTTTTTCATGTAATCATAAGCTGCATCTACCAATTTAACTGTTTTTTGTAAGTCAATGATGTAGATACCGTTTCTTTCTGTGAAGATATATTTCTTCATTTTTGGGTTCCAGCGACGTGTTTGGTGACCAAAGTGTACGCCGGCTTCTAGTAATTGTTTCATAGAAATTACTGCCATTTTATGTTTCCTCCAATTAGGTTTTTTATTTTCCTCTTCTTGTCTTCAAACTTGCCAGCAAACTTTTACAAGCACCTACTGACAATCCAACAAAAATGTGGATTTATTGATGCAAAAAGCATCCTTAGTTATTATACAGATAAAGTTTATCCATAGCAATAAGAAAAAGAGTTTTCTGCTCAACATTCATTAGTTTAACGGAATCGTTTGATTTTTTCAAGTAAAATTCTTATTTTCACTTGAATTTTCTACTATAATTTCTTCTTTAACTCTTTCGATTTAAAAAAAGCGGGTGGGCAATCCTACCTTTTTTTGTTATGATACGAATGAAATCTTTTGTAAAGGAGAAAACGATGCGAAAAGCCGACCGACATTTATTGATTAAACAAATTATTGAAGAGTTTCCCATTCGGACACAAGAAGATTTATTAACGAGATTAGGTGACTATCAGGTAACTGCAACGCAAGCAACGATTTCTCGCGATATTCGCGATTTGAAAATCGTCAAGGCACCTGATGCTGATGGTCTTTCCCGTTTTGTTTTATTTCATGGTGAAGACGATGACGAAACAAAAAATGAAGAAGAACAACGTTTAATTCGTATGATTGAAGAAATCGTACTAAAAGTCGAACGTGTCCACTTTTTGACAATCATCGGTACCTTACCAGACAATGCGCATTTATTTGCTTCCATTTTAGATGATATCAAGCCACCACACATGCTTAGCACCATTGCTGGATTTGATACAGTCATCGTACTTTCTGAATCAGAAGAAGACGCAAAGAAAATCGAATTCTATTTTAAAAAACATTTATTACATTGATAATCAAAAAAGCAACAGACTTCAAACTTTACATTTGAGTCTGTTGCTTTTTATTTTTGTTTTCGATTCTAAGAAATATGTTTCAATTACATTTTATCTGGTGCATGTAAGCCAAGTAAACGTAAATCTTCTTTCAATAGAACAGCTACTGCATAAACTAGTGCTAGACGAGATTCTTTTTGACCATCATCAGCCAAAATCTTTGTATGCGCATAGTACTTGTTAAATGCTTGAGCTAATTTGATTGCATGTTTTGCAATAATTGAAGGTTCATATTTTTCACCAGCAGATAAAACAGTTTCTGGATATTTTTGAACCAACTTGATTACTTCCCAGCTACTTTCATCATTTAATGAATAATGTGTATCAGCTGATGGAACAAAGTTTGCTTTTTCGAGCAAGCTCATTGCACGAGCATGTGTGTATTGAACGTAAGGTCCTGTTTCACCTTCGAAACGTACAACCTCTTCTAAGTTGAAGTCAAATGTATTCAAACGATCATTTTTCAAATCATGGAAAATTACTGCACCAACCCCAACTTGTTTGGCAACAATGTCTTTGTTTTCCAAGTCTGGATTTTTTTCACTGATTTGTTCTTTTGCAGAATCGATTGCTTCATTCAAGACTTCTTCAAGTAAGACAATTTTGCCTTTACGTGTGGATAATTTTTTGCCACCTTGGGTAATCAATCCAAATGGAATGTGATGCATTTCATCTGACCAATCAAAACCAAGTTCTTTCAAGACAGCTTTTAATTGTTTGAAGTGGTAGCTTTGTTCATTCCCAACAACGTATAGAGATTGTGCAAAATCATACGTACGTTTGCGGTAAAGTGCCGCAGCCAAATCACGAGTGATATAAAGTGTTGCACCATCTGATTTTTTGATTAAGGCAGGATTTAAATCATAAGCAGTTAAATCAACGATTTCTGCACCCTTGTCTTCTTTTAATAAATGTTTTTCTTCTAAAAGCTCTACGACTTCATCCATTTTGTCGTTATAGAATGCTTCACCATTCAATGAATCAAAACGAACTTCTAGCAAATCATAGATTTTATTGAATTCTTTCATTGATTCATCGCGGAACCATTGCCATAATTCAATAGCTTCTGCGTCGCCTTCTTCTAAACGTTTGAACCATGAACGTGCTTCATCATTTAATTCTGGCTCAGTTTCAGCTACTTCATGGAATTTCACGTAAAGACGCAATAATTCATTGATTGGCTCAGCTTTAACTGCTTCTTCTGCACCCCACTTTTTATAGGCAACGATCAATTTACCAAATTGAGTTCCCCAGTCACCTAAGTGATTGATCCGAATGGGTTGATACCCAATTTTTTCTAAAATAAACCCAATTGAGTTTCCAATAACTGTTGAACGTAGATGTCCCATTGAGATTGGTTTGGCAATATTTGGTGAGGACATATCGATTGGTACTGTACCTTGATTGCCAATTGTGCTATCGCCATAATGTACTTGTTGTTCCACTACTGCTTCAAGTACAGCTTGACTGATTGCTTCTTTGTTCATAAAGAAGTTTAAATAAGGTCCAACAACTTCAATTTTTTCAAAGTTTTCTGGTGCAATTTTTTCAGCTAAATCTGCTGCAATCTGCTGTGGTGCTTTGCGATAGATTTTTGCTAATGAAAAAGCTGGAAAAGCGACATCCCCATGATCAGCTGATTTTGGATTTTCTAATAATTGTTGTACTTGTTCAAGTGTCAAGTCGTCTTTCACTACATCATAAACGGCTTTTGCGACTAAGTCTTTGTTATTCATCTAAGTTCCTCCTAAATTTCCCATGATTGTTGAAGACAATAAAAAAAGTCTCTAGCAATCACAATTACTGTGTTTGCTAGAGACGAGATTACCCGCGGTACCACTCCAGTTGTCTTATCCATTAAGACCTACTCAATCTGCTATCGGTAGATGACCGTCCGCTTTGATTAACACAAAGACGGAAATTCTCCAAGTGCGCTTCGTTGTGTTTTCTTCATTCGGCTCCCACCAATCACCCGAACTCGCTCAGCAAGAATCAGCACAAGTACTCTCTTGTTCAACAAATCATAAAAGTATTAAACTGCTTTGAATTATAGCAGAAAAAAACATTTCTGGCTAGCTCCTTTATAAAAAAACTGCCCAGATGGTCTAAAGGAGAAGAAACTCCACCTGGGCAAGAATAGCTATAAATCATTTCGTTTACACGAAAGACTTAACAAATTAATCAGCAACAACAATCGTTCCTTCTTCAGATGCCAATAAGTTTTCAATGTTTTCTAAAGAAGTGATGATTGCTTTTGCTTTTGGTCGAGCTTCTACAAATTGAATAGCTGCTTCAACTTTTGGCAGCATGCTACCAGGAGCAAATTGGTCTTCACTGATATATTGTTTCATTTCTGAAATAGTCACAGTTTCCAATTTCTTTTGATCAGGTTTTTGATAGTTGACATAAACATTATCCACGCCAGTTAAAACAATCAATAAATCAGCATCAATGATTTCTGCCAATTTTTCTGAAGCAAAGTCTTTATCAATTACTGCTTCACGGCCTTCTAAGCCTGTTGCTGTTTCAACTACTGGAATACCACCACCACCAACAGAAACAGTAACTACACCTTGATCAACCAACGCTTCAATTACACGTGCTTCTTTGATTGAAATTGGTTTTGGTGAAGCAACTACTTTACGCCAGCCACGACCAGCATCCTCTTTAAACGTCACATTTGAATCTGCTTTCATTTGTGCAGTAGCTTCTTCTTCTGAATAGAACGGACCAATTGGTTTTGTTGGATTTTTGAAAGAAGGATCGTTTTCATCTACAATAACTTGTGTGACTAATGAAACGACATCTTTGTCAATACCTTTTTGTTTCAACACTTCACCCATTGCATTTTGTAACCAATAGCCAATAGAACCTTCAGTCATTGCAACACAAGTATCTAATGGCATTGCTGGTGTTTTCTCTGAATCAGCTGCTTGTTGTTGAATCAATAAATTACCAACTTGTGGTCCATTTCCATGAGAAATGATCAACTCGTCGCCTTGTTCAATAAATTTTACTAAGTATTTTGCCGTTTCCATCAATGCTTCTTGCTGTGCTTTTGCACTTGCATCTGTTGATAAAATTGCGTTACCGCCTAAAGCGACAACAACTTTTCGATTTGCCATATTATTCGCCCTTTCTTCAGACAATGTTAATCAATGACAAAACGAGGCAGCAAGCACTCGCGTCCTCTGCCTCGTTTTGTACATGAGATGAATGTGGTTTATTAAACGCGAGGGATAAATAAGTTGCCTAATGTTGCAGCCATAATTGCTTTGATTGAGTGCATACGGTTTTCAGCTTGTTCAAATTGACGTGCATATTTACTGCGGAAGACTTCATCCGTTACTTCCATTTCAGTAATACCGAAGCGTTCTTTCATTTGTTCACCGTAAACAGTGTTTGTGTCATGGAATGCTGGTAAGCAATGCAAGAAAATCAAGCGATCTGTGTTATGTGTTTTTTCAACCATTTCCATGTTGATTTGGTAAGGTTTCAACAATTTGATACGTTCTTCAAATTTGTCTTCTTCACCCATTGATACCCATACATCTGAATAAAGTACGTCAACGCCGTCAACACCTTTATCAACATCGTCAGTAATCATTAGTTTTGCACCTGATTTAGCTGCAAAGCCTTCTGCTAATTTCACGATTTCTTCTTCTGGTTGTAATTCTTTTGGTGCAACGATACGCATGTTTGTTCCTAAAATAGCACCAGTAACTAATAATGAGTTCGCCATGTTGTTACGGCCATCACCACAGTAAGCAACAGTGATTCCTTCAACTTTTCCAAAGTTTTCTTGGATTGTTAAGAAGTCGGCGATCATTTGAGTTGGATGCCATTCGTCAGTTAAACCATTCCAAACTGGAACGCCTGAGAATTCAGCAAGTTCTTCAACCATTTTTTGACTGAAGCCACGGAATTCAATTCCGTCAAACATACTACCCAATACTTTAGCTGTATCTTCTGTTGATTCTTTTTTACCTAATTGGATATCATTTGCGCCTAAGTATTCTGGATGAGCACCTAAGTCAACAGCGGCAGTTGTAAATGCTGCACGTGTACGTGTAGAAGTTTTTTCAAATAATAAAGCAATGTTTTTACCTTCTAAGTAATGATGTGGAATGCCACGTTTTTTCAAATCTTTTAAATGTTGAGAGAAATCAATCAAATATTGTAACTCTTCTTTCGTAAAATCTTTTTCTGCTAATAAGCTTCTTCCTTGAAATACTGATTCTTTCATAATAAAACATTCTCCTTTAGTTTGTTTTTATAATTTAAGACGGAATTTCATTGATTTAAGAGGAAATCCCAGCGACAGCTGACAGTAGGACCATCGCTGGAATACTCAAACTTATTTCAAGTCTTCACGTACAAGTGGTTGGCTCATGCAACGTGGACCACCACGACCACGAGACAATTCACTTGAATTGATTTCCAACACTTTGATACCGTAGCTTCTTAGTAATTCATTTGACACATAGTTACGGTTATAAGTGACAACCACACCTGGTGCAATAGCTAAAGTATTTGAGCCATCATTCCATTGTTCACGTGGTGCAACGATTGCATCCCCATTACCAGTTGGAATCAAGACTAAATCATCTAATCCTAAAGCATCTTTCAATGTTGCATGTAGATCATCTGAATGCGTGATCTTGATGTCATCACCATCTGGAACAATTGTATAGACATCGATTTTTCCGTTTTTGCTTTGAATTGCTGGATGGATCGTAAATTTATCATAGTCAACCATAGTAAATACTGTATCCAAGTGCATCATAGCACGATTATTAGGAATCTTGATTGCTAAAACTTTTTCAAATCCTGAGTTTTTAGCGAACAAACGACGTGCCATTGTTTCTAAAGCTTTTGCATTGGTTCTTTGTGAGATCCCTACTGCGACAACTTTGTCACTTAAGACGAGTTCATCTCCACCTTCAATATGTTCAGTAGTATCACGATCTAACCAAACTTCAACGCCTTTATTCGCAAAACGTGGATGATGATTCAAAATATACTCAGTGAACATTGATTCGCGACGACGTGCTTCGAAAGTCATACGGTTGACAGTCATCCCATTTCCGATTGATGCGGAAGGGTCTCTTGTAAAGTATAGGTTTGGCATTGGATCCATGTAGAATGGATATTCATCGTCTGCTGACAAGTCGTACAAGCTGTTTGAACGAACTTCAATGTCCTTTGTACGAACACCTGCCATAATTTTATCTACCATTTCTTGTGTTTCCATTGATAGAAGGAACTCATGAAGACCATCTCTCACAGCATTTGATGCAATGTGCGATTCGTCTAACATTTTGTTTAGGAATTGCTCTTTCACATTACCTGCATCAATTGCTTCTGCAGCGAGTTTTTCTAAATAAAGTGTTTCAACGCCTTCATTTTGTAACGTCTTAGCAAATAAGTCATGTTCCTCTTGAGCAATTGGAAGATATGGAATGTCATCAAATAATAGACGATCCATAATATCTGGTGTTAAGTTTTCAACTTCCTGTCCAGGCCGTTTTAATAAAACGGTTTTTAACTTCCCTATTTCAGAGAAAACGTGAATTGGTTTATCCATGTTGTGTTGCCTCCTTCGTTTTGATTACATGTATAGAATACCGTCATTTTGTAACCCTTTTCATAATTTCTTTGCATTTAAAATGAGAGATCCTTCACGTTAATATTCCGTTATTAAATAATTAAACGTTTTTCTTCATTTTATTAAGTTTTATTCATTCTTTACAGACAAAAACACTCTAAAAAAAATATTTATTCACTAAAAAAATATTTTTGAATATGATAAAAATTATTGAAATAATAGCGTTGTTAGCGTTTACTTATGAAGTGATTTCTTTTTTTATGCAATATACGCCAAACAAATCCACTAATATTCATTTAAGCGGATTATTAATGAATATTTTCTCTTTAATAACAAAAGTTTTTATCTGTCCACTAATTTATCTTTCAATTACCGTTATTTCTTTACCTTTACAAATCAAGTGAAAAACGGGACAATAGTAGTAGTGAGAAATAAGGAGAGAGGTTTGACATGCGAATAACTAAAATTGATTACCATTTTTCTAAGTTAAGATATCAACCAGACTTCATGCATTTTACTGACGAAGAATTTCAATTGATCAAGGAACATACTGTCCTTCGTTCCTATAAAAAAGGACAGATTCTTTTTGATGAAGGCGACGAACGTCAACGCTTCTATATTTTAACGACAGGACTCGTTCGTCTTGAACGTTATGATGAAAGTGCCACTTATTACTACTATGATTATGTCAATGCAAGTACACTATTTCCTATGGCAGGAATCTTTGAAGCGCAATCCTATGCTTATACCGCACAGGCAATGACAGACATAGATACATTTTATTTACCTGTCAGCATTTACGAGAAACTTGCGCGAAACAATTCTGAGCAACTGATTGCACTTATTCATAAAATTTCAAAAGTTGTTGAGATGCATGAATTACGAATTCAAATTGGCTTAACCTCCAGCGCATTTGATCGGGTGAAACAAAATTTATTTATTTTAAAAGAAGAGCTTGGTGTTCCAACGGAAGATGGACACATTTGTATTCCTTATCCAATCACCCTAAAAGAGTTAGCTGTTAATAGCGGAACTACCAGAGAAACTGCTGGACAAGTCATCAAACAATTGCGTGATAGCGGATTACTTGACTATCGAAAAAAACAATTTACCTTTTGTAAAACCGCAGTCACTCCTGCCTTAAGAGACACCAATGAATAAAAAAGAGAAAAAAGTAGCGAA
>NZ_JAFLWI010000022.1 GCF_017315945.1 Candidatus Enterococcus courvalinii
ATGAAGGAGTTTTATTTATTTGAACATTCTACTAATTTCTTCTTTTAGATGTGGAAAATTAAAATAAGTAATTGGTAGATACACTAGCACAATAATGATAGATTTTAGTGCCATATCTAAGAAGCTAGAGTTTAATATTGTAGGAACAAAATAGTAAAACAGCAACGATAAAGCCATACCCATGACGAAGAATGAATTGATTCGTTTATCAAAGAAATAACCAACCTGAATTTCATCTCTAATAAAGAAAATCCTGAAGAAGCAGACAAAAAATTCTACAATTACAAGCACTATCGTTGCCCCTAGCGCACCATATTGAGGCACTAATAAAATGTTACCAACTATACTAATCAAAGCTCCAATAATCATTGGATAAGCAAATTCTTTATCTTTTTCAATTGCAATCGTAAATTGATTAGCAAATACTCCTCCAATTGGGCTAAATATAATGAGTAAGCATGAAAGTAGCATGTTGATTACCATTGGCTCAAACTTTTCACCAAAGAACCATGGAACAAACTCTTTCGTATTGACAAAAACAACGCTGAATAAAATCATCGCAATAATAAATGTATAATCAAATGATTTTTTTGTGTAGATTAAAATATTACGTTTATCACCATTTGCTTGTGCTTTTGATATTTTTGGAAGCATAACAATCGTAATTGAAGAAAGAACTGCCAATATAATTCTAGCTATCTTTTGCGACTGATCGTAATAAGATAATTCAGTAGGATTAACAAAATAACCAACAACTGTTTTATCTAATGTCGTATATACCTGCATAAACAATTGCGGTACTAAAATAATAAACGCAGGTTTCCACAATTTTCTAAAAAGATCTGAATTAAATTTAGGACTGTATACTTTACCTTTGATATTTAGCCAAAAAACTAAACTTCCTAAAAAGTTGGTAATGGATGTAATAAAAACATACATCCACAAATCATCTTTAGTGGTCACAAATAAGACAATTAAAAAAACTGAAGAAATCTTGATTAACGTATTTCTTATTACAACTTTTGCAAATTCCTCAATTCCTTGAAAAAACCACGAGATATCCAATGTCAGACCCAAAATAAATATCAGTTGAATGAAGTATAAATTTTTGTATTGGATATCAAACAGATAAATATACATGATATAAACAATCGAGGCACCTAGTCCAATTAAAAGTTGCATGAAATAAATATTCCAAAACTGCATTGAGAGCTCTTTTTTATCGTCTCGCGCTTTTGCAATATTTCGAATACGAAAAGGATTCATTCCTACGGCAATGACAGTCATTAAAAATTGAGCGATTGAAAATACATAACCATAAACACCTAGCCCATCTGCTCCGATTCTACGACTAAGGATTGGAATTGTAATTAACGGTAATACAATCAAAAAAACCTGGTAAATTGCATTATAAATAATATCTTTTAGCGTTTTTTTCATTTACTTGCCTTCTTCATTAATTCGATTACTTTTTCTGTACTGGTTCCGTCCTCAAAATTACCAACATAGTTCAATAAACGTTCAGAACTATTCAACAAATCTTGTGCTTGTTCTTCAAAAATTTGAATCAACATCTTTCCATTTTGAGCAACAGGTACAGGTAGTGAACTTAGTTCAATGTAAAAACCACGTTCCTTACTGTAAGATTCTTCATCATAATTAAACAAAATAAGCGGTTTTTTTAATAAAGCATAATCAAAAAAAATAGAAGAGTAATCAGTAATTAGGACATCTACGTTTTCAAATAAATGTTCTAGCGGAATACCATCATCCACAAGTTCCACCTCATGTTTCTTCATATACTCTCTACTTTTTTTGTCATTAGCTAAATATTGATTTACATTGGGATGAAACTTCGTCATAAAATTAAGTTTTTGATTTCGAAGCGCAAAAAATTCTTTCAGTACGTTGATTTCCAGTTTTTTCAACTGAGAAATCCCATTATCTTCCATATTATTTCTGAATGTTGGAGCAAACAATATTGTAATTTCATTCTTATCTAAATAATCAGATTTTAGCACATTTGCTTCTGAAACAAGCTTATCATTTCTTGGCGTACCAATTTCCAGTAACTGATTTTTTGAAACGCGAAAAGCAGATAAATATTTTTCTGAACTATAGCGATTCCCCGATAAAAGATACGTGATTGATTCACTATCTTTTTTGGCATACTTCAAATAATGACTTGATAATTTACTTTCTGCATCAAATTCAATTTTTTTCAATGGTGTACCATGCCATGTTTGAAAATAAATCTGTTTTTTACGTTTTCCATATACAATCGTTTTTCGACTATCATCAATCCAGAATTTAGATGTATACAAATAATACGTGCTTAGTAAAGAATCCGTATCTACTCTCTTCACGTTATTTGGCAAATCATTTACCTGAACTTCCTTTTTCAAGAGCCATATGCATTTGTAATTCAAATTTTGATTACCTATTGTTTCAGAAATCACACGTGGATTTCCAGAGTAATTTCGACCACCGAAGCTAGAAAAAACAATCCGATCTTCTTTTAAAGGGAGCACTTTAAAAATTGCTGGAAAAACATATCTAGAAAATAATTTTTTTATCTTATTCATATTTACAATTACCTCATAGATTCTATTCTATTCAAGACACTAGCGGTCATTTTACTTTTGGAAAGATGATATGGGAGACTGGGATGTTTCAATAAAAATTTCATTAGTTTTTTCAACTTCGATGAAAAGTCTGGATCTGCTTGAGCTTCTTGTTCAAAGCGAGATAAAATCTCCATTGATCGATCATAATCTTTTTGATTTGAATAATTGTTTTCAATCATAGACATCATCATTCTTACAGCTGTATAGACATATCTTGATCGAACATTCAATGACACTTCTGGATAGAATTTGTCAATAAATATAATAATATCTTCATGGATATCAAAAGTATCAAATTTTCTAGGATTAAAACTACCTCGTAATATACTTTTTGGACTTTGGAAATAATGATATTTTTCAGATGAATTCAAAGCAATCCGATTTGACTTATCAATTAAAAGGTACGTGGTTGCTTTATCTTCCATTAATTTTCCCACAGGGAATCTTAAATCAGAAAATAAATTCATCTTGAACAATTTATTATTGGCAGAATAACCGATATCATTATTGGTGAATAATGATTTCATCGCCTCATGTTTATCGAATACCAACCAATCTTTCTTAGTTGGCGTCAATTCTTTAAGTTGTTTTAAATCATTTATCTTTTTCAATTTTACTACTGATATTTCTGCATTAAAACTTTGAATACCGGTATACAGAAGCTCTAAATAATCTGGTTCAATCCAATCATCACTGTCAATAAAGCAGACAAAATCTCCTGTTGCTTGTTCTAATCCAGAATTCCTAGCTACACTCAATCCACCATTTTCTTGATGGATAACTTGTACTCGGTTATCTTTTTTCTTGTATTCGTCAGCAATTTGTCCACTGTTATCTGGCGATCCATCATCTACAACAATAATTTCAAGATTAGAATATGTTTGATTGGAGATTGAATCTAAGCAACTTTCTAGATAATCTTCCACATTGTAAACCGGGACAATCACGCTTATTTTATGCATCTACTTCACTTCCTGAATAATTTTCACGGTATGTTCTAATGACTCTTCTAAATCAAATAAGGGCATCCAGCCCACTTTTTTTATTTTCGTATTATCCAAAATAGCTGTATTTGCTTTCGAAAAGCCTTTGCTTTCAACTTCGTCTGGTAGTTCAAAAATAACTGTTTTACCACTGATATCTGCTATTTTTTTTGCTAAGTCTTTCAAATACAAATCAAATTGCTCATTTGAAACATTATAAGCTTGACCACTTTCACCATGTAATAGTAAATATAAAATTGCAGAAACTGCATCCGCTACATATACATAAGAAAAATATTGGTTTCCTTCACTTTTTAACACAATATCTTCATGATTCACTGCATTTAGAATGAATTGAGAAGACGCTTTTGTGTCAGAAGCCAGCATAGTTGGACCAAATGTTCGACATAAACGTGGGATAACAATGTCTAAGTCGTATTTTGTAATATATGCTTGGCAAAGTGACTCGCTTACTCTTTTTCCTTCTGGATAGCCAGCGCGTAACGTGTTGCAATCAATATAACCACAGTATTCTTCATTAAATTTTTCAACGTCTCCACGATTTTCACCATAAATTTCAACCGTCGATAAAAATAGCGTTCTTTTAACATTGGTCGCTGCTGCATGCTTTAGCACCTGATCAGTTCCAGCCAAATTCGTCATGATTGTCCCAATTGGATCTGTTGCGTATGCTTTCGGATGCGTATTACTTGCCCCATGAATCATATAATCAACCAAAAGATCTTCTGGTAAAGGTTCTGTTACGTCACCTTCCACAATCTCAAAAATTGATGAATCAAGATACATCGAAAAGCGAGTCTCAAGTTTTTTACGATTTCTTCCCATTGCAAATACTTTGATTTTCAATCCTAATTGCTGGTTTGCCAACATCAAAGTATCAATTAAAAATGAGCCAATCATTCCAGAAGCGCCAATCATTAAAATTGATTGACCATCCAGTTTTTTCAATTCAGGTAAATTGTCAACTACCTTGGTCAAATCAACTTGATACATAGGCTGTTCAACTAAAGTCATCATATTCTCTCCTAATCCTTCATTTTTAAATAAGCCTTAAACAGCTCCAAGTCATCTGTTGTTGTTAGCTTGATATTTTTATCAGAACCAGCTGCAAAGTACAATGTTTCACCAAGATCAACCATCATTGTATTTGTGTATGAGGAATCAGACATTCCAATATTTTCTTCTACTGCACGATTATAAGCGGCTAACAGTTTACCATATTGATAGGCTTGTGGAGTTGATACTCTTCGTAACGTATTACGGTCCACATATTCAACCGTTGTATCCTCGGTTTTTTTAATAAAAATTTGTTCATTATATGGTAGTGAAGTCACGCCATTTCCATATTCCTTACATTTCACGATGACATCAGATAAGACAAGTTCATCAACCAGCGGACGGATACCATCGTGAATAATGATTGTATCCTCTTCATCAGAATGATCTTTCAAGAACTGCACACCATTATTGATTGATTCTTGTCCTTTTGAACCACCTGTTATTACCCATTGAACTTTACTTATATTAAATTCTTTAATATAAGCCCACATCGTTTCTTCCCATCCCGACTTACAAACCACTAAAATACGATCGATTTGTGGATGCTTCTGAAATGATTCAAGTGTGTAAATAATAATTGGCTTTCCATCAATACTGATAAACTGTTTTGGAATATCTTGTCCCATTCGTTTACCAACGCCACCGGCAATAATAATCGCTGTAATCATCTGCTACTTACTCCTTTAGTTAAATAATATTTTCCTTGATAGTTTTTGTACGAACGATCAGGATCAATGTAAATTGAATCATGGATCGTTTTTTGATTTTCTAAAGACGGACGTTTCATATAGTCCCCAAAAGCAGCACGCAAATAATTATCATAGCCCACAGGTATCGGCATTTTAGTATCTTCAAAAGGAACCCAAATAGCCTCAGAAAAATCCTTAGCACAATAAATGTTTCCCATATACTTTGGTCCGACGCATAGCTCAGTCACGTTGTCTGTTGGCTTTTGATTATATTTAGTCATCTGTTTTTCCGCAAATGACCAAATTTTATAACGAATACTATCAGACTTAAACGTATTCAGTAGTAAATTACTACCAAAAGCTAATATACCACCATGATTTTCTGGCACTACTTGTGAGCAAAATAGAGCATATACAAGCGCCCATAATTTTTGAACTTTTCGGCTAATTTTAGAATCTGGTGCAACATCCAACGGAAAGATATCGATAGTGATACCATGAACAATATTCAAATCTTTTTGATACGTTTTTATAAACGTTGTCTCTTCATCTCTAATGGTCATAAATGAATTATGATCATTATAAATTGCTGAAGCTTTTTGTGCCGGAAGAGTTTGATTGTTCTGAGATTGGGACCATAACTTATAAAAACGCTCATAATCGGTTCTTGGCATAAAAAAATCTAAATCATCATCCCAAGGAATAAAGCCACCTTCTCTAATTGCCCCGATTACTCCCCCACCACAAAAATAGCATAATATTTGATTTTCTTCGCAAAAATCAACAATTTTTTGTGCCATAGTTAAAGTAATCTTTTGAACCTTTGCCATTTTAGCGTCTGTGCTATACAAAAAAAAACCTCCAGTTTTATCTAAAAAATAAAATTAAATATTCGTTGATTTTTAATTTCTCAACTGTTTTTCATAGAATTTACCACGCAATTTATTAGGCAATAAACTAATCACTACATGTCCACTAGTAACAAATAAAAAGTCCGCTGCAGAACCTAGTCCTTCGCGCCAAATATGGTAACGACCTTTAATTCCAGGTAACAAATAATTTAGGCCGCCACGTCGAGCATACATATCTGCTCCTGCGCGGGCATGAACTAACGGTTCTTGAATATTGTAGCCTCGATAACCAGCTTTCAATAATCTAACCCACAAATAATAATCTTCAAATCCTTTTAAAGGACGGTAATTTCCAACAGCTAATATTGCTTCTTTATCAAACATCACAGTCATGTGATTAAAGGGATTTCTTTTCTTAGAGAATGCACAAATCTCTTGATTTGTTTCTGGGACTAAACGACGACCAATAATTTGATCTGTCGAATCAACAAATTCTTCGATATTACTCCCAACAATTGCGACTTCCGGATCAGTTTCAAAAATAGCTAATTGTTTTTGCAAACGCTCTGGCGTCATGATATCATCGGTATCCATTCGAGCCACTAACCGATATTTTGTATGCAATAGACCTTTAGCTAGAGCAATACCCAACCCCTGATTTTTTTCGAATTTCACAAGCGTGAATATATCAGGATTTACTTGTTGAAATTTCTGTACAACTGCTTCCAAATCAGAATTAATTGGTCCATCATATACCAAAACAATCTCATCTGGCATAACTGTCTGTTCAAAAATACTTGTTAATGCTTCATCCAGATATTCTGTTTTTTCTTTATCATACAAAGAAAGAAGCATGCTAATTTTATTTTCTTCCAATTTTTTCCCCACTTATCTTTTGTGTATCTTAAAAAGTCAAGATACACTATTGATTTAAACGATTAGTATTTATCCATAAATCTTATCTTCTGGAAAATGAAGTTCTGCTAAAGAACAAACAGCTTCTTCATCCACACCTTGAGAAGACATTTTATCGAATAAGATTTTAATTGTTTGCAATAAGATTTTCAAATCCAATAATAACGAGTACTTTTTGATATATAACAAATCAAATCGTAACTTACTATTGTAATCAGAAACATATTTACCATACACTTGCGCATAACCAGTGATACCGGCACGAACGTTATGGCGTAAATAATAATAAGGATTTTCTTCATTGAATTGATCAACAAAGAATGGTCGTTCTGGACGTGGGCCCACAATTGACATGTCCCCTTTTAAAACATTAAAGATTTGTGGTAATTCATCAAATCTTACGGCACGAATGAATTTACCAACTGGAGTTACACGTGCGTCATTGCTTTTCGCAAGCACTGGACCTGATTTTGATTCAGCTGTTGCACTCATTGAACGGAACTTATAAATCGAGAATTCTTTTTGATTTTTTGTGATACGCACTTGTTTATAGATAACAGGCCCTGGTGAAGTTACTTTTACTAAAATCGCTGTTAATAACATAAATGGTGACGCTAGAATCAATAAAACCAGTGAAACTACAATATCAAATAACCGTTTGAATAATTCATCTTCTGGAGGGATTCTAAAACCAGACGATTCAATAATACTTTCATCTTCAAAATTCATGATATTTGGATTGATCATGATCAAATTTTCAAATGTTGTATTTAAAAATAATTTTTTCTCTTTTTTAGTAACTAATTGGTAGATTTTAATCTTTTCTTGTTCGTCAATTTCGGAAGCCAAGTACACAATATCAATTTCATCAATCAGTTGCTTCGTATGTTCATAGAAATGATCTACAATAACTGCTTCTACTTTATGTTTATTATTTTTCTTTGATTGAAAATTTTGAATAGCTGGTGCAACATCTTTTTCTAAGCCAACAATAATCACCTTTTTATCATTGCTGAATTTTAGATAAAGCTTATAAACAAAAATACGATACATGCTGATTAAAATCGTTCCGATTATAAAGGAAAGCAAGATAACTAAACGTGGAAAGGCAAACCAGCGTCCGGCAAAAGTGACAATCATAATCCCAAAAGTCATCAATACTTGACCAATAACTGTTACAAAAATAATGTCGCTGATCATTCGATTATAAAAAACATAGGCCCCTAATAAAATATTAAGAACAATAAAGATAATCGAAATAAAAACTGCTGAATTTTCAAAGGTTTCAAAGTTACGCATCGGTATTTCTCCTTGAAACTTCAGCAAAAAGCTTAAATAAATTGCAACGTTATAAACAATAACATCCATCAAAATAATAAATATTCTGCGAGCGGCGCTCCACTCCCCATTTTTATTCATATATACACTCCTAACCTCAGAATAATGCCTTTATCATCTTACCATAGCAAGGCTTAAAAGCCTAGCGAGTAACCAAAATGTAAAGGAAATTAAAATATTCTATACAATAAAGTATACTAGTTTATATTCTTTTTTTTATTTCTAAAATCTATATTCAACGCTTTTATTTTTATAGACATGATAAATAACAAAAAGCGACCAAAGTATCCCATTTCAATACTTTGATCGCTTTTGATTTAATCTGGTCTTAAAGAAAAATCACCAATACCTTCTTTAGTCAAATTATCATTATAAAAAGGGTCATGAGCAATGTAAGTTGGCCATTTGTCTTGCATTTTTTTGATCTCACCAGCAAACCGTTTTTGTTTTTCTGGTGTATCTTCATAACCTCTTGATTTCGATTCAAAATGATAAAGTTCTACTTGATGTGCATACACATTATTACGTCCTAATTCATAGACTTTCAAGCATAGATCGACATCGTTAAACGCAACTTCTAACGTTTCATCAAATCCTGAAACAGCACGAAAATCAGTCGCTTTAACCATCATACAAGCTGCCGTCACTGCTAGATAATCAACATCAATCACCAATCGACCAAAATAGCCGCAGTGTGTTTTATCATAATTATTTAACGCATGACCTGCCACACCACCAATACCAACGAGGACACCAGCATGTTGTGTTGTTTCATCTGGATAATACAATTTAGCTCCAACACAGCCAATTCGATCAAATTGTGCGTAAGAAACCATTGTCGTCATCCAGTCTGGTGCAATAACTTCAGTATCATTATTCAAAAACAAAAAATACTTCCCACTGGCTTTTTCAGCCGCCAGATTATTAATTCGTGAGTAATTAAAAGGAATATCAATTAATTCAACGATGAAACGATCGTTTAAACGTTCTTTATAACTTGCAAATAATTCTTGCATTTTTGGATCCGTACTTCCATTATCTGCAATAATAATTTCATAGTTGGGATACGTTGTTTTCTCAATGATGGAGTCAACACAGACTTTTAAATCTTCATAACCATTTTTAGTTGGGATAATTACGCTCACTAAGTCTTCTTCAATTACGTCATACGTGATTTCATAAAAGCCTGAGATTCTTCCTGGGCGCACGTGTCCTTTGATCCCACGACGATTCAGTGCGTCAGTTAGAGCCTTTACACCAGAATCATAAATATAACTTTTTGCTTCGCCATTGCTTGCTGTAGAACCTGGGATTGTTCGCCAATGATAAAGAACTTTGTCAATATGATAAATGTGATCTGCTGGGATTTTTTCTGTCACACGTAAAACAAGATCATAATCTTGTGAGCCTTCATAACCTTTACGAAAGCCGCCTAATTCTTTCACGATACTTGTGCGATAAACGCCCAGATGAGAGATGTAATTGTTTCCCATCAGTGTATCTGGTGACCAATCGGCTTTAAAATGAGGATCAAAACGATTCCCATCAGAATCGATTTTATCTTCATCACTATAGATCAGATCAAGCTCAGGTCGTTCATTTAACACCTTGGCTACTTCGTAAAGCGCTGAAGGTGGCAATTCATCATCATTATCCAACAAAGCTAAAAACTCACCAGATGCTAATTCTAAAGCAGAATTAGTGGCTAGGCTGATGTGGCCATTTTCTTGTCGAAAGATGACTTTTATTCGCTCGTCTTTTGCTTGATAAGCTTCCAGACATTTACGAATAGCCGGATCTGTTGAAGCGTCATCACTAATACATAGTTCCCAGTTCTCATAAGTTTGTCCTAGGACGGAATCAATACATTTTTCCAACCACTTGATTTCAACATTATAAACAGGCATAGCAATCGAAATCAACGGACGATATTCTAAGTCAGTAGCAGCTTTGCGTTGTGTTGCTAAATCTACTTTTTCGTGACGAGTAATCCATTCAGCATAATCAACTGAACCAGGTTTTAATTCTAGCTTAACGCGACGAACAGCTTTTTTTAAGCCATGTGTTCTTGCGTAATTAACACCTTTTTTCAACAAACGTTTTTGTTTTTGCCAAGAGGTCTCAAATCCATCATCAAAAGGATAATGACCATTTAACTTCACTGCGATTCCATTTTGGTGAGCAGTTGTTTGAAAATCTAAAATAGCTTTTCCTTTTAATTTTCCAGAAAGTCGAATTTTAAATCCACTTTGTGTTTTGACATCGAGTTCATATAAATGATTGATGTCTAAACGTACTACAGGGGTTGTCTCAATCGAAACTTGGTTCTTTTCTACTGTGACTGTGGGGATTTCTTTGGTTACTTCATCAATTGCCCAACCAACAATAAGCAAGTCTCCAGTAGCTCGTTCCCGAGTAATCGTATCAATAAATACAGCTATTTCTTTCTTTGTCACTGTCCAGTTACTCCTTTATCAAGTAGGTCCAATGAATTACATTTCAATAATCCAAGTCTGACCATTTTCTGCTGTTACTTCAATTAAAAATGTACGTTCTTGTTCACAAAGAATCTGTAATTCAAACCCGGCAGAAACATTTTCTGCAAGGTTTTCAGCCTCATTCACTTCTTTGCGATAAATCGGTTTAGCATCGAAAAACGGTGATTGATCGACAGATAAATGATAAGATAATGCATTTCGATCTACTTGTGAAATTCCCCAACCAGTAATTGTTAAAACTTTCGTTTCTTCATCCCAATGTTTTTCATCAATACATAACGCTAACTCTTTTGCTTGAACTTTTTTTTGTGTTTCTTTTGTTCGTCGTATTTTTTTTGATTTAATTGTCCATTCATCGTTATCTAAAAGTGAACAATAACGTGTGGTCGTAGTTTGCAAGTAACGATCAAGCTTAGCGTTTTCTTCTCTGATTTGATAATTATCCTTTTCTAAATCGGCTATTTTCCCTGCTAATTCTTGTTGAACAGCCATCATTGGTTGAACGGTTTCCAACACTTCTGAGAAAGTTTGGGTAAGCTCTCCAATAAAACGATAGTGGATATTTACCGTTAATTCCTGTCCAGCAACATTTTTTACTGCCAATTCTGGTATGCTTTTGCCATCAAACAGATAGCAATCCGTATCAGTTTTTAATGCGGCATTTGAACGAATAAAATCAATTTTTTCTCCAACAATTTCAGCAGTGAATTCAATAAAACTGGGCTGTTTTTCAAAATGGAATAGCACCGTTTCAACATTTTCAGGAATTGGGAATGTCAAACGTTGATTTTCACCGGTGTAGTTATTAACGGGAATCTGTTGACTAGTTTCTCCTTCAGCCGTTTGTTGGATCAAGTCAAAGACTTTCACGTAATTTGAATTTTGTGGCTGTGCAATTTCAGGGATTGCCTGTTTTTTCAGCGAAAAGAAGTATTGATAAACTTCTCCGAATGGACGCATTTTGAAATCATAGCGAACCGCTTCTGGTAAATCTTCATAGCGAGAAGAAAGTTCAGTGTCCTCTACCGCCAAGTATAGATAGTCTTCGATGTTGATCATCAAGTCAGCTTTTTCAAACACTTTCTGAAAACCATCATGCGTATAGAATGAATTATGTGTTTCATCTAGCAAACCATAAGAAGTCCATGGAAGTTGATTATTAAACAAATCGATCATTACTGAATTATGTGCTAAGTTAGGAAACGTTATTAAAATTTCTCCATTTTCACTCAAAAATTCACTGACTTTTTTTAAAGTTGCACCTGGATCAACCAAATGCTCCAAGACATCTGCAAACAAAATATAATCAAATGCTTGGCCTTCAAAATGATTAGCCCATTCAAAGCTTTCAATGTCCCCATAGAAGCCATCCTGAGCAAATTCACTCACGAAATCAAATAGTTCTTTATCGAGTTCAACAATGCTAACTTCACATTGCTTCGCACCAATCAAATGTTTTGTCAATCGGCCATTTCCTGGGCCAAATTCTAATACTTTGCTGCCTGGCTTAATTTGAGCTGCAATCTTTCCCACACTACTTTGCTCATCTAAGTCCATTTCAAAATCATATTTCATCTTTTTGACTACCTTCTTCCCATTTGTGATCCAAGATGACAATACCTTCGCCAATGTACGAGCCGCTAACAAATAAGTTCATATATTTAGTCTTATAAACTAACGGAACTGTAGCATTTTCTTCAAAAACTGCCACATCAAAATAATATTCGCCAGCTAATAAACCCAGCTTTTCATATTCAAGATAAAAAACATTTTTACCTTTTTTCCAAGGAATCGTTATATCATCCAATAAGGTGTTCAGACCACAAACATAAAAATTATCGACTGTTCGTAACGCAATCCCCAAAACTGGTTTCTTAATTGAATCATCTTTTACATTATAGGTAACTTTCACAAAGAGTGTCTCACCTTGTTCAATCATATCCACTGGTTTCTTCTCTTTATCAAGTAACTCGGCACTAAGTACATCAACGATATCTGGTGCGGCGTGACGTTCAACTTGACTCTTGTTACGATCAACTGTTTTTACTGATTTTTTCTTTAAGAAGTTTTCATAATTTGTCGTAACGTCCATCGTGTCCCCATACTCTACGACCTCACCGTTTTTCAACCAATAACTACGATCACAAAAACGGCGAATTGAGCTAATATCGTGGGAAACGAATAAGATTGTTTTTCCAGAATTCTTGATTTCAGTAAATTTTTCCATACATTTCAATTGAAACTCTAAGTCGCCAACTGCTAAGGCTTCATCAACGATCAAAATATCAGGATTAACATTGATTGCTACCGCAAATGCTAAACGGACAAACATCCCACTTGAATAAGTTTTTACTGGTTGATAAATATGATCCCCAATATCAGCAAAATCAATAATATCATCAACCATACCTTCAATTTCTTCTCGAGAAAAACCCAAGACCATCCCATTTAAAAAGATATTTTCATAGCCAGAATATTCCGGGTTAAATCCAGAGCCTAGCTCAAGCAGTGCAGAAATTTTCCCATCGATTTCCATTGTACCAGCGGAAGGTGTCAAAACACCGGTAATGATTTTGAGCATCGTCGATTTACCTGAACCATTTTCACCAACAAAGCCAATCATCTCGCCTTTTTTTATTTCAATATTAACGTTTTTCAATGCATAAAAGACATCGTGATAAGATTTTTTGAAAGGATTCAGTGCCTCACGAAAACGATCACTCGGCTTTGCGTACATATTATATGATTTGGTGATGTTTTCTAATTTAATCGCATATTCTGTCATTTCTATTCTCCTTACAGTACATCTGAAAAATGTGGTTTCAATCTACGGAACACAGCTGAACCAACCACAAAGAATGCTAATGTAACTACCCAAAAGTATAAAGTATACATGCCGTGTTCAAAGAACCAGGCTTGGCTCAAGAAAGATTCACGATATCCTTGAACGATATAATAAAGTGGGTTTAATTTCAAAATTTGAACAATTGTCGGGTTAAATTGACTTGGACTCCAAAGAATTGGTAATGTCCACATAATCAATTGCAACAAAATCGTAATGAATTGTACGATATCTGGTAAAAACGGTTGGATAGATGCTGTCAACCAAGTGATACCTGTTAAAAATGCACACATACAAAACAGATAGTAAATCAGTTGTAGTGTCATCACAGTTGGAAAGATTCCATGTCCAATCGTCACAACTAAACCAATCACGATAAAAAAGAGATGTGTGTATAAATTAGATAAAATTTTCGTACTTGGTAAGATACGAATGTTGAAAACGACCTTCTTGACTAAATACGTGTACTCTCGAAAGACTAACGTCGTTGAGGTGAATGCATCTGAGAAGAAGAACCAGGGAACCATCCCCGTAATCAGATAAACAATGAATGGATACTTACCATCAGTCATTGCAGCTTTCAAGCCGAAGCCAAAGACTAACCAGTAGATCAACACAGTAAATATCGGGTTGATAAATGCCCACATGATGCCTAAAAAAGAACCAGCATAACGTGATTTAAAGTCATTTAATGAAAACTGAATCAATAATTTTCTGTTCTGATAGATATCTTTCATAAATAAAAACAGATCTTTAAACATTTGTGTTCCTCCAAGCGATTTCTGTTAATTACAATCAACTGCCATTTTACCATATTTTTACTAGCTGACTGCGATATTATTTATTTCTTAATTTTCTATTAAGTAACAAATACTCGAACGTTACTATTCTACAAAAGATAGTTTCTAATTGCAATAAAGCGAGGTATTACTCTATTTCTGACACATAATTATTTTTATAAAAAAGAGAGGTTGAAACAAAACTGTTTCAACCTCTCTTTGATTACTTTATTAATGATGATACTTGTTCATCCGTGAATATTCATTATGATTCTCTTCCGGATGTTCCACTGCTTCATCTGCTGTTTCCAATTCATCTGGTACTTGCTGAATTTCTGTTGGCTGGTCAAAACGATGCACGCTCATTCCTAGTAAAAGATAAATAATCGGAAGCCAAGCAAAGGAGGTCAACGTATCTTCCATAAAAGATTGTGTCATTATACCAAAGAAAGCCCAGATAAAGGTTAATTGTCCATTTGCTAAATCACCTTTTAGAGTTCTTCGGCCAATAAAGATCAGTAACAAAGTAACTACGATGGCTAATCCAATCACGCCATAAAGGTTTAAGAAAGAATTATAACTATTATGGTTACCCAAAATTTGATTTGCTCGTTTCGTGTAGAAAAAAGGCTTCATTCCTACTAACACTTGCTGCGTTTTAGTAGCCAAAGTTTGATAAAATTCGGCCCAGATTTCTTCTCTTCCGGTAAAAAGATTCACTTCTTTTGAAGCTGCTGCAAAATATGAAAGTGGCAATGCAGCTACTGCGGTCACCGTATAAATGATAAAGGGCGCGCGAGTCACTCGCATAAACGACTTAGGCATCAAGTCCAAAAGAACAAAAACAAGCAATGCAACTAATGCACCTCTTGATTGACAAACCCAAATCGTGGCGAACGCCGCAACGACCGCTGGCACACTTAGCAAGCGAATGTACCATTTTTCAAATGAGCTAGCAAAACCACTAATCAAGAAAGCGAGCGTCATCACTGATGCACCTATCGTGTTGGTATTGATCCAAATGTCAGAAAGCTTATTCCCTGGTGACCAAATATTTTGCCCTTCCCGAACCGGAATTTCTGTAAAAACACGATAAACAGTCACTGCTAAAACAAGCGAGAAGAACAATAAGAAAACAGCTCGATCTATTTTCCCAAATTCAATCCATTTTAGCGACAATACAAAAGCAATAATCAACGGTATCATCATATCTGTGTAAAACGAAGCACCTCGTGCGTCTCTGAAATATGAAAAGAAGAAAAAGAAGAAAAATCCTATCCCTATAAAGAGAAAATCAGTTCCTCTTGCTTTGTAAACATTTAATAAAAACAAAACGGCTATGCCGCCCAAAATTAATTGCGAACTATTTTCATATAAAAATAGTGCAGTGTTGTTGCTTAGTCCAACGGTCCATATGAAATACAATGAGCCTACTAATAGGAGAAGCCAAGCAACACTCATCTCATTGATCATTTTTCGCAAGATTCTTTGCATTTCCCCACTCTCCTGTACTAGCTTATCTCTTTTCTTTAATTGCATAACCTTGTTATTGCTGACTAATGACTTGTCCATTCATCGGATAGTCTACTTCGAATATTCGATAGCCATCCTTGTCCGGACCATATAATTGAGTAAATTGAGCCTGGTTTAATTCATTGTAGTCTGCTAAAGGTCGCTTGCTCACGACATAACGTATGCCAAATTTTTCGGCATCAGCAAAGTTCAACGTCACAGAGAACATATCTGGCCGATCAAGAATAAACGTTGTGTCTTCCTTCGCGATAAATGCGCGAGTATGGGCATAACGATTATAATATTTTTCATAGGTTCCGTCTGGATCAATGATTTCCCATGCTTTCATATCTGGATAAAAGCGAACCGTATTGAATGATTTTACTCCTAGTGTTGGCGTAAAATTGTATAGTTCATCTTCAGATAGCCATAATTGATCTGGATTTTCGTTATTGATTTTTTGAATTTCTTTCGCTAAGGTTTTTTCAAAAATAGCCCCTGTTCCTTCAACAATCGGATTGACAAAAAAGCCAGAAGCTACAATTAATGCCGTGAATGAAACGTAAAATAATTGTCTTTGATGAAACAAAGCAAATCCTAGCAACAATGTACCTAGTACAACGATTCCTGCAATTTCAATCTCTGAAAAATAATTGATCATTCTAGAAGTGAGAATTGCCACAGCAAACGTTCCAGCGTTAACAACTAATAAAACAACTTTATACCAAGTTGGAATAACATCTTCTCGCCAAACATAAGCAATGAACCAAATGGTTAACAAACAAGCTGCAAAACCAAACGTCGTAAATGCCCGTGATGCTGGAACATAAGAAAGAAGCGTAATTTCAGCTAATTCTTTCGGCAAGCCAATCGTAATCCAAAAAATCGCGAATAAACAAAAAACCATCAATATTCGCCCTAATAATTTCTGCTCACTATTTTTCTTACCAAACAATACAAATGGACTAGCTAAAAGAACTGTTGGGAAGAAGTGATAGAAAAAGGCCACTTCTGAATTATTTGAAAACGTAATGTCTTTAAATGGAATCTTCCAGTTAGTCAAAAAGTAAAAGAACTTGCCAAAGGTGAAATTTCCACCTGTACTGATTCGTTTTCCTGGATACAGGGTTTCTAGTGAAGCCATCAAAGCGTCCTTCGAAATGAGCCAAAAATGAACCATGATTCCGCCGATGATCGCAATCGCCCCGATAATCAATACAGCATCCAACAGATCCCAAACTACTTTTTTCCTGAAATGAATCAGTAAACCAACAAAATAAAAGACGAGCAAATAGCCTAACATTACTTGATGCGCTGGGTAAATGACTAAAATAAATCCTAAGCCAAAAATAACCACCAGCAACATCATCAGGGCTCGTAGCCCTTTGCGATCATGTTGATAGAAGTAGTGATAAAAAGCCACCATCAGACCAATTGTGAAGAAAATAAGATCTCCCACATGTTGCATGAACCACCATTGAACAGCCGGAGCAAAAGTTAGCGCAAGCGAACCAATCAATGATAATCCCTTTCTTTTTTTAGTGACGATCATCAGTAATTCAAAAGATAGCAAGAGCATACCGACGATTTTCATTCCCCAATACCAGGATAGACCTCGATCACGTCCTAAGAAGAAAAATCCCCAGTTAAATGGTTTACCGATAACCGTGATATCTTTCACCGGTGAATTATAAGCAATAATCATATTTTGACCATTTAAAGAGTAATCTTCATTAACTACGGGATAATCATTTTCTGCTTGCGAAAGATAAAATGGTGTCTGTACCAGCCATTCATCTGAACGAACTTCACGATCTTTACCAAACAAAATATCCGTTTCTTTTCCATCATCTCGTTGCGAAACGTATTTATCCCACATGCCAATTGAGCTACCATTTAAATTAAGTGTGACGACTATGATGATTGCCAGTAAGCCAAACAAATAGCGGAGCCGAAGTAATGAGTCAAAAATTGTTTGAGGTGCACGACTTGTTTTATGATTACCATGTCGTGCACTTCGTGTTTGTTTTTCCATAAAATTCCCCAATTTCTCTTTTGTTTCTCAAATGGCAGAAATAAATTATCCTTTTGCGTTTTCAGCAGCAAGTAGCATCTGCGCCAAAGCTTCTTGCCAAGTTGGAATAGAAAAACCTAAACTTTCTGCTTTTTCTAAACTCATCACAGCATACTGTGGCCGTACGGCTTTTTGTGGGAATTCCGCTGATGTAACTGGAGCCACTTTTACATCAGAATCTTTTAAAATTTCTTTTGCAAACTCATACCAAGAACAGCTATTTTCATTTGATAGCTGATAGATACCATAAGGTGCTTTCTCATTGATAACATACACCATGAATTCAGCTAATGTACGTGTCCACGTTGGACGACCAAATTGATCGTTAACGATTGTCAAACGGTCATGTGTCTCTGCAAGACGTTGCATGGTAAACACAAAATTATGTCCATAGATACCGAACACCCAAGAAGTCCGAATAATATAGTAATCTTCCAAGATTTCTTGAACAGCCTGTTCACCTAAAAGTTTGGTGCGACCGTACTCATTTAATGGATTTGTTTCATCGTCGACTTGATATTCTTCATCTTTTTTCTTTCCATCAAATACATAATCCGTACTGATGTAAACAAGCTTCGCATGAACAGCTTTGGCAGCGAGAGCAACATTTCTTGTACCATCGACATTGATTTTTTCATCTAATTCTTTGCCTTCATCTTCTGCTTTATCAACTGCAGTATAGGCTGCACAATGAAAGATCACGTCAGGTTTTAATTCAGTGATATATTCCATTGTTCCTTTTGCATCTGTAATATCTAATTCCTTTGCATCTGTCGAAACATAAGGCAGATTTTTTTCATCTAGTAGATGGCGCAATTCTGTACCTAATTGACCATTTCCTCCAGTTAATAAAAACATTGTTATCGCTCCTTTAAATTTGTTTGAAAAAAGAGACAGGCTAGCGCCTGCCTCACACTTTTATCTCATCAATAATTATTATTGACCATTTTGGGCGTATGCTGCTTCAACGGCTTCTTTTTCTTTTTTCCACCAATCTTCATGTTCTTCATACCACTTGATTGTATCAGCTAATCCATCACGGAAATTCGTAAATTCTGGCTTCCAGCCAAGTTCTTCACGTAATTTTGTTGAATCAATTGCATAACGTAAATCATGGCCTGCACGGTCTTTCACATGATCATAGGCGTCTTTTGGTTGACCCATCATCTCTAAAATCAGTTCCATTACTGTTTTATTATCTTCTTCGCCATCGGCACCAATCAAATAAGTTTCACCAATTCTACCTTTTGTCAAAACCAACCACACAGCAGAGGAATGATCATTTGTATGAATCCAGTCACGAACGTTCTTTCCATCACCGTATAATTTAGGACGAATGCCACTTAAAACATTTGTGATTTGGCGTGGAATAAATTTTTCGATATGTTGATAAGGACCATAGTTATTTGAACAGTTAGAAATAGTTGCGCGTAAACCGAAAGAGCGTACCCATGCTCTGACTAATAAATCAGAACCTGCTTTAGTTGAAGAATACGGACTTGAGGGATTATAAGGTGTTTCAGCCGTAAACTTTTCTCCAGGACCCTCACCATGACCTGGAAGGTCTTCTACTAATGGTAAATCACCATAAACTTCATCTGTTGACACATGGTGATAACGTACATCGTATTTTCGACAAGCTTCTAATAAGGTATACGTACCAATAATATTTGTTTGAACAAATGGAAACGGATCTTTAAGTGAATTATCGTTATGTGATTCAGCTGCATAATGCACAACTGCATCTGCTTCTTTAACTAAACGATCAACTAATGGTGCATCCGCAATATCACCCACCACAAGTTCTACCCGATCACTTGGTAATCCCGCTAAATTTTCTTTATTTCCTGCATAAGTTAGTTTATCTAAAACAGTTACATGGACTTCCGGATGGTTTTGTACAACATAATGCACAAAATTGGAACCAATAAATCCGGCACCACCTGTTACAATGATATTTTTCATTAAAATGGTTCTCCTTTAAAGTTTAAATTTCGCCATAAACGAATGGATTTTCTGCTTCAAACTCTTTTAATGTTGGATGATTGTGATCTTTTTCTGACATGATTGCTTTACTGATGTCAATTGGCCATTCAATAGCTAAATCAGGATCATCAAAAGCGATACCGCCATCTGCAGCAGCATCATAATAGTTATCACATTTGTAAAGGAAGTTAACATTTGGTGTCAAAGTGACAAAACCGTGTGCATATCCTTTAGGAACAAGTAATTGACGATGATTATGTTCAGATAAAATAAATCCGTCCCATTGACCATAAGTCGGACTGCCTTTACGAATATCGACAACTACATCTAAAACTGCTCCAGTGACTACACGAATCAATTTTGTTTGTGCAGATTCCCCTTTTTGGAAGTGTAAGCCTCGTAATACCCCGGCTTCAGCAGATAAAGAGTGATTATCTTGAACAAAGTCGTAAGTCAAACCATGTTCTTCAAATTTTGCTTTTGAATAGCTCTCAGTAAAAAAGCCACGGTGATCACCAAAAACATCCATTTCGATAATCTTGACATCTGTTAATTTTGTATCAGTTACTTTCATGTTGTCAGACTCCCTATTCAGCGGCCAAAGCTAATAAATATTGACCGTATTGATTTTTTTTCAATGGTTGCGCTAATGCAAGCAATTGTTCTTTCGTAATATAGCCCATGCGATAAGCAATCTCTTCTAAACAAGCTACTTTTAAATTTTGACGTTTTTCAATTGTTTCAATAAAAGTTGAAGCTTCAAGCAGAGATTCATGAGTGCCTGTATCTAACCAAGCAAACCCGCGCCCCATCAATTCAACAGATAAATTTCCTTTTTCTAAATACGCTTTATTGACATCCGTGATTTCTAATTCTCCACGTTCAGATGGTTTGATGTCTTTTGCAATTGAGATGACATCGTTATCGTAGAAATAAAGACCTGTAACCGCATAGTTTGATTTTGGTTGAGCTGGTTTTTCCTCAATGGACAAAGCATTCATGTTCTCGTCAAATTCAACCACACCAAAACGTTCAGGGTCATTTACATGATACCCGAACACAGTTGCGCCACTTTCTTTTGCTGCAGCGCGTTGCAACATTTTAGATAGGCCGCCACCGTAGTAAATATTGTCGCCTAAAACTAAGCAGACACTGTCTTCGCCAATAAACTCTTCGCCAATGATAAAAGCTTGTGCTAAACCATCAGGACTTTCTTGAACAGCATACTCAATGTGGATCCCCAAGTCATGGCCGTCCCCAAATAGTTCTTCGAAACGAGGTGTATCTTGTGGTGTTGAAATAATCAAGATCTCTTTGATTCCAGCCAACATCAAAGTTGACATTGGATAGTAAATCATTGGTTTGTCGTAAATCGGCATCAACTGTTTTGAAGTTGCCTTTGTCAATGGGTACAAGCGTGTTCCGCTTCCCCCAGCAAGAATAATTCCCTTCATGGCTTTTAAGCGCTCCTTTTTTCAAATTTCACTTTGTTATTATCTCATCAATCCAGACATTTGTCATGAGCTATTTAGCATTTAATGCTTTTTTATTAAACTTAGCGTCGATGCCACTTTCTTTTTAAATAGGACACTAATAAGTGGTATCGCCATGTCAATTTTTGTTGAAAACTAGAATGTGTTTGAATTTCGCTCGCATTCAAGTCGTGACGCCGATATAACGTTAACGGTTCACGGATAAATCCAACCTGATTTCCACCCAACAAGCCAATCCACATATCATGCATAGGCACATCCTCTGGAATTGGTAAGATTTTCGGCTTCATACTTGAACGAAAAGCCATACCAGCCCCAATGTAATGACTACGAATAAAGTTATTCAACCATCCTTCTTTCGAATGACGATAAGTAAAATAAGAAGGATAAATCGTTTCGAGATTCTCGTCCACAATCACCAAGTCCGAAACAACAACTTGTCTTTTCGGATGAGCTGCAAAGTCAGCCGTTATCCTTTTTACTTTGTTGTCTAACCAAACATCATCTTGGTCAGCCAAAAAAATGATTTCACCATTTGCTTTTTCAATGGCATGGGAAAAATTTTGAATCAGTCCACGTTGGGGTCCTTTTAATAGTTTGATACGTGAGTCTTGTTGTGCATATTCCATCAAAATATTCCAAGTGTTGTCAACTGATCCATCATCAGAAATAACTAGCTCATCTGTTGTAGAAAGCTGTCGTAGAATGCTATTTAATTGTTCTCTAAGATATCTTTCGCCATTAAATGTGGCCATGCAAACAGATCGCAAAAATTTACACCTTCCCCATCTCAACATAAGCGCGTAAAGTTAAACGCCAAATTTTTCGATTCTTCACTGTCAAAAATTGTTTAACGCTTCTTAAAAGCAATTGTTTACGATGCTTTTTCCAGTGAATCTGATCATACTCACGATAGAATTTTGTTTCAGCAGCTAAAATCGACTCATATCTGGTTGTCGATACTTTTTCATAATTGAGCACAGATAAGTCATGCTCCAAACGAATAGGCAAAACTTCAATTTTTTTGTGCAGCTGATGAACTTTCCAAAAAAACCAATGATCTAAAAAGTCTAAAGAAAAAGCAGGATCAAACCCGCCAATTGTTTGTAAAAATGAAATTGAAAAAACGGTTCCCGAATTGATTGCCATCACTCGCTGCCCCATCATTCCCACCTCAGAAACTGCTTGATAGGTACGATTAACATATTGATCAGCATAGACAGGTGAGATTTGTTGTCCTTGATCAAAGACCATCGGTACAGCGACAACGCAGTCATCTGAAAATTCAACCTGACGAACTCGTTCTAAATAACTTTCATTTAAAACGGTGTCTTGATCTAATGTAATCAGCCGCTGAACCGTGGGAAGAGCTTGCGACAGTGCATAATTGTAGGCCGCCGCCAATCCCGGATTTTGCGCGTCATGATAATAATTCACTAACTTGTTTTCAAACAATGAATGATGTTGTTCCACTGGACTGTTATCAAAAATAACGAATTGGATTTTTTGATCCATCACAGCTTGTGATAACAGGGCAAAAGAAGGTATTTTTTCTATTGGTTGCTGATACAATACGACAACAACTAAACTAGTTGGTTTCATTAGAAGAAACTCCACCCCCACTTATGGAAAAATTTTGCCATGGAAGACATAAAAATTCGAAATAATTTAAAGTTACGATGCGCACCTTTTCCATATAAGTGAACGACTGAATGAGTTGGGGTATACAGCAATTTGTACCCAGCTTGCTCAAATTTCAAACACAAATCATTGTCTTCAAAGTACATAAAGTAGCGGGAATCAAATCCTGTGACCTCAGTAAACTTTTCTGTATCGATTACCATAAAGCTCCCTGATATCATTCGAACGTAACTATTTTTATCAAGAGGAAGATCTCGACACTCGAACTTAGCCAAGCGTTTATCAAACAATTTTTTCACCCATTTAAAAGGAATGAACCGCAACATATAATCAAAAACGTCTAGACGTTCACGAATCAAATATTGGACAGAACCATCTTCATTTAAAATCTTAGGGGCTAGCATCGCACATTCGGGATGTTCCATTAGTAATTCAACAACTTCCACGATTGTTTGCTCATCCACCAAAATATCAGGATTAAAAATAACTGCATAACGATAGTTACTATTCAATAAATTTTGATTATGTCCATAACCAAATCCACTGTTTTCCTGATGGAAGTTAATGTGTAGATATGGATATTGTAAATACTCCTTCAATTTAGCCTGATATTCAGGTGAGGAATTATTATCAAAAATAACGATCTCAATTGCTGGTTTTTCACCAATCGTTGCAATCAAGGTATCTAATGTACGAAAAATCTTCTGACTATTTGCGGTCACTATACTGATTAGGACCGGCTGTTCTAATTTTTTATTCATCTAATGATGGTCCCATTTCTTCAAATATTTCTGCAGTACTTGCGTACGATATTCTTTATTCCCCAAAAATCGTAAAGTTTTCAAAATAAATTGGTGCTTTTCACCAATCAATCCAATTAACTCCAGTAACAAAATAATCGCAAATAACATTACCAGCACCAGAACAATTGTCCCGACTTGACCAGCATAATTCATGATCATTGCGGTGAAAGAAAACATTAACGCCATCGCGTAAATCGCCAAAACTGCTCCTTTATGTGTGAAGCCTAAGCTCAACAAGCGGTGATGCAAATGTTTTTTATCCGCAGTTGAAAAAGATACCCGATTTGCTTTTCGACGAACGATCGCAAAAAAAGTATCCGTCACTGGAACACCTAAAACAATCAATAAAGAAATTGATGAAACAAACGTTACATTTTTTAACCCTTGTAAAGATAAAACAGCCAACATAAACCCTAAAAATAATGCACCTGTATCCCCCAAATAAATCTTGGCAGGATAAAAATTATACGGAAAGAAGCCGATGATGCTTGCTACTAAACAGAAAATAACGATAGGAATGTACACAGTGGATGAGTGAAGAAAGAAATACCCAATGATCCCAATTGTAATCAATCCAATCAGTGATACTCCTGCAGCTAAACCATCCAACCCATCAATCAAATTCACAGCATTTGTGATACCGAAAATCCAAAAAATCGTTACCGGAAAGCTTAACCATCCTAGTTCAAAATGACCAAAAAAGGGTAAAGTGAACGAATCGATGTGAATATCTGCTAGAAAATAGATGACAAGTGAGGCTAGTAAAATTCCGACGCTTTTTTGCTTCGGCGTTAGCTCGAAGCGATCATCTAGCACTCCTGTAATGATAATGATCAACGCTGCTAACAAAATAGGTACAATATAAAATCTTGGAATAATATCATGAAACAAAATCAACGTTGAAATAACAAAAGATATAAAAATCGGCAACCCTCCGGCACTTGGCATCGGTACTGTATTGATTCTTCGCGCGTTCGGTTTATCGACCATTCCTGTTTGGACAGAAATTATTTTAAATATCGGTGTTAAAATCAACGATAATACTATCGTTAGGAAAAATCTAACGACCATACTAAACGAAACAAGCATCTGGACACCTACTTTAACTTGAGAGTTTTCCCGTTATTATAAAACACTATCATTAGTTTACAATAAGTCGAGTAAAAGAACGTAAAATTTTACGCTTTTTTATTAGAAATTTTATTTTTTATTTTTTCAACCCAACGATTGAGTGGTCCTTTTCGATGTGTTGCCTGACTGCCCAATACATATTCTTGGACCACAGCATTGATAATTCCACCAAGAATGACAATGGTTGCAGCAAAATTCAACCACAGCATCAAAACGATGAAACTTCCGATAATTTGATACCCGCTGACGCGTGAAGCAAAGTATTTCGCATAAATTCCAAAAACTTGTGACAACAACATCCAGCCAACTGTAGCAAAAATCGTCCCAGGCAAAATCGTTTTTAATTTCAATTGAGCGTTCGGCACGATCAAGTAAATCAAGAACAAAATAACAAATAAAGCAACTAATGTTACAGGCCACTTCAGCGCTTGAAACTGATCGATCAACTGTAGTGGAAACTGGAAAATTGGTTGAATTGCTTCAAGAATCAGGTTACCTAACCCTAAGACGATGGTCACCCCACCTATTGCAACCATAAATAAGACAATAACAACTAATGAAACAAGGCGGACAATCAAAAAGTTCTTTCGATTGTCCACACCATAAGCTTTATTCATTGCAATTTGTAATGCATTAATACTTTGACTTGCTGACCAAAGTGCAGCTAAAGCAGAAATTGAAAGCAAACCGCCAGAACTTTGAGTCAGTAAATCTTTGATTGCAGGGCCAATAAATTGGTAAATCGTTTCAGGCATAACCTCTCGAACATAAGTTAACACTGTATTTGGATCAATATTCAAAAAGGGCAATACGTTGCCAAATGCAATAATCAGCGGAAACAACGATAACAACAAATAATAAGCAACAACAACAGAAGTTGTCCCAATTTCAGAATCATTCATTCGTTTTTGAGTTGTTTCGATAAATCGCATCAAGTCCTTATTTTCTTTAATTTTCTGCCAAATCCCCATTTATTTCCCCTATACTCTTATTATTAGTACGTGCCTTCTTCACCTTGTGAAGTTAAAATTTTCGGACCGTCTTTCGTAATGGCTAAAGTATGTTCATATTGACAAGATAGCCCACCATCACGTGTATACGCAGTCCAACCGTTTGGATCCATTTTCATCTTCCAAGTTCCAGTATTGACCATTGGTTCAATTGTAATAACCATGCCTTCTTTCAATCGAAGACCTTTTCCTGCTTCACCATAATGAGGGACAGCTGGCTCTTCATGAATAGTTGGACCAACACCATGGCCGATAAAATCGCGTACGACAGATAAGTTTTCAGATTCAACGTAAGTTTGGATTGCATGACCAATATCTCCAATGCGATTGCCAACTTTCGCTTGTTCAATCCCAAGATACAACGCTTTTTTCGTTACTTCCATTAAACGATCGATTTCAGGTGTTGATTCCCCAACAACATAAGCCCAACAAGAATCAGAAATGCCACCTTTTAAATCGATACACATATCGACTTTAACTAAATCACCGCTTTTTAGCGGTTTTTTCCGAGGAAAACCATGACAAATTTCATCATTGATACTAATACAAGTTGCATATTCATAACCTTCAAAACCGATTTGAGCAGCAATTCCACCATGACTTTCAATATAATTTCTGACAAAAACTTCAATATCCCAGCTGGTAACACCAGGTTTGATAAAGTCGCGTAAGTTTTTATGCACGTCTGCCAATAAGGCGCCAGACTCTGCCATTGTTTCAATTTCACGTGCTGATTTTAATGTGATCATTCTCTCGTCTCCTTTTTACAAATCGTTCTCATTTTACCATAGTTATCAACGTTTAGCCAAATTGCAGTGATCATTTTATCGAGTTCTATTTCCTTTTTTTATCATCGTTTGGTATAATTCTTACGTATTAAGTTAAAATCGTTGATAAATTAGGAGGCAAATCATGACTTTAGCAAAAATCGTTTATGCTAGCATGACCGGCAATACAGAAGAAATTGCTGATATTGTAGCAGAAGCTTTTGAAAATTTAGATATTGATGTAGAAATTAATGAATGTACACAAGTTGATGCAGATGAATTTGAAGAGGCAGACATTTGTGTTGTCGCAACCTATACATATGGTGATGGTGAACTACCAGATGAGATCGTTGATTTTTATGAAGATTTAGAAGATGTTGATCTTGAAGGAAAAATTTATGGCGTTTGTGGTTCTGGTGATACATTCTATGATGAATTTTGTAAATCCGTAGATGACTTTGATGCTGTCTTTGCCAAAACAGGCGCAACAAAAGGGGCAGAAAATGTTAAAGTTGACTTGAATGCCGAAGAAGAAGACATTGAAAATCTTGAAGCCTTTGCTAAAGCACTTGTAGCGAAAGCTGATTCGTTCTAGATGCTTCACTTAAATAAAACAAAAAACCGC
>NZ_JAFLWI010000023.1 GCF_017315945.1 Candidatus Enterococcus courvalinii
ATGAAGGAGTTTTATTTATTTTTCTTTTGAATTAAGATCTTTTTTTATTTGTGTTGTAGAAATTTCAGGAGTTCTGGGCAAGTATATAACTTCTGCGTCTGTTAGTTGCTCTAATTCATCAAAGTGTCCTGCCCAGTCATCGCCCATTACAAAGTAATCAGCTTGAAATTCTTTAATATCTTTTGCCTTTTGATCCCAACTTTTTTCAGGGATAACTAAGTCAACGTATCGAATAGCCTCAAGAAGTTGTTTTCTTTTCTCATAGCTAAAATAACATTTTTTTTGTTTCTCTTCCCAATTAAATTCATCTGTTGAAAGAGCAACAATTAAATAGTCACCATATTCTTTAGCACGTTTTAGCAAGTTGATGTGTCCATAATGTAACAAGTCAAAAGTACCATAGGTAATTACTCTTTTCATTTTTCACCTCGTATAATCATTGATAATATGTTGTTAGTCTAGCACTTTTTTGATAGAATTGGAAGGAATTGTTTGTTTAAAGGGAATAAGTAAAGGTTATTGAGACAAATAATCTCTAGTGGAGGAGAAATATGTTTAATAAAAAAGTTTTTATGCGTATTAAAGGATGCTATTTTATTTATTTTAGTTTTATTTTAATGCTGCGAGCAATTGGACCATATTTATTATTGCCAACAAAATATGATACTCTATTGTTTTGGCCAGCGGGAATTTTTGGTTGCTTTTTAATAGTTATCGATTTTATTATTGGATTCAGAGAAAAAAAATTAAGAAAATATGATTGGCTGTTGTATAGTTTTTTAGGAGCTATGCTGATCAGTAGCTTGATGAATTTAGAATACGGCTATAGTCAAAATATCAAGCTATTGATGTGGCAAGCTATCTTTTTCTTTATTGTTTACCAGTTTGGAAAAGATTATGGTGCCAACTTCTTTTTTAAATTATTTGGCTGGTTAATTTCTATTGTATGGTTTATTAATAATACCATTTCTTTGTATATGTTCATTATTCAATATGGCGTCAAGATTCCAATTCAGTATAAATATTATCCTGTTAGACTAGGGTGGCTTGGAAATCGTTTGTTTGGTATCTATACAGATCCAAATTTTGGAGCAGTTATTTCATTTGTTGTTATCCTAATAAGTATATATTATTTGATTACTAAAACATCAATGCATCTGTTGCTAAAAACGTTCATTATTCTTAATATTACTATTCAGTTTTCTTTTATTGCACTCTCTGGTTCTAGAACAACTCTTGTATGTATGCTAATTGTTACTTTTGTATTTGCTTTCTTTTCATTCTTCAGTAGTAAATATCTAAAGAACAAAATAATTTATAAATGGATTGTTTCATTTCTAATAGGATGTGTTTCAATGCTCGGTGTATACACACTGAATTATGTAACTGCTAATGGTTGGGCATACGTACCAACGATTACTCATTTAAAAAATGTGAATGATCCAAACAAATCAAACAACTCGAATCAAAAAGTACCGCCAAAAGAAAAAGTCAATCTTGATAGACCAGATACAGAAGGAGGAGATATTTCTAATTTACGCTTCCAATTATGGGCAAGTGCTGTTGAAATCTTTAAGAGTAATCCAATGTCTGGGGGGTCTCCTGGTTATTATATTCAATATGCTCATGACAAACTCCCACACACTTTTATGGGGAAAGATAATCTGACTGCTCATAGCTTTATTTTCCTAATAATGGCTGCTACGGGCGGATTAGGGTTAATAACGTTCTTCTGTTTCTTTTTTATTCAATGTTATAAAACTTTAAGATATTGTTTTACACGAAATGATTTAGTTAAGGATGAAGTCTTTTTTGACATTTTGATTATGTTAACTATTGTAGTTTCTGCTTTATTTATTACTGAGCTTGTGTTAGTCAGCACAATTGGATCATTTGTCTTTTGGAGTCATCTTGGGAAGATTCAGAAAAAAATTTCAGAATAGTGTTTTTATAGTATAAATATCAAAAAATGAAATAAAAAGTGGATATTGTTTTTGTGACTGAAAGGTGCTAGTCTTTAATTATTGATGGATTTATTACTAGGAATATATTGGAGTTGAATTGAGTGGACAACATATTAATCACTGGCGGAGCCGGATTTATTGGTTCTACGCTAGCAAATTATTTAAGTAAAGAAAATAAAATCGTTGTTGTGGATGACTTATCCATGGGAAAACAAGAAAATTTGATTTCATCAAACAATATTAAATTCGTAAAAGGCGATGTAGCAGATAAAATGCTGATGGAACAGTTGCTTTCTGAATATTCATTTGCTTATATTTTTCATTTAGCTGCGGTTGCAAGTGTGGCAGATTCTGTGGAGCGTCCTGTTGCAACACATCGTGTGAATTTTGAAAGTGTATTGACATTATTAGAATTGATTCGTCAGCATCAGCCTAATCTAAAGCGTTTAGTCTTTAGCTCTTCAGCTGCTGTGTATGGAGACGAATTGACTTTGCCAAAACAAGAAGAGTCGGTGATCCGTCCGTTGACACCTTATGCCGTAGATAAATTTGCTGCGGAACAGTATGCTTTGGATTACTATCATTTGTACGATATACCAACTAGTGCGGTTCGTTTCTTCAATGTTTTTGGACCAAATCAAAACCCTAACTCACCTTATAGTGGTGTTATCTCAATTTTAATGGATCGCTACAAGAAACAGTTAGCGGGCGAACCAGCTGTTTTCACTTTGTTCGGTGATGGTAGCCAATCAAGGGACTTCGTTTATATCGAAGACGTGATTCAAGCGTTGATGCTGGTGGCAACGAAAGAGGAAGCTTTAGGGAAACAATTCAATGTAGGAACAGGTAATAGTACAACATTACTTGAACTTATCCAGGCAATTGACAAGATTTTGAATGTGAAGTTAGAGTTAAAATTTGAAGAAGAGCGTTCAGGTGATATTCATGATTCATTGGCAGATATTTCAAAAATCAAAACGTTAGGTTATCAACCAAAGTTTGATATTTTGGATGGTATGAAATGTTACATTGAAAGTGAGTTTACTGATTAAAGGTTTTATATTGTAACAAAATAGCAAGGTGGTATTTTTATCTACCACCTTGCTATTTTTTGTAGCGAAAATTATGAAGGAAGTTTTTTTCCAGTCAGAATTTTATAAAGTTGATTTCTAATAGCGACTGCACCGGGTTTTATTTTTGTGTCAGATTGGATATTACTTTGCATAACAATGGCATTTTTTGTATCTTTTGTCATCGCAACGACAGAGTGAAACCGATTGATGTTTCCTTGTGCTAGAATGTAATTTTCTCCACTGTAAACACCACCACTATAGGGATGCTTTAACTGATTGTTTTGCCAAAGTGAAAAGAGCAGTTTTTTTGAAATAAGTTGTCCAGATAACACTTTTGTGAAAAAGGCTGCTAGATCATACGTATTCATACTGATATTCCCCGTTCCTAATTCGTTATGAATCGCAGTTTCATTTTCATCCAATGCTTTCCAGTAGTCATCATCAGCCGTCATTTGATAAGAGGTAGCATGCTGAGGAGAATTTTTGACATTTTCATAAAAATCAGTATGGTGTAATTGTAGAGGTTGAATTAATGATTCCGATAACAATTCTTCATAACTTTTGTTAGTTAACTGCATTAGAATTCCTGTCAACAAAGTAAAGTTTAGTGGTTCATAATGATAAGTTTGATAATCAGTCCATTTTAAATGCTCTACGGTGAATTGAACGATGTCACGATCATTTAGTGGAATAGAAGGCTGTTCGGTTTTATGCAGGCCAGATCGCATCACCAATAAGTCATGAATTGTGATTGTTTGACTACCTGGAATCTGTGGGTAGAAGGTAGCTAAAGGTGTGGTAAAACTAATTTTTTTCTGTTCAATTTGCTTTAGGATGAGCAGAGCAGTCATCGCTTTTTGGATTGAACCAATCTGATAGTCAAGCGATAAAGAATTTAGTTGATTTGTTTCTTTGTTTGCATAACCATAAGTTTTTTCTAAGATAATTCGATTATTTTTTCGAACATAGATTGTGCCAATGTAATCCGATTTTTTCAAGAATTGGTCCATTTGTGTTGCTGTTTTTTCTTCGGAATCGGTTAGTTTTACCACAGTTGTTGGCTCTGAATCCGTAATTGGCTTGATTATGTCAGAAAGAAGGAGCAGATACCAGCCTGTGGCCACGCCTAATCCCAGAAGAAGAGTTAAGATAGAAAGAAGAATTTTTTTCTTCTTTGCTTGCTTTTGCTGATTTTTTTTATTGTGCATAGGACTATCCTTTCTGATATTTTTAAAACACTTTTATTTTAATACGCGGGTAAAGGTGATTCCTACTAACAATTTTGCAATAAGATATTTTATGAAAAGAATTCACTCTGAAAGGAATTTCATGTATAATAGACGGAGTTATGAACTTGAGAGTAAGGAGGAGTTGTTTTGTCAGAAAACAAACAACATCCAGAAGAAAAAATTAAGAATGAACACACGACAACGCAAGATGTTATAGTTAAACGTAAAAATTTGCGTAAAAAAGAAGATAAGATCGTTGGCAAGATCATTTTAGTGATTGTGATCACTTTACTGGCAATTGTAGGCGTATTTGGTTTTACTACCTATAAATATGTTGAAAGTGGCTTGCAACCGTTAGACAAATCAGATAGTCAATTAGTTCAAGTAGAAGTTCCAACTGGTTCTTCAAATAAACAAATCGGTGAAATCCTCGAAAAGGATCATGTTATCAAAAGTGGTATCGTTTTTAATTATTATACGAAATTTAAAAATTTAACCGGTTTTCAAGCAGGATTTTATCAAATGTCTCCAGACATGACTTTAGATGAGATTGGCAAACTACTGCAAGAAGGTGGAACTGCTGAAGCAAAAGCAGTTGCCGATGGAAAAATCACGATTCCTGAAGGTTATGATATTGACCAGATAGCGAGTCGAGTGGCTAAAATCACTGGGAAAGATAAGCAAGAATTCTTAGATTTAATGACAGATGAAGCTTTCTTAAAAGAGTTGTATCAAAAATTCCCAGAACTGCTAGAAAGTACATCTCAAGCTAAAGATGCGAAATATCATTTAGAAGGTTATTTGTTCCCAGCTACTTATGATTATTACAAGGATACGTCCTTGAAAGATTTAGTTATCCAAATGGTTGAAAAAACAGACTCAGTTATGCAAGATTACTATACAACAATCAAGCAACAAAATCATACTGTTCAAGAGATATTGACTTTGGCTTCTTTAGTTGAAAAAGAAGGCGTCAAAGAGAACGACCGCAAGAATATTGCACGAGTTTTCTACAACCGAATTGAGTCAGATATGCCATTGCAAACGGATATTTCCGTTTTATATGCGCTTGGCGAACACAAAGAAACCGTTAGCTATGCAGATACTGCAGTTGACTCTCCATACAACTTGTATACAAATTCTGGATTTGGTCCAGGACCATTTGATAGTCCTAGTGAGGAATCCATCAAAGCAGTCTTATCTCCTGCAGATAATGATTATTACTATTTTGTAGCAGATATCAGTACAGGAAATGTTTACTTTGCCAAAACGTATGAAGAACACTTAGAATTAGTTGAAAAATATGTCAATAAATCATAAAATAAATTAGTGTTATTGATTCATTTTTAGAAAAACATTTACATTTTAGAAAAAGCATGGTAATCTTTTTTGGACTATAGTCCATAAAGGGTTACCTTTTGTGGTAGTTTATTGAGATGAAGGAGACGTTACGAATGGTAGAGAAAGTTTACCCAATGACGCTAGAAGGAAAAGAAAAGCTAGAACAAGAATTGGAAGAATTAAAAACAGTTAAACGCGGAGAAATTATTGAGCGTATCAAAATTGCTCGGAGCTTTGGCGATTTGTCAGAAAACTCAGAGTATGAATCAGCAAAAGATGAACAAGCTTTTGTAGAAGGACGTATTACAACGATTGAAACAATGATTCGTTTTGCACAGATCATTGATAATAACGGCGTTGATTCTGACGAAGTTTCAATCGGAAAAACAGTTACATTTGTTGAACTTCCAGATGGGGACGAAGAAGAATATACTATTGTTGGTAGTGCTGAAGCTGATCCATTTTCTGGTAAGATTTCAAATGACTCTCCAATTGCACAAGCTTTGATTGGAAAGGTAAAAGGCGATGAAGTAACAATCACTACACCAGGTGGAGACATGTTAGTTAAAATCGTTAAAGTTGAACAAGCTTAATTTTGTTAACAGACCTAGAGCGTAATCAGTTGATTCGTCTAGGTCTTTCTTTTTGGTTTATTTGATAAAAAAATAATTTTTACAACCAGAGACCTATAGTAAAGCCTCAAAAAAATAGGTATGATGAAGAAAGCGAGTAGGAAAGGAGCAAGCTGATGAATAGTTCTTTACGATTTTTTTTCGTAGTCGAAACCTTATTGCTATTATTTGCTGTTTGGCAAATTGTTAATAATACAGAAATCTTGATCTTCGTGGTTTTTGGTATACTCAATATTTATTTGGCACTGCGCAAGAAACCACGCAAAAAATTTCAAAAATTTCAATTGATTCTAGGGAGCTTGATCCTCTTTTTCAGTTTGATTAGTAGTCCAGCACTCTGGTTGATGCTGATTTTTGCCGTGTTGTTTATTGGATTAAAAGGTGTTGAAATCTCTGGTATTGATTTAACTAAAAATGCTTTTTGGCGAAAAAAACAAATGATGATGATTCAAACGGAACAGCTGAAATCTCATAACAACGAACGCACCAAACAACAACTAATTGGAAATCAAAGAATTGGTTCAGATGTGTATGAATGGGATGACATCAATATTGCAATTGCCTCAGGTGATACGATCATTGATTTAGGAAATACCTTGTTACCTAAGGATGATAATATTGTGATTGTTCGAAAAGGTATAGGCCGAACAAGAATTCTTGTTCCGTTAGGGATCGCCATTAGTCTAGAGCACGCGACGTTATTTGGAAATGTTTATTTTGAAGAAGAACAATTTTCATTAAAAAATGAGTCAATAAAAATCTATAGTAATGATTATGACGAAAACCCTCGGCGATTGAAAATCATTACGAATACGTTGCTTGGTGATGTTGAGGTGATTCGTGTATGATTGGAAAAATCTCCCGACAAATGATTGCTTTTTATGCTTCACTGGGTACATTTATGGTTATTTTATTTGCTATGTTCACCTATTTTTATGCAAGTAAACAGACGCATTGGTGGGCGGAATTATTTCAGGCAAGATTACTTTATGTACCACTGATTTTTCATTTATTTGCGATTTCCTTGGGTGTAGGTTTATTGACTTTTTTGATCGTATCAGTTGTTCAAAAAGCCAGATATGGTAAAATCGAAGAAAAGTTACGAGCTGTTTCTTCTGGCAACTATGATGCGAAAATTTTGGATCAGCCAATCTTAGCACCAACCGATAATGAATACATCAAAGATATTGACCAAGAAATCATTAAAATCAAAGAGAAAATGATTGAAGTTTCTAGTGAACTTCAGATCTTAACAAGTCGTCCGCAGTATGTAAATGGACAAACAAAAGAAGAAATCTTAGAATTAGAGAGACATCGATTAGCCCGTGAATTGCATGATTCTGTTTCACAGCAGTTATTTGCTGCCATGATGATGATGTCTGCTTTGACTGAACAGGCAGAAAAAAGTGACACCCCAGAAGTCTTTCGGAAACAATTGCGCATGGTCGCAGAGATTATAAATGCTTCTCAATCAGAGATGCGCGCGTTATTATTACATTTGCGCCCTGTTAATCTGGAAGAGAAAAGTTTGAAACAAGGAATTGAGCAATTATTAAAAGAATTACAAAATAAAATTCAAATTTCGTTGAAGTGGGAGATTGAAGATGTTCAATTATCCAGTTCGATTGAGGATCATCTTTTCCGGATTGTGCAAGAGTTGCTTTCAAATACATTACGCCATGCAAAAGCGAATGAATTAGAGGTTTATTTGCATCGGATCGATAATAACCTATTACTACGTGTTATTGATGACGGAACAGGATTCAATATGAACGAAACGAAAACGGGAAGTTACGGTTTAGGGAATATCAAAGAACGTGTTGCAGGAATTGGTGGCACAGTGAAAATTATTAGCTTTAAAGGACAGGGAACGAGTGTCGAGATCAAGGTTCCTTTAATTAAGGAGGTATAACGGCGAATGATAAAAGTAATGCTCGTAGATGACCACGAGATGGTACGTTTAGGTGTTTCTTCCTACTTGTCTATTCAGGATGATATCGAAGTAGTTGGAGAGGCTGAGAATGGTTTAATTGGCTATGAAAAAGCAATGGAGCTTCGGCCAGATGTTATTCTAATGGATTTAGTGATGGAAGAAATGGATGGAATCGAGTCAACAAAAGCTATCTTAAAAGATTGGCCAGAGGCAAAAATTATTATTGTCACGAGCTTTATTGATGATGAAAAAGTGTATCCTGCGATTGAGGCTGGTGCCGCAGGCTATTTATTAAAAACTTCGACTGCGCATGAGATCGCAGATGCGATTCGTGCAACGCAACGTGGCGAGCGAGTGTTAGAACCAGAAGTAACAACCAAAATGATGGAAAAAATGAGTCGGCGAAACGAACCTATTTTGCATGAAGACCTGACGAAACGAGAGAATGAGATCCTGATGTTGATTTCTGAAGGAAAGAGTAATCAAGAAATTGCAGATGAGTTATTTATCACTTTGAAAACAGTCAAAACCCACGTTTCAAATATTCTAGCAAAACTTGAGGTTGAGGATCGTACCCAAGCAGCAATTTATGCATTTAAACATGGTTTGGTCAAATAACGAATCGATCAATAAACAGACAATTGATAATAGAATACTGCTTAAATTTAAAAAGAAGGTAGGGCAAGACTAATGGTGTTTTGTCCTGCTTTTTATTTTTTTGCGAAGAGAAACTAGAAATTTTTTGAAGGATAAAGGTTTGAATAAGTCTCGCCTCTTTTGTTTTTGAAAAGGCTTTGCTATACTTGAAAAGAAATAAGAATGAAGAGGAGTAATGACTTGAAACAAAATTTTGCAATCATCGGTCTTGGTCGATTTGGTGGCAGTATCTGTCGCACGTTGATTGAATCAGGACAAGAAGTTTTGGCAATTGACAGCAATGAAGATCGTGTAAATGAATATATGAATATTGCTACGCATGCGGTGGTAGCAAATGCGCAAGATGAGATGACTTTGCGTTCGTTAGGCATTCGTAACTTTGACCATGTGATTGTGGCAATTGGTGAAGATATCCAAGCCAGCATTTTAGTGACACTAATGGTCAAGGAGATGGGTGTACCAAATATACTGGTGAAGGCACAAAATGAGTATCATGCACGGGTTTTAGAAAAAATTGGCGCAGATCGCGTAGTACATCCGGAAAGAGACATGGGGGTTCGTATTGCGCATAATTTAGTTTCAAAAAATATTTTAGATTATTTAGAACTGACGGATGCGTACTCATTAGCTGAGATTCGAGTAGCCAATCCTAAATTTTTCAACAAAACACTAGGCGAACTAAATTTCCGACAACGGTTTGATTTAACTGTTGTGGCCATTCGTCGAGTTGATCGAACAGTCGTTGTTTCTCCAGCTGCAGATGAATTTGTCCGCCAAAATGACAATTTATTAGTAATCGGAGAAACAGAAGATGTAGAGATGCTAGATGATAAAATGAATCAATAATTATAGGGGTGAATGATTTTGACGAAGTTAACAGTAACACCTGCAGCACAAGAATGGTTTAAAAAAGAAGTGAATCCACCTGAAAATCTTGGCATTCGCTTTTTCGGAAAAGTTTATGGTAAAACAGAGGTACACGAAGGTTTTTCGATTGGATTATCAGTTGAAGAACCGGAAAATGTGATTGAAGAAGAACTGATTGATGGCATGAAATTTTTTATTGAAGAAGCCGATGAATGGTTTTTCAAAGGATATGATTTGGTTGTCGACTATGATGCCAAAAAAGATGAACCAGCTTATCATTTTGAAAAAAATGATTAAAAATAAAACAAAAAGAACGGAGAAATCATTGGTTGGTTTCGCCGTTCTTTTTTGATTAATGACTCTAGTCTGTTTCGTTCGCAAAACAAAAATTACGCGAGAGTTTAGGGAGTCAAGGAGCCTTTATTTTAATAGCCAGAAAGCAACTGTACTTGATTGACTGCAAGAGTCTGATCTGAAAGATAACTTTCAAGGTTCTTGAGAAAAATGTCCATAAATTTAGTTTGAAAATGGGGAGTCAAGCCAGCAATATGTGGTGTGATCAGTACATTTTCCATTGACCAAAGTGGACTGCTTTTTGGCAGTGGTTCCTCTTCAAAGACATCTAACGCTGCAAAAGCTAGTTTCTTTTGATCTAGCGCGTCAATCAATTCGTCGGTCTTAACAGATGGTCCACGGCCAACATTGATGAAGAGCGCTGTTGGTGAAAAGAAAGTGAACAATTCTTGATTAAATAGGCCGTTGGTTTGTTCGGTCAGCGGCAAGATGTTGATTACAATATCCATCGTCGGTAAGACCTCTTTAAGTTTTGCTAATGGAAAGGTCTCTTTAATATGCTCTACTGGTCGACCGGTCGTATTGATACCATAGATTTCCATTCCAAAAACTTCTGCTCTTTGAGCGACCATTTTACCGATATGCCCAGTACCAATAATCAGCAGCTTTTTCTTTTGGATTGCTTGATAGTGAATGTCAGAACCAAGCCATTTTTGAGCAACTTGTGCTTTTTGTGCCTGCAGAAGACCACGAGAATACCCAAAAATGATACCCATCAAATGCTCAGCAATTGATTCACTATGGATACCACTACCATTTGAAAGTAAGATATCTTGTTTTGAAAATTCTTCTAATGGTAAGGTGTCGACACCAGCAGAAATGGATTGAACCCATTTCAAATTATTGCTTGCTAGTAGCTCAGACTGAAATTCACGATTCCAGCCCAAGCTGATTTCAACTTGTGAAAGTTCAGCAGAGGTTAGCTCTGTTTTAAATTGATAATTTGGTGCAAGTGTCTCGATTCTTTCGATGAATTCGTCACGAAAAGGACGAGTGGAGTAAATAATTGGCTGTTTCATAGATTAGACCACCTTTCTTGCCTTAAGTGTAGCGCAAAGTATGAAAAGTTTGAAGTAAGTTGATGAGGAGAACAGCAAATAAAAAAAGCCATGACAAGTGTCATGGCTGAAATAGAATTATTGTTTTGGTAATTGAAATCTTGGCCAACCTTTACTTGCCTGAATGAAAATAAATAAGCCGACTAATGTGATGAATATACTTGTATCAAATGTTGGAACAAAAATTAAGATCACGGTAGAAAGAAGAGTTGGTAACGTGATCGCATAAATCATTGTTTTCAAACAGTCAAGGAATGTTGCTCTAGTTAAACGCAAACGAGCATAGATATAGCCTGCAAAGCTCGCAATGGTCAATGTAATCAGTAAGTTAAGAAAACTTGGATAAATTGTGATAATAAAAGTCACTGCTTTAATCCAGAATGGAATCGTTGAGTTCGCCAAAACCTCACGCATTTGTTGCCCATTCAAGTCAGCTAATGCCTCATTTGAATAATTTAAGGTCATCTCATTGCTACCTAACAAAGAAGTAGTCGTACCAGAATTTGGTAAGGCAATAACCATTTGATCTTTCAGCATGCCAACACTGATAAAATTCCCCATCAAATCAGTAGAAATGTCATGTTCAGAACGTTTCCCATCAGGATCAAAAGTAAAAATGATGGAATTTGTTTGATAAATGAAACCTTCAGCGCCATGAGCATCTAATTGCCCATCTTTGATTTCAAAATCAGGGATTTTTTTGGCGATTTGTTGTCCATCAGTCTTGATGTTATCCAAAACTTGAAAGACTTGGAATGAAATTGGTAAAGCCATGATTACGCTTAGCGCTAAAAGATAAAGAATCGATTTCCAAAAAGGAGTTTGTCGTGCCTCTTTGAGATTTTTGAATTGTGTAAATGAACTGAATATTAATTGTTTTGTTGTCATAATAGCTCCTCTTTAGTATTGTCTTCAACAGCAATTCTAGCGAAGTATAGCTGGAAATACAAGAGAAGGAGGCAAAATTACAAGATTGATTGGCTGTTAATCGGAAAAATGTTATCCTTACAGAAAGTAGTTGTTTGTTTTTTTATAAATCAACAAAACTATTTACTAATTTTTTAATAATCTGGCTGAAAGTTTTTTGAAAATATCGTATGATAAATAAGAATTTTAATAAGGGTAGGTTCAAAAATGAAAGTATATTTGCAAATCAAAGAATTTTTAGAAGAAAAAGGGTACTGGGAAATTTTTGTGTACATTTTTTTTGGTGGGTTAGCAACGGTGGTAAACTTTGTGACCTTTGCGTTAGCATTACAAATATTTGGTTTCAGCATGGTCGTATCAAATACGATTTCCTGGATTTGTTCAGTGTTGTTTGCTTTTGTAACAAATAAAATTTGGGTTTTTCATTCTAAATCACCAAGTTTTTGGCACATGGTGGGAGAATTTGCAAAATTTCTTTTCTATCGAATTGTTTCCTATGGGCTAGACATGGGTGCGATGATTTTACTCATTCAGGGGTTAAATAGTAACGAGTATGTGGCTAAAATCATTACACAAATCTTAGTTGTTTTGGCTAACTATGCATTCAGCAAGTTATTTATTTTCAAAAAAACTGAGGTAATCGATGAAATCAAAGAAATCAAATAATCGAATCGAAGAACAATAACAAAAATCGTAGGCATAACTTTTGAAGAAATCTCAACTCTTTGTTACTCTTTTGAGTGTAAAGACTAACAGAATTATTGAGGAGGAAGATTTTCAATGACTTACACATTACCTGATTTACCCTATGCATATGATGCTTTAGAACCTTATATCGATGAAGAAACAATGCACCTTCATCATGACAAGCACCATAACACTTACGTTACTAATCTCAATGCAGCAATCGAAAAACATCCAGAACTTGGAGAAAAATCAGTAGAAGAACTAATTTCTGATATGGATGCTATTCCTGAAGATATCAAAACTGCAGTTCGCAATAACGGTGGCGGACACGCAAACCATTCATTCTTCTGGAAGATTATGGCACCAAATGCTGGTGGCGAACCAACAGGAGCAATCAAAGAAGCAATTGATACTGCTTTTGGTGACTTTGCTTCATTTAAATCAGAATTCAAAACTGCTGCAACTGGTCGCTTTGGTTCTGGTTGGGCTTGGTTGGCTATTGACAATGGCAAATTAGTTATTACTTCAACTGCTAATCAAGATTCACCTTTGATGGAAGGACAAACACCTGTATTAGGTTTAGATGTGTGGGAACATGCGTATTATTTGAAATATAAAAATGTACGTCCTGATTACATCGAAGCGTTCTGGAATCTTGTGAACTGGGATGAAGTAAACAAACAGTTTGAACAAGCAAAATAACATGTTTATATGTTAGTTCCATCTTTAGCTGTTTCCGGAAAAAGTAAAAACAGCCTTGCGAGCGTTTTCTAAATTCGGTATAATATTTTTGTAAGAAGAATTCTTACAAGAACATTTTTTGGAGGCTATACACTTATGGAACACGGAACAGTTAAATGGTTCAACAATGAAAAAGGATTTGGGTTTATTACAGTAGATGGCGGAGATGACGTATTCGTACACTTCTCAGCAATTCAAGGAGATGGCTTCAAGAGCTTAGAAGAAGGCCAAGAAGTTGAATTCACAATTGTTGAAGGTTCACGCGGACCTCAAGCTGCTGAAGTGACTAAATTATAATATCTGTTGAATCAAACGATCTTATCAAAAATACGTCCCCTTAAAAAAGTTGGATTTTTTTTTACGAGATCATACAAAAAAGGAGTTGTGGCTTGTGCTACGACTCCTTTTTTAGTCTGTATAAATGAATGAATTATAGAACGAAACGTTCTTTAATAAAGTGAACCAGTGAATGGATTTGTTTTTCAATGTATTGGATGGAAATTGTAACAACTGTAGGTTCTTCTTCAAATGTGGGCATGGTAAGTAACGTATCGGTTGTTCGGATGATCAAATCTGGTTGAACGACAAGGTCATTTGTCATAAACACATTGACGTAAGGACGTAAAGAATCATTGATCTTTTTCATGGTTGCTAGTTCTAGCGAATGAGGGAGGTCACTTTCAAATTTGACATTGACCTGTTTGTCAAAATACGTTGGAGGAGCAATGATCAAAAACGCTTCTGTCAAAATCCATGGCTGTAACCAATAAAGTGTCTGCTCATGGCTTTTGAACTCCGTGCATACTCGGGTCATTTCCTCTAAAAGATTGGGATGCTTTTCTTCTATATCAAAAATAAATTCTTTATTTAATGTTAAAAAATTTGGAAATAAGATAGCGTGTATCGAATTAGCTAATAAGGTTGCATTTAACAGTTTACGTTTTTTGATGTGGTTAAACTGATTTCGTTTTAATGTATTTAAATAAGAGAAAAATTTGATCAAAAATAGTCTTGCGGATGTTTGTTTTGCTAAATGAAGTTTTAATGCTCTTTCCAAAAAGTTTTCCGCTAAATAAAAATTTGTTTTCGATTGCATCCAAAGAAAAGAAAAGCGTAATTCTGTTTCCGAAAGCTTATCTCCGATTGCTTCCTGAAAGCTCTGCACTTCTTCCGAAAATTCTTTCCAGATTTGTGTGGTAAATGTGGGCAATGTACGGTTGTCAATCAAATGTCCTTGAGAAGATCGCAAAAAATTAACAGCAGAAATATAGCACCATTGGAGGGCTTTTATTTTATTTGGTTGCTGGCCTACAGCTTCAAAAAGGTTCTCTACATCAGATAATGTTTGTTCAAAGTCAATAGTTGAAAAAGGCCAAATTACCCCACGATAAGTCTCCCACAAAACTAAGTAACTAAAATAACGGATTTGTGTTTCCTTTCCTGTTAGATAAATGTCTCCTTTTTTGGTTTTTATTTGTATTTCATAAGGGGCAAGTTTTTTATTTAATTGTGTAATATGTCTACGTAAAATAAATTCACTGATTTCAAGTGAAACCAAAAAGTCCATTATTTGGATTTTTGAGACGAATATCAATTGATAAATTAGTTGAAAAATAGGAGACAAGGCTAAGATATCTGCATATAAAAGTTGATACTCTTTTGCATCACCTGTGAAGCGATAATGAGATGAAGTTTTGGCAAAATGAATCGCATATGGTAATTCTTGAATTTTTTGACAATATTGGGCTACTGATCGTTTGTCAGAGGAGAGCGAATGAGCAAGCTTCTCCAAAGAATAAGGCTTTTCTGAAAAGTAAAGTGTTTCAAGAATGGCTAACTGCATCTGGATTGGACGTTCTAAACTAAAAAATTGATTCATATAAGTTACTCCTTCAAAAATTATTTAAAATAGATAAGTTAGTAAAATTTGTTAAAAATTCTCATTTTTCGTCATGAAACTAACACAAAAAATAAGAAAAAATAACGTAAAACTACAAAAAGATAAAATATCTTATGATATTTTATCTTTTTTGCGTGTTATAGATTTATTTGTTTTATAAGAGTTCTTATCTATTCATGGTGAATATTATAATACATTTTTGATTATTTTTTAATCTTAAAGTAACAATTTCGTTTAATGGTGGTTATTTTATTGACTAACGAGCAAAATAATAGATTTTATAATATACCCTTGATAAACTCCGAATAACTTAAGTTGCTAGTGAATGAAAATACCTGAAAAGGCGCCTTTTAGGTATAAAAATCGGATATAAAGGGGAGGTCGTTAGCTACTTCACATATTTATTCTTTTGTTGGAGGACTGGACAGTTAGGAGATGTGTTTCAAAAAGGAGGATAAACATGAAAAAGGACTACCGAAGATTAATGGACCAAAAAGCAAGTACTAAGCGCCGATCAAAAAAATACTTGCTTGTAGGAACGTCGTTGGCAACAGGTATGTTGTTAGGGTTAGCCCCAATTTCAATTGCTACGCCACTTTTTACTCTTGAAACAAACGAAGTTTACGCAGATTTGATTAGCGGACAGCTATTCAGTAATTTAACTTCGTCTAATACAAGTGGAACTACCAGCTCTGCCCCTTTTCCTTTAGAAAATGCTAGTCGTGCTGTTGATTTTATCATTTCAGCGGATAGTGGAATTGATTTAAGTGTTTTACCAGGAAATCGTCTAGCAGTTCTAGCAATTCCAGAAGAAATGCAAGGAATAGTAACGCCAAACGGTGATGGAACATTCTCAACCGAAATTCTACTTCCTACGAATGCCTTAGATCCATTACTAACAGTTGTAAATGGTGCGGTGACTACCTTAGTGAATGGAATAAACGCCGCACTAGCACTTAACCCGTTAGCAACAGTAGATTTATCACAAGTTTATACACAGTTAGACTTATTGAATAACCTAAGTAATTTAACGGCTGCTGATGTTGCCTTACAACTCGAAGCACAAGGTGATGAATACATCTATGCCGAACTCGAAGGCGTTCTTGAAGTAATCATTCGTGAATCACTAACGGATATTTTAACAGATTTGAATAACGCAGTGCAATCTATCCAAGCAGTTCCAACTTCTGGCTCAGGGATAGCTGGCACGATTGCGGCAAGCGCAGTTAATGGAACGTTAAATGCTACACTTAAACCAGCTTTTACACTCACTTACAATACGGCTTTAGCTCTAGTTAATGTAGGTTCTTCGTTGATTGGTAATTTAGTAGATGGCAGTGTGCTTGGTCAAACAACTGTGACTATTCCAACGATGCTCCAAGATCCAACTTATCAAGACTTATTGACAGCGGGAGTAGACATCTCGAATCCCTATGAAGCAGGTTTTTTAGCAACGATGATTAAAACAAATCTGTTGTCGATTGACATTGCTTCAAATTATGACGGGTACACACCAGTTTTCTATGAGGCAAGTGATGTAACTGCTCCTTACAATGTTGTGGTAACTGGAAATGTGGCTGATGGCTATGAAGTCACGGGGATGGCTGATCCTGGTGCTACAGTAAGAATTTATAAAGATGGTGTATTAATTGGTGAAGGAACGGCGGATGAAGTAACAGGAAGCTTTACTATTCCAATTTCTTCAGATGACGTTGATCCATTAGATGAAATTCAGTTGATTGCTTACGATGAAAATGAGATTCCAAGTTTACCGACCCAAGCATTTATTCCGGATGAAGACGACGATGACGCGGATGCGGATGCCGACGCCGATGCTGACGCGGATGCGGATGCCGACGCCGATGCTGACGCGGATGCCGATGCCGACGCCGA
>NZ_JAFLWI010000024.1 GCF_017315945.1 Candidatus Enterococcus courvalinii
GACGGTCGCACATATGAACTAAAAGCGACACTGAACGACAAAGAAGTCGGCACAAGCAAAGTTGAAGCAGGGAAAGAATTCAGTATGGACTTACCTGAACGGACAACGCTAAAAGAAGGTGACAAAGTAGCAGTGTCAGAGGTGTATCAACAAGCAGGTAAAGAAGACAAAGTCAGTGAACAAGCAAAACAAGTTGTAGTTGACGGAACCAACTGGTCAGACTGGCAAGTCAATGGCCCAACGTTAAACGAAGTCAAAACAACAGATACACAATTGACAGGAAATGTGAACGAACAAGATGTTGAAGCCGGTCGCACATATGAACTAAAAGCGACACTGAACGACAAAGAAATCGGCACAATCAAAGTTGAAGCAGGGAAAGAATTCAGTATGGATTTACCTGAAGGGACAACGCTAAAAGAAGGTGACAAAGTAGCAGTTCAAGTGATTGGTCATCAAGTAGGTAAAGAAGACAAAGTCAGTGAACAAGCGGAACAAATCGTTACAGCGGTTAAACATCAAACAGTTTCTGAGTTTGATAAGGGGTATTGGAGAAATTATGGCTTAGTCTTTGAAGGAAAAATTGAAAATGAAGACTGGGATTTATCTGATGCTTCTCGTATTCAAAAACAAGGATTGATTTATGATGAATCAGGCAAAATCATCAAAGAAATGCCAGCAGCAAACCATAACTGGTATGATTCAGAGAAATTCAATGGCTACCAAGTGATTGTTGACAATGATTTATTAGGTGAGTTAGCAGTCGGAAATTATACGATTGGCATGCGTGTGACAATTGATGGAGAAATTGTGGATGAACTACCATTACAAATCAAGCAACAAATGACAAGAATGGGGCCAATTCATAATGAGTATAACGATTTAGAAGAAGTAACACTGAAACAAAATAGAATCAAGCCAGGCGTCATCAATAATGCACCAGGATTCAACGTTTCGAAATTAAATGAAACAGAAGAAGTTCATTTGTTTAATAAATATTGGAACGATGAAGATCAATTAGTTTTTGATGGCTACTTCACTAATGTTGAACAAAAAGGAACAACGAAAAAACTACGAATCACAGATAAAAACGGTCAGGAAGTTTATCAAAAAGAAGAGTTAAAAGCAGCGCCAGATTCATGGGGAATCCCAACGGGTGTGGATGACAATGACACATTCCAAGCGATTATTCCAATCGAATTTCGTGACCAAGGACAATATGACTATGCGATTTGTTTAGTTACAGAAGATGGAACAGAAATTTACACACATCTATTAGATTAAAACTGTGAATAAGATAGAGTAGCATGAGCAAAGTCAGTTAGAAGTAAGCCGAACGATTCAAAAGGAATCCCCTATTTTTGAATTTGTTCGGTCTATTTCTTGCTGGAATAATACTCGCTATGCATGGCCAATCAGAATTATGCAATGAATGTATCGCTAAAAATGATAAATAAGAATTAAAAGAGCTGCCTTCTTGTACCGATAACCAAGCGGAAGTTGGATAGCTACCAGCAAGTGTTAAGAAGTCAGACCAGTATGAAAAGCTCATGTGATTCGCAGAGTTGCGACAAGACGTTTGTCACAACTCTTTTTCTATGAAAAGAAAGAGGAGAAAGAATGTTTAATTTACCAAACTATGTATTTTTACCAATGAAATGGCTCGCAATTTGTATGGTCATCATTGTTTTTGCTAACTTGATCTATTTTACAACGTTATCGATTTTTGGCTTAAGAAAACCAAAACGTGATTATAAAATGGTGCCTGATCAAAAGAAATTTGTTTTTGTTGTACCTGCTCATAACGAAGAAGCAGTAATCGGCCCCACAATCAAAAGTCTAGTGAATCAAAATTACGATCCAGATTTATTTGATATTGTGGTCATTGCAGACAATTGTACGGATCGAACAATTGATGTTATCCACTCTTACCCACGTGCAACTGCTTTTGAAAATGTTTCTGGACCAGAAGATCCACGTGGGAAGCCACATGCAATTGCTAGATATGTCGAAACAAATCATTGGAAAAATTATGATTATATTGCATTTATTGACGCAGATAATATTGTTGATGCCAATTATTTAAGAGAAATGAATGCTCAAGTTATTACTCATCCAGAACTAACAGTGGTTCAAGGTTACTTAGGAATTAAAAATGTTCGCTCTTCCATCACGGCTTCTGGTTATGCTGCTGTTTACTTTATTACCAACCGTGCTGTTCAAGCAGCGAATTATTTACTAGGTTGGAATGCAGCGATTGGTGGAACAGGTTTCATTCTTGATACGAATTACTTAGCAGAACATGGCTGGAACCCACGCAGTTATACAGAAGATTTTGAATTACAAGTGGAACTTTCCATTGCCGGAAAACGCAGTGGCTGGAATCATTTTGCGGTGGTTCATGATGAGAAACCAGATTCCCTGATTGCTAGTCATAATCAACGTACACGGTGGGCACAAGGCCATTGGTATGTTGCTTTCACAACAACTTGGCGCCAAATTCTTTCATTATTTAAATCAAAAAGCATAACAGAATTCTTAAGTAAAGTTGAAACACTTTTTTATTCGTATTCAATGGTCAGACCGGTAGCAATGCTAGGTATTTTATTGTTAAGTTTGATTGACAAAAGAATTTTTGATTATTTACCAAATTTGTTCTCCTTATTGACATTTTGGGTAGGAATTGAGGTATTGAACTTCTTGATTATCCCAATTGTATACTTTTCGCAAGAAGCAAAAGAATATTTTGCGGATGAAAAAGGAATTATCAGAAAGCTAATCTTTTTTATTCGGCTCGTCATTGCATTTATTTACAATTCAATTACTTATATGGCTGCCCAGCTAGTTGGTTTTTGTACTTGGTTCAAACCACAAAATAAATGGAATAAAACCGTTCACAAGGCGACATTTGATCGAAATGAAGAGGAGGTACCAGAGTGAAAAAGAAATGCCTGAAGAATTTAGAATTCATTGTAGTAGTTGTACTATTATTAAGCTTTTTTTATTTATCCATTTAGAGAGGAACTTGAAGTTGATTAAAATCATGACAATCTTTGGCACACGCCCTGAAGCAATCAAAATGTTGCCAATTGTAAAAGAAATTGAAAAGCAATCACATAAAATAAAAGGAATCACAGTCGTTACGGGCCAACATCGGGAAATGTTAGACCAAGTTCTAGCTGTTTTTCAGGTAACGCCTGACTATGATTTAGCACTAATGAATCAAAATCAGACCTTGACAGGACTAACTACTGGTATCTTGTCTGAATTAGACAGTATACTGATGATAGAAAAACCGGATATTATTTTAGTTCACGGTGATACGACAACTACGTTTGCTGCAAGTTTAGCTGCTTTTTATCATCGAATCCCGATTGGGCACGTCGAAGCAGGTTTGCGAACTTGGGATAAGTATAGTCCGTTTCCGGAAGAAATGAATCGTCAATTGACAGATGTCTTAACTGATTTTTATTTTGCACCTACTGAGGTAAGTAAAGAAAACTTATTAAAGGAAAATCATCGAGCAGACCGAATTTTTATTACAGGAAATACGGTGATCGATGCGTTGCAGTATTCAATTACACCAGACTTCAATCATGACATTCTAACAAAGATGGATCCCAAAAATAAATTGATTTTACTTACGATGCATCGTAGAGAAAACCAAGGGGAACCAATGGAAAATGTGTTTCAGGCCATCAAGCAATTAGTCCAACGTCAACCAGATGTCGAAGTCGTTTTTCCTGTTCATCTTAGTCCCACGGTGCAAGCCATTGCTAAAAAACATTTAGCTGATGTGGCGCGTGTTCACTTAGTAGAACCCTTAAGTATGGTGGATTTTCATAATTTAGCTGCTCGAAGCTACTTGATCTTAAGCGATTCAGGTGGCGTCCAAGAAGAAGCGCCTTCATTACACAAACCTGTTTTAGTTTTACGTCAAGAAACGGAAAGACCTGAAGGGGTGCAAGCTGGCACATTAAAAATTATTGGTACTGAAACGAAAAATGTTTTGACAGAAATTGAAAAGCTGCTTTTAGATTCAAACGCATATCAAAAAATGGCGACGGCTAAAAATCCGTATGGTGATGGTCGTTCATCTGCCCGAATTTTAAGCATTATTGAGCAATACCTTACTTGATGCAATAGTTAAATAAAACTATACATGGAGGAGATAGGCATGCATGAGTTTTTTTTGAGTAAAAAAAATGAAGGAAAATTAGCTATTTATAAGTTTTTGCTTTTTTCTAAAGTGGGCCGAACAGAAGACGAAATTATGAATGAGTTTCAGCTGAATAAAACCACACTTAAACGGTACATGAACGAATTGGAAATTGATTTAAAAACGGTTTTTCAGTTGGGGGTGATGATTCAGTATAATTCATTTGGTAATCTGGCTATCATGCGCTTGCCAGAATATACGATTGGTTACACGATTGATCAGTTACGAATTCTTTATATAAAAGAAAGTTCACTTTTCCAAGTGTTAACTGCTCTTTTTTCTAAAAGTTATGTATCTGTTGAGCAGTTAGCCTTAGATTTGAATCTTAGTACGCCACATGTGTACAAAAGTTTAGCCATGATTAAAACGATTTTGAAGAAATTTGGTGGAACAATCTATTTAAGCGAATTTGGCAACTTAGAAGGTAGTGAGTTGGGTATTCGCTTTTTTTCATTTTTGATTTATTGGAATGTATTTAAAACGAGTACAATGAATCCTTTTTCAACTCGAATGATTCCTGAATTTTTAGAAATTGATTTTTTGAAAGAAAAGATGGAAATTGAAAAAAATTTAAGTATCTCACAAGAAATGAAAATCAGAATGTTACATGGCATTACTTGTTTTCGTTTAGCAAATCGAAAGAAGGAGATCGACCCAACAGAAGAATGTTTGACTGATATTCAGTTTTTTTACCGTGGTAAAAATAGTTTGAACTTGACGGATTTCCGAGTAGATCAAGAGGTCTTGATCAAAGAGTCAATGATTTTGAGTTTCTTTATCCGTGGCTTAACTTTTGATATCGATACACCAGAGATGAGAAGAGAGATTGTTGAATCCTATCAAAAATCAGATTTACCGATTGCTCGACTGACAGAACACTTATTGAGTGATTTTCAACAACAGTTTCAATTTAACTATGTAGAGGGCAATTATTATGAATCTTATTACTTATTATTGTTCTTTCTGCTTTATTGTAAACATATTCATTTAGAAGTGGATGAATACTTTGAAAATCCTATTCAAAAAAATGAACAGATAGTCAAAGATAACCCTAATTTCATTCTTTTAAATCAAAAACTTACGCATTTTATTGCCGCCTATGAAGAATTATCTGAGCTGTCGAAGTTGGCTAAAACCCAATTAGCTCATTTGCTCTTTTTTATTTTCGATCTCAATACAGCACCACCAAAAGTGAAAGTGTTTGTGATGAATAATGGAGCAATCGGCAATGGCTATTTGATTAAGAATGGTATCCAAGAAGTCTTTCATCCAGAAATTTTACAGATTGTTGAAGATCCGGAAGTGGCAGATTTGATTATTTCTGATGTCTATGAAGGTGCAGAAGTAAAAGTAGAACGATTTTACTTTAATAATATTTATGATGAAAAAAATTGGGAAAGGTTGATCCAGTACCTCTCAAGATTTATTTTTAAGAAAACTTTTTTTAAAGATTCAATTTAGGAAAACAAACACCCGCTACCAGAATTGACTGAATGATCAATTTTGGTAGCGGGTGTTCTTTTTTAGATTAGGTCTTGTTTTTTGATTTGTTCGTATGTTTGCGTAGCGTCGAAACATTTTTCCCAGATAACGACTTTATTCTGTGCTAAAGATTTTTGAACATCGACAATTCGCTGGTTACTGCTTCCACGAAATTGTAGCTTCAAGTCACGTTTGGAAAGATCGAAACGACCATCGACTAAGATATCGATTTCTGCTAATAAAGCTAACTTGTCTTCAGAGTCTTGTAACAATTCATCAAACGTATAACCAGTCCATGACCAGATATCTTTGGTATGTCCAAACTCTTGACGGATTCGACGAACAACTTGCAAACAAACATCCGTATTCAAAAAGGGTTCACCACCAAGTAGGGTCAAACCTTGAACATAATCATGGCGCAGATCTTCGATTATTTGTTCTTCTAGCTCTTGAGTGAATGGTTTTCCATAGCGAAAATTTTGAGCTGCTTTATTGAAACAACCTTCGCAAGCAAACAGGCAACCACTGACGTACAAACTATTGCGGACACCCTCACCATCGACAAAATTAAATGCTTTATAGTCAGCAATATAATTTTGACTGTATTCCTCAGCTAACCATTCTTTTGGTTTTGGATTTCTCATCAAAACACTTCTTTCTATAGTGTAAGTTCTTGCAATCTAGCTAACAAAGCAATCTAAGTGTTAGTAGAAAAGTGCTTATCAAAAAAGTTGTGACAAAAAGTAATTTGACTTTTATCACAACTTTCAGTTTTACAATAAGGTAGTGGATTACTTCATGTGTTTTACACGAGAAGAAATTTCTTTATGACGTCCATGAACCATTGGGCGAGCTTGAGGATTACCTAAATAACCACAAGTCCGTTTCACCACGTCACAAGTTTTTGGATCATGATTACCACATTCAGGACATTCAAAGCCACGTTCTGTTGGGGTGAAATCACCTTCAAAACCACATTCATAGCAATGATCGATTGGTGTATTTGTTCCAAGATAGCCAACTTTGTCGTAAGCAAAATCCCAAACAGCTTCCAATGCTTTTGGATTCTGTTGTAACATTGGATACTCACAGTAATGGATGAACCCACCAGAACAATATTGTGGATAATCTTTTTCAAAATCAAGTTTTTCAAAAGGTGTTGGATTTTTGCGAACATCATAATGGAAACTATTTGTGTAATACTCTTTATCTGTAATATTATCGACGAGACCAAATTTCTCAGTATCTAAACGACAGAAACGATCGGTCAAACTTTCACTTGGTGTTGAATAGACACTAAAATGATAGCCATATTCATCGCCCCAATGATCTGCATTGGCTTTTAATTTTTTAAGAATAGCTAAGGTAAATTCTTTTGCTTCCGGATCTGATTCCCATTCACCACCATAAAAAGCAGAGGCTACTTCATATAATCCAATGTAACCAAGGGAAACAGTTGCTCGACGATTTTTAAAGAGTTCATCAACGGCATCTGTACGTGAAAGACGTTTACCAAAAGCCCCGTACATATATAAAATTGGTGCATTTGCAGGGATAGCTTCTTTACAACGTTCGACACGATAAACCAAAGCATCCTTCATGATTTCAAGACGATCAGCTAGTAGTTGCCAAAACTTTTCTTGACTTCCTTTTGCTTCCATTGCAATTCGAGGTAAGTTAAGCGTGACAACACCTAGATTCATGCGTCCCACATTGATTTCTGTTCCATTTTCGTCTTTCCATCCTTGTAAGAATGAACGACAACCCATTGGGACTTTAAAACTACCTGTTAGTTCAACGATTTTGTCATAATTTAAAATATCTGGGTACATCCGTTTGGTTGCACATTCCAAAGCTAATTCTTTAATATCGTAGTTTGGATCCGTTGGGGCAAGATTTACGCCAGCTTTGAGTGTAAAAATGAGTTTCGGAAAAATGGCTGTTCGCTTTTCGCTTCCAAGTCCATTGATTCGAATTTGTAAAATGGCTTTTTGAATTTCACGTTCAAACCAATTTTCACCAAGTCCAAAGCCAAGAGAGGTGAAAGGTGTTTGTCCGTTAGAGGTAAACAAAGTATTGATTTCGTATTCTAAACTTTGCATCGCATCAAAAATATCTTTTTTTGTTTTTGCTTTGGCGTAAGCTTCTTGTCGCTCCGTTGTTTCGACCCATTCTTGTGCATCTTTTAAATGCTTTTGGTAATTTAATTCAGCAAATGGCGCAAGTAGTTCATCCGTCCGGTCAGCCGAACAACCACCATACTGACTAGAGGCTACATTTGCGATGATTTGTGAGATTTGGGCAGTTGCTGTTTGAATCGATTTTGGTGATTCAACTTCAGCATTCCCAATTTTAAACCCATTATTTAACATGCCTTTAAAATCAATCAAACAACAATTGGTCATTGGTGTATATGGGTGATAGTCCAAATCATGATAATGGATATCGCCTTTTTGATGAGCATTGGCAATATGAGGAGGTAACATCTTCAAACCAATTGACTTACCAACGATTCCAGCAGTCAGATCACGTTGCGTATTAAAAACATTACTGTCTTTATTCGCATTTTCGTTGACAACTGTTTGATCCTTGTTGATCAATTTTTCAATGGAAAAGTTGATATCAGTTGCTTTGCTACGTTCAAAATCACGTCGTGTACGATAGTGGATATATTCTTCAGCAAGTTCATATTCATTTTTTTCAAGTAGAATGTGTTCAACGATATTTTGAACTTCATAGATTTTGACATTTTCAACAAAACGGCTGTTGATTTCAGCAACGACTAAGTCAACGATTGACTGAATTCGTTCATAGGCAAGGGGAGACAAAGAGCCATGAATTTTCTTTTCAGCTTTGACTAATGCTTCATTGATTTTTTGTTCATCAAAATCGACGTGACGACCATCACGTTTGATGATTTTGATTGTGGGCGTTTGTACTTCGTTGGCTGGAATTTCTTTATAGTTTAGCTTCATCTTCTCAACTCCTACTAAATTCTTCTTGTCTATCATAAAACAAATTAGTAAAACGGGCAACTATATGTAGGGGGTTATTTGATGTATAAATAAGTGAATATACCATATATGGTGTATATTCCTTTGTGAAAAAAAGTGAAAACGTGCAAACACAGGATTTATAAAATGAATAAAAAAATCAAAAAAAACATTTTTTTTGCTCAAAGTGACAAAAACTAAAGAGAAAAAAACAAAAGACTATGCTACGATGCAAGTATAATAAAAGTAGCGAGGAATATTTTAGGAGGGCAAACACATGGAACGAATGATTGAGGTGAAACATCTCAGTAAAATTTATGGAAATAAATTAGCGCCCGTCAAAGTACTAGACAATCTTTCTTTCACTGTGGACGAAGGAGAATTCGTAGGAATTATGGGTCCAAGTGGTGCAGGGAAAACAACTTTGATGAATATCTTATCAACAATCAGTTTGCCGACTATGGGAAGTGTCACGATTGAAGGAAAAGAAATCACTAAAATGAAGAGTAGTCAGCTTAGTGATTTTAGACGAAAGCAATTAGGTTTTATTTTTCAGGAGTTTAACCTAGTTGATACTTTAAATGCCAAAGATAATATTTTATTGCCGTTAGCAGTGGAACGGATGTCAAAAGAAGAAATGGAGCGACGTGTCTTACATGTTGCACAACTGCTCGACATTGAAGAAATCATGAAACGCTATCCAGATGAATTATCGGTCGGACAACGTCAACGAATTGCGGCGGCGCGTGCCTTAGTTGTTCACCCAAAAGTTATTTTTGCAGATGAACCGACAGGCTCACTTGATTCAAAGTCAGCAACAGAATTATTAAATTATTTAACATTGATGAATCAAAAAGAAAAAGCAACAGTATTGATGGTAACCCATGATCCTTATACCGCAAGTTATTGTAATCGCATTTTATTTATTAAAGATGGCGTGATTTTTTCTGAAGTTGTTCGTCGCGGCTCGCGAAGTGAATTTTTTGAAAAAGTAATTGATATGCAAGCGACAATCGGGGGAGGTGGCAAGATCAATGCTTTATAAGTTGGCTGCCAGAAGTTTACTTAGACAGTCGCGGGGGTACTTGATTTATTTTTTTAGTTTGACCTTTTCAGTCATGATTTACTATTCTTTTAATTCGATGACGTACGACCAATCGTTAGTTCGCCGTGCGAGTCAAGACGGATCGATTGATGGCGCGCTCGATTTCGGAACGTTTATGATTACGTTGGTGTTACTATTTTTTGTTTTTAGTGCGAATCGTTTTTTTCTAAATCGTCGTGAAAAAGAAATTGGCATCTATCAATTGTTTGGGGTAAGCAAATTTCAAATTTCTTCAATCTATATGATTGAGACGATGGTGATTGGTTTATTCTCTTGTGTGACAGGCATTTTGTTAGGGATTGTTTTTTCAAAACTTTTCCAAATGATTTTAGTCCGAATGATGCGAATGCAAATTGATAGTCCATTTTTTGTTTCTTGGACATCCATCGTTGATACATTGGTTGCATTTTTCTTGATTATCTTAATCGTATCGGTGCATTCTACTTGGAAAATTTGGCGTTACCCAATGATTCAAAGTTTTGGGAATACAGAACGAGTAGTTAGTAAAAAAATGCGTTTACGAACCAGACATCGTTTGCTGGGCATTATCGGATTATTTCTACTGACAAGCGGTTATTTTGGCGCAATTCATTTTCGCGAGTATTTAACGTGGTTAGTAGAAAATGATGCGCAAGTTGGCTTGATTTTTAGTTACCCATTTTTAATTTTTATATTATGTGTGATTGGTACGTATCTGTTTTTCTGCTTTTCTTTACGTTTCTTACTGAATAGTTTGAGCAAATGGAGGGTTGGTTACCGTGGGATCAATTTGTTGATGATCGGCAATACACAGATTCATTTGATGAAGGGTTGGCGAACGAGTTCCTTGATTACGTTGATCTTAGGCGTTTCTTTAGCAACTATTGGTGGTGTAACTTCTTTAGCTACCTTGGTTATTCATACAACGGATATTGAGAACGCAACGGATTATCAATTGGACGCTCAGACAGCTGAGTTTATTGCACCGATTCTGGCCAAAGAAAAACAAAAAATTACCCAAGAAATGGTCTTGAACTATAAAGTAGTTGGAAGTGTACATGATTTTCGTTTGGGACAAGTAGAAGACGGGCAAGAGTTTCAATTGGTGAATTTAATTACAGAAAAAGAATATCAAGACTTCCGAAAAATGAATCCTCGATTACCAAAAATCCAGTTGAAGTCGGATAAGCTCACGGTATTGTTGGATGAAGTCCAGTCTTTAGTGAGAAATTTCTCGATTTACGGGAAAAGAATCTACCTACCAAATCAAACGGCTTTGAAAATCCAATCGATTCATCCGGACATGCTAGGTGAAAGCATGATGCGTTATAGTGGTCCAACGTTAATTGTCAGTGAAAAAATTTATGAAGCAACACAAGGAGCAGCGTATCAAGTTGTTCATTGGAATGTAACTGGCGGAAATAATGAAGCAATCAATGAGATTTTGGATCGGAAAGTTGAAATTAATTGGAATCATTCTGTTGAGTATCAATATGAGATTGATCAGCAAAAATTGTCTGGAGAAATCGTTGCAAAAACGACAGAAGATGATGAGGGATTTGAAGATAGTTCCACGGAAGATTTTGCTGATACGAGTAAAGAATCAGGGCAGTCTGTACGCTTGAATTTTACAGCAAGGTATCCACAGATGCGTTCGGTTTATCGTCAAACGGGCAGTTACACGTTTGTTTCGTTATTTGTTGGGATGATTGTTGTCATTACGACTGGTAGTATCTTAATGGTTCGTCAGTTAGCAGAAGCCGAGGAAGAAAAAGGTAATTATCATTTACTTACGAAACTAGGTATTCCACAAAAAAGAGTAAGTTTGATGATTTATGGTCAAAATGCGATTACTTTTTTCCCGTCAATGATCTTAGGTATTTTACATGCTGTTTTTGCAATCAATGTCTTCACTCAATACATTAAGACAGCTGACTACTGGCTGGCTTACCTCGTTTGTGGACTACTAGTAGTCGTCTATGTGTTGCTTTATGTGATTACTTGTCGTTGGTACTATCGAATTATCAAAGAATAAAATAAAACGAAACCCACAACACTTTTATCGATGGATGGTCGGTAGGAGTGTTGTTTTTTTGCGACTGAACAGGACAAGGGAGAGGCGGAAAGATTGCACGAAGAATTACTAAAAATAGTTTGGAAAAAAGTTTAAATTTTTTTGAAGTAATTAGAAAAAATTCTGTCAATTTCTAGTTATTTTTTTGTTCAGAATCCTTATTCCTTAACCTTGTGACAAAAGTGTTAGCCTGAAATCGCTTATCGTAAGCTGGATAGATGTTCCCTTAGACGAAAAATCGTTAAAATTTCTGTAGAAGTTTGATATGGAGGTGTTTTGATGAAGAAGTGGTGGGCACAACCTCAAGTTAATTATTGGGGGAAATTTTTCATTCGCACCCTTTTTTATAGTTTGATATTCCTTGCATTGATTTATTTGTATCACTATAAAAATATCCAAGGAGGATCCTTTATCTACAATGAGTTTTAGGAGGGACATCATGAAATTTAGCACAATCATTGAAGCAATCGATCGCTGGGGCATAACTGAGCCTGAACGCGTGGTTTACCGCACGGCAAATGAAGAGTACACATATGGAAAATTGAAAGCAGCATCTGATGCTTTTGCACATTATTTGGAAGTCAATGTAGAGGATACGAAACCAATCGTCGTATTTGGTAATTTAGAATTTGAAATGCTGGTTGCTTTTTTAGGAGCTGTCAAAGCAGGACATGCTTATTTGCCAATTGAAGAGCAAACACCCCAAGAGCGAGTCGAAGCTATTTTAACGGTGGCGCAACCAACTTTGGTTGTAAGCTTAGGTGAGTGGCCAGAAGCGTTGAACCAACAGCCCGTTTTAACAAAAAAAGAATTTGTTTCTATCGTTGGAGAAAAAGTTTCATTTCATCCTAGTCATCCAGTAGAAATGACGGAAAACTTTTATATTATTTTTACTTCGGGAACAACGGGACAGCCAAAAGGTGTTCAAATCAGTCACGATAATTTAAAAAGTTTTGTGGAATGGACATTAACTGATTTTACTATCCAGCCTGGGATGCGTTTTTTAGCGCAAGCACCCTTTTCATTTGATTTATCAGTCTTCTCCATTTACCCAGCATTGGTTTCTGGCGGAATACTTGTTCCATTGGCAAAAGCAATCATTCAAGATTTTAAGCAATTATTTCAGACTTTACCAAAGTTAAAATTGGAAACATGGGTTTCGACACCGTCCTTTATGGATATTTGTTTGATGGAACCACAATTTGATGAACAGCATGTTCCTGAGTTACAGCAATTTATTTTTTGTGGAGAAGAGCTGACGAAAAAAACGGCCCAAGAGTTATTGAAACGATTCCCAAGTGCAGCAATTTACAACACTTATGGTCCAACTGAAGCTACAGTTGCGATTTCCAGTGTTCAAGTTACGCAAACGGTATTAGATGCGTATGAACGGATTCCAATTGGGAAAGTGAAATCAGATACAAAAGTTACGATTTTTGCAGAAGATCAGCCTTGTGCAGTTGGTGAAACAGGTGAAATCATTATTTCAGGGCCGAGCGTTTCAAAAGGTTATTTGAATAATCCAGAAAAAACGGAAGCAGCATTCTTTGAATATGAAAATCAGGCAAGCTACCGAACAGGTGATGCAGGAAGTCTGACTGCAGATGGCATGCTTTTGTATGAAGGTCGTTTGGATTTTCAAGTTAAGTTACATGGTTATCGAATTGAACTTGGCGACATCGAACATTATTTAGGGATGAATCCAAATGTTAAACAAGCAGTAGTTGTACCTAAATATCAAGGAGTCAAGGTTCAGCAATTGGTAGCGTTCATCGTTTTAGAGAAAGAAATCGAGCCATCGTTTCAGTTAACGAAAGCAATCAAACAAGCGTTAGGCCAATCGGTGATGGAGTACATGATTCCACAAAGAATCAACTATCTTGAACAATTGCCCCAGACACCAAACGATAAAATCGATCGTAAGAAATTACTTGCTGAGGTGAATCCAACATGACGATCCCTCATATGATTCCTTATGCGCAACCACTCTACTTTTTGCTATTGCTGGTGGCATTAGCACCAATCATTTTTTCTTTGCTCGTGCGGAACAAGCGACTACCGATTTATCAGGCAATTGTCACTTTCTTTTTCTTATTCATTAGTTTTGGTGGGGCAGATTGGCGACAAGGAGTGGCTTTGTTTGGCTATGTTGTCTGGCAAGTCATTTTAGTGTGGCTTTATTTCAACTATCGACAGCAAAAGAATGCAACGGGTTGGTTTTACTTAGCAGTATTTTTGGCAATTGCACCTTTGACGATTACTAAAATCATGCCATTACTGACAGATAAACCAATTTCATTCATCGGATTTTTAGGGATCTCATATCTGACTTTTAAATCTGTTCAGATGATCATGGAGATTCGCGATGGCATGATCAAAGAATATCATCCGCTACGTTATATTCAATTTTTACTTTTTTTTCCAACCATTTCCTCAGGACCAATCGATCGCTATCGTCGGTTTGAAAAGGAAGAATTGCAAGCGCCAAATGCTGAGAAGTATGTTGAGCTGTTGGGGAAAGGTGTCCAAAATATTTTTGTTGGTTTTCTTTACAAATTTATTATTGGGTATTACCTAGGGCAAATCCTAGAACCAGCGTTGAAACATATGGTGATCCATAATGGCGGGATTTCGTGGGCATTACTTGGTTATATGTATGTCTATAGTTTGTACCTGTTCTTTGATTTTGCTGGCTACAGTTTGTTTGCGATTGGTACGAGTTATCTTATGGGATATGAAACACCAATCAACTTTAACAAACCATTTTTATCTTGGAACATCAAAGAGTTTTGGAATCGTTGGCACATGACGTTATCTTTTTGGTTTAGAGATTATATTTATATGCGTCTGATGTTTTTCTTGATGAAGAATAAAGTTTTTAAAAGCAAAATCGTCGCCTCTAATGTCGGATACTTTGTGTTATTTCTAATCATGGGTGTCTGGCATGGGTTAACTTGGTTTTACATTGTTTATGGGATTTATCATGCAACTTTGATTTGCCTGACCGATGCGTGGATTCGTTTCAAACGCAAGCACAAAGGTCAGTTACCTGCAAATAAGTTAACACACGCATTTGCAGTTTTCTTAACATTTCAGGCAATCTGTTTTGGTTTATTGATTTTTTCAGGAATTTTAAATACCTTACTTTTTGCTTGATTTTTGATTCAAAAAAAGAAAATGACATTTATTAAAAGGAGAGAATAGACATGGGAGAACAAATTTTAACAATTTTAACAGACATTACGGGAACAGATGAGGTTCGAAACAACCGCGATATGAATTTATTTGATGAAGGATTACTTGACTCACTTGCAACTGTTCAATTATTAGTAGAATTAGATGGCGAGTTAGGAATTCAAGTACCTGTTTCTGAATTTGAACGTGAAGAGTGGGCGACTCCAAATAAAATTATTGCACAAGCAGAAAACTTAAAGGGTTAATGATGAAAAAGAAACTTTTTGCCATATTTGGACCAGTTGTTTTGGCAATCGGATTATTAGTTTTCTTATTTATTTCGCCCTATCGTGTGAATGTACATGATCCAAAAGTTATTCATGAAGCAGCTAGTTCAATGTCTGGCAATTTGCTGAAGGGGGACGCTATCAAAAACGAAGCGTTAGCCGAAGAAAAATATGTACCCTTTTTTGGTTCAAGTGAATTAAGTCGAATCAGTCCATTTCATCCTAGTGTTTTAGCAAAAAAATATCATCGTGATTACGAGCCTTTTTTATTAGGCGCTCCAGGTACCCAATCATTTAGTCAATTTATGTTGATGCAATCTGCCGGGAGTCATTTGAAAGAGAAGAAAGCAGTTTTTATTATCTCCCCTCAATGGTTTGTTAAGAAGGGTGTAAGTAAAGAGTACTTCAATATGTATTATTCAGAGTTACAAACATATGATTGGCTTTTTGGATTGAAAAAAGTAACCTCGGCTGATCGCTATGTTGCTCGTCGATTGCTGAGCTTTCCTAAAGTAACGGAAAATCAAACGCTGACTGAGCTACTCCAAGAAATCAAAGCAGGTCGGTTACCAACTGAGAAAAGTCGTAAGAAACTTTATCCAGCATGGCAGTTATTGAAAAGAGAAGATGAGTTATTTAGTCAAATTGGCCTAGTAGGAAAACAAAAACGAATTGATCAGGCAACTGGACAATTACCAGAAGTTTATCAAGATGCACAATTGAAAAAACTAGCAAATAAAATTGGGGAAAAATCGACGAACAATAATCCATATGGACTAAAAAATGAATTTTATACACATCGTGTACGTCCAGAAATTGAAAAATTAAAGCAGTCACAGACAAACTGGGATTATCGTTGTTCGCCAGAGTTTTCTGATTTTCAGTTAGTTTTGGAACAATTTGCTAAACAAAAAATGCAAGTGCTGTTTATCATTCCACCAGTGAATGAAAAATGGAGTGATTACACTGGCTTGTCTCAAGAAATGTTGCAACAATTTGCAAAAAAAGTGAAATTCCAATTAACCAGTCAAGGTTTTGGACAAGTTGTTGATCTAACAAAGCAAGCAAATACCCCCTATTTTATGGAAGATACGATTCATTTAGGTTGGCAAGGTTGGCTAGCTGCCGATCAAAAAATTGCACCGTTTTTAGCAGAAAAGCAAGCACCAGTTCATTACAAGTTGGATAATGCTTTTTATAGTAAAGAATGGCAACAAAAAGAACCAGATAAGCTAGACTAATTGGGTTTCATTAGTAAGTCTTTCAAACAGGTTGTTTTGGGAACGCTGTAAATAAGGTTGTGGCACAAAACGTTCAGCTCCGACAAGATAGTGAGCGAGCACTCAAAATAGCTTCCAATATTTTGAAGTGAATGCAAACTATTTTGAGGAGTTGTTTTGGGAACACCGTGGATAAGGTTGTGGCACCAAGCGTTCAGCTTCAAACAACAAGAAATATTTTCTAAAAATAGCTACTCGTATTTAGGAAAAAAGACTTGTTGCCGAAGAGGCTATTTGGAGAACACCATGGATAAGCGGGTGAACGAAGTGCCCAGCTCCAATAAATAAGAATAAATTTTCAGAGATTCCTTCTCATTTTTTTGTGAAATTCAGATTTATTTTGAAGGAGTTACTTCTTGAACACCGTTTATTCATAAAAAGGAGGTTTGACAAGACTTTTGTCAAACCTCCTTTTCTTTTTTGTACGATTTTCTTGAAAACCTTTTTCTCCATTCTTATAGAGAAATGGTATAATTTAGTTTACTAAATAAGAAAAGAGGGAACGAATTTGGATAAAAAGGAAGAAGAATTATTAATTAAATTGACATCTGCTAAAGGTGTCCCTGGAAATGAAGAAGAAGTGCGTGAAGTCTTCAAAGAGTATGCGCAATCATTTGCAGATGATATTTTCTTTGATGGCTTAGGGAGTGTCATAGCCAAACATGGTGCTGGTGGCGGGCCAAAAGTGTTTATTTCTGGTCATATGGATGAAGTGGGTTTCATGGTTACAAAAATTACAGAAAAAGGGTTTTTAGAGTTTCAAACACTTGGTGGCTGGTGGGGACAAGTCATGCTTGCACAACAAGTTGAAATCAAAACGCAAGCAGGAAATGTGATTCACGGCGTGATTGGTTCAAAACCGCCCCACGTTTTAACCCCCGCGGTTAGAAATAAACCATATGATATCAAAGATATGTTTATCGATATTGGTGCAACCAGCGACAAGGAAGCCAAAGAGTGGGGCATTCGACCTGGAGATATGGTTACACCTTATATTGAATATAAACGATTGAATGGTGGCAAATTTTTATTAGCTAAAGCTTGGGATAACCGCATCGGAACAGCTGTTTCTTTACGCGTTTTAGAGAACTTAGCTAAAGAAGGGCATCCGAATGTTTTATTTGCGGGGAGTGATGTTCAAGAAGAAGTTGGTTTACGTGGTGCGCGAACCAGTACTCATTTGGTAAATCCAGATATTGCCTTTGCATTAGACACTGGAACAGCTGGCGATACACCTGGAATGACGCCAAAAGAAGCAGATTCTGTTTTAGGAAAAGGCCCACAAATCTTGATCTTTGATGCGTCAATGATTCCGCATAAAAAATTATTGAACTTTGTGATTGATGTGGCAGAAGACCTGGAAATTCCTTTCCAATACACAGTCATTACTGGCGGTGGAACAGATGCAGGTCAAATGCATTTGACAAGAGATGGTGTTCCTTCAGTTGCAATCACTGTTCCAGTTCGTTACTTACATTCACATACATCAGTTATTCATGAAGATGACTATTTAAATACAGTCAAATTGGTGACTGAATTGGTCAAACGTCTTGATCATGAAATTGTTGAAAAGATTCGGAGCTACTGATTGATGGATAAAACAGTAAGTATCTCAGACTATCGTGCGCAGGCGCGTACAGCGTTAAAAGAACAGTGGGGTATTAATGCTGGGTTAATTTTCTTAGCTGGCTTGATCTCAGGTATCATTGAGATGATTTTTGGGAATATGACTTCCTTTGCTCCAGATAGTTCGCAAGAAAACATTCTCGGCTTTTTGCTAGATAACTTTTTACTATTTGCATTTACTTATTCGCTCTTGTATATTGCTTTGTTTGTGATGCGTGGTGGGAAGGCAAAAATGAATCTACTACTAGTTGTGTTTCAAAAGGAATACTTTGTACCGTTGCTACTGATCCATTTATTGAATACTGTAGTAAATTGGTTGATTAATTCATTGATTTTTTTACCAACAATTTTGATGTCTGGTGTTCGTTCATATGCCAGTTTGATTTTAAATTCATCTGGGACAGTGGCAGTCAGTGTGACGGAGAGTGATTTTCTTGATTTTGGTGTCATTATTGGCATGTTACTCTTGCTTTTTGTTTCAGTTATTGTGATGAATATCGTGGGTGGTTTATTTCAGTTTGCTGTCTGGGCAAAATTTGATTATCCAGAATTAACGGTGATGCAAGCTCTTCGGTATGCTTGGTATTTGATGAAGGATCGTTGGATCACTTATATTTTATTGCAGTTGTCATTCGTTGGTTGGTACATTTTAGGGGCGTTGGCTTTGGTCTTTGGATTATTATGGGTCATTGCTTATGTTAACGTGACTGCCGCTGGATTTTATGATCATGCAAGAAATGAAAAAGGTACGCCTGCAGAATATTTTGCACGAGTGTAAGCAGTTTATTCATCGAAAAGATTACTTTTGTGGTAGGATAAGTTTTTGAGGAGGAATGTACGATGAAACTAACGGTTTTGGGCTGTTTAGGTGCCTATCCTTATCAAAATCAAGGAACAACCGGTTATTTATTACAATCTGACCAGTTCCATTTACTAATTGATGCAGGAAGTGCAACGTTAGTCAAACTGGAAGAACATCTTGAACCACTGGAGTTGGATGCGGTGATCTTGAGTCATTATCATCACGATCATATCGCAGATTTAGGTGTGTTGCAGTACTATTGGCAACTTCATCCTGAAAAAGACCCAGAGGCAGTATTACCGATTTATGGTCATACAGAAGATGCTTTTCATTTTGCTGAATTAAGTATGCCAAGTGTCTCAAAAGGAATAGCTTATGATGAACCAGAAGAATTAAAAGTGGGGCCGTTTCTCATTACTTTTATGAAGACGATCCATCCAGTTCCATGCTATGCGATGCGAATCGTAGAAGAAGCTACTGGAAAAGTATTCGTGTTCACTGGTGATTCTGGTTATCTGGAAAGTTTTATTCCGTTTGCGCGAGAAGCTGATTTATTTTTAGCAGACACTTATTTATTTGAAGGAAATGAACGTCATCACGCGCATTTTACGTCAAAAGAGTCTGGTGAATTGGCACAAGCAGCACAAGTGAAAAAACTTGTTTTGACACATTTACCTCAATTTGGTGATTTGGAACAACTAAGAAACGAAGCACAAAAAGCTGCTGGTCCAGATGTGATCGTTGAATTGGCAGCTGTCGATAAAGTATTTGAAATCTAGGAGGACGACCATGATTTTTGTACCGAATGAAAACCACGACCCAAGAGTAAATTTAGCAATTGAACAATTTTTATTACAAGAAATGCCACTGGATGAACCTATTTTACTTTTTTATATCAATGAACCTTCGATCATTATTGGACGCAATCAAAATACGATTGAAGAAATCAATCGTGACTACGTTGAAGAACAAGGAATCCACGTGGTTCGCCGATTGAGTGGTGGAGGAGCTGTCTATCATGATCTTGGTAATTTGAATTTTAGTTTTATCATGCCTGATGATGGAAATTCTTTCCGTGATTTTGCAAAAGTCACACAACCAATCATTCAAGCGCTTCATGAATTAGGCGTTACAGGCGCCGAGTTAAAAGGACGAAATGATTTAGTGATTGATGGGATGAAGTTTTCTGGGAACGCAATGTACGCGACAAGTGGTAGAATGTTCGCCCATGGGACGATTATGTTTGATTCTGATATCAATGAAGTTGTTAATGCTTTGAAAGTGAAAAAAGACAAGATTGAATCAAAAGGAATCAAATCTATTCGTTCCCGTGTGACAAATATCAAACCATTCTTGCCAGAAGAGAAACAAGGAATGACTACAGAAGAGTTTCGTCAAGAAATCTTGCTAAAAATCTTTGGTGTAGAGTCAGAAGCTGATATTAAAGAATATCAATTAACTGAAGCAGATTGGAAAAAAATCAATCAAATTTCTGAAGACTATTACAGAAATTGGAATTGGAACTATGGTAAATCACCTGATTTCAATTTTTCACGTCAAAAACGTTTTCCAATTGGTTCAATTGAAGTTCATCTGGATGTTGCTGATGGATTGATTGATGATGCAAAAATTTATGGTGACTTCTTTGGTTTAGGAAATATCGCTGATGTTGAACAAGCGTTGATTGGTCAAAAATATGAGAAAGCTTCATTAGAAAAAACAGTCGATGCAATCGACGTCAAAAAATATTTTGGGGCAATCGAGTCAGAAGACTTGCTTTCATTACTTTATTAAAAAGTGACCAATTGATAAGAAAAAAGCTTCCGGAAACATTTTCCGGAAGCTTTTTTAGTATTTTTTAAATACGAGAAAGTTGAATCGTCACTCGATCAAAAATTTCATCTTTTTCTTGAGTCAATTTACCAGAATACTTATCAGTGACAAGTTTTATCATCATTAAATCAAAGCGTTCTTGACTTTCTAATTCAGTTGTTATTCCACGATCAAAAATATTTGTATCGTAATGTGCGTTGTGTTCACAATGAATAATTAAATCATCATCATTGACACGCATCGAAAGGAAAATCTTTCGTTGTAATGGATTTTCGATTGCGTGCGATTCTCTGAAAGAATGCTCCAAGATATGAATCAGTAACTGGGTCAAATCGTCATCGTGAACAAATAGCTCTCCAGGAAGCTCGGCATTAAAGTGGATCTCAATACTTTGTTTGCTTGCGATTTCTTGGTAACGTGCCAAAATCAAATTTGTCAATGAATGACCAGATAAAGAAGTCATGATCTCAAACTTTTGTGCTTCATCAAGCAGTTCATTCAGATAGTTTTCTGCTTGTTCTGGCTGATTGGTTTGTAGCATTGCTTGAATTGTTGTCATTCGATCTAAAAAGTCTAAACGAAGGGTACTGATTTCTTTCATATGTGTGCGTAAAGATTCATAGTGTGCTTCAAGAAGATCTGTTTTGGTTTTCAAAAAATTCGCTTCTCGAATATTTTGATCTACGGCACGAATATGTTCTGAAATATTGTCAATCACAATTACTAATAAAATAATCATGTAAAGAATTGTTGACCAGTTGAGTGTGCTGACATAATTTCCCAAGGTACTTTGAATAAATAAGTAACAGTGACTAATCGCAATCAGAATGATCCAAGGCGTACAGGAAACGAAGAAGCGATTTCCATGATATGCTTCACCAATACAGGCAAGTGAGGTCACCAATGTGCTGAAAACTCGAATGATACTGATCAATTGCATCATCTCAGGAAGCTCTTCTGGTGTGAAGAGAGCATATAAAATTGGCAAGAAAGAAAAGAAAACCTGAAGAAGGCACCAAATGCCAAACAGTCGTCGATAACGTTCCATGCGCAACGTATAATAGGAAATCAGGAGTAATGCACTTAAAACGGTAAAAAGATGCGAAAGAGTAGAGTGAACGATTGGATCAAATAATAACCCACTCAAAATATCTTCAGACATTGCGCTAAAGCCAACAATTAATGCAAAGCAACTTAAAAAGATCAAAGAAAGATCCAGTCGCTGCTGCTTGTACATGATATAAATCGTCATAATCAATGTTCCAACGGCTAATAAAATTGCAATAATCATAGTCAAAAATTGTGGGACTGATTTGGAGAAAATAAACGTGACCATTGAAGAGGCTGTACCAATATAAACCTTTGGTGGGATTCCTGCAAAATTTACGTAAGGAGAGGTAACTTCAATGGATAATTTCTTTCCAGCATAATTATCGGGCAAATCAATGACCGCTAATGATAAACCAGGATTTTTGATAGTTGTGTCGCCCGTTCGTTCATAAAGAACTTGTTGATCTAATTGAACTTTGATCCATTGATGATTTCCTTTTAACAAAATATTCGCTTGGTCGAGTTTTTTTGTTAAGGTAGTCTCCATCACGAACGTTTCATTTTTAGAGACTTGTGGGACTTTTTCCAAATAATCACTATTGTAGCGAGTCTCAGGGTCATCTTTTGAATAAAAATCCCAAGCTTGTTGGATTTCTTTTGTTTCATCACCATCTGCTGGTGAAAGGATAAAATAGAAGAAATAGCTAATGCCAAATAAAAATAACAAGGATAATATTATTATGGAAAGCCATTTCATTTTTGTTGAAAAAAAATCTTTTTTATTATATGTGTTATTTAAAGGAATCATATGTAGCAGTCCTTTCTGATTGGAGTACATTTAGGTTAAACTTTTTTTTATTTGTAGTCAATGCCTTTATAACACTTAAATAGACATTTAATTAAGAATATAAGGAGAATTTCAAGTTTTAAATATCATTTTTCTAATAAAAAAGAAAAATAGATGAAATTTTGTGTTATTATATTGTTGCTTAAGTAAATTAGAAAAATGGGGTGGAAAACGGTGCCTTTTAACAAAAAAATAACTCTTGTTGGCTCAATCATATTGATTTTATTCTTAGCCATTATCTTGTGCGTTGTTTTGTTGCCACATTTACTTGGTTTGACGCCACAAATCATTGATGATAAAGATATGGCTCCGTTGTATTCAAATGGAAGCGTCGTCTATGTGCGACCACAAAATGCGGAAGATATTTTAGTCGGTGATGTGATCACTTATTATGAAAATTCTGGTGAGCGAGTGAAGACTCGGCGTGTGATTGCGGTAGGTGATAACCAAGAATATTTTTATACAAAAGCAGATACACAAACACAAGTCGAATCAGGCAGGATAAAGCCACGAAGTGTGATTGGAAAACCAGTTTTTCAAATTCCTTATATAGGTGCATTATTGTCTAAAGACAGTTTCTCAAAAATGAATTTTTTATTTTGGAGTGTGGCAATTTGTCTAACTGCTGCTACGACATGGAACACGATAGATGAATTTCGGAAAAAGAAAAATTGTAGAATCATTTGATAGAGTACTTAGTTCGACAGAATTTCTGTCGAACTTTTTTTGCCAAGAAAAACTTTTAGGAACTTGTACAATAAATTTGTTCTAAGTATAATGTTGGAAAGAGGAGGAGAAGTATGCGCAATGAAATGATGCATCGTCCAGTTATCAAGGAAGAATTACTGGATTTTATGCGAACACAACAAAAAAAATTACCTGGTGAGCTAGGACTGCTTGAAGAAGAGGCGCATGAGGCAGGGGTTCCTGTCATTCCTCATGAAACGGCACTCTTTTTGAAATTTTTCCTTGGTCAAATGAAACCAGAAAATATATTGGAAATTGGTGCTGCCATTGGCTTCTCGTCTAGTTTGATGGCAACTTCTATTAGTGAATCAGGTCACGTCACGACGATTGATCGTTTTGATGTGATGATTGAAAAAGCAAAAAAAAATTATGAACGTCTTGGTTTAACGGATAAAGTAACGTTGCTTGAAGGACAAGCGGCTGAAATTCTACCAACATTAACGGGTCCATACGATTTTATTTTTATGGATAGTGCGAAGTCAAAATATATCGAATTTCTTCCAGAATGTTTACGTCTATTAAGAAAAGGTGGCGTTCTGATGGTAGATGATATTTTTCAAGGTGGTACAATCTTATTACCAGATGAAGAAATTCCAAGAGGAAAACGGGCAATTCATCGCAAATTAAATGAGTTTCTAAAAGTCGTCATGAATCATCCTGAACTAACATCGAGCATCTTGCCATTGGGTGATGGTGTGATTCTGATTACTAAAGAAGCCGATGATATTTTCTTAGCCAAAGGTGAATAAGTGGTAAAAGCTAAGAAATTGCTGGTGTTAAAATAAAAATAATTACTTGGCTGGGTAGTTGAGCTCCCAGCCTTTTTTATGAAAATCGTTTAGCTAATCCTCCAATCTGATCCTTCATAAAAAGATCTGTAGAAAAAAGACCTTAACTTGTATTTTATGATTTCGTTTATTTTTCAAAAAAATTTTTGTAATTAAATAACTTAATTCTTGTTGACAGAATCTTTTTGTTTCTCTATAATTACCTTGTTGCGCTAATTCATGTGATGAACATGTGAGGTCATAGTAGCTCAGCTGGATAGAGCATCCGCCTTCTAAGCGGACGGTCGGGGGTTCGAATCCCTCCTGTGACGTAGAAAAACCGTTAGAAACGTTTGTTTCTAACGGTTTTTCTTTATTTTTGTGCCAAACTTTTGGCAAAAAAGTTTTTACTCAGTTAAAGTTAGGTTAGCTAGATCTTTTAAATGCGTGTATTTGACACTTCAAAATAGATAAGAATTTATCGAAACATAATTCGTATCATGAACAAATAACTAGATGTCTTTGAGAAAATAGATACAGAAATAATCTATTCAGAATACCAAAAAATTATTATTAAATAAGGAGAAAAATATGTTGGAGTATAAAAAAGCTGTACCAGATGATTACACTAAAGTGCTAGAAGTTTGGGAAAAATCAGTTAAAGAAACACATGATTTTTTATCACAAAAAGATCTTGAATTTTATAAAGCAGCTATTCCAGACTACTTAGATGTTGTGGAACTACTGCTGTGGTACGAGGATAAACAGTTGATAGGATTCAGCGGTACACAGGATGAAGAGTTAGCGATGCTGTTTCTCGTCCCAGAATTTATTGGAAAGAAATTTGGCAGTAAAATGTTGATTTGGTTACTAGAAAATAAAAACATTCAAAAAATAGATGTAAATGCGCAAAATAAAAACGCCAAAGCATTTTATTTGAAACATGGCTTTGTAATTGATTCAGAAGATGAAACAGATGGTTTTGGGAAAAATTATCCTATCCTTCATTTAGTTAAACAGAAGGAGAACGAGTAAGAGTAAGAAGGAGTAATTAAATGAACTACATCGCATTTTTTCGGGGAATCAACGTTGGGAGCAAAAATCGGATCAAGATGATCGATTTAAGAGAATTATTTAGTTGCTTAGGCTATCAAAATGTCAAAACGTATATCCAAAGTGGAAATGTAATTTTTGAGTCAAATAAACAAGAATCAATGATTATGGTTGAACTTGCCCAAGCTTTTACTGAACGATTTGGTTTTGAAAGCAAACTTGTTTTACGGACAGCTGAGGAATTAGCGACTATTTTAGCTGACTTTCCATTTACAGCAGCTGAAATCCAGACAGTGAATGATCGGTTGCCAGCGGCCGAGCACGTGTATTTTTATCTTAGCAATAACGAGGTCGATGTATCTGCTGTAGAAAAACTGGCTGAGGAGTTTATAGAGGAAGACAAGGTTTTTGTTGGAAAAAGAGAAATTTATTTTTTGAGTGCGCAGAGTATTCGGAATTCTAAATTAGGAACTAAATTGGCAAAACTCGATGACTCTTTCACTGTCCGTAATCGAAAAACCTTAAATAAAATTAGTGAATTATTGACTAGCTGATTTTTTCACGGTAAAAAGCAAACAATTGAGTAAAAAAGAATTGAAAGCGAAAGGAGGTCGATCAACAAGAAGTTTGTTGGTCGATCTTTTGTTCTATTTTGTTCTAATTTGTTCTCTCACAATTTTTTAGTTATAGGGATAGAAAAGTTGGCGAATGAGTAAGGACTTTGTGAATGTTCTTACTTTTAGACTAAACTTATGCTATTCTAATGATTGTGTCTTTAAGAAATTTTCATGAAAAGGAGTTTGTAGGTTGTTCAAAAATTATCGTTTGTTGTTAAAAAAAGAATTTTTAGGGTACGATTTAGCAAAGTTTCAAAAAGATTTGTTGGCAGGTGTAACAGTTGCAGCAGTTGCGTTGCCTCTTGCGTTAGCGTTTGGAGTTTCGAGTGGTGCTGATGCTGCGGCGGGTCTGATTACTGCGATTTTGGCAGGTGTCATCATTGGTGGATTGTCAGGTGGTTTTTATCAAATTTCTGGACCAACTGGAGCAATGGCAGCAATACTAATGTCCATTGTAGCGACGCAAGGAATACATGGGGTGTTACTAGCGACTTTCTTAGCTGGGATTTTCTTGTTGATTGCTGGGATTTTTCGATTAGGAACATTGACCTCTTTTATTCCAGCACCGGTAATTACAGGCTTTACGTCAGGAATCGCGATCATTATTGCATTGGGACAAGTGGATAATTTATTTGGTGTTCATTCACAAGGAGCGAATGTGATTGAAAAATTAAGTAGTTATCAAACGTTAGGCTTTACGGTTAACTGGAGTGCCTTGTTCATGGGAAGCTTAGTGATCCTAGGGATGACTTTTTATCCGAAAAGCTGGGCACAAAAAATGCCAAGCTCGCTTTTAGCAATTATTCTGGCGACGGGCGCTATGTTGATTTTTCATTTGCCTGTGGCAACAGTAGGTAAGATTCCACAAACAATAATTAGTAGTAATCGTTTAGTTCTAAGCGATTTCCAGATGACAGATCTCCAACAAGTAGCAGTTCCAGCAGTAAGTATCGCGCTTTTAGGAATGGTAGAGAGCTTATTATGCGGAGCATCCGCTGGCAGAATGGCTAACAAACCATTAGATAGCAATCAAGAATTAGTAGCGCAAGGAATCGGTAATTTATTATTACCTTTCTTTGGTGGAATTCCTGCGACAGCGGCAATCGCACGAACAAGTGTGGCAATTAAATCAGGTGCTCAAACACGTTTAGCTGGAATTATTCATGCGGGTGTTCTATTCTTATCTATGCTTGTTTTTGCACCAGTGATGTCACAAATTCCAATGCCTGCATTGGCAGGTGTTTTGATTGTCACTGCTTGGCGGATGAATGAATGGGAGACAATCCATGAATTGTTTTCAAAAAAATATTGGACGTCTATTCTTCTATTTATTCTAACAATGATTTGTACGGTTATTTTTGATTTAAGTATTGCGATTGTCATTGGAATTATCGGTGGGTGCATTTTCTTTGTCATGAAAAGTGCGGCGATTACGATTTCACTTGAAACCATCGATTGGAAACGAATGGATTTACCTGAAACTGAAAAATTAAAAGATTGGACAGTTGTTTACATCAGTGGCCCATTATTTTTCATGTCGTCAGAGAAATTAAAATCAAAATTAACTGAGTTGAGTGACCAAGATGGTATTATTTTTTCAATGCGCGGTGTTCCGAGTATCGATTTGACTGCGCTGTCTGTCTTTGACGAATTTCAAGCAAATGCTGACAAGAGAGGCCAACTAGTCATCTATACTTCACTACAGCCAGAAGTAGAAAATTATATGAAGCATTTGTGGCAAGGAGACGGCACGGAACAACATCAAACTGTAGCGCACGCATTATCTGCATTGCATGCACGCTACGAAATGAATCAATAAAAGAAAAGTAAACCTCAACTTAAAATAAAAAAGGAAACCTGCAATTATTCAGAGTTTCCTTTTTTTGTATCATGGATGAGTGCCTCTAATGTTTCCCAATCATGCTCAATAAGTGGAGTTAAAGAACGATTGTAAAAAATAGCAGCGGGATGGAATAAGGGAAGAAGACGATAAGTGTCTTTTGACCATTCGTAATGTGTTTTTTGCTTGTTCAACTCTAAAATAGGCCCCACGTATAATTGCCCATGATTTTTTGAAACAGTGTAGTCTTTTCCGAGCAAACGTTGAAGACCAATATTCCCTAAAGTAGCAATCAATTCAGGTTTGATTGTTGCAATTTCATAATCCAGAATTGGTGCGTGAGCAAAAACTTCAGCTTTAGTAGGCGTTCGATTTGGATGAACGACTTCTTCTTTCTTGGTACGCTTATTCACTCGTTCAACGGTACTATAAGGACGGCTACGAACGGCACTAGTAATATAAACATCTGCTCTAGTTAAACTTAATTTTTCCAGACAAGTCATCAACTCTTTTCCAGCTTGTCCGCTAAAGGGGATATGATTCTCAACTTCGTTTTTTCCGGGGGCTTCACCAACAAACATTATTTTTGGTTCAAGAGAACCCTGTCCTGCGACGAAACCTTCAACAGGGCGGTTATTCATTCGTTGTTTTGCTTCTTTGATTAATTCAGTAGGATAGTTCATGGATTCATCTACTTTCGTTTTTCATTTTCTTCTTTTTAGTATAAAGTGAGTGCCTGAAAATTGCGACTAATATAGGTGAGTGTGAACAGAATTTATAGTTGACGAATCGTATTTATTTTGTTAAGCTAGTAACGTTGTAATTGTGGACTCCACAGCTACAACCGCACAGAGTAAGTAGTAAGCACAGCTTAGCTGTCACTTAGGATGGCGAGTCTAAGTATAAAATAAGGAGGTGCTTTATAGCATGTACGCAATTATTAAAACTGGTGGTAAACAAGTAAAAGTTGAAGTTGGTCAAGCAATTTACGTTGAAAAACTTGACGTTGAAGCAGGTGAAAAAGTTGTCTTTGACGAAGTTATCTTAGTAGGTGGCGAATCTACAAAAGTAGGTGCTCCAACAATCAATGGTGCAACTGTTGAAGGAACTGTTGAAAAACACGGCAAACAAAAGAAAGTCGTTACTTTCAAATACAAACCTAAAAAACATTCACACCGCAAACAAGGTCACCGTCAACCATACACAAAAGTGGTTATCGACGCAATCAACGCTTAATTAGTGTTTGAGAAAGAAGGCCTGAATGATGATCAAAGGAACATTTAAGCGAAATGACGCTGGTCAAATCGTTTCATTTACTTTGACAGGGCATGCTGATGCAGGTCCTTATGGAAGTGATATTGTATGTGCAGGTGTTTCTGCATTAGCAATCAGCACAGTCAACGGGATTGCTTCATTAGCTGGTTTTGATCCGATTGTTGACGTGAATGAAGAAGATGGCGGGTATCTTTATACCGAAGTTAGCTCAATCATGACACAGGAACAAACGAATATTGCCGAAATTCTATTGGAAAATCTTTTGCTAGGTTTACAATCCATAGAAGCTGAGAATTCAGAATATATCCAAATTAAAACAATTACTGATAAATAGGAGGTGCAGACCATGTTATTATCTATGAATCTTCAATTATTTGCCCACAAAAAAGGTGGCGGTTCTACATCTAACGGCCGTGACTCAGAATCAAAACGTTTAGGTGCTAAACGTGCTGATGGACAAACTGTTACAGGTGGATCAATTCTTTACCGTCAACGCGGTACAAAAATCTATCCAGGTGTAAACGTGGGTATTGGTGGAGACGACACTTTATTTGCTAAAGTTGATGGCGTAGTACGTTTCGAACGTAAAGGCCGCGACAAAAAACAAGTGTCTGTTTATCCAGTAGCTCAAGAAGCTTAATAAACAGTTAGCTCCATCCCTTGCTTGGCGAGGGATGGAGCTTTTTTGTTTTTAGGTGAGTGTATATAATTTTTGATTACACATTGGTTGAGCAACTTTTTAAGAAAAAGAATATAAGAAATATCAATCAATTATTTAGCTTCTACTTCTATTTTTGTTTTGAAATATTTCCAATGCTTGTAACTAATGATGTACTCCGCAACACTTTTATCTGGCAAATAAGTGTGTTTGACTTGTTTAACGGCGGGTTCTCTAAAACTTAGATTTAACAAACGAAGTAATTCAGAATCATCGGGAAACACAATTTCATTTGTTTCAACAGACCCTAGAGAAAAAAGATCAATGCCGAAATCTAAGCGGATTCGTTCGTAGACACTTGCGTAGGCTGATAAGTCATCTGTAAGTGGTTGTTTCATCAGTTTTTTTGGTAAATGAGTAAGATGAACCAAGAAAGGTGTCTCGTCGAAATAACGAACTCGTTTAATTTTATAGTAGGTTTCTTCGCTAGATAATTTCAATTCGTGCAGAATCTTAGCATCATTTTTTTCTTCGATGGATAAAACAGTGACATGTTCTTTATCGAATGAATTACGTTCGATATCTGAGAATTTAACGGTCTCAGCTATTTTTGATCTTGAAATGAAGGTTCCTTTTCCTTGAATTCGGTAGAGGTATCCAGCATTCGTTAATTCATTAAGCGCTTTAACCGCTGTGATTGAGCTGACAGCATATCTTTTCTTAATCGCAGCTTCTGAATAAAATTTATCTCCAGGAACAAATTTATTTGTTTTGATTTCAGCTAGTAAGTCTTGTTTGATTTGTTCATACTTGGGAATCATTCGATCACCTTCCGAAAATAGTGGTGTATTAGTATCAATTTAAGAATAGCATGTTCATTTTTCTTTCGCAATAAAAGGAGGAATAGCGAACTTAGCAGTTGTTAAAAGAATGAGAAAGAAGGGGAGTTTCGACCAACTACTTCAAATAGTTTTGTTTTCTAGCTGACTGAAAAAAGTGGTCTTTTTGTCCACAATTGACCGATTGAGAAAAGCGCATTATATAATTAACAAAAAGGATTTCATTATGAAGAAATTATATTATTTACGTAAGCAGCATCAGCTAACGATTCGAAAATTAGCTGAACATCTTCACTGTGATTATTCTGTCTATTCAAAATATGAGCGAGGTGAGCGAGAAGTTCCACTATATATTTTGATTGAACTTGCTGATTTTTTTGAGACGAATTTAGATTTTTTGTTAGGGCGCACGGATTTTTCAAAGAAGTTGCCAGAGCCAAGAAGAAAAAAATAAGGGAAAGAAAGCGGAACCAAACAGTTTGCAAATTTTGTCTATGGTAAATGATTAAGATACATTGTATCGTGAAGGAAAGTTGGGGGAGTGAATAAGTCACAGGACAAAAGAGGGGCTTTTGATGAAGGGAAGATCAGTGAACCTGAATGGGCATCCATTGCTGCAAGTATTATTGTTTGTAGCGGAAGTTTTATTTGGACTGGTTGCCTGCCTGTTGGTAAGTGTTTGGTTTGGACGGTTGATGCAAGTGGTCATTGGTTACTTTGCAGGTTGGTAGACGAATGAGTAAGTAATTTTTTTGAAAAGTAAATGCTAAAATAATAAAACGAGTGTGAGGGTAATCACACTCGTTTTATTATTTTTTAGAACCAACGTGAAAAGAAAAGTTCTTCCGAGTAATCAGAAATTTTACCTGTGAAATCTACTGCACGAACTTTGATTTTCCATTGACCAGGACCGTTGATTTGATAATCACAATAAGAAGTGTCAGTCGTAGTCGTTATTAATCGATCATCTCGATAATATTCATAGTGACGAATACCAGAGTCATCTGTCGAAGCATCCCAACTGAGTATCGTACCAAAGTGTTCATATTTTTGTACCTTAAGGTTTCTTGGTGTGGTTGGATTATTCCAATCTGGTGCCGCATACTGAATATATATACCAGAAAATTGCTCACTTGAATTAGCATTGCTGAAAGACCAAGAAAGGTTATTTGTTCCAGCTTCTAGCCAGGAAACATTTGTCCCATCATAAGTTCCTGGTTGATTAAACGTGACGTTTGGTCTTTCACCGTGAATTGTCCGGAGTTTTAAAGGTGTTTTATGGTTGGTCCAAGTATTTGATCCAGAAACAGTTTGATTGAAAGCGACAACTTTTTGAAGACTAGGAATATCTTCTAACACTTCTAAGCTAGTCAACTCATTTCCTGAAAGAGTCAGATGTTTCAAATTTGGCAATTCAACGAGTGGACTAATATCATTAAGTTCATTACTTGATAGACCGAGCTGTTGGAGATTTTTAAATTCAGCAATTTTTCTTAGATTTTCAATTTGTGGGAAATTATTACCAGGTAAACTAAGTCGATTTTCACTTAGTTCTAAAGCGACTAAATTAGGAAAGTCAAGTTGAGTGTCGACACGTTGGATTTTATTTTCAGCGCCATAAATTCCTTGAAGTTTTGTATGTTTTTTTAAAGGTGCGAGGTCGATTATGTTGTTAAAGTTAAAATTAATCATACGTAAATCATTTATGTAATAGAGATCAACCAATGATGAGAGTTGGTTGTTATCGACCCAAAGTTGCTTGATGGTTGGAAACTTGCTTACACCATCGAGAGAAGTCAACTGATTATTGCTTAATGCCAACTGCTCTAGTGCTGGCAAATGATTCATAGTATCAATGGATGAGATCCCGTTGTTAGTCGCACCAATGATTCTTAATTTTGTGAGATTTTGAATGGGGGTTAAATCTGTCACTAAGTTATTGTTCAAGCGAAAGTCTGTTAGGTTCAGTGCGAATTCAATTCCGGTAATATCTTTGATGCTCAATCCGGAAATATCTAAGGTAACTAGGCTTTCCATATGTTGCGATGTGATTGGTTCGTCTGTGGTCAAATGAAATATTTCTTTTAGTTTGCTTTCAAAAGCTGGATCATTGATCGTGATTGTTTGAGTGGATTTTGCTGCTAGCTGGGAATCAATTTGATTTTCTTTTAAAGGAGCGAGTGTGTCAGTGAAATAGTTACTTACTTTGATTGTTTGTTCTTGCTGTGGCACATTTTCATTCGCGTAACTGATTGGTGAAAAAGTTCCAAGTGCGGTACTAAATAATACAAGTGAAGCGACTGTAAAGAATAGTTTTCTTTTCATTTTCTAAACCTCCAAAAGTTTTTGTTGTGTTACAAGTTAATCTTAATAAAAAACGTTAAAAAATAAAAATGATAGCTTTAGTTATTTTTAAAATAAGTTTTCTAAATGAAAAAAAAACAATAGTTTGTAGAAGTAAATGCTTGTTTAACAAATGTTTCGTTTATTTTGAAAAAGCATGAGGTAAATAGTTGACGAATCCTCTAGAAATCCATAGTATTATGTTTTGTAGTTAGCTATTTTTAGTTATGTTTGTTCTATAATAGTAAGAAAAATAGTGTAGCAGGAAATTTGGAAACACAGGAAGGGGCGTATCAATTGACAAAGCGTATTGACCGAATTTATCTCTATGTCAAAGAAAAAACCGCTCATTTAACAAAAGCAGAAGCCGATCAAGGAGTAACCACTCAAGAAATCGCTGAAATATTAGGAATTCAACGAACAAATAGTAGTAAAGATTTAAACCAGTTAGTTCGTGAAGGAAAATTAGTCAAGTCCGATGGCAGACCAGTCCGTTACATATATCAAAAGGCAGACGTATATCAAAAACCTGTAAGCAAGCACGTGGTTAGTTACAAAGAGGATGTTCTACCAGTTGAGGAACCAATCGTTCATATTGATACAAAAGATATTTTTTCCAAAATTATTGGTGAAAATGGCAGTATGAAAAATGCTGTTGAACAGGCAAAAGCTGCCATCTTATATCCGCCTAGAGGGTTAAATTGTTTGATTACAGGGCCAACTGGCTCAGGGAAAACTTATTTTGCACATGCAATGTTTCATTTCGCCAAAGCAAATCATGTGATTGATGAAGAAAAAGAATTGATTGTGTTTAATTGTGCCGATTATGCAAATAATCCAGAATTATTGATGAGTCATCTTTTTGGTTATACAAAAGGAGCATTTACGGGTGCGGCTGAAGAAAAAATGGGGATTATCGACCAAGCAGACGGTGGGATGCTCTTTCTAGATGAAATTCATCGTTTACCGCCGGAAGGACAAGAAATGATCTTTTATTTTATGGATCACGGAACTTATAGCCGACTAGGTGAGACAACAAAATCACATGAAGCAAATGTCCGCATCGTTGGTGCAACGACAGAAGACCCAGGTTCTTCCTTATTGGAAACGTTTGTGAGACGGATTCCAATCAACATCCAACTACCGTCTTTCGAAAAGCGACCTGCTAATGAAAAAGTCGATTTGGTAAAGATTATGATTGCTCATGAAGCGAATCGAATCCAACGAAAAATTTCTCTGACAGAAGATGTTGCTAAAGCCTTGATTGGTAGCGTTACTTATGGGAATATTGGACAATTGAAATCAAACATTCAATTGATTTGCGCACGTGGATTCCTAAACCATATGAACTCACCTGAAATTTCGATTACTGTTAGTGATTTGACAGAAGGGATTCGAAGCGGGCTAATTCAATTAGCTAGCAACCGCGTAGCAATGGCAGAGCTATCAAAAATTTTAGAACCAAAATTAACCATCGTACCAAACGATGACATGATGAAAATCCAATCAGACTCGTATGAATTGCCTTATAACTTATACGATATTATTGGGGACAAAGCGGCTTTGTTGAAATCTGATGGCTTAGATCAAGAAGCAATCAACCATTTTATTTCGACAGATATCAATATTCATTTGAAATCTTTTTATAAAGATCATGGATTTTCTTTCAATGCTGATAATAAATTGGCTGAATTTGTTGATCCTAAAGTCATTGAAGTGACACATCAAATTTATAGTATGGTTAAGAACTCTTTGCCTTATGAATTTCAACAGAATTTTATTTATGCGATGAGTTTGCATATCAGTTCATTTTTGAAAAAAATCAATTTAGGGGAAGAACGACACACGAATGATAACATTCGAGAAATGACGTTTGATTTTCCAGAAGAGTATGCAGTTGCAAAAGAAGTCCGTAAATACATTGAAGAATACTTTCAAGTTCGTATTCCAGAAAGTGAAGATTATTATTTGACAGTCTTGCTAGTGTCTTTACGAGCAAATCAAGCAACTGGCCGCATCGGCGTTGTGGTCGCAGCTCACGGAAACAGTACAGCTAGTAGTATGGTTCAAGTAGTAAAACAACTTTTAGATGTTGAAAATGTTCGAGCAGTTGATATGCCGTTGGACATGGATCCTAAAACGGCTCTTAGCCGAATTGAACGAAAGGTTCAAGAGGTTGATGAAGGAAGCGGTGTTATCCTGTTAGTTGATATGGGCTCATTGGCTTCGTTCAATACGCAAATTCAGCGAGAGACAGGAATTCCGATTCGAACAGTAGATATGGTGACAACATCATTAGTTTTAGAAACTGTTCGAAAAGTTTCTGTTTTAGGAACAGATCTAGACACGCTTTATGACTCCTTAAAAAACTTTCGTGGGTACGCGGCTGTTTCTCCTGTGACAGCTAGTGAGAAGCCAGTTCAAGAGCGAAAAGCAATTTTAGCTATTTGTGCTTCAGGAGAAGGTACGGCAAAAAGAATCAAGGAATTGATTGAGCGTGCGGTAAGTAAACGACAAGAAGCAGAACTGACGGTTTTAGCTTTATCCATCGTTGAATTAGAAAAAGAACTACCGCGTATTCAAGCAGATTATCAAGTGATTGCTACTACAGGAATCACTGATCCTAAAATTGCGGCACCGTTTATTCCGCTTGAGCGCTTTATTGATCAAAATATTGAATTGATTTTAGACCAATTGTTACTTGAAGCAGATTTAGAAGAAGCACCAGAGGTTTCTTTAACTGAAGAAACGGCGAAAGAAACATGTGTGGAATTCATATCAGATAACTTTACTTTTATTAATGGAAGAAAACTGATTGATCCTATTTGGGATTTTGCTGAAGATGTGACAGAAAGTATTGGATTAGCTAACAAAGAATATGGCTTTAAAATCAATTTGGTTATGCACACAGCAGGGATGATTGAACGAATCGTATTAAATGAACCGTTGACTGCCGAAAAAACAGAGTTGGATCAAATGGTTCAAGATCCGTTTTATACAATGCTTCAAAGTTTAATTGCTCCGTTAGAGAAAAGAGTGAACTTAAAGGTTCCTTTAGTTGAAAGCTATTATATTTTACGTTTGATCCATAATCAGTTGGCAAAAATTTGATACACTCAATGAACAATACACAAAAAGGATAC
>NZ_JAFLWI010000025.1 GCF_017315945.1 Candidatus Enterococcus courvalinii
TGACTTGAATGCCGAAGAAGAAGACATTGAAAATCTTGAAGCCTTTGCTAAAGCACTTGTAGCGAAAGCTGATTCGTTCTAGATGCTTCACTTAAATAAAACAAAAAACCGCTACGAATCGAATAATGATTTTTAGCGGTTTTTTGTTTTATTTAATACTCACTCAACGCAAAAAACAAAAGGTATACCAAAGTTTTGGCACACCTTTTCAAAAAAAATGATTCAACGATCTTATGTAAATACAATGGGCAGTACAGCACAGTCCAATACTAATAATCCACCTTGATTGGTTCTTCTTGTACAAGAATGGCATCGATACTGTCTTGAATCAATTTTTCAATTTGAACATCTGTTGGATGAATAATTCCTGAAGACATCAATGCAGCAATTCCCGTTGCGACGATCCAAGTACCATTATGAAGTGATTCGATTTGTTCTTTTGACAAATTTGCATATGCAGCATCTTGTTTGACTGCATCCGTGAAATAATTATAAGAAAATTCTTGCATTGCTTCTCCCCCACCGTACTCATCCAAGTACAAAGAGCGATATAATCTTTTCTCACTGTTAGCAAAATGAATATAATTGTAAGCCAAATCAATAATTTTGTGTCCAGTATGTTCGACCGGAAAAACTTCGTTGCTTAGATAACTATAAATTTGTTCAAATAATTCTGTTTTTAGATCATCCATATTTTTGAATTCCAAATAAATTGGTTGTGTCGAACATTTCATTTTACTGGCGATATTTCGTGCAGTAAATCTTGAAAAACCTTCTGTAGCAACTACTTCATACGCAGCAGCTAAAATTTGCTCTCTGGTAATCGTCTTTTTTCTTGCCATAATTTTTTAATCTCCTCAAAAATTATTTATAACGCTTCCACCTGTTGGTTATTTTAATTGTAACACGTTTTTTTTGATATGCAAAATTTGTTTTTTTACTCTACGTCTACCCTTTTACCACAGCAATAATCTTAATTTCTATTTTTATAAAAATCATGAAACTAAACATCTCAGTTCGCTATTTGCCAATTGTTTCTATTATTAATAAATGTTATCATATTACTGGTTATTAAATCAAATAATGAGGGGGAGTAATATACATGTTAGCAAATTTTAATAAATATATTGAGAAATATGCACGCTTAATCACCGAAACCGGAATCAATGTCTCAGAAGGTCAAACAGTTGTTTTACAAATCAGCGTTGACCAAGCACCTTTAGCACGCCTGATTACGAAAGAAGCATACCAATTGGGAGCTGCGGAAGTCATTGTGCAATGGACAGATGATCCTATTCAAAAAGAATTTTTAACTCATGCAGCAACAGATCGCATCGAAAATGTTCCACAATATAAAATCGATCAAACAAATGATTGGGTAGCAAAAGGTGCGAGTCGAATTAGCGTCGTTTCTGCTGATCCTGACTCTTTAGCTGGTGTCGATGGCAACCGTGTAGCAAGTTACCAAGCTGCTGTTGGCAAAGCAATGATGAATTTGCGTAAAGCGACTCAAGCAAATAAAGTAAGTTGGACAGTTGTAGCTGCCGCAGGTAAACAATGGGCAGCTAAAGTTTTCCCTGATTTACCTGAGTCAGAACAAGTGGATGCACTTTGGGATGAAATTTTCAAAACTACTCGCATTTATGAAGACGATCCTGTACTTGCCTGGAAAAATCATGATGAAAAATTAGCGAGAAAAGCCAATGAATTAAATCAAGAACAATTTACTGCTTTACATTACACGGCACCAGGTACCGACTTGGTTATTGGTCTACCAAAAAATCATTTATGGGAGGGAGCTGGCAGCTTGAATGCACGCAATGAAAAATTCATGGCAAATATGCCTACCGAAGAAGTTTTTACAGCTCCTGACAGTCGCCGTGTGGATGGCTTTATTTCTAGCACTAAACCTTTAAGCTACGCTGGAACTATTATCGAAGGAATGAAATTTACCTTCAAAGATGGAAAAGTAGTTGACTTTTCCGCTGAAAAAGGTGAAGAAGTTTTAGCAAAACTATTGGACACAGATGAAGGTGCACGTCATTTAGGCGAGGTTGCTCTTGTTCCTGACCCCTCACCCATTTCTCAATCTGGAATTATTTTCTTCAATACCTTATTTGATGAAAATGCTTCAAATCACTTGGCACTTGGCTCGGCTTACGCATTTAACTTAAAAGGTGGAACAGAAATGACCGAAGAAGAACTAGCAGATGCTGGTTTGAACCGTAGCCAAACCCATGTAGACTTCATGGTTGGCTCAAATAAAATGTCGATTGATGGCATTCGTGAAGATGGTTCAACTGTTCCAATTTTTAGAAATGGTGATTGGGCATAGTTTCCCTAGATTATTTATCTGATAAAAAAACCCCTCCACCACACTGTGTGGAGGGGTTTTTGAGACCTTTACATGAATTTTAGATGCAATGTAGCAAGTTGTAATTAATAGTCTACTAGTTAAAAACTAGTATTTGAAATAAATTGGCACACATTCGACACAAAAAACAACAAAGAAGCTTCTAAACTAATGTTTAGAAGCTTCTTTTTACGTTCCCTGCCGGAATCGAACCAGCAACTAATCCTTAGGAGGGATTTGTTATATCCATTTAACTAAGGGAACTTTTTAACGATTGATTAAAACATAAAAATTACTTTGAACAATTTAAGTCCAACAGAGTTATTGTAGCTGTTTTGATTTTTCCTTGCAAGCTTTCCTCTCATAAAAAGCGAATATTTCTTGCTCTTTTCCTCCTAAAAGCAAACTATTCGCCATCTACTACTCGCTGATGCTACACTTAGAGTATAAATAAATCTTATGCTTAGGAGGAATTTTTGATGACAGAAAAGCCGAAAGAAAAAATTTATGCCGAACGTTTCGACGCCTCAAAGAAAGATCGAGAAAAAATTTCAAAAGCAGCTATTCAGGAACATAAAGAAGATCACCCTCAATCACCAAGCAAAAAATTCAAATTTAAGAAAAAACCGACTCAGTAGGAACTGATTGCGTCCATGATAAAACACGGACGAAAAAATTCATGAGCAAATGAAAGAGTAAAAAAGAGTCAGGCAAGGCGCGCACGCCTTTTGCCTGACTCTTTTTCTTTTAGAAATAATCATTTAAAACAGGTTTTTGATCTGGAATCAGTTCCGCCAATTTTTCAACTAATGCTTCTGAACAAGTCAATTTTTCTTGGAAAACCAATTCTTGAACTTTTTTATAACCCATGAATAATTGCGTTAAACTTTGGATCGTTCCACTAACTTTTGGCAACATGGAGTCTGTTACTTGCTTGACCCGAACTTCCCCTTCCACTAGAACCACTTCAAAAACACCTTCATTCCACTCTGCATAAGCATCTTCCGTTACTTCAACAGCGAAAGCACCTTGTGTTTTTGGAAATGGATAAATGGCTAAAAATTTAGCTATATCAACAATTCTTGCCATCATATCTGGTGTGATTGTTGTTTTTGCAAAAGGATTTGCAAGTAGCGCATTCAGATTATTCCCAGCATAGCCACAAGCAAACGCAAATGTTTCAAACGCCCCACTATGTGAACCAACAAAGCGAGCAAGTGCTTGAAACGCAGTATGTGTCAAATAACCCCATTCGACAATAGTAAAAGTTGGTGTTTCCAAGCGATAAACTAAATAACCCGCTACTGCACCAGACTCATCATAATATAAGGCAAACTGATGACCTTTCTTTTGGCGGAATTTAAAATCAATCCACCAAGTTTCTCGTGCTACTGCACCACGTTGGTTGTGTGACATTTGGGGATAAATCTCAGCTATTGCTTCTTGGGCTTTATCAAATGAAGTCCGAACCATTTTCCCTGGCACTTTTTTGACTGCAGGGAAATCACGACTAGCTAACTCATAATGAACCTTTTCAAATAACAGTTCATAGCCATAACGACGATAAAAAGGATAAGAAAATGGTGCTAAATAAGACAATGTCACATCTCTTTCTCGACAATCAGTAAGAATTCGCTCCATGATTTGATTGATTCCGCCTTGTCCTCTTGCCTCTGGATACGAAGCAACATAGCCGATTCCAGCCATCAACAGGTCTTTTCCATGAAAAGCAACCGGAAATGGTGTCGCCATCACTTGACTCATCAATTGTTCTTCTTCATTGAAAAAGCCATAATTCCACGAGTGCTCTGCGATAGTTTGAAACCGTTCTCGACGTTCAAACGTATCTTCAAAATTAAATGCGTAAGCAGCCAAATCAAACATCTCGTCGATTTGTGCACTGCCTAATTCTTTGACCTTTTTATTCATTCTTGCTACTCCTCCTACACAAAAAACTGATTGATGACTTGCTTGGAGTTTTCTTTGCAAACTCCAATCCACGCTCAATCAGTCCATTTACAACTTACTTTTTCTTTTCGTCATGTAATGATAACCTAATAGGTTTCTTCAATCATCGTCAACATTTTTTTGAATTGGCGACGTTTGAAGTACATCAAGATTGTGCCCAAAACCATATCATTCAACTTTTGTAATACACCATGCGAAGTCATTTGTTCCGTGTAATGGATCTCACACGAGGAATCATCAATTGGTTTGATTTGATAGTGAACCACAAAATCATTTTTAGTCGTTGATGTCCGAAATTTATAAGACTGGTTTTCAATGACTTCCTCGATTTTGATTCGAGCACGGCTAGATTTAGAAAATACTTTTACATATTCAAAGTTATTTAGCTGCTTACGTGTGATACTTTTCCCTGTTGCTTTACGTACATCAAAAAGAACAGAGTCCATAACTTTATCGTAAAAGAACGATGCCGGAATATTCATTTTTTTCGTAAGTTCCATTAGTTATTTTTCTCCTTTACTTCTTTTTTCTTTCCTTTTTTAAAGAAATAGATACCTAAGCCTAACAAAAACAAGCCTGTAACCATGCTATATAAATCATAACTTTGGGTATTGGGATTTAGACTATACAATAACACTAAAGAGCCAATACTACATAAAAATAAGCCATTTTTTATCATTTAAACCATCCTATCTTTCAAACACTTTTATTATACTGCAGTTGCTTGGAAATATAAAACTGATCCCCAAGGTTGTGCTTTGATCAGCTCTTTCGCCTTTTTAGCGGCTGCTTCCGGATCACTTGCCGTTGTTTCAAACATTAGCTTGATTCCTTGTTTTTCTTTAAATTGGTAACTGATTCCATCTTCGTTGAATCCTTCTAAAAGTTCTTTGATAGCATCTTGCTGCATTGCACTTGCGATTGTAATCATTGATTTATCCTCCTAATATTTACAAAAAAGACTGCCTCCACCTCACTGGAAGCGTCAGCAGTCTATCTCTACTTAATTATAGTTGTTCCCCTGCATTAGGATCCATTTTGTTTGCTGCAATAACAAATGGCGCCCAGATCAAGAAGGTTACGATCATACATACTAAGGTTACGATTGGCGCACGCCAGTCAGCCCCTGTTGCTAAGAATGATAGTAAGAATGGCGGTACAACCCATGTTACTTGTTGTGATACCGGTGCGACCAGACCTAGGTAAGTTGCTACCCAACCAATTGCTGTCGCAACCACTGGTGCAATCAAGAAAGGAATGAACATGATTGCGTTCAATACGATTGGTAAACCAAACATTACTGGTTCATTGATATTGAAAAGACCAGGTCCAATTGACAGTTTTGCAACTGTTAGATAATCCGCACGTTTTGAGAAGATCAAGATAGCAATCAAGAGAACGATTGTCCCACCTGAACCACCGAACCAAGCGAACGCATCAAATGAACCACGAACCCACATGTAAGCTTTGCCGTCTTCAATTGCATCTAAAACAGCTGGTGTCCCTGTTTTTCCGTTGTATCCTTTTTGGAAAATATCGATATTGATCAATTGTGCTTGTCCCCAGATACCTTCTAATACTGGTGCCAATACGTTTGGACCATGAATCCCGAAGAACCAGAAAATTTGCACAAAGACTGTAACGATCAATACAGCGCCGATCCCTTGTGATAGACCAAGGAATGGTTCAGCAATGTATTTTTGAACCAAGTCAATAATCAATTGACCATCAGTGAAACGTCCGACAACATAGTTAATAATTGCAATTACATATAAAGCGATTGTTGCTGGCAAAATAGCTGCGAAGGCTTTAGAAACTGCCGGCGGTACTGAATCAGGCATTTTGATCGTAATGTCAGCTAACATCAATTTACAGAAAATAATAACAGAAATGGCACCCATGATCATAACAGTAAAGTAAGCATTTCCATTTAGGTGATTTAAATTCAACCATCCCCATAAACCAACAGATAATGTTCCATCTGCTACAGTCGCACCAACACCACTGTTGTTGATTGCTTCTGCTACATTTGCTGGAACATCCACATTTAGTGCTGCTGATAAGGAAGGACCAAACGCGATTCCTTGAATCAACGTTGCTAACCCTACGATACCACCTGCTAGGTCATTGACACCATAAGCACGTGCTAAGTTATAGCCCCAAGAAAAGGCAAAAATCAGACCTGCGATAGCTAGTGTTCCGTTCCAAACAAAACCGTTGATCCCAATAATAACATTCAATACTGCATAGAAACCTTTGTCTGCTGCTAAACTATCTGCATAAGTACTAATAAATTGCTGTGGCAAATCACGAATGATTGCATTGATCATTACAGCAACAGACCCTGCCATCGTTGCAGGCATTGTACCGATAAAAGCGTCACGTAAAGCAACTAAGTGCTTCTGCGCGCCAATTTTAGCGGCAACCGGTAGGATGTGTTTCTCCATCCAAGCTGTTAATCCGTTCATTTTATTGTTCCTCCTATAAGTTTATTTATACAAAGAGTTGCCTCCCTATACCAAGTTAAAAAATCCGTTCAAAAATTTTTTTCTTCTTCCGTTCAAAAAAGAAGGTGTTGGCGTATAACTTCTCCCGTTCAAAAAAGAAGTATCACTCATTTCCTAAGCGACGATAAATATCAATAATTTCTTTTGCTAAGTCTGTAAATGCGATTGAAGTCATCAAGTGATCTTGGCTGTGAACCGTTAATAAAGTCACTTGTACATGATTTCCTTGTGCTTCTTGTGTTAGCATTTCTGTTTGTGAATGATGTGCTTGGACTAATGATTCTTCAGCATCCGCGATCTTTTGATCTGCTAAGGTAAAATCACCTTTTTTCGCTGCCGCAATTGCTTCCATTGCATCACTTTTTGCATTACCACCAAACATGATCAAACCCATGATTGCTTCTAAATTTTGTTGATCTTCCACGTGTGTTTTCCTCCAAATGTCTTAATCAGTTATTTCATCAAACTTTCTGCTTGTTCAAGTACTTTTGCACCATTCATCATGCCGTAATCTTGCATGTTGATTACATCTAAAGGAATGCCTTTTGGTGCTAATTTTTGTTCAAATTGGGATTTCATGAAGCGGACTTGCGGTCCTAATAAGAGTACGTCTACATTTTTTGCTTCCAAATTGTTGTCTGCATCTGAAGCTGAAACTGCAAAGATGTCTGCATCGATTCCCTTTTCTTCAGCTGCTTTTTGCATTTTTGTTACAAGTAGGCTTGTGCTCATTCCAGCGGAACAAACTAACATGATCGTTTTTTTCACCATTTTCTCCACTCCCTCTAATTTGTTTTACACTTTATTATAATGCAAGAAGCGTGCCAATAAAAAACAGACTAAAATAGCGTTTTCACGCCTTTTAGTCTGTTAAATCAGTGCGCACACTTTACGTTTTGTGTGCAAAATAGTAATTAGTGTGCTTTACTGTATACTTTATTCATTTTTGATTTTATTTTCCAAAAACATCTGTGTAAGATAAGCAATCTCATCTTCCGAGATTTTAATTTGATATTTTCTTTCTAATGGCATTAAATTCGTACGAACCATGTCCATCTCAAGTCGATATTTCTTGGCAAACTCAGAAAGCTGTTTAAAGACCCGACTTTCTTCGTTTTTGATAAGAGCATCAATCATGAATGCTAAATGAATCAAGATGCCTGCATCCACACCTGGCTCCACGATGATTGAAATATCTGTTTGAACTTGTTGAACTACCTTTTGTAACGAATAAATCAGTTCATCTATTGCTGGAATGGATGACAACGAGTCTTTTAACGAATAGACAATCTTATCAATTGGGATTTCATCGTCAGCCATCCGCTTCAATGTGTTTAATTTCTCATCATTAAAAATATCGTATGCCGAAAAGAACGGGATATTTTGATAATCGACATCCACTGTCCCAGCAATCGCTTTGATCTCATATTCTTCTAAAAGAGCATCGATATGTTTTTTGAAAGATTCTCTTTCTAAAAACTGCATTTGGATCAACTCAACTTTTTGTTGATTGATAACTGGTGCAATCCGTTGATAAAGCTTCGCAGCTACGCCTTCCCCAGTAAAGCAAGTCACGATAACTGCTTTTTTACGTTGGTTATCCGCCACATCGCCCAACTTGAATTGGTCACGAACAATTGATTCAAAGGATAATTGGATATTTTGATAAATATCTTCTAAACTTCTTCCGACGTTCGCCATTCGGATTGCTTCAATCACAATCATCGTACTTGTCATCGTGATTGCTTTTGTCCGAACACCGGTCTCTTCATAAATCAAATTACTAAATGTGTTTAAGGAACCCATATCAGTTAATAACAGCAAACCATTGCTTAGTTGTGCTTGACGAGCTTTCACATAAGTTAAGACTTCTTCATACATCGTTTGGACTTCCATAGCAAGTGGCATGTTAAATGCTGCCCCGATTTTCGTTCCAAGCAGTTCTTGTGCCATTTCCAACATACTCGAAGCCGTTTGGCGCCCGTGCATCAACACAAGGACATCCACATTATTTTCTTTGACTCGCTCACTCTCACCTAAATTAATTGACAAAAACATGCTGATGAAGCCTATTTCATCAAACGGAATCTCCACTTCACATTCATCTTCAATAATGGTAGACAAATCAATGGCGACTTGAAATTCTTTCTTAAAATGTTTGCGGATATTATTCAAGTCCGGATGAACGATCATGTGTCCATCACGTACCCGATCTAATGTACTTTGTAAATGTAAAGCAAAAGCAAATCGCGCTTTTTCATTATAAATCCGATCCAATCGTTCTTCTGCCACATCATATAGTTGATTCGTCAACTGCCAAATGTCATCTGGCAACAAATCTTTAGGAATATTGCTTTGCGTTAACTCTTCGACATAAGTTTCAAAGTACTCATCAACATCTTTTGAAATCAGTGCTTCTAAATCAATACTTTCCACACCAGTTTCAGCCAAACTAGCTACTTTTTCTTCAATATCATTATAAACTTGCATATTACGTTCAGGATCTTGTGACCAAACAACATCTGCCAATCCTGGCTCAAAGGTCAGGTATTGGCTTTTGCTTTCGATAAAATGATCTAAGCGTTCTGGAAGTTCCTTGATTTTTAACAAGCCTTTTTGAACTTGCAACGAAAGTTCTTCTTTACGAATAATCAATTTTTTCTCGTTATGCGTGCGATAATGCAGAAATGATTTTGCACAAACCAATTTTAAATCACGTTTCACTTGCCCGATATTTCCTTCTGCATCATAGAGCATAAATGCTAAAATTGCTTCTCGCTCAATGTCGATTCGTTGATTCAATCGATTCGCCTCTTGTTTAATGAAAAGCGAAATGATTTCATACCGTTCATCCAATGAACGGGAAGCTAAGTTTGGCAATGTAATTGCCATTGGAATCCGACGATTAAACGTTGTCAAAAAACTTTCAGAAGACTCTGTTGTAGCTCCTATGATTTGTACAGCTGCTTCATGAACTTGCGCACTTTCCCCTAATGGTCGATAGATTCCTTTGTCAATAAAAGTGAACAACATTTCTTGTCCTTCTGGTGGAAGACGATGAATTTCGTCAAGGAATAAAATTCCGCCATCTGCTTTTGCAATTAAACCTGGGCTATCTTCTGCAGCTCCTGTGTAGGCACCTTTTTTGATTCCAAAAATGTGTCCAAACAATAATTGAGGATTCTGCGCGTAATCTGCACAGTTAAACGAAACAAATGGTGCATCGGGTGCCAAAGTTTCAGAATCCATTGCAAAATGATACATACATTCTGCAAACATCGATTTTCCTGTACCTGTTTCCCCGAAAATAATCGTATGTAATCCTCTTGGCGGATAGAGAATTGCTGCTTTTGCTTGTTGAATACTCACTTTTAGCGACTCATTTTCTCCTACTAATGTTTCAAAGGTCACTTGTGTTGATGAGTCGACATGGACTTCTTCTTTTGCTTCTTTGGACATAGAATAAACCACCGGACGACCAGCGGTTTTCATGATTTGTCGCTCTTTATATAGATCACTTAAATAACGGCTTGCATTACTTCGATCGATGTGAAGATGTTTGGCTACGTCACTTGCCGTTAAGCCGTGTTGATTGATTGTTAATAAATGGATGATTTCTTTCTTGCGAGCATTCATACAAACCCTCCTTTAGTGAGTTTTCATTGATGCCGTTTTCAACATAATAACACAAAAAGGCGCTTATTTGCGCCTTGCTCCTTTATTTTTTTGCTTTTTTGTTTTCTTCTTGTTCTTACTTTTTTTATTTACTTTTTCTGTTTCAGGAAGCATTTTTGTGTGTTTCGAGACTGTTCGATCCGCTTTTTTTAGTGGACGTTCTGTTTTTTCTTCTTTTTCAGCGGGCTCATGATGCAGCATCCCACCGTACAAATAGATTTCAGTTATTGTGATGTCCGCCTCACGCGCGATTTTCTTCATATCTCTTAACTGATTGTCTTGAACCAAAGTAATGACTGTACCAGCATTGCCCATTCGTCCCGTACGACCTGAACGGTGAAGATATGTTTCGACATTGAACGGAACTTCCGCGTTGATAACATAAGGTAATTTAATAATATCTAAACCACGAGCAGCCACATCTGTTGTCAACAAGGCTGTCGTTTTACCTGCCTTGAAATAATCTAGTGCTGCTTTTCGAAGCAATTTGTTTTGATCTGAAGCTAAACTTCCAACCGTTACACCACGGAACGTTAGTTTTTCTTCCATCAGACCTAATTCACTTAATTGGTTAAAGAAGACTAAACCTTGAAAACCAGCCACATGCATCAAACGACGCAAGTAGTCATCTTTTTTACGTGCAGGAACACGTAAAAAGTAATGCTGTAGTCCTTTTCTTGACTCGTCTTCCTTAGAAACATCTACCACTTGGAGTTGTTTTCCGCTAATTTCCTCAAACATTTCCAACAAACGATCGGCCGTAGCAGAAAAGAAAGCGAATTGATAATCAACGGGCGCTTGATGCAAGATTTGTTTTACTAATTGAACACTGCTTTCATCAAATAACTGATCGGCTTCATCAAATACCATTGTTTGGATTTGGTGTGCTTTTAGTTTCTTAGCTTTCATCAATTCTAACACTCGTCCTGGTGTCCCTACTAAGATTTCTGGTTTTTTCTTTAGCCCTTCAATTTGTCGTTTCACATTGGCACCGCCAAGTAACGATTGAACTTTTAGATCAACTAAGGCTGCCCATGTGCGAGCTACTTCCGTTACTTGGATTGCCAGCTCTTGTGACGAAGTCAAAATAAGTAGACTGCTACCAGCTTGTGGTTGGACATTCAGCAATAATGGCCAAAGATAAGCTAAGGTTTTGCCAGAACCAGTTGGGGATATGGCTACCAAGCTTTCTTTTTCACGTAATTTTTGAAAAACAGCTTGTTGAATCAAAGAAGGTTCTTCAAATCCTTGACTCGTCCATTTTTCTTGCCATTTTTCGGGAAATGCTTGTATAAATTCATTCATTAAATTTCTTCCTCATTATCTGCATCAAAAGTGATGCCTCCATTTTTTCTTAAATCATAAACGACTTGATTCACGTTACGTGCCAATTCGACCCATTCTTCATACAATAACCCCCATGCACGATCTTCACGATGAGTCAATACGTTCGCAAAGTCTTCTGCCTCTTCCACCATTGGATTCTCAGCGGCTTGAATTGCTAGATCCACAATTTCTTGGTGATTTCGATCATGGAATTCTGCTTTCTCAATCGCATTCACACCATTTAAAACTAAGGTTCCTGAATCAAAATAAATTTCAGAAGGCATAAATGAATCGCCAATTTTTCCAGGTTGGATTGCAACATCAAAGGAATCATAGCGTAAAATCCCCCAGCCAAGACCATCGACTCCAGTCGAAATTTTTCTTGAAAAATAGTGGACTTCTTTTGGCATACCGAACCAAGCAACTGCCGCATAAACTAAATAAACACCTAGATCCATCATTGCTCCACCAGAAAAATGTGGAGAGAAAATATTTGGTTCTTCACCATCTAGGACTTGGTCATAACGAGAAGAATACTTCATATAGCTAAAGTTCGCACCAATGATTTCGTCTTTTGAAGGTAAGTGATCTGTAACTTTTTTAAAGCCTTTTTCATGAATATTGCGAGCAGCCTCAAAGAAGTACACTTTTTGTTCATTCGCTAGATGAATGATCTCGTCCATTTCTTTTGGTGTTGAAAAGGCTGGTTTTTCGACGATCACATTTTTACCAGCTAAAATCGCTTGTTTAGCCTGTTCAAAATGTAGACTGTTTGGTGAAGCAATATAAACAGTATCCATATGGGCAATGCCAAAGAATGTTGTTAAGTCTGTCGCAAACTCGATATCCCCCGGATACTTTCCGCCAAATGTTTGTGCTTTTTCCAATTTTCTTGAATAAACTGCTGTTAATTCATATTTTTTTGTACTTAAAGCTGCTTCAACAAATTGATGGGTGATCCAATTCGTTCCAATAATACCTAAATGAATCATTTTCTCGTCCTCTTTTCTTTAATGATTTTCAATCACTGGATTTTTAAATGGCGCCTCCAGATCAAAAGGAATTCTTTGCTTTAATCGTACACTATTCGCGTTCACCACACAATTATACGTAAGAACTTGAACCCCTGCTGCTTGAGCCGATTGAATAGCCAAGGCAAATTCTGGTTGCATTTCTTGATGAATCGTTGAGACTGTTACTTGTTCAAATTGAGCAATAAACAAAACATACGTCAAATAGCCCTCTTTGCGTGCATCGATCAATTCCAAGATATGTTTCAGTCCTCGCGTCGTTGGCGCATCTGGAAATGCTCCAACAGCTAAATTTTCCAACGTCATTCCTTTAACTTCCACAAAAATTTTTTGATTTGTTGAAGTTTCCAAATAAATATCAAATTTTGAATGATGATACACAACTTCCCGCTTCAAAAATATGATTTCTCCTACCAACTCAGGCAACTGGATAAGCCCATTTAAAATGCCTTCAGCTGCTAATTGATTGGGTAATTGACTATCAATGTTGAACCAAACGTCTTTTTTCTTAACCGCAATCAAATCATAATCGGTTTTTCTTTTGGGACTTGGAATGTAAGTCACTGCAACTTGCGCACCTGGAAGAAACACTTCTCTTCCGCGTCCTGTATTCTTGACATGAGCAGTGATGATCTCGCCATCTGCTTTTTGACAATAGGCAATAAAACGATTGGGTCGTTCAAGAAAAGAGACGACCTCGACTTGTTGATACTCCACTTGTTGTCACCTGTCTTTCTATTTAGTATCCTATCATAATTTCACTAAAAACACTTGAAAAACCAGTCGAAAGTCTTAGAGAATTTTTATCCTTTTTTCGGTAGAATGAATGTAAGCATAAAAAGGACGATGGACTTCCCATTCACTTTAGTTAAGAAGGAGTGATTCAATGAAAAAAAGAATTTCGTATCTGATTGGCATGTCGTTGTTAACTTTACTCGGCGGGGTCGCTGTGCAAAAAAGACAACAAAAAAAGCAAGAAAAAACAATTGATGCTACGACTTACGTTCGCACGTGGTATTTTCAAGATCATCATCAACAAATCCATCAACTCACTGTTCTTCCTGAATATACATTAGTTTTGGATCAGCAACCAATCCAAGCGACGATCATCGAATTAAATACTCAAAAATTTGTTGTTCGTGATCAATATGGTTACCATCTCATCTTAACAAACCAATCACCAATGACATTTTACGATGAAGCTGAAGATGTTTCATATACTTTGAGTAAAAAAGAGCAATAATTTATTTCAATTTTCTTGTCACAAAAATCACTTAAAAAACCAGTTCAAATAATTAATTTGTTTCCAATAAATAATCCAGCTGACCAATTTGTGTCAGCTGTTTTTGTTTGTGAAGAGAGCACAAAAATTCCTCATTTTTTCATTTAGAAAAATAGTCATTTTCATTTTTTTTTGTTACACTTACTATTGATGGTTTTTACCATGAAAGGATGATCGAACATGACACCAAATCGAGAGGATTACTTAAAAATCATTTTAGAGTTGGGTGGCGATACAACGAAAGTCAATAACAAACAAATCGTATCCAGCCTGGATGTCTCACCGGCGTCCGTTAGTGAAATGATTTCAAAACTTGTGAAAGAGCAATTAGTTGAACATTCACCTTATCAAGGCGTACAATTAACGACTGCGGGACTTTATAAAGCTAGTAGCTTGATTCGCAAACATCGTTTATGGGAAGTTTTTTTAGTTGAACATTTAGATTATCGTTGGAATGAAGTGCATGATGACGCTGAAGTCTTAGAACATGTTACCTCAGAACAACTTGCAGATCGTTTAGAAAACTATTTGAATCATCCTAAGCATTGCCCTCACGGCGGCATTATTCCACAAAAAGAACAAGTCGTTCATGAAGAACGACGCCAAACATTAGAATCTTACCCACTTGACACACATATTCGCATTGCGCGTGTATTAGATGAAAAGGAACTACTTGACTACCTTGTAACCATTGATCTAAATATTGATGAAGAATATGAAATCATTGATATCGCAGCTTATGAGGGGCCGATTACGATAAAGAACGAAACCAAACAAATTTCCGTCAGTTTCAAGGCGGCTAGTACCATTTTTGTTGATAAACTATAAAGGAGGACATCTGCATGTCAAATGAAAAAAATGTTTTATTTACGATTTTTGGCGGTACAGGCGATTTAGCGCAACGCAAGCTGTACCCTTCCTTATTCCGTCTTTATAAAAAGGGGAATTTAAATGAACACTTTGCAGTGATTGGTACCGCACGTCGTCCTTGGTCAGATGAACACTACCGTGAAGTAGTCAAAGAAACCATCCAATCATTGAATCCAACGGCTAAAGAGGCAGAAGAATTTGCTGACCATTTCTACTATCAATCACATGACGTAAATGATTCTACTCATTACCAAACACTGAAAGAATTGGCAGACAAATTAGATGAGAAATATCAAATCAATGGGAATCGTGTGTACTATTTAGCAATGGCGCCACAATTTTTCGGAACGATCGTTACACATTTGAAATCAGAAAAAATTGTTACCGAAACTGGCTTCAATCGTTTGATTATTGAAAAACCATTTGGTGCAGATTATCAATCTGCTTTTGACTTGAATCAACAAATTCGGCAAGTTTTCCCAGAACAAGACATTTTCCGGATCGATCACTATCTCGGAAAAGAAATGATTCAAAATATTTCAGCCATTCGCTTTGCAAATAATATTTTTGAATCACAATGGAACAACCGCTACATTGACAATATTCAAATCACATTTGGTGAAAGCCTCGGTGTCGAAGATCGTGGTGGGTATTACGATCACAGTGGTGCATTAAAAGACATGGTACAAAACCATATTTTACAAGTTGTCGCTTTGTTAGCCATGGAACCACCTGTTGCTTTTTCTGAAAAAGAAATTCGGACAGAAAAAATCAAAGCTTTAAAAGCTGTTCGAATTTATAACGAAGACGAAGTTAAAGAAAATTTTGTTCGTGGACAATATGCAGCAGGAGAATTAGATGGACAAACTTTCAAGGCATATCGTGATGAAGATAAAGTAGATGAACATTCTGAAACAGAAACATTTGTTGCTGGTAAATTCACCATTGATAATTTCCGATGGTCGGGTGTTCCTTTTTATATCCGAACTGGTAAACGTTTGACAGAAAAAGGAACCCGAATCAACGTGGTCTTCAAACAAGTCCCCGTCAATGTTTTTAAAACTTCTGTTGACGAAGCTTGCGAAGAAACAAACCTTCCACCAAATGTTTTGACCATCTACATTCAACCAACTGAGGGTTTTTCTCTTTCACTTAATGGAAAAGAAGTTGGACAAGGTTTTGATACTGAACCAATCAAGCTGGCCTTTCGAAATAGCGCTGAAATGGTTGAAAATAGCCCTGAAGCTTACGAAAAATTACTTTTAGATTCCTTAAATGGTGATGGAACAAACTTTTCACATTGGGAAGAAGTTGCTCAATCTTGGCATATCGTTGATGTGATCCGTAAAACGTGGGATCAGATCCAACCAGATTTTCCTAATTATAATGCTGGTTCAATGGGACCTGATGAAGCATTCGAACTTCTAGAAAAAGATGGTTTTGAATGGATTTGGCAACCAGACCACTGGTACCGTGAACGTGGAAAATTAAATTAAAGAATCTTTTGACACAAAGAAGCACATATCTTCAACAGTTGATAAGATATGTGCTTCTTTTTTGATTAGTTAGTTTACATAAAAAAGAACTACCCAACCAAATGGATAGCTCTTTTTTGCTTTTTTCTTATTCGAATCCTTCTGCAACAGCTTCTGGATAATTTTCTTCAACGATTTTAGCACAACGTCCGCATAAATGTGGTAATTTTTCATCTACACCAACATCTTTACGAATTTGGCGACAACGATCACAAACTTCGCCATCTGCTTTTTCGACTAAAATCGCGACATCTTCAAAATCAACTGCTTCAGCTGGCGCAGCATCTTTTGCAGAGGCAACTTCAAAATAGTCAGGAGAAATAATCAACAATTGTGGAATATCGGCATCTACTGCTGTCAATAATTCACGAACTTGTTCATTTGGATAAACAGTTACTTTTGCTTCTAAAGATTTACCAATCAATTTCGCATTTCGTGCTTCTTCCAAAGCTTTCAACACTTTATCACGGAAATCCATAAATGCTTCCCAAGTATCCATTAATTCCTCTTGATTTGAAAATTCTTCATAACCAGGCAATTCACTCAATTGTACATAGTCTTCTTCTTCTTTTAAGAATGACCAGATTTCCTCTGTTGTATGAGGAATGATTGGCGTTAACAATTTTGTTAATGCTACAGCCGTTTGATAGAAAACAGTTTGCATACAACGACGTTGATAGTCATTTTCTGACTCAATATAAACAACATCTTTGGCAAAATCTAAATAGAAAGCAGATAGATCCACAGTTAAGAAGTTCATTACTGTACGATAAATATGCATGAAATTATATTTTTCATAACCTTCATCACGAATTTCTTTAATCACTTGGTTCAAGCGAACAGTCATATATTTATCAACGGAACGTAATTCATCGTAAGAAACTGCATCTTGTTTTGGATCAAAATCTTCTGTATTAGCAATCAAGAAACGCATCGTATTTCTGATTTTGCGGTATACTTCAGCTACTTGTCCTAAGATATCCATTGAAACGCGAACATCAGCTTCATAATCAACACTTGAAACCCATAAACGCAGAATATCTGCACCAAATTGTTTGATAACTTTATCAGGAACAATCGTATTTCCTAAAGATTTACTCATCTTGCGTCCTTCACCATCCAGTGTGAAACCTTGAGAAAGAACTGAGCGATATGGTGCTACACCATTGATTGCCACACTTGTTGTAATGCTTGAGTTGAACCAGCCACGGTATTGGTCAGAACCTTCCAAATACATATCTGCTGGAAATGATAATTCTGGGCGTTGACGTAAAACTGCTTCATGTGAAGAACCAGAGTCGAACCAAACATCCATGATATCTGTTTCTTTGGTAAACTCGCCATTTGGTGAACCAGGATGTGTGAAGCCTTGTGGTAAAAGATCTTTTGCTTCTTTTTCAAACCAAATGATTGAACCATGTTCTGCAAATAATTTTGCCACGTGCTCAATTGTTTCTGGTGTAATGATTGCTTCACCATTTTCCGCATAGAAAATTGGTAATGGTACACCCCAAGCACGTTGACGAGAGATAACCCAGTCTCCACGGTCACGAATCATGTTATACAAACGAGTCTTACCCCATGGAATAATCCAGTTCACATTTTCAACTTCAGCCAAAATATTTTGACGGAAGTCATCAATTGATGCAAACCATTGTGGTGTTGCACGATAGATAACTGGTTTTTTTGTACGCCAGTCGTGCGGATAGCTATGTGTAAAGAATTCTAATTTTAAGAGCGCGCCTTTTTCTTCAAGTAATTCTGTAATCATTGGATTTGCTTTGTCATAAAAAACACCTTCAAAACCTGGTGCTTCATCCGTAAACACACCTTTAGAATCCACTGGTGAAACAACTGGTAATTTATATTTATTCCCCGCAATGTAGTCATCTTCCCCATGTCCAGGAGCCGTGTGAACTAAACCAGTCCCTGCTTCTAAAGTTACATGGTCACCTAAGATGACTACAGATTCACGATCATAAAAAGGATGCTGTGCTGTCATAAATTCCATGTCTTTACCAGAAATTTCTTTCAGTACAGTAACATTTTCCCAACCAATTTCAGCTTGAACTTTTTCTAATAGATCTTTTGCTACAACAAATTTTCGTCCATCAGCTTCAACTAAAACATAAACAAAGTTTTCATTTACAGCGATTCCTTGATTTGCTGGTAAAGTCCATGGTGTTGTTGTCCAAATAACAAATGAAGTACCTTCATCTAAGATTCCTTTGCCATCTTTCACTTTAAAAGCAACAAAGATTGATGGTGATTTTACATCTTTATATTCGATTTCAGCTTCAGCAAGAGAAGATTCACTTGATGGAGACCAATAAATTGGTTTTAATCCTTTATAGATGTACCCTTTTTCTGCCATTTTTCCAAACACACGAATTTGTGCTGCTTCGTATGATGGGTCCAATGTTACATATGGATGTTCCCAGTCTCCAGCGACACCTAGACGTTTAAAATCCTCACGTTGTTTGTCGACTTGAGAAAGTGCATACTCACGACATTTTTCTAAATACTCTGTGATTGGCATTTCTTTACGTTTGATGCCTTTATTTGCTAAAACTTGTTCGATTGGCAATCCATGTGTATCCCAGCCTGGAACGTAAGGTGCGCGGAATCCAGACATTGATTTTGAGCGAATGATAATATCTTTACTAATTTTATTCAAAGAGTGACCTAAATGAATATTACCGTTCGCATAGGGAGGTCCATCATGTAGAATAAAACTTGGTTTGCCTTCATTTAATTCTTGTCTTTTCTGGTAGATGCCTACTTCTTCCCATTCTTTTTGCCATTCACCTTCACGGTTAGGCAAATTACCACGCATAGGAAATTTTGTTTTTCCTAATTGTAGTGTCTCTTTCATTTTCATAAAAGAACTTCACTCCTTTGATTTTTTTCTAAACGCAAAAAAAGGCATGTGCATCCCAAAGGGACGAACATGCCGTGGTACCACCCAAATTTAAGTTACAAAAAGCGTAACTTCTTCGAGACCAATAACGAGGTCAGCCGTTACTTCTTACTTTTATTTCAGAAATAATTGAGGTAGAGGATCTTTCACTTTGGAGGGTCTTGCCAAACTCACACTACCATTGGCTCGCTAAAAAGAATTCAAAGTGCTTTTCTGTTCTACTCGTTTTCGTCAGCAATAACAGAGAGATCAATTTCTCTCGTATCGAATGTTTGAACTGCTGGAGATTCTAACGTTTCTGGTTCTGAGTTTACAACAGGATTATTTTCATTGTCAAGTTGTTTTGCCAAAACTTCCTTGATCACTTCATGACTGTCATTCACATAACTTGAGAATGGCTGTAAAATTTCATCCCACTCAGGACTCTTAACTTGTTCTAATTGTGATTCTAACATCAAACTAATACGTTGATGGAAGACACGTGTGCGTTTTTTCAAATCTTCTGTTTCTGCTGCAAGTTGTTTAGCTTTTTCAGTCGCATCTGTTAAGATTTGACGTGCTTTTTCTTCTGCATCTGTTGTTAGTTGGTGTGCGCGTTTTTCAGCGTTAGCAACCAATTCATCTGCTTTATTTTGAGCAGATGTCACAATTACTTCAGATTCTTTGCTTGCACTTGTTTTTACTTTATCAGCTGTGTCCTGTGCAACAATAATCGATTGATTCAATGCATCTTTTAATTCATTGAAGTACTCTAATTTTTCTTCAGAATGTTTAATTGCCTTTTCTAATTCACGATTTTTAGTTGTTGCTTCCTCATAGTCACGAACAACTAAATCTAGAAAATCATCTACTTCATCTTGATTATACCCACGCATTTTCGTTGGGAATGTTTTATTTTGAATATCTAATGGAGTTAAAGCCATGAATAAACCACCTCTTTGTTTTATTTGCGTAATACACCAAATAATACCCTATATTTTTCTTTTTTCGTTTTTCCCTCAAGCTCTTGAATCTGGATTCGCCCATAACCACGAATCGAAACAATATCTAATAATTCAAGAATAAAATCTGGTCGTGTGTTTTCCGTCCAGTTCACTTTTACTTTACCAGATTCAATCAATTGTTTCGACCTTTGTCTAGAAATATTATAGATTTCTGAAATGACGCTATCAAGTCGCATCGAAGTAACTGTTCCTCTTTCTTGTGTCCAACTATCTTTTGGCAATAACATTTCTGTATAAGCAATTGGTTCTAAACGAGCCGTTACTTTTCCAATTTTCGTTATTTGAGCAACAACAAAGTGTTCAATTTCTCTTGCAACAAAGATTTGCCATCGTTCACCATCTGAGATAATATCTCCAAAATAAGCACGTTTAATGCCGGTACCTACCAATGTACCTAATATCTTTCCATGACTTAAGCTAGCGAACTTACTGGGATAGTGTACCTCGTACAAGCTCACTTCAAAATCGTCTTCAGCAGGTTCGTAATACTCTGGATAAATCAAGCATCGTTTTCTCTCTGCTTGTTCATACCCACCATAAAACGTGAAACGCAACTCACTGTCTTGCCGAATCAAAGTTTCCAAAATATAAGCTTGTCTTGGATCTAAGAAATCAGTTAAGTACGGTGCGTATTGGCTTTGTACTTGCTCAATCCAGTCACCCACCGAATCAATAAATGTTCGTTCTTCCGTTCGAAAATGTTGGTAGATATTTTCATCCATGATACTCACCTCCTAAAAACTATAAAAGTGAAACAATAATCATCGTTAGTCCTTGGCTAGCTAGGTTCAAAACGATAACTGCCACCATGATTGTAAGGTCGATTGGTCCAAAACGTAAGTTTAATCGATCAAACAAGCTAAGATATGGTTCACAGATTCTCGATAAAAATTTCCCAAAAGCAGATTGATACCCGCCAGGAAACCAAGATAACAACGCATAAATAACTAATAAAATAGTATATAGATAAACTGCATCATTAAGTAAATTAAGCAAACGATAAATTAAAATGGTCCTTCCTCCTCTTACAGATCAAAAATATTTGCATCTGCGAATGTTTGAGCAGTTGAACTATCAATTTCCATACCAGTTGGTGTACAAAGAAAAATTTCATCGCCAACCCGTTTGATATCTCCATCCAATGCATAAACTGTTCCAGTTAAGAAATCAACAATGCGACGCGCTTGTTTTTCTTCCACTAAATGAAAGTTCACTAATGTTGCTTCACCAGCAATGATTTTTTTTGCAATCATCATTGCTTCTGAATACGCACGTGGTTCCATCACTGTGATTTTATTTGCCAAATTGGTTTTGGGTTCATAAGATTGACGAGCAGTTTTTTCTTCTTGTTTCACTGGTCGTGTTGGAGCTTGACGAAGCTCAATTACTTTCTTTTGCTCAACAGTTGGTTTTTCCTCACGTGTCGCGTAATGCGAATGGTTGGTAACTGTTTGAGTTGCCTCACGCGTTGGTTTGTTAACTGTTGGTTTTACCGTTTTTTGTGTTTGTGACTGAGTCACCGTTTGTTTTTTTGTTTCAGGAAAATCTGGATATTCGTACTCTTCTTCATCGGCTAATCCGAAAAAATTAGCAATTGCTCCTCTATTTAAAAGTGGCATGACTCTTCCTCCCTTATTTGTCCTTGAATAGCGCTGTACCTACACGGATAAATGTTGCTCCTTCTTGTATCGCAATCGGAAAATCTTGACTCATTCCCATACTTAATTCTTCACACGGTGCATGAGTAAATCCTTGCTGATGAACAAGGTTACGTAAGTTTTCAAGTGTTCCAAATACTTTGTGGATTTGTTCAACAGAAGCATCTTTGGGGGCCATAGTCATCAAGCCAATTACCTTGATTTTTGAATAATCACCTAAAGATTCAACAAATGAAAGTAACTCATCGGGCGTAATTCCATGTTTGGATTCCTCACCTGATACATTTACCTCAATAAAGCAAGCCAATTCTTTCTGAGCTCGCTTTTGAATTTCTTCTGCTAATTTCAAACTATCCAACGCATGAAAATAATCAATTTCATTTACAATTAATTTTACCTTCCTACGCTGTAAATTACCAATCAAATGCCATTTTATTTCAGGAAAATTAACTAAGTCTTGCTTCTTCTGTAATAATTTGTCCACACGGTTTTCTGCACAATGCAAAACCCCCGCTTCAACAAGTTGTTTGGTTGTATCTGAATCAACTGATTTTGTTACAGCAACTAATTGAACTTCTTTCGGATTTCGATGAACAAGAGCACACGAATCCTGAATTTCTTGCTCAATTTCTTGCAAGTTGTCAGCAATCATGTGCTCTATCCTCTCCTTTATCGCTTGCGACGGAAGAACGGTGGCGTATTTAATTCGTCATCGTCATTCGCTTTTGTTTCTTCGCGGCTGAATGTATCAAAGTCTTTTTTTTCAACATGATCAAAATTTGATTCTTCAACTTTAGGACGGACATTTTGTTCACGTCTGATATCCCAATCGCCAAAGCTGTTTTCATCTTCAGTCGAAGTCGGTTTTGCTTGGTCCATATCTAAGATAGGTTTTTGAGCTTGTGATTGCATTTGTTGTCTAGCTGGACGGCTAGACTTACGCTCCTTTTTTGACTCATCAATACCTGTTGCAATAACCGTTACGCGGATTTCATCGCCCAATTCTTCGTTAATTGATGTACCTAAGATAATGTTTACATCACCTGTAGCAGCATTAGCAACAATATCAGAAGCATCTTGTGCTTCAAATAAAGTCATATCTAACCCACCAGTAATGTTCAACAATACTTGTTCTGCTCCATCGATGGATGTTTCAAGAAGTGGAGAAGAAATAGCTTTCTTCGTTGCTTCAACGACACGTTCTTCACCGCTAGCAACACCAATTCCCATTAGTGCAGTTCCTTGGTTCTCCATCACTGTTTTAACATCAGCAAAGTCTAGATTGACATAGCCTGGTGCAGTGATTAAATCAGAGATCCCTTGAACCCCTTGTCGTAAAACATTATCTGCTTCACGGAATGCTTCAAGCATCGGAGTTTTTTTATCAACAACTTCAAGTAAACGATTGTTTGAAATAATCAATAATGTATCGACATTTTCTTTCAAACGAGCAATACCTTCAGCAGCAAAACGTCCTCGTTTAGGTCCTTCAAAAGTAAATGGTCGTGTAACAACACCCACTGTCAAAGCACCTAATTCTTTGGCAATCCCTGCTACGATTGGTGCAGCACCAGTACCAGTACCACCACCCATTCCAGCAGTGATAAAAATCATGTCTGCACCATCTAAAGCTTCGCGCAATGATTGTTCACTTTCTTCAGCAGCTTTTTGGCCAACTTCTGGTTGAGAACCAGCACCAAGACCGCGTGTATATTTAGGGCCTAATTGAATAACAGTTTCAGCCTTTGAATTTTTTAATGCTTGAACGTCTGTGTTGGCTGTGATGAACTCAACACCTTTAACGTTTTCTTCAATCATACGGTTTACAGCATTACCGCCGCCGCCGCCGACACCGATGACTTTGATAACTGCGCCGTCATTGATATTATTATCAATTGAGAATTCCATGTTTTATTCCTCCCAGGATGAATTAATCAAAAATATTTGTAAAGAAACCTTTGATTTTACTTGTTACGTTTTCACCAGATTTTTTTTCTTCTGGTTCTTCATAAGTTACTTCTTCAGCTGATTCGTAAGAGTCATATGAAGGTGCTTCATGTTCAGTAACTGATACATGCTGAATGGCTGTTTCGCCAGTAACTGCTGATTTAGCAAGTTGATATACCTCGCTTAAATTTGCTGAGTAATCAACAATACTAATGACGTTTGTAAAGACTGGATTTCTTAGTCCCATATGATTAGGAACATACAGTTTTACGTTAACACCAAAAATTTCTTGTGCTAGTTCAACCACGCCTGGCAAGCTAGCCGCACCGCCTGTTAATATGACGCCACCAGGTAATTCCAACGCTTCGATTTGATCCAAAGCATCTTTTGCTTTATTAAAGATCTGTTCCATGCGAGCTGAAATTACTTCTGATAGATAACGTTCATCAACTTTAACAGGTTCTGATTGTCCAATTACATCCACAGGAAATTCTTCGTTTTCTGACGTTCTTTCTGGATATGCATCACCATAATTGATTTTTAATGCTTCTGCATTGTTGAAGGAAGTGTTCAAAACGATAGAGATATCTTTAGTGGCAAATTCGCCACCTTCTTGGTCTGTGTTTGTAAATTTCAATTGTTTGTCATGCATAACGGCCGTTGTAGTTTGGCCACCACCCATGTCAATAACAATCGTTCCAAAATCTTTTTCTCCATCAGAAAGAATCGTTTCCGTTAAAGCTAACGGTGTGATAACTAATTCGTTGACAATTAAACCTGCTTTTTCGACACATTTTCTAATATTATGAACAATTGTTTTTGGTCCAGTAAATAATAAACCAAACATCTCTAATCGCACACCGATCATTCCTCGAGGATCTCTAATCCCTTCAAAACCATCTACAGTAAAGTCTTGTGGCAAAATTGACACGATCTGACGTTCAGGAGGAATTGAACGAACAAGGGCAGCTGAAGCCACATTTCTGACATCTTCATCGGTGATTTCTTTTGAATCCCCATTTACTGCAATCATTCCTTGGCAATTTTCGACTTCAAGCATATTTGCAGGTAACCCTACGCTGACACCCTTAATTTGAATGCCTGCTTTTTCTTCTGCTTGTCGTACTGCACGTTGAATCGCTTGAACTGTTTTATCAATATCAACGATAATGCCGCGGTTAATCCCTTCTGATTTTGCGTTTCCTACTCCAATAATATTCATTTGGCTGTCGATATATTCAGCCACGACAACTTTGACAGATGTCGTTCCAATATCAAGGCCTACATACATTCCTGTTTTTGCCATGAATGGGATTCCCTCCTACTTACTATTCCATATACAAGCGAACAACTAACGTTCGTTTTTAAATATACTATATTATAGATATTCACTGCTTTCAATTCTACCATAAATTTATAGTTTTTAGAAAGTAGATTATCACTTTTTAAGGTTGTTTTATTGATTTTCGATTGAACTGATGGAAGATGGTGTTGACTCATCAGCTTGTTGGCTGGACTCACTTGACTCTCCAGACTCTATTTCTGTTGATGTATCAGTATTTTGAGTTCCTTTTTCATCAGTAGAAGTTTCTGTTTGCTCTTCTTCACTATTTGAGTAGGGATAAGAGAAAATTCCAACCTCCATGTCAATCACACCATTTTCTTTCATTTCTTTGGCAACTTGTGGATAATATTTCATTTGACTAGCTAGATTCGTAATATTCACAAGTACTTGATTACCATCGTTCATGTTCATCTGAAGTAAGTTTTCATTACTTTCTGTAGGTGCATATTTGATCTCTGAAATAGCTTTTTGTAGTTCGGCAGAAAGTTGATTATATTGCTCTACCAATGCCTTGATTTTTGCATCACTTTTAAATTCCTCAAGAATCGGTAGATTTTTTGTAGGATTGTCCACTTTTTGATCTAAAACAATGCCATTCTCGAGTACTGGATAATACTTGTTTTCCGTAGCAATCAGCGCAATATCTTTATATTCTGTAATGGCTAATTCAAATTGATTAATCGAATGGAAACTGATTTTTGCTGTTTTCACTCGAGGCTGTTCGGTTTTCAATTCTTTGACATATCGATCCTTGTTCCAATATTGTGTCCACAAATTGTCGCCAATCTTTAATTTTGATTCAGTAATGACCGTCTCACTAGGGATAAGTTCATTACCGGTTACTGCAACTGCTTCTAGCTTACTATACGGAGAAATATAATAAATCAAAAATAACAATGGAATCCCTAAAATTGTAATAATCAATGATAGTCTGCGCGTCAAGACTTTGTTACGCTGATTTTTTAAATTAGGCAATCGATTTAAGAAGGAACCGTTATATGGTCCTGTCTGTTTAGTTGATTCTTCTGGTTCAGTCAAAAATGCTGGAAGTTCATCCGTCTCAACTTTGTCGGACGAATCTTCTAACTGTTTTTCTTGATTCTCATCAGATTCATCTGAATGATTGCGAAGTTCGTCGTCTTTTTTATGATGTTCAGCTAAATATTTTTGGTTGGCCTTTTGCCACGGAGTTAATTCATCCTGGTTATCAGATGATTTCGGTAAATCATTTGGTTCTTTCTTTTTACTCACTAAGACCACCACCTTTTACTTTTTAATAACAGTTTGAACTAGTTCATATAAACGCTTAGATGCATCCGGCATTCCTTGCTCTTTTGAAGCTTTGGACATTTGTTGCTGCACTGTTTCATTTTTCATGATTTCAGTGATTGCTGTTCCTAAAGATTCGCCTGTTAGTTCACTATCTGCAATCATTTTTGCGGCACCTGCATTCACTAAACTTTGCGCATTTTTTGTTTGATGGTCATTGGTCACGTAAGGGCTTGGAATCAAAATTGCTGGTAATCCTAGTGCTGTAAATTCAGCAATAGAAGTTGCCCCCGCTCTCCCTACAAGTAAATCACTATTTGCCATCACTTCAGCCATTTGTCGAATATACGGCTGGATACTGACATTGCTTTGTTTGGTAACATCGACTTGACTTTTAATTTGTTCATAATAGCGATCACCTGAAGCGTATAGTACTTGATAATTATCATCATCAAAATTTTCCAGAAACTCCATTACTGCTTCATTTAACTTCAGAGCGCCTTGGCTTCCGCCAAAAATCAGAACCGTTTTTTTGTCTGTCGCTAATCCAAAATTGGCTAAAATAGTCGATTTTGGTGTGTCAGCGACTTCTTGTGCGCGAGGATTACCTATCAGACTTGACTTTTCTTCTGGAAAAAATTGTGCTGCATCCTGGAAAGAAAGAGCGATCTTATTAACATAACGACTAAGAAATTTATTCGTAATTCCTGGAACACTATTTTGTTCATGAATGATTGTTGGAATGTTTAACTTTGCCGCAGCATATACAACGGCACCTGAAACATAGCCACCTGTTCCAATCACCACATCTGGTTGAAAATCTTTCAAGATTTTTTTTGCTTGGCGAATACTTTGCAAAAAGAGTTGGACTGTTTTCACATTATCAAATGATAATTTTCGTTTGAATCCTTGAATTTCTAAAGTATGAAAAGGAATACCAGTCTCTGGAACAATTTTATTTTCTAATCCTCGTTTTGCCCCGACATACATAAACTCAGCATCTTGATCTTGAGACTTCACATAATTAACAAAGGCTAATGCTGGATAGATATGACCACCTGTTCCGCCGCCTGTAACCAAAATTTTCATTTTTATCGCTCGTTTCTTTTCTATTTTAATTTATTGACAGCTTCCATGAAGCGCGCACCGCGAATCTCGAAGTTAGGATATTGATCCCAACTTGCATTCGCTGGAGATAACAAAATAACGTCTCCTTCATCGCTTAACTCTAATGCAAGTGGCACAGCTGTCTCAACATTTTCTGTTATTTCAATCACTTGAATACCAGCCTTTTGACCAGCTTCAACTAGTTTATGTTTCGTTTCACCAAACGCAATCAATGCTTTTAGATTTTTCAGAGACGGAACTAGTTCATCAAAACTATTACCTCGGTCCAATCCACCAGCTAATAAAATCATTTTTTCTGGAACAAAACCACTTAGTGCCATTTCCGTTGCTAAGATATTCGTTGCTTTAGAATCATTATAAAATTTTCTTCCTTGGATTTCTCCTACATATTGAGTACGATGAGGCACACCATGGAACAAACGAAGTGTTTGCTTAATTGCTTCTGTAGAGACACCATATAGTTTAGCAACCGTAATTGCCGCCAAAGCATTTTCAATGTTATGTGCGCCAGGAACACCCAAATCTGAAGCATCCATAATTTTTTCTTGATTATAGTAAATGATACCATCTGTACAATATGCACCTTGTTCTAGCACTTCTGTTGTTGAAAAAGGTAGGACCTGTGCTTGAGTTGCTTGAGCCAACATTCGTAGTTCTTCTTGGTTCCAATTCAAAATTAGATAATCTGCCGTTGTCATGTTTTTTTGAATTTCCCATTTTGCTTTTACATACTCTTCACGTGTTCCATGATAGTCGATATGGGCTTCATAAATATTTGTAATAACTGCTATGCTCGGATGGAAATCTGTAATACCCATTAATTGGAAACTTGACAATTCCATAACGATTTTATCGTCTGCTTGTGCTTCCTGAGCTACGCTGCTTGCTGGATAGCCAATATTTCCAGCTAAACGAGCCATTCCCTTACTTTTTCCTGCATTTAATAATAATCCTGTCATTGTTGTTGTTGTTGTTTTTCCATTCGTTCCAGTAATACCAATAATTGGACATTCCGCTACCTCGTAAGCTAACTCAACTTCCGTAATTACCGGAATACCCATTTCTTGTGCCTTCGCTACCAATGGATGATTATATGGAATGCCAGGATTCTTTACCATTACAGAAAAATCTTCATCTAATAGCTCAATTGGGTGACTTCCTGTGACTACTTTAATTCCTAAAGCTAATAAATCTTGTGCCTCTGGATTTTCATCGAAAGGTTTTCCGTCATTAACGGTGACAAGTGCGCCCAATTCATGTAACAATTTGGCCGCACTAAATCCGCTTTTTGCAAGTCCTAAGACTAGGACTTTTTTATTTTCATATGTTGTGATTTTTTTCATTTCCTGTCATCTCCTACCAAACAAGCCATAATGTAATGAGTGATGTTACTAAACTAACTAACCAAAAAACAATATCAATTTTCCATTCAGACCAACCACTCATTTCAAAGTGATGATGAATCGGTGACATTTTGAAAATTCGTTTTCCAGTTAACTTAAATGAAGTTACTTGTAACATTACACTTGCTGTTTCCATAACATAAATCAAGCCAACTAATAACAACGTCCATTCTTGATTTAGCATCATTGAGATTGCTGCTAGCAAACCACCTAAGGCTAAAGAACCCACATCTCCCATAAAGATTTTCGCAGGTTTGTGATTGTAAGCAAAGAAACCAATCAAACCACCAACAACACTTAAGCAAATAATCAAAACATCTAATTGATTTTGATGCCAAGCAATAAGAGCATACGTTGCAAAAGATATCGTTCCTAATCCTGCAACTAACCCATCGATTCCATCTGTTAAATTGACTGCATTTGAAAAACCAACTAACCAGAAAATTGCGAATAGACCATAGAAAACTCCTAAACCAATTTCTAATCCAAAAAAGTTAAGTACACCTGGATAACCTTCAGAACGATAAACAAGATAAAAAGCTATCCCACCAATAATTTGACCAATCAATTTTTGTATGGAATTTAATCCCATATTTCTTTTTTTAAAAACTTTAATAAAGTCATCTAAAAACCCAATCGCACCATATAACGCTAAAACAAATAACAATATAAAAAGTATTGGTGTTAGTTGATTTTGCCATGCTCCCACCCAAATACCAGTTAAAATTGCTGCAATCAGGAACACTAAGCCACCCATTGTCGGAGTCCCGGCTTTGATGTTATGCCATTTAGGTCCTTCTTCACGAATCGCCTGTCCTTGTTTTTTCATTTGAAAGTAGCCAATAAACAATGGCATTACTGCAACTGTCATTGCACAGCTACTCACAATGGGGATTAATGCTTGTGTCCATTCCATGCTGTTTTCTCTCCTATTTCTTTTCTTACTCTTTTAAAGTAAAGTGTAATTTTTTATCTGTAATTTTTTCATACGGTGCGAGACTTTGCTCCGTGCAATAGCCATCACCATCAAAAGTGACTTCGATACCAAGAATTTTGCCTAACTTCATAATATCAGCTTTTGACCAACCAGTAACATCAGGCATCAGCTCATCGCCGCCCGTTTGTAGAATCAATTTTTCACCCAAAATAAGTTTATCACCGTTGGAAGTTGATTGTTTGATAACTTTCTTTCCGTTACCAATCACTACTGGCTGTAAGCCACTTTTTTGTGCATCGGCTGCAGCAACATCTGATTCTAAATTGCGATAATCAGCAACCACTACTTTTTCTGTCTGATCCGTCTTTTCTTTGGTGTCGCCCTCTGTTTCTTTGAAGTCCATTGCTCGTTTCATCAATGGGTTAGCAATTTTTGCCAGAGCCATTCGATCGTAGGTTTTTGGATGTTTCATTGTTAAATAAAGAACGTATTCAGGATCTTCTGAAGGAACCATTTCAACGATTGAATAAAGATAAGAAGTATCTCCCACTTGGTAACCACCAGAATCAGAAGCAATCTGTGCTGTACCAGTTTTTGCTGATACGTTATATCCTGGTACGGAATAAACGCCATAGGCACTTCCATAATTTTCGCTTTCAACAACATCACGCATATATTCACGTACTTTTTCTGTTGTTTCTTTTGAATATGGTTGTCCTAATACTTCTGTTTGAGATGTTCGCTCTTCTCCAGTTTGTGGATCAACGATTTTACTGATGAATCTAGGTTGAAGCATCGTTCCATTGTTAGCAATTGAAGAAAATGCCTTCATCATTTGGAAGTTAGTCACACCAATTGCTTGACCATACGCACTCATTGCACGGTCAACAATATTTTCTGTTGGCAATGTGCCTGCATTTTCATCATCTAATCCAGAGTGAGTACTTTGACCAAAGCCAAGCTTTTGAAGATAGTTGTACCAACGTCCACCTAGTCTTTGTTCTAAAATAACCATCCCAACGTTACTTGACCAAGAAAGAGCTTGACGCATTGTCAATACACCTTTTTCTCCAAAGTCATGGTCATTAATGGTTGCATCTGCTACAGCGATTTTTCCAGAAACAAATGTTTCGTTTTCGTTATATTCGCCTTCCTCAATAGCCGCAGCAGTAGTAAAGACTTTCATTGTCGAACCCGGCTCATAACGATCTTGAACTAAGAAATTACGCCAAACAGCATTTTCGTCTTTTAATCCCTCCATTGTTTCAGGGTTAAAGGTTGGACGTTGACCCATTGCTACGATTTCACCAGTTTTAGCTTCCATTAAAACAGCAGTTAGCTCTTCAGGCTGATATTCTTGATTAACTTGATCCATCAATGTTTCTAAATAACTTTGTAATCTACTATCTAGAGTGGTGTAGATATCTTGACCATCTTTAGAAGCAACTTCATCAGCAACAGTCCCTGGTAAAGGGTTTTGATACTTGTCTTTTTGATAAACAATCTTGCCATCTTTCCCAGTTAAAATATCATTGTAAGCCGATTCTAGTCCCAAACTACCGACTAACCCGTCGCCTTCTTTATTAGGAATTGCAAATCCAATAAAATGGGAAGAAAAAATACCATTTGGATACATACGCGATTTGTGTGCATCAAAGTAAAGACCAGCTAAACCAGCTTCTTTCATTTGTGCTTCGATCGTCTGCTTTGTTTCCTGAGTGATATTCTGCCCGTAATTTCCAAACTCAACTTGATATAACTCATTATCTGCTCCATTTTTTAAGATTTTAAGTGCAGCACTTTTCTTAATTGATAAATTATCACTTAAAATTGTTGCAATCTTACTAAAATCTTTTTCTTGAGCATAAAGTTTTTTATTTTCAGATGTATATGTTTTTGAAAGAATCGCTTTGATGGAATAAGAGGTCGCATCTTCAGCAATTGCAACACCATTTCGGTCATAAATTGTGCCCCGTTTCGCCTGCACAACTTCACTACCTCTGTAAAGTTGTTCTGTTTTTTCAGATAACGAAGTACCAGCCACATGACCACCTATTATAATGTACGAGAAACGGACGGCAAATAAAAAGAACAACACAATACTCGTAGCAAATAAAATGATACCTACTTTTTTGCGATTGTTCATCGGATTTTGATTTTTCTTTTCCATAAACCGCCGAAATTTATTTTTAAGACTCATTTACTTCACTTTCCTTAAATTGTCGTCATTAATGGACAATCCTTTTTCTTCTGCGATTTGTTTCACGCGTTCTGTACGCGAAAGTTCATTCTTTTCTTGTTCTAAAGTTGTTTTTTCTGTTTTCTTTTCAGTAATATCTGCTTGAATCGAAGTAATAGCTTGCTCTGCACCGCTAATATTGGTTCTTAACATAATCGTTAAGACAGACAAAGAAATTAACGCAACGATTAGACCACTGATAACTAATTTTTCCAAATTAGAGATTCGTTTCAACCGTCTAGCTGGTGATTGAGGTAGAACAATCTCTTGACTAGAATCTGGCAGTTGTTCAGCTTGATCCACCATGTCAGGGAAATCATATGGATATTCATGTGCTCTCTTTAGTTCTGCCATTGTTCTACTCCTCTTTCACTCGTATTTTTTCCGCAATTCGCAGTTTTGCACTGCGTGAACGATTATTTTCAGCTAATTCTTCTTCAGATGGAAGAATTGGCTTTCTGGTGATTACTTTTAGTTCTGGTTGAAACTCATCAGGAACCACCGGTAATCCCGGTGGTAAATCTTTCACTGTACTGTATTCTTTAAATAAGCTTTTAACAATTCGATCTTCTAATGAATGGAACGTAATTGCACTGATTCGACCATTTAATTTCAATAGTTTGATTGCTTGTTCCAAAGAAGTTTCCTCTGCTCCAAGTTCATCATTTACCGCAATTCGTACTGCTTGAAAAATTCTTTTCGCAGGATGGCCACCTTTTCTTCTAGCTGGAGCTGGAATCACACGTTTGATGATTTCAACTAATTCGCCAGTTGTTTCGATTGGCTTTTCTTTTCGTACACGCTCGATTTCACGAGCAATTTGTTTCGAAAATTTTTCTTCACCATAACGAAAGAAAATTTTTACCAGTTCTTGATAAGAATATTCATTGATAACATTAAAAGCAGAAATTGGTGCTGACTGATCCATTCGCATATCTAATGGTGCATCTTGGTGGTAGCTAAACCCACGTTCCGCCTCATCTAATTGAGGTGAAGAAACACCTAAGTCATACAAGATCCCATCGACTTCTGTCACTTCTCGTTCAGCCAACTGAAGCTCTAACTCCCTAAAATTAGCTTTGATAAAAGTAACCATTCCTTTTTCAACATATGGCGCTAACCGTTGTTTTGCATGGTCAATTGCCTTTTGATCCTGATCAAAAGCGTAAAGATGCCCATCGGTGTTCAATTGGCTTAGTAAATATTCACTATGTCCGGCACCGCCTAAAGTACAGTCTACATAAATTCCGTTTGGTTTAACGTTCAAGCCATCTACGGTTTCCTTCAACATGACTGTATAGTGTTGAAATGTTTCAGTCATTGGTCAGCCTCTTCCTATTCTATAGTCCAAAATCAATCATATTTTCAGCAATTTCATCGAAGTTACTTTCAGCTTCATCAGAAAACGTTTGCCAACGTGTTTCGTCCCAAATTTCGATTCGATTTGAAACACCAATCACTACGCATTCCTTTTCTAGACTTGCATGACTTCTCAAAGTGCTGGGAATGTTGATACGACCTTGTTTATCAAGTTCGCATTCAGTGGCAGCCGAGTAAAAAAACCGCACAAAAGTACGTGCATCTTTTTTGGTCAACGGCATTTCGCTAAGCTTATCTTCTAAGTTCTCCCACTCGCTCATTGGATAGCCAAAAAGACAGCCATCTAAACCACGAGTTAGTACGAACTTTTCACCAAGCTCATCACGAAGTTTTGAAGGCACGATCAGACGACCTTTTGTATCAATATTATGCCGATATTCGCCCATAAACATTGAAACTACCCCCATTCCTCCACTAACTAAAATTAGTCTACCACAATCCCCCACTTTCTACCACCTTTTCTGGAAAATCTGAGACGAACTTTTTTTACATTAACTATTTTTTAAAAAATCAAGCTGTGAAAAATCTTTTAAAAGACTCTCCACAGCTTTTTTGATGTTATAAATAACTCACAATGTTAAACACAATGAGCACTAAATACAAAATGATCGTTAGTAAAAAAGTTAATCGCCACGTCATTTTCAGATAACGGGAATAAACAATTTCTTCATAATAGTATGCCTGAAAAACGGCAATACAAATTCCTAAAAGCAGGACAGAAATAATAAAAAAGGGTAAAACCGAAATGGTTCCCATATTTCTTGAAAGTTCATGCATTCCTCCCCATAGAAATGGGATAGCTAAATCAGGAGCCTTTAAATTAAAGCGACGATTCAATGCAAAGATTCGCACTAAAAATTGGCAACCAAATAAAACGATTGCCGGAAAGATATACCAAAATAAGACTATTGGCGTAAAAGTACCCATGTGATGAAACTCCTTCTTTCTAATTGCTCTAAGTATACTGCAAATACTTTACACAACTATTTCATTTTATTTAATTTATTGTGATTATCATTTTTAGATGACCACTTTTGTTTCTTGTTTATTACAGTCAGATTATTTTAGACAACTAGCAAATCATTTGACAGAGGTCATTAAACAACATCTAAAAAAGAGCTTATCATAATTTTTCGGTCTGAACCACCGTTTTAAAAAAGACATTCTTAAATATTTTATTTTTAATATTAAGAAATTTACTTCGTAACTTGAACAAAAACATAAAAGGTTGTACACTATTGCTAATGAATCTAACTTAAGGATGAACGCGATGAATAATAAAAAGCAAACAAGTACTTTTTCTAAAGTAACAAAAGTAGTCATTTGGACAATGTTGATTTTAACTGTTGGTTCAGTCGTACTAACCGCTGTCATGAGCGTACTATAAAAAAACATTGGCTATCTC
>NZ_JAFLWI010000026.1 GCF_017315945.1 Candidatus Enterococcus courvalinii
AATTATAATTAGAGGGCTTCTGATACTTTTCAATACACTGTTTAAACATCATCTCATTTCCAAAACTGCCACCATTTTCGGCTTTTCAATTCCTGATTTTCTAGTAACAATTGGTCTGACTTTTGTTGCTGAAGCAGATTGTATTTTTGCTGGTCACGCAAATCCTGAAGGAGATTATTTATCATTTCATCCTTTGATTTTAACTGATTATCCTTTTCCTCTAACTGTTTTTTTAAGAACTCAATTGTTTCGTCAGTAGGAAATTGGGTTTGCGGAAACCTTAGCGCAATTTTAGTGGAAACCTCACCGCTTGCCTTACCGGAAACCTTAAGTCGATTCATTTCTACTGATTCACGTACAAACCTCACTACATCAGCATTTAGAGCGATAACCCCATCTTCGTTGGTTACTGCTAACCCATCGGGAAGCCTTTGCAGGTGGTTTCTAATAGTGGTTTTCGATACTTCCAGTTCATCTGCAAGGTCTTTTATTGTTATTTTATCAGTCAAATCAGTCATTTATCTCCCCCCTCTGTCACATCAAGCCCTAATAGCCACGTATCTAATTCTATTTTCAAATCTTCTGCCGATTCAGCAAAGGTTTCTCGTAAATGATTCGTCAATTCATCATTTTGGCTTACTTCTTTTAAAATATTTCTCAATTTATATTTCATTCTACGCTCAAGTTGCCCCCACATATTGTGATCAGCCATCAACCCTAAAATCATAACTCTATCATTCACTTTAATATCCGGGGGGAAATAATTGGGACTGGTAAAACTATCCAAGCTTTCTTGAACCATATCATACCAATCAGTAGCTTTACCACGGCGCAATTGTAACTCCAAGCGCCACCAGGTTTCTATTTCTTTAGGCACAATTTTTCGCTTTGTTTCCTGTTCCAATTTCTTGTTGTACAAACGAATTTGCCTTTCGCTGGCCCGACTACCCCAATAAGCAGTTTCTAATTTTCCTGAACGACCATAAATAGGTTTAAAGGAAACTGGGTCAACTACACGATATTGCGTAATAAATTCATCTGGTACACCAATCATATCGCAAGCAATATCCGCTCGGGAAAAATGTGGATCTAAAAATATGTCATGAATAAAATTTTTCATGGAACCGGCTAAAAATTCATTAATCTTATTAGGGTTAAAATCAATCCGCCCTTTGCCCTCTTGCCATTTTGAAATCTCAATATACGCTATATTTTCCTCGTGTTGGTCTATCAATTGCCAACCGTTATTACCCACAACCTTTAAATATCCATTACCCTCATTTACTCGCATTAACTGCTCAAAATTTAAAATCAGCACATCATTTTGAGTATGATAATAAATATTTTCCTTCAACGTTCCAACAATTGTGATTCGGTCAATCGACCAGTGTATTTTTAGGGGGGTGTACATATTATGTACATTTAACCGCCTGTTAGATAAGGCTGTTAAATTTTCCCACTCATTTACGATTGTGCCATTTTTACTCAAATTTAGTTCCTCCTCAAAGAAAAAAGAGATTGGTGGAAAGAATTTTTCAGAGTTCACGTAACTCTAAAAAAATTCATAACCAGCAATCTCTAGTCTTGAAGTCAGCTAGAAAAATTCGTATAATGAATTTGAGTTACGGAGCTAGTGCGATAGTTTCCGTAAAGGTCGAGAACGTTGGTAGCGTTGCTCGACTTCTTTTTTTGCTCTTTTTTCAGTCCAATTAGTTGTTAAGTCAATAATACTCCAAGACCTTGCCCTTTGAAAAGACCAAATCCAATTCTAATACCAAGACCTTGGGGCTCTGCCCCAAACCCCGACCTTCGACTGCCGAAAATGGCCGATATTTTCGTATAGTCCCTCGGCTTTTGCAATCTAACACGTTCGTTCGACTACCAGTCGCCATTCTGGCTCCATTATCGTCTCTCTACCGTGTTTTAACGATTGCGCCGACGAACTACACGAAAATATCTAAAAACAACTTACACGCGATTTTTGACACCAAATAAAGCAAGTCAACAAAAAACGAAGTGGTCAACTTCGCCAAGAGCGAGTTGTTGATCACTTCGTTTTTTTGCACCTGGTAGTAACACGGGTGCACCAAACTCATTACAAAACCTATCAGACCTTATTAACACAAGGGTTTATCTGTTTTTCTTAACTTGATTTCTAAAACAACATCAGGAGAAATTAATCAAAAAAATATGCTATACTCATCAACGGCAGCTTGCCCCAAAAGGGGGTGTTGTCTTGTTAGAACAACTTATCACGTTGGTCGTCGCACCGATTTTTGTCGGGCTAGTCATTGAACTAGCTTCTCATTGGTTGGACAAGAAGGACAACGACTGAAAGCAAGTTGCTTTCCAACCCACACGTTAGACCTCGCAACTAACGAAAAAAAGAGCCAGACCTATTCGCAGTAGGTCTGGCTCTTGTGCTGTCTTGCAACAACTTATCACGTTTCGCACCTCTATTATAACAAGGGTATACTCAAAAATCAAAACCACGATAATAACGATTAACAAAAATTAACAACAATAATACCTTCTGATTTATTTTTTGATCGCAGGCGTCAAAAGCCTAAAATTTTGTTGACCGTGATAACCAATCAGCTAACGGAATTTCTTCAACCAAAAATTCTGTATCCAACATTTCTACATATGCCATTAAATCTCAAAATATAAAATGAGTTGATATAAAAATCATTGCTAAAATTTCAACTGTAGTAATTGAAATAATAAATATAAAAACTCCTTTAAACAATCTAGGATTGACTTTATCTTTCCAAGTAAAAAGAACACACAAGGAAATAGGAGCAGCATAAGGGATAAAGATTGAAATAATTAACATTACGAGTAATCCAGTATTCCATAAACCATCTTCTTGAAACTTTTGTTTTTTTATACCTCCTTTATAGACAAAGGAAAAATCATTATTTAAATTATTTTCTACATAAAAATGATCAACTGGAATATTGAATATTTTGGACAAAAGGACTAAATTTTCATAATTTGGTATAGATCTCCCATTTTCCCAATTTGAAACAGTTTGTCTAGAAACTAATATTTGTTCCGCCAAATCTTCCTGCGTCATTTTTTTCTTTAAACGCTCATTCTTTATTTTGTATGATACATCAATCATTATGTTCACCTCGTTTCAAATAATTTAAAAATTAAAAATAAAAGCTTAATGTAAAATGCTATGTAAAATATAATTGATAGTTATTTATATAATCGAAAATTACAATTTTGTTGTAAATAAAAAAATTAAAGGAAGTGTTCAAAATGAGTTCAACAAAATTAAAAATGATAGCAGGCCTCTTTTCAGTCATTACCATCACAGGAAGCGTAATGCCAACCGTTACAACATTTGCAGCTGAAAAATCTCCAATGGCTACTATTAGCGCTCAAACAAATTCAGAAGAAAAAACCTATGTTTTAAATGAAAATAACGAAAATTATCAAAAAGCTATAGAATACCTAGAAAATAATGCTAGTAGTGCAACAGTAAAATATTTCAAAGAATACTTTTATGGAAAAACTGTAACTCCAGATAATCAAGATCAATTAATGGATGGATATTTGGAATTTTTAAGCACTAAACCACAAGGAAAAGTTGCTTTAGAAACAATTTTAGCTATTGTTGCCTCGGCCATAGCAATTATTCAAGGAATGTACAGTGCAGGGAGATATGCAGCTAAACAATGTGTTTCTCGAGGAATACTTACCAAGAAAAGCTATAAGCCAAATGGTGGTTGGATTATGGCTGGGATTACTGTAAGCTTTGGGTTACCAGCAGCTTTAGGATTCGACGACTATATGTATGATAGATAAGAAAAGGGGTACCCTAGTGAGTATATTTCTAGATTTTTTTAGGTTCATCATTTTACATTTTGATATCATTGCAATTTTATTATTATCTTTTGCAATAATATCATTATCCCTTAAAGTAACAAATCAGCAATCAGAAATTGCAGATTTAAAAAAAGAAATTTATGAAATACAACTATACAAGAATACTAATCGCTAGATTTGTTTAATTCTTCTAATCATAATGACTCTAAA
>NZ_JAFLWI010000027.1 GCF_017315945.1 Candidatus Enterococcus courvalinii
TTCGACTCCTCTTGGGCGCGTAGTCTTTTTATTTTTTCGGGAAGTAGCTCAGCTTGGTAGAGCACTTGGTTTGGGACCAAGGGGTCGCAGGTTCGAATCCTGTCTTCCCGATTTTTTTATTGATTTTTTGTTGAATTCGTTTTATAATTTTTATGAATTGAATATGCGCCCATAGCTCAACTGGATAGAGTGTTTGACTACGGATCAAAAGGTTAGGGGTTCGACTCCTCTTGGGCGCGTTAATACGGAATAGTCTATTCCGTATTTTTTTTGGTTTAAAATAGTATTTTATTGAAACTTTATTAACTAAAGGCATTCTCCTTTCATTCTTTGATTAAATTAGCTATAATTAAGGTCAATATTAGTCAAAGGGAATGAAGAAGATGGCGCATCAAAATACCTCGGATTTAATTGAGTCATATATCAAAAAAATTCTAGAAGAAAATGAAATGATCGAGATTCGAAGGATTGAAATGGCAGACCTCTTTAACTGCGTTCCTTCGCAAATAAATTATGTTATAAACACTCGCTTTACTATCCAACGCGGTTATTTAGTAGAAAGTAAACGCGGTGGTGGTGGCTATATTAGAATTGCAAAAGTTCGAATTTCTGACAAGAGACATATGCTAGACCAAATTAGTCAGCTATTCGATGAAACAATCAGTGAAAAAGATTCATTTTCAATTATCCAAAAATTATATGAGGATAAAATGATTACAAAAAAAGAAGGAAATTTAATGCTTAGTGCAATTGCAAAAAGCACCCTAAATTACAGTGACCTGGAAGGTCATATTCGTGCTAGAATTCTACGAGCTTTTTTAGAACGGTTAAGTTATGAAGATGGGAAGTGAAGATTGATGGAAGAACTTTTTAATGAACGGGCACAAGTAGTCTTAGAAATTGCACAAGATGAAGCAAAAAGATTAAAACACCAATCTGTTAGTTCCGAGCACATTTTGTTAGCTTTAGTTTTAGAACCTAATGGAATTGCTGGGAAAGTTTTACGTGAGTTAGGCGTAAATGAAACAGATATTTATGAAGAAATTGAACATTTAATTGGTTATGGTGGCGTAAATAAGTACGTAGAAGGAATTTATCTTCCATACTCACCACGAATGAAACAAGTTTTTGCACTGGCTAATAGCGAAGCAAAAAAAATGAGTATTCAAAAAATAGGTACAGAACAAATTTTGTCTAGTTTGTTGAAAGATGAGAGTATTATGGCTACACGTATTCTTATTAACTTAGGAGTAGATGTTTCTACTGTTCGTCAAATGCTTAAACGAAAAATGGGTATGAATGAAGGCCTTAAAAATAATGCTAGCCGTCGCAGAAATTCACAAGACAAACGCCAAACTGTTAAAGGAACACCAACTTTAGACTCGTTAGCTCGCGATTTAACCAAACTAGCTAAAGAAAATAAATTAGATCCTGTTGTGGGTCGTTCAAAAGAAGTAAAAAGAGTAATCCAAGTATTAAGTCGACGAACAAAAAACAATCCAGTCCTTGTTGGGGAACCAGGTGTAGGTAAAACAGCTATCGCCGAAGGATTGGCCCAGAAAATTATTCTAGGTGAAGTACCTGAAGAAATGCGTTCAAAACGTTTGATGATGTTAGATATGGGTTCTTTAGTAGCAGGAACAAAATATCGTGGTGAGTTTGAAGATCGTATGAAGAAAGTAATTGACGAAATTTACAATGATGGTCAAGTTATTTTGTTCATTGATGAGCTGCATACATTGATAGGTGCAGGTGGTGCGGAAGGTGCAATCGATGCATCAAATATTTTAAAGCCAGCGTTAGCGCGTGGTGAACTTCAAACAATTGGTGCGACAACTTTAGATGAATACCAAAAATACATTGAAAAAGATTCTGCCTTAGAAAGACGTTTTGCGCGTATTCAAGTAGATGAACCTTCAGCTGAAGAAGCAGAAGAAATTTTGCGAGGGCTACGTTCACGTTACGAAAAGCATCATAGTGTAGCAATTACAGATGAAGCTTTGCGCGCCGCCGTTACCCTTTCTGTTCGCTACATCAATTCTAGACAACTTCCAGATAAAGCAATTGATTTGATTGATGAATCTGCAGCAAAAGTTCGGTTAGATCAAACAAGTGATGTAAGCGAGACGACTGTAGTTAAAGCTGAAATTGAGCGTTTGGTTACCGAGAAAGAAAGGGCCATCCAGAAACAAGATTTTGAAACCGCAGCTCATTTGCGTAATCAAGAAAAGAAAGCTACACAAAAACTTGAAAAACTTTTATTGATTGAAGAAAAAAATACGAATGGCTATGCCAATCGAGTGACTGATGAAGATGTTGCCACTGTAGTTTCTGAATGGACAGGTGTTCCATTACAGCAACTTGAGAAAAAAGAAAGTGAACGTTTATTAGAACTAGAAGCATTATTGCATGAACGAGTAGTAGGACAAGATGAAGCGGTTAAAGCAGTTTCTAGAGCAATTCGTCGTGCACGAAGTGGTTTGAAAGATCCACAACGACCGATTGGTTCATTCATGTTTCTTGGGCCAACAGGTGTCGGGAAAACAGAACTTGCCAAAGCATTATCTGAAGTGATGTTTGGCAGCGAAGAATCATTAATTCGTGTAGATATGTCTGAATTTATGGAAAAATATAGTACTAGTCGTTTGATCGGCTCACCTCCAGGATATGTTGGTTATGATGAAGGTGGACAATTAACAGAAAAAATTCGTCAAAAACCGTATTCAGTTATCTTGCTAGATGAAGTTGAAAAAGCACATCCAGATGTTTTTAATTTATTATTGCAAGTACTTGATGATGGACATTTGACGGATTCAAAGGGAAGAAAAGTTGATTTTAGAAATACAATTCTAATTATGACATCGAACATTGGAGCGACACAAATTAGAGAAGAAAAAAATGTCGGATTTAACGTCCAAGATTTAACGAAAGATCACAAAGCAATGCAAAAAAGAATCTTAGAAGAATTAAAGAAAGCCTTTCGTCCTGAATTCTTGAACAGAATTGATGAAACAGTAGTCTTCCATTCTCTGAACAAAGAAGAAATTCGTGAAATTGTTCAAATTATGAGCAAAGCGATTGTAAAACGTTTAGCAGATCAAGAGATTGAAGTGAAAATTACCCAAGCAGCAATTGATATTATTGGTAAAGCCGGTTTTGATCCAGAGTATGGTGCTCGTCCAATCCGTCGTGCACTTCAAAAAGAAGTCGAAGATCGATTGAGTGAAGCGTTACTTAGTGGGGAGATTCATCTAGGCGACCGAGTAACGATTGGTGGTTCAAAAGGAAAGATCACTTTGAATGTTAGAGAACCAAAAGTTAAAAAGGAAATCGTTTCTGTCTGAATTTAAATTTGATAAATGTCACAAAAATCAATTTTGATTTTTGTGACATTTTTTTACTTTTTAATTAAAAACTAAAACATATTTTCGAAAATCCAACTTTAAATATAAGGGACTATTGGAAAGTTTTTAGACCTATGCTACTATTATGAGGTTGTAGAAGGAGGTAACTATGATCGAAATCATAACTACTGTTGAATCATTTAACCAAGCAGAAGAATTATTAAACGCTGGAGTTGACACTTTATATTTTGGAGAAGAACAATTCGGTTTACGTTTGCCCGCTTCATTTACTAGAGATGAACAGCGCGAATTAGTTGAATTAGCACATAGATATGGAAAAAAAGCGAATATCGCTGTCAACGGCATTATTCATCCTGAAAAAATGAAGAAAGTGCCAGAATATCTTCAATTTTTAAAAGAAATTGGAACAGATGTCATTACAGTAGGCGACACTGGAGTTATTTATACGATGAAGAAAAATCCAGAGTTACGTTTACCATTTGTCTATGATGGTGAAACACTTGTAACGAGCTCACGCCAAATCAATTTTTGGAGTAAAAAAGGAGCAGTTGGAGCGGTTTTATCAAGGGAAGTTCCTTTTGATGAAATGAAAGCAATGGCAGAATCACTAGCAGTTCCAACAGAAATTTTAGTATACGGCGCAACTTGTATCCATCAATCCAAACGGCCATTATTACAAAACTATTATAACTACACACAACAAACAGAGGGAGTTGGACGTGAAAGAGGTCTTTTCATTTCTGAACCTAAGAAAGAAGAAACTCACTATTCGATTTATGAGGATAGTCATGGCACACATATTTTTGCAAGTAATGATTTGAATTTAATGAATGAGTTGGAACAATTAAATACGTATCATTATCGAACTTGGAAATTAGATGGTTTATTTACTTCAGGAGAAGCTTTCGTTGAAATTGCTAAGTTATTTGTCGAAGCAAAAAATTATATTTTAACAGGAAGTTGGAACGAAGAAATAGCCATCGAATTAACAGAGAAAGTTCGCAAATTACATCCAGAAAATCGAGAATTGGATACAGGATTCTTTTATATTGATCCTACTTCAATCAAATAAGGAGTATGACGAAAGAAAAATGACAACCAAAAAGAAATTAAAACGTCCGGAAGTCCTAGCTCCGGCTGGAACATTAGAAAAATTAAAAACCGCTATTCATTATGGTGCGGATGCTGTTTATATTGGTGGAAATGCTTATGGCTTACGGAGTCGTGCGGGTAACTTTACTTATGAAGAAATGGCTGAAGGTGTTGCTTTTGCAAAAGAACATCAAGCAAAAGTTTATGTGGCTGCAAATATGGTGACGCATGAAGGAAATGAAGAAGGAGCAGGAGAATTTTTCCGCAGTTTACGTGATGTGGGTATTTCTGCTGTGATTGTTTCTGATCCAGCATTAATTGAAATTTGTGCGACAGAAGCACCGGGTTTACCAATACATTTATCAACACAAGCTTCTGCTACCAATTTTGAAACTTTGGAATTCTGGAAAGAAGAAGGGTTAGAACGTGTTGTCTTGGCTCGTGAAGTATCAATGGAAGAAGTTGCAGCTATTCGTGAAAATACGGACATTGAAATAGAAGCATTTATCCATGGCGCCATGTGTATTTCGTATTCTGGTCGGTGCACGCTATCTAATCACATGTCGATGCGTGACGCCAATCGTGGTGGATGTTCACAATCATGTCGTTGGAAATATGGCTTGTTTGATATGCCGTTTGGGCAAGAGCGCAATAGTTTGACAGATTCTGGAGAAATTGAAGAAGAGTTTTCAATGAGCGCTGTAGATATGTCCATGATTGAGCATATCCCTGAACTAATCGAAAACGGGGTGGATAGCTTCAAAATCGAAGGTAGAATGAAATCAATTCATTATGTTTCTACGGTTTCAAATGTTTACAAAGCAGCAGTAGATAGCTATATGGCTGATCCAGAAAATTATGTATGTAAACAAGAGTGGATTGATGAATTGTGGAAAGTTGCACAAAGAGAATTAGCAACTGGCTTTTATTATGATACACCAAGTGAGAACGAACAATTATTTGGTGCGCGACGTAAAATTCCTGTTTATAAATTCGTTGGAGAAGTTTTAGCATATGACGAGGAAACAAAGATGGCAACAATTCGTCAAAGAAACTTGTTTTCTATTGAGGATGAAATCGAGTTTTATGGTCCTGGGTTCAATCATTTCTATCAAACGGTAGAAGTTATGTATAATGAGGACGGCGAATCAATCGATCGTGCACCAAATCCAATGATGATTTTAACAATGCCGGTTGAGCAACCAGTTAAACCAGGTGATATGATTCGTAAAAAGAAAGAATAATGACCGGGGAAACTCGTCTTTTCTAGGAGGAACGAAATGAAAACCTATGATTATATCGTGGTTGGTGGAGGATCCGGTGGGATTGCTTCTGCAAACCGTGCAGGTATGTATGGCGCGAAAGTTTTATTGATTGAAAGTAATGAACTTGGCGGGACTTGCGTAAATGTTGGTTGTGTACCTAAAAAAGTGATGTGGCAAGCAAGCACGATTTTAGAAACAATTGAACGAGATGCATCAAGCTATGGGATTCAAGCAGATGTAACGAAGGTTGACTTTTCCGAATTAGTAGAAAAACGTCAAAAATATATCGACTTTTTACATGGAGCTTATCAACGAGGATTAGATAGTAATCAAGTAGATGCAGTTAAAGGATATGCAACGTTTATTGATAGTCAAACAGTTGAAGTAAATGGTGAGCAATATCAAGCACCTAAAATTTTAATTGCGACAGGTGGTCGTGCAAGTCAGATGACGATTCCTGGTGGTGAATACGCGATCGATTCTAACGGATTCTTTGAATTGACTGAGTTACCAGCGCGAACAATTGTGCTTGGTGCAGGATATATTGCTGCAGAGCTTTCTGGCGTATTACAAGGTTTTGGCAGCGAAGTGATGTGGGCCTACCGAAAAGAAAGGCCTCTACGAACATTTGATAAGATGCTATCAGATAACTTGATTGAAATATACCAAGCAGCAGGAATGAAGACTTTTGCTAACCATACAGCTATTGAGATTATCAAAAATGATGAGGACTATACTGTTATTTTTGAGAATGGTAATACGTTAACGGGTGATTGTGTATTATTTGCTGGTGGCCGCGTACCTAATACTGAAAATCTTGGACTAGAAAATACAAATGTGACACTTACAAAAAAAGGTTTTGTTCAAGTTGACAAATATCAAAATACAACAGATGAACATATTTTTGCTGTAGGGGATGTCATTGGAAAAATCGATCTAACACCAGTAGCGATTGCTGCAGGTCGTCGCTTATCAGAGCGTTTGTTTAATGACAAGAAAGATGAGCATTTAGATTATAACTTGGTTCCAACAGTTATCTTTACACATCCACCAATCGCTACGATTGGCTTGACAGAAGAACAGGCGCTAGAAAAATATGGCGAAAAAGAAATCAAAGTTTATCGTTCACGTTTTACGCCAATGTACTTTGCCTTAAGTGACTATCGTCAAAAATGTGAAATGAAACTGATTTGTGTTGGAAAAGAAGAGAAAATCGTTGGGTTACATGCTATTGGTGTAGGTGTAGATGAGATGTTACAAGGGTTTGCTGTTGCTATCAAAATGGGTGCAACAAAAGCGGATTTTGATAATACAGTAGCTATTCATCCTACTGGTGCAGAAGAATTTGTAACTATGCGTTAGAAAATTTACAAAATTAAAAAACGTTCAAGCAAAAAAT
>NZ_JAFLWI010000028.1 GCF_017315945.1 Candidatus Enterococcus courvalinii
CTTCCCTCTTTTTATTGTTGCTAACGTAATTGTTTGGCTTATGATTTGCTTTCAACGACAGTTGTTGAAACCAATTCTTCAGTTTCACTTTTTTCTTGTTCTAAAGCATGCTCTTTTGCTAGTTCATTTTTGTCATAAATTTTAACAAATGGATAATACATTACGACTGATAAAACAATCAACAAACAATTTAAAACTGCTGCGCGCCAGTCACCACCAGTTGCAAGATAAGCCCCAATTGGACCAGGCAAAGTCCAAGGAGCAGTAATTGTAACTGCACTTACAAATCCTAATCTAGTTGCGAACCAAGCGATAGTGGCACAAGCCATCGGGGTTAAAATGAATGGAATGATCAACGTTGGGTTCAACACGATTGGAACACCAAAGATAACTGGTTCATTGATATTGAAAATCGATGGTGTAATAATTGCTTTTCCCAGTTTTGAAGCATACTTAGATTTGGCAGTAAAGGCAAGTAAGATAGCAAGGCCAATCGTACAACCAGATCCACCAATCCAGATAAACCATTGGTAAAAAGGTTCAGCCGCGATGTTTGGCAAAGTTTCACCAGCAGCAGCTGCCGTAGTGTTAGCTTCTAAGATTTGTAACCATAGTGGACGTGCTAGTGAGCCGATAATTGAAACGCCATGAATCCCAAAAGCCCAGAAAAAAGTGATCATAAAGATCAATAGCAGTACACTTGGTAGTGTATCAGTCGCACTGATTAAGGGGCTAACAATTTTCGAAACAGCTGAATGCCAATCAAAACCAATGTAATAACTGATAGTAGAAATCACTAGAATGACGATCAGAGTCGGTGTTAATGATTCAAAGGAGCGAGCTACTGCAGGTGGTACTTGATCTGGCATAGTGATTTTGAATTTTGATTTATCTGTTAAACGATAGACCTCAACAGCAAAAATCGAAGTGATGATACCGACAAACATACCACCACCGCCAAGATTTGCCATTGGCAAAACAAAACCAGAAGTTCCAGCAGCTTCTGCCGCCTCTAAAGGAATATTTACAGGTACAAAAGTCAATAGAAAGGCGATGGTCGACAGAATTCCGCCAGAAACAACATCTAAGTTGTAAGTTTTTGAAAGACTAGCACCAATTCCGAATGTTGCATAAAGTGACATGATGTACATGGTCATACGATAAGGTAATAAAATTGTTGCGGCATTCGAAGATAGAAACTGATAAATTCCCCATGATTGTGGTAGGGGCGGGAAGGCGATAATCAAAAAGAACGAACCAACAATAATCAAAGGCAACGTTGCAATAATCCCGTCACGAATCGCTCGTAAGTGCCGTTGATTAGCAATTTTTGCCATTGGTCCAGCTAGATGTAACTCAATAAAATTAGTGAAAGCTGTTAACATAGTTTACACTCCTTTAAGTAAAGTCAATTAAAAAATAATTCCTTGATAGATCCAAATGTATGCTAAAATTTCTAAAATAATTAATGAGATACCAAAAGTGATAAAAAAGCCCTTACAAAATCCTCGTTTTGTTTGGATGAAATATGGATTCATCGCTAAAACTGTCGCTAAACTAATGGGTAAAAAAAGCAAAACACCCAGATTGGTACTCCAGTTTGCCAAGTAAAATAAATAAGGAATAAAAATACCACCAAAAATGCAAGCAAGTAAAAGCAATCCAGCTGTTTTCACACCAAAGTTAATGTGCAATGTTTCATTCGTTCCTTTTTGCATAAAAATACCTCCTCTCAACAAATAATTAAACGCTTACAAAAGATAGCAATAAAAAAGAGCATCTAGGGATCTCTTCTTTTTTAGTATACAGTTAAGAAATTAAAAATCAATATATTTTTTATTTTTTTGTAATTTTGTTTCTTGTTAGAATTGAAATTTCTTTATTTTTTTATATGTTTGAAAACGCATTTCTTAGATGGTATGATAAAGGCGAATGCAAAGGAGGAGGAAAATGACAAAAATTTTATGGGGCGGAGCTACTGCTGCCAGTCAATATGAAGGCGGTTACAGAAGGAGAGGGATAGACACTCAAGACTGTCGACCGTATTTAGAAAAAACATCGAATGCGACAGTAGCTACACGATTATTAACCAAGAAGACTGTTGAACAAGCGGTAGAGGAAAATCAAATTTTTTATCCGTTCAGAAAAGGATCTAACGGAGAGGATCGGACAGCTGAAGACTTAGCGTTACTTAGTGAGTTGGGTTTGGATGTTTACCGATTATCAATTAGTTGGTCACGACTATTTCCAAACGGAGACGAAGAGATTCCTAATGAGGACGGGATAAAGTATTACGATGCTATTTTTAAAGAGTTAATCAACAAAAAAATAAAAATTTTTTTGACAATCAATCACTATGCGTTGCCGCTTCATTTAGTAACAGAACAAGGTGGATGGAAAAACCGTAAGACAATTGACCATTATTTGAAATTAGTCACAGTTATTTTTAGTCATTGGGGTGAGCTGATTGATTATTATTTACCTTTCAATGAAATCAATGCAGGGTATTTCAGTCCTTATAATGGTACAGGATTATTGAAACCAGAAAATGATGCGTATGCGTACAATGACATCTTTTTAAGTTTGCATCATCAGTTTCTTGCTAGTGCAAAAGCTATTGCCCTAGGGAAAAAAATGAAAGTCAAAGGTCAATTTGGTGCAATGATTTCTTGCTTTTGCTACTATCCGTTAACACCAAAACCTGAGGACAATTTACAGTTAGTTTTAGATGAACAAATCAATCAATGGTTTTGTATGGATGTCTTAGCTAGAGGCGAATATCCTTATTATATGAATAAATTTTTCTTGGAGCATGACGTTGATTTTGAAATCAGTGAAGCAGATCGTCTGCTTTTAAAAGAAAATACTTGTGATTTTGTCTCCTTTTCTTACTATTCTTCGAGTATTAGCTCGGTAGAGGAAAGTCAACAGCAAACGGCCGGAAATTTGGTAGCGACGACAAAGAATCCTTATTTAAAAGCAAGCGAATGGGGCTGGCAAATTGATCCCATTGGATTGAAGACAACGCTACTAAAAGTTTACGATCGTTATCAAAAGCCAGTTATGATAGCTGAAAATGGATTGGGTGCAAGAGATGTGAAAGAGACTGATGGTATCCATGATGCGTATCGTATCGAGTATTTTAAGCAGCATTTTCAACAAATTTTAGAAGCAGAGCAACTGGGAGTGAATGTCCTAGCATATTTTGCTTGGGGGATCATTGACATTGTCTCAGCAGGGAGTTGTGAAATGGAAAAACGGTACGGCGTTATTTTCGTTGAAGCAGATAATCAGGGAAATGGTTCATATGATCGTTATAAAAAAGATAGTTTTTATTGGTATCAAGGATTTATTGCTGAACAAAGAAAGGCAAGAAGAAAGTCACAAAAAGTAGAGTAGGAGAAACGATGGAGTACGTCATTGGGATTGATTGTGGAGGCACGAAAACGCATGCGATTGCTTATGATTTAGAAGGAAATGTTTTGGGAGAGACAATTGAGGGATTTGGAAATCTACTTGTTTCTTATGAGCGAGCAAAGAAGAATATTTTTCGAGCAATGGATGAATTGCTAACCAGACTGGGAGGAGCAGACTGTCAATTGATTGCGTTAGGCATTGCCGGCATTGATGGTGGTGGTTTGCGAGGAAAATTTCAGAAAGAGTTAACTTACTTTAATTATCCCGTTTATTTATATAATGATGCGCAGTTCAGTTATTTAGCTAAGGTGGGCTTTCAACCAGGTATTTTAGCAATTGCGGGGACAGGCTCAGCATTTTTTGGACTGAAAGAAAACCAATGGTATCGCGTAGGTGGCTGGGGACAGTTATTGGGAGACGAGGGTTCTGCTTATCACTTAGCGATTGCTGCAATCAAGTTGGTTCTAGCAGAGTTTGATGAAGGAAAAACATTGTCACCTTTTGCTCAAGATTTATTAGCTTTTTTTGGTGCAGAGAATGTAATGAGCTTGGTAAAAATAATGTATCAAAAAAATAAGGGCGAAATTGCTAGCGTAGCTGCGTTTTGTTCAAGCTACGAACAAAAAGATGTACGTGTGTCAGAATTACTAAAACAAACGGGTGAATTACTAGCCGCTCAGGTTATCCAATTAGCAGATAAAATGAAGCTAACTTCAGGATTTTGTTTAGGTATTAATGGTAGCTTGTTGGAAAAGCAGGCAACAGTGCGGCACGTTTTTCTCGAACGATTGAAAAGCTATGAAATCTTGCTTGCCCCTGATACAGTTCATAATACGAAAGCTGCATTAGTTATTTGGAAAAATCAGTTAGCTGCACAACGTGTGAGTACGGCTAACTTCAATTAAAAAAAAACTCCTCAAAA
>NZ_JAFLWI010000029.1 GCF_017315945.1 Candidatus Enterococcus courvalinii
GAGATAGCCAATGTTTTTTTAATTGTGATTTTTTTTTGCCATTTTCAATAACTCTTTCGCATGCTCAATCGTTAATGGCGTAATTTCACTTCCAGCTAACATCCGAGCAATTTCTTCAATTCTTTGTGGTTCAGCAAGTTCTGAAACTGAAGTTTGTGTTCGACCCGCAATAACATCTTTCACAATGTAGTATTGGTAATCCGCAACTGCGGCAACTTGGGGGAGATGTGTGATACACAAAACTTGAGAGTATTTTGATATTTGCGCAATTTTGTCTGCAATTGCTTGCGCGACTCGACCACTGACACCAGTATCTACTTCATCAAAAATAATACTTGTCACACCTTGCTCCGAAGAAAAAATTGTTTTTAACGCTAATAGCATTCGCGATAATTCTCCTCCAGAAGCAACTTTTACTAAAGGTTTTAATGGTTCGCCAGGATTTGTCGTTATGTAAAATTCAACTTGGTCAAATCCATTTTGGTCAAAAGTTGTATCTTCTTGTGTAAAACGAACTTCAAATTCTGTATTTTCCATGTACAACCCTTTTAGTTCCTGTAAAATTGACGCCTCAAGTTCCTTAGCAATTTTTTGTCGTTGCTCATGCAAAATCATCGCTTGCTGATGAAGTTCTGTTGTCTTTTCTTCGAGTTCTTTTTTCATTTTCTCTAACTGACCCTCAGAAAAATCAGAATCACCTAACTCTTTGGTGATCTCCTCATAGTAAGACAAGATAGCTTCAATCGACTCGCCATATTTTCGTTTCAATTGACGGATTACTTCTAATCGTTGATTTACCTCTTCCAAACGATTGTCATCAAGTTCCAAATGATCAATTTGGCGACTCATATCTCCTACTGCATCTTGCAACAAGTAGTACGCATTTTGAATATTATCAAAAATCGCTTCATACTCTGGATCTAAATGCGCAATTCCCTGCATTTCTGAAACCGCTCGTCCAATACCATCAACGCTACTTTGCTCACCATTATCTAGCGCGCTATATCCAGCGTTCAAGCTATCTACGATTTTCTGATAATTACTTAATTTATCACGCTCTTCAACTAATCGCTCTTCTTCGCCTAATTGAAGTTTGGCTGCCGCAATCTCTTCTTGCTGAAAGTGAAGCATATCCATACGTTGAACAAAAGACTTTTCATTTTGCTGAACTTTACGAACTTTGGCTTCTAACGCTCGATAATTTCGATATAATTTTTGATACAATTTTTTCTTTTGTTGGAAGGCTGTATCACCAAACCGATCCAGTAAGATTAAATGTGATTCAGGTTGCAACAATTCTTGATGTTCATTCTGCCCTTGAATATCAACTAAAAAAGCGCCGATTCGTCGTAAGTTCGCCAAAGTCACAATATGTCCATTGACGCGACAAATATTTTTTCCGGTCAATGCCATATCTCGTCGAACAATTAGGTTGTCCTCATCTGATTCAATTCCTAACTCTTCCATTAAATCAGAGAAACCTGGTTGTTTAGGTAACTCGAACAATCCCTCAAGGATACACTTGTCTGCGCCTTGACGAATATAATCACTTGAGCCACGACCACCTGCTAGTAATCCTAAAGCGTCAATAATGATTGATTTTCCAGCCCCTGTTTCACCAGTCAGTGCCGTCATCCCTTCGTGAAAAGACAATTGCAACTCAGGAATAATTGCAAAGTTGGTAATACTAATTTCTTGTAACACAGCAATCACCCCTTAATTACAAGTAATGTAAAAAATCTTTTTTTAATGATACTGCATCTTCTTCTGTACGTGTAATCATCAGAACATTATCATCATCATTGATAATCGAAAACAGTTCTTTCTTGTAACACTTATCAATTAGATTCGCCGCTGCAGAAGCATTTCCAGGTAATGTTTTCAAAATAACAAATTTTTCCATTTGATCCACTGCGACAAAAGCATCTTTTAAAATTTTTTCTAATTTTGTTTGAACATCTTCGCTTGTTTCTGCTGGCAAACTATAGCGGTAGCCACCATCAGAAGCGGGAACTTTAATCAACTTTAGTTCTTTAATATCCCGAGAAATCGTGGCCTGAGTCACAGAAATTCCTTTGTTTTTCAAAATTTCGACAAACTCTTCTTGTTTCCGGATATCACGCTCGCTCAGTAATCGAGTAATCAAACGGTGTCGATCTTTTTTTCTCATTGCTTTTCGCTCCTTAGCTCATTCTTCTTGTTAATGATAGCTTATTTTTTCGGCTTAAGAAAGAAGAAATCTGCAAACCGCTTACTTTTATTCAAATTGTTCATGCGCATTGGTAACAACTGCTGAAATATCAATTGTCGGGCTCATAGTTCCTTTACCAGAAACTTTTTGAAGATGTGCTAGAAATTCAATATTTCCTTCGCCACCTGTAATTGGTGAAAAACTCAATTCTAAGACATCATAACCACTCTCCATTGCAAAAGCCAAGGTATCTTCTATTACTTTTTGGTGCGTTTGAGCATTCCGGACAATTCCATTTTTTCCTACTGCTTCTCTCCCAGCTTCAAATTGAGGTTTGATCAACGTAACTACTTCCCCGTGATCCGCCAAAATCGCATGTAACGGTGGCAACATTAGTTTGAGTGAAATAAAAGATACGTCAATCACTGCTACCTCTGGTACACCTTGTTCGAAGTCTCCTGGTTTTGAGTAACGAAAGTTAACACGTTCCATCACAACTACTCGTGGATCTTGACGAATTTTCCAAGCAAGTTGATTGTAGCCAACATCTAAAGCATAGCTCATCTTTGCCCCGTTTTGTAGCGCTGCATCAGTGAATCCTCCTGTAGAAGCACCAATATCTAATAACACTTTATCTTGAACAGTTAGATCAAAAGCTTTTAAGGCTTTTTCTAGCTTAAGGCCCCCACGAGAAACATAGGGCAGTTTTTTCCCCTTGATTTTCAGTTCATTCGTTACAGGAATCTTTTCACCCGGTTTGTCAAAACGTTCATTTTTTTCATTATAAATTAAACCAGCCATAACAGAGCGTTTTGCTTGTTCTCTTGTTTCAAATAGTCCTTGTTTAACGGCTAAAACGTCTACACGTTCTTTTTCCATTTTTTTCCTCATTTCTCTATATCAAATTGTTTGATTATTTGACGTAGCAGCTCGCCCTCAAATACTAAAACATCTTTTTCCAACTGTGTAACTAATTCTTTTGCTTGTTGGATTTCGTTTGCTAAAGCCTCATACGTTTTTTCAATTCCTAATAAACGTGGATACGTATTTTTTCCTTCTTGCGCATCCTTGCCAGCTGTTTTACCTAATTCTTCGGTTGTGCTCACCACATCTAATAAATCATCCCGTATTTGAAAAGCAAGACCAAGATGTCCAGCCAATTTTTGTAAACACAGCAAAACTTCTTCTGGTTGATTAGCTAAAACACCACCTGCTAACAACGCATAGCGAATCAAACGACCCGTTTTTCGTTCATGGACAAAAGCAAGTTCTTCTATAGTCAATTCTTGTTTTTCACCTATAATGTCTGCCGTTTGTCCAGCAACCATTCCTTGAGTCCCACTACTACTTGCCAGTTGTTGAATAAGTAATAATTTTTTCAAAGGTTCTAGTTGTGCCAAACTAATCAATTGAAAGGCGCCTGTCAGCAGACCATCTCCAGCCAAAATAGCAATTGCTTCACCAAAAACTTTGTGATTTGTCGGTTTTCCTCTGCGTAGATCATCATTATCCATTGCAGGTAGATCATCATGGATCAATGAATACGTATGGACCATTTCAAGAGCCCCAGCTACTTGATACATTGGAGTAGTCAATGTTTCGCCAAAAGAGTTTGTTGCTGCTAAAAGTAGTAATGGTCTAATTCGCTTTCCACCAGCATTAATCGAATAAAGCATGCTTTCTTTCAGCGTTTCATCGGTTGTATATTCCATTAAAAATTGGGCGATTTCTTGTTCAACTATCGGCAAATTAGTTGCTGAAAATTCGGTTAATTGCATCAAGCTTCCTCGCTCTCACCAAAAACGACTTCTTCATCTGTTTCAGTCATCATTTTAGTCAAAGTTTCTTCTGCTTTTGCTAATGTATCTTGACATTGCTTACTTAACTCCATCCCACGTTTAAATGCATCCAATGCTTTTTCCAATGGGACATCGCCTTGTTCTAATTGTACGACGATTTTTTCTAATTCTTGCAATGATTCTTCAAAAGTTGGGTTTTCCATCTGTTATTCTCCTTCTTCGATTTCTTGGACTTTTGCGATAACTCGCCCATCTTGGTAGTGAACAGTCAGTAGCTCTCCTTGTTGGACCTCTGTCACACTCTTAGCTACTTGATTATTAGGTAATGTCGTATAGCTATACCCTCGTCCCATGATTTTCAATGGACTTAGTAAATCAAGTGATTGAACAGCTGTTTGAAAATGATTTTTTTGTTGTTGCATATATTGTTCCATTTTTTCTTTCAAACGTTGCTGTAGATAATCTGTTTCTTGTTTAGCTGTTTTTACCCGATGATCAGGAGCTACCTGTTCGAGTTGGTGATTAAGAGAAATAACTTGCTTTTCCTTTTCATAATACACTTGTTGTGCAGCTTGTTGTAAACGTTGCTTGAAGTGGTCCAATTTGATGGTTTGTCCTTCATATAGTCGTTCTGGTTGTCTGAAGACATACGACTGCTTCGAATGTTCAAAACGTTGTTGTTTTATTTGGATTTGACGTGAAAAAGCCTGCTCTAAACGGGCTTGGCGTTCATTGATTTTCAACAAAACTTCTGATAAAACTGGCACCGCTAATTCAGCCGCTGCCGTTGGGGTGGCAGCCCGCACATCTGCAACTAAGTCAGCAATTGTTGTATCTGTTTCGTGCCCGACAGAAGAGATAATTGGCGTAGTTGCTGCATAAATCGCCCTAGCGACCCGCTCTTCATTAAAAGGCCAAAGATCTTCAATTGATCCCCCGCCACGGCCAATAATCATCGTATCAAAATTTCCCAGAGCTTCCACTCGTCCAATATTTTTTACTACATCATCTGCTGCTTGGTTTCCTTGAACCACCGTAGGAAACAGTACTAACTGCGCAATTGGGTAACGCCTCTTCACCGTCGTAATGATATCCCGAATAACTGCACCACTAGGACTAGTTAGGACAGCAATTCGTTTAGGGAAACGAGGTAATGGTTTTTTTGGTCCTTGGAAAAGACCTTCTTTCATCAACTTTTCTTTTCTTTCTTCTAACGCTTGATACAACGCACCGACACCATCTGGTTCCATATGCTCCACATAGATTTGATAAGAGCCACCAGCTTCATAAAGTGAAATACGACCAACAACAAGAACTTTCATTCCTTCCTTTGGTTGGAATTTCAACTTTTGAAACGCGCCTTTAAACATAATTGCCGAGATTTTTGCATGATCGTCTTTCAGGCTGAAGTATTGATGTGCGTTTGCCCGTAGGCGAAAGTTAGAAATTTCGCCAGTCAGATACACTCGTTCCAAATAAGGATCTAAATCAAATTTTCTTTTTAGATATTTAGTCAACGAGGTTACTGTTAAATATTCTTGTGTCATTTATTCACCTGCTCCAAAAGCTTCGGCAGACTTAACTGTTTGATACATCAACATCGTAATTGTCATGGGTCCAACACCTCGAGGTACTGGCGTGATATAGCTTGCTAACGGCTCAACTTCATCAAATTTGACATCTCCAATTAGTTTGCCCGCTTCATTTCGATTCATCCCTACATCAATCACTACTGCGCCAGGTTTGATAAATTCTTTTGTTACAAAATGACCGCGACCAATCGCAACAACTAAAATATCCGCCTCGCGCGCAAGCGCTGGTAAGTCTTTTGTTTTTGAATGTGCAATGGTGACTGTCGCATCTGCCATCAATAATAGCTGCCCCATCGGCTTACCAACGATATTACTGCGCCCAATCACTACTGCACGCTTTCCAGTAAGATCAATTGAATAAGCTTCAAACATTTTCATGATTCCATACGGTGTGCAAGGGATCATATCTGGATCACCAGCAAATAGACGTCCAAGGTTCATCGGATGGAAGCCATCGACATCTTTTTCAGGTCGGATTGCCAATAATACTTTTTCTTCGTTGATATGTTTTGGTAAAGGTAATTGTACTAAGATTCCATGAAATAATGGATCTTGATTGTATTTTTCAATTTCTAAAAGTAATTCTTCTTCAGAAATGGTTTCTGGATAACGTTCTACTTTTGAGTGGATACCAATTTCTTTTGCAACACGTTCTTTATTTCGAACATAAACTTGACTCGCTTGGTTTTCTCCCACTAATAAAACGACTAGACCAGGATGGATACCAACTTCATTGAGTTCATGCACTTTTTCAGCAATTTCTGTTTGCATTTTTTCTGCTAATTCTTTTCCATTGATTGTGACTGCCATATAACCACTCCCTGAACTTTTTGTCTTTTTATTCTACCATATAATTTGATTACCCAATAACAATGATTTTTATTTCTCAAAAAAAAGCTAGGGCCTATGCCCCAGCTTCCATTTCATTTAAAATATTAGATAATACGCCGTTCACGAATTTGCGTGAACGATCGTCACTAAATGTTTTCGTTAACTCAATTGCTTCATTTAAGGCAACTGGAGCAGGAACATCTGTCACATATTTCATTTCAAAAATTGCAATACGCAAGATAACTAAATCCATTTTTGAAATTCGATTGATGCGCCAATTATTTTTTAAATGTTTTTCAATCGTTTGATCTAATTCATCTTTCTTCGCACACACACCACCAACTAGTGTGTCTAGATAAACCGGAACAAACTCCGATTCTTCTTCATTGATCAATTCACGCTGATCTAACTCAATGGCATGCATGATTGCATCTTCTTTTGTTAAATCTGCATTGAAATCTAGTGGAAATAGTGCTTGCAACGCCATTTCACGAATCTTATGTCTTGATATTTCTTTATTCATTTTCGTCCTCATCGTCTTCAAAAAGTTCTTCCAGTGCGGGTTGTTCTAATTTTTCAGGTACCACTGCTACCACGTGAACATTCACTTCAGCTAAAGCAATGTCTGTCATAAATAAAACTTGTTGGACAACACGCTCTTGCATATCCATTGCCACTTTGGGAACAGATACTCCGTATTCTAAATAGCAATAAATATCTACTTTCAAGCCATCTTCTTCATTTGCAAGATAGACACCTTTACCATGAGCTGCACGACCCAATAACTCAGTCACGTTGCTAGCAAAAGTACCACGCATGCCATAGACACCTTCTACTTTAGAAGCTGCAATCCCAATAATTACTTCAATCACTTCAGGAGCAATAACAATTTCTCCTAAGTCTTGATTTGCGTTTAAGACAAGATTTTTTTCATCTGCCATTTTTCTTCCTCCTTTTACCTAAGCACGAGATACATATGAACCGTCTCCGGTATTAACAATCAGTTTATCTCCTTGGTTCACAAAGAAAGGTACATTAACCGTTAACCCAGTTTCCATAATTGCTGGTTTCGTCCCACCAGAAGATGTGTCTCCCTTGATGTTTGGATCTGTTTCAGCAACCTCAAGGATAACTGTATTAGGTAACTCAAGACCTAAAATTTCTGTGTCGTACATGATAATGTTAACTTCCATATTTTCTAAAATATACTTCAATTCATCTTTAATCTGTTCTTCAGGAATTTCAATTTGTTCATAAGTTTCTAAATCCATGAACACATGGCTTCCTGCACTTTCATAAAGATATTGCATTTTTCGATTGCTGATTTGAGCCTTTGCTACTTTTTCCCCAGCACGAAAAGTTTTTTCCTGTACGCCACCTGTACGCAAGTTTTTTAATTTTGAACGAACAAATGCAGCGCCTTTTCCTGGTTTGACATGTTGGAACTCAATTACTCGCCAAATTCCACCATCCACTTCAATTGTTAATCCTGTTTTGAAATCATTTACAGAAATCATAAATAGCCTCCTAATTCTTTACGGAGAAAAACTCCCAGCTCTGCTATCTTCTACATGCGTAAAAGTCCTTCTATAGTGTATCACTAAATCTAGCTATTTTCTATAACAAAAGTCGGTGTGTTAAATAGGAAAAGAAATTTTTAAACATCAGTTGAAACTATAGAATAATCAATTCTTTTGGTGAATGAGTCAACACTCGATTCCCCTCTTTTGTAATCAATAAATCATCTTCGATCCGCACGCCACCAATTCCTGGTAAGTAAATTCCTGGTTCATCCGTGATGACATTTCCAGGAACAAATTGCTTTTCTGCACGAGAAGAAACATTCGGACCTTCATGGATTTCTAACCCGATACCATGACCAGTTGAATGACCAAATGCTTCACCGTATCCATGTTTTGTAATATAGTCACGAGCTACCGCATCTAACTGGATACCTGTTAATCCAGGTTTAGCTGCATCTAAGACTGCTAACTGTGCATCTAGCACGATTTGATAGATTTCTTTTAATTTTTCGCCAGGATCACCAATGGCAAATGTCCGAGTCATATCAGAAACATATCCTTGATAATAACAACCAAAATCTAGTGTGATTAAATCACCTTGTTCGATTACTTTGTCACTTGCTACACCATGAGGCATAGCTGAGCGCAAACCACTAGCAACAATCGTATCAAAAGAGACACTTGTTGCACCTAACGAACGCATATAGAAATCGACTTGATTGGCTACCTCGATTTCAGTCATCCCTGGGCGAATCATTTTTAGAATGTGCTCATAAGCCATATCGGCAATGCTACATGCTTTTTCAATGATTGAGATTTCTTCTTCATCTTTTACTTCACGTAACTCTTCAATCATCCCACTAATTGGAATCAATTCTGCATTGATAATTTCTTCTAACACCGAATATTCTAGGAAGGATACTGTTGTTTCTTCAAACGCCAAAGCATTTAGGTTTTCTCTTTTCACTAAATCAGCCACTTCATCAAAAATTGGGCCAACGTTTTTAATAATTTCAAAACCTTGTGCTTGGCTAGCAGCTTGTTCTGTATAACGGAAATCTGTAATAAAGAACGCTTTGTCCAACGTAATTACGGCTAAACCAGTAGTACCTGTGAAATTTGTCAAGTAACGAAGGTTATAGGGACTTGTAACCAAAAATGAATCCAAATTTTCTGCTTGCATTTTTTTGCGGAGTTTTTCAACACGTACCATCATCAATAAAATCCTTCTTTCTTTACTTTCTTTTTTCTATTATAGCAAATTATTATTGTTTCTCGTACGAATATGAATGAAAAAAATTTGTTCACTTTCTTTCCTTAAGAAAAAGAAAAAAGAACTTGCTTAGCAAATGCTAGACAAATTCTTTTGCAACAAAAAGTAATCACTTACTTGCTTTGTTTGTTTATAAGCTTATGCTTTTTTCCCAAAGAAAAATGAAACAACTGCAACTAAAATAACTGCGCCTAAAATTGAAGGTACAATCGCCATACCCGCAGCACTTGGTCCCCAATCGCCAAAAATCGCTTGACCAATGCTTGAACCAATCAATCCTGCGATGATATTTGTAATGCAGCCCATTGAATTTCCTCTGTTTGTGATGGCGCCCGCAATTGCTCCAATGATTGCGCCAACGATCAATGTCCATAACCAACCCATAATCTAACCTCCTTCTTTACAAAATAATTTTATCATACTGATTTTCTTGCAAGCAAATGATTGGATTTTATTGTGCAAATGACACCAAAAAACGAGTAACTTTTCTTAATAGAAAAATCACTCGTTTTTTTATTTTCGTTTAAAAATATTCTTAACGCCTCTCTTAACAACATCCAATAAACTCAAAGATTTAACCATACGATCAGGATCTACGTAGTTACGGATTGCTCTCAAAACAACTTTTGGTTTTTTTGCTGAAAAGGAGTACGTCCCATTTCGTTTTGTTTGAATGGCAAAACGAGGAATCCATTTTCCTTTGAACATCACAGAAGCAATGACATAATCTACTTCCTCCCAAGGAATCTGAACAAACTTGCGTGCATCTCTTTCATTGTAAAATTCAAACCCTTTGTCACCAATCATGATTTTCCCATATTCAGTAATTCCTAAATAAGAAGTAGCATTGACTGTTAAATCGACTTTTGTATTGATTGATTGTACCATGCTAATATTTACTCCATTCAAGTTATTCTCTGTTTTATCCTAACAAACCGTTCTTTTCTATCATTATAATTATAGACATTTCTAAAAAATAAAGCAACGCAGAATCAAGCAACAGATTGAGCGATTCTTTACTAAATACTTCGCTATATCCTTCCAAAACCTGTCCTTTTTTATCTTTCTTATAAAAAAAATAGTCTGAAGCTCAAAATGAGCTCAGACTATCTAATTCTATTTTTTACATCAATCCGATTAAGTGGAAGACAATACCAACTACGAATAATCCAAGGATAATGATGATAGGTGATACTTTTTTCTTAAGTAACCACATACAGAACAATGTTAAACATAAAGCAGCAAGACCAGGGATCAAGCTATCTAAGTTGTCTTGTAATGTAGTAACTTTAGAAGAAGTTAAAGATAAACCTGCTGCTTGTTGTTCCAAAGCAGATTTAATTCCTTCAGCACCAGCAGGTAATTTATCCCACTCGATGTATGCACCTTTATCAAGTTTTACAGTTGAAACTGTAGGTGCAAAGCTGATTGATACCCAGCGGTTAACTAATGAACCCAAGATAAACATACCTAAGATCGAAGCACCTTTAGTGATATCTTGTAGTAATCCACCAGATAAATCTTCAGTAATTTTTGAACCAGCTTTATAGCCAAATTCTTGTGTGTACCACATGAAAGCCATGCGGATAATATTCCAACCTAAGAAGTAGATGATTGGACCTAAGATATTACCACTCATTGCAAGAGAAGCTGCTAACGCTCCAAGGATTGGTTTCACTGTGAACCAGAAAACTGGATCACCGATACCAGCTAAAGGTCCCATCATACCAACCTTAACCCCTTGAATTGTTACATCATCAACAGGTGCACCATTTGCACGTTCTTCTTCAAGTGCCAATGTAACCCCTAAAATTGGTGAAGCTACATATGGATGTGTGTTAAAGAACTCTAAATGACGTTCTAGTGCAGCTGCACGGTCTTCTTTTGTTTTATATAATTTTTTGATTGCTGGAATCATTGAGAAAGCCCAGCCACCATTTTGCATACGTTCGTAGTTCCATGATCCTTGGAGGAAAGTTGAACGCCACCAAACAGAAATACGATCTTTTTTCGATAATTGAATTCTTTCTTCTGCCATTTTCGTGTACGCCTCCTTTAGTAGTTATCTATGATATCGCCTAGTGGGTCACCAGTATTTGAGCTACCGCCATTACCTGAGCCGCCACCTTGTTTAGATAGAGCTAAGTAGATAAGAGCAAGAGCTACACCGATTGCACCAAGTCCGATAAGAGTGATTTCAGAAACAGTTGCCAATACGAAACCAATTGCGAAGAATGGCCATACTTCTTTTGTAGCCATCATGTTGATAACCATAGCATAACCAACAGCTACAACCATACCACCACCGATTGCTAAACCGTCTGTTAACCAAACTGGCATAGATTCAAGTAACCCTTTCACAGGTCCTTCACCGATTGCCAAGATCAAAGCAGCTGGAATTGCAATACGAACACCTTGCATACAAATTGCAACGATATGCCATAATTCAACTTTTCTGAAGTTACCTTCTTTCGCAGCAGCATCCATCAAGTGAACGAAAGCCGTTGCGATTGTACGACAGATAATTGTTAATAATAGACCGGCAACAGCCAAAGGTACAGCGATCGCGATAGCTGAAGAAACCCCAGCTCTTCCTTGACCACCTAATACTAAAATAATTGCAGATGCAACAGATGCTAAAGCAGCATCGGGAGCCACAGCAGCACCGATATTTGCCCAACCAAGAGCGATCATTTGTAATGTACCACCTAAAATAAGGCAAGGTATTAAGTTCCCAGTAACTAAGCCGATTAACGTACATGCGATTACTGGTTGATGGAAATGAAATTCATCAAGAATTCCTTCCATACCAGCTAAAAATGCTACGATAACGACTAATATCATTTGAATAAAGTTTAATTCCATGATGTTAAGCCTCCATTTTTCTCTGATAGTTAAAACTATACTTATTTATTATTTTTTGTTTAATTCTTCTTGCGCTTTTTTCAAGATTTCATCCATATTTCCTTTTGAATCATTTGGCACTTTACGTACATCAAATTTGACGCCAGCGTCTTCAAGTTTACGGAAAGTATCAATGTCTGCTTGACTGAATGCCAACACTTTATTTGGTTGTACTTTACCAGGTGAATGAGCCATAGAACCAACGTTAACTGTTTCTAATGGTACGCCACCTTCTACCGCTCTTAAAACGTCTTCTGGGTTTTCAAATAAAAGTAACGCACGTTGACCACCAAAATGTTGGTCATCTTTAGCTAATTTGATCATTTGTTCAATTGGAACAACATGAGCTTTTACACCTGGAGGAGCAGCTTGTTGAATCAATTTTTTACGAAGTTCATCTTTAGCTACTGCGTCAGAAACAACAATAATACGAGTTGGGTTTGTTGTTTTTGTCCAAGCTGTCGCAACTTGTCCATGAAGCAAACGTGAGTCGATACGAGCTAAAACATAGCTAAATTTACCTGGAGTTCCAGATACAGATTGTTGTACTTCAGCTTTTGGTGCTTCTTCTGGTTCTAACTCTTCTGGTTTAACCTTCACACCTTCTTTTGCAGTTTCAATGATATGTGCTGCAATTTCTTGTGCAGATTCCATTGAAAAACGAGAAGCATATGCTTCAATTAACATTGGCAAGTTCAAACCACTGACGATTGCCCATTTGTCTTTGTGTTCTTCAAACAATGTATTTGCTTGGTTGAATGGAGTACCACCCCATAAATCAACTAAGAATAACACTTCGTCTTGATTGTCAAAAGAAGCAATTGCCTCTTCTAACTTGGCTCTCAAGTCATCTGGACCTTCGCTTGGTTTCAAAATAACTGCTTTAACGTTTTCTTGTTCGCCAAAGATCATTGAACCAGACTGTAAGATTCCTTCAGCAAACTGTCCGTGACTTGCTAGGATAATTCCTACCATACTTATACCTCCTATTTCTTTTTGTTGTAACAAAAATCAAAATTAAAAATAATTGCTAACCATTACAACAGATTGTTTGACCGACCACAACATCCAACTATGCCTTTTTTGCTTTTGCTAGTAGCTCCATTAAAAGAACCTTTCTGTCTGCAGGTACTTTACGAATCTCTAATTCCACTTTTTGACTATCCAAATAGTTAAAAGCTTCTATATCGCGTTGATTTACTGAAACAAAATTAGTAATCATTGTTTTGCCATCAGTAAAACTCATGCCGCCAATATTTAGGGAATTCAGCTGTACACCACAGCGAACAATCGCTTCTACATCTTGAGGGTTTGTGAATAATAGCATCACTTTCGCATTTGCTAATAATCCACTTTGATAAACTTGGATCATCTTTTGAACGGTTATCACATTCGCATGAATTCCCGGTGGTGCTGCTTCTTTTAACAGAAACTTTCTTAAATCATCTTTTGCCACCATATCGCTGACTACAATGATTCGTTCAACACCAGTCGATTTTGACCAAGCCGTCGCAACTTGTCCGTGGATTAAACGATCATCTATACGCGCTAATCGAATATCCATCTTCAAAACTCCTTTTTTCAAACTACTTCACAGAAACCCCTATCATTTCTGCGAAAGCAACCAATTCCTAGCACACTTATATAAAAGCAAGAAGCATGCCAACTTTTAAGCGATACACTATTGACTCTTTAAGCTTTTTTAAACAATACACAAAAAGGATAC
>NZ_JAFLWI010000003.1 GCF_017315945.1 Candidatus Enterococcus courvalinii
TGTTTCAACTTTTTTTATTTTTTCATATCAATGTGAGGAATATCATCTTCCAAATAAACATCTGAAATCGCTTGAAAGCCAAATGATTCGTAAAATGAACGTAGATAATCTTGAGCACCAATAATAATTGACGCAGTTGGATACTTTTGTTCAATAACTTCTAAAGTCTTTTGAACTATTTCCTTTCCTAATCCTGATTGACGGTGCCCTTTAGCTACCAAAACTCGTCCAAAATGTACAGCATCTTCTTGTTTGTAGATTCGTGTATAAGCAGCTACATTTCCCTGGTCATCTGTCAAAAACGTATGCAGTGCCTCCGGATCAATTTCGTCGACTTCTTGATATGGACACTTTTGTTCAACCACAAAAACGGCAATTCTTTCTTTTACTAGCAGATAAAATTCTTTTGTTGTTAATTCATCAAATGCCTTCACTTGGTAATTCATTCAGTAGCCTCCTAACAATTTATCTTTTTATAGATTACTTGTTAAAAAATAAAAAAGCAAACGAACCATACAAGGGCCCGTCTGCTTTTAAACTGCTTCTGTTAAAAATTCAATCTCTACTGTACGAGTTAATACATCAGAATAGCTGTAAGACACTCGCTCAAAAGAGTTTTCTTCAGGATCTAAGTCAACGACAAAGACTGAAGGATAGGTTTCTGTTAAAACGCCGCGGCGTTCTGTTTGACGCTTTCTTCCTGTCTGAGCAACCAACATGATTTGGCTGCCGATACGACCTTCTAAATCTTTCTTGATTGTAGCTAAAGTTGTTGGCATACAGTTCACCTCATTGCTCATTGTAACAGATAATGCAAAACTTTTCAAGTCTACCATATAAAAAAAAGAAATGCAATAAAAAAATAATGGCAGCGGAAATATTAACTATTATTCTTCACTATATCCTTTCAAATGTTTCTTGATTTTCTGTTTTACACGGTTGTAACCACTCATCACCTGCTGAATATCCATTGATAAATCTTTGGCTATGTACGAAAAATCACTTCCTTGCATATAATGATGAAAAATCTGTGCTTCTCTTTTCGAAAAATGGATTTCACATGTTTCAATTGCTTCATTCAACAATAGTTGTTGAACTGCTACAGGTTCTTGAGTTGTCACTTCCGCTAAGAAGTCTGGTCCCTCAGATTCAATTTTTTGTTCCATAGAAACTTCGTCTTTTTGATCTCTACGTTTTAATGCGTTTTGCTTCCTTAATAACGAATAGATTTGATTAGTAATAACACTTTTGTAATAACTGCCAAAACTAACTCCTTTGTTGGTTTCATAGGTTTTTAAAGCTTGATATAACGCAACACGTGCTTCTTGTTCCCAATCTTCGTTCATAAAATTCCGCACATAATAACTATTTTTTAAGCGTAATAAAAGTGGATAATATTTCTGATAAAGGGTAGAAAATGCTTCTTCATCACCATTTCGTGCAGCACGTAATAACTCCTCAGGCATAAATAAATCCTCCATAATCTCTATTATGGAGGAATATTAGCATCAAAAATTATGTTATTTAATCTGATAACAAGGTTATCTGTCCTTTTTCATTAAATCGTCTAGCTTTTTAGACAATTTATGCAATTGTTCATCATTCCAAGGAGAATTACGTCGAAAATCAATAAAACGCATATTTATATTTTCTTGGGCTATTGTTTCTTCTGTTTTTTTGATTGTTTTATACAATTCATACGCAGAAGTTCGTAAGGCTCCTTGTGAAAACACTACCCACTGCTCAGCCAAATCACTTGTAGCAACTGTTACTTGTGTCAATCGATCATTCAATGTGCCTGCTACTCGCTCAATATAACTATCCGCTGTTTCATCTTCTTTGGTGAATACAACTTCTAGCTGATATTTTTTATAGTTTTGTTGGATTCCAGGAACCAGTTGCGCATCAAAAACTACAATTACTTCAATTCCTTCAAACTTTGCATAATTAGACAAACGATGGAGCAAGGCTTCACGTGCATCAGCCATTTTATCTTGTTTTTTTAACAAAACAAGTTCTGGCCAAGAACCAATCATATTGTAGCCATCGACAATCAATAACTGCTTTTTCATCAGCTTACTCCCCCTGTCGTTGGGAAAATGCCTGATACATCAGTAGACCGGCTGCAACACTTGCATTCAAGCTTTGAACATGCCCTACCATCGGAATCGTCAATAACTCATCCATTTCCTTTTTCAACCCTTGACTCATGCCGCGCCCTTCATTACCAATTACTAATGCAATTGAACCTTTTGCATTCCAATTTTGAAAATTCGTTCCAGACATATCTGTTCCAAAAATCCAAAAACCAGCTTCTTTTAGTTGTTGAGCTGCTTGAATTAGATTAGTTACTCTTGCTACCGGAACATATTCAACTGCTCCAGTAGATGTTTTGGTAACGATTGGTGTGATTCCAACTGCACGATGTTTAGGAATAATCACACCATCCACACCGCTTGCATCAGCTGTTCGCAAAATCGAACCAAAATTGTGAGGATCTTCTAGACTATCTAAAATTAAAAAGAAAGGATTTTCTTTTTTTGCTTTTGTTTGGTCAAGCAATTGTTCTAACGATAAATATTCGTAAGGTGTGATAGCTAACACTACGCCTTGGTGTACACCACGATCACTTAGCGTATCCAATTTTTGTTTAGGCACCCATTTTACGGGCACTGCTTGATCACGAGCAATTATTTTTAACTCATCTATCTTTTCTCCGTGAGCGTCTTCTTGAAGGAACAATTTGTTTCCTCGCCCTTGTTGTAGTGCTTCCACAGCAGCATGGTGCCCAAAGACAAAATTATCTTCAATTGACTCGTCTTTTTCTTGAGTATGCTTTGATCCTTCTTTTGTTCTTTTTTGAGTAGTTTTTGATTGTTTATTCCAGTCATTACTCTGTCTTTTTTTATTTTTAAAATTATTTTTTCTATCCATTTTTTTCACCTATTTTCTGAATACACCATTCAATCAATTCTTCCATTCGTTCAGTTTGCTTTGTTAGATGTAAATAGCCCATCAGCGCTTCAAAACCTGTAGCAATTCGGTAAGTCGTGATGTCTGCATTTTTAGCACCTGTATGACTCTTGGCATTTCTGCCACGACGATAATAAATATCTTCTGTTTCTGTTAAAATATTTTCTTCTAGCATCTTTTGAATCAAGTAAGCTTGTGCTTTAGCAGATACATAATTTGTTGCCGTATGATGTAATTTATTGGGCTTTGTTTGCCCTTGATTAATTAAGTAGTCTCGAATATAAATCTCATAAATTGCATCACCAACGTATGCAAGGGCTAAACCATTTAACTGCGTGTAATCTCTCATACTTCTCTTCTCCAACGGGTTCCTTGGGGGGTGTCCTCCAAGATAATCCCTTTTTCTTTAAATAAGTCCCGAATTTCATCGCTACGTGCGAAATTTTTTGTTTGACGTGCTTGGTTTCTTTCCTCGATCAATTGTTCGATGTCTTCATCCAATAACTCTTCCGAGGTAAAGAAAATCCCAAAGATTGCTAACCATTGTGTATATAAAGTTATACCTTGCTCTAAAACAGGTAGGGAAACTTGTTCTTGTTCCAAATAAGTGTTTAACCATTTTGCAAGTTCATAAACAACTGTGATTCCATTTGCTGCATTGAAATCATCGTCCATTTCTTGAACGAAGCGTGTTTTCAACTCAGTTAATTCTGCCATTTTGTCACTATCATCTGCTAATGAACCAGCAGCGCTATCTTTACGGAATTGAACGTTATCATACGTATTTTTTAAACGCTGCAGATTGGTTGCAGCTTCTTTTATTGTTGCCTCACTATAACGAATTGGTCGGCGATATTGCGTCGTTGCCATGAAGAAACGTAGAACTTGTGGATCCACTTTTTGGATCATTTCATGAACAGTGATGAAATTACCAAGAGACTTACTCATTTTTTGATCTTCTTCACCAATTGTTACGTAACCATTATGCATCCAATAATTTGCGAATTTTTGTCCTGTTTTAGCCTCACTTTGAGCAATTTCATTCTCGTGATGAGGGAACTCTAAGTCCTGTCCACCACCATGAATATCAATCGTTTCACCCAAATGTTTTGTAGCCATAACAGAGCACTCAATATGCCAACCTGGACGACCATTCCCCCATGGTGACTCCCAAGAAATTTCTCCGGGCTTGGCATTTTTCCATAAAGCAAAATCTAAAGGATCTTCTTTCAGCTGTTGTTCATCACCTGTTCGCTGACTAGCACCAATTTCAAGTTCATCAATTGACTGATCACTCAATTGGCCATAATCTTTGAAGCGACGTGTGCGATAATAAACATCGCCTTGTGCTTCATACGCATAATCTTTTTCAATCAATACTTGGATAAACGATAAAATATCTGGCATGTGATCCATTACTCGTGGATGCAAGGTTGCTGGTTCAACGTTTAACGCTTTGGTATCTTCCTCGAATGCTTGAATAAAACGATCTGCAACTTCTGGTGCTGTGATTCCTAAGTCTTTTGCCGCACGGATGATCTTATCATCTACATCTGTAAAGTTCGAAACATATTTTACTTGATAACCACGATATTCGAAATAACGACGAATCGTGTCAAATGCAATGGTGCTACGCGCATTTCCAATATGGATGTAGTTATAAACAGTTGGACCACAAACATACATTCCAACCTGACCTTCTTTAATAGGCACAAATATTTCTTTCTCTCGAGTAAGCGTATTATATATTTTTATCATTCTGTTCTCCTTATCTTTTCACCTTTAATCCGAACAACTTTTGCCGGAATACCAACTGCTGTAGCATCATCTGGGATGTCATTAAGTACCACGGCTCCTGCCCCTATTTTTGCATATCGACCAATTGTCACTGGACCTAAAATTTGTACATTCGCAGAAAGCAACGCGCCTTGTTTAACTGTAGGATGTCGTTTGCCTGTTTGTTTGCCTGTCCCACCTAAAGTCACTCCATGGAATAAGACCACATCATCTTCAATTTCCGCCGTTTCTCCGATTACTACGCCCATTCCATGATCAATAAAGACACCTTTACCGATTTGGGCACCAGGATGGATTTCAATTCCAGTCAGAAAGCGCCAAAATTGAGCAATTATTTTAGCTAACAAATACAAACGATGTTGATATAAGAAATGGGAAAGGCGATGCCAAAGCAACGCATGAAATCCTGGATATGTTAGAACAATTTCTAAAGTCGAACGGACAGCAGGATCATTTTTTTTTGTAGCAGTAATTATTCGCGTAAACCAATTCACTCACTTTCACTCCTTTCTATAACAGATTTATGTAAGCAAAACTATAAATAAAAAGCGCCTTTTAAATAAGTTTCCTTAAATAAAAGACGCTAACGGCGTGGTTCCACTTTTTTTCATAATCAAAACAGATTACCTCGAAGCAAGATAACGTCTGCTACCCGTTTTTAGCTACTTATGTTCGCTAAAACCACTCCCAGAGGCATTTCAACACTTAATTTGTAACGACTTTCACCTTCCGCCGTCTCTCTATAAACAAACTACTTGTTTACTTCTTCTGTTCTTTGTGTTTATTTTATTACTTGGATCAAATGAGCAAGTGCTTTTTCACGACCCAGTAATTCGACTGTGTCTGGTAATTCAGGACCATGCATTTGACCTGAAACAGCAACACGAATTGGCATAAATAAGTTTTTGCCTTTAACACCAGTTTCTTTTTGGACAGCTTTGATAGCTGCTTTAACTGTTGGCGCATCGACAACTTCCATTTCTTCTAATTGAGCTTTGAATGCTGTCAAGACAGCTGGAACTGTTTCACCAGCTAAAACTTCTTTTGCTGCATCATTTAAAACAGGATGTTCATTAAAGAATAACTCGGATACTTCAACGATTTCCGCAGCATAGCTCATTTGTGGTTGATACAATTGAACGATTTTTTTCACCCATTCAATTGTTTTTTCATCTGGATTTTTTTCAACTCGACCATCTGCAATCAAATAAGGTAGACACATATCTGTTAGTTCGTCTAAATCCATTTCTTTCATGTAGTGGTTATTTACCCATTGTAATTTTTTCGCATCAAACGCTGCCGGTGATTTGCTCAAGCGTTCTGGATCAAACATTTTCACTAATTCTTCTTGACTGAAGACTTCTTCTTCGCCTACTGGTGACCAGCCAAGCAATGCAATAAAGTTGAACATTGCATCAGGTAAGTAACCTAATTCACGGTATTGTTCGATAAATTGAAGAATTGATTCGTCACGTTTACTTAATTTTTTACCAGTTTCGCTGTTAATAATCAGTGTCATGTGACCAAACGTTGGTGCTGTCCAACCAAATGCTTCATAAATCATCAATTGTTTTGGTGTGTTTGCAATGTGGTCATCTCCACGTAAAACATGAGTAATTTTCATTAAGTGATCATCAACTGCTACAGCAAAGTTATAAGTTGGCATGCCATCACGTTTTTGAATGACGAAGTCTCCGCCGATGTTATCTGATTCAAATGAAATCTCACCTTTGACCATATCATTGAACTTGTATTCTGTGTTGCGCGGCACACGGAAACGAACAACTGACTCTAGACCTTGCGCTTCTTTCTCAGCCTGTTCTTCTGGGGTTAAGTTGGCACATTTTCCACCATAGTGAGGCATTTCACCACGAGCGCGTTGTGCTTCACGTTCAGCTTCTAATTCTTCTTCTGTACAGTAACATTTGTAAGCTCGATTGCTTGCAAGTAATTGATCAATCAGTGGTTGATAAATTTCTTTACGTTCAGACTGACGATAAGGACCATATTCTCCTGGATTTTCAGGAGATTCGTCCCAATCCATTCCTAACCAAGCTAGATTTTCTAACTGACTTTTTTCTCCATCTTCAATGTTACGTTTTTGGTCAGTATCTTCAATACGAATGATGAATTCTCCATCATTGTGGCGAGCAAATAGATAATTGAATAATGCAGTTCGTGCATTTCCAATATGCAGATGCCCTGTTGGACTTGGTGCATAGCGTACGCGTACTTTCGTCATTTTCTTCCTCTTCTTTCAAACTAGACTTATGTGACTAACAGCAAAAATCCGTCAGCTTTGACCTTAAAAACATTATTTATTTAAAGTCACTCAGCAAAATTTTACCTTTTCTAGTGCAAATAGTAAAGCCAACCGATTGAATTTCCTTATCAGTTGGCTTATTTTATTTATGAAATTAAGATTTCGTCTTCGTTTCTGAATTTTTTTTGTTATCAATCCCTCGGCCTGCGTGTGCTGGTTTAGCAAAAATCATTCGACCAGCTGCTGTTTGCAACGCACTAGTTACAACAACTTCGAGATGCTCATTCATATAATGCTGGCCATCTTCAACAACAACCATTGTTCCATCATCTAAATAAGCAACACCTTGCTGACGCTCTGTTCCGACTTTTACGACTAAAACATTCATTGTCTCACCAGGAATAACAACTGGTTTGACTGCATTTGCTAAAGCGTTGATGTTTAACACTGGCACATTTTGAAACTCAGAGACTTTATTCAAGTTATAATCATTAGTGACAATCACACCATCTAAAAGTTTAGCTAATTTAATTAGTTTACTATCAACTTCACTGATTTCCTCAAAGTCTCCGTCATACATTTCAACAGAAATACCTTCTTCTTTTTGTAAAGCATTTAAAATATCTAGTCCACGACGCCCTCGAACTCGTTTTAAACTATCACCAGAATCTGCGATATATTGCAATTCATATAAAACAAAGTTTGGAATCATTAATGTTCCTTCTAAGAAACCTGTTTTAGCAATATCATAAATTCGACCATCAATGATAACGCTCGTATCCAAAATTTTATATTTATGGAAATTATCTCCTGATTTACGTTCCAATAGTTGGCTTTCAAATTGAGTTGGTAATTCTTGTTCTACTTTCTTGCTTCGTGGTGCAAAAATTTTCTTCCATTCATCGATTCGCGTGGTCCCCATTCTCATACCAAAATAACCTAAAAAGATCATCAATAAAATAGGTAAAACGCTATTTACAAATGGAATTTCCATGTTGTAAAGCGGAGTTGAAATAATCACTCCTAAAGTTAGACCAATAATTGTACCAATCGCTCCAAACAATAAATAAGTTAAACTAATCTCACTTAATTTTTCTTCTACTTGTTTCAGCACAGCAGCAATATGTTTTGCTAATAGCAGAGATAAAATAAAGAAAATAAGTGCACCTAACAGGCTATTAGTAAACGTATTGTTCAGCCAGCCATTGGTTTGTTGACCGATTGCTTGCCAAGCAGTTGGTAAAAAAGAAATACCTAAACTTGCTCCTGCAATAATCATCAACAACGTAATGACGCGTTTTTGCATAGTTGTTCCTCCATTTCATTTTTTTATTTTATGATTGAAATACTTTTTTAAGTGTTTCACCCAATGTTGCGACTCCAATAACTTCAATACCTGTAGGAGCCTTCCACCCACCTAAATTATTTTTTGGTAAATAGACTTTCGTAAATCCTAATTTTTGAACCTCTTTGACACGTTGTTCAATATGACTTACACGTCGGATCTCACCAGTAAGCCCAATTTCACCAATAAAACATTCTGTTGGCTGTGTTCCTTTTTCTTTATAACTTGATGCAATACTTACCGCAATTGCTAGATCAATTGCTGGTTCATTTAATTTTACTCCACCTGCCGCTTTTAAGTAAGCATCTTGATTTTGCAGTAATAAACCAGCTCGTTTTTCTAAAACTGCCATAATCAAAGAAACTCGATTAAAATCTAAACCGGTAGTTGTGCGTTTCGCATTTCCAAACATAGTTGGTGTAACTAAAGCTTGGATTTCTACTAAAATTGGACGAGTGCCTTCCATTGCAACAACGATTGCTGAGCCTGTTGCGCCATCTAAACGTTCTTCCAAAAAAATCTGAGAAGGATTAGATACTTCTTCTAGCCCATGTTCACGCATTTCAAAAATACCAATCTCATTGGTTGAGCCAAAACGATTTTTCACTGCACGCAGAATTCGGAAACTATGGTGTTTTTCCCCTTCAAAATACAAAACAGTATCCACCATATGTTCCAACATTCTTGGTCCTGCAATCGAACCTTCTTTGGTAACATGTCCGACAATAAAAATAGCAATACCATTCGTCTTCGCAATTTTCAATAATTCTGCAGTTGTTTCTCTCACCTGGCTGACGCTCCCAGCGGCACTTGTAATATCTGGTTGAGTCATTGTTTGAATTGAGTCAATAATGACATAATCTGGTTTAAGCTGTTCAATCGCATGACTAATTTCATTCATATCTGTTTCTGCATATAAATAAAACTCAGTGTCAATGTTTCCTAAGCGTTCCGCACGAAGTTTGATTTGTTCCGCACTTTCTTCACCAGAAACATATAAAACTTTTCCCCCAATAGCTGCTAATTGCTGAGATACTTGTAAAAGTAATGTTGACTTACCAATCCCTGGATCTCCACCGATCAGTACCATTGAACCTGGGACTACTCCACCCCCAAGTACACGGTTCAATTCAGTTAATTTTGTTTGTACACGAGGTTCTTTTTTAGGGACCACCTCGTCGATTTTTGTGGGCTTTGCTCGTTCGCCAGTTAAACTTGTGCGGACTCGACGATCACTTGTATCTTGTTCAATCTCTTCGACCATCGTATTCCATTTTCCACAGTTTGGGCAACGTCCCAAAAATTTAGGCGACACATAACCACAATTTTGACAAACAAATTGTGTCTTTGATTTTTTTGCCATTGCCTCGCCTCCTTTAAATAGCTAGTAAGAACTGGCCAAGTTAATTCTTATTGGAAGAACCAAACCCGCCCTCTCGACTTGTTGTTGTTTCATCTTGATCTGCCTTCAAAAACGGCAAGAAAATGCCTTGCCCAATTCGTTCACCTTTTTTGATTGTCACATCTTTAAAACCAAAATTAGTAAACTGGAACATAATATGCCCCTCATTATCTGGATTATTGTAGTAATCACTATCAATAACTCCAACACCATTTGTTAAAACTAAAAACCGTTTTAAAGGATTACTTGAACGATTAGCTAACTGTAAATATTCATCTTCTCCCATATAAGATTTGATACCTGTTGGCACCAAAATAGGTTTTAGTTGTTTTTCATCAATTGTTGCTGCTTTTTCTCCCATTGATTCAATCAATGTAGTAAGGCCATTTTTTATACCTGACTTCCAAATACTTGGAATAATAATATCTGTCGCAGCTTCAAAATCATATCCTGCAGCATGGTGTGTTGCTCTTTTTGGTAAATTGATTTCTTGACTCGCATAATTAGAAACAACTTCAAAACCTCTTTTTTTCACGAATCTTCCCCCTAGAATAAACTATGTTTTATTTTACCATATTCACACTACCAAAGGCCTTTCTTTGCAAAATCTTCAAAAAATTCTGTTATCCTATAGAAAAGTCTTCAAAGATCGTCCTTTTTTTCTTCTTAATTGAAAAAAAGTTCTTCTTTTAACCATGACTTTAGACACTAAAACAAGTAAAATAGAAAAAAATTACATATAAAATTTATTCAAATAATTATTAGAGGTGTCTCATGCGCAAAGAACTAACTCAAGCAAAACGAATTATTATCAAAGTAGGTACAAGCACTTTGATTTATCCAAATGGAAAAGTAAATCTAGCGGCGATTGATCAACTTGCTTTTGTTTTAACCGATTTACGCAATCGTGGAAAAGAAATCATTTTGGTTTCTTCTGGTGCTGTTGGTGTTGGAATGACAAAAATGAATTTGAATAAACGACCACAAACAATTCCAGAACAACAAGCAATCGCGGCGATTGGTCAAGGTGAGTTAATAAATATTTATAATCAACGATTCGCAACTTACGGTCAGCAAACTGCACAAGTTTTAGTCACACGTGATGTAATCGATTTTCCAGAAAGCAGAAAAAATGTGACCAATACTTTAGAGCAGCTTCTCTCTCTCGGTGCAATCCCAATTGTAAATGAAAATGACACCGTTGCAGTCGATGAGCTAGATCATTCGACAAAATTTGGAGACAATGATCAACTTTCTGCAATCGTAACTCAATTAGTTACGGCGGATTTATTGATTGTCTTATCTGACATTGATGGCTTTTATTCTGATAACCCCACAACTAATACTGAAGCTGAACTATACTCATTGGTTACCAAAATCAATGATGATTTGATGGCAAAAGCTGGTGGTGCGGGAAGTACCTTTGGAACAGGTGGCATGCACAGCAAGTTACAAGCTGCAAAACGAATTTTTGATGCAAATCGCTCCATGGTCCTTGCAAACGGGAAAAATCCAGCAATTATTTTTGATATTTTAGCTGGTAAAGAAATCGGCACCTTTTTCAAGCAAAACTAAAAGATTATTTTTGATGAGAGAACTCGACTAACTTTTAGAAAAACAAAGGAGGATTTATGATGATCGACTTAAGACAGCTCGGAGAAAATGCTAAAAGCAGTGCTACTACCTTGGCTTTAATGAGCACAACAGATAAAAATAACTTGTTACTTAAAATGGCAGATGCTATTGAAGAAAATCAAGCAACCATTCTTGAAGCTAATAAAGAGGACTTGGCTCATGCAACACAAAATAAAATTAGCGAGACAATGCAAGATCGGTTAAGACTTACACCTGAAAGAATTCATTCGATGGCAGAAGAGATAAGAAAGGTTGCCCAACTGGATGATCCGATCGGAAAAGTTGATCATATGTGGAAAAACGGGGACGGCTTGCTGATTGGAAAAAAACGTGTGCCACTTGGTGTTATTGGAATCATTTATGAATCACGACCAAATGTCACAACAGATGCTTCCAGCTTAGCTTTCAAATCTGGAAATGCAGTTATCTTGCGTGGTGGAAAAGAAGCCTTTGCTTCCAATCAAAAACTGGTTGAAATTCTACAACAAGTTTTGGTGGACAATGGGCATTCTCCTTACGCAATTCAATTTGTAACAGACACTTCTCACGAGGTTGCTGATCAATTAATGAACTTAACCGATTATTTAGATGTTTTAATTCCTCGTGGAGGAGCAAATTTGATCCAACGAGTAAAAGCTCATGCTACTGTGCCAATTATCGAAACTGGTACAGGAAATAATCACATTTATATTGATAAAGACGCACAATTAGAAATGGCAAAAAAGATTATCGTTAATGCAAAAGCATCTCGTCCTTCTGTTTGCAACGCTGCTGAAACGTTATTAATTCATGCAGAAGTCGCTCCTTTTTTCTTGCCAGTAATTGAAAAAGCATTAGTCGACAGTGGTGTTGTATTGCATGCAGATCAACGCTCACTAGAATTTTTAGAAACAGCATCTTTAGCAACCGATGAAGATTGGGATACAGAATATCTTGATTATATTTTAGCAGTAAAAATCGTTGATTCTATCGACGAAGCGATTACCCACATCAATCGCCATAACACGAAACACTCAGAAGCAATCGTTACAGATAGTTATTCTGCTAGTCAAATGTTTTTAAATCAAGTAGACGCTGCTGCAGTCTATGTAAATGCCTCTATCCGATTTACTGATGGTGCTGTTTTTGGATTTGGCGCTGAAATTGGTATCTCCACGCAAAAATTACACGCAAGAGGACCAATGGGACTTAATGAACTAACTACAACTAAATATATCATTTACGGTGACGGTCAAGTACGTGAGTAACATCTAATTTGTTTCACAAGAAACATTTGTTATCATATGTTGTTCCCTCTCACTATATATTATGCAAAAAAGGTGAATTATTTTTTTAAATGATTCGCCTAAATAGAAAGGTATTCTCATGTTTGAAATTTTAACCATCTTTTTAGTCTATTTATTTTCCCTAAATATTGCCGCTTTTTTTGGTGTCGCTTTACTAACAATTTTCTTTCAGATGAAAAAAAGAAGTCAAGGTATGCAACGAGAAAAATGGACAAAGTATTTTGAAAAAATTGGACCTAAAGGATTACTGATTCGGCTTTATATAAGCTATATGTTAGCCTTAAGTTTATTAGCAGCGATTAATTACGTGTCATTTTTTAATCATTCACTACCGTATACGCTCACACTTTTAATTGCAGGCTTTTTCCATTTAACTTATAAATATCAATTGAATAAAGATCATTTGAAACACACATTTCATTAAATTAGGGAGTGTGTAGCTGATAGAATCGCTACACACTCCCTAATTGATTAATCTCAGTAGTTTTCTGAATCAGTCCCAGAACGTCCTTCATTAATCGAAAAGCCATCAAATGTCTCACCGTCATAATATCGAAGTAATTCATCGACAGATAAGTTCATAGTCTTTTCCTTTTCTTCTTCTAATTCTTCCAGCATCTCTTTACGATACGATTGATAAATCATCGCTAATTTTTGTTGCATAGCTTGTCTAGACTCACCTTGTGCATTGATTGTTGGTAATTCTTTTAAATAGCCTCGATACACTGGTCTTCCATCAATCAATTCAATGGGCAATTCGACTAGCGTTAGCCCCACTTCACGAAAATCTTCTTCAAACATTTTTCTTTACTCCTCGCTAGCTTTTATGCTTTGATTTTAGCGGATATTTTTCTTTTTTACCAGTGACTCAGATGTGCTTGGTCGTATTGAGTAAGGACACTCAATTAGCGTAGCTGGATCTACTTAAGTATTGTTTCATTACTTTGATAACTTAGACATCCAACCACATTATTTATACATTAAAACAATTGATCCTGATTGCCAACAAACTTTAAATAGCCAAAAATAAAAAATGTCTTAGAAACTTTAGAAAGAAAGTTTCTAAGATATTTTTCCAATTTTTTATTTTTGGTTTCCTTCTTCTGTTATAAAATATTGTCGATGATAAATAATAAATCCTAAACTTAACAAAACAATGATTGCTGCAAAATAAAACGAATATTTTTCATCAAAGATTTCGCCTATTTTACCCGCAATAAATGGTGCCAAAGCTCCCCCAAAAAAGCGGACAAAACTATAGCTAGAAGAAGCCACATTTCTTTCCAAACCTGGAATTTCCATAGCAATAGTCGTTAACAATGTATTGATAATACCCTGAAAAAATCCGGCTAACACAATACTGATTGGTACGAGTATCGAGAGGGATGTTCCTAAGCCAAGTAATATTAAACAAAGTGTAAAGAAAACAAAAGCAAGCATAATTGTGCGGTAGGTTGTATACTTTCGTTCTAAAAATGGTGCCACAAAAATAGAAGAAATTGCTAACAACACGCCCCAACCAAAAAAGACAAATCCAACTTGCATCTCAGTGTAACCTGTTAACAGAAATGGTGCATATGCAAGCAAAGTAAAAAAGCCAAAATTGTAGAGTAACGCAATGAACCCAACTGAACGTAATTTATGATTAGCTAAAGCTTTCACTCCTTCTAAAAATTGAACCTTACGTTTTGGTTTTTCAATTTCAGGCAATAAAATAGCCAACGCAATAAAGGCACACAACATTAAAAAGGCGACACCAAAGAACGGGTATCTCCATGATCCACTTCCGAGTACGCCACCTAACAATGGACCAATGGCCATTCCACAGCCAATCGCAGCTTCATACATCATAATTGCTTTTTCTGTGTTTCCTACCAAAATGCTAACGATTGTCGCTAGTGCTGTCGAAACAAACAGTGCATTACCAATTCCCCAACCAGCACGCAAACCAATCAATAAGCCAATATTATTTGACAATCCACCTAGTCCGGCAAATAACACAATAATCAATAAACCCATCATCAATGTTTTTTTCAAACCAATTCTACTAGATAAGAATCCCGTGAACAACATAACTACACCTGTTACTAGCATATAACTTGTAAATAAAAGCGTGGTTTCTGCAGGTGTCGCGTTTAATTGTAAAGCAATTGTTTTTAAAATGGGATCAACCAATCCTACCCCCATGAAAGCAATCATACAGGTCGCAGCCACAACCAATGCCGAATTTTTCTCGGAAGTCTGCTCTTTCATTTCAATTTTGTTCTCCAAATTTATCATTCCTCTCTAATTAGCATCATACATGACTTAAATTACATGTCAATATGCACATGTAATTTAAGTATATTTTTTGTGATATAATAAAAAAAAACGGAGAAAGGAGTATTACTCAATGAATACTTTATCTTATATTCTATTGTGTGTTCTTTTAACAAAGCCACGATCTGGCTATGAGTTAAAACAATTGATTAATATTTTCTGGGAAGCACACCATAGTCAAATTTATACAACCCTAGCGAAACTTGAACAACAAGGTTACTTATCTATCTTAGATAACGAGCAGCATTCACAGAAAAAAATTTATGAACTAACGAATGATGGACGCTTACTTGTTGAAGAATGGATCAGGGAAGAAACTCCTTCACCTACACAAAAAGATGAGTTTTTAGCAAAAATCTATGCCTTTTCTACATTAGATAAAAACACAGCAAATGGTTTGCTATTTACACGTGAACAGCAGTTGAATAAAATACTTCAAAAAAACCAAGCAAAATTAGATGGGCTTACCTCAACGAAAAAAGAAGATTTTGGACGCTATGTCGTCATCAAACGAAAAGTTCTTCTTTGCCAACAAGAAATTTTATGGTGCCAACAGGTAAGAGATCAAATGCAAGCTTTCTTTGCATAAAAATAGAGTGTGTCACCTGTAGAGATGACACACTCTATTTTTATTTCGTTTGAATGATGTTCAATACTTTTCGAGAAATAGGTCCCACGAAAAGGAGTTGTAAAGGTAGAGCTATAACGACATTCATTTTCCAAGCATTCAGATACGCTGATAATAAATTATCCGAGATTCCTTGTTCCATTATTACACCAAAAAGTGACATACAAGTAACCATGCCAGCGACCATTAAACAAGAAATCGTTAAAATAATAGGCACTTTTTTTTCTGGATTCAACGGCAATTTAAATGCAATTTTTTTTGCTAAAACACCGATGACAAAAACATCTAAGATGAAGGCAACAATAAAACCTGGAAGTAGTCCTGTCACAAATTTCGTCAAGTACAGCTCCTGATGTAACCATAAATTATAGGCACTCATTCCAAAAACCATTGAAAAGCACATCATCGTAGTAAAAATAATTCCTTCTTTTTTATTTGTAGGCACTCAAATCATTCCTTTCATTTTGTCACGAGGATTATCGTAGCACAGACAAAAAATTCTCGTAAGCATTTATTTTATTTATCATAAAATAAATGAAACTTGACTTGAGTACTTAAAAGATTGGCATTTATTTGAACGTAGTCACTTTATCAGCTGCTAAGCGAACAGACTCATATCCTTCTTCTACCGCTTTTCCGATGGATAAAATGATAACGGGCACATATCTTTCTTTAGCTAAACCAAAAGCTTCTGCAAGTTGATCTGCTTCAAACCCACCAATTGGATTCGTTTCGTAACCATGTTCACGTGCAACTAACATGAATTGCATTGCCGCAAGACTAGAATCAACTTTGACGACATCGTTCATTTGCGACTTAGAGAATGATTTGTAATAAGGAATAATGGCTGCCAATTGTTGATCACGGACTTCTTTTGGCATCTTACCAGCTTCATATGCTTGATTATAGATTTCTTCACCATATTCATAACATTCTAGATCCCCAAAAATCAGCACCATAGCTGAAGATGTATCATTCTGTTTTGTATTAAAGCGAATCAGTGGACGCAATTTTTCTTTTGCTTCGTCACTTTCCGCAACAACAAAACGCCATGGTTGCATATTCACTGAAGAAGGAGCCGTTGTTGCTTCCTGAATCATGGTTAACATTTCATCGTGGGGAATTTTGTACGTTTCATCGTACACCCGGACAGATTTTCTGCCATACATAATTGTTGAAAAATCTTTTGCTTGTTCCATTTATTCCACTTCTTTCGTTTTGATTGCTGATAATTGTGTATTTAATTTATTAAGCAACACTAATAACTGTGACATTTCTTCTGGTTTGAATGCCGGTGATAAAATGCTAGCCATATCCGTGTGCTCTCTTTCGCAGTTTGAAAGTTTCTCTTCTGCTTTAGCGGTTAGAGTGACCACTACTTCCCGATTATTTAAAGGATTTCGTTGTCGTGTAACATAACCTTTTGTTTCTAATAATTTTAAGTGCCTAGTCACCGCTCCTTGATCGATTTGTAATAAGGATTGTAACGTGTTTTGTGAACAAGGATTCTTTTCTCTTAAAAGCGTTAATAATTCATAACGCGTCAGGCTCAACCCGATATTTTCTTCAAAAATTTGAATAATCTTTTGATCTGCTACTTTAATTTGATATAAAACATGACTAACTTCTTCTAAAGACATCTGATCCTCCTCACGTTAACTATTGACTTGTCAATCGTTGACTCGTCAATAATAAAGCGATTTGTCGAGAAACGCAAGGATTTTTGTTTATTAAATGACTTTTTTATTGGCGTTTCATGATGTGACTACCAAAAATTATTGAATAATATATATGCATATATGAACAAGATAATAACTTAGTAATAATTTTGACAAGAGGGCTTTAGCTTACTGCACAAAAAAACTAGCCAACAATTCTCCCCGAATGCCAAAGACACATTTTTAGTAATTGGCGTTTGTTAGCTAGTTCGTTAATTAAATTAGTTCATCAATCAATAATTTGGCAACTGCTCGCACAGAAAATGGATTTTGTCCTGTTAGAATTCGACCGTCTTTGATTGCATATTCGTGATAAAATCTTTTCTTCTTAAAATGCCCCCCTCTTTTTTCCACCTCTACCTGATTCAAAAATGGGACAACCGTTTTTTTCCCTGCGAGAATTTCTTCTGCCGTAGTAAACCCAGTAATATTCTTACCTTCAATCAAATAATTACCACTCTTATCTTTAATATTCAATAATCCTGCTACTCCGTGACACACAGAAACAAGATACCCGCCGTTATCATAAATAGCAGTTGCCAGATTTTGAATGGTCAAATCTTTTGGAAAATCCCACATTACACCATGTCCGCCAGTATAATAAATAGCCGCGTAGTCAGTTGGATTCACTTGATCTGGACGCAAAGTGTTCGTTAATCCTCTATGAATAAAATCAGGATCTTCATAAATTTCAAGAATTGATTCATCTGTGTATTTCATACTTCGTGGATCAAGTGGGACAAATCCACCTTTTGGACTAACAAAATCGACTTCAATCTCAACCTTTTGCATTTCAGCCACAAATTCAGCCGCTTCACCTAACCACAATCCAGTTGGTTCAGTTGTTCCCTGATAGCGAGTAACATTCGTTTCAATAATCAATACTTTTTTCACATTAATTCACCTCTGCGATAATTTGGGTCACATCGCCCAATAATTTTTGCAATTTATTGATTTCAGCCGTTTCATGCGTTAAATAATAGAAATTTTTCGTTCCTTCACTACGATAATCAATGATTTTTGCTTCTTTTAAAATTTTCAAATGATGCGATACTGCTGGACGAGAAAGATTTGTTGTTGCTGTTAACTCATTCACTCTAACTCCTTGGCAAGCACGGTCTTCTAGTAATCGAATGATAATTGCCTGACGTTTTTCATCACCCAAAGCAATTAAAAAATTACTCACTTCTGAGAATTCTTTTTTTAAATTCGTAAAATCAGCCATCTGACATCCTCCGTTTATATTTTTAAACCATTAAACCACCAAAGCGATCTTCTTGTCAAATGGGTTATTCCTTTCCAAGTGATGACGCATCTTTTTCAGTGTCCCCTGAAATTATCGACCAGAAATCAGAAAATTTCTCTATATACTTAAGGTATCAAGTAAATGATCACAGGAGGAAACATAATGAAATGGTATAAACTTTCAACTGAACAAGTGAAGCAAAAAACACGTGCTGAAACAACTGGCCTTACACAACAGGAACGTCAAACTCGTTTAGAAGCTGACGGATTAAATAAGATTGAAAAGCAGGAACAATTAAAACCATGGCAAAAATTTGCGAAACATTTTACGGATTTATTGATGATTGTTTTGATGATTGCTGCATTACTTAAATTTTTCACCGGAGATATCATTGGCGGGAGTATTATTTTGTTAGTAGTTGTTATCAATGGGTTGATTAGTTACTGGCAAGAGAGAAAAGCGGAAGATTCTTTGGATGGACTGAGAAATATGATGGGACAAGAATCAGTCGTCCTTAGTGATGGTATTCAAGAAACAATTGATGCGGAGCAACTCGTTCGAGGAGATATTGTTATCTTAAAAGCAGGTGATGTTGTCCCAGCAGATTTACGTTTGATTGACACACACGATCTAACGATTGAAGAAGCTATTTTAACTGGTGAATCTTTAGCCGTTGAAAAGCAAAGCGCCACGATTGAAGAAACATCGCCAACAGGAGACCAAGTGAACATGGCGTTTTCTGGGACATTGGTCCAAACAGGCTCTGCCCAAGGAATCGTTGTCGAAATTGGAAATCAAACTGAGATTGGGAAAATCAACCAAGCACTTCAGTCTGTAAAAGTACAGACAACCCCGCTTATTAAAAAAATGCACCAACTAAATAAGTACATTTTCCAAGGTATCTTAGCCTTGATCGTGTTCTTACTTTTCTTCTCTAGTTTAAGATACGGGCTAGAATTGAATCTGATGTTCTCTGCTTCAGTCGCATTGATCGTCTCTATGATTCCAGAAGGATTACCTGCTGTCTTAACAATGATCCTTTCAATGGGCGTCAAAGAAATGGCAAAAGAAAATGCCATCATCAAAGGCATGCCAACAATTGAAACATTAGGTTCGATGACCGTTATTTGCTCTGACAAAACAGGAACATTGACCAAAAATGAAATGACCGTGATGGACGTCTTAACTGATGAACCACAAATGATGAAAGAAATTATGAACAACTGTCAAGAATTAAAGACTAAGGACGATCAACCAATCGAGCAATTAAAAGGAAACCCGACAGAATTAGCCTTACTCAACTACGTGAAAAATGATGCGCTATCTTTAAAACCAGTTCTAGGCAAGATTCCTTTTAGTTCAAGTTACAAATACATGGCAACTGCACATTCTGTCGACAACCAATTTCTTGTTTTTGTCAAAGGTGCGCCAGAAGTTTTGATGCAAAAATCACAATTAACTGAAACAGAAAAAGTAAATTGGGAAGAACAAGCTACACAATTAGCAGAAAAAGGGCAACGTGTTCTTGGATTTGCCTACAAGGCGTTCAATGAGCCTGCAGAGTTGACCCATGAACTTTTAACCAATCTAACCTTCGTTGGTTTGTCTGGTATCATTGATCCGCCAAAAGAGAGTGCGATCCAAGCAGTCAGAGAAGCACAACAAGCTGGAATTTCAGTTAAAATGATCACAGGAGATCATAAAGAAACAGCTAAAGCCATTGGAATTCAAATTGGATTGAAGCATACAGAAAATGTATTAGAAGGGGTCGACATTGATTTATTATCAGACGAAGAACTTGCTAAACAGGTCCAAAAGGTGGATGTTTTTGCCCGAACGACGCCTGAACATAAATTACGAATCGTCACCACTTTACAAAAAAATGACGAAATTGTTGGTATGACGGGTGATGGTGTCAACGACGCACCTGCCCTAAAGAAAGCAGACGTTGGTATCGCTATGGGAATCAAAGGTAGCGAGGTCAGCAAACAAGCTGCCGACATGGTCTTAGCTGATGATGACTTCCATACAATTGCTAAAGCAGTTAAAGAAGGACGCAGACTCTTTGATAATTTGCAAAAAACAATCAACTTCTTCTTACCCACTGCATTAGCACAAGGGCTAATCGTGATCGTTGCCTTATTATTGAACCGCCCACTTCCCCTAACTACCGTGCAAATTTTATGGGTCAATATGGCTACAACGATTACACTTTCTTACGCTTTAGGATTTGAAAAAGCAAGTCCAAACGTGATGAAGCGCCCTCCTAGAGAAACAAATGCTGGAATCTTGTCACTTTACAATGTCTTTCGGATATTCTATGTATCCTTGTTAATCATGGTACCTGCCTACCTATTATCCATTCAGTTCGATGGCGCTGCATTACAACAAACAATCTTGTTACAAAGCATCGTTTTAGGCCAAGCAGTCTACATGATTAACTGTCGCGAATTACTTGATCCTTCACTCAACCAAGGAATTTGGAAAAATAGAGCTCTGTTCATTTCATTAGGAGTCTTGTTCATCCTTCAAGCAATCGTGATTTTCTTACCAGCTGCTCAACAATTGATTGGCACAACTAGCTTATCCCTCAACCAACAATTATTGATTTTCGGAAACGCATTGGTTCTTTTCCTCATCGTTGAGCTTGAGAAAAAAATCAGTAGAAAACTTTTAAGCAAAAAAAAAGCACCTAACCATGGATCTATCTCCTAAGAGAAGAATTGGTTAGATGTAAGAATGATTCGTGAGTTCAGTCAATCGGCTGAGCTCATTTTTTGTAGGTATCAATGAAAGATAAAAAACCGGTAACGGGGAACTGTCAATAGGGATATTTGAAACAATCAAATCTCCTGCTTGATACGTAATCGCATTTAATTGTGTTAGTTCAATTGGTTCAATCCGAATCCGTTTGCCTAAGTAATCAGATAGTTCTTGTTGTAAAAATAACTTCCAGGCAGGTTCACTTTGAAAAACAAGATAGATAGTTATGGTGTGTGTTTTGATTGAGAAAATTGCTTGTTGGCACAACAAAAGAAAAATATTTACAAAATATGCTTGTTCTTTAATGGATGCGACTTTTAATAATTCTTGAAATAACTCGTCTCCGACCATTTGGACGATGGGATACACTTCATTCTGTTGGATTAATAGCTCTTGATACTCTAGTTGAAATTGCTCTGAAAGGCTAGGCGACTCAGCATATTTCAATAATAGCACCAATAAATTACACTGCAATTGTGTGTCATGTAATTTGGGAAGATCTAGTTTTTTAGCTAATTTTTGAACCGTTTGTTGTGCTTTAGCAAGTAGGTCAGGATAGTCAGTATCTAACACTGTCTTCACTTCTTCACCAAAGTCATTGTTATAATTCCAACTTTCAAAAAAACAGAAAAAAGTAAAAAATAGTTCAGATTTTTCAAGATAAATGCCCTCTTTTTTATATAAACTCTTTAATGATGGCGCATATAAACATAACAGAGGATCCTCCTGATTAAATGAAAACTGATTGATCTGGCAACCCGCCTTGATTCTGATAGTATTGATAAAGAACCAGCAAATACCAAATATCTGTTCCGTTTCAACTTTCAGTTTAGTTGAGATATCTTTCGCTAAAAAATAGTGATAATGATCTTCGTGAATAAAATAGTCTTCAAAAAAATAATTATTATGAGTGAACGGTAAAAGTAACCTGTGGTAAAAAATCCGAATGGAGCTTTCTTCTCCAACCAGCTTTGCTGTTCCGCCTTTTAAACGAATTCGAATATGATAACTTTTTAGATTCTGATTAACCTTTGTAGTATGACGTTTGAGTGTTTCCATGGAGATTCCTGTGTTATATAAAAAATCGGATAAATTTAATTCCTTTGTAAAAAGTAACTCTTTGACTAGTTGAAGCGTAATCGAATGCGGCAAGAAAACTTCCCAGATATCATTTGTTGCAACTGTAATTTCACTAATCAATTTAATACCGTTATTATCTGTAACAATTTTCCATCCAGCAGGTAAATAACTACGAACAGAATTCAAATCTGAAAAGACTGTTCGCTCGGTCGTTTCAATTTTTTCGGCTAATTCTTTGACCGTAATCTGTGAATTATTAAGAAGTTGTTCCAACAATAATACTTGTCGATACAAATCTTTCTCTGTTATAAATTGTTTCACTAAGGAATACATGCAAGGCCCCCTCCCCAAAAATAATCAACTCGTAAAAATTGGTGTGACAAATTTTTTATGTATAAAACAACTGAAAAAAATAGCTACTTCATCTTTTTGACATGTATCATACTTTGATCAAATGATTGAAGATTGATTCGATACCTCTGATTTGTATCAATCTCATGGTTTCCGACATCGTTTTCATTACTTTACTAAGTATAATTTTAAATAAATAAAATGAAAAGACTTAACTTGATAAGGCATAAACTAAATTTGAATTTTGGTAATCAATTAGTACGCAATTTCTAGAATAATCGCTAGTATAGATAACTTCATAAAAATAAACCTTTTATCACTTCGTCAACCAATCGCTAACCAGTGTGAGTCTCATCATATACAAAAAAGACATTCCAAAAATGGAATGTCTTTTTGAACGATAATAAAATTAACGTTTTGAGATGTGACTCGTATTTATTATAAGGACATCTATCAATAGAAATCCTATTATATCAATATTTCAAGCACCAAAAAGTGTCTTGATTTGGATAAAATAGGACTAATATTGATATTACTTGAACCAATTTGAACCAAAGATAAATGGTAGTTGAATACAATTCTCTTACTAGTTCATCAATCTTTTTTAGAGTTATTCCTCCGCTCTTATTTATTTGAGACCGTATTGAGAGCTGGATTGCTTTCTGGTGGTCTCTAATAGACTAAAAACAGCTTAAATACGGGATTATTGAAGAGCTATGAAATCCAGTAAAATTTGATTGAGAAGGTCAAAAGTATGGTCAAAAAAACTCGCCAGTGTATTAATCTTTTCAGAATAATAAAGATGATATATAACTTCTTAGAACCTGATCTGATTGTTTGAAATTGGAGTAGTCTGACATCCTCCAATTATTGACGATGAAAAATTTATTTTTTGTAATAATTAAATATAGTACACAATTGTCAACTATAAATTGCTCTGTTTAAGTTTATTTAGTACTTCGTATTTATAAAAGATATCAAATTCTTTAACTAACAGCTCATACAAAAGTATTTTCCAAGGTGGATCTAGCTCACTCATCAACGAATTCTTCCTGCATTTTAAAAAAAGATTTGCCTGTTGCTTACTCAGATTTTCTTTTTCCACTAACATTTTCGAAAGTTTTATTACTTCGTGACTAGCAAGTGAAGCTAAAACTTTTTTAAATTCAAAAACTTCATTAAAGTTATATTTAAAACTAATATCAGCTTCTGTATTCAAACTATAACATGGAATAAAATCAGTATTTTTGTATATTTTATAATCAATAATCAAACCTTCCATCTTATGATAGTCATGAAAATATGGATGAAAAATTATTTTATCTACTTCAGTTACTTTATCTTTTTTTACTCTATTACACCTTGAACAAAGAGGCACTAAATTTACTGGCGTTATTGTATATTGTACATACTTAGACTTAGGTAGTACATGATCTAAAGTATCTGCATGAGCATCACAGATAGCACATGTGCCACCATTATTTCTTAGAATGATACTCGATATGTTTCCTACTTTGTCGCCTATAATTTTATTCTCATAAAAAAAAGTGCCTATTTTTGAGTTAACTGTATCAACACAATTAATAGCTTTAATTTTATGGAAATTTTCGCCAAAAGTTAGATACACTTGCTCACACTTTATTAATTCTAAAATATAAGCATCTGTAATATACGTAACATACCCTTTATTACTCGTTTTGTAGGAATCTTTAATCGAATTAATAACTTCATTAACTTTTATATGAGGAATTTCTTTTTTTTCAAACATTAGTTTATTCCTCATCATCTAAAAAGATACGTAAGAATAACTCAGCTTCTGAACCTAACTCACTACTAATTAATAATTTTCTTGCTTCCTCTTTTTGTTCACTTAGTTGAGATAGGTATTGATAGAATCCAGTATTTCTTATATCTAAACCAAAAACATCATCCATTATCATACTTATATTTTCACCGAAAGTTTCTATCTTTGGGTTTCTAACAGTCAGTTTCTTATCGCTATCCCTTTCAAGTACCCAGACACATTTTTTAGGTATCTCCTGCAATATAACTGGTGAATGAGTAGCAATGATAGCAACTCCATTTTTTTTACTTAGTATATCTGAAAGAATTCTAATATATGCTGAAACTAATGGTGGATGCAAGTACGATTCTGGTTCATCTATAATAATTAATGTTTTTTCATCGATTTTAGAAACTAAAGCAGATAAGCCTAAAAGAATCATCTTTTGTCCTGAACTTAGTTTAGCTACTTCATTAACGTTTCCTTCCCCTTCATTTAAGTTTTTACTGATAAAATTACTTATTTCATTATCAAAGTATAACTTTACAACTTCTTCCTCCCACAATTTAATTCTATCTGGAGATTTTTTTATTTCCTTTATATTTTCGATTAGATCTTTAGCCAACTCTTCTGGATTTTTCATTGTTTGTCTTTCATTGACAAAAGTACTATTGCCTATGTACTTAAAATTTTTTTGACTCAATTTAGAGTTTTCATCATTAACTTCTAATTTAGAAAAGTACTTAGTATTCAACATATCAAATGCGCTAAATGAAACAAACAAAACACTTTCAAAGCCTCCGTTATTGTAATCATCATAGATTTCCAACGTGGCTTCAGATTGATTTACTAAATAACTTTTTACGGATGCATCTCTTAAATAGCATTTAACAATATCTTGAATAAGAGTTGTTTTCCCAGTACCATTATTCCCAATAATGCCATAAACATTTGTCGGGAGAGGCGATTCAGGGTTCACTTTAAATGTGAGTTCTGTATCTATTGAATTATCTATAGTGTATTTCAATTTAAAATTAAAAGGAATTTGTTTAACACCTTTTTTAGCAACTCGATTTAGTTGTTGTTTTAAATTATTTACTGTACTTCCTCTAAGGAAAGAAGTATGTATAACATCTAAGTGCTTATTTTCTTCAAATAATTTTAAATTATAAGCTATATCCCCCAATTCCTTTAGAATAGTTTTCACTTCAGTATCTGAGAATGTGTCATACAATTTTTCATAGTATTCAACACTACCTAAAGAAATAATATTATCAACATCAATTCCTTCAATAAGGTAGTCAAATGATCTATAAGATACCCAATTTGAAGATTGTTTATTTTTAAAACAAACTTCTGCTTCAGTAATTGTTGAAATACTAACTGAGCCTAGTTCTATTTGCTTTTCATTTTCTGAAATATAATATGCTGAATACAATGTTTTATATCCAAAATCATCCCAATTATCATAAATAAACTGGATTCCTATTTTTTGAAGATCTACATATTGTTTAAAATAATATTCCATTATTGTCCTCCGGTAATCCACTAAAATACTTTATTTTAGATTATTTTCAATAATATTATCCCCGTAAAAAATATATAATTAGGTCGTAGCAGATGTCTTCTCACTCACTTCGTAATATATTTATTTTCAATTAACATATTTTTTATTGTTGATGAACTTTCTCCTTAGTATGATTATCAACACCAGTATTCTCTTTTTCTATTTAATTCGAAAAGTTTGTGGTGCTTTTTTATAAATAATAGCTAACCCTGCACAAATATAAATAAATACTATTCCTGAAACAAGTAAACTATATGACAAACTTTTTACATCCAATCTTGTATTCAAATATGATACCCAGTAAAGAGCTCCAGAAACAAACCGATACAAAGGGTTAACTACTTGCATATCACTAGTAAAAGGCTGCAATAAATAGTAGATAAATAGTTCATGAAAACTAAATAACAAGACTAAAGCAATTAGTAATAACAATAATACTCCATAGAAAAAAAGCGAAAAAGTATTTCCTGCTGCTACGCCGTACCCTAAAAAGATTACAAGCATGCCAAAACCTAAGATACTATTATAATAAACAGTCATTTTAAAACGATATAAAAAACCACTAATAATGGTTTTCGGTTCTCGATAAAAAGAATAATAAAGCATAGCAATATCACAATTTAGAAAGACCATTTGAGAAATTTTTTTCCCATACCCCATTAGATAGAACACAAAAAAGAGGAAAGGAAGAATAGCGATGCCTGCACTCTCTATCTCATGTGGAGAAAAATGATCATAAGAAAAATGACCACCAATTACACTTCCAAATAGTCCTACAAGTAAGATGTAAACACGATAGCGTAATCCTTTAATCAATTGAGGACGGTAACGATTAAACAGTAAGGCATTCAAATACTGATTCCCTTTACAACGAACATTTTCCCGTTCAAGAGTCTTCATCTGTAAATCTTTTTGCATGGTTAATCCTTCTGAAAGAAATTGTTTATTCTTTACTTGAGCCATAGTCGTTAAGGATTGATTACTTTTATCCACTTGATGAAGTAAATAACTTTTCTCATCTTTAAAGCAGATTAATCTATTAGAAGAAATGGCGAATAGTAAAACTAATACAAAGCTTGTAAGAGGGAGTCTTAATACTAGAGCTACCCAATAATTTCCTAAGAAAAAAATACTTAAGGCACCTATTGCAAACAAAATACTAAAAAAAACAACTAGAAAGTTTTGATGATGAAATTTCCACTCATAAAGTTTTCGATTCAATACTAACCCTAAGATATAAAAACACAGGTAACACATTAAGCCATTTAAAGTCATCAGATACATTTTAGTAGTTAATCCATATAAAAGGAGTGCTGGAAGATACGTTCCCGTTGCAAAGAGGTGTTCTAAAATCGTACTTCTTTTTAAATATTCTCTAGGGGATAGAGAATATTGATGGACAAAGTCTAGCTCTTTTTTACTTAATTGATTATAAATACCGCTCAAAAATCCACCAAAAATTCCAAAAATATAAATCCAAGCAATGAGTCCGTCACCAAAAACAGGGCTTTGAGGAACACTAATTAGAGTAAAACTTTTAAACCCTTCACTGGCTAAAAAGCTTAAGATAAAAATAAGTAAAATTTTACCAACTGCTTTCATTATTCCACCAAAAATAAAAAACAGCCAAAAAATCACTTGTTTAAATGAATGCTCCTCATACAACGTGGCCGGGATTTTTTTTCCAATTAAAGGAGTCTTTCTTAAAAAAAATAAAAAGCCATTTAATTTAACTATATTACCAATTTTTAGTTGTAGTATAAATTGACGAAGAGTATCCTTCCAACCTATCTCACTTATAATCATTTTCCACCTCCTAATCAGTGAGAAGTCCAATCACTTCTTCTTCAAAATCACGATCATGAATTCTCATTGTGTCAATACCTTTTAATTGATGGTGATGTAATAAAACAATTTCATCGCAAAGATCTTGAGCTAGTTGTAAAATATGAGTAGAAAAAATTACAATAGAATCTTTTTTCAAAGATAAAATAATTTCTTTCATTTCATGAGCTGCTACTACATCAAAACTAGTCAAGGGTTCATCTAATAATAAAATTGGAGGATGAACCATAAAACTTACAAGCATTTGAACTTTATTTTGCATTCCATGAGAATAATCTCTTAAAAGACGATTTTGATCCTCTGGCAGAATTCCAACACTTTGTAGATAAGACTCCGGACTTTTTATTTCTGTAATTCGATTCTTATTAATCTCAATAAAATATTTTACAAATTCTACGCCTGTCATAAAAGCTGGTAAATGTGGTGTAGTGTATACGTAGCCGACTGCCGTATCTGGATATTCTTCTGTTTCCACTCCCTCAGTTTCAATAATTATTCCACCTGAATCACTTTTCAAGTTATGAGAAATACAATTGAATAAGGTAGTTTTCCCTGCACCATTTCTTCCTAGTAATCCATAAATTTTTCCAGTTTCAAACGAAAAATTTACATCAGAAAAAATTATATTGCCATCAAATTTTTTATTCAAATTTTTAAGCATCAACTTCATCTTTTCACTCCGCTTTCTATCAGTGTACTCATCAAGAATTATTTAAAAAATACCTAGGCTAACTAATTTCACACGTGCCTAAATATTTCAAATAAAAATAACCTCACTTCGTGTAGAAATATCAACTGAAGGAGGCAATATAAACAATAAACTGCATTTTCAATTAAGCTCAGTATCCGAAGTTTAATTAAACCACTTTATCCAGCTGGACAATTTTTATTTGTAAATATCCATCCTGTTAGTACAGCTGGTGTACCGACAAAAAAATAATCACTAATCCATAAAACGCAAACAAATATGCCATGAGGAAACAAATAAGTGTTATTATTAACGTTAGTATATGCAAATTCCTTTTTAAAAACAACATACCATTCCTACTTTCATAATTTTTATATTTTCTCAATATCTTTTTATTGTTCACTTTATTACTATATTGAGATCTGGGCTGCTTTCTGATAGTGCCTGAGAAGTAGAAAATAGCGTGAATACTAGGTTTTTGAGGAATTACAAAACCTAATGAACTTCAATGAAATTTGATTGAGAAGGTCAAAAGTATGGTCAAAAAATACTCGCCAGTTTATTAGCTTTATGGGAACGACCATAATTATTAAGGATCTCAACCTATAAAATCCTTTTATATCAATGATTCAGTAATATTCATCTTATACCACAGTTGATAAAAAAGGACTCCCATGGACGATATTTGAACCAATTTGAACCACGATAAATGGTAGTTGAATACAATTGATTGGTACTAAGCGTCAACCTTACTCGGCTGTTAAATGTTGATTGGGCAACTTTTTAATTTATAGAGAGTGGATAAAAGAAGGTTCTACAGAATTCACAATGCACATTAGTATAGCTATACAAAGAAAGAGCTATTACTCTAGCGAGTAAATACTAGCTAGAGTAATGGCTTCCTTTTGTGTTTGTTGAACTACATTGGTCTTAACCGAAGACTGTGAGCCAGCACCAGCAGCAACATGAGCAACACCATCCGCCTGGTGAAACGGCACTTGCATTAAAATCTTTTTGGTCTTCAATTTTCTTAATAACTTTCATTTGCAATTCTCCTTTCACAAATTTCTATTTAATCATTTCTACTTATCATGGATTATTGTTAATGTAATCCATTTTTATGGAAATGGTAAAATATTTGGATTTATACCTCTTTCAACATCTTTATATTTTTCATAGCTAACATGCCCGGTTGCTGGAAACCCAGCAATAAACGCTGGCGAAAACTCTTTCATATATACCTTTGATATATAAATATGATCGAACATGTTCGAGACTTCCAAATCAGAATAAACCGGTTTTAAATCATTTTTTAAAATATATTCACTAATGGTCATTCCGCTTTGCTTCTCTTTAATTTCAGATAGCATAATTTCTTCGTTTTCCTTAACATACCAATCTAATCCATGTTTGTAGCAATCCAAGCCATAATATGAAACTGCCTGATAAAATGTTTTGAACTTTTTGGGATCATCATCTTCATTTACTTCTAGAACAGAGTTAGAAAAGCGTGATGTTAACCACTTAGGTGCATATACAATTTTTCGGGTATTATTTACCGCCTGTGTATACTCTTCCAATGCAGCAACCATTGCTTTCTCAATATCACTATCAATACCTCCACCAGCATTAAACGAATAGCTGGTCATGTCATCATCAAATGACATAGCTGTAATAACATGAAAATTTTCTTGGTCAACATTATGGCGGTAAAAAGTAATGTTGTTCTGCCGGATATAATCCATGTACTTTCCTAGTTTTTTATTTATAACTTTATCAATAACTATACGTTTAGGCGGTAAGTAACAATACCACGATAGATTAATCTCGTGTCTTTCAATAATTTCTAACAACCCATGCTCAACACCTTGGTTTCTAGTATAGTGCGATGTTAATCCGCCAGAAGTAGAATATCCAATACGAGTTTCATCTTTTATTGGTGAAGAATAGTACATTAAAATAATGATAGCTGGTACATATATATCTTTATGTGTTCTAAAATCAGTCATTTTGAGCCAATTAATTTTACTTTCTCGTGTAAAATCATCAAACATAAAATTTTCATTTTCAAATTGTTGTTTCGAAAAAATTTTTATTTCATCAGGATCAATGAGATTATAATTTTTCTGCTTCAACTCGTTATAGCTACCAATAATTGTTTTATCTTTAACCTTAAAAAACTCAAGACATGCCATTAGTCTTTCAAAAGTTTCACCTAATGAAGAACAAATAGCTTTATACATTGAGAATCCTTTTCCACCAGCGAAGATAGATTCATTTAACTTTACAGACATGCTTGATTTTTCTAACAAGTAATTAAACAAATAATTTACATTTAAAAACTCGCAATTTCCAATAAATAATGGACACTCTGACGATGGCGCTAATACGATATCTAGCTTCTTAATTAGGTTGAAGTAGCCTAGATATTCTTTCATCTCTTGATAATTAAGAAAGTCATCTTCATCAATAATAGGTGGTTCAGATATATTTTTATTATTAATGATGTTAATTTTTAGTCCCATTTCACTTTTAACCTCCCCAATAATACAAAAAATACTATTGTAATCGCTGAAATATATATAATATTATCTGCTATCTCATTTAAATTGACCCTAGAAATCCATAAATACTGTGCTATTTGAATACAGTGATACATAGGGAATATATAAGCTATTTTCTGAACAGCCACTGGTAATGATTCTACCGGCATAACAACTCCTGAGGTAAATATAAGAGATAAAAATAACCCAGATGTAACCATATTTGCGGTTCTAGAACCCTTTACTAATAGCGCAATTAAGAATCCTAATCCATCAAAAATTACGATCATAGCTCCGTAAAGTAAAAGAAATAACAACGTTTCTGATATTCCCATATGCCATCTAGCACCGTAGACTATTATAGAAATTACAGTAAAAATGCACGTACTAAGCAACCCTACAAAGGCAAAAACTGATATAAGAGCAATGAAATATGTTCTGAATTTTATCGGATATGTTATATACCGTTTTAGAACCTCCTGATCTTTTAATTCAATGATAGTAATTGGAACACCCATTAACCCCACATTTGTTAATAAAAAAACAACATTGGTTGGCACTATTGTATCGATTCCTAGTATATCTTTTCCATAATTTGTGACCTCTCTTCCAAAAGCTCCACCAAAAACAATAGTAAATATTATTGGTAATACAATCATGAAAAATAAAGATACTGGTTCTCTCATTAAAGCTTTGAACTCAATAGTAAAAAAAGCTTTAAACTCCCGCATCAATCTCTCCCCTTTCATGGCTATATCTACCAGTATGATAAAAATAAATATCTTCAAAATCTAGATATGTGATCCTATATCCTTCGTCTTCAAAATTGAAATGAGATACTTTTTTTTCCATTCCAATATAATAGCTGTACAATGTTCCCGACACTTTTAGTTCGTACTCTACTCCCCTCTTTTTCAATTCATATTCTACTATCTCATGCTTATCTCTTCTAATTTTGACAACATGCGTTTTGTTAGTTTTTGATCTTAATTCTTTCAAGCTACCTTCAAGTATTAACTTCCCATTATCAAGAAGAAAAATATAGTCTGAATACTGAGCAGCCTGATTTAAATAGTGATCTGACACAATTACCATTCTATCCTGAGACACCTCAGTAATCATATTCCATATCTCATTCCTACTAAACGAATCTAAGCCCGAAACTGGTTCATCTAAAATAATTATATCTTGACTCGCTAACAAGGTCATTGCCACTAACAATCTCCGCTTTGTCCCTCCAGACAATTTCTTCGTTTTGTATTTTAGATATTTCTCTAATCCATATTTTTCCAAGTATAAATTCATATCTACATTTTTAATTCCAAAAAGCTTCATAATCATTTGTATCTCTTCGTATACATAACAATTTCTTCTTAGTGAATTTTGCTGCGACATAAACCCAATTCTTTTTTTTGCTTCTATGCTATTCGCAGAAGCTCCCATGATTTTTACTTCACCACTTGTTTGTGCCCTTAAGCCAACAATTATTTCTAGTAGGGTACTCTTTCCAGATCCATTTGGGCCAGCAATAAGATATATTCCAGGTTTGTTAACCCGAATATTAATATTCTTCAATACAACATTCGATTTATAACTTTTAAATAAATTTTTAATAGTAACAGCCATATTATTTACCTCGCATTTGATAGGGTCTACACGCTAAAAAATTATAGAATAAATGCAACACGATACTAAAAATAATGTTTTGAGTTTCTATCATCGTAAAACCAAGTATGAATCCCAAAATAGTTTTAGACACAAGATCCTGTTTCGAAAAAAAAATATGCACACTTCCAAACGTGAAAGAAGAAATTATTAAATAACTCCAACAACTTAAGTGAGATGCGTTGTCAAATATAATTGGTAATCGAAACGCCAATTCTTCTATTGTCATTATGGGTATACTAAATAGAAATTTGACGATATTTAATTTACCTGTTATATAATACTTTACATCTAATATTATTGTTTTATTGATAATAATATTCACAACCAATTTTTCTAATAAGTAGAAAAGCGTAATTAATATAGTGTATCTCAAGGCGATTAGTGGGGTACAAAATGTAATTTGATAATTACCTTTCCAAAAATATATTAGTACCACAAACCCCAAAATTACTATAGTTATCATATAAATCAACAGCAGATTCTTTTTTTGCACTTTTTTATTTAATAATATTACAAATATGCTCAACAGTATCAACAAAACAGAATATCGCGTTACCATACACTTTTAGATGTATCACTCTTGTATCCAAAACTTGCTGTCAAAATTGGATAATCATTTTTTGTCAATTCTAACGTATCTTCTAATACATGTTCTAGATAGCCTGCAACAACACAACTTGAAATACCTAAATTTTCAGCTAATAATTCTAAATATGCAATTGCTATTCCGGAGTCAACATGAGCCATTCGGTATGCTCTTTTATAATACTTTGGAACGACTCTTGATAAATCAGCAACAAGTACCGTAACAAAATTTCCATAAACGGTAAATTCATTTTGATAATTGATTTTTGCAATGATTTCTCTATAATTTCCATAGTCCATTTGGCATAATCTATTATTTATGAAATCATAATAATATAAACCTTTCTCAATACTTTCCACGTTATTTACAAAAATATACAAATCTAAATAATTTAATCCTCCTTGACTATTAATATATTTGAATGGATAATCTCTCTGATCATATGCTCCGCGAGTTATGCTTTTGACACCAAAACTGTAATAAATAATATTACTAAACGCCTCAAAAGAGATGGTTTTATTTTGATAATCTCTTATTGAGTTCCGATTTTTTATTATTTTATACAGGTTATTAGCAGTACCATCCTCTTCTGGAGCTAATTTGTAAAATTTATTTGATTCATCTATAATTTCCTTTTTAGTATGAATAATATAGTATTCGTCATGTAAATACTTCATGTAATTTTGAGTCTTAAATGGTGTATCATCAATGACTTCATGAAGTATGCCTACCTGCTCCAAATCATCATACTTTGAAATATTTTCTTTAATTTTATTAATTTCATCAGCATAATACTGACTTCTATTTTCTAACAATTTCCCCACCTACTTTAGTAAAATTTCTTTCGCTAAGCTAACTATATGTCTAAGATATATTTAAAATAAGTAAGCTCAAGTCTAACTGATTGAATTTGTAGCAATTTGATAATAGCTATCCTATTTTAGGACGTATTCAACTGATTCTTCTTTGTAAAAGAATATTTTAGATTTTTCAGATTCATATTTCCGAAATAACAAGTAAATTTAGAATACTTTTATCAATACCGTCAATATTAAATATTTTGTGAACTTCTAGATTATCAAAGTAGCGCAAGAGAACTACATTTTTACTTTTTTTTAAATAGGAATACATTCTTTCAATAAGCTGCCCATAAGTGATTAAAGCATCTCGATATCCAAACTCTCCTAAAAAAAGACATTCTCTAACTGGAATAAATATTGGTACTATTATCATTTCATCATTTGAAATTTTATCAAAGCTCTCTTCATTTTGGAAAAATTGATTTTCATATAGCAATTCGATTTTTTCTCTACAATTTTTTCTCCATGTAAATATAAAATTTTTTCCTGGAAGATATTGATATATTGCATCTCCTTTATATATCAATATATCTATACACTGATAGTCTTCTAATGCAAATGTGTTCAAATGTTCTATTAGGCCTTCTATCTCCACGGAAAGTTCGTTAATAAATCTATACTTTTCTTGTTTTATTACGTATTCTGAGTCTTCTGGATGAATCGTTTCTTTTGCCCACTCAATTGATTTTTTGTAAAGTTTTAGATTTTTCTCCATTTCATCGGAGATAATAAAATTTGAATTCGTATGAAAAAAGCGTGAAGGTGAATAAAAATTGGGTGATGTATGCCTTAATGAAAAATAGGTTAAATTTTCTTCAAAAAACTCAAAAGAATTATCTGAACGTATGCTATTCTCTTCAATGTATTTTTTAAAATTCGTTATTTCTTCTCCAGTAAATTTTGAATCTTCAGTTTCAAACATACTAGCATATTCTTTTTTTTCCATATAATATATTCTCCCTCGAAATAGAATTATTAAATAAATGGATGAGTAATGTTACCATCCCCTTGGCAACTAGGACAATTAGGAAATTTTAGTAATTTTATCTTTGTATTAACCATTCTTTCAAAATCAAATGAATATGCAAAGTTGTTTATTGAACCTTTAGATAAACAGTAATTAGTAATCAATAGCGTATTAAGCAGAAGTGAGGCTAAACATATTGAAGAATATGTCATCAAAGAAGCAGCTTGCTGATTTTCAATTAACTTCTCCTTCATCACTTGATAATCCAACAGATTGTAAAAAGAAGATTCCCTAAGTAATTCGAAGTCATTATAACAACCCTTTTTTTGTGGATTTAATAGTGGGAGAACTATTCCCTCATTTCCATCTAAATACGAAATTAGGAACGGTTGATTATTTTCAACAAATTTTTTATTAATCTTATAGAATAATTGTGGTGAGAAATAACTTGTAAAGCAAATGACTAAGTCTGTTTGATTAAGATCAAGATTACTTATATCTAGGTTATCTAAAGTATATTTTCCCGTTATATTAAAATGCATGTTTAAATTGCAGAAATAGGTTGTAATATCTCTTTCAATTTCCTTGTTACAAATAATCACAACATTTTGCTGTAGAGGTTTTACAGTTTTATCTTCTAAGATTTTTAAAGTAATCAGTCTCTCAATATATTCTTCAACAATTTCGGATGATAGTTCTAATTTTGCTATCATTTGTTTAATTAATTCACTTTTTTCTATTGGAAAACTTGATTTTTCGAATAGGTAATCTAAAAAGCCATCTTTACTCTCATCAATAATATTGTATGAGTAGTTTGACAAACTTCCTTTTTTTACCAAGTATTCATATTTGTTGCATCGAATAAAAATTAATCCTTCATTTTTATTTATCATTATTAATTCCCCCTGTTTCAAGATATAAGTCAAATCCCATTACTGTTCCATCATATGCAATATGCGAAACTTCTATAATATGATTTGCTTGAACATTGTATTGATTTATTTGAACATTTTCATTTGTTTCCATTTTCATAAAGGCTTTAATAGCTTGATTAAATTTTTCCATATCATTTGGTATTGAAATCATCAATCCAGCTTTAATTATTACGTTGTTATTTAAAATATAATTATGGCTATCCAAAACAGAGTGTAAGTTTTCTAATAGTTGATCAATAACGATTTGCACTTCCATAGTTACTGTTTTTTTGTACGTATTCCGTCCACATACTTTTGTGACAACAATATTTTTATGGCTGATATCACTGTCTCTTAATGCTTTCAGTAATTTATCAATTTCTTTTTTTATTTGCTGAGGGGTAGAAACTTCTTTACAAAAACCTATTGATTTACCCAGAGAGAACTTTTCATATTCTTTTGGTATCAGATTCTTTCTCATATAAACATATACTTCTCCTTATATTTATTTAGTATTCGTTCTTCTATTTCTTTAATACGGTAGGCATTTTAGGCTCATAAAAGTATCTCGCACCACTATTTACTCAAACACAACGTAACTGCTGCTAAAATAAAAATCATTCAACCTTTAACAACATTTTCTAATCTAATATTTCTTTGGTAGTTGCATAAAACTCTCTTCTGCTGATTTTTCATTTTATTTAGCTCATATATCAAGATTTAAAAATTATTTTTTCAATATATCTGGTTTTTTCGGCTCGTAAAAGCTAAAAAAGCACCCAGTTGGACTTTCACTTACAAAAATTGCTAATGCTACAAAAAGCGAGCAACATATCTCTTTGAAACGATAACCTTTATCTTTAAACATTCCTCTCATTTTACACACTTCCTTTTTAGAATTTCATTTGGAATTGTTAAGCATGTTGCCAATAGGGTTCCATAGATAATTAAAATACTACAGTCGCTACTAAATACCGTTGAAATACTCATCAAAAATATTCCAAGAATAATACTGCACTTCTTTAACTTCTTAACTTGTCCTTCATCTTTAATTTCATTCTCCTTTGTGAATGAAGGTGCTGTAATAAACAAAGTAACAACTAATAAAAATGTCAAAACTAAAACTTGAAATACAGTGGCAGAGATATTTAGATTTGCTATAAAGCAAGGAACAATTGAGAAAGCTATTATGCTAAGAATAGTGCAACTTATACTAGTTTTGGCATGGTACCCAAAACTAGCCCTTCGCAAAATGCAATACGGTACATATGCTGTCAGAGTTGCTTTTAATGAGAATAGAGTAGTCGAGAAGAGGAAGATAACAATAATTTTGGATAGATTGACTATTAAAATCTCAATACCATAGTTTATTTGAGCTTTCTTATAAGGATCGGTAATTTGATTTGTACATAATAATGTAGATAGTATAGACGCTATTCTTTCTTCTAGTATTTCTTCCAACTCCTTTAAAAAGTAGCCGATATTCCAAATCAATCATTTAGGTGTTTCCTTGAACATCCGCATATTACAAAGCCACCATTTCAGAAAGAAGGTCACAGAAATATTACCTGGGTAGGTATTTAACTACTACTGATCTGAATTGATCCTGAAAACTCACCTTCAATTTGAAGTTTTCTCACACCCTCGTTGATGACAATTCCATTCTGCCCATCTTCAAGAGAATACTCTTGTCCGTCAACTAACAAGGTAGCTTCTCCGCTGGAAATATCTGCATAAACTTCTTTAGTATCAATATTTCTAGGCACTGTAATCTCTTTCTTACTTCTAAAATTTTCAGTATCAAAGATCAATTCTTCATTTGTCTTAAAATACTTAATTTTATCAGCCGTGTAGTTTTTACTCGTAACATGCAGACTATATCCGCCTGTTATACCCCAGAGCATTAAGACCTATCAAGAGTACCAGTAACAAACAAAAGCCAGTAATTAAGAGAGAGCTTTTTTTCATAAAATCGTCCTCACCCAGAGGTATTAATAAGCAAAAAATAATATTTGATTCTGATTACAGTAGTAAAGTAACACGCTTCGAAACAAAGATGTTTGAACTTTCCTAGAACATGGTATTTTGTTCCTAAACGCAAAAAAGGTAGGAGTCTGTACGACTACTACCTTTTACAATATCTTACTTACCAATGAAAGATACCGGATTGCAACCCGACACCGTTCTTCATTGTCAAAAATTATTTCTTTATTTCTTTTATCGAAGCTGCTAATATTTTGTAGGTTAATCAGAATAGATCGATGACAACGAACTAACTTTTCATTCTTTTCTGCCAGCTCACTAATTTTCCCAAAAAATTCAAGTTGGCCGTTCCTCATATGGAGTACAACTTTGTGTGCATTCAGTGACGTCTCAAAAAACATGATTTCCTTAAGGTTAACCTTTTTTAAAATACCATTCACTTTAATAAGTATTGTATCTGATTGGCTAGTTTCACTAAAAAGGAAACGATCACTTGCTAAATCAATACATTCTCGGATTTTTTCACAAACAGTAGATACTTCATTTTTTATGATAAAATCCATTGCTTCAATTTTATATTTAAATACTAGATGTTGTGCTTCATCGTGAGTCGTGATAAATACTATTCTAGATTCAGGATGATGCTCCTTTATCTTTTCTGCTAGAGAGATACCATCTAAAGTGTTTTTCAAATCAATATCTAAAAAGAAAAGATTATCCTCCTTCCTCATATTATACTTATCTAAATAATTAAGGATTTCGAGTGGTGAATAGGTTGCAAGTGCCAATATAAGTTCCTTGTCTCGGAACAGTAGATACTGCTCTATAGATTTCTTGAAATAAGCTAGTAGATCCGGTTCATCTTCACAAATAAAAATCCTCACCTACGTCCCTCCCATGAATATGAATAATTTGAGTAAATGTATCATTTACAATTTGTGTCTCTAGTGAACAACAATTTGATTTGGCTACCAATAATTCTAAGTTACTCAAGCCCATTCCCCTATTTACTCCTTTTGTTGAGAATCCTTCCATTTTCAATTTGTGAAAAGGTGGAATAGAGCTACTACACGAATTTTCTACAATAATATCAATACTATGTTCATTATTACAGATAAAGCCAATTTTTAACCAACCATTCTCAAGCTCAAAAGATGCTTCAATAGCATTATCCAAAATAATCCCTAAACAACGTATAAGAGTAATAATATCCATTTCAATATTATCAATTTTTTTTGGAACCTCAACGGAGGTTTCAATCTCTTTCCCTTGTGCTTGCAAAACTTTACTGATAAGTAAGCTCTTTATTTCGCGAATATTCAAATTAGCAAATTTAGATAAATCAAGTGCATGCTGATTTAAACTGCCTATTGCATGAACTAAATGGGATTCATAAAAATGATTTAACCCTTCTATATCATCACTGTCAAAATAATCTTTCATAGAAAGGAGTATATTTTGATAGTCATGCTTAAACCTTCGTATTTCTAGGCTTGTTTTTTCTAAGCTCTCTATATATTCTTGCATATAAATTTCATCTTGTTTTTTTCTTTTGAGGTCACTTCGTTCTTTAAATGCAAAACCTGCCATTATTGATGCAACTAGGAATGTTATACCATAGAGATTGATAAAAAATAGATTAGTGTGACCAAAAGATGTTGTTTTACCATAAACACGATCATAGATAACTACAGTAAAGTAACTAGAGGTCGTGATAACAGCTAATGCTGCAGAAAACCAGATTAGAAAGTTTTTCTCACCATAACAGGTCATAAATCTTAGTATCTTCTTTATGGCTGCGATTGCAATAAAATAAAGTGTTAGCAGTAGAGCAAATATTGAGATATCAGTAATACGATCAATTAAACTAAACTGCTGTAAGCCAAATCCAACAAGATAGTTTATTAAAATATATAGTCCCACAGATAAACTAGCAGCTAATATTGATTCTGCCATTTTCTTTGAGAAAAGAATTGCTTCAAATAGTAGGAATACCCAAAAAACTGCCGAGGAAACAACACCTAGCATAGAATACAAGAAGAGACTAGCAATACATAGTGCAATACTTAAACCGATATAACGAATATTGCCTATTAGAGACAACAAGAAACCACTCGCCCCTGCAATACTGATATATTCTAAAAAGCTAATAATTAACTCCTTATTTAACAGAATGTTATTCACCTCACCACATCTTTGAGACTCATTAGAAAATTCTTTATTATATAACAAAGAATACACCTAACAACCTTTATTGTAAATATGTACAGTTACTAACAAAGATGCTACATCAGAACTTTCCTAACCAATCTTCCTAAAATTATATAATGTTATGTATTTTATAAAAAACTTAAGACCTTTTCATCATCAAAGACACGTTCAAGATATAAGCAGACTATAAATCGAGACAATCATTACCGCTCAAAACGTAGACAAACTCCAGGTCGGGTTTCGCCACAAGCGAATTACCCGATCTGGAGTTTTGTCTATTGCAGGAAGGCGTAGCCGGACTGCAGGAATAAAGCCCCCGGTTCTAACAGGGGGCTAACAAAGAACAGGAAACTGTGACAACTACCCATTGGGGAGTGTCCTAGCAGGATTTTCTTTGTCACATGCTTATAAAACTTGTCACCTTATTTTGATGCTGGATACGCTACATTTAACAGACGTTCTTTCTCGACTTCCATCACGAATGGCAGATAAAGATATTGTTGTTCTAGTAGATATTGATTGTCCTCTGTGTACTGATAAGAAGCTGTTTCTTTTGAATAGACCAACGGGGCAATTCGCACATCTCCGGTTGATTGATTGATCGAGTATAAAAGAATGGCTTTTTCAACTAGTTTCTTTGGCAAATGTTTCCCAAAATAGGAATAGGATTCTTGATTTGCTAAATAAACGAGTAAGCGATCCACACTAAAGTTTGAGAAGGTAAAGGGCATCATGTGCAGAATATGATTTTGATTATCATGGTGTAAATAGAGTTGCGCTTCTTTACCAAAATTGGTTGAACCAAGGTAAAGTTGCTTTTTCTCATCGATACATTGGAAAGTAAACTGGTCTTGTTCAGTTGGTGGAATGAGGTTTGTAATAAAAAATTCAATCATTCGATCCATTTCTTTTTCACTGACATGACCTGCTTGTTTCAGTTCGTCTACTATCAGTCCTTCAATCTTAGGATCAAGCTTACCTGCCTTCTTTTGAAGCATTTCTAAAATGTATTGATTCTCTTGATCACCATACAGAAGATACTCATTGGTGACATGACCTACCTCCGCAATCTGGTGAAGAGTTTCGGTTTTTGGAAGATTAATCCCGCGTTCCCAATTATTGACAGTGCTTCGTGGTAAATCACCAATTAGTTTGCCAAATTTCTCCATACTCAACTTTAACTCTTGGCGAATCTGCCGAATTCGATTGCCCACTGCTTGCTTGTCTATCTCCATGAAAAAACCTCCTCATGATAAGTTCTTAAATTTATTATACGTGTGTACTTAAAAAAAGTCAAAATATATTGACTTAAAATAAATACAGGCGTACAATCGATTTGTACTTAAAATAAGTCTGATGGTTCTTTGACAATTTAATAACAGAAGGAGGTTTGTCTATGAACCAAGTTAATCAACGTGATCTCGGTGAAGCCATTCGAGTTTCTCGAGAAGAAAGGGGGTGGACCCAGCGATATTTAGCAGAAAAAGTGGGAATTTCGAGGTCGTTACTATCAAAGGTAGAAAAAGGAACGAGACGATTAAGTGCAGAAAAACTGAATCTTGTATTGGATAGTTTGCAAGAAGAGATTGTTCCAGTTAATCGTGTTTTGATTGATTATCTAACCATTCACTTTTTCTCGAATCAACATTTAAAGTTGATTGAAGAGATTATTGGCATGCCTATTGAACGCTTTGAGGAACTGGATTATGCGCCAAAGGGCTATATTGGGCAATATGTTTGGAATCAAGTAATCACGATTCGGTATTCCATTGACGATACGGTAAAAGGAACCGTAATGGAGTTTTCAGGTCAAGGCTGTAAACATCTTGCCATGCGTTTGAAGACCGCAAAATCAAACTGGCAAGAGTTCTTCCGTAAGGTATTAGATTATCAGGGAAACTTTACACGGATTGATTTTACTTTAGATGATTTTGTGGGGAGTCTCAGCATTCCAGAACTGAAGCGTAAGGTAACACTAGGCCATGTGTGGACCACTTTTCAAGTGAGTGAATCTCATGGCGGTACGGATATCATAAACAATGAATCAAATGGTGAGACCTTGTATTTAGGCTCAAAGAAGAGTCAGTGTCGCTTTTGCTTTTATCAGAAGGATTATGAACAACGAAAGCGACGAGGAATTTCTTTAGAAGAAGCAGAAGTAAAAAATCGCTTTGAACTACGGTATCGAAAAGAGAAAGCGCAAAGCTTGGCAAAGATTATTTCAAAAACCCATGATTTAACCAAACTATTCTTTGAGTTACTTAATGGGGCAATTTGTTTTTATGACCGTGCTCCAAATGATCCAGGTGCAAAAGTCGATGCCAAATGGGCAGCCTTTATTGGCAATCATGGCGCAATCACCATTTCTTTAGAGACCATTCCTCAAAGTTTTGAGAAAAGCATGAATTGGTTAATTCACAGTGTTTCGCCCACCCTCGCATTTATTCAAGAGGTAGATAATCATTTTGATTCAAATTTGATTAACGAGATTATTAGCTGTGGGGAACTTAGTTCAAGGCAGCAAAAATTTTTAGAAAATTTAATTGCTGAGCCTGATTATTATCGTGAAGAAGTAGATTTTTATATCCAGTATCTTCAAAATATGAAGAAAGAAAAAATACACAAAAAAAGCAAAGCACAGCTTACACATGAAAATGTATAAACGTACTCCGCCCTAGACAAGTTGAGTATAGCACATTTCCTTGTGTCAGCCAAAAAACATTTTTGGAAAGGAAATAAACTATGGAAAATACTATAACTACTTATAAATTGCCCTATCTACTTACTAGAGAACAAGCTTCTCAGTTTTTAGGGATTGATCCAAAATCTTTTGATAAATTCGTTCGCTCAAACGATGAGTTAGAGCGTTTTATGATAGGAAGACAAGAGCGATACACTGTCACTTCCCTCACTAATTTTATTAAAACTCACTCTATCTAGCTAAAATATCGTAGGATGGTTGATTAGATGCTCTGCGCCATGTAGAATGGCGATGTATTCAACTAGCATTTATCAACCATCTTTCAGTGAAAGGATTTGTTATAAATGCCTAGTATAATTAAACGTGGTAACTCATATAGAGCTCAGATCTCACTTTACAACCATGGTCAACATAAGAAATTGACAAAATCATTTAGCTCTAAAAAGGAAGCAACTCGTTGGGCTTTGGAAAATGAATTGGAGAAAGGAAATGGAAAACAATTAGCAGAGCGTACAACAACATTTGCTGACTTCTTTGAAAACTGGATTCATATCATAAAGAAAAATGATGTAAAAGAAACGACTTTTCAAAATTATCAAAGGACTTCTCAAGTGGTGAAGAAATTATTTGGCGATATACAGTTAAAGGATTTGAACGATATTGTAGTACAACGAAAAATAGATAAGTATGCGGAGACTCATTCTCGTAAAAACACTCATGAAGTACTATTGAAAATCAAAACGGCATTACGTGATGCTTATGCTCGTGGCTATCTTGCTACCGATTTTGCAAATTTAGTCAAAACACGTGGAAAAGAGTTAGAAAAGCGAAATAAAGCTCTATCTATTACTGAACTGAAAAAATTACGAAGCTACGTCATTCAACACACAGACAATGAATTTAATATTCTTGTATTACTAGCACTAGAGACTGGCATGAGGCGTGGAGAACTTTTAGGAATTCGACCAGAGAATATTTTTAAATATGGGATTGAAGTTAGACGCTCCATCAGCCCTACTTCTGAGGATACTTCTTTAAAGACAAAGAACTCTAGACGAGATGTATCAATTAATAAAGAAGTTTTCGATATTCTGACCGCCGTTCCAGTAAAGGAAAATGGATATTGCTTTGATCCAGATGGTTTTCATCAATCAGCTGATTTAGCAAAGCTACTGAAAAAACTAGATATTCCTAAAACGACATTTCACGGTTTACGTGATACTCACGCATCATTTCTATTTTCACAAGACATTGATATTGCCTATGTATCAAAACGCTTAGGTCATATCAATATTCAAACAACGCAGAACTATTATCTTGAATTGATGCCAGAAAAAAAGCACCAGCAAGATGCTGATGCTTTAAACCTCTTAAATTCTTTGTCAAATTGATAATTTGAACCAACTTGAACCAAAAAACTCTTGTAAACGTTGATACAATAAGGAATTGATTAACGTTTTGAGAATTGAGATGCTTTACGAGCTTTTTTAAGACCTGGTTGGCAGTTCAACTGTGTTATTTTAAATCAATGAATATCAAAAATGCTGATTTATCAGTATTTTTCGCCTCAAGATTTGTACTGGATTTCAGTCGATTTTAGGCACTCGTAACCACGATTCGTAACCAATTTTGAACGTAAGACAATTTGGTTACGACAAATTCAGAGCATATCAGTATCTACTACACTTCTTTTTTATCTTTCCATTGAAGAAACTGCATGGTAAACCCATGTGGTCTTTTTAACGTTGCAAAGTCAAAGATAAAAGAACAAATCCTCCAAATGTTAGGCGCTCTTTGCGGAGGGGTTCGCCTCAAGCGAATTCCCCTTCGTAAAGAGTTCGCCTTGAACACGAGTGGGCGCTAGCCCGCGAGTGTTGTTTCACCCCCCCTATCTAACAGGGGGGTACAAAAACACGAAAAACAATTGAAAAGCTACGTACAAACACTGTTATACCAAGGAAATAAGCACTTATTGACAAGTGTAAACTAATTTAAAAAAGTTCACATTTTGTTTTCACTGGTTCTAACGAGTTTCAAATAGCGCATCAAACTGATATTTTTAGCTATTCAACTTTCAATTAGCCTCGTTGATTTTTAAATTACCGATTTTATGCTTCTATTGATGGCCCGTGAATTATATTACGATTTGAATTCATTTATTAGCTGATACTTAGTCGAACGGCCTTGCCCGACTTTTTGAATCTTATTCTCTGTTTGTAACTCAGCTAAAGCACGTTCTATCGTTCGCTGGCTAATATCCGGCAATAAGTTCTCCAGATTAGCTCTACTCAAAGGTTCAAAGGACTTTTCTAGTTCCTCTACTACCCTCTCTGCAGGTGTTAGCTCACGATTGATAATAATCTCGAAACGCTCTGAGAAGTTTTCATACGCTCGCAAAATGATTCCGACAAGATAGCGAACAAAAGGCGTATAGTCTTGCTCATTTTCCAACCATCCTACAGAACTTGCCTGTAACGCTTCATAATAGGTTTGCTTCGATTCTTCAATCAACATTTCAATACTGATGTACTTGCCGACTAAATAGCCTGACTTGTATAGCAATAACAGCGTCAACAAGCGCGACATCCGCCCATTCCCGTCACTGAATGGATGAATCGAGAGAAAGTCTAAAACAAAGCAAGGAATCAGCAGTAACGGATCAATCTCAGCCTTCTGAATGGCTTGATTGTATTGGTAGCACAACTCATCAATTAAATCAGGTGTCAAATAAGCAGGAGCTGGTACAAACCGAACTCGCTCCTTACCATCCAGATCTTTTTCCGTAATAACATTATCGCCACTTTTAAACTTACCTTTGTAACTTTTAGCCGAGTAATTATATAGATTTTTGTGTAACGTTAAAATATCGTTGGGCACGACGCGAATATACTCGTAACTATCATGAATCAGTTTCAACACATCTCGATAACCGGCAATTTCTTCTTCATCCCGATTACGAGGTTTTACTTTTTCCGCTACGATTTGCTTCAAGCGACCATCTGTTGTTGCAATTCCTTCAATTTTGTTGGAAGCCTCTGTACTTTGAATCAAAGCCAAGTCTGTCAGTTTGCCTAAAATCTCTGGTTTTGTGGCAATATACAGTTCTTGTTTCCCCTTATAATCATGAATCTTGGTCAGCATATTTAGCAAATCATGACTAAGAGAGAGCTTTTTCAACTCATGATAATCAAATTCTTTCACCGCCATTCACCTCTTTTCTCCGCCATTTTATCTTATTTGGCGGAGAAAAACAAATAATGGCGGAGAAAACTATATTTCATCATCACATTAGTTTTACTATTCAAATACAAAAAGCCCTAAAAGTATTTCACAAATTCAATTCAAATAAACTAAGTTTTAGTGAGCTTCGATAATCCAATTTCTTTTAACTGGTAGATTTTTTAGGAAAAAGAGTAAATTCTACGTAAGAGCTACAATTAAAGCTCTAAATGTTGATATTGCTTTTATCAGTTGTGACTGATCTTCAAAAAAACAACTATTCGATGTTAATTTGTAGCTTTTAAATGGGATATCATTGTAAAAGCATTAACTTCTTAACCCTCTACCTGTATCGACTAAATAGTAACAAATAGAATAAAGAACAACAATAAATAAAATAAGTATTGTAATCGACATAGCTATTGGTACATCGGTTGTTCCTAAAAATCCATATCTAAACGCTGAGATCATATAAACAATTGGATTTATTTTTGAAACACCTTGCCAGAATGGGGGCAACATCGATATCGCATAAAATACTCCTCCTAGATAAGTTAACGGCTGTAAAACGAAGGTGGGTACGATCGATACGTCGTCATAAGATTGAGCAAAAACACCGTTTATCAAACCAGCTAATGAAAATAATATTGCAGTCATTAATAACGTGAGAATAACAATAATCCATGAATGAACATTAAGTGGCACAAAAAATAAGGAAATAATCGTTACAAGTGATCCTACGAGAATACTTCGTCCTAACCCACCAATAACAAATCCCCAAATGATGATATGTGTTGGTACTGGAGCAACTAATAGCTCTTCAATATTTTTTTGGAACTTTTGAGAGAAAAAAGATGAAGATACATTAGCGTATGAGCTTGTGATTGCTGACATCATAATTAATCCGGGTACGATAAATTCCATATAAGTGAACCCACCCATATCTCCAATTCGGCCACCAATCATTTTCCCAAAAATGATAAAATACAACGATGTCGTTATAACTGGTGGCACCAGAGTTTGTACCCAAATACGTAGATAACGGTTAGTTTCCTTAATAGCAAGACTTTTTAAAGCAGTAAGATAAATATCACGCATTGGTTTCCTCCAAAAATCTTTTTTCTTCGGTGATTTTCAAAAATAACTCTTCTAAACGATTAGATTTATTCCGCATCGATAAAACTTTCATCCCTTGATCACTGAGTTGATTAAAAATATCATTTACTCCTTGATTTCGTTCAACTTCCACTGATAAAGTCAGATCGTCTTCTAAAGAATACGTATATCCTTCTATCTTAGGAACTGCATCATGAGGTGCTAGATCTAAAATAAATGTTTCAAATTGTAATTTGGATAGAAGTTCTTTCATACTAGTATTTTCAATCAATTCTCCTGATTGAATGATCCCTATATGTCGACAAAGCATTTCAGCTTCTTCCAAATAATGAGTGGTCAAGATAATAGTGGTTCCATTTTCGTTTAATTCTTTTAAGAAGGACCACATTTCACGTCTCAGTTCAATATCCACCCCAGCGGTTGGTTCATCCAAAATTAATAGCTTTGGTTCGTGCATTAGTGCTCGAGCGATCATCAGCCGGCGCTTCATCCCGCCAGAGAGCATCCGAGCACGTTCGTTACGTTTTTCCCATAAATTTGATTGCTTCAAATACTTCTCACTGCGCTTCAATGCTTCTTTTCTCGGAACACCATAATAACCTGCCTGATTCACTACAATTTGTTGAACAGTCTCAAATGGATTGAAGTTGAATTCTTGTGGTACAAGACCAATTTGCTGCTTTGCTCTTTCTAAGTCTTTATCAAGATCGTAGTCGAAAACTTTTACCATTCCAGATGTTTTATTGACAAGAGAAGTAATAATACCAATGGTTGTCGACTTCCCAGCACCATTGGGCCCTAAAAGGGCATAGAAATCACCCTCTTCAACCTGGAGATCAATTCCACGTAATGCCTCAACACCTGTTCCATAGATTTTTTTTAAATTCGTTATTTCAAGTGCATATTCCATATACTTTTTCCTTTCGTAAAACAATTCTTAAATTAGAAGTCGCTCTAACTTTTATACTGTAAAAAGGCATGTGGTCAATTGACCACATGACCTTATTTTTTCTTACTTTGTCTTTCTTTCCTTTTGGCCAATAAATAGAATACCAAAATTAGCGTAATAAAGTTGATAAATATTCCAATACTAATTGGATAATTTAGTAATTTAGCTAGAATAAATGCCAGTGACATCCCAAATAATCTAGCAACGGCTCTCTTTTCTTCAGACATAAATTATATTACCTCAGCAATTTACTATTTAATCAATATTCTCATAAATTTCTTGATAATTTTTGTTTCCTCCGGAAAGATTGTACACGTGTTTGAATCCTTCGTTTAACAGTATATTTTGTGCAGCATTCCCGGTAACACCTTTATTACAGTACGTAATTGTCAAAACATTCTTGTCTAACTCATCGTAGCGTGTCCTCAAATCAGATAATGGAATATGAATAGCTCCTTTAACCTTTGATTTTTCGAATTGCTTTTTGGATCTTGTATCAATTATCTGTAACTTTTCTTTTCTGTGTTGTCGTTCAATTAACTCAATCGGGGACATCAAAGGCGCTCTTCTCTTCACCGCGTTATCTAAGGCCATTCCAGTATAATGAACGGGATCCTTGGTTGTTGAAAATGGTGGTGCATAAGCTAAATCTAAATCAAACAGTTCTTCCGCCAATGCTCCAAAGGAAATAGCTGTAGCAAGCACGTCGATTCTTTTATCTACTCCGTCATAACCGATAATTTGGGCACCCAGAACTCTACCGCTGCTTTTATCTGCTATTGCTTTGATGACCATTTCTTTGCCATCCATGTAATCAGGTTTATTTGGTTTTATATTGTATAAAACGGCAACTTCTAATCCTTCTTTAAGAGCTTCCTTTTCAGTAAGACCCGTTTGTGCAATGGCTAAATCAAAAAAGCGCAAAATACCGGTTCCTAATATTCCTTTAAATCGTAAAGAGCCACCAGTAATTGTGTCACCAGCAATTCTACCCATCTTGTTCGCAGTCGAAGCCAAGGGACGATAGATTGGTTGTTGAGTAATGCGATTGTAGCTTTCTGCTACATCCCCTACTGCATAGACATTTTTCAAATTGGTTTCCATTCTATTGTCTACTTTAATTGCTCCCGTTTTGCCCAACTCTATTCCTATGGTTTGAGCCAATTCTGTATTTGGCCTTACTCCTGTTGCCAATACAAATAAATCGGCTGATAATTCATTCCCTTTTGAAGTCTTAACAGCAGTTAGTTGTTCTTCACCTACTAATTCAACAACCGTTTCTTTTGGCCTAAAATCAATCTGTTGTTTTGCTACTTCGTTCTCTATTCTTATAGCCATATCCCAATCTAAATGAGACATTGGATGGTTGCCTCGTTGCAGTAACGAAACAGCTATTCCTTGTCTCTGTAATTGTTCAGCCATCTCTAACCCAATATATCCAGCACCTACAATAACAGCTTTTTCTACTTTATTAGTCTTAATAAAGTTGTGAATATTTTTACCACTGGAAACATTTTTGATTTGAAATACATTTTCAAATTGTCTATTAGAGAATATAGCCGGTGTATTGTAAATTGAACCTGTTGCAAATACTAATGCATCATAATCATCTGAAAACGACTTTCTAGTAATCAAATTTAGTCCGTAAATACGTTTCTTTTTATGGTCAATACGTTGTACTTCATGCGAAGTATGAATATCTACGTTGTATCTCTTTTTGAACCACTCAGCATTCCGTGGAGTCAATTCATCGAATTTTTCAACTTCTCCTCCAACAGCATATGGAATTCCACAAACAGAATATGAGATGTCGATATCTTTATCATATAGAATGATTTCCGCTTCTTCTGTGTTCCTTCTCGCTTTTGCAGCAACACTTGTTCCTGCTGCAACAGACCCGATGATTATTATTTTCATACTATGCACCCCAACTACTCATATAGATTTTCAATTTGGTTAGTATCACCTGACTTAACAAACCATGACTTAGTATTGTTGGAAATCTTTACTAATAGCAACATGATCGGTACCTCAACTAACACTCCTACAACTGTTGCTAAAGTCGCGCCAGACTGTAGGCCGAAAAGTGAAATCGCAACAGCAACCGCTAGTTCAAAGAAATTGCTCGCACCAATCATTCCAGCTGGTGAGGCAATCTCATGAGGCAACTTCCAAAACCTTGACCACCCATAGGCAATAGTAAAAATTAGTAGCGTTTGAATGGTTAGTGGAATTGCAATTAATAAAATATGAATTGGATTGGCTAATATTTTTTCACCTTGAAAAGAAAAAATAATAATCAACGTTAGCAATAATCCAATGATTGTAACAGAGTCAAATTTCTTTAAAAAGACATCTTCGAAATAGTACTTACCTTTATTTTTTATTATCATTACTCTAGTAACGAAACCTAGAAGTAGTGGCACTACTACAAAAAGAACTGTAGATAATAGCAATGTTCCCATTGGAACAACAACATTGTCCACACCAAGTAGAAACGCTACAATGGGTGCGAGTAGAATCAAAATAATTAAATCATTGATCGCTACTTGTACCAGAGTGTATGCTGCGTCACCTTTCGTTAGATAACTCCATACAAATACCATAGCTGTACAAGGTGCAGCACCTAATATAACAGCACCAGCAACGTACTCTTTTGCTAATTCTATAGGTATAAGATTCTTAAAAATCACATAGAAGAAAAAAGCGGATATAGCATACATTGTAAAAGGTTTGATTAACCAGTTTGTCACGCAGGTAACAACTAATCCTTTAGGCTTTTTGGCTGCACTAACAATACTAGTGAAATCAATCTTCAACATCATTGGATAAATCATTAACCATATCAAAATTGCTGTAGGTATTGATACCTGATAATATTCAAACTTACTTAAGGTGTCAGGAACGCTCGGCAAAAATTTTCCAATTAGCACCCCAATAACCATACACACAATTACCCATAACGTCAGATATTTTTCAAAAATACCTAATCCTTGTTTTTCATTCTCTGAACTCATTTATTTCCTCCTAATGGCTTGCGCCTTCTTTCGAAAAATATTTTTGTTTAAATTTTAAAGCAACATTCACTAAAGCAATTAAAACTGGAACTTCGACCAAGGGGCCAATAACCGCCGCAAATGCTTCACCCGAATTGATCCCAAATACACCTACTGCTACGGCTATCGCTAGTTCAAAATTATTACTTGCAGCCGTAAAAGATAACGACGCCGCGATTGGATAACTTGTGCCCATTTTTTTTGAGAGTAAAAATGATACAAAAAACATAATTACAAAATAGAATAGTAGTGGGATAGCAATTCGAACTACATCTAATGGCAACTCAATCACTTTTTCACCCTTTACGGAAAACATTACGATAATTGTAAATAGTAATGCAACCAAAGTTATTGGGCTTATTTTAGGGATAAACTTAGTTTCAAACCATTTTTTCCCTTTCATTTTGATCAAAATAAATCTTGAACTAAAACCTGCAATAAATGGGATTCCCAGATAAATAAAAACGCTTTTGGCAATTTCTCCCATTGTAATATTAATCGTATGTGTCTCTAAACCAAGCCAGTTCGGTAATACTGTGACAAAGATATATGCAAATAATGAGTAAAATACAATTTGAAAAATAGAATTAAATGCTACTAATCCAGCTGTATACTCGTTGTCTCCTTGGGCAAGCTCACTCCAGACGATTACCATAGCAATACATCGAGCAAGCCCAATCATAATTAACCCAACCATATAACTTGGATAGTTGTGCAAAAAGACTACTGCTAAAACAAACATAATAATTGGACCGACAATCCAATTTTGAACTAGTGAAAGTAAGAGTACCTTCCAATCCTTAAAAACACGCCACATTTCTTCATATTTTACTTTTGTAAGTGGTGGGTACATCATCAAAATTAAACCTATTGCAATTGGAATCGAAGTCGTCCCAACTTCTAAATGATTTATTACTTTAGGAATATTGGGAAAAAAATACCCCATTCCTATACCAATTGCCATTGCAATAAAAATCCATAATGTCAAATATCGATCTAGTAAAGACAATTTCTTAGTTACTTGATTCATTTTTCCATCTCCAGCAGAATAAAAAATTTATTTTCCTCAAACGAATAGATGAACCTATATATAGATTGTTATCTATATATAGGTCAAAAAATTAATGAACTAATTTTGCGTCAAAGTTAGGAACCCACTCTGTTACCGCAAAATGCCCATCTGAAAGATCTTTTACTTTATTGATCCACTCAATTTCATTTGTAGCGCGCGCCTTTAATACTTCATTGGACGTATCGGTAGCATACATACTTTGATTGACTAGCCACCAAGTATGAGCAATCTTTGCACGATTCAAATCTTCATCTAAACGCATCGATTCGTACACTGGCGTTGTTTCAGGCAGAGTAACCATCAATACTTCCGTTTCATTGCTATTTTGTAATCTTGGTAATAGCTTTTGAATCGACAATGGCACTTCGCCAGAACTTCTTTCAACTTCTTTGGCATAGCTTTGCGTGGAATCCAAAAGAAGCAATGTGTGTCCTGTTGGAGCGGTATCTATTACCACAATTTCATTTTCTGACTTATCTACAATTTCCGCAAATGCTCTAAATACTGCAATTTCTTGCGTGCAAGGTGAACGAAGGTCTTCTTCGACATAAGCGACATCATCCGCATTCATCGTCAGACGAGCTTTTGAAAGAACCTCTTTTTTGTAAGATTCTAGTTCCTGTTCTTCATCGATATGGCTGATTGAAATTGGCAACTCATTCGAAATAAAAAGATTTAGATGATCGGCAGGATCCGTTGTCGCTAAACGAACTTTTTTACCTGATTGTGCCAATTTTTCTGCGATTTGAATAGCAACAGTTGTCTTGCCAACGCCACCTTTTCCCATCGTAAAAATAATCTTTTTATTCGTTCGAATAAACTCACTCACAATAAAATCTAACGTTGGAAACTCAATCGGTTCCTGTTCATGTTGGTGAACAGCTGGCTGTTGATTACTCAATAAAATTTGAAGCTTATCTATTCCTGCAACGTTATATGGGCGAAGTGGAATATAGTACTTTTCTAATTTGCTCAAAGGCTTTGGCATTTCTTCTAGATCACTTTGTTGTTCACCGTAGATTACCTGAGAAATCACATCATCAGGATTATTCAATAATCCGTTAACCACTAGTAATTGATTCTTAATCCCTAATTTCAATAGTTCCTCGGAAGCACGTTCAGCTTCAATTAGTGGTGCTTTTTGCGGTCTGGTCACTAAAATTAAAGATGTTTGGGTTGCATCTGTAAGTGTCTCCACTGCTTTTTCATATATCTCTTTTTTATCACCCAATCCGGATAATTGTCCCAAGCAAGAAACTCCAGTTGTATTTTCATCCAGATAATTATTCCAAGCAGAAGGTAATTGTAGCATTCTTAGCGTATGCCCAGTGGGGGCGGTGTCAAAAATTACATAATCAAATTGCTCTGCAACTTCTTTATCAGTTAAAAAGTTCGCAAACTCGTTAAAAGCAGCAATCTCTACTGTACAAGAGCCTGATAATTGTTCTTCCATATTAACTAGTGCACTATCTGGTAAGATTCCCCGATAAGGACCGACAATACTCTCTTTGTATTCTTCTGCCGCTGTGATTGGATCAAAATTTGCAACTTTCAAATGGCTAATTCCGTCAACCGTAGTCGGTTTATTTGTTAATTTTGTTTGGAAAACATCTTGCAGGTTTGAAGCCGGGTCTGTGCTGACTAGCATAACCTGGTTGCCGTCTTCCGCTAAAGATGTCGCCGTGGCACAAGCCGTAGTCGTTTTCCCAACCCCACCTTTACCTGTGAAAAACAGATATTTAGTTAATTCTATCTTTTTTGGTATATATTGAAGCATTGTATCTCCTCCCTTTCCCTTTTAAAGAGGTCTATTAACAACAGCCTTCGCTCCCATTATTCCCTCCACAGCAGCTACCAGAACTAGCTGATTGAACTACAAAGCGAACCTCTCCATACTTTCCGAATTCCTCTAAGGTTGGATAAGAACCTTCTTTGACAATTTTTCCATCTAATAAGGTTATCGGCAAAATATCATTACCATTTTCTTGAAGCAACTTCAAGATTGTTGGATTTTTGACAAAAGCATCTGGATCACTGGTTAAATTGTGACGAGAAGCGTCAATTGAATCCAGTCCTTCGAAATTTTCAAATACTGAGGTTACCATTAGTAATTCTTCATCAACTGATGGACCGCAGACTCCTGTTGAACAACACATTGCTGGTTCAAATAGCTCCAATTTTTTCATCATTTTTTTCCCCTTTACAATTACAATTTAGTTTATTACAAATGCAATCATCTTTATCAGAAAACAATTGCATCATTGAACCCATAAATTGATCGGCGAAGCTTTCCGTTAATTGATAATGATGCCATATTTTATCCTTAGTCACTGTGACAATCCCAGCCTTTTCTAATACTTTCATATGATGTGAAAGAGTTGGCTGAGTGAAGTCAAAGTGATCTAAGATATCGCAGGCACACAAACTACCGCAAGACAATATATCAATGATTTTTAAACGTTTTGGATCAGCAAGAGCCTTAAGCATTATCGATATTTCATCATAATTCATATCTTCTACTCCTTTACATAGATGGATGTCTATGAATAATATAGATGAACATCTATATATTGTCAATCGCTTCTGTCTTTTTATTTCTTACTTTACTTTGAAACCTTTACTGCAAAAATGTAAATACTACCTATCACTCAAAAAGTAATAGATGGTATTTATCAAGTAATTATACGTATCAACCGCACTATTTCAATTTTAAAAAATAAATTTGCATTCTACTTGCCTCAGATTTAAAAGCCTTGTATATAAAATTCGTAGTATCTTCGTTCTTAACTTCAAATCGTTTTGACTGGCTGTTATAACTATACTCAACAATATTCAATTTTTCCTGCGCACGTTCAAAGCCATAGTAAATAATTCTAGACTTAGTTAAGTCTACACCTAGCATTGGAAAAGCTCGTGTAAAATAATCAATTTCAATTTGATTCCTTAAATCCGGAAAATTATGGTATAGATATTTTTGTCGCTTCGCAAATGTATAAGGCAACAAATGAACTCGGTTGTTCTTAACGTCTACATAGGCATAATAACGTGGTGATGGATCCAATGGGTCATTAGCCGCGGCCGCCGTATAAAGAGAATCTGTTCCTTCAACTTTGGAATACATTAGATACGGATCATTTCTCTCCACTAACATACCGGAATCCATAATTCCTTGCAGAAACTCCATAATCGTCATTTCATCATAGACATCCACTTTTTGCTGTTTCAAGAATACCAACATTTGTTGTAGAAATGCTGGATTCACTTGTAACTGAAAATGGTCCTTCAATAAATTTGTTAGTACTTCCTCTGGCGTCCCATACAACAGCTCTTCTACCGTCGTCTTACCCAATAAGGCGATTTTTTTTAGTTTATCTTCTTTGGGCAGATTAATTCCTCGCTCCCAATTATTAACTGTGGTTTTGGGAGAATTACTGATTAGCTCACCAAACTGAGCCATACTGTAGCCTAAATCCGTCCTTATTTCACGGATTTTTTTTGCTACTCTTTGTTGATCAACTTTCATAGTCCTCATCACTCCGATATTTTTCTAGTTTAATCATATCAAACTTTCTTAATAATCGAAATACAAAAGTACTTATTTTCGAACTTTATTTTATTGACATTCTATCGAATTGGGTGTACGATAAACAAAAGTACTTTTATAAGTACTTTTGAAATGCCCTTTGAAAACTGAATAGCACCTTTCTTCTTTTCACTTCTAGATCGGAGGTAGATCAATCAATGGCAGTTGAAATTACACTTTCGCCTGATCAAGAGACGAGTTTAAGAGAATATATGTATACCTTAATGGTAGATGAAGTGAGAAACGCACGAATAGCCGTACATTTAGAGAATCGCTATTTATCAAAAAAAGAGACTTGTGAGTATTTAGGTATCGCCAACAACACGCTTGATAAATGGATTGATGCAGGACTTCCCATGATACATCTTTGGGGTGTTGTACGATTCCAGCGAGAAGAGATAGATAAATGGCTAAGGGAGTATTCCAAAGCACAGCAAGGCGCTGTATGATGAGTGTGTAGTGATACTGATATGCCATTTTTGAAAGGAAGATAGAAATGGCAATTAGTCTAATGGAAAATGGCTCGTATAAAGTCAATGTTTATATGGGGGCGGATGCTTCTCGATATGTGGCTTATGCGGACAGCAAACATGAAGCAGAGATTTTAGAAACAGAAGCAAAACTAAAAAAATTGAAAGGAGAAGTGAAAAAGAAGAAAGGTTCTTATACATTCAAAGAGGTTTACCAAATGTGGTGGGATAAGAAATACACCGTTACACAACATCATGAGCAGTCTACTTTGGATCGAACTAAGACTTGCTTTGAGAAGAGAATTCTTCCTTACTTAGGGGATGTTCCGATTAATAAGATTACCTATGACCTATTAGAAGATACCCAAATTTTGTGGGCATTTGGCAATGAGGAAAAAGGCATTAAACCTTATGCTAACTATAAACACTGTGTCTCCTACACCAAACAAGTATTACGCTATGCCCTAGTGAAAGGTTATATCCAAAAGAATCCCTATGATTTGTTGGAGATGCCTGTAAATGCAGACCTAAAGAACAAAAAGGAAAAAAAACGTCAGCAAAAGTACTATTCTAAGGAACTCATTCAACAAGTGTTAACTTTGATGAAGCAAGAATATGGGGTGCGAGACTATACGTTACTTTCTTTGATTTATCAATTAGGGGCAGCCAAAGGAGAAATTTATCCCTTGGTCTGGTCAGATATTGATTTCAAAAACAAGACGATTTCCCTCATGCATAAATTGGTGAAAAATAAAGCTACCGGAAAATACGAACGTGTAAAAGGGATGAAAAACTCCTATCGATTTCGAACGATTCCAGTAGCAGATTCCGTTATTAATCTATTGGCAAAATGGAAAAAGGTTCAATTTAATGAACTTCAACAAGTCAATATTTTTCCAACCGATGATCAATTTATCTTCACTTATACAACTCAAAAGGGAGAACTGAATCAACCTTTGCATCCAGACTACCTTAACAATAAACTTGATGCCCTTTCAAAGAAATTTGACCTTCCAAAAATAACACCCCACGGCTTACGACATACTTTTGTCAGTGACCTTTTAAACAATGGTGTGGATGATTTAATCGTAAAATCTCTAGTCGGTCATGCGGAAACGTCAGAGATTACACGAAATGTTTACGGGCATGTAAATCCAGAAGTTCAGAAAGAAACCGTCAAGCACTTGGAGGATTACCGGCAAAAAACAAGTTGAAAAAAATAGTCGTAACCAAACTCGTAACCAAAATAAAAAAAGCACCTTCCAACTGAATGGAAAGTGCTTGAAATCGTTGGTATAACAACGATTAACGTTTAGAGAATTGAGAAGCTTTACGGGCTTTCTTAAGACCTGGTTTTGCTTATAAATAACGCAAATATATTTATCAGACTTCAATATCAAGGTTTTTATAGATTTTTTGAAAATCTATGCATCAATCAATTTCAACTAATTTTTAGCAACTCGTACATCAAAACGCACACAAAAAAAATACGCAAGCCAGAACACGACTATCATTTATAAATAACAAAAAACTCAAATAGAAAAATATTCAATCCAATCTTCAGTCAAACCCAACGATGTCGCAGATAGATACTCATTATCGATAATTTGACTACTAATTTCAGCTATCTTTTTATTCCAAAATTCTTGTTTTTTTAAAGACATACACATCACAATTCTCCTCATAGCCAACAAAACATTCCCCAGATGATTTTGATTCCACTCAGAAACTTGTCTCAAGTATTCTTTATCTCCATCATGAATCTTTGCCAAAACAGTGAAAGGTTCTCCATAGATTTTCATCCCATGTGATACTTTATTTCTCAACGCACGAATTGCGTTCATCCAACTGCTAAGAAGGTCATCAGTAATTCTTTCATCACTAGAATTCATACCGTCTAGCGCCCTAGTAACAATTTTTTTCTTATTTGTAACTAACTTTCCAAAAAAGAATGATAGTTGTCCAAAGGTAATTAAGTCAAATAGAACCCATGAACTAACTCCACCATAACTGTTCAACTCTTTTGCTACAGGAGGGTATTTTTTATTATCCTCGATCGTTTTAAAAAAACTATACTGAATTGCTTCAATATCTTTCCTACGTTGGGCGGTTTTTCTATGTTTTCCTTTTTCGGAAAAATAAAATGATTCATCTAAATAAAACTGTGCATGATCATAAATTGCATCCTCTTGTTTATACGACAATGATAAAGAGTCTACAACTACAGTTCGAAGAAATTTTTCAATCATAGAAGTTAAAACTTGCAAACTATTTTGTAAAAAAAGATCAAAATTATAGACTGAATTAGTTGCAACGAAACTTTTTAAATGTGTTTGTTTCGCATAATGTTTGAGTGTATAGAAATTAACTTCTCTCAATAATTCTCTACATGTTATCTCTTCACCTTCAGAAAACACCCATCCATCTGTCTTAAACTTGTCAATCATTTGATCGACAGTGATAGGAACTTTCATAGAGCAACTCGCTTTATTCAACTGGGGTACTTGATATTTAATAGCATCAAATTCTTGAATATCTATTTCGAATGATTTTCCTGAATTTACTTTTTTAAAATCTAAATAGTAAGTTTTTTTATTTTCCATATTTTCTCCTAAAACAAAAAAAGGCCAACTATGTTTCGCATGGATACCCAGAGGCGTTAGTTGACTACTGATAATATATTTATACTATACTTCTTCGAAATTGTCAATATTTATTTTAACGGTTACACTAGAAATAAATATCTAGACTGTATCTGCTTTCTAATCGTCCGTCCTTTTTATGGTAACTAAAAGTTTACATTTTAACATGATATCAAATATACTATGTGGGTAATTTATTAACCCCGCTCTCAAATATCAGAATATATTTTACATAATAATAAATCAAGAATTATCAATATGTTACAACATTCGATAATTCTTGATTTATTATAATTATAGTCCTTCTAATTACTTCATTCTTTTTCGAATATAAAGATACATTGATATTTCTATTAAAAAGAAGATAAGCGCAAGTACATATACTGAAATAGACTTATTCTGATCAGAGATATCAGAGTTAATCATCCATCCAAGAATAAGTATTGATATCCCAGCAACATACATACAATACGAGACCAATTTACCCAATAATTTTTGCTTGTTTCTTGGAACTTCGTAATTGCTATTGCCAGCAATTAGAAATAATAATTTACCGTGTTGAAAATTCCATCCCAAAAAAAATACGAAAGTAGCTATTAATAAACAAAAAATAATCACTAGCATAGCATTATCTCCCTTAGAATTTTGTATCATTCTTAAAAGATACGAAGGCACTGCACTCTTAGAAAAGTTACTTAGAAGAAATATTTACCGCTTTCCAAACATTAACACCAATTGCTGCATTAGCAATACCACCTAAATTTACACCTATGGCATAGTTTACTAAAGCAGCAACTTGCCAAACAAAGCCAACATAAACAGCCACTCCAATAGCAGCAACTGCAGAACGTGGTGATGGCTTATCCCCAAGTTCCAATTCTACAATTTCGGGTTTTTCAAAGCCTTCCATATGATCACTCCTCTAAATTATTATACTACTAACATATAAATCCTTTGATCCTACCTCTTTTCTTAACACTCCCACCGATTTGAAGTTAATTTTACTCTTTTCGTTGAGGGATTTTATATGATAAATTATTATTTCTAGATTCTCATCTTCTCCAAAGCTCACATTATGAAATATTTGCATATACTTATGCCAAGCTTCCTTCAACTCAATAAGCTTTTCCTCATTTATATTATTTCTTTTATTATAGTTTCCCAGAATTATTAACTTACTTTTATGCCCAAAAGCATTAAAAAAAGCAATATTATCAACCGTATCATCGTCATTGATAGTAATAAATTTTATCAATGAATTTTGGAATATCTCTTGAAATTTTAAAGAGTCATCTAGTAAATGAAAATCAATTATTGGCGAAATGTAATTCCCAATAAGACTTTTAGGAATAATCATTTTAAACGGTAGAAAAAATGAATTTTTAACTAGTAAAAACTGCTTAGCCATATCAAAATCAATATCATGATTTAAGTAGTTGCCATCTTTCCATAGTTTAAAAATGAAATCAATTACCGAATCTTCTATTTTTTCTCTATCTTCTAAAGGATATTTATTCAAAAAGCTACCCACTATTTCTCCAATCGAGTGCTTCCCATCTATTAAATCAACAATCTGTTTACCTGTTGAGTTTATTCGCATCTTTTTCTCACCAAATAAAAGATAGCTATATCCTTCGTTATCTTTTATTTGTCTAATTTCATCTTTAATATATGGTTTCAAATTATTAATACTCATACTTTTTCTCCATCTAAAATTTCACTATAAACATATAATGTTTCATTATTGAAATTTAGTATTTCTTTATTAGATAATCCCAACCTGGCAGTTAAGTCTTCACAGTCTTTATTCATTGTTATTTTTATTTTTGTAACCCCTGTTTTGTTAAAAATTCTGGAAATCTCAGCATGATCAATCATTGCATCAGATTTAATTACTGCATTAACAACATTTAAGGAAGTTAAATTAAATGACTTGTCATAATTTTGTAAAATCATAACTCCATCGATATTCGAGCCATCTGATTTGCTTATTAATACAATATAATTGCTAGAAAAAACAGCAGCTCTGTATCCTCGAAGGCTAAGCCACTCCTCAGAATTGATAAAATTTAAATTAAATACTCCTCTATTTTTTTTAGAACTACGAATGAAGTTGATAATTGATTTTGCATCATGCTCAACCGCTACTTTTAACATTTCCTAACCTACTCTTTCTTCACCTATTATCTCTTTACTAATATCTAATGCTTCTCGATTCGAAATGTTTTCAATTTTATTCATCCTATGACTCATAACAGCTAGATCATTGACAGTCATCATCTCATTAATTGTTTGTATTACTCTGGAATTTAGAAGAGCCCTCTCCGGAATTTGATTTTCTATAAAGCTAGCAAAAGTTGATTTTGATAAGTTCCATATTGAGAATGGTAAATATGGGCTTATAGTAATATCTCCATAGGCACTGATATTTAAACTTGAGATATATGGTACCTCTTGAAGCATGAAGAAATGATCCATTGGATCTCCCCACTCAATTTTAAGCTCTTGACCTGAATAGGTCATTCTTCCAGTATTAGTCTTTAAGATGCTTTGTACCTGCTGATATTCGCTATCGGAAAGACACAGTTCATTAAAATTTAAATCTCCTCTTCCTAGAGGCATTAGAGGCTGCATTCTGAATTCAACAATGTTATTTGCAATACAGAATTCAATCATTGATTGAATTTGATTAAAATTTTTCTTATGTGGTAGTGATGATAGCATTACATCCAAGCCGGCATCCTGAGCATACTTTATTGCATCGAATACTTTCGATAATTTACCGTGACTCTGACGAACAAAATCGTATGATTCGTTAGTGAATCCATCTAGACTAAATTGAACAACATCTAACCCAGCTTCCGAAAGTTCTTTAGCTTTTTTATTTGTCCATAAAATCCCATTACTAACCATTGATATAAATGTTTTCGGACTATTTTTCTTTATTAGCTTTGCAACAGATAATAACAAATCAAATCTGTAAAAAGGTTCCCCTCCACACAAACAAATTGATTCGACCTGATATTTAGAAATCTCATCAATAATTTTTAAAATCTGAGAATCATTCAACTCTCCACCTAGAAATTCACCACTTGAATTAAAACAATGTTTGCATCTCAAATTACATTTATAAGTTATATCTAACGAAACAGATTGAAAAGTATACATTATGTTTTCTCCTATTCTAACGATATTATCTGGTCTGAAATTTGTTCAAAAATTTCATCATGTGAGGATACTATAATAATTTTGTCTTTCTTTATATTCTCCAAATAGCTTACAAGAGTATCTTTTGAACAGCCATCTAATTGATTAGTCGGTTCGTCTAAAATTAATAAATCAAATTTCTTATTTAGCGCTGTCATGATCGATACTTTTCGATTTTCTCCACCGGATAAATTTAATTTTTCTTGCATATCTAATTCTGAGGACAATTTATATTTTTCAAAAAGGTTAAAAATATCTTCACTTATATCCTGATAACTTAAATCTAAATACAATCCACCAGTATATTGTTCATCCTGAGGTACTACTGAAATATGTGATTCAATAAGTTTATCTTTATCTAAACTCCGAATATCATAATCGTTAAAAAGAATTTCTCCATTATAACGAGTTGAGAAAATCGAAGAAATAAGATTAAGCAACGTAGTTTTACCCACGCCATTTTGACCATTCAACAAGTAAATTTTTCCTTTTTCAAAAGAATAACTAAAAGTAAATTCTTTTGAATCTCCCAAATGACTAAATCGAACATTTCTTAGTTCGATTCTATTAAGTTGTCCCTCAAATTCCAGAAAAGGTGCATTCTGGAAGCTTTTATAATCAACTATCCCAGTAAGTCTATCGAGAGATACTTTTGCAGTAACATAAGACGTGTAAAATCCAGAAATATTCTTCATTCCTCCAAACAAGATATTATAGTAGGCCAGCAAAATGGTTATATCCCCGATAGACAAGTTTCCTTCTGTATAACTTTTTCCACCAATTAAAAATATTATTATTTGTGTAAGCACAGATATAAATAAGTCTCCTGATTGAAACGAAAAGGAAACTTTTTTATATGACAAAACACTATCTAAATAATTATCAAATTTCTTTCTGAAAATGATTAGGCTTTCGTTTTTTTTATCGTTTAACCTGATCACTCTCAAATTTGAAATCAAATCCGAAAAGATGCCAAAGTAGTTTGTATACGAATTTTTAAAAAGCAAATTCTTACTTTGAAGATAAGGCTTCAATATTCTTAAAAATATAAAATAAAAAAGCAAGCTTATATAAATGAGTATAGTTATAATCATACTTAAGCGTCCCATAAAAAAAGTAGCTACCAAGATAGAAACCCCGGTTGCAAGTAAGGACGATATAATTGACAAACAAAAATTAGATATTACTTCGCTATCACTATATATAATTTGGTTTGTACCTTTTTCATCAAAAATCTTCGCATACTCCAATTCTTTTTTTAAAAGTAGTTCAAAGCTTTTTTTTCTCATTACGAAAGCAAGTTTCTCTGTAAATAACGCGCCTACTATAGAAAGAACAAAAGATAGCAAGAGTTGAAAAAAGCCAATAAAAAAAAGTAAGACCACCACATTGTATATTGGTTTCATAGATTGTTGCTCTATCAATTTATCCAAAAACGACCCGGAAATATTGGGAATAATAGTGCCCAATATGCTTAAGCAAGTGCTCAATATCACCAGTAATAATAAAAAAAATATATTCGATTTCATAAAATTTAAGATACTTGTTCGAATAACCATCACCTTCTTACTTTGACTTATTCTACTAACTGTTTCTTGTATCTAGATTTATTTAAGATAATAATATACCTTTTAATCTGTTTCATATGAACACCCATATATTTATAGGTGTTGTAAAGCTCATAAAAGCAAATTAAAATAGTCTCGGAGGTACGACATCCCAACTAAATTCATCGAGTGAATACATATTTTTCACGCTCCTTGTAAAACTGATTATATTGGCATTATAATCCTGTATATAAAAGTCAGAACACAATGTGCAGAATTGCAACATTTTTTATGAGGAGGCTTCAATGAGATGAGGGCAGTCAATCACGGTAAACTAATTAAGAAGTTAAGATCAGAACGCGGAATTACTCAAAATCAATTAGCATATGGAATTTCATCTCGAGGAACACTAGCAGCTTTTGAAAATAGAGGAAGCCGAATTTCCTTCGATATTCTTATCCAGTATCTTGAACGGATGAATATAACACTAGAGGAATATTCTTTTCTTTATATGGATTCACACGTTTCTGATAAAAGGTTACTTGCTAAAAAGATGATTCATGATACTACAGATGATGAGTCAGCAGGTAAAATTATCAATAATTTGTATTCTAGATATAAAGAAACGGGGGATAATTTTTATTATTTTACCTACCTTATGAATGACCTACTTATACAATTTCTTCATGACCAAGAGAAAGATTTTTCAACTTCCGAAGAGGCTACAATATTAAAAAAGCATTTGGAAAGCGTAGAATCTTGGGGACGCTTTGAATTGTCAATCCTAATAAATTGCCTGTTCATTTTTGAAACAGATTTTATTATTAATGCAATTAATTATAGGATTAAAAAAATGAAACTCTTTATCGATAATACCTATTTTTCATCTGATTGGAATTCATTTATTTTCAATGTATTACGCCTTTCCTTTATTAGAAATGAGCCCTATTTAAGAAGTTATATTTTCAAAAACCTTGAATCTTCCTTCTTAGACAGTTCAACATTCGATAGAACAAAATACGTAAGCTTTAAACTTCTTCATCAGTTAAAAATGAAGAATGATTCAAACGTTCTTAATCAACTAAATGCCATGTTAGAAGCTATAAAAATATCGGGAGATGATGCCTTATATCAATTCATAAATGAATTTAAAGAAAAATGTATCTCACCCCGTTAGTAACACGGGGGTACCAAACTCATTGGAAATCCCTCTAAGGGTTGCTACAAAAGGCTTCACGAGCATTCTTGAAAGATTCAATTTTTGTCAAAATTAGCTAAATAAAAAACCAAAAGACGTGTGAACGGACCGGCTGCCAGCGGCAGAGCCGAGTTCGTTTACACGTCTTTTTTGTGTTTTCTCAAAAAAGAAACTTTTTCGAAATGAGGCGATTAAGAAGCAAATAGTTTAAGAATCTCTTACAAGTCAATTCAATTGCCTGTTGTTTCGAAAAATTGCCCTACTCAGATTGTAGTAGTAATGGAAGGGAAATCACTCACAAAGAAAATTATGAGAAATTCCACATTTTTTGGAAAAGAGGGGGTTCCAAATTGTTCTTGTTAGTGAAAGGAGGAAATTTTATGCATCTGATTCGTGCACCCACTCTACTTTATTTTAACCAATTAGAACAAAGACTAAATTCAAAACCAAAGGAGAAATACACATGTCAAAAAAATTAATGATCCAAAAAGGAACCAGTATCTCACTAAACGATTCAGAAACTGTCAATCTAGCCAGTCTACGTTTCGATCTCAAACAATTCAAACTCCCGCAACGTTTTGTTGTAGTCAAAAGTGATATTCAAATGCGGATGGAACGTGAACAGAACCATGTTGGCGAACGTGTAGAAACCGGGCTAATGACCCTCACCTTCAAAGTCTATGATCGGGCTTTTGTCGAACTGGTTCTGAATAACGGCGGAACAGAACTCGGCTCCCCGATCACCATTGTGGTCGAGCATCAAGAAGAACTGCCCATTTTAGATAACTATGAAGACGGCGAGTTGATTCCCATTCGTTTTAATGGTTTAAATGTCTATCCCCGAAAAATTCAGAAAAAATCATTTGTGGGAGAAGGTCAACCAATGATTGACACCTGGCAATTTGCAGCATTGAAAATCAGTGCCACCTCCTATCAACTAGGAGATGTGAATGAACCAAATACCCCGGCAAAGTAACGAATGTCTGATCGATTTTCTACGTTTTTCATTACCGGATGCTTCAATGGAAAAAGTTGCAGACTTATTGGGAATTGCCCTTTCTGACTTCACTTCGGAAAAGAAAGGGAGCCCTTTTCCCACTTACGATTCTCACTATTCCTTTGCAGATATTATCATTCACCAAAGTGACCACCACAACAATCTGTTAGTAAACTTATCGGGTCAAGGGTGTCGCCAATATGAAGAATATATGTCTAGTGTGGAGGGTTGGCATTGGCAGAAATTCTTAGCCACCATTTTAAAAGCCAAAGGAACCATTACTCGTGCCGACTTGGCAATGGATTTATTTGACGGCTCTTCCCCTCCTGTATCTACCTTGCAAAAATACGTGAAGAACGGCCAACTCAGCTCTCAAAGCCGCCACTTTCGGGAAGTAAACAGTGGGCAACTACAGGAAGGGATTCTGACTGGTCATACGCTTTATATTGGCGCTCAGCCACAACTACTGCGGATTTATGACAAAAAGCAAGAAATCCGCGATAAAACAGGGGAAATTGCCCAAGTCAACGAGTGGGTTCGCTGGGAACTGGAATTAACCGATCAGAAAGCTCGGCAAGCCGTAGAAAAGCTTGCGAAAGGAATACCACTCAATACGGTAATTCGTGGCATTTTAGCTTCCCACTACAGCTTCAAGACCAAACCCAAAGGACCCGTCAACTATCATAACAAAGCTCGTTGGCCGAACATGAAATGGTGGGATAAATTTGTGGGGGACATTCCCAAAATCCCCTTACGTGTAGTTCGTGAAAAGCCAACCTTTTCCAAGAAGAAAGCTTGGTTAGAAAATGCCACTTCGAAATCGCTCGCCATGATTTATGAAGCTTTTCTACAAGCCTATGGCCCAGAACAAGCAGAGGTCTATTTGAGAGAATTACTAGCCAAAGGAAAAGAAAAATTCACGGAAACAGATCAGACCTTTATCGAACAAAAAATACTGGAATTGGAAAATGAAGATTATTACTAGAGAAAGGAGGTTGCCTATGCACGAAGTTCAATTTTTACTGAACGATGAGCAAATGAAACAGCTAGGAAATAGTGTTTACACACTTCTTCTAAACAATGTGAATCAAGTACGACAAGATGCTGCGATCGACAAACGCTATTTAACCAAGAAAGAAACTTGCCAATATCTCCATATTGCGAACAACACTTTGGATAAATGGGTCGAACAAGGACTGCCAAAAATCACGATTCAAGGTGTTGTGCGTTTTGATCGGCAAGCTATAGACGAATGGCTCCATTGCTATACTCGCTAGAAGCGGTTTATAATCAGAACGTAGTCATTCCTACGTTCTGGTTTGCGTATAAGAAAGTAGGAAGTAACATGGCAATTACTAAACTGAAAAACAACCACTACAAATTGGAGGTGTTTTACCCCAAGGAGGTGCGACAAATTCTCGGTGTCACTACCGAGCGCTACCGCAAAACATTTAGGACGAAAAAAGAAGCGGAACAGGCTGAAAAAGACGTGTCTCAAAAAATTCAACGTGTGCTTAATGAAAAGAGTGCTCGTTCATTTGAATTAAACGGGCATATCAAATTCAAAGAGTTTTATGAAACAGTTTGGTTGGATATGTATATCGCCGGTTCTACCGGACGATCTAGACAAATACCAACTGCCACAACCATCAGCAATACAAAAGATGTCTTCCGTCTTCATATTCTGCCGATGTTTGGTGAATATTCCATAAAGTTCTTAAACGACAATAAAGACTTTGTGCTTCGTGCTTTGATGAGAAAGTCCCAAACTTATGCCAATATCAAAATCATCAAAAGTTACGTCAATCAGATTTTTGATATTGCGGAGCTATTAGAGTATATCGAATACAATCGGATTGAGAAAGTGATTCGGTATGTGGGTGATCCTAAGAAACAGCAACTAAAGGCGGAACGTCAGCTAAACGGTGAAGCACTGACAGCCGAAGAATTGATTGCTTGGCTAGACGCAGCCAATGAGGATTACAGCAATGGTTCTCTAATCATACAAGATTATGTTCTCTTGATGCTAACGTTGAACCTAGGGGACCGCAAGAGCGAATCCTATGCCCTCCAGTGGAAGCATATTGATTTTGAAAATGGTTATGTCAGTTTGATTCAAAGTAAGGATAAATTTGGTAATTTAAAATCCACAAAAGGTCGAAAGGCCACGAAGTTCAAGATTCCGACATTCCTTATTAAACTATTGAAAGAATGGAAGCAAAAACAAAAGGAAGAACTTTTACAACTTGGGATTAAGCAGACAAAAGAACAATTTCTTTTCACCTATGCCAATCGAAGTGGCGAAGTAAATATTCCGGTGCATGTGGATTACTTAAATTATCGGCTAAAATCCATTCGCCGAAGACATGAGGAACTAACCCAGACAAATCCACACAAGCTACGACATACCTTTAGCACGTTGGCTCGTGAAGGTGGTGCAACAATGGCGCAAATTTCTCAAGCCTTAACTCACTCGGATATCAAAACGACAGAAATATACGTCAATACCCCAAATGTTGTCGATCTTTCCACTTATGAGAAATTCGAGAAACGCCTAGATGAAGCGCGACAAGCAAAATAAATAACTATTTAAAATAACAATTAAACAACCTAAAAAGAACGATGATATAGTATCTGACCTAGGTCTTAAAAACAGCCAATTCAAAATCTCGTACATTTTTTCGTACCTAAGCGTACAAAAAAAGACACTTCCCAAAAATTGGAAAGTGCCTGAAACGTTGATATATAAAGGATATTAACGCTTAGAGAATTGAGAAGCTTTACGAGCTTTCTTAAGACCTGGTTTTTTACGTTCAACCATACGTGCATCACGTGTAAGCAAGCCAGCACGTTTAAGAGCTGCACGGAAGTCAGGATCAACTTCTAGCAATGCACGAGCGATACCATGACGGATAGCTCCTGATTGTCCAGCGTAGCCTCCACCGTTTACGTTAACAAAAACGTCATATGCGCCTTTTGTTTCAGTAACAGCGAAAGGTTGATTGATAACTTCACGCAAGTCAGCATGTGGGATGTATTCTTCAACATCTTTTTTGTTTACAGTAACTTTACCAGTTCCTGGTACTAAACGTACGCGAGCAACTGCATTTTTACGACGGCCTGTGCCGATATATTGAACTTGTGCCAATGAAATTCCCTCCTATTAGATTAAGTTTGTGATATCTAAAACTTCTGGTTGTTGAGCAGTATGTGGATGTTCTGAACCACCATATACGTTCAATTTAGTAAATTGTTTGCGACCTAAAGTGTTTTTAGGAAGCATTCCTTTTACTGAAGTTTCGATTAAACGACGAGAATTTTTAGCACGCAATTCGCCAGCTGTGACTGATTTCAATCCACCTGGGTAGTTGCTGTGACGGTAATAAATTTTGTCAGTCGCTTTTTTACCTGTTAATTTCACTTTATCTGCATTGATAACAATGACGAAATCGCCAGTATCCACATGAGGTGTGAAAGTTGGTTTATTTTTACCACGTAGTACAGATGCAACAACTGTTGAAAGACGTCCCAATGGAACATCAGTTGCGTCTACTACATACCATTTACGTTCTACTTCGCCTGGTTTGGCCATATATGTTGTACGCACGTTAGTTTCCTCCAATTTAAGTTCTGATGTTTGACATACACTTCGAGTTTCCGGGGCTCTTTGTGGGGCAAACAATACCATTTAACATATTACCTGCTACTTCGCATAATGTCAACGTTTTTCTGCTCGTATGAAAAATTTTTCAAAAGTTTACATCCTTTATCTATCCTCCTATCTGCCTCTACACTTCCAATTCCATTTATTGTATAAAAAAGAATTTAAATCCGCTATTTATTGTATATTAAACAATTAAATTACCAAATATTGTATATTTATTTAATAAAAGTGTTGCTTTTTTATTTTTATGATGCTATTATTTGAAACATCAATTTTCAAAAAGAATGCAAAGTAAGGGGAGTTTTTTTATGAAAGAGAAAATTATTTTAGCTTATTCCGGTGGATTAGATACATCTGTTGCCATTAAGTGGCTGACGGATGAAGGCTATGACGTGATTGCTTGTTGTTTAGATATCGGCGAAGGAAAAGATACGTCCTTTATCAAAGAAAAAGCATTGCAAGTTGGTGCTAGCGCTTCTTATGCGATTGATGCTAAAGAGGAGTTTGCGCAAGAATTTGCTTTGGTCGCTCTTCAAGGACACACCTTCTATGAACAATCGTATCCATTAGTTTCTGCCCTTTCACGCCCCTTAATTGCGAAGAAACTAGTTGAACTTGCTCGCACAACAGGAGCTACAACTATCGCTCATGGTTGTACCGGAAAAGGAAATGACCAAGTTCGATTTGAAGTTGCAATCAATGCTCTAGCACCCGACTTAAAAATTATCGCTCCTGTTCGTCAATGGCAGTGGTCTCGTGAAGAAGAAATTGCTTATGCAAAAGCAAATGATATTCCAATTCCTGCAAATTTAGATAATCCTTATTCAATTGATCAAAATCTTTGGGGACGTGCATGTGAATGCGGAATTTTAGAAGACCCTTGGGCAACCCCACCTGCAGGAGCTTACGAGTTAACGACTGCTTTAGAATACACACCAGATCTACCCGATGTGATTGAGGTAACATTTGAACACGGTATCCCAATTGAATTAAATCAAGAAAAGATGTCTTTATCACAACTAATCTTGACCTTAAATCAGCTCGCTGGTAAACATGGAATCGGTCGAATTGATCATGTTGAAAATCGGTTAGTTGGTATCAAATCACGTGAAGTTTATGAATGTCCCGGGGCAGTGGTCTTGATGCAAGCGCACAAAGAATTGGAAGATTTGACTTTTGTACGTGAGCTTGCCCACTTTAAACCACTAATTGAACAGCAGCTCAGCCAAATGATTTATGATGGTTTATGGTTCAATCCATTAACAGAAGCCTTGTTACAATTTCTAAAATCAACACAAATTTATGTAAATGGGACCGTTCGGGTCAAACTCTTTAAAGGAAACGTGATTGTTGAGGGGCGGAAATCATTCAATAGTCTGTATAGCGAAGAACTGGCTACTTATACATCCGCAGATACCTTTGATCAACAAGCTGCTATTGGGTTCATCAAACTTTGGGGATTACCTTCTAAGGTCCACGCTGAAGTACAATCACAACAAGAAAACTTGTCACAAATAATTTAACTATACTAGCTAATGAAGATTTCTTTACGTTATAACAGGAAAAAGAAATCTTCATTGTTTTACATAATTTTTGGGGAGGAACAGATATGGAAAAACTTTGGGGTGGTCGTTTTCAAGGCGAAAGTGAACAATGGATTGATGAATTTGGAGCATCCATTTCTTTTGATCAGAAGTTAGCAAAGCAAGATATCCTTGGCAGCTTGGCTCATGTCAAGATGCTTGGTCATACAGGAATTTTAACCACAGATGAAACTTCAGCAATTATTTCTGGTTTAGAAACTTTGCAACAAAAATTAGCAGCAAATGAATTGCAGTTCACCATTGAAAACGAAGATATTCACTTAAATATCGAAACATTGCTTCATCAAGAAATCGGTGCAGTTGCGGGAAAGTTACATACCGCTCGCAGTCGAAATGATCAAGTCGCGACAGATATGCATCTTTTTCTCAAGGAAACTGTTTTGGAATTAATAACCAAACTTCACCAATTACGAACAACTTTAGTCAAGAAAGCAGAAGAACACGTTGAAACAATTGCGCCTGGATATACGCACCTCCAACATGCACAGCCAATCTCCTTTGGTCAACATCTGCTCGCTTATTATCAGATGTTGACTAGAGATGCCGAACGTTTTGAAGAAAGTTTAAAACGAATTGATTTATCTCCACTTGGCAGTGCAGCACTAGCTGGAACTACCTTTCCAATCGACCGTCAATTTTCAGCAAAAGAATTAGATTTTTCTGGTATTTATCAAAACAGTTTGGACGCTGTGAGTGATCGTGATTTTATCTTAGAATTTCTAAGCAACTGTTCTCTTTTAATGATGCATCTTTCACGTTTTTGCGAGGAATTGATTTTGTGGTGCAGTCATGAGTTTCAATTTGTTGAATTGACAGATACTTTCTCAACAGGAAGTTCAATTATGCCACAAAAGAAAAATCCAGATATGGCTGAACTTATTCGTGGGAAAACAGGTAGAGTTTACGGAAATCTTTTTGGTCTTTTAACCTTGATGAAAGGTTTACCACTTGCATACAATAAAGATTTTCAAGAAGATAAAGAAGGTATGTTTGACTCAAGTGAAACAGTTCTAGCCAGTTTAACGATCATGGATGGCATGATTGCAACAATGAAAGTCAATCAATCACGTATGTATGCTTCCACGCAACAAGATTTTTCTAATGCAACAGAATTAGCTGACTACTTAGCTACCAAAGGAATGCCTTTCCGTCAAGCACATGAAATTGTCGGAAAACTTGTCCTCCACTGTACACAAAGAGGCTATTTTTTACAGGATATTCCGTTAACTGAATTCCAAGCCATCAGTTCACTGATTGAAGACGATATTTACGATACTTTACGTTCAGAAGTAGCCGTTCAAAGAAGACACTCCGAAGGTGGAACTGGCTTTGACCAAGTAAGAACACAAATCGACCACGCATTTTCTCAGTTAGCATCTGAGGTCGCTCACTTGTCCTGAAGTGCTTTGTAAAGGGGTTAGTAATGCATTGGGGGCGTTCCCTCCTTCCACACAAAAAGACACACAACTTAATGAGTTGCGTGTCTTTTTCTTCTATTATTATAGAAATAAATTTTTAAGCATCAATTTCTGGCGCTTTTCCAAGGTGTGCTTGGATCATCCAGATGCGTTTTTCAGTTGCTGTTTTAAATTCAATAAAGATATCTTGTGTAGGATCGTCGCCTTCTTCACCGGAAACTTCAATTCCTTTTTGATAAAGATCAGCTAAATAACGATAATTTTTCACTAATGTTTCTAAACGTTCTGGAATCGTACGGTCCCAACGGCCTACTTCATCAGAAATTTTTGTATTGTCTGCAAATTCACGTAATGTTGAATAAGGTGCGCCATCAAGAGTGATTAAACGTTCTGAGATTTCATCTAATTGATCATTTAGATCATCCATGAATTCGTCCATCATTGGGTGCAAAGTAAGAAAACCTGGACCTCTCATGTACCAATGTGTTTGATGCACCACAACAGACATTTGACTTAAATCTGCAACTAATTGATTCAATACTTCTTTTGTTTTTGGAAATTTCATTTTGTTACCTCCCTACATTTGTTTACATATAAAATCATAGTCAATTTTCAATTAAATGTACACTAAAACCAATTACCTGAGAATGATTTTCATCCAAGTGTTCTTTAAATCAAAAGAATCACCGAAAGGTAAATGATATATCATTTGTCTTTCGGTGATTCCAACTAAATAATTTTCTGCGTATCACTTTGCGTATTTCATTTTAGAAAGGAGCAAATCAGATGATACTTCATTTTATTCTTGGTAGTTGTTTCGGGTCATTCTTTTGTTTAATTGCACAACGGATTCCCATTAACGAATCCATTCTATCACCTGGCTCACATTGTAATCACTGTCAAACACGTTTAGCTTGGTATGAATTGATTCCTTTATTCTCAATACTTTGGCAAAATTTTCACTGCCGCTATTGCCATTCTAAATTGCCAATTAGTTATTTTTTAGCCGAGGTAGTTTGTGGCGCATTATTTAGCTGGCATTTTTATTTTTATTCATGGAATCTTCTTCTTTTATTTTGGATTAGCACGGCTTTTCTGTTAAGTCTAATGGATATCTTTTATCTGTTAATTGATTCTTTACTTCTTTATCTTATGTGGGGAATCTTGTGGTTATCCTGGTTTTTGAATGCCAGCTTTCATTGGAAGAGTGTTATCCTAGTCGCTTTTGTTATGTGTTTGATTTTATTTTTTGCGCCTAGATCATTAGGAATAGGCGATTGTTTATTACTGATTTGTTGGAGTGGCGGATTATCATTAGTTTCCTTAGCGCAACTACTATTTATCGCGAGCTTACTAGGCGTAACATACTTTGTTTTCTACTATGTACGTTATCGTAAACAACTGGTACAACTACCATTTATCCCTTTTCTAACTATGGGATTAATAATTGTTTTAAGCAACAAGTAAATAAAAAAACGATGACCAGAGCCATCGTTTTTTACTGGCGACTATTCCAAATAGAAATTCTTTGCGTTATTTTTTAGATATCTTATCTGACCAATTTTTTCGGATAAAACCAGCACGGCCAGAACCTTCACGATATAAATTATAATGTACACGATTTTTTTTATAATAGTCTTGATGATACTCTTCAGCTGGATAAAACGTTACCTTTGGTTCAACTTTCGTTACAATTGGTTGTTCAAATCGACCACTTGCTTCCAAACGTTGCTTCGATTCCTCAGCTAGTCTTTGTTCTTCTTCACTCCCATAATAAATAACTGGTCGATATGAGTCACCTCGATCAGCAAATTGTCCTAATGCATCAGTTGGATCTGTTTGTTGCCAATAAGTATCCAATAATTGTTCATAACTGATGATTTCCGGATCATATTCAATTTCTACAGCTTCCGTGTGTCCTGTTGTCCCCATTGTTACTTGTTCATATGTTGGATTCGGAACATGTCCGCCAGTGTAACCAGAAGTGACTGAAATAATCCCTGGTTGCGTATCAAAAGGCTTTACCATACACCAAAAGCATCCGCCAGCAAAGACTGCTGTTTTCGTTTTACTTGTCATTTTATGTCATCCCCTTTTCTTTATCATACTCATTTCTAAGAAAAGGGACATTATTTTGCTTGAAACCAAAGAAAATAAAGCCCTATCGCACTTACCCTGCGGGGGTATATTTCAAAAGATGAATTTTACTTCCTTAAAAACTAGTAGCCAGCAAGTTGTCCACATGTGGAAATTTTATTTTTCTTTTTATTTATTATTCTTGTGGATATTTTCTCCTTAGCTTCGCCAACTTTTATCCACAAAACACAAAAGAGGTCGAACGTCATGACGTTCGACCTCCTTTTATTTCAATTCAAAATTCTCAAGTAATTGATTTATTTTGTTTGATTATTGTTCATTGCATCTTCAGCAGCCATTTGTGCTTCAATATCAGAAATACTGTACACATTTTCGCTAGCAACACCAACTTCTTTTGGTTCCATGTCACGGTAACGTTGCATACCAGTACCAGCTGGGATGATTTTACCGATGATAACATTTTCTTTCAAACCAAGAAGTGGATCTTTCTTACCGCGAATTGCAGCATCCGTCAAGACACGAGTTGTTTCTTGGAATGATGCAGCAGATAAGAAGCTGTTTGTTTCCAATGAAGCTTTGGTAATACCTAGCAAGACTGGACGAGATGTCGCAGGAACACCACCAGCAACTAAAGTATTGTAGTTTTGATCTTTGAAGTCTGCAATATCCATTAAAGTACCTGGTAAGATTTCTGTGTCACCTGGGTCCATTACGCGAACTTTACGTAACATTTGACGTACCATTACTTCAATATGTTTATCTCCGATTTCTACCCCTTGCATACGGTACACGCGTTGTACTTCACGCAATAGATAGTTTTCAACAGATAAAACATCACGAACTTGCAACAATTGTTTAGGATCGATTGAACCTTCTGTTAATGGTGCACCACGATGGATCATATCCCCTTCAGCTACTTTCATACGTGCTGTATAAGGTACAGTGTACGTACGAGTATCTGTTTTACCTTTAATTGTTACTTCTTTTGTACGTGTTGCAGGATCTTCTGAGATATCAATAACATCCCCAGTTACTTCTGTGATCACAGCTTGTCCTTTTGGATTACGTGCTTCAAAAATTTCTTGGACACGAGGAAGACCTTGAGTAATATCATCTCCGGCAACCCCACCCGTATGGAATGTACGCATTGTTAACTGTGTACCTGGTTCACCAATTGATTGAGCAGCGATTGTACCAACTGCTTCACCTACTTCAACGTCAGAACCAGTTGCAAGGTTACGTCCATAACAATGTTTACATACACCATGTTTTGTATTACATGTGAATACTGAGCGAATTGTTACAGTTTCAACACCAGCATCAACGATTTGTTTTGCAATATCTTCAGAAATCAATTCATTTCCTTCAATAATTAGTTCGTCTGTTTCAGGGTTACGGATTTCTTTACGAGTGTAACGTCCAATTAAACGATCCTCTAATGATTCAATGATTTCGTTTCCTTCACGAATTGCACGAATTTCAAGACCACGGTCAGTACCACAATCTTCTTCACGAATAATAACATCTTGTGCTACGTCAACTAAACGACGAGTCAAGTAACCTGAATCGGCTGTCTTCAAGGCAGTATCGGTCATCCCTTTACGAGCCCCGTGAGTTGAGATAAACATCTCTAAGACAGATAGTCCTTCGCGGAAGTTAGAAATGATTGGCAATTCCATGATTCGACCATTCGGAGCGGCCATCAACCCACGCATACCGGCAAGCTGAGTAAAGTTGGAGATGTTACCACGAGCCCCAGAATCAGACATCATGAAGATTGGATTTTTTGCTTCCAAACCTTCCATCAGTTTTTGTTGGATTTCATCTTTGGCAGCATTCCAAACAGCGATTACACGTTCATAACGTTCGTCATCTGTGATCAGACCACGACGAAATTGTTTTGTAATTGTTTCAACTTGTTTGTGTGCATTTTGGATAATTCCTTGTTTTTCTTCAAGAACACTGATATCCGCAATCCCCACAGTGATACCTGCATGAGTTGAATGTTTGTACCCTAAATCTTTCATACGGTCAAGCATTTTAGATGTTTCAGTAACTTTAAAACGTTTGAAGACTTCAGCGATGATGTTTCCTAAGTTTTTCTTCTTGAATGGCAAGATCAACTCTTGTTCTTTGATGTGTGCAGGAATATCTGTACCTGCTTCAACAAAGTATTTATCTGGCGTTTGAACTGTTAAGTTAAAGTCAGTTGGCTCATTCAAGTAAGGGAACTCTTGTGGCATGATTTCATTGAAGATGATCTTACCAACAGTAGTAATCATTGTGCGTTCTTTTTGCCAATCAGTAAATGGTTTGTCACCTAATGTGTTAGGATTTACACCAATACGTGAGTGTAAATGAACGTAGCCATTACGCCATGCGATTACAGCTTCATTTTGATCTCTGAAGACCATTCCTTCGCCTTCACGACCTTCTTCTTCCATAGTTAGGTAGTAGTTACCTAAAACCATATCTTGAGAAGGTGTTACAACTGGTTTACCGTCTTTTGGATTCAAAATATTTTGTGCAGCTAGCATCAACATGCGCGCTTCAGCTTGTGCTTCTTCATTCAACGGAACATGGACAGCCATTTGGTCTCCATCGAAATCGGCATTGTAGGCTTCACAAACAAGTGGATGCAAACGAATTGCGCGGCCTTGTACCAATACTGGTTCAAACGCTTGAATACCAAGTCTGTGAAGTGTAGGTGCTCGGTTAAGTAATACTGGGTGTTCTTTGATTACGTCTTCTAAAACATCCCAAACTTCATCTTCTTGACGTTCGATTTTACGTTTTGCATTTTTGATGTTTGATGCAAGTTCACGTTGGACTAATTCACGCATTACAAATGGTTTGAACAATTCGATAGCCATTTCTTTTGGAAGACCACATTGATACATCTTCAAGAAAGGACCAACAACGATAACTGAACGACCAGAATAGTCAACACGTTTACCTAGTAAGTTTTGACGGAAACGACCTTGTTTCCCTTTTAGCATATGAGAAAGTGATTTCAATGGGCGGTTACCTGGTCCAGTAACTGGACGGCCACGACGACCATTGTCGATCAATGCATCAACTGCTTCTTGTAACATACGTTTTTCATTTTGAACAATGATTCCTGGTGCATTCAAATCTAACAAACGTTTCAAACGATTGTTACGGTTGATTACTCGACGATACAAATCGTTTAAATCACTTGTTGCAAAACGTCCACCTTCTAATTGAACCATTGGACGTAAATCAGGAGGGATTACAGGAATAACATCCATAACCATCCAGCTTGGTTCATTTCCAGAAGCACGGAATGCTTCTAAAATATCTAAGCGGCGAATAGCACGTGTACGTTTTTGTCCTTGTGCTGATTTCAATTCTTCTTTTAATTCTGCAACTTCTGCATCCAAATCAACATTATCTAGTAATTGTTTGATTGCTTCCGCACCCATTGCAGCTTGGAATTCTTGACCATACTGTTCACGTTTTTCACGATATTCACGTTCAGTCAATAATTGTTTCTTCTCTAAATTAGTATTACCTGGTTCGATAACTACATAAGAAGCAAAATAAATGATTTCTTCCAATGCACGTGGACTCATATCTAAAACAAGACCCATACGTGAAGGAATACCTTTAAAGTACCAGATGTGTGAAACAGGAGCAGCTAATTCAATGTGTCCCATACGTTCACGACGAACTTTCGAGCGAGTAACTTCTACTCCACAACGGTCACAAACAATTCCTTTATAACGGATACGTTTGTATTTTCCGCAGGCACATTCCCAGTCTTTTGTAGGACCAAAAATCCGCTCACAGAACAACCCTTCGCGTTCAGGTTTTAAGGTACGATAGTTAATCGTCTCAGGCTTTTTAACTTCGCCGTAAGACCAGCTTCTGATTTTTTCGGGAGAAGCCAAACCTATTTGCATACTTTCGAATTTATTTACATCGATCAAAAGGGGTTCCCTCCATTTCGTTTAATGGCAAAACCACAAGGCGGCTGATCATCGACCGCCTCGCAGCCCATAGACCGGATTAGTCTAATTTATCTTCTGCAGTTTCAAAGTTTTGGATTGCATCTTCATGCACTTCTTCAACTTGTTCTGCAGCTTGTTTTTCTAATTCTTTTGCAGATTGTTGTTCAGCAAATTTTGTTAAAGCATCTACTGTAATCAAGTCATCATCTTCATCATCCATGTCACGTAATTCAATCTCTTCATCTTGGATATCTAATACACGCATGTCTAAACCTAATGATTGTAATTCTTTAACTAATACACGGAATGATTCTGGTACACCAGGTTTTGGAATTGGTTCACCCTTAACGATTGCTTCGTATGTTTTCACACGACCAACAACGTCATCTGATTTGTATGTCAAGATTTCTTGTAGGGTATAAGCAGCACCATAAGCTTCCAGTGCCCAAACTTCCATTTCCCCAAAACGTTGTCCACCAAATTGAGCTTTACCACCCAATGGTTGTTGTGTAACCAATGAGTAAGGTCCAATTGAACGAGCATGTAATTTATCATCGACCATGTGGGCAAGTTTGATCATGTACATAACCCCAACAGACACACGTCCATCGAAAGGTTCCCCAGTACGACCATCATAAAGAACTGTTTTAGCATCGCTAGCCATACCAGCTTCACGAACTGTTGCCCAAACATCTTCATCAGTCGCCCCATCAAATACAGGAGTCGCTACGTGGATTCCTAATTGACGTGCAGCCATACCTAAGTGTAATTCTAATACTTGTCCGATATTCATCCGAGATGGTACCCCTAATGGATTCAACATGATATCGATTGGTGTTCCATCAGGTAAGAATGGCATATCTTCTTCTGGCATAATACGGGATACAACCCCTTTATTACCATGACGACCGGCCATCTTATCTCCTTCATGAATTTTACGTTTTTGAACGATATAAACACGAACGAGCATGTTAACACCTGGTGACAATTCATCGCCAGCTTCACGAGTAAAGATTTTTACGTCGTGAACGATTCCGCCACCACCATGTGGTACACGTAATGAAGTATCGCGAACCTCACGAGCTTTTTCGCCAAAGATTGCATGTAGCAAGCGTTCTTCTGCTGATAATTCAGTTACACCTTTTGGAGTGACTTTACCAACAAGTAAATCGCCATCTTGAACTTCCGCACCAATACGGATAATGCCCATTTCATCTAAGTCTTTCAAAGCATCTTCCCCAACATTAGGGATTTCGCGAGTAATTTCTTCTGGTCCTAATTTTGTATCACGAGCTTCTGATTCATACTCTTCAATATGGATTGAAGTATAAACATCATCTTTTACAAGACGACGACTCATGATAATCGCATCTTCATAGTTGTAACCTTCCCAAGTCATGAAACCAACTAAAACGTTTTGTCCTAGCGCCATTTCACCTTGTTCCATAGAAGGTCCATCTGCTAAAGTATCACCTTTTTCAACACGTTCGCCTAAAAGAGCGATTGGGCGTTGGTTATAACTTGTTCCAGAGTTTGAACGACGGAATTTTGTTACAACATATTTATCTAATGCGCCATTGTCACGACGAACACGGATTTCTGAAGCATCTACATACTCAACGACACCATCATGTTTACACAATAAGGCAGCACCTGAGTCATGCGCAGATTTATATTCCATACCAGTACCAACCCATGGTGATTGTGGATTGATCAACGGAACAGCTTGACGCTGCATGTTGGCACCCATCAAGGCACGGTTGGAGTCATCGTTTTCCAAGAAAGGAATACATGCTGTCGCAACAGCTACTACTTGCTTAGGAGAAACGTCCATATAATCAACTTTATCAATAGAAACTTCTAAGTTTTCACTTTGTGCACGAGCCATTACAACGTCTTCAGCAAATGTACCATCTTCATTTAGAATACTATTTGCTTGGGCAACGATATAGTGGTCTTCGATGTCAGCAGTTAAGTAATCAATTTGATCAGTAACACGTCCTGTCGCACGATCAACTCGGCGATATGGTGTTTCAATAAAACCAAATTTATTAACTTTTGCATAACTTGACAAACTGTTAATCAATCCGATATTCGGACCTTCAGGAGTTTCAATCGGACACATACGACCATAGTGAGAATAGTGCACGTCACGAACTTCATAACCAGCACGGTCACGAGTCAAACCACCAGGTCCTAAGGCTGATAGACGACGTTTATGTGTTAACTCACCCAATGGATTTGTTTGATCCATGAACTGTGACAACTGTGAAGAACCAAAGAATTCTTTGATACTTGCTACAACTGGACGAATATTGATCAATTGTTGTGGTGTTAATGTTTCTGTGTCTTGGATAGACATTCTTTCACGTACCACACGTTCCATACGAGCTAAACCAATACGGAATTGATTTTGCAATAATTCACCAACTGAACGGATACGACGATTACCTAAATGGTCGATATCATCAACATTTCCGATATCTTCCATTAAGTTCAAGAAGTAGCTCATCGAAGCAACAATATCTGCAGGACGAATAGTCTTAACAGCTGCTTCTGGGTAACCATTACCAATGACGTTCACTTCACGTTCTGGATCTTTTGGTGAAAATACTTTGATTACTTGAACCGTCATCGGATCAGTTACTACACCGTCTTCTGATGGGTAATAAGTAACTGAGTTCAAACCGTTGTCAATAAATGGAGCTAATGTTTCCATCACTTGGTGTGTCAACACAGTTCCTTTTTCAACGATGATCTCACCAGTTTCTGGATCAACTAACGTTTCAGCTAATGTTAAGTTTAATAGACGTGTTTTTAAGTCTAATTTTTTATTTACTTTATAACGACCAACATTTGCTAAGTCGTAACGTTTTGGATCGAAGAAACGAGCATTTAATAAGTTACGAGAACTATCTGCTGTTTTTGGTTCTCCTGGACGTAAACGTTCGTAAACATCTTTCAAACCTTCTTCTGTACGTGAATCACTTGCATTTTTGTGCAAATCTTTTTCAATAGTATTACGCAATGTTTCGCTATCACCAAAGATTTCAAAAATCGTATCATCGGAACCAAATCCTAATGCACGAACTAAAACAGTCAAAGGAATCTTACGTGTACGGTCGATGCGTACGTAAGAAATATCTTTTGCGTCAGTTTCCATTTCCAACCAAGCACCACGGTTAGGAATAACTGTTGATCCAAAGCCTTCTTTTCCATTTTTGTCTACTTTCCCATGGAAGTAAACACCTGGTGAACGAACTAATTGAGAAACAATTACACGTTCAGCACCATTGATAATAAATGTACCTTGTTCAGTCATTAGTGGGAAATCGCCAAAGAATACTTCTTGTGCTTTGATTTCACCTGTTTCACGGTTTGTTAAACGCAAAGTAACATGCAATGGTGCAGAATAGTTAGCATCATGTGCGCGAGCTTCTGCTACTGTATACTTAGGTTCCTTAAGTTCATAATCCACAAATTCCAAAGATAAGTTGCCATTAAAATCATCGATTGGCAAAATGTCTTCAAACATTTCTCTAAGTCCTTCATCTAAGAACCATTGGTAAGAGTCTGTTTGAATTTCAATCAAATTTGGTAATTCCAACACTTCACTGATGCGTGCGAAACTTCTACGTTCGCGATGTTTTCCGTATTTTACTACGTGTCCAGCCAAGCTCTTCACCCCTCTAAAATGTCATTCAAAAAGACTACCCGACTAATTGTTACAAAAATATTTCAAATATTTTTTTTAGGTAACAACAGACATTTTTTGCGGCTTTTAGGCAAAAAAAAACCAAAAATAGAACAATCTCTTGAAAACTTACTTTCGTGAGCTCCTACTTTTGTTTCTCTTATAAAGCCGAAACGGACAATATTTCGTTTCTGCCTTTCATTCATCAGATAGTTTTTGCAACTTCATATAATACACGTATTTCGTACAAAAGTCAACCTCTCATCGCTTCGCTCACTTGCTTTCGCAACCTTTTCTTAATTTTTTCATCTGCTATCAATTTTTTTCATTGATCACTTTTGTATTGACAGACCAAAACCCCTTTGCTAAGATTGAGGAAATTCATTTTGTGGAGGAATTACTATGATAACTAATCGAATAACACCAACACAACTGAATAACTTTTTCTTTAGCTACTTTAGATAGGTTTGTATTCATCATGATGGATACAAACGTTAAACAACTTGTTTGTATCTATGATGGCTAAAGAACTTTGTATTACGCAAAAAGCCACGTAGACATTACGCTAAGTGGCTAAGCAAAGAAAATACAAAGTATTTCTGGTACCATACTTTTCTATTTATTTTCTCGCTTTTTCGAATCCATTTAGACGTCATGTCTGAATGGATTTTTTTGTTTCTTAAAACTAAGGAGGAAATCAAATGAAAAAGAATATACTAATTGGACTTGGATTAACAGTATTAATTGCACTAGGTGGTTGTGCTCAAAAAAGCGAAGCAAAAAATAGCGATGAAGAAATGAAAACGGTCGGCGTACTTCAACTTGTACAACATAATTCTCTTGACGATTCCTATAAAGGATTCAAAGAAGGGTTGTCAGAAGGTGGTTACGTCGAAGGAAAAAATTTAACGATTGATTATCAAAACGCTCAGAACAATCAAGATAACTTAAAAAGTATGAGCGAAAAATTAGTCAAAGAAAAACCTGATTTATTGTTGGGAATCGCAACACCCGCTGCTCAATCATTACTAAATGAAACGACAACTATTCCGATTACTGTTACTGCAGTGACTGATTTGAAAGAAGCCAAACTAGTTGCTTCCAACAAAGAACCCGGCGGAAATGTCACTGGAACTTCTGATATGGTTCCAATCAAAAAACAAATTGATTTATTATTAAGCATCGTTCCGAATGCAAAAAAAATCGGAATCATGTACAACAACGGCGAAGCAAATTCTAAACTTCAAGGTGATCTTGCTCAAAAAGAATTAGAAAAAGCTGGAATTAAAGTAAAAGTTTTAACTGCTAATTCAACCAACGATGTTCAACAAGTAACGAAAAGTTTAGCCAAAGATGTGGATGGTATTTATATTCCAACCGACAACACATTCGCTAGTGCCGCAAGTGTCGTCGGTGAAGTAGCAAAAGAAACAAAGACCCCTGTTGTTGCTGGTTCAGCTGCACAAGTAAAAGAAGGTGGACTTGCAACTGTCGGCATTGATTATGAAAAACTTGGAAAACAAACTGGAATCATGGCTGCAAAAATTCTTGATGGAAAAGCAACACCTGACTCACTTCCTGTTGAATCTGCAGACGATTTAGAACTAATTGTGAATGAAAAAATGGCTGATGCTTTAGGAATTGATCCTGCCAGCATTAAAGTAGCTGAGTAGCAAATAATAGGAGGAACAAAATATGTTAAATCTATTTTCAATTTTCTTATCTTCTGCCTCACAGGGTGTTCTTTGGGCATTATTAGCAATTGGTGTTTATATTACGTTTCGTATTTTAGATATTGCTGATCTAACTGCTGAAGGAAGTTTCCCTTTAGGTGCTGGGATCGCGGCAATGAGTATTACACAAGGCATCCATCCTTTGCTTGCTTGCCTACTAGGCTTTTTAGGCGGTGCGTTAGCTGGTTTAGTTTCCGGATTGCTTCATACAAAACTAAAAATTCCTGCATTACTTGCAGGAATCATCACCATGACAGGTTTGTATTCTGTGACTTCACGAGTGATGGGCGCACCTAATATCTCATTGCTTGGACAGCCCACTATTTTTGAATGGGTTGAGTCATTGGGCGTTTCAAAAACAACTGCCGTTTTGATTGTCGGTTTATGTATCGCTTTACTGATTGTTTTTCTACTAGTGTTTTTCTTAAGAACAGAAACAGGACTTGCGATTCGAGCAACAGGAGACAACTTAGCGATGAGTGAAGCAAATGGCATCAACACGGATAATATGAAAATTATTGGCTATATGATCTCAAACGGTTGTATTGCTTTAGCTGGTTCTTTACTTGCACAAAACAACGGCTTTGCTGACTTAAACTCTGGAATTGGTACAATCGTTATTGGCTTAGCTTCGATTATTATTGCAGAAGTCTTATTCCGTAACCAGCCTCTGCTTTCACGTTTCTTGACAGTCATTCTTGGTGCAGTGATTTACCGTTTTATTTTAGCACTTGTTTTCGAATTAAATGTCGAACCTAGTGACTCCAAGTTAGCTTCTGCCTTAGTTTTGGTAATCTGTTTATCTTTCCCACAAATTCAAGAAAAATTGCGTATTCCTAAATTCAGTCGAGGAGGGAACAACAAATGAATGCCGTACTAACAATTAAAGATTTACATCATACTTTTGAAAAAGGAACAACAAACGAAAATCATGTACTAAAAGGAATTAATCTCTCACTTCAACCAGCAGATTTTGTAACAATTATTGGCGGGAATGGTGCTGGAAAATCTACCTTACTTAATAGTATCGCGGGAACTTTTACCGCTGATCAAGGAAAAATTCTTTTGCGTGAACAAGACATTACCAAAAAATCAGTAGTAGAACGTTCTAAAAATATCAGTCGCGTGTTCCAAGATCCCAAGCTAGGGACAGCTGTTCGTTTAACTGTTGAAGAGAATTTAGCTCTTGCAATGAAAAGAGGAAAGAAACGTGGCTTCTTTCGTGGCGTAAAACCTCAGGATCGTCAATTTTTTAAAGAGCAACTAGCAAGCTTGAATTTAGGATTAGAAAATCGTTTGACTACAGAAATCGGATTATTATCTGGTGGGCAACGACAAGCAATCACATTGTTAATGGCGACGCTACAACGCCCCGAATTGATTTTATTAGATGAACATACCGCTGCACTTGATCCGGCAACTTCTGCCACTGTAATGGAATTAACTCAGAAATTAATTCAGGAGCAAAAATTAACAGCTTTCATGGTTACACATGATATGGAAGATGCTATTCGTTACGGCAATCGCTTAATCATGTTGCACCAAGGGCAAATCGTCGTGGATATTTCAAATGAAGAAAAACAACAATTAACTGTTGCTAAATTACTTGAACTTTTCAAAAAAAATAGTGGTACCACACTCAAAGAAGACACTGTTCTTTTAGCTTAAGCATTCTTTGTATTCAACAAAAATTCAATCAGCAGAAATTAACTTTTTACTATTGTATACGAAGAAAGCCAGAATTTGATACAATAGCAAAAAAGGAGTTGGATAACCAGATGGCTACAAAAGATACTGTACTTCGCTTATTAAAAAATTCAACGACATTTCTTTCTGGAGAAAAAATCGCCCAAGAACTACAACTTTCTCGTACCAGCGTTTGGAAAGCGATCAAAGAACTAGAAAAAGCTGGCTATCAATTCGAACACGGACCTACCGGCTATCGCTACCTACCTTCTGATGTACTAGACGCAACGGAAATCAAACAGGAGCTTCAGAGCGATCAACCACATTTACGCGTGCAAACAATGGCTACTTCTGAATCAACAATGCAAGATGCAAAACTAGCTGCCGCAAAGGGAATCGACTACCCAACATTATTTGTTGCAGACATGCAGGAAAACGCACGTGGACGCTTCGGTCGGCCTTTTTTTGCCGAAACAGGACGTGGCATTTACATGAGTTTACTTTTGCATCCTAACCAAGAATTTGATGAGTTACCTCAATATACTTTGGTTGCAGCTAGCGCTTGTGCCAAAGCAATTGAAAAACTTACAGGAGTATCAACTCAAATCAAATGGGTCAATGATATTTATGTCAATGGTAAAAAAGTTTGTGGTATTTTATCAGAAGCAATTAGTGATATGGAATCTGGCAGGATCAGTCATGTGATTATTGGGATGGGCATTAATTTTTCATTGCCACAAAATGAATTTCCCCAAGAAATACAGCAAAAAGCAACTTCAATATTTCCTGACGGGCATGCTTTGATTACTCGTAATCAATTAATCATTGAAATTTGGAAAGAATTATTTAGTTATTTACGTGAACCAGCAAATAAAGAATACTTGTCCTTCTATCGAAAAAAATCATTTGTGTTAGGTAAACAAGTCTCTTTTACCCAAAAAGGTGCCACTTACCATGGTGTTGCTAAATCAATTACTGATACAGGTGAATTAGTCGTTCAAACACCTCAAGAACTTAAAGTACTATCTTCCGGGGAAATTAGTCTTTCATCAATCAATTAAAAAATACGCATACCTTATGACAAAATTTTTATCATAAGATATGCGTATTTTTATTAGATATGTTGAAAAAGAATGGTTAACAATAATCCTAGAACATAGCTGCCGTTAAATAAAATCATATTTTTGATAGAGTAACTAAAACTAATTGGCTGTGGCAAACTTTTTTTGAATGCTTGCAAGTTCCCATGAATTTTCGGAAAAGTTGCTAGGATAATCAAGATCGGCCATTCAAACACACCGGTTAACAATCCCAACAATATAGCTACATAACTAGCATACATTAAGCTTTGAAAAAGGACTGTACCCACTGGACGACCAATATAAAACACTAAAGTATAACGATGATTTTCAATATCTCGATCAAGATCTCTTAAATTGTTGGCTAGCATGATATTGGCAATTGTAAAAACTAATGGTAATGAGGCAAGAACAATAGCTGCGACCGCCCAAAAATTTCCTTCCAAAGCAAAATTACCAGTTTGAAAATCTATCATCAAATCATATACATTCGTACTATGAGTATTGACATATACGACCATTGCAAAAATCCCCAGCCCCATCGTAAATCCACTAAAAATTTCTCCCAATGGCATACGTGATAACGGAATTGGACCAAAAGTATAAAACACACCAATAAAGCAACAAATGACCCCCATCACTAGCAGTAACCAACCCGTTTGGATCGTTAAAATGATACCGATAATAAAAACAAATGCAATCATGCCCAAAATCATATTTCGAATAATTTTTGGTGAAGTTTTTGTTCGACCGATTACATTTTCTTGATATTTATAAACTTCCGAATGTGCTTTTTGATAATCCATATAATTATTGATTGCTGTCGTTGCTAAATCAAAAACTAACATTCCTATAAAAAATAAAAGTGTACTTAACCAGTGTACTTCATGAAAAAAAGCGATAGAGAATAAAACCCCTATCGCAAAAGGAAATACACTTGCCACTTTTGTTCGAATCTCAACGACCTCTAAAAAAATTTTCAGTGACATCTGCTTACTCCTATTCTAGCTTCGAGCGATCACCCATTGAGTAATCTGAGTCTTCCGCTAACTTAAATTCATCTTTGATTGGATCAGTCACATAGACTTTTCCTTCTTTGGTAACAAAAATAGCATTTGTTCCATTGTCCAATTCTTCAACATAAGATAACCCTTTTTTCACACCCATTGAGAAAACAGCTGTTGAAAGACCATCCCCATCAATTGATTTGTTTGTGATGATTGTCACACTAGCAATATCATTATCAAAAGGATACCCTGTTTTAGGATCAAATAAATGATGGTATTTCACGCCATCTACTTCCAAATAGCGTTCATATATGCCTGAAGTGACCAATGTTTTATTTTTTTCTTTGATTGTTCCTAAGACAGAACCGCGAGCAAGATTAGGATCCTGAATACCCACATTCCAATCTTGATTTTTTCCACGAGGACTATGTCCCAAAACATACACATTTCCACCTAAATCAACAATTGCTGTTGTTACACCATTATCTTTAAGTACTTTGATAACTTCATCCGTAATATACCCTTTAGCAATTGCACCTAAATCAATGATCATTCCTTTTTCTTTTAAGTAAACAGTTTTCTCTTCATCGTTTAATTCAATTTTATGATAGTCAACTAATTTTAAAGCTTGATCAATTTCTTCTTGCGATGGCTTTCTTGCATCATCAAAACCAATGCGCCAAAGTTGTGTTACTGAACCAATTGCCATGTCAAATCCGCCACGAGAATCTTCACTGTACTCATATGCTTTCTTTATAAGTGAATAAACATCATCAGAAACTTTAACAGGTTTAATACCTGCCTGTGCATTCACTTCATCAATTTCAGAGCCTGATTGATTGATCGTAATTTTATCGCCCAATTCTTTGACACGATCAAAGGCTGGTGTTAATACAGACTCTTTTCCTTCATCATACACTCGTATTCGTACATAAGTTCCTAACAAGAATTTTTCTTGTGCATATGGTTCACTCAAAATTCCTTTTGCTAGTTTATCACTATTCACTGTCTTTTCAGATGATGAACCACAACCAACTAGTGCAACTAAAGTACATACGGCTAGTAAGGAAAGTAGTAATTTTTTTCGCATAATTTTCCCCTTTTTACTTATTCTTAAGTTATCATACCTTCTTTTTTTCTAAATGAAAAGGTCGTCATCAAAAAGAAAGAGGCTGATCTCAATTAAGTGATCAGCCCGTCATCATTTCTTGTTTAATTATTTAGTTACGATGTTGTCAACTTCAATTGTCGTTGTGTCGCCTTTTTCAGCAGCATTGATCAATTGTTGACCATACATAATAAATGAATGTGAGCTATGTGTAGCGCCTGTTACTACTTCTACATCAGCTGGTGAACCGTCTTCTTCACCCATCACTTTAACTAATTCTTCGTTTAGTTCTGGGATGTATGTTTCTGGAGCAGTTCCGCTTTTTTCTTTCATTGATTTGTTGTACTCTTCATCATCTTGTTTTGATTTTCCATCTGCATTGATGTAATCAAAGTTTGATTTTGTAACTTTACCGTCAGCTACAGTTAATTCAAATGTTGTACGGTAACCATTTTTTTCATTTTTTTCTTCTAATGTATAAGTGCCGTCTTTCAAGTCAGCACCATTATCAATTTCAATTGTTTCTGTATTTCCAGCTTGAGCAGCTTGAACTAATTGTTGAGCGTAGTTTTGGAAGCTTTCTGATGAGTGAGTTGCTCCTGTTACTACTTCTACATCACCTGGGTTTTGTGCTTCAACAAATTTTTCATTTAATTCAGGAATAAATGCTTCTGGATTTGTGCCAGATTTTGCTTTCATATTTTTATTGTAATCAGCATCTTCTTGTTTTGATTTTCCATCTTCATTTACATTGTCATAGTTTGATTCAGTGATCTTTCCATCTTTAACAACGATTGTGAACACTGTACGATAACCATTTGAATAATTTTTTTCTTCTAATTTATATGTGCCATCTTGTAATTCTCCACCTGCAATTACAGTTGCAGTTGATTCAGTTGTTGAACTTTGTGAAGATTGTGCAACTGAAGACTCTGAAGTTGAACTATCTGAACTACTGTTGTTATCTGCTCCACAAGCTCCTAATACCAAGGCTGAAAACGCTAAAACAGCAAATCCAGTTACAAAACGATTCTTTTTCATTATTAACCCACCAATCCCTTTTTATAATTCTTATAAATAATTTGTGATTCATTATACATTCTAATGAATCACACCAATAAGTCAACCGTTTTCTAAAAAAAATAACATGAATATATAAATCGTTTTCTTTCAGTAATTTTCGTGAAAAAAGCGCTTAATAATCTTTTGATTAAAAAATGGAAAAGGAGTTAGACAAATTTACATAACGTATATATAATGTAAAAGGATTGTGTAATAATTATCAAACTGAAATGTTTACTAAGGAGCGGATTATCAATGACAAAGCAAAATATTGTCGTTGTAGGTGCAGGGTATGCCGGTGTGTCAGCAACAAAATTACTGGCAAAAAAACTTAAAAAAGAAGACGTAACGATCACTTTGATTGATCGCCATTCTTATCACACTATGATGACAGAACTACATGAAGTTGCCGGAGGACGTGTTGAGCCAGAAGCCATTCAATATGACTTACAACATTTATTCTCTCGCCAAAAAAATGTGCAGTTAGTTACCGATACAGTAATTGGTATCGACAAAGAAAAGAAAATTGTTAAAACAAAGCTAGGTACTTATCCATTTGATCAATTGATTTTAGGTATGGGTGGCGAACCAAATGATTTCGGAACTCCAGGAGTGAAGGAACATGGATTCACACTTTGGTCATTTGAAGACTCAGTAAAAATTCGTGAACACATTGAAACAACTGTTGCTAAAGCTGCAATTGAACCAGATGATGCTTTACGAAAAGCAATGCTAACATTTGTTGTCTGTGGTTCTGGATTCACTGGGATTGAAATGATTGGTGAATTAATCGATTGGAAAGCTCGTTTAGCGAAAGACTATAAATTAGATCCAAATGAAATCACTTTAATGGTGGTTGAAGCAATGCCAACGATTTTAAATATGCTTGATCGTAACGACGCTGCTAAAGCAGAGCGTTACTTACAAAAACATCAAGTTGAGTTGTTACTAAACTCTCCAATCGTTGAAGTTGATGCCGATCATATTAAATTAAAAGACGGACGCCAAATTCCAACACACACATTGATTTGGACAGCTGGTGTCAAAGGTACAACTGATGCTGCTGACTTTGGTCTTGAAACAGCTCGTGGCCAACGTCTTGTTGCTAACGAATACATGCAAGCTAAAGGATACGAAGATAAAAACATTTATATCATTGGAGACTTGGTATTTTATGAAGAATTTCCAAATACCCCAACTCCTCAAATTGTTCAAGCAGCTGAACAAACAGGTCATACTGCTGCTGCTAACATCGTTGCTTCTATTAAAGGTGGCGAGAAACATAAATTCAAAGGAAACTATCAAGGATTTATGGTTTCAATCGGTGCTAAATGGGGCGTTGCAAACTTATTTGATAAAATTCATTTAAGCGGATTTTTGGCTATTATCATGAAACATATCGTCAACTTGAAATATTTCTTTGATATTCGTTCTGGTTACTATATGTTCCAATACTTGATGCATGAATTCTTCCATATTAAAGATGATCGTAATGTTGCTCGTGGACATTCTTCACGCTACGGAAATGTTTTGTGGAGTGTTCCACTTCGCGTTTTCTACGGATTGGTATGGTTTATCGAAGCTGGCAAGAAAATTGTTGGTGACGGTGAAGTACTAAAACCTAGCACTTGGTTTGGTGAAGGTTCATGGTTCCAAGGAAATAGCGTATTCCCTTGGACATGGGAATACAATGTTGCAGATGTAGCAAGTGGTGCATCTGCAGCCGGTGATGCAACAACAGCTGCAAGTGGTGCTGGTGAAGCAACTGCGGAAACTGCCACACAAGCTGCGCATTTTGGTTTAAGTTATGCTTATGGTGAACAGCCAATGGCCGTTATCGAAAAATCACCAAATTGGTTTACAAAAATCATGCAATTTATTATGCCAAATAATGATGTTGCAATGTTCTTCCAAAAATTTATGGTCTTCTTCGAAATTGCTTTAGCATTAGCATTGATTGCAGGATTATTTACATGGTTATGTAGTGCAACAACAATCGTTCTTGTCATTACTTTCTGTCTATCAGGTATGTTCTATTGGGTAAACATTTGGTTTATCTTTGTAGCATTCGCACTTATGAATGGTTCTGGTCGTGCAATTGGTTTAGATCGTTGGGTCATCCCATGGTTACAACGTACACTAGGTAGTTGGTGGTATGGTAGACCAAAAGCTCGCTACGGCGAAAAATAAAATGATTTTAGAAGAAAGTTCTAGGGAAGCCTAGGACTTTCTTTTGTTCCTATGCTAAAATTGGAGCAGTTATTCTGGAACAAGGAGGTCAATTACAGAATGAAAGATTTTATCAAAAAAAGTTTACTCAAACCATGGGATATTTTCATCATTATGCTTTTGATTGTCCTTTCTTTTTTGCCAATTATTATTTTTGGTAGTCAACAAAGCCAGTCTGTTGCAGAAAAAGAAGCTGTTTTACGCGTAGATGGAACAGAAATCAAAACGTTTCCTTTAATCAGTGGAAATAAAAGCTATACTTACACATATACAGATGCAGATGGCGACTACAATATTATTGAAATCGCCGGTGATAAAATACGAATGAAAGAAGCAGATTGTGGGGATCAAATTTGTGTTCGTCGGGGGTGGGTAACGAAAAACGGCGAAACAATTGTTTGTTTACCTCATAAATTAGTGATCGAAGTTCGATCAACAGACGGGAGTGAGGAAGACAGCTTGATTTACTAGCTGGAAAAATTATGAGCAAACTACAAAAATTAATTTATATCTCCTTACTCGTGGCTCAAGGAGTCATTATTGGTTTGTTAGAAAATATGATTCCTTACCCGTTTGCTTTTGCTCCTGGAGCAAAATTAGGATTAGCAAATTTGATTACCATCGTAGCTATTTTTACAATGAAAAAAAGAGATAGTTTCCTCTTGATTTGGTTGCGGTTATCTCTAACAACTTTACTTGGTGGAACAATTTCAACGTTTCTTTATAGTATGAGTGGTGCTTTATTGAGTTACTTTGGAATGCTTTTGATAAAAAAATTAGGACCAAAACGTGTCAGCATTATTGGAATCAGTGCTACAGGTGGTTTTATGCATAATGTAGGTCAATTAGTCACTGCGTCCTTTATTGCTCAATCCTGGACAGTTATGCTGTACCTACCTGTCCTTTCCATTTTTGGCATTTTATCTGGAATCGCAATTGGTATTGCCGCAAATTATTTACTACAGCATGTCCAAACACTTCAACGATTCCAACTGGATTATGAACGGGAAACCAAACAAAAATGGAGCCCAGTGTTTTTAAAAAAATAATCGTTATACGAGGAGTTTTTTATGAATCTACATCCAATGTGGAAAAATTATCCAACTTTAGCTTTAGAACTAGAAGCTACGTTAATCAAAATGGAAAAAATCATCAACCTTAAAAATAAACCTGTCGAACAAGCAATCCGCGAAACAATTCATGCTGGTGGAAAGTTGTTACGACCAGCGTATCAATTACTTTTTTCACAATTTGGTTCAGAACGTGATCGTGACAAAGCAATCTCACTTGCTGCGTCAATTGAAATGTTACACACAGCAACACTCATCCACGATGATATCGTCGATGAATCAGATTTACGTCGTGGAAAGCCCACTTTACGTAATCAATTTGGGAACACCGTTGCCGTATACGCAGGCGATTATTTATTTGTCTGTTGTTTCAAGTTATTATCAGACTACTCAACATCACTTAAAAGTTTACAACTTAATTCAAGAAGTATGGAAAAAGTCCTTGATGGCGAACTTGGACAAATGGATGACCGTTATCAATACAATTTATCTGTAAAAGAATATTTAGAAAATATCTCAGGAAAAACAGCTGAACTCTTTCAGTTAAGTTGCTTTATCGGTGCCTATGAAAGTGGTACATCTGAATATTTTGCTAAAAAAGCAGGTGAAATTGGCAAAAATATCGGACTTGCCTTTCAAATCATTGATGACATCTTAGATTACACACAGGATAGTGAGAAAATTGGTAAACCTGTTTTGGAAGACATGCGTCAAGGTGTTTACTCGCTACCATTGATTTATTCTTTGCAAAAGGAACAGGCTGCTTTACTCCCATATCTAGAAAAAAGAGCGAATATGACCCTTGAAGACGTCAATAAAGTCCGACAACTAGTTCATGAATTTGGCGGTGTCAAACAAGCTCAACAACTAGCTACTAAATATACAGAGGCTGCTCTGAAAGACATTCAAAAATTACCTCAAACAACGGAGCAAACCAAAGAAAATTTATTAACTTTAACACAAACGATCTTGACTAGAACAAATTAAAAACGTTCAAGCAAAAAAT
>NZ_JAFLWI010000004.1 GCF_017315945.1 Candidatus Enterococcus courvalinii
TTCGAGTCCTTGGGTCTTTTTGTGGGATAATATGTAAGATAACTTCACTGGTGATGATTTAGAAGATTGATTTTAGTGATAACCATAAAGAAAAAAATATTGTTTCTGTACGACCAACTATAGAAGTAACTTGCTAGAGAATTTTTAATAAGTATATGAACAAGTGATTTCAGTGTCTTATGAGATGTTTAAAAATATGACTAGAAAAATAACTATGCAAGTAACTGTCATATACATAATGTTTTCAAATTTTCGTGTCTTTGTTTTAAAAAAGAAACCGGGTTCAGTTGAAAAAAAGTTACTACGATACTTAAGTGGGCTAAAATTCCCTATTAATATCCCTATCAACAAGAGATAAAATGGCCAGTTTGGTGTGATTCCTCTATCTAAAAACGCCCATACTACCGAAATTCCATAGATTATAAACTGAATGAGTGTTACAATGAAAAACTTTTTATTGCCATTTTCATTATCCAAGTTTTATTCCTCCATATCGTTTTATGTCATTTTACCATTATCATTGAAGGTTACACAAAAAGTCTTTGATTTATTTCAAGTATAACTGAAAAAGCTAGCGGAACCGACTTTGATTTTACTTGAACCAAGAGCGTAGTTACTGAATTAATTACTTATTTTATTGATTTTAATAAGTGAATCAGAAAAAATATCTGACAAAAACTATGAGCAGAAAGAACTTACTTTTCAGAGCAGAATTACTATAGATCCTTAATAGGATAAGTTGTTAATTATTTATTATTGTGACAAGGATAAATTATGAAGGAAAGAACAAGTTGTTTTGTCTTCATTATTACCTTTTTCAAATCAGCATAAGTTTTCACTATTTATAATTACGCAGGTAATTGTAGTAATAGATATAGTTCGTTATAATAACTTTGTAATGATAAATTAAAGTTATTTTATGAGGAGTTATAAAATGAAAAAAGTGTCGATCATCAGTTTATTGTTTACAACGTTATTGTTGACTGCTTGCCAACAAAACAAAGAGGTGAGTTCTACGTCCTCGTCTACTAAAATTAGTCAAGAAACAACGATCACTTCTACAGAACATTCAGCTACTACAACGGAAATGAGTACAAGCAAAAGCTCTGTCTCTACAGAATCAAGTAGCCAGCAGATGACCATGGAAAGCAGTAGTTCTTCGGTTAGAGAAAGTCAAGTGGTGAATGTTTTGTGGAGTAAGGCTAAAGCACAACAATTAAACACATTTATGGCTAGCTGGGGACAAACCATGAAACAAAGTTATAAAGAATATGGTCCTGGAAATAACGTTAATTTATATGGTTTACAGCTTCCTGATACAGTTCTCGCTAACACAAATGGCTGGCAAGCGACAGTTAATAATGTGCCAATCACTTTAACTTGGTCGGAAAATGGTGAAGCTGCTGGCTATGCGTTAGTAGCGGTCTATTCTGATGTGGAGACGCAAGCATCGTTAGCTAAGCATGTTTATTTCTTTACAATTGATGCAGGTGTCCCTAAAGTCTTGGTGACGAGTCAGAATCAAGGAAATCCTGACAATTATTTATACTTCAAGGAAACAGAGAATCAGCAATTGAAAGATGGATTTACTGAAATTGTGGGAAATGTATAAAACGAAAGTTTAAAATTTTTTGACAAGAAAATAACTTAAAGTGGCTTGTTGATAAGTATAAACCTATTTTTCTAGAAACTTAAAAATCTCATGAACTTGGTAAGTACAAAAGAAAGCTTAGATATAAAATGAAAAGTATAAGCATTATGATATTTTGCCTTAGGCATGAGTAGTAAAACGAAAAAGAATAAATTATTAAAAAGTTTGAAAAGCTAGAACTATCGCTGACGTGATAGTTCTAGCTTTTTTATTTAATCCTAGTTGGTTCATCAAAGTTTTTCTGTCTACTTACTCAAATGGCTTATTTGAAGAGTCTGTATAATGTAGTACGTGGTCAATATTCTAAAACTTTAAATAACAATTTATAATTCATGATATAATGAAAACATATATTAATTGCTTACGCTTGAGTTGTGTATAAGTAAAAACGGACAGGTAATAAATGATGAAGGGAAGTATTTAATTGGCAGAGGCAAAATTTGAAGAGGCTTTAATTGCAAAACTGGAAGATGAAGGCTGGACTTATCGAAAAGATTTTTCCAATGTTAGTATAAGGAAGCTTGAACAACATTGGCGAGATATTTTAAATGAAATTAATGCACATAAGTTAAATGGGAACCCGCTATCAGATATCGAGTTCGGATTAATTATTCAAGAAGTACGACGTATCCGAACACCTTACGATGCACAACTTCTATTGGTAGGAGCGGGTGGAGTAGGTTCAATTCCTATTACTCGTGATGATGGTTCTGGCTTAGAAGTTGAAATTTTTTATGAAGACGATGTAGCGGGTGGTCGTTCTCGATATGAAATTGTCAATCAAGTAACATTTGATGATCTACCTAAAGGATTAACGACGAAACGAATAATTGATGTGGCCTTGCTTATAAATGGAATTCCTGTTGTTCATATCGAAGAAAAAGACGAGCATTTGCAAAATCAGTGGCATGCGTTTGAGCAATTAAAAGGCTATCACGGTGATGGTTTGTATAAAGGATTGTTTGCATTTGTACAAGTACAATTTATTATGAGTCAACATTCAGCACATTATTTTGCTCGACCAAATGCTTTTGAAAATTACAACAAGACTTTTGTATTTGGCTGGCGTGATGAAAATAATAAGGATATAACGGATGCGTTTGAGTTTGCCCATCAGGTAATGGGAATCCCCGCCTTGCATCGTTTAGTCACTGTTAATATGATACCAGATGCATCAAATGACAACTTGATGGTTATGCGTAGTTATCAGATTCAAGCAACACGAGAAATTTTACAACGAACGAAAGAAATGGCAGCAAACGATTTGATTCAAAAAGAAGGTGGGTACATCTGGCATACAACGGGATCCGGGAAAACGGTTACATCTTTCAAGGTTGCACAATTATTAGCTGCAACTCCTAGAATCCGAAATGTCTTATTCATCGTCGATCGCGTGGATTTGATTGACCAAACTCTTGAGAATTTTAAAGATTTTGCCTATATGCATTTTAAAAAACGTATTAAAAAAGTTAAAGGCCGAGAATTGAAAAAAGAGTTAAAACATAAAGGTGCGTCACAAATTTTATTGATATCTGTTCAAGGATTAACAAAAGCTGTTAGACAGGGGCTAAAAAACGACGAATGGAACGTTATTCTTATGGATGAAGCACATAGAAGCGCAAGTGGTGATTCGGTACGATTAATCAAAGAAGCATTTAAAAAAACTACGTGGTTTGGTTTTACAGGAACGCCTAACTTTTATAGTGATGAAATAAATGATGTGAAAACAACCAGAGATGTTTCAACACATGATATTTTCGGAAAGCGACTGCATACGTATACGATTAAAGATGCAATTGGAGACGGAAATGTTTTGGGCTTTGACGTTTCATATTTCAAACCACATTGGGTGATTGAACGTGCTCAGGAAGGATTTTCAGAAAAAGAATATGAAAAGGAAGTCTATCAAAGTGATGTTTATCGTCAAGAAGTAGTACAGGATATTCTAGATAATTGGAAGAAGACATCTAGTGGCGCATTGGTTGCAGGGAAGAGAGAAGAGAATGCTTTTCAGGCAATGTTAGCTGTTTCTGGTAAGCAAGCTGTTATTCACTATTACAATATTTTTAAAGAAAAAGCACCAGATTTAAATGTCGCAATGACGTTTTCTCGAGGCGAATCAAATGAATATGGTACCAAAGAACAAAATGAAGCATTGAAGAAAGCTATTGCTAGCTATACGAAAAAGTTTAATGTACCAAGCATTTTAGATGCTAAAGATCCAGCTCGTGCTTATATGGTAGATATCACTAAACGTTTGGCACGTAAGAAACCATATAATCAAGGTAAAGAAGATGAACGATTAGATTTAGTGATAGTATCTGATCAATTGTTAACAGGATTTGACTCGAAGTATATCAATATGATCTACATGGATAAAATGCTTAAAGAAGGAATGCTTATTCAGGCAATGTCTCGTACAAATAGAACCCTAGATCGCAATAGTAAACCTCATGGTAAAGTACGCTTTTACCGTCAGGGAGATGAGATGCAAGGCTTTGTTGAAAACGCATTGCGCATTTATACAAAAGGTGGAAATGATACACTCCAAGAGGCAGAAGAAGAGACCGGAAACCATCTTCCCAAAGATTTGGTTACTGATGATATTTTGGCTAAACCACAAAGTCATCAGATTATTGATTTAGAAGAAGATGTTTCCAGACTAAAAGAGTTAGCAGGCAATGATTTTAGTCAAATTCCACGAGGACAAAATAATCTAAAAGAGTTTGTAAACGTAGGTTTGTCTACACAAAATAAAATCCAACGATTAGTACAACAGGGGTATGAATTGGAGAGCGAAATTGAAGAATTGAATGAAAAATGTGAACCAACTGGTAAGATGGTTCGACTTAATATTTCAAGTATAGAAGAATTTGGTGCATTACAAGCTCGATTAAATGATGCTAGGGAAAAACTACCTGAACCAGAACGTCCTGATTTAACTGAAATTAAAATAGGAATTGAATTGTATAGTCATCAAATCATTGATTACGATATGTTAGTGGAACTTTTGAATACATTCATTGATGAACAAACTGAACCAAATAAAGAAGCAATCAATAAACATATTACACCGATGGATGATGAAAGCCGCAAAGAAATTCATGCGATTGTGGATGACATTGAGTCTGGAGAAATTACTACACACTTTACAACAGAATCTCTTCAAAAAACGCGAAAGAAGTATCGCACAGAACTTCGAGAATTAAAACTTCGCCGTTGGGCAGCAAATCAACATGTCAATGGCAACCGGATTGTGGAAGCTTTTGATTTATTTTTACCTGGACATAACTTGATTGAAAACCAAAAATTAGCAGATCTTCTGCATGAAATTGAGGAGGAAGAGAACATCGGATTCTTTGAGTCATCAGATTTTGAAGAATCAGTAATGAACTTTTTTAATTCTTTGTAGAGAGTACATTTTAATTTTGAAGACTGAGTGAAAGAAGGAAAGACTAATGGCGTTATCAAATGAACAACAAACAAAAATGTGGGGGATGCTTAATCAAACAAGAGGACAAATTGGATTAACAGCATATAAAGATTATATATTTGGCATCTTATTTTATAAATATCTATCTGAAAAGGCGACACGCTGGCTAGAAAACGTTTTACGTGGAGAAACTTGGGAAAGTGTTTATTCTCAGGATTCTGCTAAAGCGCTGGATTACATGAACAAAAATCTTGGTTATGCCATTCAACCAAATGATTTTTTTGAAGATTGGAAGAAAGCAATTGACGGCGATCGATTTAATATTGGAATGATGACGGACTCTTTTGGCCATTTCAATCAACAAATCGCATTTAACGCAAAGGGAGATTTTGAGGGGATTTTTGATGGCATGCGTTTTGATAGTGCTGATCTAGGTGCTAACGCACAAGCACGTGCTAGTGTAATGATTTCAATGATTGAGCTACTATCTTCGCCAGAATTTGATTTATCAGGTGGTGAAGATACGGTTTCGGATATCTATGAATACTTAGTTGCCCAGTTTGCTACGGTACTAGCTTCTGATATGGGACAGTATTATACACCAAAAGAAATTTCAGATGTAATGGCTCGAATTTTGACACACGGACGGGAAGATAAAGAGAGCTTCTCTATTTATGATCCTACAGTAGGATCAGGTTCTCTTTTACTTACAACAGCTAGTTATATGAAAAATTCAAATAGACGTGGAATGATAAAGTATTTTGGTCAGGAAAAAGACGCTACGCCTTACCGACTAGCCAGAATGAACTTGATGATGCATGGTGTTGAATATAATGACATTAATGTCAACCATGCCGATACGCTTGAGAGCGACTGGCCAGACGGAGTAGTGGAAGGAAAAGATTCTCCACGAATGTTTGATGCGGTTATGGCTAATCCACCATACTCAGCTCATTGGAATAATAAGGATCGTGAAGATGACCCACGGTGGCGTGAATATGGAGTTGCTCCAAAAACAAAGGCAGACTACGCATTCTTGCTGCATTGCTTATATCATTTAGAAGAGAATGGTCGTATGGCGATTATTCTGCCACATGGTGTGCTATTTCGTGGGGCAGCAGAAGGACGAATTCGTAAGACGCTAATTGATAAACATCAGATTGAAGCAATAATAGGCTTCCCTGATAAGTTATTTTTAAATACATCTATCCCAGTTTGTGTCTTAATTCTAAGAAAAAATCGAATGGATTCAGATGTCTTATTTATTGATGCAAGTAAGGAATTTGAAAAATTGAAGAATCAAAAACGCTTACGCGCAGAAGATGTTGAAAAAATTGTTGATACAGTAATTAACCATAGAGAAATTGATAAATATTCTCACATTGCATCATTAGAAGAAATCAAAGAAAATGATTACAATTTAAATATTCCACGATATGTGGACACTTTTGAAGAAGAGGAACCAATTGATTTAATAGCGCTAAGTAAGGAAATTGTTACATTAAATACTGAGATTGAAAAAACTGAAAGTGAGTTTTTGGCGTTGTTAGATGAATTAGCTGTAACGCCAGAGACAAAAGAAATAATTGAAGCTACAAAGGCGGTATTTCGATGAAAGATGAGAGAAAAAATACCCCTGTGATTCGATTTGCTGGTTTTTTTGACGCGTGGGAACTGCGTAAGCTTGGGGAGGTTGCAGAAATAGTCGGTGGCGGAACACCGAGCACAGGAAACCCAGAATATTGGGGTAGAGATATTGACTGGTACTCTCCAGCAGAAATTGGCGATCAAGACTATGTCTCAGGCAGCCAGAAGAAAATTACACACCTTGGATTACAAAAAAGTTCTGCCAAAATTCTTCCTGCGGGTACTGTTCTTTTTACATCCAGAGCCGGGATTGGAAGTACTGCGATTTTAGCAAAAGAGGGAGCCACTAATCAGGGATTTCAGTCAATTCTTCCTAGAAAAAATGTACTTGATTCATATTTTATATATTCAAGAACAGGGGAGCTAAAACGTTACGGAGAAGTGACAGGCGCTGGTTCAACTTTTGTTGAAGTTTCTGGCAAGCAAATGGCGCAAATGCCAATTTGTATTCCGGATATAAAGGAACAGGAACAGATTGGGAGTTTCTTCAAACAACTTGACGGCACTATCACCCTTCATCAGCGTAAGATAGAAGCTATACAGCAGATTAAGAAAGGCTTCCTACAGCAGATGTTCCCAACAAATGAAGAATCGGTTCCAAGGGGACGGTTCGCTGATTTTGAAGAAAAGTGGGAACAACGTAAGCTGTCCGAGCTTGCAGAGTCATTTGAATATGGATTGAATGCTACTTCGACTGATTACAATGGAGAAAATAAGTATCTTCGCATTACAGATATTGATGATAACAGCCGAGAATTTATTCAAGATGGTTTAACTTCGCCAGATATTGATTTATCTTCAGCAGATAATTATAAACTTCAAAAAGGCGACGTACTTTTTGCGAGAACTGGAGCAAGCGTCGGGAAAACATATCGTTATCAAGAAAAAGATGGTTTGGTTTACTATGCAGGTTTCTTGATTCGAGCTCGAATTAAACCAGAATTTGACTCTGATTTCGTGTTTCAAAATACACTAACCGATAGATACAATAACTTTATTAGAATAACATCACAGCGTTCTGGTCAGCCAGGTGTTAATGCAAAAGAGTATGGTGACTTTCAAATTTCTGTTCCAAATTTTGATGAACAGAAAAAGATTGGAAAGTTTTTCAAAAGTATTGATGATTTATTCACCCTTCATCAAGATCAATTGAACAAACTAAAAACCGTAAAAAAAGCCTACCTCCAAAACATGTTCATATAAAACAATCCCCATCCAGCTTCTACCTTAGCTTGATGGGGATTTGCTATCACATCAACATGGATAAATGTCGGATAATTTTATCGTTATCCTGATTTTCTAATTCTTGAATAATATGCAGATATGTTTCCTGAGTCGTCGTCATACTAGAATGTCCCAACCGATTTGCAACGCTGGCAATTGAAACACCTGCAAATAAAAGTAAAGATGCATGAGTATGTCGCAAACTATGAACTGTAATAATTGGGATGTTTGCACGAGTGCACAATACTCCCAAACGATTATTAATAGTGGAATTGAATACTCTGCTCTTAACAAAAATTGGTTTATCTGGTTCTTTCGCTTTAATTAATTGTGAAAATTGCATGGCTAATTGCCAGTCGATTTGAATTTTTCTATTGGATGATTCATTTTTTGTTGGTTGGAAAGAGCCAGTTGTCTTTTTATAATTCCAAGTTTTATTAATGTCTATTTTTTGTTTGGAAAAATCAAAATCTAACGGTGTCAAAGCCAATGCTTCAGAAAAGCGAAGACCTGTTTTAACAACTAACAAGATAAACCAATCCCAATTAATTTCTTCTGTCAAATTCAGCTCTTTTAATAAAGCTTGAACTTCAAATTGATTTAGAAATTTTGCTTTTTTGGGTCGAGGAGCTTTTCCTTTAATAATGATTTTTCTTGTAGGGTTTTGCGTAAGAACACCCTCATCCACTGCATCTAAAATAGCACCTTTCAAATGATGATGAAAATCCATAGTAGTCTGCTTTTCATGGGTAAGCGCATAATCATTTAACAATTGTTGATAGCTATATCGATCTAGTTCCTTTAGTTTTAAATTTGGTGCAAGTTCTTGTAATTTTTGTTCGACTACATAGTATTTTTGTAAGGTAATAGAACGAATAGCTCCCACCTTATAGAGATTCACCCATTCTTTAAAATACTCATGAAACATTTGCTCTTTTCTTCTTTTTGCTTTCATAAAAAACCTCCCAGATAATTGATAGATGAGTACATCATCTTTGTTTATTATCTAGGGAGTTAGTTGGAGTGTAAATATTGCTTAGATGAACATGTTTTGAAGATAAGCTTTTTTTAAGGCTTTGAGTTGGTCTAGTTTTTGTTGATGAAGATTAGCCCCTTTGTCTATTTGGTTGAAAAACACACCTATTTGTTGTTGTTCTTCAATATTTTTAGGGATTAAAAAATCTGTATTTGAAACTTTCTTCCAATCTGAACGAGGCATCTTTGTTCCTGCTGTATCGTTTGCCACTTTTTGATATTTATCAGCCTGAATTAAAGCATAAATAAAACTAGGAATACTTTCTTTTGCTCTAAGAACCCAAAAATCACCTAATGCTATACCCATAAAATCGGTCATTAGCCAATTCTTTAAATAAGGTCGAAGTTTCCCATATAAAATATCTTCAGATTCAAATTTAATTCCTTTTCGATTATCGAACTTTGTAGATACATCTTTATTTAAACGACCTTCTCCAGCAAAAATATCCTCAAATTCTACTTTAGGTAATTCATTATCACTTGAACTTTTATTAACACGTGTTACTATATCTGTTAACTTACGCTCCACCCACTCTTCCTTAAAATCAGCAAACCGCACTCTTGGCAATTTTTCTCCATTTACTGGGAACAACTGCTTTAAAAAGCCGTTCTTCATCTGCATTAACGCATCTAACTTACGCTGATGAAGAGTGATAGTGTCATCAATTTTTTTAAAAAAACATCCAATTGCGTTTTGTTCCTCATAGTTTGGAATCATAATTTTAAAATTGGAATACTCTTCAGCATTAACTCCTGGTTGACCGGAACGTTGCGAAGTAATCTTAATAAACCGGTTATAGCTATCAGTAAAAGTTGTTTGAAATACGAATTCTGAGCTAATTTTAGATTTTATTCTGGCTCGAATGAGGAATCCTGCATAGTAAACTAGTCCATCACTTTCCCTATACATATATGTTTTCCCAACACTTGCTCCAGTTCTCGCAAAAAGGATATCACCTTTTTTAAGTTTGTAATTATCAGCACTTGCAAAATCAATATCTGGGGAAGTTACTCCACTTTGATTAAACTTGTGACTGATATCATCAATATCAGTAATACGAATATACTTATTACTTCCATCAAATTTTTTAGCAGATGCATTTAGTCCATACTCAAAACTTTCAGCTAATTCCCCTAACTTACGCTGTTCCCACGCGTAAACCAACAGTAATAGAAGAAAATAGTTTATTATAATATACATTTTAAAACAATCCAAAAATCACTAATCCACCAACAGAAAAATGTTGATTTTCCAACAAAAAAGCGTTAAGTTTATAACTAGTTAATGTAGAATTTTCAACAATTTTGAGGAGTGAATCATTTTGATTAATTTAGAAGAAGTATTTAGTCAAGCTGGAATTGATTTTGAGCTGTATGATCATCGCGCGATTTACACGAATGAGGATGCGCTAGTGGTCAAAGCAGAGCAAGGTTTTACTGGCACTGAGACTAAAAGTTTATACCTAAAAGATAAGCAAAAAAATAACTATATTTTTCTGACTTTTACGACGAAAAAGAGTGATTTTAAACGATTAAGTAAGTTGATTGGCAAAAGAGTATCAGTTGTTTCTGCTGAAATGATGGAAGAGCAAACGGGACAAAAGCCTGGCGCAGTTTCTCCTTTTGGCTACGAAGCACATGTTCCAGTGATTATTGACGAAGAATTATTAGCACATGAAAAATTAGTTTTCGCACCAGGACGTCCAGATCAAACTATGGTGGTGAAAGTAGCTGATTTAGATAAAATAATTGAAGTGCTCAATTTGGAAACCTATCTATTACCTGTAGAGGAGTAAAAAATGTCTGAGATTTTAAGAGAAATTGGAATCATTTCCCGTTCGTTATCATATATTAGTAATGTTGAGTTCAAGGAATTAGAGTTAAATAAAGAGCAATATCTGTACTTAACAAGAATCTATGAGAACCCAGGGATCATCAATGACGCGATAGCAGAGTTAGTCAAACAAGATCGGACAACTGTCTCGAAGTCTGTTCAAAAACTTGTAAATGCTGGTTTAGTTCGGAAAGAAATTGATGTTGAGAATAAAAAAATTCGTCGATTATATGCGACTGAAAAAGCAGAAGAGCTCTACGACTATTTAAAACGTGAAGAAGCTTATTCGGAAAAAGCGGCACTATTTGGACTTGCCGCAAAAGAAAAAGAAACCTTGTTAAATTTATTGAAAAAAGTTAGCAGAAATGTCGATGAAGAGTGGCTGTTTGTCAAAAATGGCAATAAACGAATCTATTAGGTTTTTCTAACAATAAAAGAGCCAAGCAGGGGCGTATTCTGTTTGGCTTTTTGTCTGCAATAAGTGTTATGGATAGACATAAAATAGTTTAAAAGGCGTATTTTGCTGAAGAATACCTAATTAAAAAAGTTTAGTTTAGTGAATTATCTTATATGTTTACTAAAAATAAAGACTATGCTATCATGCTTTTTGAAAACGCTTTATTTAGTTGTGTCGCGATTGGATTAAAGGCAGATGCTGAGGGCAAGTCATCTAGGAGGTATTGGATGAAAAAACGGAAGATGATTCAGTGGTTATCGTTAGTGGGAAGTATCATTGCTATTGGTATGTTTCAGAGTACAACAGTAAAAGCAGCGGAGATTTTTGAAACTAATTTTAGTCAAGAAAAAGGGAATTGGTTAGATATCAAAGGGACTTCCAAGACTAGTCTCAGTGAGAATCAATTAGTTATTAGTAATACAACACAAGGCACTTCGATTGAATCTGTGAGTGTTTTACAAGATGCACCGTTAAAGAAAACTGGAGAAGTTGAGATGACTTTTCTTTATGAAGGACAAAAAAACTTCGGGCTGATTTTTAGAGGTAGTGAGACTGATTCAGCGACTTGGCAGTCATTTGCTTACAATGGAGATGGGGACTGGCAGCTAGGGCAACCGGGTGGAAAGTGGATTACCACAATTAAAGGTTCACCATTGGTCAAAGGAAAAACATATCGTTTGTTGGTGCGCTATGAAGAGAAAAAAATTGTTGCTTATTTGAATGGTCACTTATTATATGAAAATCAAGAAGTCAACTATCCTAATGGTAATGGAAGTATTGATGGGGATTGGCAAGGCAAAATCGGTATTCGTCTTTTTGGTGATCGGATAACGTTGAAGGTAGCGGCGCTAAAAAATGGGGAGATTGGTTCGATTCCTTTAGATCCAGAAGAGTCAAATGATCCAACTGAGGCAGAAGCTAAAGAGTTGCAACAAAAATGGAAAACCAATCTTGTTGGTGATTTTGAAAAAAATCCTGAATTATTAAATGATCCAGATGTTATTGCGTATACGCAAAAGCTTTCAAAACAAGCCAATGAATTATATGGGAAACTAAATAAAGAATCCAATCGCACGTATTTGTGGGAAAAGATTGCATCAGACACAGCATCTGCAGATATAACAACCCAATTTGCGAATCTTTCTGTTTTGGCTCGGGCTTACGGGACACAGGGAACGGCGCTTTACCAAAATCAACAGGTAGGAACGGACATTGTCGAGGCGCTTGATTTTATGGTAGATGTTCGAAAATATGATGGTAAAAAATATCATGGCAATTGGTGGGATTGGCAGATTGGTGTGCCACAAAAATTTATTGATATTCTAATGATTATGAAAGACGAACTGACACCGGACCAATTAGCGAAATACACGCAAGTCATTTCGCTGTATGTTCCAGATCCTTATAAACAATTGTACGGTAAGCCACAAGGAACCTTTGTTGATTTGCATTTTATTCCCAATTTTCAAACGACAGGAGCGAATCGGACAGATTTAGCATTAACGGTCATGGGGTTGGGTATTTTACAAAAAAGTGGAGATAAATTAAGTGTTTCCGGCGAAAGTATCAAAGAAGTTTTTGCGCTTGTGACAAAAGGAGACGGATTCTATAAAGATGGCTCGTTTATTCAACATGGTGATATTCCATATACAGGTTCATATGGAAATGTTTTAGTGAAAGGAACAAGCAAGATTTTAGGAATTTTAGCCAATTCAAAATGGAATTTACCTAAAGAAGTAACTGATTCTTTTGTGAACAATGTGAATAACGCCTTTATTCCGCTAATCGAGAAGGGCGAAATGATGCCAATGGTGAATGGTCGTTCCATTTCGCGAGCAACTTCGACAAAAACAACTGGTTTTGGTTCACCGACGATGTATAATTTATTGCTAGTATCAGAGTTTGCAGACCCATCAGCAAACAGTCAGTTGAAGGAAAGTGTCAAATATTGGTTGAAGGAGAATCCAGCTTATTACTATACCAATGCACGTGATTTCAAAGATCTATTGTTAACAAAACAAGTGATGAGTGATGAAACAATACTTGGAAAAGAAAAACCGTTTCTAGGAAGTAAATTGTATGGTGCAATGGATCGTTATGTGTATGCTAGTGGTGATTTTAGTGTTGGACTTAGCATGTACTCGAACCGAATTTCTTCATTCGAGGCAGGTAATAAAGAGAATAAACGGGGCTGGCATACATCCGATGGCATGTTGTATTTATTTAATCAAGATCAGCAATATGGGGAAGGTTATTGGCCAACGGTTGACCCATACCGATTGCCTGGTACGACAGTTGATACAGTCAAGCTAGCAGATGAAGTAAGTTCATTTACAACAGTGCGTTCGTCAGAAAAACAAGTAGGGGGTGCAACAGATGGAAAGCATGCCGCTATTGGTATGGCGTTAAACAAAGCGGGTACGAAAAATAACGGTACGGTTTTACCAATGGATCTTAAAGCGCAGAAATCTTGGTTTGTGTTTGATGACCAAATTGTTGCATTAGGCTCAGGCATTCAAGGAACGACGTCAGCTTCGATTGAAACAGTGATTGAAAACCGGATGCTTGATTCCAACAGTATGTACCAGTTAATGACAAATCAAGGTGAGATTTCCGGCAATGGCGAACAAATCATGCAAGCAAATGACTGGCTCCTCTTGTCATCTTCACAAAAAAATCAGAGTATTGGATATTACTTCCCTCAAAAAGAAACAATTACTTTGGTTAAGGAAGAGCGTACTGGAAAATACAGTGATATCAATGAAGGGTTCCCAAACAATCAAGTGTATACCGAAGACTATCAAAAAGTTTTACTTAACCATGGTCAAAAACCAATTGATGAAAAGTATGCGTATGTTCTCTTACCAAACGCAACAACGCAAGGTCTTGAAAATTATGCAAAACAAAATCGAATCGAAATTTTATCCAACGAAAAGGAAAATCAAAGTGTCAAAGATACAGTCACTGGAATAACAGCGGCAAATCTTTGGTCAGCCAATCAAACAGTGGCAGGTATTACAGTGGATCAACCAGCCTCAGTTTTGGTGAAAGAGCAATCAAATCAGGCGAAAGTAACAGTCGCTAATCCGCTACAAACAAATGAAACACTGACGCTGAGTTTTTCAAAAGCAGTTAAAAAAGTTATTCATGCAGATGAAAATGTAACAATCAGTGCAGATAGAAGAAGTGCACAAGTTCAAACGACAAGTATGACAGGTGAATCTAGTCAGTTGGAAGTTGAGTGGGAATAAAAGGTTGTGGTGCAAAGTAGTTAGCTTCAAGTAATAAGGAAACTTTTCTAAAAATAGTTTCCCAAATTTTTGTGGCATTTAGACTTGTTTTGAATGGTGAACACTGTAAATAAAAGTTGAAGAAAAGAAGGACGAGCAGTTTTGTACTCGTTCTTCTTTTTCTGTGTAAAGAGACACGTTCAAACAAATACCTTAATTATTTTACTGAATTTTCACTAAACTATTTGAAAAAATAGGTGAATCAATGGTATAGTCTACTAGAATAAAATGAAAGCGCTTTGTTGGGAGAGAATAGGAATGCGAAAAGCTGTGATTCAAAGTAAAATAACGACAACAGAACAAAAAAACATTTTAAAAATCATTATTGGAAATGTTTTTTTAGGGTTTGCTTACGCAAATTGGATGAAACCGAATAATATTATCAATGGTGGGGTAACAAGTGTGGCAATGATTTTAGAAAAAATCTCGCACATACCGATTTTTTATTTAACTTCTGGTGTAACAGTCCTACTATTGATTTTTTGTTGGTTCTTTTTGGGTAAAGGGAATTTTCTTAAATCAATCGTTAGTAGTATTTGTTACAATCTGTTCTTTACGATGTTTTATTTACTTAAACTCAATGTGCAAATCAATTTGGTTGTTGATTTTCTTTTTGCCTGTATTTTTATCGCGATTGGGTATTATTGTTGTATTTCCGCGAATGCTTCTACGGTAGGAATGGATGTCATTGCTTTAGCAATCAATAAAAAACATCCAGAATTTAGTATTGCTAGAGGAATCCGTTACATAAATGTAATGGTACTGGCTTTGGGATTTTTGACTTATGGGGTAAAATCAGTAGTGATAGGTATTTTGTTCAGTTTACTGAACTCGTATATTTTAGATTTTTTATTAAAACGAAGGATGGAAGAATGAGGTGCTAACATGGCAACAATTAAAGACATTGCAGATTTAGCAAGTGTTTCTAAGACAACTGTTTCTCGAGTATTGAATTTTGATCAAACGTTATCAGTGAGTGATGAGACAAAAAAACGAATTTTTGAAGCGGCAGAGAAACTAGAATATACCAAATATAAACGGAATCGCGTCATTGATAAAGGAAAAATCGCAATCGTTCAATGGATGACGGAAAAAGATGAATTGGATGATGTGTATTATCTTTCGCTAAGAATGAGTGCTGAAAAGAAGATTTTGGATGAAGGCTACGAGATTGTGCGCTATTTTTATAACAATACGCGTATATTTGATGAAGAGGTAATTGGGATTATTTCGATTGGCGAATGTACACCAGAGCAGCAACAATCATTAATTGATTTTACAGATAACCTAGTTTTTGTTGGCATGGATATTCTTTCAACAAAATATGATTCTGTGTCCCTAGACTTTGATCAAGCTGTGAATAGTGTGATTGACTTTTTCTGTGCACGTGGTCATAAGAATATTGGGTTCATCGGTGGCTTGGACTACGGTAAAACATTGCCTAACCATCCTGTTGGAAAAGACAAACGAACCATTGCTTTTGAAAAATACACAAGTTTCCGTGATGTCTATCGGGAGGAAAATGTATTCCAAAGCGGTTTTGATGTCGAAAGTGGTTATGAGATGATGAAACAAGCAATCGCTACGTTAGGGCAACATTTGCCAACCGCATTTTTTATCGCAAATGATCCTTTGGCAGTTGGTGCACTAAGAGCGTTGCTGGAAGCAGGAATCAAGGTACCTGAAAGAGTATCGTTAATTGGGTTCAATGATACGAGTGTCGCTAAACATATTTTTCCAACGTTGAGTTCAGTGAGAATACATACAGAACTGATGGGCGAAGCAAGTGTGGAGTTACTGTTGGAGAAATTAGAAACTGGAAGACAAGTGGCTAAAAAATTAATTATTGCGACGGAACTCAGTTTGCGCGGGAGCACAGGTGATTAAAATCGATTAGTGGTTGCTGATTGTTTTACTAGCTATTCGAAAAAAGGGAGGACAAGTTTTTTGTCCTCCCTTTTTTTATGCGAGAAAGCCTTATGAAAATCAACTCAAATAAGTTTAGTGAATAAAATAAAAAAGTTCACTAAACTTATTGACCTTTTCCTGGCTTTCGTGTATTCTACGAATGAATAAAGCGTTTACAAAAATTTAGGAGGTACTTTATGAAGTACAAAAAATTGTTGAGCGGTGCTTTAGGATTATTAGCGGTAGTTAGTTTGGCAGCTTGTGGTGGCGGTGATTCAAAAGCAGAAGCAGGAGCAGATTCTGCTAAGGATTTGGCAAAAGAAGAACGCGTGAAAAAAGCAAATATTGAGGTGTATGTTCCCAAAGGTAAGAATACCGATTACTTGCAAAAATCCGTTGAGCTTTACAATCAGAAATATGATACAGAATTGGAATTGAATCCAGTGGATGTAGCTCCCGCTATTCCGATGGTTCAAAAGGTAACACCAAAATTAGTTGCAAATGAAAAAATGCCAGATTTGATTTTCTTGCAAGATAGTAATGCTGGTTCAGTTTTTGACAAGTTTGAAGATTTATTTTACTCATCTGAAGACTTTGGTTTTGTAAAAGAGTACGGCAAAGATTTTTATGATGCAAAGATGAACATGTTGGGGAATATTGCACCATCGAAAAAAGTATTTGGTTTTCCTAATGATTGGGGAAATGCGTGCATGTTTTATAATGAAACCGCTTTTAAAGAAGCTGGAATCGATGTAGCAACCATTAAAAATTGGGATGAATTGATTGATGCAGGGAAGAAATTAAAAGAAAAAACAGGCAAAAAGCTATTATTCATGCGTGATACAGGAGAATTGGATCTTGTTAAATATTTGACGGAACAACAAGGTGTGTCTTTATTTGATAAAAATGGAAAATTGAATTTATTAGATGACGCGGTTAAAAAATCATACGAAATCATTCAAAAACTTCAAGATGAAGATTTAGTAGCTTACGGTAATTCGAAAGACTATACAGTGATTGGGCAAGAATGTGGTGTAATCTTTGCTGGAGGCTGGTTAGCTTCTTATCAAGCAACGGATTATCCAGATGATGCAGGAAATTGGCGAATCAGTGCGATTCCTGCAGTAGACGAATCAAAAAACTTTTCACCAATGAGTGGTGGATCTAGTTATTATGTACCTAAAAAATCAGATAATGCGTTAGCAGCGTTACAATTCATCACCTTTGCACTAACGGATAAAGATGCGTTGGATGCTTATATGGAACTAAGTGGTTTGCCTGCAAACGTAACTGCATATCAAAGTGAAGTTGCTCAAAAAGAGTTTCCATATTATGGAAATCAAAAGATTTTATTGACGCTAGATGAAATCAGTCAAAATAGTATCAAAGGTTATGCATTCCCTTACTCAGCAGATTTAGACAATTATATTGAAGCTGCAAGCTATGACATCAAGAATAATGGCGTGTCTGTTGATAAAGCATTGAAGAAACAAGCAGAAGATTTTGCTTCGAAATACAATGTAGAAATAAACGAGTAGATGAAACGGGTTAGGATAGTGAGGGCTGCCATACTGTCCTAACCTATTTTTAGAACAGAAAAGGAGCATCTGGATATGGAATTTCCAAAAAAGAAAAAAGCCATTACTAATTATTCCCGAACAGCTTATATCATGTTGTTGCCATTTTTAGCATTTTTCATCATTACTTTATTGATTCCCGCAGTGATGTCATTAGGATTTAGTTTTTCAAAAGTGTCGACATCGATTGATTTTATCGGCTTAGATAATTTTACAGCTATTTTTAAAGATCCATTGTTTTTTAAATCGTATTTCAATGTGTTTATTTTTATGATTTTTTCAATTCCGATCACAATTTTCTTTGCTTTGATTTTTGCTGTTTTGTTAAATAAGCCAACGATTAAAGGGAAAGGTTTTTTCCGGACCGTGTACTATTTACCAGCAATCACATCGATTGTTGCAGTGTCATCAGTGTTCTTAACTTTTTATAATCCAACAGGTTTATTCAATACTGTGTTAACAACCTTTGGGATGGAGCCGATTCCTTGGCTAACAGATCCATTTTGGGCACGAGTATCAATCATCATTATCTCGATTTGGTTGAATGTTGGGTATTACACAGTCTTGTTTTTAGCTGGATTGCAAAATATTTCTTCAGAAATTTATGAGAGCGCAGATATCGATGGAGCCAATAGTTTTCACAAGTTCTTTAAAATCACGATTCCTTTGTTGAAACCAGTTGTGTTGATGGGAATGATTCTTTCGACAATCAATGGATTAGGAGCCTTTGAAGTACCGAATATTTTATTCAAAAATGGATTTGGTCCAGAATCTTCTGCAGTAACAGTTGGTGTGAATTTGTATAAAACAAGTTTTGAAATGGTTGATTTTGGGAAAGCTTCTGCGATTGCCTGGACGATGGTGATCATTGCAGCAATCCTATCCATTATTCAGTTTATTGTAGGAGGAAAAAACAATGAAGCGTAAATTGAGCCCATTACTTATTTATTTCGTTTTACTGATTGGTTTAGTGATCTTTGCTTTACCTTATGTTTATATGCTCATTGCTTCGACTCAATCGAACGATGTGATTTTAGGGGAAAAAATCAATTTTACGATTGGCCCACATTTTTTGAAAAACCTTGGTGAGATACAAGAAAAATATAATTACATTCGGGTGTTGTTCAATTCGGCTGTCATCACATTGGTAGGGACAGCACTTTCTACGATTGTGACCACGTTAGCTGGGTACGTTATGGCAAAATATCGTTTCAAAGGTAGCAATCTTATTTTTAATTTAGTGATGATTTCTCGAATGATCCCAAGTTTTGCGACATTGATTCCGACTTTCTATATTTTGAGTAAATTTGGTTTAACGAACACGTTTGCTGGGGTCATCATTCCCAGTGTTGCTTCGACAACTTCCGTATTTATGATGCGTCAATATGCACAGCAGTTTCCCAATGAATTGATGGAAGCTTCCCGGATCGACGGTGCTAGTGAATGGACGATTTTTTGGAAAATTGCTGTTCCAGTATTGACACCAAGTATTATCACGACAGCGCTTTTGACGTTTATGGGTTACTGGAACTCTTACTTGATTCCATTGATCGTTTTATCCGATTCAAAAAAATTCACTGTTCCATTGATTATTCAAAACATGACACAAAACAACTATGATCCTTTGAATTATGGTGCACTGATGGCTGTTTTAGCGACCTCAGTTATTCCGATTGTCTTGCTTTATATGTTTTTACAATCAAAATTCAAGTCAAATGGTCTAGACTCTGCAATCAAATAAGAATTTTAGGAGGAACTGCAGGATGAATTTCGAAATCAAAGAAGAATTTTACGTGGATGGGCAGCCAATCAAGCTGATTTCTGGTGCCGTTCATTATTTTAGAATTGCCCCGACACATTGGCGTCAAACATTACAAAATTTGCAGGCGATGGGCTGTAATTGCGTGGAAACGTATGTCCCTTGGAATTTACATGAACCGGAAAAAGGAACATTTGATTTTACTGGAATTGCAGATGTAACGAAGTTCTTAGATATTGCGGAAGAATTAGGTTTGTATATCATCGTTCGACCAAGTCCATATATTTGTGCAGAGTGGGATTTTGGTGGGTTGCCAGCTTGGTTATTGACAGATCCAAGCATGCGCATTCGTAGTCAACATCCAGGTTATTTGCAGGCTGTGAAAGAATATTATCAAGTGTTGTTACCAAAATTAGCGCCATATCAAGTGACACGCGGAGGAAATTTATTACTTGTTCAGGTAGAAAATGAATATGGTTCTTATGGCGAAGATAAAACGTATTTGAAATTTTTAGTAGCAGAACTGCAACGCTACTTTGATGTTCCTTTAGTAACTTCAGATGGTGGCTGGGCAGAAGTGTTAGAAGCTGGAACTTTACCACAAGAAGGTATTTTAGCGACAGCCAATTTTGGATCTGATGCAAATGAAAACTTTAAATGGTTACAGAATTATCAGGAAAAAAATGGGTTGAAGGAACCTTACATGTGTATGGAGTTCTGGGATGGCTGGTTCAACTCTTGGGGGAAACCAATTATTCGTCGTGATCCACAAGAAACAGCAGAAGAAGTACGCCAAGTGTTAAAAAAAGGGAGTATTAATTTCTATATGTTTCAAGGTGGCACGAACTTTGGATTTTATAATGGTTGTTCAGATGCAGGAGCAACGAATGAACCACAGATTACCTCTTATGATTATGATGCGCCGTTAACGGAATGGGGCATGCCGACGGAAAAATATTTTGCTATTCAAAAAGTGATTCAAGAAGAAGTACCAACAGCTAAAACTTCAAAGCCTGTTTATCCAAAGACAACTTACTTAGGTTCTTATGCAGTGAAGGAAAGCGTCAGTTTATTTTCTGTTTTGGAAGAAATCAGTGAGCCGATAATCAATGACTATACCTTGCCTATGGAAAAAATCGGTCAGAATTTGGGATATACCCTGTATCGTAGCCAATTATTGAACAAACGTCATATTGCCAAAATGAAAGTCGTTGATGGCTTGGATCGTGTGCAATTTTTCATGAATCAACAGTTGATTGCTACTCAGTATCAGGCAGAATTAGGACAAGAATTTTCATGTGATTTGACCCAAGAAAAAAATGAATTGAGTTTGTTAGTTGAAAACATGGGTCGAAATAATTATGGTCCTAAGTTAGTTGCGGATAGTCAAAGAAAAGGGATCCGAAGTGGAGTGATGGAGGATATCCATTACATCTCTGATTGGGAACATTATCCGTTAGAATTACGACCAGAACAGTTAGCAAAAATTGATTTTACCAAGGAGACAATCGCAAAAACACCAAGTTTTTATAAGATTGAGCTATTGCTAGAAGAAGTAGGAAACACATTTTTAGATTGTAGTACTTTTGGTAAAGGCGTCGTTTTCGTGAATGGGGAAAACATGGGGCGCTATTGGCAAGAAGGACCGACTCATTCTTTATTCATTCCTGATTTCTTCTGGAAAAAAGGGATAAATGAAGTCATTATTTTTGAAACAGAAGGCGTGCCAATTCATGAAATCCATTTTTCTGAAACACCGATCATGGCGTAGGAGTCAGTGACATGGAGAAAAATTTTAAAGGCTTTTTCAATTGTACAAGTCAAGAAGAACTCTTTGCATTTAGAGAAGAATTACTGAAAAAGGATGAAAATGGGTGTCAAGAACTACTTGTAAGAAGTCAACGGTTTGTTTCTGGGGAATATCTTTTTGATAACGCCTGGGATATGGAAAGAACGCACGAACCTGTTTTCTGGCAAGTAGCAGACATTGAGTGGTCAACTAGTCCAAATGGGGATATGGAATGGCTTTATATGTTGCATCGCCATCGCTTTTTAGTTGATGTAGGAGTGGCCTATTTGTTAACAGAAGAGCCAGCGTATCAAGAATATCTTGAATGTTTTTTACACGCATTTCTTCAACATAATCCACTAAATCAAACAACGAAACAGTCTAGCTGGCGAACAATTGATGTGGGGCTGCGTGTGGTTAATTGGTTGAAATTAATTGAAATGAATCGCTTCTTGCCACTTTTTTCGGACGAATTGAAGCAGGAATTGGAAGCAGCTCTCGAAAGTCAAGGAGCATATCTCTACGAAAATTTATCGATTGAAAGAGGACAGAGCAACTGGCAGATTTTAGAAATTGCAGGGTTGTATAGTTTAAGTCTAGCTTTTCCCACGTTCGAGAAGGCAGCTTTATGGCGAATAGAAAGTCTCGTTTATTTAACGCATTCATTAGCTTTACAAGTGGAAGCAGATGGCATGCAACGAGAACAATCTTTTCTGTATCACAATGAAGTTTTGCTTTATTTATTGGAAATTTTACAACTCGCACAAAGGGCAGAAACGGATGTGCCAGAACAAATTGTTGACTATGCGAAACAATTAGCAAAAGCGGCCAGCTTGTTTGTGAAACCAAACGGTCAGCAACCTATGTATGGCGATAGCGACCAAGAAGATATGACAGGGTTATTGCAATATGCAGAAGTTATTTTAACTAATCCAGAAGAACAAACAAAAAAAAATCAAGCAAATTTAACCTTTTTTGCAAAAATGTCATTAGGAAGAGGACAATTTCCGATTACCAATCGCTTTTTATTGAAAGAAGCTTTTCATCATTTTGAACAAGCAGGGATTATGATTGCGAAAAGTCCGCTGACGTATCATTTGTTTAAGTGCGGACCTCTGGGCGGCGGACATGGACATGATGATTTACTCCATATTGACTTAGCTTATCAAGGTAAAGACATCTTGATTGATTCAGGTCGATACAGCTATGAATTAAGTAAACATCGACTGGCTTTCAAAGAAGCAACAGCGCATAATACCATCGTGATTGATCAAGAAAACTTTAATCAACATACAGATGCGTGGGACAGCATCAAAGTTGCGACCCCAATCAATCAAAAAGCCAGCGAAAAGTCAGGTATCCAGTTTTTTGAAGGTGGTCATCTAGGTTACTTTACATTAGCTGATCCAGTGTACGTTGATCGTAAAGTGATTCATTTTCCGGAAGGATTCAGCCTCGTTAGTGACAACTATATTTGTCACGGAAATCATGAAATTGAAACGTTTTTTCATGTTGATTCATCAGTAGTTCAACAAAAACAACAGACACTGATTTTCCCAGAATTAGATTATGAGATTTCATGTTTGGCGAAAGAAGCACAGTGGGAATGCTACGAAAAAAATAGCGCACCAACCTACAATGAATTACGAAAAATCACTTGTGCTGTCTCAAAGAAAAACATCCAAGGAACAACTGCAACAACTTATCTTCTAAATCCGCAGGGACTGATTACAAAAGTTGAGAAACTACCCATTTACTCAGAAGCAGAGCAACAACCAGATGAAGTAGTGGAAGCAATCAAAATTCAGTTGAAAGATCGCACGCAAAAACTAATTCTGATCCAACATCAAGAACCTGCCCATGGGCGAAGAGCGTATTTTGTTGAGGGAGCATACTATTATGGTCGAGTAGTCGTAGCTACCGACCAAGAAAAAATCGTTTTGTATTAAATTGGAGGGCAATATGCTAACAAAAGAAAAAGTTGCACAAGAACTTGAATTTGTTTATCAAAAAATCATTGATAATCTGTCAACATTTGAAACCTTAGTGCCAGCAGCAGTTTCTAAAAATTATCGTTATCCAGCTGTTGAAAATGCGGATTGGACAGATGGCTTTTGGATCGGTATGCTACATCTGGCTCAAGGCTATCGCCCAGATGAGCGAATCCAACAAGTGATTACCAAACAGCTAGAAGTGTTTCAGCAACGACTAGACGAAGAAATCGTTTTGAACCATCATGATATTGGCTTTCTATATTCCTTAGCAGCAGTGGCTGACTATCGCGAAAACAATACAGCTTCTTCACGAAAAATGGCGCTTCAAGCCGCGGATGTTTTGATGCGACGTTATAACGAAACAGCGAAGATTTTTCAAGCATGGGGTGACCTATCTGATAAAGAACAACAAGGTCGAATGATTATTGACTGCAATATGAATTTGCCTTTACTGTATTTTGCTTCGGATGAAACAGGAGATGCGCGTTATCGAGAAGCGGCTAAAAATCATGTGAAGTTGGCACAGAAGTATTTGATTCGTGAGGATTATTCGACTTTTCACACGTATTATATGGATATTGAGACAGGGAACCCTCGTTTTGGCGCGACAGCGCAAGGCTACGCGGACGATTCCTGTTGGGCAAGAGGCCAAGCGTGGGGAATCTATGGATTTCCAATTAGTTTTACTCATATAGGAGATGCAACGCTACTAGAGTCTGCTTGTCATTTAGCAGATTATTATTTAGCCCATTTGCCGGAAGATAAAATTGCGTATTGGGATCTTTTTTTTGTAGATGGTGACGAAGAAAGAGACACATCTGCATCAGCAATTACGGTTTGTGGTTTGTTGGAGTTGGCAAAACAGTTACCATTAACGGATACACGACGCCAAAAATATGAAGAGGTTGCGCAAGAAATCATGGTTAATCTGATGAATTACACGACAAAAAATGATCCTGAATCAAATGGTTTGTTAGTTCAAGGCGTGTACTCTAAGCCTGGCGGGACAGGCATTGATGAATGCACTATGTGGGGAGACTATTTTTATTTTGAGGCACTGACACGTTTATATCGAAGTTGGGCAACTTATTGGTAGGAGGAAACAACATGAAAATTCATTATTTAGGCACGGCGGCTGCGGAAAGAGTTCCTGGTATTTTTTGTAACTGTCGTATTTGTCGCTATGCACGAGAACATGGTGGAAAAGACTTACGAACTCAGACGCAAACCTTAATAGATGAGGGAGATTTATTAATTGATTTTCCTGGAGATAGCTATTTTCATTTACGGGAACATCAGTTGAATTTCAATGAGATTGAACATTTACTGATCACACATTGGCACAGCGATCATTTATATGCAGAAGATTTAGCTTTTCGGATGAGCTCTTATGCCAATGATTTGGATAAAAAGCTAACTGTCTATGGCAATGCAACTGTTCATCGCTTCTTTGATCGCGCATTTGAACTGGAAAAAATGATTGAACCTGAACGGATTGAGTTTCAAGAATTAGCGCCATTTGAAAAGTATCAAATTGGGGAGTATCAAGTTCATACATTACCAGCTGTACATGGTCAAAAAAATGGGGATTGCTTCATTTATGTGATCGAACGCGGAGAAAAGCGATTATTTTATACACAGGATACAGGTTTTCCAACCAATGAAGTTTTGGATTATTTAGAAGCGAATCAATTGAAACTAGATGCGATATCCTTGGATTGTACAGGACAAAACATGACGTATGTAGGTGGGATTCACATGAACTTAGGCGAAAATTTACGACTGATCCAAGCGTTGTCTGAAAGAGGATTATGTGATGAAAAGACGACTTATGTTCTCAGTCATTTCTCTCATAATGGCGGTTTGACACATCAAGAAATGAAAGAATTAGCAGATGAGTATCAAATGTTGACAGCTTATGATGGGATGAAGATTGAAATTTAAAGATAAGAGCGGAGCAAAACGTGAGAATGTTTTGCTCCATTTTTTTCTACTATTAGAATCAATTTATTTTTTTGCAAATGAATGAGTATGCCCAAAACACATTGTTTTTCTGACGCATGGTATAATAAAGCTATAAAACTTTCAATAGATAGGTTCCAACGCGTCAAGAGTTCAATCTTTGAGAACAAACCAAACATCGGTGGAAATGGGAGGGATTAGGATGGAAGAAACAGTTTTTTTTAATTTAGGAAATGCGTTAGCAGCTAAACGTGATCCAAAAGAATTGATTCGTGAAGCACAAATCGTGAAAGACCAACGCCAGCCATTGGGAAAATTGGTCATTGTAGAAGACGAATCAAGTGGAGAACATATTTTGTTTGAATTAGCGAACCAAGAAGAAAAATCGGAGCAGACAAAAGAGTTCAAGGTGAAGCAAGTGATTGATTAAGTAAAAATAATTCAATAAAACAGGCGAACTAGTGAAGAATGGTATGGGAAACTTAGTTGCCTGTTTTTTTGTGGGCTAGTGCTAGCTAATTTGTTCGCCTACTTAGACGAGAATCAGAAAATAGCACAACTTTCTATGATGTGGGAATTGTTTATCTTCTTTCTTCATTGATTGAAACAACAAGCACTCTACCTCCAATACCTAAACAAAAAATCCACCAACCATTAGTCGATTGCTAATGATTGGTGGATTTTTTTATTGTTTGCTACGAGCAATGACTCGACGAACTTTGGAAATCGAGTCACGCGCTTCTTCTTGATTATAGAACATCAAAATAACGTAGAGCGAGTCCATGATACTTAGTTGAGAAATCCGCGAAGCTAAAGCTTCAGAACGAAATTCTGTTTCTTCTGCAATGGAAATAAAGACCACATCACCAAGCTTAGCCAAAGGAGAATTTGCCTGACTTGTGACGACAATTGCTTTGGCTCCAGTAGCTTTGACTGTCTCTGCTAAACGAATCGTTTCTTTTGATTGACCTGTATGGGAAATCAAAATTGAACAATCAGTAGGTGTCAAAAGAGAAGCTTCCATTAATTGAATATGGTAATCCGTGCTGTGAAAGACTGAGATTGGTGAACGTAAAAATTTGTGATAAGCATCAGTCGCAACAATTTCAGACCCACCGACACCAAAGAAGAATAAACGATCAGAAGTGTTGATCAAATCAACCGCTTGTTTTAAATCTTCTTGTCGTAATAATCTTTGAGTGTCATTCAAAGTAGTGATATTTGAATCAAACACTTTTTGTGCCATAGTCAGTTCTGTATCATTTTGATCAATATTTTCATGGATCGCGATCGCAGAAAAATCATTTTCTTGAATGAGCATCGCCATTTTGAAATCTTTGAATCCATTGTAACCAAGTTTTTTCGTAAATTGAAAAAAAGTGGAGTCAGCGATTCCAAGTTCATTCGCTAAATCACTAATGGAACTGTGAGCTACTTTACTTGAATTTTCTAGCACGTAATCTGCAATGGCTTGCTCCTTTGGACTGAAATCATTGTACATCGTTCTTATTTGTAAGCGAATGGATACAGACATATGTGTTCCCCCTTTACTCTCTAAATAAAGGATATAATGTTTCGCTAAAAAAATCAAACGAAAAAATTTTTATTTTTTGTGTTTACAAAAAAATATTTTTTTGTATAATGAAGTTATAGAAATGGAGGCGCTATCATGGAAGTGAGTTTTGTTGGATTAGGTAAGATGGGGATGAACTTAGCAATCAATTTGAAAGAGCGTGGCTATGATGTGAAGGGGACAGACTTAGCTGAAGAAACATTGAACATTGCAAGCTATGAAGGAATCAAAACGTTTCAAACAGTCGAAGACTTACTATCTTCTTATCAAGAAGAGAAGCTAAAGCAAAAAATTATTTGGTTGATGTTACCCGCAGGAGCCCCAACTGATCGAGTGTTAGAACAATTGTTACCACTGTTAGCACCAAAGGATATTGTGATTGAAGGTGGAAACTCAAATTATCAAGATTCAGTTCGAAGAGCAGCAATCTTTGAAGAACGTGGTATTTATTATTTTGATTGTGGAACATCAGGTGGGATTTCGGGTGCAAGGAACAATGCGTGCCTGATGATTGGCGGAAACAAAGCAATCTTTTTATCAATCGAGCAGTTATTTAAAGACCTTGCAATTGAAAACGGTTACTTGTATGCAGGTCCAGCTGGAAGTGGTCACTTTTTGAAAATGATTCACAATGGAATCGAATATGGCATGATGCAAGCAATTGGTGAAGGCTTCCAATTAGTCGAACAAAGCGACTATGATTTCGATTTGGCAGAGGTAGCTCGTGTTTGGAATCATGGTTCCGTTATTCGAGGGTGGTTAATGGAAATTGCAGAAGAACAATTTCGTCAAAGTCCTGAATTGGCAGATTATCGCGGAATTGTAGCTGCTTCTGGTGAGGCAAAGTGGACAGTAGAAACAGCGTTAGCAATGGATGTCCCTGTCCCAGTGATTGCCATGAGTTTATTCATGAGGAATCTGTCACAGGAAGAAGACAGTTTTTCCGCAAAAGTAGTTTCTGCTTTGCGAAATGGCTTTGGAGGTCATGAAGTAATCAAAAAAGAATGAAAGGAGTAAGCAAATGTCTAAGTATCAAATCGCAATTGTGAATTCGAGTAGTTTTGGCAAAATATTTCCTGAACATTTACAACGATTAGAAGCGCTAGGAACTGTCAAACATTTTACTGTAGATGGTGAGATATCTGGAAAAGAACTGGCAGAAGTGTTGCACGGCTACAATGTGATTATTGCTAGTGTTACCCCATTTTTTACGAAAGAATTTTTTGAGTACAAAGATGAACTACGTTTGATTTCTCGGCATGGTATTGGATATAACAACATCGACCTCGAAGCAGCAAAAGAAAAGGGAACAATCGTTTCGATCATTCCAGCATTGGTTGAGCGTGATGCTGTAGCCGAAAACAATATCACAAACTTGTTAGCTATTTTAAGATGTACAGTTGAAGCAGATTCTAGTGTGAAAAAGGATCACTGGGAAGATCGTGCACAATTTATTGGTCGGGCCCTTTTCAATAAAACGGTTGGCGTAATCGGAGTTGGAAACACAGGAAGCTGTGTGGTCGAAATTTTACGAAATGGTTTTCGGTGTGAAGTTCTGGCATATGATCCTTATAAATCAGATTTGTATTTACAAAGCTTTGGTGCCAAAAAAGTCGAACTGGATGAATTGCTTGCTTCAGCCGATATAATCTGTCTATGTGCCAATCTCACAGAAGAAAATTATCATATGATTTCAACGGCTGAAATCAAAAAGATGAAGGATCAAGTTTATCTATCGAATAGTGCGAGAGGCGCTTTGATCGATGAGGAAGCACTGGTTGCAGGGCTAAAATCAGGAAAAATCGCTGGTTTTGCTACAGATGTCTTGGAGGAAGAACCAGGAAGAAAAGATCATCCTTATCTATCATTTGAAAATGTTGTAATGACCCCACACACCTCTGCTTATACAAGGGAATGCTTAGAAGAGATGGGGAAAAAGTGTGTTGAAGATGTCGAGCGAATTGTTGCTGGTCGTTTGCCTGAACGAGCAGTCCAAAGTCAGAGCTATTATTTAGTATAAAAATCAGTTGATAAAATCAATTCTCGGAATAAAGGTCGTTAGGTCAAAACAAAAATGAACGAAGGTTTAGGGGAGGACTTATGGAAAATTTAAGTATCATACAAAGCTTATTGATTGCCTTATGGGTTGCAGCTATCATGTCAAGATGGCTTGGCGGAGGGGCAACATTAACACTTCGATTTTCGCCATTGATGACAGGGTTAGTTGTCGGAGTCATTATGGGAAATGTGGCGCAAGCAATGATTATCACGGCATCATTACAAATGATTTATATGGGTGTTTTTTCACCTGGAGGTTCAATGCCAGCTGAACCATCCATTGCAGCAGCGGTTGCCGTTCCAGTAGCACTTTTAGGAGATCTTTCACCTGAGGCAGCGATTGCAGTGGCGGTTCCAGTAGGATTATTAGGAAGTTATTTATATCAATTACGTTTTTTTATCAATACATTTTTAGGAAAGTATACCGATAAAGCTGTTGAAGATTTGAACGATAAAGCAATTAAACGTTCGATCATTTTATATCCAACCTTAGCTTCATTTCTATTATTCGTACCATTAGTATTTATTGCGCTTTACTTAGGGGCACCAATTATTGCCGATGTGATTACGGCTTTAGAAGGAACCGTCGTGATTCATATTTTAGAGGTTGTTGGTGGCGGTTTAGCGGCAATTGGGATTGCTACAACAGTGTATGTTATTGGTCGAAAAGATTACATGGTGTTCTTCTTCTTGGCTTATTTCTTAAGTGTTGTCTTCAAATCATTAGAAATCACGATGGTAACTTACGCAATTTTTGGTGTATTGATTGCTTTGATTTTCGTGAAATCACAACAAGGAAAACATGTCCAAGCAGCTGCTGACAATGGTAATGGTACTGCAACGACGACAACATTCGATGATGATGACGATGACTACGATGATGGATTCTAAGTGAAGTAAGGAGGAAGAATGATGACAGAAGCAATTGAAAAAACACAAGTAAACAATCAAGCACCAGAAGAAATCACCAAAAAAGATGTGACGAAAGCCTATTTACGTTGGCATTTCGCGAATGAAATCCCGCACTCATTTGAACGCTATTTGGCACCATCCTTACTTTATGGAATGATGCCGATTTTGAAAAAATTGTATAAAGATGACGATGCTAGAAGAGCTGCTTATAAGCGTCAATTGTTGTTCTTCAATACCCAGTTAAGTTGGGGTGGTGGCGTAATCACTGGTTTGATGTCTTCGATGGAACAACAACGCGCAGAAGAAGAATATACTGACAGCGAAGTTTTGATGCAAGATGATTTGATGTACAACACAAAAGCTGGTTTGATGGGGGCATTGGCAGGAATCGGGGATGCGATTGACTCAGGAACTGTTCAATATATCTTTATCGCAATCGCAGTTCCATGGGCACAACAAGGAAGCGCGTTAGGTGCATTGTTCCCATTCATTTGTTTTGCCACGTATCAAGCGATTTTAGGCGTGTTCTTTGCAAGACAAGCTTTTGCAATGGGGCGGAATGCTACTGGTTTGATGCAAAGCACCGGCATCCAAACAGCAATTGAAACATTATCTGTTTTAGGACTGTTCATGATGGGTGTCTTAGCTGGTAATTATGTCAAAGTAGAATCAACCTTGAAGTTTGTTATTTCTGGTAAAGATTTCGTCATTCAAGATATCTTGGACCAAATTGTTCCAGGCTTGTTGCCATTGGCAGTCGTGATGGGTGTGTATTGGTTCTATACCAAGAAAGGATTGAAGGTAACCCAAGCATTACTCTGGCTAACCTTGATTTTGATTGTCCTAGCAGGTATCGGAATTTTATAAAAATTAAAGGAAGTGTTTTTGATGGGAAAAGTAAACTTAGCACGTGTAGATGAACGTTTGATCCATGGTCAAGTAATGGTGACTTTGTCACAAAAGAGTGGTGTCAATTCCATTTTTGTAGTGGATGATGTTGTAGCAAAAGATAAATTCATGCGCGATCTTTATAAAAACGCGGGGAGTCGTACAGGTCAAAAAACGATTGTTATCACAAGTGATAAAGCTAAATTTTACTGGGATGAATATGAATTTAAAGAGTATAACTGTATCTTGATTGCTAAAACAGTTAGTGTGATTTATGACTTAGTCAAACATGGTGTGCCAATGAAAGAACTAAATATTGGCGGGATTGCTCAAAAGGATCCAGAAAAAGATTTATTAGTAACCAAATCAGTTTATTTAAATAAAGAAGATGCGCAAAAACTAAAAGAATTGAACGAAGACTATGGGGTTGAGAACATTTATTTCCAAGCAACACCATCTGCACCAAAATCAACGTTAAAAGATATTTTAAGCAAATTTGATTTGTAAAATCACGTAGAAGGATAAGCAAATGGAGTCTGGGATTGAGCACCAGACTCTTAAAATAAAGGAGCAAGAATAGGTGGGAGTACGATGCAAAAAAAGGAACGTTTTCAAGATTGGTTATTTCGTTACCAATATGTCTATCGCTTACGGCGCACACACAAACAAAAAACAAGATTTATCTCAGCCATCATTGCAGATATTTTACCGATGCGAGAAGACGTACAAGTCATTGAATATAACCAGCAAAAAAGAACTTCTTCCAGAAATATTTACATTGGCGATGTTGAAAATGCCGAGCGAGTGATTTGCACGTATTATGACACCCCACCTAGACATGCTGGGGCATATGCTTTGTTTCAGCGAAAAGAACAAGCGAAGGCTACGACCAAATTTATTTTACTGGGCACAGTTAGTCTGATTTTTATCGGCTTAATAGCGACGATTCTTTACTTAATGAAACAAACATTGACGTTTGATGTGACGACTTTGAGTACTTGGCTCGTAATTGCTGTCTTTGCTAGTTATTTTTATTTTTTAGGCAAGGTCACTCAAGGGTTATCGAACCGTAAAAATCTTGTTCGGAACACGTCATCTATCTTGACGCTGCTAGCAATGATGGAAGAATCAGATGAAAAAACAGCCTACGCATTGCTTGATGAAGGATGTTTTGGTGAGCAAGGAGTTGCTGTATTACAAAGTGTCATCAAGAAAAATTGTGAAGTGTACGTATTGGATAGTGTTGGGGCAAAGGCACCATTGAGAGTACTAGGTGCGCCTAAGAAAACCAGTGAAGCTGCTAAAAAAGCCGGCATCGTAGTTGTGTCCGAACAATTGTTAGAAAAACAGCCAATGTATTTATTTAGTGGTGAAAATCAAGCGGAAACAACTGACTTTTATTTAAGTCGAGCGATGCTCGATCAAAAAGAACTTAATATGGAAAATATCGCAAAAGTGATGACTTTTTTTAAAAAAAATGAATCAAAATTGTCTGTCGAGGAGGAAGCATCATGTTAGGGATCGTGATTGCAACACATGGTACGTTGAGTGAAGGATTAAAAGATGCAGCCACAGTGATTATTGGGGCAACGAATAATACAGCAACAGTTAGTTTGAACCAAGCAGATGATGTACAACTGTTAGGTAAAAAAATCGGAGAAGCAATTCATGAAGTCAATCAAGAAAACGGCGTCATTGTACTAACAGATTTAGTAAGTGCTAGTCCTTACAATCAGTCAGTATTAGCTGTTAGTCAATTAGAACCAGCACTTCAAGAACAAGTGTATGTCATTGGCGGTGTTAACCTACCGATGCTATTGGAAACAATCAATCATCAATTGATCAATACACCACTAGAACAAATCGTTCCAGCTGTGCTTGCTCAAGGCGTAGATAGTTTACAAGCATGGCACGTGTCAATGACTGAAGAAAATGATGAAGAAGATGACTTTTAAAGGAGGCGTAAGCCAAGATGAAGTGGGGATTTAGATGGTATGGTCAAGGGGACTCGATTCCGCTGGAAAATGTAGGCCAAATTCCGGGTATCAATGGAATCGTAGGCACTTTGTTAGATAAGCTACCCGGTGATGTCTGGGAAGTTGATGAAATTCAGGAATTAAAAGATTCGGTTGAAGCTGGGAATTTAGAATTATTGGGGATTGAAAGTGTAGCCATTCATGATGCAATCAAAGCAGGGACTGCTGAGAGAGATCATTACATTGATAATTATATCCAGACAATCAAAAATTTGTCGAAGTGTGGCGTGCATTTGATTTGTTATAGCTTTAAGCCGATTTTTGGTTGGGCAAAGACCAATTTGTTTTATGAAAATACAGATGGCAGCTTTTCATTAGTTTATGATCAGTCCGTCGTGGATGACATGCAACCAAGTGAAATGTATACATTGATCCATAGCCAATCAAAAGGATTTCGGTTACCTGGCTGGGAGAAAGAACGCCTAGATAAATTCAATCGATTGGTAGAAATTTATGAAGGTGTAACGGAAGAAATTCTATTTGACAATTTAACCTATTTCTTGCAAAAAATTATTCCAGTTTGTGAGGAAATGGATGTGAAAATGGCGATTCATCCGGATGATCCACCATGGGAAATCTTTGGCTTCCCACGCATTACAAAAAACCTAGCAGACTTAAAACGAATTTTATCAATTGTTGATTCTCCTTATAATGGAATCACGTTATGCACTGGTTCATTGGGAGCAGATCCAGCAAATGACTTGGTTGAAATCATTCATGAAGTTGGAGAACGAATCAACTTTGTCCACTTTAGAAATGTTGGTTTTATGGGAGAAAGAAAATTCAAAGAAACAGCACATTTGTCAACAGAAGGTTCGCTTGATATGTATGCGTTGATGCAAGCATTAGTGGCTGTTGGTTTTGATGGCGTGATTCGCCCAGACCATGGTCGAACGATCTGGGGCGAAGTAGCGATGCCGGGTTATGGTTTATATGACCGAGCGATGGGAATCACTTATATGCAAGGGTTATACGAAGCAATCACAAAAGCAAAAAAATAGATCACGTTTTGTGAGGGAGCGAGTTTGAAAATGCAGACAGTTCAAAGCGAAGTTTATCAAAAAATCGAGGAAGCAAAGCTATTGCCGCTTTACACTGCAACGAATCTTGACTATCTGGATCGCTTGGAAGAAATTCTGTTAACAAGTCAGTTACCAATAGTTGAAGTCACGTTTCGTAGTGAATTGGCAGAAACAGCCATCAAAAAATTAGCAAAATCTGGAAAACTGATGGTGGGTGCGGGCACTGTGCGAACATTGACACAGGCAAAGGCAGCAATTAAAAATGGTGCGAAATTTATTGTGTCACCAGCTGTGATCCCAGAAGTCATCGAATATAGTTTAGCTCAAGGTATTCCTGTATTTCCTGGAACAGCAACACCTAGTGAAATCCAACAAGCAGTGGATTATGGCATTCATATCGTCAAATTTTTTCCAGCAGATATCTATGGTGGGCTAAAGGCAATCAAGGCGTTGAGTGGGCCGTTTTATGACGTGAAATTTTTGCCAACAGGTGGCATTGATGAAATCAATGTTCTCGATTACTTGAACCATCCTCAGGTAATAGCAGTTGGCGGGTCATTTATTCTTTCAGAAACGAGTTTGAAACAAGATGACGGAGTAACTGCCAGTCAGCACCTGAACGAATTAATAGAAACAATCAAAGGAAAATCTTTCATGATAAGTGGATAAGGTTGTGAAACGTATCCAAAAGGTAAGGAATAGGTGGGACAAAACGAATAGGCGTTTTGCCCACCTTTTTGACGAGAATGACTACTTGGTGAATTAGGCGAGGAAAAGTTTTCAATAACCTGTTTTGCTTTTTCGTTAGCTATTTCCCTCGTCGCTTACTGCTGTCCTTTCTTTTCTTTTTGAGGTAGAATGAACCAACTCAAGTTATTGGAGGCTAATATGAATAAAATCGAATTATTTATTTTTGATATGGATGGACTCATGTTTGATACAGGTCGTCTTAGTTATCGAGGCTATTTCAATTCTGCAGAAAAACATGATTATGAATTGAACCATAATGTTTATTATTATTTGACAGGAAAAACAGATCCAGATATTCGTTTGGGGATGAAAGAGCTCTATGGTGAGGATGTTCCTTACAATGAATGGCGTGACTCAATGAATGTGTTTAAAAATGAACTACTGACTAAAGAAAAAACTGTTCATAAAAAATATGGCTTGGTGCCATTGCTAGATTTTGCCAAAGAACAAGGAGTTAAAATCGCTGTTGCTTCGTCATCAAAGCGAGAAAAAGTCTTAACTTATTTAGAGATGGAAGGAATTACTGACTATTTTGATGTGATATTGGCAGGAGACGAAGTTGAAGCAGGGAAACCAAATCCAGAGATTTTTTTAAAAGCGAGTCAAAAAGCAGGTATCGATCCAGCACATGCTCTTGTTTTTGAAGATTCAAGAGTTGGAATTGAAGCAGCGCGTCGTGCAGGAATTCGTTCTGTTTTAGTCGAAGATGATATCACAGATTTGCCAGTTAGAAAAGGACGCTACCCGCTGAAAAAAGATCTTTCACGTTTACGCGAACGTCCTGCACCAGCAGATTATCAGTTTCATGATTTGTTGCAAGCGAGAAATTTTTTGGCGAAAAAAGAGTTGTTTTTATAAGTATTTAGTAAATTGAAAGAAACTCAGCTGTCGATTGTGGGGCAGCTGAGCTTCTTTTTTATGCAGTCAACAAGTTGTAAACTGTTAATTATCTTTATTTAAAATTTGATTGATCTCTTGACTCAAAAGATCGGCTTTACCACCAAAAACGGCTTGAATACCACCTTTGACTTCAAAAACAGCTGTAGCACCTAGTTCCTGGATAACTTGTTTATTGACAAGCTGACCATCGGTGACAGAAACACGTAGACGAGTAGCACAAGCTTCGACTGATTCAATATTTTCTTGATTTCCAAGTGCGGTAATGATAGTTAGTGATTCTTCATATAAAGTAGTTGGTTTCTTTTCGTTTTTCTTCTCAAATTCGTTCGATGGTTCATCTGTAACTAACTCCATACCTGGAATCGCGACCTTGAATTTTTTGATACAAAATGAAAAGACAATATAATAAATAACTGCCCAAGCAAGACCAAAAGGTAGTAATTTCAACCAATTTGTTTTGTCATTTCCTTGTAAAACACCAAATAATAAGAAGTCAATGAGTCCTCCAGAGAAAGAATTACCAATCCGAATATTCAAGATATCAGCAAAATAAAAAGAGAGGCCATCTAAAAATGCGTGAATGACATATAGCCACGGTGCTACAAATAAAAACATATACTCAATAGGTTCAGTAATCCCAGTTAAGAAAGAAGTCAACGCACCACTAAAATACAATCCGCCATTTTTTTTACGGTTTTGTTTAGGAATTGCACGGTACATTGCATAACATGCAGCGGGTAACCCAAACATCATCGTAGCAAATCTTCCTGCAAAGAAGCGTGTTCCATAAGTGAAAAGACCTGTGTGACTTGAGTCTGCTAACTGAGCAAAGAAAATATTTTGTGCACCTGAGATCGTTGAACCAGCAACGGTTTCTGTTCCACCCAATGAAGTATACCAGAACAATGGATAGATCGTGTGGTGTAAGCCAACTGCACCAGTTAAACGAAGTAAAAAACCATATAAAAATGTACCTAGACTGCCCATTTGTGCAATTTGTTCACCAGCAATAACCAAGCCATTTTGTATTGGAGGCCAGATTAAATAAAAGAATGAGCCGATGAGAATTGCAGCTAAACTCGAAACGATTGGGATAAAACGAGAGCCACCAAAGAAACCAAGAAACTGCGGCAATTCGATTTTTCGATAACGATTATGCAAGAAGGCGACCGTGCCACCGATGACAATCGAACCAACGACTCCAGTATCAAGTGTGGCACCTTCAGGAGAAAAAAGTTCTAGAAATCCACTAATTGTTGCTGTATACACGAGATAGGCAACACCACCAGCTAACCCGGCCGTTCCTTTATCCCCATTTGCTAAGCCAACTGCGATACCGATCGCAAAAATCAACGCTAGATTTGCAAAGACAGCATTACCAGCAACACTCATGATACTTAAAATCGTGTGTAACCAAGGTTGAGCTAAAAGGGGATAGGCATTTATGGCGCTTTCATTTGTTAACGCGCCTCCTAGTCCAAGAAGAAGACCAGCAACAGGCAAGATAGCAATCGGGAGCATAAACGCACGACCAAGCTGTGAAAATTTTTTGAACATAGTGATTCCTCCTAGTTTAATCCATCAACAAAACGCTGAGCAATTTCTTGCGGTCGCGTAATTGCACCACCAACAACAATTCCAGCAACACCTAAATCTTTGATTTTTTTTGCTTGTTCGGGTGTGTGGATCTTTCCTTCTGCAATAACACATAAATTTGCTTCAACTAGTTTTTTGATAAGCTCAATATCGGGTCCGTTTTGGTGATTACTATCTGCTGTATAACCACTCAATGTTGTTCCAACAAAATCAACACCAGCTTCAGCAGCATTGATACCTTCTGCAAATGTGGCAATGTCTGCCATCAATAGTTGATTAGGGTATTTATCCTTGACTTGAGAAATAAAGTCATTAATCGTTAAGCCATCGTGACGTTTACGCAACGTGCAATCGAGGGCAATTACTTCCACGCCAGTTGCAACCAGTTCGTCAACTTCGCGCATTGTGGCAGTAATAAATGGTTCCTCAGGTAAATAATCACGCTTGATGATACCGATCATCGGTAAATCAACTTGTTCTTTGATTTCTAAAATATCACGAACAGAATTTGCGCGAATCCCGACAGCTCCTGCTTTTTGGGCAGCTAAAGCAAATAATGGCATCAAACCTCCTGTTTCACTGTAAAATACTTCGCCAGGTAAAGCCTGACAAGAAACAATCAATCCATGAGAAATAGTTTCTAAAAATAGTTGTTTTTCCATTCTCCTTAATTCTCCGCTTTTATTTTTATTTTTGGAGTTTAACTCCGATTGAAGTATAGCATCCGCTTACATTTGTGTAAAGTCCAAAATGGAGAATTTTGGAGATTTTTTTATTTACCTGTTTTGGAGTATAATAAAATGAATAAGTTGGAGCAAAGGAGAACCGATGAATTATATATACCTAATCCGCGAGCATTATCCATTTTTAACAAAATCTGAGAAAAAAGTAGCTGATTACATTTTGGATGCTGGAAAATCAGTGATTTACAATACGATGAGTGATATCAAAACGAAAACGCAAGTTGGGGATGCAACAATCATTCGTTTTTGTCAGAAATTAGGTTTTTCTGGTTTTTCTGATTTGAAAATCGAAATTGCGAAAGAGGATTTTAGCCAAAAAAAAGAGCAGCCAAAAGAAACAACCTATTTCACTGAAATTGCTAGTGGCGTAAAAGAAGCATTGAATGCGACCGAATCCCTACTTAATGAGCAAACGTTAGAAGAAGCTATTCAATTGATTAGTCAATCAAAGAACATTTATATTTTTGGGGTGGGATCTAGTGGAACGACTAGTTTAGATTTAGCCACTATGTTTCTACGTGTTGGTGTAAAAGCGCATGCAGTAGTAGATCCGCATATCCAAGCACAGGTTGCTTCACTATTGGATGAAGGAGACACAGTCATTGTCTTTTCATTGTCGGGAAAAACAAAAGATACGTATGACTCAATGAAACTTGCAAAAAAAAATGGCGCCAAAATTTTGGTAATTACGAATTATCTTCAATCGCCAATTGGTCGGACAGCAGATTTTGTTCTGCAAACGGCTATTGAAGAATTTTTGAATGGAGCTTCTTTAGCTGGAAAAATTTCTCAGCTTTATCTTTGCGATATTCTAGTACAAGGTTATGAAAGAAAAAATAACGTTGATTCAATCGAGTTAAGAGAAAAGGTATTGCGAGCAATCATCGATAAAAGTATCGATTAACCACTTAAGTAAATAAAACAGCAAGAAGAGGACGAACGCTAAGCTCGTCCTCTTCTTTATCTTGTGCCAGCAATCAAATGCTTAGGATTCATTCCTTTATGTGTAAAGAAAGTTGTTCTGTTTTTTTATTTTCGGTAATCAATTTGAGAACTAAGAAGACAGCCAATAAGACGATGATTGCTCCGGAAATTGGCGTATAGCTAACACCGACTGTTTTAGTTACCTGACCTCCAATAAATGAACCGAGTGCAATTCCAATATTAAATGCAGAAATATTAAATGCTGAGGCCAAGGTAATATCTTTTGGTGTATAGTTTTCCGCCAGCTGGACGACATAAAACTGTAACCCGGGAACATTCATGAATGAGAACAGTCCCAAGACGAGAGTGGCGACTGTTGCTAATAATTTATTTCCGCTTAAAATCGCAAAAAATAGAAATAGAAGAGAAAGCACTAGCAAACCAAACATAATACCTAGAGCTTTCAAAGGTTGTTGATTAGAATAGTGTCCGCCAATTGTATTTCCAATGGCTACCATTAGCCCATAAATAACTAGTAAGATAACGACAGCATGGGCAGAGTAACCAATTTTATCTTGTAAAATGGGTGTTAAGTAAGTATAGGCAGCGAAAGTTCCGCCATAGCCGAGAGCGGTAACCAAAAAGGAACCAACTAAAAATTTATTTTTAAAAATTCGTAGAATACCTCTTAAATCTACCGAACCTGGGATGGGTAAACCACTTGGAATCAAGAATAAATTGGTGAGTAACCCGATAGCTCCAACAACTGCAATAAAAATGAATGTCATGTGCCAACTCGTCTGTTGACCAATAAATGTACCTAATGGAACGCCTGTCACAGTAGCAACGGTTAATCCAGTAAACATGATAGCAATTGCGCTGGCACGCTTATGTGGTGCAACAACATCTGCTGCAATGACACTTGAAACTGACATAAAGATACCATGGGCTAAGGCAGAAATAACACGACCAATTAGTAACATGGTAAAACTTGCAGCAAACGCAGCAAAGAGATTTCCAATAATGAATAAAGACATAATCATCATCATTAAAAATTTTCGATTCCATTTTCCAGTTAAAATAGTTAAGAATGGTGCACCAACAGTAACGCCAATTGCGTAAAGGGAAACTGTCAGTCCTGCTTGTGCCAAACTAACGTGAAAGCTCTCAACAATTAAAGGCATGAGACCGACACTGATAAATTCAGTTGAACCAATTGCAAAGGCATTGATAACTAATGCCATCAATGTAAGTGTGGGTGAGATTTTATTTTTCATTTTTTCCTCCTAAAAGTTTGTGACCTGACGAATAGAAAATATAGACCTTATTTATGAAAGTAGAAAGTACCTACTTTTTAGTGCAATAGGCACTTTTTGGTAACATTTGCGTAAGTACGCGAAAAAAATCACTTCATTGCGCCATTAGAAAATTTTCATTTTTCATTTAAGACACTGATTGCCAATTTATAATCCTTGCAAAAAGTTTTTTGCTTTGAAAAGTGGTTAGAAGGTGCTAGTATTTGGACGTATCTTTTTTGGAGGAGAGTAAGACAATGGAAAAAATTTATCATATTGGTGTCGAAGCAACTTTGGAAGTGATTGGTGGAAAATGGAAACCAATTATTCTTTGCCATTTAGGAAATGGAGCCATTCGAACAGGTGAACTCCGGCGGAAAATCCCAACGATTACCCAAAAAATGTTGACACAACAACTGCGTGAGTTAGAGCAAGACTGTATCGTTCATCGAAAAATCTATAATCAAGTGCCTCCTAAAGTAGAATATTCATTAACAGAAGAAGGAAAATCATTACGGGAGATTTTGGTTGCGATGTCTGTTTGGGGTGAAGAGCGAATTGAGAAACAGCAAGAAGAAGGTAAATCAGTTACTCTTTTACATACGCACGGGGGTTATTTGAATTATTAAGAAAAAGGTTGTGGCTCCAAGCGTTTAGCTCCGAAAAAATAAAGAACAACTGACGAAAACAGCCTTTCATATTTTTGGACAGTTGAGAGTTATTGCGAGGAGTTGCTTGGTGAACACCGTAGAAAAGGTTGTAGCGCAAAACGTTCAGCTCCGAACAGATAGCGAGCAGTCACTCAAAACAGTACCTCATGTTTTGAAGTGGATGAAAGCTATGTGGAGGAGTTGTTTTGGGAACACCGAGGAAAAAGTTGTGAAAGAAGTGCCCAGTTCCAATAAATAAGAATAAATTTCCAGAAATTGTTCCTCAAATTTTTTTGAAATTTAGACTTATTTTGAAGAAGCTATTCCTTGCATAAAAAAAGGTTGGAACCATTGGTTCCAACCTTTTTATTATCGGAATGATTAGCCATCTTGGCGTGTTGCCGCAATATCAATTTCTCTGATATTCACTTCTTGTGGCATATCATAAATAAATTTAACTACTTCTGCGACATGGACAGGGTCAAGGGTAATTCCGCCCATTGTTTCTTTCCATGCTTGATAATCTGACAAAGCACTAGTATCTGTAACATGAGTTAATAACTCTGTTTCAGCAGCGCCAGGAGCGACCAAACTTACACGAACATTATCTTTTGAAACTTCTTCGCGAATCGTTTCGCTTAAGCCATGGACACCAAATTTTGAGGCAACATAAGCGGCATGATTTGTAAAAGTTTTACGTCCAGCTAATGAAGACATATTGATGATCGTACCGTGTTTTCTTTCAACCATATCTGCTAATACAGCTTGCATACCATTTAACACACCTAAAACATTTGTGTCCATCATCGTTTTCCATTCCAATGGAGACTGTGATTGAACATTTCCTAATAACATCACACCAGCGTTATTTACTAATAAATCAGTCTTTCCAAATTTTTCTTCTGCTACGGCAATACTGGCTTTAAAAGCTTGCTCATCGGTCACATCGACAGAGTCGACAAGGACTTGATCAAAATCAAGCGGTAAAGCATAAATTTTTTCTGTACGGCGACCTAATAATAACATGGGATAGTTTTCTTTATTAAATAATTTAGCGATTTCTGCTCCAAAGCCTGAGCTTGCTCCAGTAATCACGATTAAGGGTTATTCATTTCATTTCCTACTTTCTTCTGTTAAGATAAACGTAGTATACAACTTGGAGTTAGCTCCAAGTCAAGGAGGAAAAATGAAAACTTATACAATTGGCGAAATTGCTGAAAAATATCAATTATCAACAGATACCTTACGCTATTATGATAAAGAAGGTTTGTTACCATTCGTGAAGAAAAATTCCGCGGGGCGACGTGTATTTACCGAAGATGATTTAGGCTACTTGAATGTCATTGAGTGTTTAAAAAAATCAGCTATTTCAGTAAAAGATATCGCAACATTCATGGAGTGGTGCATGCAAGGGGATGGAACACTGCCTGATCGTTACGCTTTTATCGTGGAGCAAGAAACGATTTTAGAAGCAAAAATCCAAGTATTAGAAGCTAATTTGGCTTTTTTACGTTGGAAGAAATGGTATTATCAAAAAGCAAATGAAGTTGGAACAGAAACAATTTTTTTTGAACCAGGAACAAGACAAGTCAGCGAAAAATGGCATCAAGAATATGAAAATCAATTATCAAAGATTGTCTACTAAATAAACTTAGTGATAAAAAGAAAGCAGGTTTGACAGATGAACAGTATGGAAAAAGTAAATAAATTTCGTGATGATCGGAATTGGCGACAATTTCATAACGAAAAAGATTTAGCAATTTCGATTTCTTTGGAAGCTTCAGAACTACTAGAGCTTTTCCAATGGAAACAACCTGAGGAAGTCACAGCAAATCAAGTGGAACGAATCAAGGAAGAACTAGCAGATGTCTTAATCTATTCGTACATGTTAGCAGACAATCTCAATTTTGATTTGGATGAGATCATCGAAGAAAAGTTAATCAAAAATAATATCAAATACCCTGTCGAAAAGAGTGTAGGCAAGCGCGAAAAATACACGGAACTATAAAGAGAATGGATAGTAATCTATGATTGAATGATAGACAGAAGTAGGTATATCCATTAAAATGAAGAAAATATGGTGTGGGAAGAGGAGGTCGTAAAATGGCGACTGACAAAAACACGAATAAAGAGAAAAAAGGCAACCGAGTGAGACGATGGTTGATGAATTTGCTTTTGTTGTTGCTCTTGCTAGTAGGAATTGCTCTGATTTTTAATGAACAAATCAAAGATTTTTTTGTTAAGAATACTGGTGATCAATACGCGATAGCCAATGTAACGAAAGAAGATTTACAAAAAAATAATGACCGAGAAACAACGTTTGATTTTGATGCAGTTGAACCAATGAGTTCTGAACGGGTGATTCGAGCAGAGGCCAGTTCAGAAAGTAAGGACTTGCCAGTGATAGCTAGTGTGGCAGTTCCATCTGTGTCGATTAACTTGCCGATTTTTAAGGGCCTCTCAAACACAGCGTTATTGTACGGTGCAGGAACTTTATCACCTGATCAACAAATGGGAAAAGGAAATTATGCGTTGGCTAGTCATCGCTCCACCAATCCAGAGCTATTGTTCACTCCTTTAGAAAACCTTTCAATGGGGGCAACGATTTATTTGACTGATTTAGAAAATGTGTACACGTATAAAGCTTTTTTCAAAGAAAAAGTGGCACCAACAGAAACCGAGCTATTAGATGTAGTAGATGGCAAAGAAATTGTGACCTTGATTACTTGTGGAGATAACAATGCAGTAACTCGTTTGGTTGTACAAGGAGCATTGGAAAAAGTAACGCCAATGAAAGATGCAACAGATGAAATGAAACAAGCCTTTCATTTAGAAACAAAAACTTTTTAATGCAAAAACTAGTAAAAGTGTGAGAGTTGGGGGAGAATAGAAAAGTTTAAAAACTGAGAGCGCAGGTTCTCAGTTTTTTTGTTTTAACCGTTGTCAACGGCTAACAATAGAAGAAAGTCAAAATAAAAAAACTTGGAAGGGGTTGCAAAGAGAAAAAGAAAGTGTTATCATAAGTTCAGTTAAGAAATGGATTGTTACTGCTCGGCAGGCAAAACCAGAATTCAGCTGTGGATTGACAGGCGAATTCTAGGTTTTTTTTATTTTTTGGAAAGGAGAAGACGAGATGATTATTGAAAAAGTGCTGAATAATAATGTCGTCATTTCGAAAAATGAATTAGGTGAGGAAATTGTCTACATGGGCAAAGGATTGGCATTTCAAAAGAGGCCTGGCGATTCGATTTCACCTGAAGCAATCCAAAAAGAGTTTGTACTCAAAGATTCTTTTTCGAGAAGCCAATTTCAACAGCTAATGGCTGACATTCCTTCTGAAGAAGTCGAATTAGTCAAGCAAATTGTTGACTTAGCAGAGGAAAAATTGGCTGTGAACTTTTCACCGAATATTTATTTAACACTAACGGACCATGTTCATTACGCGATTGGGCGAGCAAAAGAAAAAATCCAATTACCAAATCCGTTATTATTTGAAACAAAAAAGTTTTATCCTAAAGAGTATCAGGTTGCTAAAGAAGCCTTGCATTTTCTTGAAGAAAAAACTGGCATTGAATTTCCTGAAGATGAAGCGGGATTTATCGCTTTTCATTTTGTGAATAGCCAGCAAGGAAATGGTGATATGCAAGTGACGATGACTGCAACAACCATGGTACGTGATATCTTAAGTATCATTAGTAAATTTTTTGGTGTCGTTTTTGATGAAGAATCATTGAATTATCAGCGAATCATCACACATCTGCAATTTTTTGCACAACGTTATCTAAAAGGTGAAAATTCTGACGAAAAAGATGAGTTTCTTTACGCATTAGTTCAGGGAAAATATCCACAAGCTTTTCGTTGTGTGCAACGAATCAATGATTACTTGGTTCATACGCAACAACAAGAAATGGAAGTTGCAGAGCAAATCTATTTGACGATTCATATTCAACGTGTAGTGAATGAAAAACAGATCCAATCATAAGGATTGTTACTGTCAGGCAGGCAAAACCTAGATTGAAAATATGGACACGAGTAAGCAATTCGTGGCCGTTTTTTCAATCTAGGTTTTTTATTTTATCAAAATTTAGTAGAAAGAAGGAAGAAGAGATGGATAACAAAGCAGTTGGTAAACGTGTATGGGAAGCAGTCGGGGGACAAAAAAATGTCAATAGTCTAGTCCATTGTGCAACACGATTACGTTTTAAATTGAAAGATGAGTCGATTGCAGAAACAGAAAAATTAAAGAATGATCCGGATGTAATCCAAGTTGTCCAAAGTGGTGGTCAGTACCAAGTGGTGATTGGCAGCAATGTGGCTGATGTCTATCAAGCAATTGTGGATGAAGAAGGTTTGGCGGATCAGTCAGCAGAAGAAGAGAAATCAGGGAATGTTTTAAGTAAGTTTATTGATATTATTTCAAGTATTTTTACACCGTTTTTGGGTGCGATGGCAGCAGCCGGAGTTTTAAAAGGATTTCTATCTTTGGCAACTGTTCTTGGCTGGCTAGCTGCAGATAGCGGAGCTTATCAGATTTTATTTGCAGCGGCGGATGGGGTTTTCACGTTTTTACCAGTAATGTTGGCTTTCACAGCGGCTAAAAAATTCAAAACAAATCAATTTTTAGCAGTAGCCATTGCGATGGCATTGGTTTATCCAGCAATCACGGCGGCAGCTGGTGCAGGAACAGCATTAGATTTCTTTGGAATTTCGGTTATTTTATCACCATCTGGTTATACCTCTTCTGTTATCCCAATTATCTTGGCTGTTTGGGTGCAAAGTAAATTTGAACCACTTGTGAAAAAAATCATTCCACAATTTTTACAAATGATTTTAGTTCCTTTGATTATTTTGGTAGTAATGGTTCCTTTGACTTTCTTAGCTTTAGGGCCAATTGGAACCGTTGCTGGGAATGCACTGGGTAGTCTATTCAACTCGATTTATGGTTTTAGTCCAATTGTTGCTGGTTTGATCATGGGAAGTTTTTGGCAAGTCTTTGTTATGTTTGGGATGCATTGGGGATTTGTACCAATCATGTTCTTGAATATTGATCAATTTGGTTATGATATTTTGATGCCGATGTTATTACCAGCTGTTTTAGCACAAGGTGGTGCAGCATTAGCTGTTGCGGTTCGTTCAAAAGATAGTAAATTACGTTCGTTAGGTATTTCATCAACAATTACTGCGTTATTTGGGATTACAGAACCCACTGTATATGGTGTAACATTACCATTGAAAAAACCATTTATCGTAGCTTGTGTCTCTGGTGGTATCGGTGGTGCATTAATCGGTTTCGCAGGTGTAAAATCATTTGCTAGTGGATTAGTCAGCTTGCTAACGATTCCATCATTCATTAGTACAGTTGATGGTGTGGAGTCCAATGTAACGATGGCGATCATTGCGACAGGAATTTCGTTCATTCTTGCGTTTGTAGGAACTTTATTGGTTGGATTTGAAGATCCTGCAGAAGAAACAAAGAAGACGGAGGCTACAGCAGGAGAAGCACTTTCTTCTGGTCGTCATAATCTAAAGAGTCCATTGACAGGAAAAGTGTTACCATTAAGTGAGGTAGCCGATCAGGTCTTTTCATCCGGTGCGATGGGAAAAGGAATCGCGATTGAACCAGAAAAAGGAGAACTTCTTGCACCAGCAGATGGTGAAATCACTACGATTTTTCCAACTGGTCATGCGGTTGGCTTGACAACGACTGATGGAATTGAAATCTTGATGCACATTGGAATGGATACGGTGGAATTAAATGGTGCTGGTTTTGAAACGTTTGTGAAGCAAGGGGACCAAGTGAAAGCAGGAGACCTATTAGTGAAATTTGATATTGACGCGATTCGTGCTGCGGGCTACAGTATCGTAACACCAATTGTGATTACGAATACCGATCAATTTACTGATGTTTTGGAACTAGATCAAGAAGAAATTATTTCGACTGAGGATTTTTTAGCAATTGTAAAATAAAGATATTAGGGGGATACAAATGATGACAACACGTTTTACAAAAGAATTTTTATGGGGCGGCGCAACAGCTGCGAATCAATTAGAAGGTGCATTTGATCGTGATGGTAAAGGCTTATCCGTTGCTGATGCAATGCCGGGTGGAAAGCAAAGATTTGCGATTATTGGTAGTGAAGACTTTGATTGGACGATTGATGAAGAAAAATATATTTACCCAAATCATCGAGGAATCGAACATTACGATCGCTTTAAAGAAGATATTGCTTTATTTGCAGAAATGAACTTCAAATGTTATCGCTTCTCAATTGCTTGGTCACGCATTTTCCCTCAAGGAGACGAGTTGACGCCAAATGAAGCCGGGTTACGTTTTTATGATCAGTTGATTGATGAATGTTTGAAGTATGGTATTGAGCCTGTAATCACGATTTCTCATTATGAAATGCCGTTGAACTTAGCCAAAAAATATGGTGGTTGGAAAAATCGCGAACTGATTACTTTTTACGAACGCTTTGCAGAAACAGTCTTGACTCGTTACCACGAAAAAGTAAAATACTGGATGACGTTCAATGAAATCAATTCAGCTTTTCACTTTCCTGCTTTAAGTCAAGGTCTTGTTAAAAGTAATGGGGCAGCAGATTATCAAAATATTTTCCAAGCGTGGCACAATCAATTTGTTGCTAGCAGTAAAGCAGTTAAGCTTGCGCATGAATTACGTTCAGACATTGAAGTTGGGTGTATGATTATTTATGCTACCACTTATAGTATTGACTCGAACCCAGTGAATCAGGTGGCAACAATGGTCCAAAATCAAGAATTTAATTTCTTTTGTACGGATGTGCAAGTTCGCGGGGAATATCCAGCGTATACTTCTCGAACTTATGCAAAATATGGCGTTGATGCTAGTCTTTTAGAGCAAGCAGCGGAGGACTTTGAGTTGCTGAAACAATATCCTGTCGACTATATTGGCTTTAGCTATTACATGTCTAGTGCAGTGGATGAAGTTAGTCCAGAAGCAGACACATCAATTGGTAATTTATTAGGTGGAGTCAAAAATCCATTCTTGGAAGCAAGTGAGTGGGGATGGCAAATTGATCCGGACGGTCTTCGAATTGCATTGAACGAATTATATAATCGTTATGAAAAGCCATTGTTTATTGTAGAAAATGGCTTAGGTGCAATTGATGAAGTCAATCCAGATGGAACGATTGATGATGACTATCGCATTGATTATTTGCGTCGACATATTGATGCAATGGCGGACGCGGTGGCAGATGGTGTTGATTTGATGGGCTATACACCGTGGGGCTGTATTGATTTGGTGAGTGCTTCTACTGGTGAAATGAGCAAGCGTTATGGATTTATCTACGTCGATCTGGATGATAATGGTGTGGGTACGTTGAACCGTTCAAAGAAAAAATCATTTGATTGGTATAAGGATGTTATTAAGACGAATGGTGAAAGGGTATAAAGTTGTGAAAAGGTTGTGGCGCCAAGCGGTCAGCTTCGAAAAAATAAAGAGCAACTGGTAAAAATAGCTTTTCATATTTTTGAACAGTTGGGAGTTATTGAGAGAAGCTGCTTGGTGAACACCGTGGATAAGGTTGTGGCGCCAAGCGGTCAGCTCCAATAAATAAGAATAAATTACCGAAAATTGTTCCGTAAATTTTTGAGAAATTCAGGCTCATCTTGAAGGAGTTACTTGGAGCACCGCGAATAGATGCTCCAACATAAATACTCAACTCCAATTGACAAAACTTTTTCCAAAATGATTCAAAAAGAAAAACAGAATCACTGCTGTTTATACAATAAAGAAGTCTGGGAAATCTACTAGATCCCAGACTTTTATGTTCTTCTTTTTGTATTTTATTTTTTATATGCTATTCTTTTACTAAGAGTAAAATAAAGGGTGAAACTATGAAGAGAACGCGGGTATTATACTTAGAAGTTGCAGACAAAATCAAAGCAGATATTTTCTCTGGAAGGTATCCTGTAGGCTCCATGTTACCGACAGAAAATGAATTGGAAGAAATGTTTCAAGTAAGTAAAATCACTGTTCGCAAGGCGATCGAATTGCTAGCTTCTGATGAATATGTGGAAAAGAAAAGTGGACGTGGTACAACAGTTTTAAGTAATCGTCCCTATAATCGTTTATCGAAAGCAGCAAGTTTTACGCAAATCTTAGAAGACTCACAACATGAGGTACGCAAAGAAACATTAGAGCTTACTTCAATTGATTTAGCTGAGAAAGATCCGCTATTTTCTTCTTTTGGAAATCACGCAGTACGATTCAAACGATTGTATTACCTCAATGAAAAACCATATATTTATTTTGTACATTATTTGCCCAAAGCAGTTACCGAGCTAGATGAAAAAATGTTCCATCAAGAATCTTTGTATCGTTTGTTAACTCAAAAAGGTTATGCAATTGATCGATTTTCAGATGATTTTTCTGCGGTATTTTTAAGTGAAGAAGAACAAGAAATCTTGAAAACAAATGAACCGCTAGGAATGAAACGAATCAGACGTTCATTGACAGAAGATGGTCAGCTAGTGGAGTATTCAGAAGCTATTTATCACACGGCCTTGCATCCTTACCATATCGACTACGAAACGTAATTGTGCTGAAGCAAAAAGTAAGGAATGTAACCCAAAAAGAAAAAGTGGAACGTCAATCGTTTCACTTTTTCTTTTTTTGAATTCTAAAAAGCGTTTACATTGCGAAAGAGATGTGTTATTCTCTTTGTGTAAACATTATAATGTTATAACAACAAAAAGTAACTAGAGGGGGAGCAACATGGATAAATTTGTAGGCATCATTGAGCAAAAGATTATGCCAGTAGCCAATCGAATTGGAACACAACGACACATGACTGCAATCAGAAAGGGAATCATCGCAACAATGCCATTAACGATTGTTGGTTCATTTTTCACTATTTTGTTAAATATTCCAATCGAATCAGTTGCTGCAGTGATCGAACCATACCGAGAAATTTTAGATATTCCATTTCGTTATACTGTAGGGATCTTAGCATTATATGCGACTTTTGGGATTGCTTCATCATTAGCAAAAAGCTACAAAGTCGATTCATTAACAGCCGGAATTTTAGCACTAATGTCATTTTTGATTGTTGCAGCACCACCAACACGTGTGTTTGAAGATGTGGATAACGTGATTGGTGCAGGACGTTATATCAATATTGCTAATTTAGGTTCAGGTTCATTATTTGGTGCAATCGTAACTGCCATTATTTCTGTAGAAATTTATCGTTTCTTTATTGAAAAGAAAATTACCATCAAAATGCCAGATGGTGTGCCACCTGAAGTAACCAATTCATTTGTCGCTTTGATCCCAGGTGCGGTGATCTTGATTTTCTTCTGGGTCATTCGTCATATGTTAGGGTTTGATTTGAATGGGTTCTTAAGTCAAATTTTGATGCCTTTAAAAGGGATTCTAGCTGGTAATAGCTTGTTTGGTGGTTTACTAACTGTTTTCTTAATCTGTTTCTTCTGGGTGTTAGGGATTCATGGTCCAGCAATCATGGGACCAGTTATTCGTCCATTTTGGGATATTTCAATTGCTGAAAACATTGATGCATTCAATGCTGGAGCAAGTGCGCAAAACATGCCAAATATTTTCACAGAACAATTTTTACAATGGTTCATTTGGATTGGTGGCGCTGGAACAACCCTTGCTTTAGTCGTGTTGTTCATGTTCTCAAAATCAAAATATTTGAAGAGTTTAGGACGATTATCGATTCTTCCAGGGTTATTTAACATCAATGAACCAGTGATTTTCGGTGCGCCAATCGTGATGAATCCTGTTTTAGGTATCCCATTTATCGTAGCACCATTGATCACAACGACTTTATCTTATGTCTTAACAATCAGTGGAGTTGTTCCAATGATGGTTGCACGCTTACCATTTGCGATGCCTGCCCCAATTGCTGCTTGGATGAGTACGAATTGGAGCGTAGCCGCAGGGATCTTAGTAGTAGTGAACTTCTTCATTACGTTAGGAATCTACTATCCATTCTTTAAAGTATTTGAAAAACAACAGCTAGCAAGAGAAGCTGAAGAACATGCACAAGAACAAGCAACACAAGAAGTATTGAATACTGGAATCACGCAAGAACAATAAACAACGAAGGGCGGGATGCAGTCCTGCCCTTTATTCAATTGAATTAGAAAAAGTGAACGGTGGTGAAAAAATGGAACTGATCGTTGGCATAGTTGTGTTGATTGTCGCACATACTTATTTGGAAAAAAAAGGATTACCTCAAAAAATGGAACAGATGAAACTACGTTATTTTCTAGTTATTGCAATCATTGGTATTTCAGCTGTGATTATTTTGAGTGGGCTTTTTGCTGGTCTACATCAACTTGTGGGAATTGTGACCATTCTTTTTGCCACAAGTATTGCTTATAAGTACAGAAAAAAATTTGAAAAAATGGAACGAGGAGAAGAAGTATGAAGAGAGTTTTAGGTATTTCAGTTTATCCAGATCACAGTGACAGTGAAACAGATCGTGCTTATATTGAACTGGCACATCGCTATGGTTTCCGTCGAATTTTTATGAGTATGTTAGAAATCAATGAAGAAAGTGAAGTTGTCAAAGAAAAATTCAAAAATTTGATTTTTTTCGCCAAATCACTTGGTTATGAAACGATTTTAGATGTTGCACCAACGATTTTTGAACAGCTTGGCATTTCTTATGATGATTTGAGCTTCTTCCACGAATTAGGTGCGGACGGCATTCGTTTAGATCTAGGCTTTGATGGAAATAAGGAAGCAATGCTAACGTATAATCCTTATGAGTTAGCAATCGAATTAAATATGAGTAATGATGTTGCTTACTTAGATAACATTTTGACTTATCAAGCAAATACACCATTCTTATATGGTTGTCATAATTTTTATCCTCAGGAAGGTACGGCTTTACCTTTTGAATTTTTTGAAAAATGTAGCCAACGTTTTAAACGTCAAGGCATTCGCACAGCGGCATTCATTACTTCGCAAGTTGGAGAAATTGGTCCTTGGGATATCAACGATGGGTTACCAACATTAGAAATGCATCGTCATTTGCCTGTTGACGTTGCTGCAAAACATTTATTTGCGACAGATTTGATTGATGACGTTATTATCGGAAATGCGTATGCTTCAGAAGAAGAGCTGCAAGCTTTAGGCAAGATTGATCGTTATCAAAGTGTTTTTGCGATTGAATTCGTATCAGAAGTAAACGAAGTAGAACGTCAAATCGTATTGAATGAACAGCATGTTCGCCGTGGAGATATTACGAATCAGGTGATTCGTTCCACTGAAGTACGAAAAAAATATAAAAATGAAAGCAACCCTGTTCATGATGCAAGTTTTGAATTCCAAGTGGGCGACGTTGTGATTGGTAATGATCAATTTGGCAAATACAAAAATGAGTTACAAGTTGTTTTAGAGCCTCATAGTGATCCAAGAAAAAATAAAGTAGGGACAATTCGTGAAGAAGAGCTTATTTTATTGCCATTTATCCATCCTTGGTCAAAATTTAAATTTATTGAAAAGTAGGGTGTCGCCATGTTTGATTTAGTAATAAAAAATGCAAAAGAACTTAAAGGTCCTTCCTTTGAAATTGGTATCGCAAATGGAAAAATCAGTCAAATTGCGTCCAAAATTATAGGAGAAACGAAAGAAACATTGACCTTAGCCTCACAGCAGTATTTATCTGCTGGTTGGATTGATGATCATGTACATTGCTTTGAAGAAATGACGCTTTATTATGACTACCCAGATAAAATCGGTGTTGAAAAAGGTGTGACGACTGTTATTGACGCCGGAACAACTGGTGCAGAAAATATTGAAACATTTTACAGTTATGCTAAGCAAGCAAAAACGAATGTCTATGCGCTGTTGAACATTTCTAAATGGGGGATTGTCACACAAGACGAACTAGCTGACTTAAGTAAAGTGCAAGAAGCATTAGTGAAGCAAAAAATTAATGAACTTCCTGAATTTATTGTTGGAATCAAGGCACGAATGAGCAAAACGGTGGTAGGAAAAAATGGTATCACCCCATTAGATTTAGCCAAAAAAATCCAAAATGAAAATCAACATTTGCCTTTAATGGTTCATATTGGTTCAGCACCACCAGAATTAGCTGATGTTTTAACTAGAATGGAAAAAGGGGATGTCTTGACCCACTGTTTCAATGGAAAAAGTAATGGTATCCTTGATTCAGAATCAAATGATATCAAAGAAATTGCCAAAGAAGCATTTGCGAAAGGAATCATTTTTGATATTGGTCATGGGACAGATAGCTTTAATTTTCATGTGGCAGAAGTCGCGCAACAGGCAAACATCAAAGCGTCATCAATTAGTACGGATATTTATATTCGTAATCGTGAAAATGGACCAGTTTATGATTTAGCAACTACAATGGAAAAGTTACATGTCATTGGCTATTCTTGGGAAGAAATCATTGAAAAAGTAACAAAGGCACCTGCGGAAAACTTTCACTTAGCAAATAAAGGACAGTTAAAAGAACAGTTTGATGCAGATCTAACGATTTTTGAATTTCTAGAAGAACCAAAAGTGTTAACAGATTCCAATGGTTTTACTCGAACGACGAATAGTCAAATCAAACCAGTCAAAACCATTATTGGAGGGGAAATTTATGACTGTCAGTTATGAAAAATTCCACTTAAAAGAAGTCATCAATGCTTCCGGCAAGATGACTATTCTAGGTGTATCAAAGGTTTCGGAAAAAGTGATGGAAGCGCAACGTTTTGGCGGTGAACACTTTTTTGAAATGAGTGAATTGGTAAAAGAAACAGGGAGCTACTTGGCTGGACTACTGCAAGTCGAAGATACTCAAATCGTTTCGAGTGCTTCAGCTGGGATCGCACAATCAGTTGCTGGCATTATTGGGCAAGGAAGTGCCTATCACGTGTACCATCCATATACTAAAAAAATTACCAAGCGAGAAATCATTTTACCCAAGGGACATAATGTTGATTACGGTACTCCTGTTGAAGTAATGATTGAGCAAGGTGGTGGACAAGTTATCGAGGCAGGCTATGCTAACATGTGTACACCTGATCATCTTGAAATGATGATTACTGAAGAAACGGCAGCCATTTTATATATCAAAAGCCATCATACTGTTCAAAAAAGTATGCTGAGCGTGCAAGAAGCTGTGGCGGTGGCACATCGACATAATCTTCCTTTAATTGTCGATGCAGCAGCAGAAGAAGATTTGTTTACTTATAGTCAACTAGGTGCCGATTTAGTGATTTATTCCGGTGCGAAAGCAATTGAAGGGCCTAGTGCTGGCTTAGTGATTGGTAAGAAAACGTATGTGGAATGGGTTCGTTTACAAAGTAAAGGAATCGGACGTGCGATGAAAATCGGTAAAGATAACTTACTAGGCTTCACCCAAGCAGTTGAGGACTATTTACTTGTAGGAAGTGAAACAGGAGCATCAATGAAAGAAAGGTTAGTTCCTTTTGTTGATGCGATAAACCAATTGCCAAACATTGAAGCGAAAATTGTACAGGATGGCGCTGGTCGAGATATTTATCGGGCAAGCATCAAAGTTTCAGGTGAAAAGTCAGCTAAAGAAGTGATTACTGAATTGAAGGAAAAGGATCCTGCCATCTATACTCGGGAATATCAGGCAAACAATGGTGTGATCGAATTTGATATTCGTTCAGTAACTGAAGCTGAAATGCTAAAAATCGTTACACGATTAACGGAAATTTTAAACTAAAACCAATTGATGAGGAGAATGAAAATGTCACTTAGTCCAAATTATTTAGCCGATCGAATTTGTTTAAACGTTTTAGCAAACTCTGTCGAAAATGCAAAAGCATGTTATGAAGCTGCCGAGGGTCATATTGTTTTAGGCGTTCTTTCAAAAAACTATGAAACAGATGAAGCAGCCATTGCTGACATGAAGAAATACCAAGAAGCAACAAAGAATGCTTTATCCGTTGGCTTAGGTGCGGGTGATCCCAATCAAAGTCAAATGGTTTCAAGATTATCAGCTGTTTTGCAACCACAACATGTGAACCAAGTATTTACGGGGGTAGGTGCTTCACGAGCATTATTACAACAAGAAGAAACCGTTGTAAATGGTCTTGTGTCACCGACTGGAAAAGTGGGCTATGTCAATATCGCGACTGGGCCATTAAGCTCACAAGCACCTGCAGCTGAAGTACCAATTGAAACAGCTATTCAGTTGTTAAAAGATATGGGTGGAACATCCATTAAATATTTCCCTATGAAGGGGCTTGCGCACAAAGAAGAATATCAAGCAGTTGCAAAAGCTTGTTGAAGTACCAATTGAAACAGCTATTCAGTTGTTAAAAGATATGGGTGGAACATCCATTAAATATTTCCCTATGAAGGGGCTTGCGCACAAAGAAGAATATCAAGCAGTTGCAAAAGCTTGTGCAAAATTCGATTTTGCGTTGGAGCCAACAGGTGGTATTGATTTAACGAATTTCGAAGAGATCGTGCAGATTGCCGTTGATGCTGGCGTGAAAAAAATTATTCCCCATGTTTATAGCTCAATTATTGATTCAGAAACAGGCGATACAAAAGTCAAAGATGTTGAAACGTTATTGGAAATGATGGAGAAGCTGGTGAAGTAAAGTGAAAAAAATGAAGATTGGTGCATATGGTGAAGTGATGTTACGCTTGACGCCTCCAGAACATTTGCAATTAGAACAAACACATACGTTGCGAATGGCATATACGGGAACAGGTGTGAATCTGGTTGGAAATTTAGCACATTTTGAAATGGAAAGCTATTTGTTGACGGCTTTACCTGACAATCGTTTAGGAAAAGCTGCGTTAGCTAATTTAAAAAGTTTAGGCATTCAAACAGAATATATCATTCAACAACATCAACACATCGGTACGTACTTTGCAGAGATGGGATTCGGGGCAAGACCAACCGAAGTTACTTACCAAAACCGGAAAAGTAGTTCGTTTAGTTTGTCTTCAATCGAAACTTATGATGTGAAGCGATTCATTGAACAAGTGGATATGGTTCATATCTGCGGAATTAGTTTGAGTTTGACTGAGATTACAGCGCAAACGGCGATTACGTTGGCAAAAGAAGCACATATAGCAGGGAAAATCGTTTGTTTTGATTTCAATTTTCGTCCAAGTTTAAATCAAGAACTAGGGAAAAAAGAACAAATGAAACAGCGTTACGAAGAAATATTACCTTATTGTACGATTGTTTTTGGTTCGACCCGAGATTTGGTTGAGTTGATGCAATGGAAATCGGAAGTCTCCGTTACAGAAAATGAAACAGCTTTTATCCAATCATTTTTAGCACATTATGATATTACATGGTTCGCTGGGACAAAACGTCAAGTGTTTGATCATGAAAAATTTTTGAGTGGCTATTTGATGACGCCAACAGACGCATTCGAATTACCTAAGCAACGATTGGAAGTTTTAGATCGAATTGGTGCTGGCGATGCGTATGCTGCGGGAATTATACTTGGTTTTGCTGAAGGCTGGTCCTTGGAAGAAACTGTGGCATTTGCCATTGCTAATGCACGACTTGCGCACGCAATCCAAGGGGATGTGCCACTAACAACGCGAAAACAAGTCAAGCAATTACTGGAACATCCAGAAGCAGATTTGATTCGTTAAGAAAAAGGTTGTGGCGCCAAGCAATCAGCTCCGAAAAAATAAAGACCAACTGACAAAAATAGCCTTTCATATTTTGTGACAATTGTGAATTATTACGAGGAGTTGTTTTGTGAACACCGAGAAAAAGGTTGGGAAAGAAGTGCTCAACTTCAACAAATAAGAATAAATTTTCAGAAATTGTTCCTCAAATTTTTGTGAAATTTAGGCTTATTCAAAAACAGGAGCTGCGACAATCCTTTTGTCACAGCCCCTGTTTTGCTATTTTTGATGCTAGTTTTTCTTTCAAGTGTTTGTATAAGAGAACTAATCTACTCTAGTCCATTCATCTAGACTTTTCCCGTTCTCATCCAGAATTTCCAGCCAACTGTTTGTCCCACCAAAGTAAAGAAACAAACTTACTTCATTGACACTTTTCAAAATAATATCAGCAGTTGTTTTATTACCAGAAATGTTTTCTTGATGATCGGCACGTAATTTGTCACCATACTTTGCAGCGTAACTCACCGAGCCATCTTTATTGAGAGGGGCTTCTGCCATCATGGTTGCTCCTTTTTTAACTAACATTTCATTTCGACTTTTCCAGTAAAGGGTAGCTTTACTCCCACGAAAATGAACGGTAAAAGGAATTTCACTGACTTCTTTTGTCCATCGATGACGTGCCTTGGCGGGTTTCTTTTTCTTTGTTTCTGCTGGCAAGAAGAAGTAACCAAGTGTTGTTAATAAATGTAAAAATTGTTCACGTGTTTCCTCGATCTTTGGTAAAACATTTGCAGGGATTTGTTTTGCAGTCTCCTTTGGTTTTGAAATGGGTAAGCGGTTTTCTTCTGCAAGTGCTAAAAAGGAATGGCTTAAATAATTTGCTTCCATTTCCCAAGGGAGCGTTACCAAAATGAGCGTATCAAATTCTTTAGGTGCAAAATCAATTCCAATACAATGGCGATTTTGGAAGTACAGTTTAAAAGAGTTGTCAGCAGGTGCCACTTTCTTACTTGAAATTGTTAAGGTCCCTTGTCCATCAGCTAACTCGATAATTGTTTGGTCTTTTTTGATTGTTCCAGTGAATGAAATCGTCATAATGTTCACCTTTCTCTCTTGTTTAGTTTGGGCAATAGCTACGTTCAGTTTAGCATGAATGAAAAACAACTTCTCTTTATTTGGCTCTAACTTTGGTGATTTTAACAAAAGAACGCTAAAATAAAGAGAACTTGAGAAGATTAGAAAGAGGCGAGAACATGAATTACTTTATTAGTGATCTTCATTTTTTTCATAAGGCCCTATTAGGACAAAATGATTTTGCTCCACGTTTATTTAAAACAGTCGATGAAATGAATGCTCAACTCATTGATAATTGGAATGCTATCGTAAAAGAGCAAGATACCGTTTATCATTTAGGCGATCTTGCTATGCACCCCCAATATGAAAAAGGAAGTCAAGAAATACTGGAACAAGTGAAACAATTAAATGGGAAAATCCATTTTATTAAAGGCAACCATGATAGCCGAGCTTTTTTTCGTTATTTAGAAAAAAATGATCCTGGAATGATGAATCAAGACAAGAAGTTTTATTTTCATGATGTCGGCGCAATCGTTAAATTTAATCACCATCAATATTATTTAACGCACTATCCTTTACTGTTGGGACAAAATGACGCGGTCCGTAATTTGCATGGGCACATCCATAATTACAGTGTTCCAATTGGAAACGATGTAAATGTTGGTGTGGACGCTCCGGAAAGAGAACTATTAGCCAAAGCATTGCCATTTGGTTCGCCGTTATCAGAAGCAAATATTGATGAGATTTTTCAAGCAAAGCAAGAAGAACTAACAAAAATCAAACGATTATAAGAAAAGTTCATTTTATATAAAACGATGATTTTTTGATTGCGAGTTGTTGAAATTATTTTTGGTGAAAACTTAAGAACAAAGAGATGAAATTTTCAAAAAAATGACGTATAATGGAAAGCACTGAAAAGTTGCGACCTTCAACTCGTAGATGTTTCAGAAAATCTAATTGAAATGATGGTGATAGTATGACAGACAACAGCAAAACACGCGTTGTCGTAGGGATGAGCGGCGGAGTCGATTCATCAGTAACAGCACTTTTACTAAAGGAACAGGGGTATGATGTAGTCGGTATCTTCATGAAAAATTGGGACGATACAGACGAAAACGGCGTATGTACAGCAACGGAAGATTACAAAGATGTTGCAAAGGTTGCGGCGCAAATCGGGATTCCCTATTACTCTGTAAATTTTGAAAAAGAATATTGGGATCGAGTATTCGAATATTTCTTAGCAGAATATCGTGCAGGACGGACGCCAAATCCAGATGTGATGTGTAATAAAGAAATCAAGTTTAAAGCATTTTTAGATTACGCAATGGATTTAGGGGCAGAATATGTAGCAACTGGACATTATGCACAAGTTTCTCGTGATGAAAATGGTGTCGTTCACATGCTTCGTGGTGTGGACAACAACAAGGATCAAACCTATTTCTTGAGCCAATTGTCACAAGAACAATTAGCAAAAACAATGTTCCCGCTAGGTGGTATGGAAAAGTCAGAAGTACGTGCCATTGCTGAACGTGCTGGCTTAGCGACAGCAAAGAAAAAAGATTCAACAGGGATCTGTTTTATTGGAGAAAAGAATTTCAAACAATTTTTAAGTAATTACTTACCAGCGAAAAAAGGAAACATGGTGACGCTTGATGGTGAAGTCATGGGACAACATGCTGGTTTAATGTATTATACAATCGGTCAACGCCAAGGATTAGGAATTGGTGGCGGTGGAAAGACACAAGAACCATGGTTTGTTGTAGGAAAAGATCTGACAACAAACACGTTATATGTTGGCCAAGGATTTAATCACCCAGCATTGTATGCAACAAGTCTTGAAGCAAGTGAAATTCATTTCACAACCAACAATGAAATGCCAAAAGAATTCAAATGCACAGCGAAATTCCGTTATCGTCAACAAGATGTTCCTGTAACAGTTCGTTTACTTTCTGGCAACCGCGCAGAAGTCATTTTTGATGAACCAGTGCGTGCAATCACACCAGGGCAAGCAGTTGTCTTTTATGATGGGATGGAATGTTTGGGTGGCGGCTTAATTGATAATGCTTTCCAAGAAGCGAAAGTGTTGCAATATATCTAAAGGTTGCGGGCTAATTGTTTAACTCCAAGAGGATAAGGAATGTTGTTTGAAAGTAGTTTGGTAGCTTTGAACAAACAAGAGCTATCGCAAGAAGTTGATTTGAGAGCACCGAATATCAGTGATTTCGGCTCAAATCGTTTGGCTCCGAGAAGATAAGGAAGGTTTGTTGAAAAACAATGTACATCGTTTTGAGCAAGCAATAATGATTACTTTAAGTAACAAAAAAGAAAAAATAGCTACTCCTAATTTAGGAGTAGCTATTTTTGTTGTTCACTCACAGAAAAGTAGAGTGATGTGAGAAAAGATGAATTGATAGTGATATCAATTCATCTTTTCATTTTTTATTTAATGCAACTGTTTTTCTTTCAAAGAATGGTCTGCTAATGTTGAATCATCTAAAGGAGCCGTTTTTTCGGCAACTGTTTCGTGGATGTCATGTGTATTATGACGGACTAATACAAAATTAACCATGACCAGTAACGAAGTCGAGAGGAATACACCACGATAACCAAAAGCACTCGAAACGCTTGAACCAATCATTGGGCCAATCACATTCCCTGTTGCTTGGAAAGATTGATTGTAACTAAAAATTCTACCTGCAGCATGATGTGGTGAATATTTAGTAATCAATGCTTGAACTGCTGGAAGAAGACACGCATCAGAGATCCCAACCAAAAAACGTAAACCAGCAAGCTGCCAAACATTGGTGACAAATGCCATTGGGATATAAACCAAAACAGCGAAACCTAAGCCAATTGCTAAAATTCGTTCACTACCGATTCGATCACCAAGCCGTCCAAATCGGGGGGCAGCAATCAAAGTTGCGATTCCAGGAATGGATGCGATGATTCCACTAACTAAGGTCACGTTTCCGTGTCCATTCAACAGCTGACGGATATACAGACTAATGATTGGACTAATTGAATTATTAGATGCTTGGATGATCATCGTTGTGATAAACATTCCTAAGACAACCTGAGGATATTTAAGCTCTCGAAAGATTTGTTTGGCAGAAACCATGTTTTCTTTTTTTACAGGGACAAATTCTTCATGAACAAAAAATAAACTAAGTAGAAAAACTAAAAATAAAATAATTCCAGTAATAAAAAATGTTGGGCGATAACCAAATGTTGAAGCAGAAATCCCACCTAATAGCGGACCAAGCAATGTTCCAGTAACTGATCCAGTTGCCAGTGTTCCAAGAACTTGTCCACTTTTTTCTTTAGGAGTTCCTGTCGCAACGAGAGCTGTGGCGTTACTGATATAGCCTGAAAAAATACCTTGTAAGAGACGTAAGCCGACAAGTTGATAAACATTGCTGACGCAACCCATTAGAGCAATCACGACTGCCATGCCAAGAGAAGCTCGTAACAGCATCAATTTTCGCCCTTTTTGATCGGCAAGTTTGCCCCACCATGGTGAGATGATCGTTGTTACCAAAAAAGTAGAAGAAAAGGTTAAGCCACTCCAAAAATTCAACTGAGCGGTACTGTAATGACCTAACGTATCTATGTAAAGTGACATAAATGGCATGACCAGACTAAACCCAATACCAGCCATAAAAGTTCCAAACCATAAAACGAGTAGATTACGTTCCCAAACTTCCCTTTTTCTAAATAATTTTCTTTTTATTTGTGTAGTCAAACAAAATCCTTCTTTCTGAAAATTTTCATCTACAGTCGATTATTATAAACTACAACTTGTAGTTTATCAATAAAACTCCCTTTTTTATCCGAGTTTTTCGTGTTAAACTATGAATGTTAAGGATTTTTTTACCTATGAGGAGATTAAAGAAATGAAAAAGAGAAATCTGTCTCAAGAAAAAATCATCGACTGTTTTCGTGCGCTAGCAGAAGAAATGGATGTACAGCAACTTACTTTTCAACATTTAGCTAAACGTTTAGATATCAAATCGCCCTCACTCTATAATTATTTTAAAAATATTCGTGAGGTGAAAACGGCGTTGACCGCGCAGCTTTTACGTGAACTGAACGACCAATTATTACGAGCGTTAGTTGGGAAAAGTGGTGCTGAGGCACTACGAATATATGCAAAAACTTATCAAGAATTTGCTTTTGCCAATCGTGCAGTCTATGAATTATTGATTAGTATTCCTCACACAAATGAAGAAATTTTACTGGATGGAATTCATGAAACGAATCAAATCATCTTGCAGATTTTTGAAGTGTTCGAATTAACAAATGAAGAAAAAGTTCATCGCAGCCGTGAGCTAAGAAGTCTGATCCATGGTTATTTATCTTTACGTTTTTTAGGCTATTTTACGCGTGAACCACAAGTGGATCCAGAAGAAAGCTACCGCTGGATGATTGAAGATTTTATTGCGACATTGTCATCTAAAAAAGGTTTGGATAAATGAAAAAGAAATTCGCTAGATTTTTGTAAGAGTGATTTCTTGCAACTTTTTTGAAAAGTGACTAAGATGTAGCTATTGTGAAACGAGCAGAACAAAATGCTTACGTCTAAGTTGAAAAGAGGGAACGCAAATATGTATCAAGTAATAACCATGTTTGGTGATAATGAGCCATGGTGGTTTTTCGAAAATTGGGAAGAAGATATTCAAGATGAGAAAATCTTCGATTCTTTTGAAGAAGCCAAAGCTGAGTATGAAAAACAATGGATCGCAATCCATCAAAAATATGAATATATCAATGCGAAGAGCAACTTTCTAAGTGCCTTTTGGAATGAAGGAGAAGAGCGCTGGTGTGAAGAATGTGATGATGATCTCCAACAATATAAAGGGTTAGCTTTATTAAAAGAGAATCAACCACTCAGCGTAGAAAGTGGAAAGGAATTTTATGAAACAACTAATTCTAGCGGAAAAACCAAGCGTTGCCAAAGACCTAAGCAAGGTGCTTGGAGCTAATCAAAAACATAAAAACTATTACGAAGGACCCAAGGTGATCGTGACTTGGGCCCTTGGTCATTTATTGAGTTTAAAAATGCCAGAAGACTTGAACAAAGAATGGCAGAGCTGGCAGATGGAAACATTGCCAATGATTCCTAAAAATCTAGGAATCAAACCCCTACCAAAAACTGGGCATCAATTAAAGGCAATTAAACAATTAGCAACCCGAAAAGATGTGGGGGAAGTTGTCATTGCGACCGATGCTGGAAGAGAAGGCGAGTTAGTTGCGCGCTGGATTTTAGAATATGTACATTTTAGTAAACCAGTGAAACGTTTATGGATTTCTTCTCAAACAGACAAAGCAATCAAAGAAGGATTTAAGCACCTCAAGCCAGCCAAAGAATACGATGCACTCTATGCTTCTGCTTTGGCAAGGGCAAAAGCAGACTGGTTAGTCGGATTAAATGTAACACGTGCATTGACAGTTAAATATCAAGATAATTTATCTGCGGGCCGGGTGCAAACACCGACTTTAGCTTTAGTGCGTGATCAAGAAAAGAAAATCGAACAATTTCGACCACAAACTTATTTTACGATTCATTTAACTGTGGCCCACGAACAGGCGAAAATGCTTCAAAAGAATCAATTTGCATTGAAAAAAATAGAAGAAGCGCAAGCATTGGTGAAAACATTCAGTCAGTCGAATGGAACGGTAACAGAGATTCAAGAGAAGCTAAAAACCGAGCCTGCTCCGCTTCCTTATGATTTGACAGAAATCCAGCGTGAAGCCAACCAACGATATGGTTATTCAGCTAAAAAAACATTAAGCCTAGTTCAAAGTTTATATGAAACACACAAAATCGTAACTTATCCGCGTACAGATAGTAAGTATTTGACAAATGATATGAAAAGCACGATGAAAGAGCGTCTACAAGCTGTTAGTGATTTTGCACCAGAAGTAAAACTTTACTTGAAAAACGGCGCAGTAGTGAAACAAACAAAAGTATTTCAAGACAACAAAGTAACGGATCACCATGCGTTGCTGCCAACGGAAAACCGTCCGCGTTATGAAAAATTGAGTAACGAAGAACAGAAAATTTATCAAATGATCGTCACACGTTTCCTAATGTTATTTGCGGAACCACATAAAGTGAGCCAGACAAAAATTACCGTAAGTTTTGGAACAGAAATCTTTGTTTTTCGTCAAAATCGAGTAGTTCAATCTGGGTGGAAACAATCAACGGCAGAAGCGGCTAACGAAGTTGAGTGGAAAAAAGGACAGCGCATTGCGCCAAACTTTACAGTGAAAAAAGAACTGTCAGCACCACCAAAACCATTGACTGAAGCAAGTTTACTCGGATTTATGGAGAAATATAGCTTGGGTACACCAGCGACTCGCGCAGAAATTATCGAGAAATTGATCAAATCAGAATTGATGGAGCGAACACCAGTGGGGTTACAAGTTTCGCCAAAAGGCAAGCAATTACTTGAATTAGTCAATCCTTCATTAGTTACACCGGAATTGACTGAAAGTTGGGAAAAAGATTTAGAAGCCATTGCTGCTGGAAAGAAACAGTCCAATCAATTTCTTCAAGGAATTGAAAAGGAAACGAAACGTTTAGTGCAAGAAATCAAAACAAGCAAGCAATCTTATCAAGATTTTTCAATTACGCAAAAGAAATGCCCTGAATGTGGGTCAAATTTACGAGAAAAGAATACACGTGATGGTAAAATCTATGTCTGTACGAATGCGGACTGTAGTTACCGTCGACGAAAAGATCCTAAGGTGTCTAACCATCGCTGTCCACAATGCCATCGAAAAATGGAAATCATTGAAGGAAAAAATGGTGCTTATTTCCGTTGTAAGTATGATGGAACGACAGAAAAAATGTTAGGGAAAAAAGAGCAAAAGAAAAAGATGACGAAGCACGAGGAACGTCGTTTGATGAAAAAATATTCGCAGGCAGAAGAGCCAGAAGAAAGTCCGTTAGCAGCTGCTTTAAGAGCTGCGATGAAAGAGTAGTAGAAAAAGGTTGTGAAAGAAGTGCCCAGCTCCAACAAATAAGAAAAAATTATCAGAAATTGCTTCCCAAATTTTTGAATAATTTAGGCTTATTTGGAAGGAGTTACTTCTTGAACACCGTAGAAAAAGGTTGTGGCGCAAAGCGTTGTAGCACAAAACATCCCGCTTCAAACAAGTAAGAACACTTTTCTAAAAATAATTGCTCAAAAGTATTTAAACAGCTGAAGAACAAAAGAAAAACAAAAAAGCCACGCAACCTCTCATGTAGAAAGTTGTGTGGCTTTTTATGAAGGTTTCTGTTAGTTTTTAGCAGATCGTTTAGTAGGGATAAAGAAAATTTGAACCAGACTTATTTACTTAACTTCAGATTTCTATAAATTTTCAAAAATCGGCGGATGATTTAAATACTTCAAAATTTTCTGAAAATCTACAAAGTCAATGATTAGTGTCGTTGTATTCACATTTGGGTGAAAGCCAACGGTGTCTTTTTGGTCGATTGCTACATCAATCACTACTTGAATCTGATTTTTGGTATCATGCATGAGCGCTAAAGGAGTGAGTGTACCGGCAGGAACCCCTAATAATTGAGTCATTTGTTCTTCCGATAAAAAAGAAAGTCGTTTTTCAGATAATTCATCGGCTAATTTTTTTAAATCAGCCTGTTTTTCATCGGGCAAGATAACAAGATAAATTTGCTTTCCTTTTTTTGATTTCAGTAATAGATTTTTGACTTGAGGACCAGGTAAATCAAATGTCAAATTTTTGACAGATGTAATTGCTGGATGATCAACTTTTTGATAAGAAATTTTGAGGTGAGAAAGTAAATCATATGCTTCTTGTTCAGTTGCTTGGGACATGGCTCATTCGACCTCCTTCATTTCTTTTTATTTTAACAGGTAAAAAAAATTTGACAAATGAAAATTAATCCTGTAAATTACAACGTAAGTAAATGAAATGACATCGAAAAGAAGAGTAGCCATTAGCAGTTTTTAGAGAGTCTCTGGTTGGTGCGAAGAGATAGCGACTAATTGTGAAACACATCTTGGAGTCGGTTTTCTGAAATCGAGAAGTAGGAGAACCCGGGTAGCCCGTTATAGCTGCGGTCATTGTTTGATGACCAGATGAGGTTGGCTGACTGTGAAGCGCCGACAAAAAAAGGTGGAACCACGTTTATTCGTCCTTTGGTCATAACGACCGAAGGCTTTTTTTTTCACTATTTTCTGGGAACATGACCGCTGGAGGTTTTTTCTGCAAGGAAAAAGCAAACAGAGGTGGAATCACGTGTGAACGTCCTCTTGGCATTAAGCCAAGAGGGCTTTTTTTATTTAAAGGAGGAAAAACAATGAAAGATTTAATTGAAGTTATGCCGCAATTATTAGTTGGCGCACTGACAACCTTGAAATTATTTTGTTTGACATTGGTCGGTTCGCTACCACTCGGATTGATTTTAGCGTTGGGGTTATCGCTCAACTTTAAGCCAATTCGTTATCTTCTTCAAACGTATGTCTGGGTTATGCGAGGAACACCATTACTTTTACAATTGATTTTTGTATTTTATGGATTACCAACGATAGGAATTGTTTTTGATCGTTTTGAAGCAGCTTTACTAGCTTTTGTATTGAATTATGCGGCGTACTTTGCCGAAATCTTTCGCGGTGGGATCCAATCTATTCCACAAGGACAGTATGAAGCAGCGCAAGTTTTACAATTTAGTCCTTTTCAAACAGTAACGAAAATCGTTATCCCACAGGTAATAAAAATTGTTCTTCCTTCAGTAGGAAATGAAGTTATCAACTTGGTGAAAGATTCTTCGTTAGTCTATATTCTAGGCTTGGGAGATGTTATGCGTGCAGGGAAGATTGCTATGGAACGTGATGCTAGTTTATTACCATTGATTGGGGTAGCAGGAATTTATCTTGCGCTAACAGGAATCTTGACTTTGGTGATGAAACAAGTAGAAGAGAAGTTGAACTATTATCGCTAGGAGGAAAAAAAGATGATTGAGTTAAAAAAAGTAAGTAAAACATTTGGTAAAAAGCAAGTAATCAAAGAATTAGATTTAGTCATTCCTGATGGTAAAACACTCGCTATCGTTGGTCCTTCAGGTGGTGGGAAGACAACGCTCCTTCGCGTATTAGCTGGACTTGAAAAAGCAGATAGTGGCGAGTTTTATTTAGATCAAGAACCATTTAATCCAGCAGAACTAAAAAATCGAGAACAAGTAGTGGGTGTTGTGTTCCAAGACTTTCAATTATTTCCACACTTAAGTATTTTTGATAACATCACTTTAGCACCTAAGAATGTATTAAAGCAGTCGAAAGAAGTGTATACCCAAAAGGCAAAAGAGCTAGCAGAATCTTTAGGTATCAGTGATTTATTAGACAGCTATCCTTTCCAATTATCAGGTGGACAAAAACAACGTGTGGCAATTGCCCGTGCGTTAGCTATGAATCCAAGAGTGTTGGCTTATGATGAGCCAACAAGTGCACTTGATCCCGAGTTACGTCAACAAGTTGAGAAGTTAATTGTATCTTTGAAAGAAGAAGGCGTAACTCAGATTATCGTGACCCATGATTTAGTTTTTGCAGAAAATGTGAGTGATCAGTTATTAAAAGTAACACCAAACCAGTAAAAGAAAGGAAGAAAAAATAGATGAAAAAATTTACTCGGGCATTATTTTTAGTTCTTTTTATTTTACTCGGACTTTCTGGTTGTGGACGAAAGCCAACAGAAGACAGTTGGTCAACAATCAATCAAGAAAAAGAAATAACAATTGGTTTAGATGATACGTTTGTCCCTATGGGGTTTCGTGATAAAGAAGGCAAGTTAACTGGCTTTGATATCGAGTTAGCTAAAGCTGTGTTCAAAGAATATGGAATCAAAGTCAACTTTCAACCAATTGATTGGTCAATGAAGGAATTTGAGTTGACCAATGGAACGATCGATCTGATTTGGAACGGCTATTCGAAGACACCTGCACGTGAAAAAAAAGTGCAGTTCACGCAGCCATACATGGAGAATGCGCAAGTCTTGATAACCCCTAAAAGTTCTGAAATAGCAAACTTTGCAGACATGAAGGGGAAAATTTTAGGCGCTCAGAATGGTTCATCCGGTTATGATGTCTTTACGAAACAACCAGAAGTTTTAAAAGATTATGTAAAAGATCAGGAAGCTGTGTTATATGATAGCTTTAATGAAGCATTGATTGATTTAAGAAGTGGTCGAATTGATGGATTATTGATGGACCGTGTGTATGCAAATTATTATTTGAAACAAAAAAATCAATTGCAAGATTATCACATTTTAACTGGGGAATATGCAAGTGAGGACTTTGCTGTAGGTGCGAGAAAGTCAGATCGGACATTAGTGACCAAAATCAATCAGGCCTTTGACCAGTTGGAAGCGTCAGGTGAATTTCAAAAACTGTCGAAGCGATGGTTTGGGGAAAATGTGACGCCAAAATGACTAAATGAAAAATAGCTTAAGAAATCAGTGAGGGGTTTCTTAAGCTATTTTTATATTTAAGTAAATAAATAGAAAGAGAGGGAAGTTTACGCTATATAAAGTGACCAGAGTATTTGAACCTAGGGAGATGAGGACAGATAGGCGCTCATTTGAATTACTTGTGTCTTTTTTTATAAATATAAAAAAGAATGTTATCATTAATGAAACATATCTTTTACGGAGGAACGGTTTAATGAAAAAGGGTGTAGGGTATTTCGCCTGTGTGACGTTATTGTCGACAATGATGTTAGCAACGACAAGTGTTTTTGCTGAAGAAACAATGGATACAACAACGTATACAGGAACGGATGAGCAGACGGTAATGTCTACTTATGGGGAGAAACAGACGACAAGTAGTACAGTTACAGAGAATGACCTAATGAATGAAGAAGTGCAGACAGCTATTGTCAATGGGGAGCAAGTAACTGTTGAACAACCAGCCAAAGAAGGGCAAGCTGAAGCAGAGGCAACGGAGGCGCCAAAAGAAGAGCTACAAGAAGGTGGACCAAGTCTTTATGCACGTAGTTCAGTTAAAACATTCCCAATGTATCGTTTGTTCAATCCTTATAGTGGGGAACATTTTTACACAAGAGATACTGGTGAGCGTGATAAACTGAGAAAAATTGGTTGGAATTATGAAGGAATCGGTTGGCAAGCACCAACAACGGGTGCGCCTGTCTATCGTTTGTACAACCGTTACAATGGGGAACATTTTTACACGTTAAATGCGAAAGAGCGCGACAACATCACGAAATATGGTTGGAAATATGAAGGTATTGGTTGGTACTCGTACACTGGCTCAAATGGAATCCCTGTTAGTCGTCTGTATAGTAAACGAGTCAATTGGCATCACTACACGCTAGACGAAAACGAGAAAAATGTGATTAGTAAACAAGGCTGGGCATATGAAGGTGTAGGCTGGTACGCAGTAGGAAATGGTCAACAAACGAATGATGACTATAAGCTTCTTGGTGTAAAAAATTACAACCAATATGCTTTGGGCGCACCAAGTGGTTGTGAAGGTGCTTCACTATTACAAGCTTTACAATACAAAGGAAAAATCACCAACTGGGGCTTAACCCAATTTTTAAATACGATTCCTAAATCCACAAATGGAAATCCAAATACAGGTTTTGTTGGTAGCCCCTTTGTGGAAAATTCTTGGACCTATTCCGCAATCTATCCTGCACCACTAACAACTTGGGGACAAAAGTATGGTAATGTGCAAAATATTTCTGGAAGTTCGATGAATACTCTTTTAAATGAAGTGAAAAGCGGTAACCCAGTAGTTGCTTGGGTAACGATTAATTTCCAACCGATACGTTGGGGCAATTGGAATTTTGGTATAGCTGCCAATAATAACCATGCAGTAACACTTGATGGCTACAATAAAGGCAGTAATCAAGTTCATGTTTCTGATCCAATCAGCGGGTCATATTGGTTAAGCCGAACAACATTTGAGAATATTTACAATGCAAGAAAATATGCAGTAGTTGTAAAATAAGTAAAAGACGAGACAGGGACAAAATTAAAATCCAGCCGTTCTTAACATATTTTCCAATTTAAAAAACGCCTAAAATTATCGTTTTCAAAACGAATTTTGGGCGTTTTTCTATTTAGGTTACTTTTTGTTCCAGTCCAATTCTTTTATGAATTAGCCACCTGATTGAAAATAAAAAAATGAAAGTTAAAAGGCAATCGCTTGAAAATGAGCAGGAGAATGGTTATAGTTTGTGGATCTATTTCCAGAAGGGGATAGGAAAGTAACGCATTTGAAGCGACTAATATATGATAATTAGCTACTTTTCTAAAGAAAAACAAGGATTGACTTTGAAGGCTTTTTTTCTATTATAAAGAGAAGGGGGGAGTACATGAAAGAAGAATTGTTGAATTATTTGAAGAACCAAACGGCATTTCTCAATTTGAATGATTTAAGTGATATCTTCACTGCTTCAAAGTTGGCTGAAATATTTAAAGTGAAACGAAATACAGTTAGTCAATATTTAAATCTTATGACAGAAACTGGTGAGTTAGTGAAGATAAATTCACGTCCAGTTTATTATTTTCACAAAGAAGCATTCGAAAAACAGTTTTTTACGTTGCGCGCAAACTATTATGAAAACGCTAAACAAGTTTTATCTGAGCAACCCTTGTTTGGTAAAAAACAAGATTTATTTTCTCTTCTAATCGGTCACGATAAGAGTTTGCATCAAGTAATTGAACAAATCAAGGCAGCACTTAACTATCCTGATGGTGGATTACCTGTCCTGATTAATGGAGAAAGTGGTACAGGAAAAAGCTATTTGGTTAAATTGATTCATCATTACTGTATCCAAAATGATCTTATAGCAGAAGACGCACCTTTTGTGACATTGAATTGTGCACAATATGCGAATAATCCTGAACTTCTGACTAGTAATCTTTTTGGACATGTGAGAGGAGCTTATACTGGGGCGGATGACGATCGCAAAGGCGCATTTGAATTAGCAAATGGCGGGATTTTATTTTTAGATGAAGTGCATCGCTTGACTGCTGAAGGTCAAGAAAAATTATTTACTTATTTAGATCAGCATTTAATTTATCGAATGGGAGATACAAGTAATCCAATTAATGTTCAAACAAGGTTATTTTTTGCAACAACAGAAGAGCTAACTAGTAATTTCTTAAATACATTTATTCGGCGAATCCCGATCCAAGTGACAATTCCTTCACTACAACAGCGAGAGAAGAATGAACGAGTCGAGTTAATTTATTCTTTTCTGATTAATGAACAAACAAAAATCAAACGCGATCTTTTGATTAGTGGTCAAACACTTGAATTACTGGCTAATGGAAAATTTAAAGGGAATATTGGGGAATTAAAAAATATTATTAAGGTCATGGTGGCTAAAGCTTTCTCTGAATCGATGAAAGAACAGCCACTCAAATTGACCATTTATCAGCTACCAGAAAGATTGTTTTCGCAACATAGTTACAACTTACAAACATCATTTCCAGAAGAAATAGACATTCATAGTGAATCTAAAGTAGAAAATTTAATGATGCCAAATACGCACAATCAAGAAAAAGTGGATGACTTTTTATCAACTATCATTTTAGAATATCAAAAAGCTCATGGGCATTTGAACGAGTGCCATTTAAAATTAAAAGAAATAGTTGATCGGTTATTTGACTATTTGCTATTTAAAACAGACCGTAACCAAAAACATGAGACATTGCTATACCTAACGCAATATATTCGTGAAACTTTTCAACAAATGGAAAATGCTTATCAGATAAAGTTTAATGGGAATAGCGTATACGCAGTTGGGTATTATTTATTTCAACGTGGTGCTAGTCGTTGGATACCTGAGGATCGACAGATTATGGGGTTAGTCTATCAACTGGAAGCACAGCTCTTGGAAGCCTATCCAGCAAGCTATCATTATGTTGAAAGAATCCTTGAGTTATGCAAACCAAAGGTTGATATTGAAGTATCAGTAATGGATCGAATCGTTCTGACCCTATATTTAAAAAAAGCAGATTGGATCAAAAAACAGGGAATACCGAAAGCAATTATTGTCGCCCATGGTTATGCGACAGCTAGTAGTATTGCAAATGTTGCGAACCGTTTTTTAGAACATAATATTTTTGAATCATTTGATATGTCTTTAGATGTAACACCACAGCAAATTGCAGAAGAAATCCTAGTATACAGTGAAAACAATGATATTTCTAATGGACTAGTCATTTTAGTGGATATGGGCAGCCTCAAAGAGATCTATCAGTATTTTCCGAAGCAAATCAATGTACCAATTGTCATTATGAACAATGTGACAACGCCACTAGCGATTTTAGTAGGTGAAAACATTAAGAACCAACGAACTTTAAATGAAATAGCAAGTGAGTCTGTTGATAAAGTACATTTTGATTGGGAAATCATCTATCCAGAGGAAAATCGACCAAAAGCCTTGTTAACCACTTGTCAAACAGGTATCGGAACGGCAACTAAGATTAGTCAGTTATTAGAAAAAAGTTTACCTAATTCCTGCAAACTAAAAATTTTGCCACAAGAATATCGGATTTTAAATGAAAGAAAAGTAAATGAGATTGTTTTTTCTGTTTATGACGTCTTAGGGATTATTGGTACAGATGATCCAGCAATTGAAGGTGTAGCATACCTATCTTTAGAAGAACTGATCTCAGGAGATGAGCATCAGAAATTGAATGAATGGCTAAGTCAAGTGATGACACCAGAAGAAAAGCAGATTTTTAATACAAACATCGTCCGAAATTTTTCATTAGAAAGAGTGATTGATTCAGTCACAATTCTTGATACGGATAAAGTGATGAGTGAAATTGATTTATTTATACGTGACCTGGAATTAGTTAACTTGATTCAGTTATCAAATGCAAAAAAATTAGCACTATATGTCCATGTTAGCTGTCTGATTGAGCGTTTGATTCGAAATATCCCAATCGAAACTTATGAGGGGCCCTTGATATTTGATCAGTGTCAAAAGGAACACTTGAAGAGCCTTAAAAAAGCTTTTAGTGTCATTGAACGTGATTATAGTGTCGTGATTCCAGATTCTGAAGTTGCTTATATTTTTGATATTGTCTATAGAAACACTGACACCTCAATGAAAACTAAAGAATTTTAGAAAAGCAAGCAGTACGCCACTAAAAGTTGGCACACTGCTTGCTTTTATTTAACTGTAAAGGACGGAGAGGTGAAAACTATTGAAAAGAAAGCTGATTTTAGCATCACATGGAAAGTTAGCATCTGGGATAAAATCTTCTTTGGATTTGATTTGTGGAGAAAAAGAAATTGAAACACTAGATTGCTACTTGAGTGAAGATTTTAATTTAGAAAAGGAAGTCAAAAAAATAATGGAACGCCACCAAGATCATCAGTTAGTAGTTGTGACGGATTTATTTGGTGGGAGTGTGAACAATGAATTTTTAACGTATATTCAACAAGATAATTTTTATTTAGTTACAGGAATGAATTTACCTTTTTTAATTGAGTTAACTATGCAGTTTCAAATAACAGAATCACTCCCAAGTTTAATTAAAGAAACTTTAGAGAAAACGAAACAAACGATTCTGTTTTGTAATTCATTAATCAGCAACGAAGTAGAGGAAGAAGAGTTTTAAATCATGAAATAAATGGAGGAAAAATAATGATTTTATTAACAAGAGTGGATCATCGTTTATTACATGGACAAGTGGCATTTTCTTGGACACAAGGGTTGGGGGCAGATTGTATTTTGATCGCAAATGATGATGTACCAACAAATGAAATTCGGAAAACGACAATCAAGTTAGCTAAACCACAAGGAGTAAAGTTGGTTATCAAAAATATCGAAGATTCAATTTCAGCATTACAAAGTGGTGTGACAGATAAGTACAAACTTTTTATTGTAGTGGAGTCAATTGCTGATGCCAAGAAATTAGCAGACGGCTATCCAGAAATCAAAAAAATCAATTTGGGTGGAATCAAAGCAAAAGAAGGAACACGAAGTCTGGGTAAAGCAGTCAATGTTTTACCGGAAGAAGAAGATCTATTAGCAGAAATGGTCGATAAAGAAATCGAAGTAGAAATACGACAAGTACCCTCTGATAAAAAAGTTATTGTTACTGAAGTTCTTTAAAAGAAAGGTTGAAGAAAAATGTTCATTCAAGCAATTTTACTCGGACTTGTTGCATTTATTGCCCAGTCGGAATATGCATTAGGAACATCGTTACTGTCACGGCCAATCGTTACAGGTTTATTTACTGGACTAGTATTAGGTGATTTGAAGACTGGAATCGTTATGGGAGCTACGCTAGAATTAGCATTTATCGGTTCATTTTCTGTTGGTGCAGCGATTCCACCAGATGTCGTTACTGGTGGTGTGTTAGGAACAGCTTTCGCCATTACTGCTGATGCGGGACCAGAAACAGCTTTGCTATTGGGCTTACCTATTGCGACATTGACTTTGATTTTAAAGAACGTCTATCTTGGTCTTTTGATTCCAATCATGAACCAAAAAGCGGACAAATACGCTCTAGAAGGAAACTATAAAGGTGTTGAGCGAATGCATTTGACTGCAGGGTTTGGTCTATCATTGATGCTAGGTTTAGTGGTCATGGTTTCATTTGTGGTGGGTAGTAAAACAATCGGTGATTTATTAAACATGATTCCTGATTTCATTCAGCATGGATTATCTGTAGCAACGGGATTGATTCCAGCACTTGGATTTGCTATGCTAGCACGACTTTTAATCAATAAAGAAGTAGCACCGTATTTTTTCCTAGGTTTTGCTTTAGCTGCTTATCTAGAAATTCCAGTTACTGGAATCGCAATTTTTGGCGCTATCGTAGCGGTCGTAGTTGTTAACATTATGAATGTACGTGGTAATCAAGAAAACAGCGCCCAAACTTCAACAGGAGGGATAGTTGATGAGGACTTCTAATGAGAATAATGAGTTGAAAATCACTAAGAAAGAACTGAGCAAAGTATTTTGGCGTTCATTTCAGATGGAATTTTCTTGGAATTATGAGCGACAAATGAATCTTGCTTATTGTTATGCAATGATTCCTATTTTGAAAAAACTTTACAAAACTAAGAATGAAATGGCCAATGCTTTGAGACGCCATTTGGAGTTTTTCAATACAACACCACACATTGTTACGCTGATTTTAGGAATCAATGCAGCGATGGAAGAAGAAAATGCCAATGATCCCAATTTTGATGTGTCCACGATTGATAATATCAAAACCTCACTTATGGGCCCATTGGCAGGCATCGGCGATTCTTTCTTTTGGGGAACACTACGTTTAATTGCTACTGGTGTAGGTACTTCGTTAGCAATGCAAGGAAATATATTAGGACCTATTCTATTTATACTTATTTTCAACATACCTCATTTACTATTTCGTTATTTTGCAACATCTTGGGGATATAAGTTGGGAACAGGGTTCTTAAAGAAAATTCAAGAAAATGGCATGATGGGAAGTTTGACATTGGGAGCCTCGATCATTGGTTTGATGGTAGTGGGAGGAATGACAGCTTCAATGATTGATATCAATATTCCATTAAAAATTGGCACAGGAGAAAATGCAGTAACAGTTCAAAGTATTTTTGACGATATTGTTCCTCAAATTTTATCGCTTGGCGCTTTCGGTGTGGTCTTTTACTTACTTAAAAAGGAAGTCAAAGCATTAACGATTTTATTAGGCTTAGCTATCTTTGGGATTTTTGGTTCATGGGTCGGCTTTTTTTAGAATGGGGGAAATAAAATGGAACCAATGACAATGCTTCACTATATCAATGAGGAACAAAAAGCACTGTCTAAAATTTTAGATGAGTATGATTTTACGTTAGATCCCAGATTGACAAAGCTGAAAACAGTGACAATTTTGGCTACAGGATCTTCGTATAATGCGTGTTTATCCGCTAAAATGGCATTTGAAAAAATAGCTGATGCTACGATTGTGATTGAAGAGCCGTATCATTTTAATCATTATGGACGACTAATAGCGGGAACAGATACGATTATCGGTGTTTCACAAAGCGGGAAAAGTGCTTCTACTGTGGATGCTATCAAAAACTTAAAAAGTAGTGAGATACAACAAATTATTTTAACAAGTGATTTAACAAGTCCCATTGCACAAATAGCTGATTATGTAATTGATTTGAATATGGGAGTTGAGACAGTAGGGTTTGTGACAAAAGGTTTTTCAGCAACGGTGCTACATCTTATGCTACTTGCCATTCGTGTTGGCGTTTCTAAAAAACAGATTGATAGTCACCGACTAAACGAATTAAAAAAAGAATTATATGAGCTAATCAGTCATTTTCAAGGAGTGATTGACCAGTCGAATGCTTTTTTTGAACAACACGAGAAAATATTGAAACTTGGTGGAAGATTCGTTGCATTAGGTTATGGACCGAATTGGGGAACGGTAAAAGAATTTGAAACGAAATTCACTGAAACAGTTCGTCGTCCTAGCCAAGGATTTGAGCTAGAGTCATACATGCACGGTCCTTATTTGGAGGCAAACTGGGAACATACGCTGTTTTTTGTTGAAACGCCAAGTTGTAACAAAAGTCGGTCATACGCATTAGCAAATTATATGGCTAATTATGTTGGTAAATTGTTCAAGATTACAACAGAGGACAGCCCTGATAGTGATACTTTGGCATTGAATATTGCTGTTTCTGAGGAGTTTTCTCCACTACTACTAGTTATTCCGTTTCAAGTATTAGCTTATCGTATAGCCACAACCAAAGGGATAGATTTAAGCAAACGAATTTTTAATGATTTTGATTCAATATTAAAAAGTAAAATAGAAAAAGTTGAGGAGAGTTAAAAATGTTGAAATTTAATGAACAAAAACAAGTTGATGATATTCAAGGTGCATTAAACTTACGTCCACACGTAGAGCACATCGTAGATAAGATTTGCAAAAAAGGATATGATAACATTTTTTATTTAGGAATTGGAGGAACATACGCTTCAGCACTACAAGCGGAAACGTACATTAAGGGACATAGTAATTTACCAGTTTACGTTCAACACGCTGCCGAATATTATACGACAGGAAATCGGAGATTAACGAAAGATTCACTTGTGATTTTGTCATCTGTTACTGGAACAACGGAAGAAGTCGTTAAAGCAGTTAATGAAATCGAAAAAGTTGGGGCAACATTAGTAGGATTTATTGATACAAAAGATACACCACTTGCTGAAAGCTGTGACTATGTAATCACTTATCCTGCACCTGGTACAGAACAAATCAAATTCTTTATGGTAGCTGATCGACTAATGAATAACAATGGTGATTTTCCTGACTATGAAGAATATTACGCGGAACTAGAAGGTCATTTAGCCAAAGGATTAGTTGAGGCAGAAAAGCAGGCAGATACTTTTGGTCAAGCATTCGCGGAAAAACATCGCCACGATACAATGCATTATTTCATTGGTGCTGGTAATCAATGGGGAGGTGTATATTCGTATGCAATGTGTTATTGGGAAGAACAAAGTTGGTTGCGATCCAAGTCAATTCATGCAGCTGAATTTTTACATGGCACATTAGAAATCGTTGATGAAACAACACCAGTAACTTTATTCCTAGGCGAAGATGAGCAACGGCCGCTAGCTGAACGCGTAAAAAAACTATTACCACGTATCTGTGGAAATTATACGTTTATTGATTCAAAAGACTATCCTATCGAAGGAATTAGTGAAAAAAATAGAGGGAGAGTATTATCTCATTTATTGATGCACTGCGTGACGCAACGAATAGATGCTCACGTTGAAAAACTAAATTGTCATCCACTAGATATTCGTCGTTATTATCGTCAATTTGAATATTAATTAAGAAAAGAATGAATCTCTTTTGTGTGAGCAAAAGAGATTCAGACTGTAGACAAACACGCTCAACACGCTATTATTTTAATGATGTATTTTGTATCTAAGATTAATAGTTAGTGATATAGCAGACGAAAATAGCAATACAGCTAGAATTGGAATGTAGAATCGCGAGAAACAATCGGACAATTTTTGAGGTGATTAAATGATGTAGATCCTGAAAAAACGAACTGGGAAAATTGGCTTAGCCAATTCGATTACAGGGTTTGAAATTTTGATTCTAAATGCCGAAGTTAGTGATGGAAAACTTCATTTTATTTAAAAGATGTTTCTTTGCAAAATTATGTAGATTTAAGGACAACTATCGCTGGTGATGAAGGTGTAAAATCACCAGCTAAGATTAGCAGTTTACCGCAATATATAATGAGAAAATGAGTATGGTTGAATTACGCAACAGTTAATTCAACCATACTCATTTATTTAATAGAATAATCAGTTAGGAGAGGAGGAAACTTCAAGTGAAAAGCTTTTTTTAGTTGAAATCACTATACCGACAAGCTTGCAACAATTCATTGACAATTTAGTCAGTTAAAGCACTAATTAGCGATAGTTATGAGTGAGTCGTTTATTCAACTTGGACTGCTAAAATTATACTCATTTGAAAATTCAAAAATACTTGCATTTTCTTTCGTTTATATGTATAATTTCGATAATTTAGGGTTATTTTTCAGGAAAAGGGGTAAGGTGAAATGTCAAAGTATCAACGGAAAGTTTTATTGTCAACATCAGCGGGAATCGCATTAGAAAATATGGATATCATGTTTTTAGCTTTTTCTTTATCTTCAATGATTGCAACTTTTCATATTAGTGGCACACAGGCGGGAATGATCGCTACAATCACTAATTTGGGGATGCTCGTTGGAGGTATTTTTTTTGGGCTCATGGCAGATAAATATGGACGAGTAAAAGTATTCTCACAAACAGTCATTTTATTCTCAATTGCTTCATTATTGATGTTTTTTGCTTCAAATATCTATCTCGTTTATCTTTTTCGTTTTATCGCAGGGATTGGTGCAGGGGGAGAATATGGCGCATGTATGTCCTTAATTTCTGAAAGCTTTTCGAAAAAACAAATTGGAAGAGCTTCTTCGATTGCAGGAATTGGCGCTCAGGTAGGGGCTGCTTTAGCAGCTATTTTAGCAGCTCTCGTTATTCCTTTGTTCGGTTGGAAAATGTTGTATGTTATTGGGGTACTGCCAGTGCAAATTGCTGGTTACTTTGGTTTGATGAATTGGTTACCTTCCATTATGCAGAAACAATTAGGTTTATCTGTCTCAGGTTCTTCCATATGGATGGTTAGTACGATTGCAGGGATGTCACTAGGAATGTTGACTTTTGGTATCATTATGGACAAATTAGGACCTAGAACTGCATTTACGTTATTTTTGATTTGTTCTTCATTGTCAGTCTTCCTACTGGTAATGGCTCACAGTCAATGGAGTTTAATCGCAGCTGCAGTTGTCGTTGGCTATTTTATCAACGGCATGTATGGCGGGTACGGTGCAATTATTAGTAGTTTATATCCAACTGAAATTAGAGCAACTGCGAATAATTTCATTATGAACTTAGGACGTGCAGTTGGTGGTTTTTCTTCTATTATTATTGGTTTTTTGATGGATCATTATGATTTGACCGCAGTTATCATTTTTTTAAGTAGTATTTATCTAGTTAGTTTGCTAGTTTTGATGACACTTACTGAGGTTAAAGCTTTAAAGGTAAGTTTGCAAGAATAGATGGTATTGAAAGAGTTTAGCTGATTTAGATGCTAAGGTCTTTATGTATTACGTGATAAAAGGAACTACCTTCAATAGATAGTCCCTCAGACTGTAGACAAATATGTTCAACATTTAGAAAATAGAGTGTTGAACGTATTTTTTTGTCTTAGTATCAAAGTAAAAAAAGAAAAGTGAAAGCTTTTCTTTTAGCCCCATAGGGCCAACTTCTTTAAATTCATGGCAGCAAAAATTAGCCTCGTATGCACTGCGACTTTTTCCAACAAGGAAACCATCATGTATTGATTTATTTCATTCATTGCGTGTTTTGACATGTTTCTTTCGCGTTTCTTTAAAGCACTTTCGTATATTAAGCGTAAAATAAAAAACTGTAGACGTCATCCCTTTTTTGGGACTTTGTTTACAGTCTGGAACCTCTTTTGTGTGAGCAAAAGAGGTTTTTGTTTTGTAGAAAAAAATGGATTATCTTACTAGTCCTTACTGAAGAAATTCCATTTAAAATCATTTGGCCATCTATTTAGGAATAAATGGCTGGTTTTGGTCGTTAAAAAAGCAAATTTCCTGCTTTCTACAGAAAAAGGGACAATTTAGGACAAAAGAAAAATGCGGGTATTTCCAGAGCTTGTTAACATAAATTCTAGAGTTAAGATGCTTGATTTGTCAACCATCCATAAAGTGAAAGGGGGAAAGCAACATGGGAATGGAAATGAAAAATATTAACGTCTATCGTGTGGGATTTTGTAGTCAAAGAAAAGGTGGTGGGTTGTTACATTTAGAACGAGCTTTTGCATTTGAGCCAGAGATGACTGAGTTAGAAATCAAAACGGTTTTGCTTACTCGTATGGGGAGAATCTTAGCCATTGAATATATTGATGAAATCGAGCGAGATGTCATATATTGGTAACTTAATTTCACTAAGGTGTTAAAAAAGAAGACAGGAGGAAAACAGTGTGTAAATTTATTCGTACATGTTTTCTAGTATTTCTTTGTACGCTGACCTTGGGTTATGCCATAGAAGCAGACGCCGGAACAGCTGTCCAAAAAGAATCCGAAGTGCGTGTGAGAATCGTCAACCCACAGGATAGCGAGTTGGTCAATAATGAGAACAACTTGCTTCCCAAAACAGGAAGCGTTGCAAATAACAAGCTTTTCTTTGGTGGTATTTTACTACTGCTAAGCGGAGCATATTTAATCAAAAATAGAAAAAGAAAGAAGGAATAAAATTGATGAAAAAAGTAGGATTAACAGCAGTCGGTATTTTAGCTATTACAGGTGGTAATGTTGTTGTACAAGCCACAACAGAATTTCCAGATGCAGGAAAAGCAGAAAGTTCAGTACGCGTATTGATTGAAGATGATGGCGAAGTAATCATTCCTCCGGTTGATCCAGGAGACCCAGAACCACCGATTGATCCAGGTAACCCAAATCTAGAGCCGGGTTTATTAGATATTTTATACGTATCTCCTTTAGACTTTGGCACAGTTGTGATTAATGGGGAAGAACAAGTGATTGCTGCAGCAGATGACGTAGACACAGCGGGGCAATCATTTTCGCCAATGGTCACAATTCAAGATCGTCGAGCAGATGCTCAACGTCAGGGTTGGACTTTAACGGTTCGGTATGAAGATGATTTTTTAGATGGTGCAGAAATCAAAATGAATCCATATATTCATAGTGGCAATCAGGAAGATTTTGGTATTGATCCTGGTGGAGAAATTGCATTAAGTACCAACGCAACAATATTTGCGGAAGCTGGTCAAGTACCGTACGCCCGTCACACTGTTTCTATGGGAATGGCGCAACCAGATCAAGCTGTTCAATTAGTTATTCCTGGTGAAGATTATGCTTCAGGAGAGTATACAACGACGATTGTCTGGGAATTAACGGATGGTCCATTGGGCTAAATACTTGATCACTCACATTAAAACTCCTTATGAAAGAACTGTTTAGGAAAAGACTAATACTGAAATTAGAAAAATAAAGATCAGAAAGCAGGAAGAAAATAAGATGAAATCAATCAAATTATTCAGTACGTTCACTTTAATAGCAACATTCGTAGGCATTGGTGTCCAAGTGTCAGCTGCAACTTATGATGGTCCTCTTGATGCCAATTCTTCTGTCACAGCAGAAATTACCATTCCGCCAGTTGATCCGGGAAATCCAGAAATTCCTCCCGTTGACCCGGGAGAACCAGAACCACCAATTGATCCGGGGGAGATGAATCCGGATCGTGGAGATGGATTATCGATTCGATATGTTTCCTCACTTGATTTTGGAAGCGCAGAATTTTCAACGCAAGCACAACGTCTAACTGCAAAACCTGATTCTGGAATCGATGAAGAGTTGGAAGAACAAGAATTTGAAAACATGGTCACGGTAGAAGACATTCGTGGTGAACGAGATGGCTGGACATTGACGGTTCGTCAAGCAACGGAATTCATGAACGGGTCTGTGATGTCGATAAATCCTCATGTGGTAGAAAATGACTTTGGTGTAACGACTGCCTCAGGTTCATTAATCGTAAATACAGAAGATGAAGTTTTTGCACAAGCAGATAATCAAGAGGCAGATGCAGGTGTGATTTCGATGGGGATGGGGAATGTCACATTAGATGTGCCTGCACGTGCAGGTGTTGGTGCATACGAAACAACCTTGATGTGGAATTTGACAAACGGACCAGAGTAAGACAAAAAACAGGGAAAGAGAGCTGTCCCTGTTCTGTTCATCAGTAAAAAACACAGCTAAAAAAGAAAGGAAGATGCATACGTGCGACGAGTAGTAGTGGGATTGATTTGTTTAGCCTCTGTAGTAGGTTTGTTTTTGACTAGAGGCAATTTAGTAGAAGCAAGTTCACCTGATTTTAGTGTACAAGCAGTGTTGCCCGAAAGCCAAACAAATGAAGACGTTTCGTATTTTGATCTCACCTTAGAGCCAAAACAAGAAGAGACTTTGGCAGTTCAAGTGACAAACAATTCAGAAGAAGAAATGGCACTGGACATCGGTGTGAATACCGCAACAACCAATAGCAATGGCGTAATCAATTATGGATTTAATGAAGCAGAACCAGATGCTACCTTGCCAATCAATTTTGCTGAAATCGTTGAACTTGAAGAACAATCAATCACACTAGATGCAAAGGAGACACGTACGATTGAAGCGAAAGTGATAATGCCAGAACAATCTTTTGATGGTATCTTGCTGGGTGGAATCACAGTTTCTGAACAAGTGCCAGAAAGTGAAAGCCAAATCACAAATCGCTTTTCCTATTCCTTAGCGGTGGTTATTAACCAAACAGACCAAGACGTCTCGCCGACAGTGGACTTAACACAAGTAACCGTTGACCAACGAAATCGACGAAGTTTTGTCGTTGGTTCGATTCAAAATCAAGCGCCGATGATTTTGAATGACGTGCAGGTGGAAGCACAAGTGTTTGAAGAAGGAAATGAGACACCCATTTATGTAGAAACACGAGGAGATATGCGCATGGCTCCTAATTCGACCTTACCTTTTGGGATTAGCACAGGCACGAAACCATTACAGGCCGGTAATTATCGATTAAAAATGGTGGTTGCTTCTGGCGAAGAAGAATGGGAATTTGAAAAGGATTTTACCATCACCGCACAAAAAGCGAGAGAATTAAATGAGCAAGCGGTGAATTTAGAAACGAATCAAACCAGTCTTTACTTGGCAATAGCCAGTGGTGTGGTTGTGTTGTTGTTATTGGTGATTGCTTGGTTAGTGTATTCAAAACGAAAAACGAAGTAGGTGAAAAAATGCAACAGAAAATCTGGCGGAAAGTCTCCGTCCTATGTATGGTTTTAGCTTTGATGATGCCAAGTATCGTGCAAGCAACAGAAATCGTTACCACAAGTGAAACAGAAGTAAGCACTGAGAAAATGGCAGAAGAAACTTCTAAGGATGTTCAAGTATCTAATGAGAAACTATCTATCGAAGAGGGGAATCAGCAAATAGAGCCTGTCGTTGAAGAAAATGAGCCAGTTGTTTTAGAGGAAGAGAATCCAACCATTGTGGAAGAGCCAACCAACAAGGAAGAAAATAGTGATGTGCCAGAGAAAATGGGGGATGCAGAATCACTAGACGAAACGCTAGAAGAGGAACTAAGTGACTCTGATACAGTTGTAGGGGTAACTGCTGTCATAGAGAATGGAATTGAGTTTGAACTAAACCAAACAGATGACACAGCAAAGGTCACAGCTTACCACGGCGCGGGTGGACAGGTGGACATTCCAGCAACTGTTTTTTGGAAGAACTGGGACTACGATGTGACAGAAATCGGTCCGAGTGCTTTTCAATCTACTAATATAAGCGATGTGTTTCTACCATCTAGTCTAAGAATTATAGCTGATAACGCATTTTATAATAACTTTATTACGGAGTTAGTAATCCCAGATAACGTAATTACTATAGGGGCTCGAGCGTTCGGGATGAACAATATTACGAGGGTTACAATCCCTCCTTCCTTTAATTCAGGGGGGGGAGAAATCTTTGACTATAATCCTTTGAAGTATATGGAGACGGAAGTAAACAATGTAGAGGTGCTAGCAGGTGTTGGAATATTGGCTTTGATAGGAGGAAGTGCTACGGAGAGAACGATTTTGCGCGTAGTAGATTACAAATCGGAAACTGAACGAGAACTAGTGCTAACAAAAGGGGAAGAAGTAAACTACGAAATCTCTCAACAGTACCGAGTAAGTGCAAATCTTCCCCTTAATTGGGAAGAATATACACCTACAGTCCAGTGGTTCAAGAATGATACTAGTTTATCTGGAGAAACAAATCCGTTATTACAACTTGAATCAGTTACACCGGGAGATAGTGGCGTGTATCATGCGGTAGTTGATGGAGAACGATTTCCTGATCTTACCTTGGAAGTAATAGACGAAAGCATAGAGCAAGCTGAATTTGACTTTGAATTTAGTGGAACAGAGGACGAGTCAACTGCAACTCTTATCCGTTATAACGGCGAAGGTGGAGACGTTATTATTCCATCAGAGGTTCTGAATAATGAAGAAGGTTGGGACAAGCCTTCGCCAGTGACAGAAATCAAAAATGAGGTATTTTATAATAAAAATCTTGCGAGTGTCGACATCCCGAATAGTATTGAAACTATAGGTGAACAGGCTTTTGCTGGGAATAAACTTTCATCGGTGATTATTCCTAATAGTGTCACTCATATGGGGATAGAAGCATTTCAAAACAATGATCTCACAAGTCTAACACTTTCAAATAGTTTACAAACCTTGGAAGAGAGAGTGTTTAGTGGAAATAATCTTACAAATATTTTCATTCCGAGTAATATTCTTTTAATGCAGAGTGAAATTTTTGAGGATAATCCATTACATTATGTAGAGACTTCTGCAGGGAATGTAAATAGCTTAAGAATTAGATTAACCCAACTTGCGATGACAGGAGTTACTGAAAGAACAATCCTTCGAGCCTTAGACTATGAAGTAGGGACAGAAAATGAAAAATCTGTATTTGTTGGAGAAACAGTTGGTTTTGCGATTGCACCACAATATCAACTTCGCTCAACTGAAAGCCGAGTCTGGGATAGCTACACACCTGACGTACAATGGGAAAAAGATGAAACGACTATTGAAGGTGCGTCTTCTACCATTTTAGAACTGGTAAATGTGCAAGAATCAGACAGTGGCGTCTATCGAGCAATCGTCGATGGAATGATCTTTCCTGATTTACAGCTACAAGTAAAGCCAGAAATGGAACCGGAAATCCCCTCGATTGATCCAAGTGAGCCTCCTGTATTCCCAGAAGAAGTGAATCCGGATATTGAAGGATTATCGATTCGTTATGCAAGTGACATGCATTTCAATTCTGCACCGTTTAGTTTACTTGATCAAACGCTATTATTAGCTAATCAAGATCAACGACCAATGGTAACTGTGCAAGACATGCGCCCTATAGCAGAACGTTCGGGTTGGGAATTGTTGGTGAGTCAGGATGCGCTATTTATGAATGGGGCAGAAATAGTGATAAATCCATATGTTCATCAAGCCAATCAAGACAATTTGCTCATAGAAGCGTCTTCAGAGTTAGTTTTAAATGATGCGCCTCAACGCTTCGCAGGAACAACAAACACTGAGCAACCAAATCCAGCGGGAATTGTCTCAATGGGCATGGAAAGCGAAAAAAATCCAATGTCTCTCAGAGTACCAGGAAAAACCGGGGTCAATAGTTACGAAACAACTGTTCATTGGCAATTAGTTACGGGCCCATAGATGTATTCTTTTTTACGACCGATGAATACTTTAAAAAGTTAAGGAAATGAATCAAATAAACGTGTGGTTTGATTCGTTGAGTAATTTCTTGGAAAGCAACATAAATCCATGCGATAACCATAAATAGATCAACTAGCAAGACCATAAAGTAGTATCGAAGAAGCCATAGCTAATGATCGGTTGTTAAAACTTTCATCTAAGATCTTAGCTATGGCTATTTTAGTGTTATCTCTAATTTGTTAGGAAGTGAGTCACAGAAAGATAGTTACCAACAAGCCTTAATGAAAGAGGGTTATCCTATTTCATGGTATGATAATTTTAGGAGTCGTGTAAACGTCTACACAAAATAGAAAGAATTGGTATGGGTTATGGAAAGTAAACAAGTAAGGAGGAAACGACATGTATAAAATTGGCGGACGTTTAGTGCTGAACAAGGCGACTAAAAGAAAGATGGCAATGCTGAATTACTTATTAACAGGCCCAAAAACCATACAAGCTACTGCGAAACATATTCATTCCTCAGAGAAAACAGTGCGACGATTATTAGCTATTTTAGAAGACGAGCTGCCAAGCGAGATAAAATTAGAAGTACTAAGATCCTCTGTCCTTATTTTGCATGTCTCTGACTATTTTGTTTTTTCAATAGGTTCCCAAACGTTTACTTTAGATTTAGAGGAAGTTTGGTTTATCGAGACCTCAGACATTCCCCATCGCTTAATTCTTTATGTTGCAGATGGTCAATATGAATTTTATGGGAAATTGAGTGAATTGTCGGATAAGTATCCAACTTTATTTAAGATAAACCGATCATGTTTAGTTAACTTAAACAACGTCAAAGAAGTGAACTATAAAAATCGATTTGTTTATTTTAGCCCAGACCTTTTCAGAACGTTTGCAATTGGAAAAGCTAAAAAGATCAAAGAGGCACTCGCAAGCCTTTAGAACATAAAAAAATTTCGATTTAATCAATTTAGCCGAGAGAATAAGTAGATCAAAAAAGAAGAAACCGACCGGGGATTCAGTTTGCCAGTCGGTTTCTTCTTTTTGTGTCATCTTTCTTTTTTAAAAGAGGATACAGCAAGGAAATTTGCAAATTACTTGAGTTGTTCCATTCTTTTATCGGCACTCATCACATGGTGACGCTATCAAATAGCTTCACATAATTTGCCTCATGAATGTCCAAAAGTGAAAGAGCTTCAAATGATTCTTTTTAAGAGGATTTTGATTAGCCATAGATATTTTTGCCAGATTCTTTCTATCATTGAGTACACCTCAGATTAATCAGATCGGTTATTTGAAAATTTCCATTTTGTATGCAGTTAACGATGTGCATTTGTCTTTTTAAATAGCAGATGCGTTGTTTTTGCATGATTCTATCTCGACCTTTATACAGCGATTTTTACTACGCTGAAAATATAGCACAGAAGTTTCTCTATCGATAAAAAATGTCTTGAAGTATATGATTTCTAGCTTGAATAAAAGAGAAACCAGCTGTTTTTTTACTCAGGAGTATTTTTCCCATGATTCAAGACATAATTGATTATCAGTTTAAGGCAAATGGCATACTAGTGTTAGTTAGTTATGTTAAATGGTAAATGATTTATCGCAGGATTCGATTAATGTGACAAGTTTGATAAAACATTCACCTACATAAAAAAAATGTATACTTTTGAGAAAGGAAAAGTCATATGAGGCGTTTTTCTTGGATTCAACAGCAAGACGAAAAAGATTGTGGCGTTGCCTGTGTGGCAATGATTTTAAACTTTTATAAATCAGAAGTTCCTATTTATAAATTACGTGAATTTTCTGGAACAGATTTAGAAGGAACTTCAGCTTTTGGCTTGAAAATGGCTTTGGAAAAAGTGGAATTTGATTGCTTAGCTGTTCAAGCAGATAGTGAAGTTTGGAAGGAAACAGAGTTGCCCACGCCACTAATTGCACACATTTGTGTCAATAACAGCTATATGCATTATGTAGTTGTATATGGTGTGAAAAATGATTTCTTATTGATTGCCGATCCAGCAAAAGGAAAAATAAAGAAAACGATAATAGAATTTTCAAAAGAATGGACAGGTGTTTTACTTTTACCAACACCAAAGGATTCCTATCAGCCAAGTAAAGAAAAAGTTGCTGGGCTAAGTTCTTTTTTCCCAATTATTTGGCAACAAAAAAATTTAGTTGCACATATCATACTTGCTTCATTATTTATTACGCTATTTGGAATAGGAAGCTCCTATTATTTTCAAGGAATCTTAGATTATTTCATCCCAAATCAAGCGCGATCGACATTAACGATTGTTTCCATTGGTCTGATTTTTGTCTACTTATTTCGCGTTCTTTTTGAGTATAGTAGGAACTATTTATTAGTTGTTTTGGGTCAGCGCTTAAGTATAGCTATCATGTTACACTATTTTAAACATGTTCTTTCACTACCAATGAATTTTTTTGCTACCAGAAAGTCAGGGGAAATTATTTCTCGATTTCTTGATGCAAATAAGATTATTGATGCTTTAGCAAGTGCGACACTTTCAATCTTTTTAGATATCGGAATGGTTTTGCTTGTTGGCGTTACACTAGCTATTCAAAACAGTATGCTTTTCGTGATTACTTTGGGAACGTTACCGTTTTATGTTCTGACGATTTTTACTTTTGTCAAAAGTTATGAACGCGCAAATCAAGAGGAAATGATGGCAGGTGCAGCATTAAATTCAAGTATAATAGAGAGTCTAAAAGGAATTGAGACAATCAAGGCATATAACAGTGAAGAAAAAGTTTATCATCGAGTTGATCATGAATTCGTTAAGTTGATGAAAAAATCTTTTCGCACAGTGACTTTGAATAATCTACAGCAAGGAATCAAACATAGCATTCAATTGATTAGTAGTGCGCTTATTCTCTGGTTAGGTTCATTTTATGTGATGGATGAAACAATTAGTTTGGGTCAGTTAATTACCTATAACGCATTATTGATTTTTTTTACAGATCCTTTGCAGAATATTATTAATTTACAGGTCAAAATGCAAACGGCTCAGGTAGCAAATAAACGATTGAACGAAATACTAGCAATTGAGCCTGAAAAAAAGGAAAGCTCAACGAAACAAACAATCACTAAAGAAATATTTCAAAATGGGATTCATTTGGAGAACGTAGCTTTTTCCTATACTATGAAAACTCCAGTATTAAAAAATATTTCCTGTCACATTGTTGCACGCAGTAAAGTCGCTTTAGTAGGCGTAAGCGGCTCAGGAAAATCCACGTTGGCAAAGTTACTTGTGAATTTTTACACGCTTACTGATGGAGCAATTAGTTATGGCAAAATCAATCATTTAGATATTGACTACGCACAATTACGAGAGAATGTGACCTATGTTCCACAAGAGTCATTTTTTTTCAGTGGTACTATTCTTGAAAATTTGACATTTGGGTTAGTGAATATACCGAACTTTGAACGGATTTCAGAAGTATGTGAGGTTGTTCAACTAAATGACTATATTAATCAACAACCTTTACGATTTGAAATGATGATAGAAGAAGGGGGCGCGAATCTTTCAGGTGGGCAACGTCAACGACTAGCAATTGCTCGAGCATTATTGAAAAATTCAGATATTTTAATATTAGATGAAGCAACCAGTGGACTAGACACATTATTAGAGCATGCTATTTTAGAATATCTGCTGGGTTTAAAAGAAAAGACAATCCTCTTTATCGCTCATCATTTGCCAATTGCGAAAGCTTGTGACCAGATTCTTGTACTTCACGAAGGTAAACTTGTTGAAGAAGGGACGCATGAGGAGCTAAGATCAAATCGTGGTATGTATCAAAAACTATGGGAGATTTAACAATGGTGGGGGAAGTAATGAAAAATAAAGATTGGCTTGAGCACTCAAATGTATATCGACAACAACATCAAACTTTTTATCGTTGGATCCTCTATCCTATTATGATTTTTTTTCTGTTCGCTGGCTTGTTCTTAGCATTTGCTAAACATGAAATCGTTGTACGAGCACAAGGACAAATAACTCCTTTATCCACAGAAAAGATTCAAGTACCGATAGAAGCAGAGATTAAAGAAAATAGATTACAAGAGAACTTAACAGTGAAAAGTGGAGAATCTCTAGTTATTTTTAATACGAAGGAATTAGCTAATGAGAAAGCCCAATTGGAAACAGAAATTGAGAACTTTATAAAACAAAAAGAAGCAGCGCAGCTTTTTCTTGATAGCTTAGCTGAAGGAAAAAATTTTTTTAAAGTAGAGGATGCTTTTGGTTATAGCAACCAATTAAAAAGTTTCTTTGCAGAAAAAGAAGCTAGTGAGTCTTTATCAAAACAAATGCTGGTAGCAAATCAGAAAGAGCAAGAAACATATCGGAAAAATATGGACCAGCATAGTCAGGAGATTATTATACGAAAAAATGAACAATCTGAGTGGGAAAAAGTAAGAACAGCATGGAAAGATCAAAAAACAATTAGAGATGTTTCAGAAGCAATCGAAGCTAAATATCAAGTATGGCAAATGGAACTAAAAAATGATTCAGAAGATAAAAAAGAGCAAATCCAAGCAACTACTTTGACAGCCATTGATGAGCAAATCAGCCACTTAAAAAAAGAAGTTAAACAACTACAAATGGAACAAGAAACGCTTGTCAAACCTGTTACACCGGAGGATGAAATCAACTCACAACGTGAAAGGTTGGCACAAAGTAAGGAAGAAATTTTGGCGAAAACGAAGCAAAAGATACTTGAATTAGATGAGTTTGAAAAGAAAAAGAAAATACTTTTAGAGAATGTAAACGAACAAATCGATTTAGGAACAGTACGAGCCAAAAAAGACGGTATTCTCCATTTGAATGATGTAGTAAATGAACAAACCTTCCTACCAAAAGGAACACTTTTAGCAGAAATTTATCCACCCATGCAAGACAATGAAATACCATTTACTGCTAGGATACCAGCAAATGAAATGACACATATCAAAACAGGAATGCTCGTTCACTTCAAATTAGATAGAAAAGCTGTAGCAACAACACTTGATGGAGAGATAACAGAAATACCTGAAACTAGTACTACAAACGAACAAGGCGTTTTTTACTTGATCAAAGGGCGATTACAATCAAATAAAAAAATAGTGGATCGTTATGGTCTGACGGGGGAGTTATCGCTGATTATCGGAAAGAACACTTACTGGGAACAAATCAAAAAAATTTTATTGAATCACGAATGAACGATTAGTAAAATAATTCCAATTTATTGACTAAAACGAAAAGAACCTCTTAAAAAATAATAGAACATACGAACATAAAAGGATTGTTTCAGCAGAACAAAGGGAATAGCTGTGATAGAAATAAAAAATAAAAAATAAAAAAACAACAACGAAGGACTAAACTATGTGCCTTCGTTTTTACTTTTTCACGAAAAAAGTTAGTATAATTAGTTTACAAAGCGAACATACGTTTGTATAATGAGCATGAAGTGAGGTGTAACGACATGCTAGATTATTCAAATGAACCTGTGAATGATTACTTCATGATCGACATGAAAAGTTTTTATGCTTCAGTTGAATGTATCGAACGTGGATTGAATCCTTTGACAACAGAACTGGTTGTTATGAGTCAAGCTGATAATACTGGTTCAGGTCTGATTCTAGCGTCTTCGCCAATGGCTAAACAACAGTATGGAATCTCTAATGTTAGCCGACCAAGAGATTTGCCTTCCCCTTTTCCTGACAGTTTGATTATTGCTGCGCCTAGAATGAATTTGTACATCAAAAGAAATATGGAAGTAAATGATATTTTTAGAAAGTATGTAGCAGATGAGGACTTACTGATTTATTCAATTGATGAATCGATTTTGAAAGTCACTAGCTCAATGAAATTATTTACGACGGAAGGGAAAAGTCGTAGCGACCAACGGAAACAATTGGCTCGAAAAATTCAGCGACATGTTTATCGAGAAATGGGATTGATTGCCACTGTAGGAATAGGGGATAATCCTTTACTTGCTAAACTAGCATTAGATAATGAAGCAAAAAGAAATGAAGGATTCATCGCTGAGTGGACATATCAAGATGTTCCTAACAAAGTATGGCGTATCAGAGAAATGACTGATTTTTGGGGGATTGGTTCACGCACCAAAAAACGATTGAATCAAATGGGGATCATGTCGATTGAAGGGTTAGCAAATTGGAAACCTTATTCACTTAAAAACAAATTTGGTGTGATGGGATTACAATTATATTTCCATGCTAATGGGATTGATCGTACAGACATCGCAGTCGTCCCACCTCAAACAAAAGAAAAGAGCTATGGAAACTCTCAAGTTTTGCCAAGAGATTATACTAGAAAAGAAGAGATTGAGATTGTCGTGAAAGAAATGGCTGAACAAGTGGCAATCAGAATTAGAAAACAGGGTTGTAAAACCAGTTGTATCCATGTAGGGATTGGTACGTCTATTTTAGAAGAAAAAGAGGGATTTTCGCGCCAAATGAAAATACCTTTGACAAATAACACAAAAGAACTTCAAATGTATTGTATGTATTTATTTCATAAATTTTATGATGGACAAGAAGTCCGACATGTTTCTATAGCTTATAGCAAGTTGGTGTACACCGATTCCATGCAACTAGATTTATTTAGTGATCCAGAAAAACAAATGAGAGAAGAAAATTTAGATCGAATCATTGATAAAATTCGTGGGAAATATGGATTTAGTTCAATTGTTCATGCATCTTCTTATCTTGAAGGTGCAAGAAGTATTGACCGAAGTCATTTGGTTGGTGGGCATGCTGGGGGAAATGGAGGAATCGACCATGTTTGATTATGAAGATCGGGGGATTATCAAATGGCAAGGAATGTATTTATCTGACCATACTGAAAAAATTGCTAGTAAGACGAAAGAAACTGCTCAGGTCAATGTGGCAAAAACACAAATGACAACTGAAGCAATCTCAGAAGTGTTGAATACTGCTATCATTAAACAAGAATCTGTTGCTATACAAATCGAAGAACGGGATTCTGAAGGCTATTATCCTAACGATATTGTTGGTCTTGTTTTAGGACATGATGAGTTAGGAATCTATGTAGGTTCTAGCAAAGTGAATTATGATGAAATTAGGCATGTGGAATTTTATCATCCAGTTAAGTGGAGCTTAATAGAGTAATTTATTATGCTGAAAGTTATCATAATCGAGGTTTACTGAAATGGCGTGGCATTTATTTGATACGGTGGATAGGAAAACGACTCAAGGAATCTAAAACAAATGAAAAAGAGGGATCCTTTCAATAAGGATTCCTCTTTTTCATTTGTTACTTGCTTTTGTTAAGCTAATTTTTCCGTTTTTTATTGTTTTGTTCAAGCCATGCTTTTAGTAAATAAATGATCATTAAAAATAAAGCTGTGTAGAATCCCGAACCAATGAAATCTCCATTGATGATATATTCGATCAAAATACCTAGTAAACTAGCTACAATAAAAATGATTATCAGGTTGAGATACGGGTGGCGTTTTTTGAATTTATTATATGCAATTGACATTTTAGACCTCAATCCAGTTCTTCTGTTTTAGCTTTTGTTGTTATGACTTTTCTTCCAGTATCATAACCTTTTTGATAATAAAATCCAACCCAACCATTGCCATTTTTAACCCATTGTTTAGCTATTGGTGTGGAAGTATTAGCTAAAATGATTCAGTGATCTAGAAAAAGAAATGGGCGAATAAAATCTGGCTCGAATCATTAATAAAATTCGTAGAAAACACAAAGTTAATTCAGTAGTAATTGTTGACGGTCAGAGAGAGTGATTGAGGGAGAGTTGTTCAAACTTATTTAGGAAATAGTTTATCAAGTGTGACTAAGACACCATCCTCGTCATTTGAAGGACAGACGTGGCTAGCTGATTTTTTAATTTCATCAGGCGCGTTAGCCATCGCGTAACTAAGCCCACAATAATTTAACATTTCAAGATCATTTCCACCATCGCCAAAAGCGACGCATTGGTCAGGTGTGATACCCCAACGTTGTACCAATTTTTGCAAACCAGCTGCTTTATGACAACCAGGAAGAATCAAATCAATTGAACCATGACCACTACTGGTAGGAACTAACATTCCCTGTAAGTTTTCACCAAATAATTCACAGTAATAGGTAGTTTTTTCTACGGGAACAGTGGGTGCAAATTTTAGAATACGATCATCAACTTGTGAAAAATCATCGACCCACTTTAATTTGTGGTAGTAAATATTTGTTAAGTTGAAAAAATCTTCGCTGACTTTTCCACGTTCACAATACGCACTGTTAAATCCACACATCACGTTTTTTATTTCGGGATATTTTTTACATAAGGAGAGCACTTTCGTGATTGCTTCTTCCTTAATATCTGCTGCAAAGAGAAGTTCTTCTTGATCCATTACTAAGGCACCATTTTCTGCGACAAAACTCAACTCGTGAGCATCGTCAGGAAATAGTGAACGTAGTTGATGATACTGGTTGCCACTAGCAACAACAAATCGACAACCTACAGCAGCCATTCTAGCTAAAATATCTTTAAATCTTGAAATATCATACGTATAGTCACTTCGTGCAAAAGTTCCGTCCATATCAACAGCAACTAGCTGGATATTATGAGGATTAGGATTCATCATGGTAACTCCATTCTATTTTATAGTGAAAGAAAACGGTAACATTGTTACTTGAAACCATTGTATCATGTATATACAACTATCAGGAAGCTTTTTTAAGTTAGTAGTAAAGAAATAGGAAGTTGATTATTTTTTAATGTCTAGACTTTTAAGGGGAAATTCTTTGAAGCGAAAGGGGTTTCGTGTTATTCTAAGGTTGTAAGGATTGAATGAAGGAAGAGAGGAAGTAGACAATGGAACATCAAACATTAACTTCGTTTCCAAACGATTTTTTATGGGGATCTGCCTCAGCTGCTTATCAAGTCGAAGGTGCTTGGCAAGAAGATGGTAAAGGAGAGTCGGTCTGGGATCAGTTTGTTCGGATACCAGGTAAAACATTTAAAGGTACCAATGGTGACTTAGCGGTCGATCATTATCACCGTTTTAAAGAAGATATTGCTTTAATGAAGGAACAAGGATTGAAAGCTTATCGTTTTTCAATCGCTTGGACTCGAATTTTTCCAACAGGACGTGGAGAAGTCAATCAAGCTGGATTAGCTTTTTATCAAGAGCTAGTGGATGAATTGATCAAAAACGACATTGAACCAATGGTTACTTTGTATCATTGGGACTTGCCACAAGCATTGCAAGATGAATATAAAGGTTGGGAATCACGTCAAATTATTGAGGATTTTACCAATTATGCCGAAACATTATTTGAAGCTTTTCGTGGAAAAGTTCATTATTGGATTAGTTTGAATGAACAAAATGTCTTCACTTCATTGGGCTACTTATTGGCTGTTCATCCACCAGGTGTAACAGATCCGAAACGAATGTATGCAGTGAATCACATCGCAAATTTAGCGAATGCTTCTGTAATCAATAAATTCCATGAATTAAATATGCCAGGGAAGATTGGACCAAGTTTTGCGTATACGCCGAACTATCCAATCAATAGTGATCCTAAAAATATTTTAGCTGCTGAAAATGCAGAAGACCTAATGGCAAACTACTGGATGGATGTCTATATGTGGGGCAAGTACCCAATTGCTGCAATGAAATTTTTAGAGGAACAAGGTTGGGCACCAACGATTGAAGCGGGAGACGAAGAACTGCTACAATCAGCAAAACCGGACTTTTTAGGTATCAATTATTATCAGACAGCAACAAATGCGTTTAACCCGTTAGATGGTGTAGGCGCAGGTAAAATGAATACGAGTGGTAAAAAAGGTTCCTCTGAAGAAACAGGCGTGCCAGGAATGTACAAAAAAGTTGAGAATCCTTTTGTTGAACGAACAAACTGGGATTGGGAAATCGATCCGGAAGGGTTGAGAATTGCTCTTCGTCGAATCACTAGTCGTTACCGAACACCTATTTTGATTACCGAAAATGGATTAGGTGAATACGACAAGTTAACTGAAGACAAAAAAATCCATGATGAGTATCGAATTAATTATTTGGCCAACCATGTGAAAGCAATCAAAGAAGCAATCTCTGATGGTGCAATGGTTTTAGGTTACTGTACATGGTCTTATACTGATTTATTAAGTTGGTTGAATGGTTACCAAAAACGTTATGGCTTTGTCTATGTGGATCAAGATGAAACACAAGAAGGTTCGCTTGAACGTTACAAAAAAGATAGCTACTATTGGTATCAATCAGTCATCAAAGAAAATGGCGAATCAATCGAATAAGAAAAAACGAAATCAAGAAGTTGAAACGATAGCTGTTTAGCTGTTGTTTCAACTTTTTTAGTGAACATAAGTTTAAACAGATGATCTATTTTTGATAATCAAAAAGTAGCAGAATATTCCCTTTGCTCTTCGGTATGATCAAATTTCTTTCACGTTTTTATGAAAACATGACGAAATGAAAAGAAAGAAACGAGTTCTTTGAAACAAAACTTTAGTTCCCTCCCTTTTTTTTGTATAATGGGGAATGAAATGAGGGATAAATAATGGCGCAGAAAAAACGTCCTGCAAAGAAAAAGAAAAAGACGAAAAAGCAAAAGCAACAACAAGAGCAACTTTTGACGATCTTTGTCGGGTTTACATTGATTTTATTTGCTGTGTTTGGCTTTTTAAGATTAGGGTTTTTAGGAATCTTAGTTGCCAACGGCTTTCGAATATTTGCGGGTAACACTTATCCAATTCTTTGTTTGTTATTAGCCATCACAGGATTCTGGATTATTATCAAGAATACGGAGTTAAAGATTGGTAAACCTCGACGTTTGGTAGGAGGAATTTTCTTTTATCTAGGAATCTTACTTTTCTTCCACGCTCACTTATTTGGAAAACTCCACAGTGGAGAACCAAATATTCTTGGCACTACTTGGGATTTATTAGCAAGTGATATTAAGCAAAGTCAAGTCAGTCGTAATGTCGGTGGTGGGATGATTGGAGCTATTTTATATCATTTCACTTACTTTCTGATTGCTCAGCCAGGCAGTTATCTGGTTGCTGTTTTACTATTGATTGTCGGCGCATTTTTATTTAGCAATCTTGAAGGGTATCAATTACTGGAAGGCATCCAAACATTAGGGGAGAAACTACAAGGATTGTTGGAAGGCGATCCAGCAAAACAAGCAAAAAAACAAGCCGAAAAAGCAGAGAGAAAAGAACAACGAGCACAGGCAAGAGAAGCAAAACGTTTGGCCGCTCAAGAAGCAGCAGAGGCAGAAATAGCCGAAATGGAAAAAAATCGGGAACGTCAACAAACAAGATACGACGAACCAGATGAATTACCAGCGACAGAAACCAACGAAGCAAATTTTGTACCAATCAATAGCTTCCAAGAACAAATGCAGACAAAGCCACCGATTGAACATACACCCACACAAACAACGCTACCAATTGATGGGCATGAAGGCCTTGAACAAGAAGTGCCTGAAGATGATGGTTCTGTTTTAGAATTTGAAATTGCCGCTGAAGAAGAAAATCATGCGTATGAATTACCATCTGTTGATTTGCTAGATTCAATTCCAGCGGTTGACCAAAGTGATGAATATAAGAAAATCGAAAAAAACATTGGTGTGCTAGAACAAACTTTCCAAAGTTTTGGCGTAGATGCCAAAGTGGTAAAAGCGAGTCTTGGTCCATCCGTTACGAAATTCGAAGTACAGCCTGCTGTAGGTGTAAAGGTAAGTAAAATCGTTAACTTAACTGATGATATTGCCTTAGCCTTGGCAGCAAAAGATGTTCGGATGGAGGCACCAATTCCAGGTAAATCTTTGATTGGGATCGAGGTTCCTAATGGCAAAATCAGTATGGTTTCCTTTAGAGAAGTGATCGAAGCACAACCAAAACATCCAGATAAACTGTTGGAAGTACCATTAGGTCGTGACGTATCTGGTCGCGTACAGACAGCTGATTTAAGCAAAATGCCTCACTTACTTGTGGCAGGTTCTACAGGGAGTGGGAAGTCTGTTGCAATCAATGGTATTATCACAAGCATCTTGATGCAGGCAAAACCACATGAAGTCAAATTGATGATGATTGACCCAAAAATGGTTGAATTGAATATGTACAATGGGATTCCGCATCTTTTAACACCCGTTGTGACAAATCCACGAAAAGCAGCGCAAGCTTTACAAAAAGTGGTTCAAGAAATGGAAGAACGTTATGAAAAGTTTGCCGCTACAGGAGTTAGAAATATTTCTGGGTACAATGAATTTATTCAACAAAAGAATGTAGAAGATGGCACGAAGCATCCGACCTTACCATTTATCGTGGTGATCGTTGATGAATTAGCAGACTTGATGATGGTTGCCAGTAATGAAGTGGAAGATGCAATCATTCGTTTGGCACAAATGGCTCGGGCTGCCGGGATTCATATGATTTTAGCAACACAAAGACCGAGTGTGGATGTTATCACGGGGATTATCAAAGCCAACGTTCCTTCGCGAATGGCTTTTGCAGTTTCTAGTGGAACTGATTCTCGTACGATCATTGATTCAAATGGGGCAGAAAAATTACTTGGACGTGGCGATATGCTCTTCTTACCGATGGGAGAAAATAAACCAATCCGCGTGCAAGGTGCCTTTATTTCGGATCATGAAGTTGAGCGCGTTGTAAGCTTTGTAACATCCCAACAAGAAGCACGTTACGAAGAAAAAATGATGCCAACGGATGAAGTGGAGTCAACCGGTACTCCAGAACAACCACAAGATGAATTATATGACGAAGCCAAAGCTTTAGTTGTTGAGATGCAAACGGCAAGTATTTCTTTATTACAAAGAAGATTCAGAATTGGCTATAATCGTGCAGCACGTCTAGTAGATGAACTAGAAACGCATGGTGTGGTAGGACCATCAGAAGGAAGTAAGCCAAGAAAAGTCTTTATTGAACAATTGGAAGAGCCTATGAACGATTTACCAGAAGGGCAGCCAGAAGATCGTCTATAATTAATAGAAACAAAAAGTTATATGTACACAAAAAACCAGTCAACACAGAGAATACTCCTGTGTTGGCTGGTTTTATTTAGTGAACCTTTATTACAAAAGAACAAGTGAAGGTTCTCGCAAACTTCCTTGCATTCCCAGATAGAATCAGTTATAGTATGTAGCGAAACTTTGAGAAAAAGAGGGAAATAATTTTGGAAAAAACGTCCATTTATGGCTTGACGAATGAAGAACTAACAAATTGGTTTATCAACAACGGCGAAAAGAAATTCCGTGCTGCCCAAGTCTGGGAATGGCTTTATCAAAAACGGGTAACTGAGTTTTCAGAAATGACCAATTTATCAAAAAATCTGATTGCAAAACTAACAGAAAACTTTGTGATTAATCCATTAAAACAAATGGTTGTACAAGAAGCAGCTGACGGAACAGTCAAATATTTATTTGAATTACCAGATAAGAACATGATTGAGACAGTCTTGATGCGTCAGGAATACGGCTTGTCCGTTTGTGTTACAACTCAAGTTGGTTGCAATATTGGCTGTACCTTCTGCGCCAGTGGATTATTGAAAAAAAATCGTGATTTGACCGCAGGAGAAATCGTTGCTCAAATCATGATGGTTCAACATTATTTTGATGAACGCGGAGAGGGCGAACGAGTTTCTCACGTTGTTGTCATGGGGATTGGTGAACCGTTTGATAACTATGATAACGTGATGGATTTCTTGCATATTATCAATGATGCGAAGGGACTAGCAATCGGGGCACGTCACATCACTGTGTCAACGAGTGGTTTGGCAAATAAAATCAAAGAATTTGCCGATAATGGGTTGCAAGTAAACTTAGCAATTTCCTTGCATGCACCAAATAATGAAGTTCGGACGTCAATCATGCGAATCAACCGAAGCTTCCCAATTGAAAAATTGATGGAAGCAGTTGATGAATATCTTGAGAAAACGAATCGTCGAATCACGTTTGAATACATTATGTTGAACAACGTGAATGATCGACCAGAACATGCACAGCAATTAGCTGATTTATTACAAGACAAGAAAAAATTAGCGTATGTCAATTTGATTCCATATAATCCAGTGAGCGAACATGATCAATATTCACGGAGCCCTAAAGCGGATGTTTTGAAATTTTATGATGTCTTGAAGAAAAATGGCGTCAACTGTGTCGTTCGTAAAGAACACGGGACAGATATTGATGCGGCTTGTGGACAATTGCGTAGTAAGCAAATGAAGAAAGAAAAAAAGGTAGTAAGCAAATAACGACTGTTTATTTTAGAAGACGTGTCATGTTCACGTCTTCTTTTGTTTGATCTAAAATGAACGATCAGTTCTAACCCTTCAAGAAGAAATCTTTGGTTTTTTTCATAATCATTGCTAAAATGAGCTGGAATGGGGGGAAACAAATGATTATTACTGAATTCGATCGTGACAATCTCGATTTGCGGGATCAACTTGCAGATCTCTTAAGATTAACTTGGCCAGAAGAATACGGGACCAATGCGACAAAAGAAGTTGACCAGTTGATGGAACCAGATCGTATTGCTGTTTCTGCCTTAGATGGAGATATGTTGATTGGCTTCGTTGGAGCGATTCCTCAATACCGATTCACAGGCTGGGAATTACATCCCTTAGTAGTAGAAAGTACTCGAAGAAGAAATCAAATTGGGACAAGGTTAGTAACCTATTTAGAAAAAGAAGTGACATCAAAAGGTGGGATCACGATGTATTTAGGTACAGATGACCTGGATCATGGAACAACATTAAGTTATGACAATTTATTTGAGCATACTTTTGATAAAGCACAAGCTATTCAAAACTTAAAAAGTCACCCTTATGAGTTTTATGAGAAAATGGGTTATCAAATTGTTGGTGTGATCCCAGATGCAAATGGCTGGAATAAACCTGATATTTGGATGGCAAAAGGTCTTGTGCCGAGACCAACCACATAAAAAGAAGAAAAATGAGAAAGAGCCGTGCAAGAAAATTACTTGTACGACTCTTTTTTTTGTGCAAAAACCGAACATTAAAGCATTTTTTGAAGAAATCAAATCTTTTTTACGTATTATTTTATTGAAAACAAAAAATTGTTATTTTCTTTATAAATAAAGGGAATTTTCTGAAAAATATAACGAAAAATACTGATTAAAGAGATTATTTTTAGAAAAAAGAGAAAAAAGTAGTTGCTTTTTTAATAATTATTCATTAAACTCTTAAACAACTTCAGAAATATTTAATTATTCTGAAAATTCCGATAAAAGGGGTACGAAAGATGAAGAAGAAAGTAACTTTTGGTTTTGTTGCGGTTTGTGGCCTTGTCCTTGCTGGCTGTTATGGTGGTAGTTCAGATACAGGGAGCAGTGATACAAAAAGCAGTGGTTCTGCTAGTGGAGGCGGCGTATTTAATTTAGTTGTACCTCAAGAAATGCCAACAGCTGATTTATCTGTTGCGACAGATACAATTAGTTTTACAGCGTTGAATAATGTATATGAAGGAATTTATCGTCTTGATAAAGATAGTAAACCACAGCCTGCAGGTGCAAGTGAGTTGGCAGATGTCAGCGAAGATGGTTTAACTTATAAAATCAAATTACGTGAAGATGCAAAATGGTCGAACGGTGAACCTGTAACGGCAGCAGATTATGTTTATGGCTGGCAACGTACGGTTGATCCAAAAACAGCATCTGAATATGCGTATCTATTTGAACCAGTTGCTAATGCAGCAGATATTACCGCTGGTAAAAAAGATAAATCAGAATTAGGCATCAAAGCAAATGGTGATCATGAATTAGAGATCACACTAACAAAACAAACACCTTATTTCCAATATTTATTAGCTTTCCCATCTTTCTTCCCACAAAGTCAAGCAGTTGTTGAAGAAAATGGTGATGCTTATGCTTCAGCAAGTGACAAAGCAGTTTACAATGGTCCATTTACATTAGAAGACTTTGATGGCCCTGGTACTGATACAGAGTGGACATACAAGAAAAATGATAACTATTGGGATAAAGATGAAGTGAAGCTATCAGAAGTCAAAGTAAGTGTAGTAAAAGAATCTTCTACTTCATTGAATCTCTTTAAAGATGGACAAGCAGATGATGTCATTTTATCAGGTGAGTTAGCACAACAAAATGCAAATGATCCAGCTTATACATCTGTGAAAGAAGCTCGTACAAGTTATCTCGAGTTTAATCAACGTGAAGAAGACTCTCCTTTCAATAATGCTGATTTGCGAAAAGCAATTTCGTATTCCATCAATCGCGATGCGTTAGTAAAACAAGTGATGGGGGATGGCTCAGTTGCATCAACTGGACTAATTCCAGCAGATATGACAAAAAATCCTGATACAAACGAAGACTTTGCAAAAGAAGCTGGCGATTTAGTTTCTTATGATAAAGACAAAGCAAAAGAACATTGGGAAAAAGCAAAGAAAGAACTAGGCATTGACTCACTTGAATTTGAATTGATGGCATCAGATGATGACTCAACGAAGAAAGTGATTGAGTATATCCAAAACTCCATTCAAGAAAACTTAGATGGCGTGAAAGTCAAACCAGTTCCAGTCCCATTCTCTGTTCGTTTGGATCGTTCATCATCAGGTGATTTCGATACAGTATTAGGTGGTTGGGGTGCTGATTACGCAGATCCAAGTAGTTTTACAGATCTATTCGTAACAGGGAACTCTTATAACCGCGGACAATGGAGCAATGAAGAATATGACAAAGTAGTCAAAGCATCTTCTTCAGCTGATGCCGGCGATGAACAAGCGCGTTGGGACGATTTGCAAGAAGCAAACAAAATCATTGCTGACGATATGGGTGTTGCACCAGTTTACCAAAAGGCTGAAGGTCATTTAGTTAATGAAAAAGTCAAAGGAATCGTGCATCACGCAGCTGGGGCTTCATGGGATTACAAGTGGACATATATCGAAGAATAACCACTTCTATTCGTTAACAATTGAAGATGAGAAAAAACAGGGTAGGTCATTGATCCAACGACACACCCTGTTCTCATCAACAATTATAAAAGAGCGAAAAACATGAAGAGAATGGAAAAAATAAGTAATATCCCGGCAATAATCAGCCAAAAGCTGTACATACCATGGCTGGCAGATGAAAGCAGCGAGAACTCTGGTTTTTTCTTCCGGTTTCTTGTTCTAGCTAGATGAATCGATCGTTGAAAATGATCAAAGAAACCCGAGGAAAAAACCCATAAAAATCCGCCGATAATCAAAAACGGCAACGCGCATAAGAAAAAATCATTTGATAATTGTAGAAAAGTTAATTGATTGGTTAAAAAATTTTTTATGAAAATGAGGACCATCAACAAAATGGAAATGGCATAAGGAAGATACTTTTTGTTCATTTTTTTGCTCCTTTATCAGTTGGTTCATTACTTAATAATGTAGCGAAACATTTGTCAGAAGTCAAAAGCTAGGGGGAAACATTTGTGAATAGTTATATCAAATATGTTTTAAAACGTGTCTTCTTCATGATGATCACGCTGTGGCTGATTGCCACAATCACTTTTTTCTTAATGCAGTTATTACCAGGAACGCCGTATACCAATCAGGAACGTTTGAGTCCTGAAACGATTGAAATGTTGAATAAACAAGTAGGTTTAGATAAACCGGTACTTGTTCAATATGGAATTTATCTTTCTAATTTACTTCAGGGTGACTTTGGTATTTCTTTCCAATTTAAAAACCAACCTGTGGCTAATTTATTAGCAGGCAGAATTGGACCGTCTTTACAATTAGGATTACAAGCAATTATCGTTGGGACGTTTGTTGGAACGATTTTAGGAACGATTTCTGCAATGAAGCAAAACACGTGGGTGGATAGTTCATCGACCTTAATTGCAATCTTGGGACGTTCGATTCCTAACTTTGTGTTTGCAGTGTTACTCCAATATGTGTTTGCAATGAAGTTACACATTTTACCAATCGCAAAATGGGATGGTTTCGTCTATACCATTTTACCAACAATTGCTTTAGCGATGTCGCCACTTGCCGATTCCGCCCGCTTTATTCGGACCGAAATGGTTGAAGTTCTTCATAGCGATTATGTTGAATTAGCTAGAGCAAAAGGGCTTAGTCGTTGGGAAATTGCCTTCAAACATGGCTTAAGAAACAGTTTGATTCCATTGATGACTTTATTAGGACCACTGGCTGTTGCGTTAATGACTGGTTCATTAGTAGTTGAAAATATTTTTGCCATTCCTGGAATCGGGGAACAATTTGTGAAGTCAATTACTACAAATGATTACCCGACAATCATGGCTGTGACTATTCTTTACTCATTTATGTTGATTTTTGTTATCTTAGTCGTTGACTTATTGTACGGGTTAGTTGACCCAAGAATTCGTGTTTCTGAAGGGAGTCGAGGATAAATGGAAATGGTACCGAAACGCTATGAAACAGTTGCTGAGATTCCTGCAGACGAGTTTCTTCCTTTACAAAAGAATACCGAAGCCGAGCGTGAACAGATTTCTGCTCCTTCGCTGAATTTCTTACAAGATTCTTGGCGTCGATTGAAGAAAAATAAAGCCGCAGTGATCTCGATGGTCTTATTAACGACAATCATTTTGATTTCAATCGTGACAATCTTTGTTTCACCACATAATCCAACTGCACAAAATGTTGATTATATCAACTTACCGCCACGTATTCCTGGTATTAGCATTGATGGTCTAAACGGAAAAGCAATGGTTGGTGGCGAGTTAGTCGATAAATACGCACAGGCAAATGTCCCAGCAAATGTGAACTTTCTTTTGGGAACAGATGGCCTAGGTCGTGATGTGTTGAGTCGCTTGTTCATGGGGACGAGAATTTCTCTATTGATTGCATTTATTGCAGCCATTTTAGACGTGACAATTGGTGTTGCTTATGGACTGGTTTCTGGTCTTTTAGGCGGACGTGTAGATAATGCAATGCAACGTTTTTTAGAAATTTTATCTGGGATTCCGAACTTAGTTGTAATGATTTTGATGTTGGTTGTATTTGAACCAGGAATTTTTTCAATCGTAGCGGCGATGGCAATCACGAACTGGATTCCGATGGCACGGATTGTTCGTGCACAGACATTGAAATTAAAAGATCAAGAGTATGTTTTAGCTGGTTTGACTTTGGGTGAATCAAAGTTGAAAATCGCATTCAAACATATCTTACCGAATATCTCAAGTGTCATTATTATTCAAATGATGTTTAGTATCCCATCTGCTATTTTCTTCGAAGCCTTTTTAAGTTTCATCGGGTTAGGTTTAACACCACCGTCTGCTTCATTAGGAACCATGCTAAGTGATGGTTACAAAACATTCTTATATCTGCCGTATCTATTATGGATTCCGGCAGCAACTTTATCGGTTATCATGATTGGCTTTAACTTATTAGCTGATGGATTACGTGATGCCTTCGATCCTAAAATGAAAGAGTGAGAATTATGACGAAAATTTTAGAAGTGAAAGATTTAGAAATTTCTTTTGACACTTATGCTGGTAAAGTTCGAGCAATTCGCGGTGTTAATTTTCACTTGAATAAAGGGGAAACTTTGGCAATCGTTGGTGAATCTGGGAGTGGGAAATCTGTTACAACTCGAAGTATCATGCGACTTCTGTCAAGTAATGCCAACATTGATGCTGGTCAGATCCTATTTAAAGGGGAAGACATTGTGAACAAATCCGAAAAAGAAATGCAAAAAATTCGCGGGAAAGAAATTGCAATGATTTTCCAAGATCCAATGACATCATTAGATCCAACGATGACAATTGGAAAGCAAGTAGCAGAATCTTTACGTAAACATAATAAAGTATCGAAAAAAGATGGCGAAAAAGCAGCGCTTGACCTACTAAATTTAGTTGGAATTCCAGAAGCTGAAAAACGAATCAAAAGCTACCCCCATCAGTTTTCAGGTGGACAGCGTCAGCGGATAGTGATTGCGATTGCTTTGATTTGTTATCCAGAAATCCTAATTGCAGATGAACCAACAACCGCGTTAGATGTAACAATCCAAGCGCAAATTTTAGAATTACTAAAAGAAATTCAAACAAAAATTGATACATCAATTATTTTTATTACCCATGACCTTGGTGTAGTGGCAAATGTCGCTGACCGAGTGGCTGTTATGTATGGTGGGAAAATCATCGAAGTAGGAACTTCGGAAGAAATTTTTTATAATCCACAACATCCTTATACTTGGGGCTTACTTGGTTCAATGCCGACGTTGGAAAGCGCAAGTAAACAGCTTTATGCAATTCCTGGTTCACCTCCAGATTTGTTGAATCCACCAAAAGGGGACGCATTTTATCCACGTAATGAATATGCTTTGCAAATTGATGCAGAGCAAGAACCACCATTTTTTGAATTATCTGCGACACACAAAGCAGCAACTTGGTTGTTAGCACCACAAGCACCAAAAGTTCTGCCACCAGAAGAAATTCAACGTCGTTGGGCAATTTTTAAAGAAAAACAAGGGAGCCAAGGGGGAATAGTGGATGAAAAACAAGCTACTCGAGGTTAAAGGTCTAAAACAATATTTCAACATTGGCAAAAAAAATGAAGTGCATGCGGTGAACGATATCAGTTTCCACATTTATGAAGGGGAAACGTTTGGGTTAGTTGGTGAATCTGGGAGTGGAAAGTCGACGACTGGTCGGACGATCATTCGTTTAAATGAACCAACTGACGGTGAGATTTTATTTGATGGACAAGATGTAACGAAAATCAAAGGAAAAAAAGAAATGACGAAATTTCGTCATGAAGTCCAAATGATTTTTCAAGATCCTTATGCATCCTTAAATCCGAGAATGAAAGTTCGTGACATTATTGCTGAAGGCATTGATGTGAACGGTTTAGCAAAATCACCGCAAGAACGTGCGCAAAAAGTTGATGAGTTGCTAAAAACAGTTGGGTTAAATCCCAGTCACGGAACACGTTATCCTCATGAATTTTCAGGTGGACAACGGCAACGGATTGGCATTGCTCGAGCGTTAGCAGTCAATCCGCGGTTTGTTATTTGTGATGAACCTATTTCTGCACTAGATGTGTCGATTCAGGCTCAAGTAGTGAACTTATTACAAGATTTACAAGAAGAACAAAATTTAACTTACTTATTTATCGCCCATGATTTATCAATGGTGAAACACATTAGTGATCGCATTGGCGTTATGCATAATGGCTTATTGTTGGAAATGGGCACAAGTGATGAAATTTACAACTTTGGTGTTCATCCTTACACAGAAAGTCTATTGTCTGCTATTCCATTACCAGATCCAGATCATGAGAGACAACGTCGTCGGATCAAATATCAGCCAGAGCCAGATGATAATCAAGTACGTACGTTAAGAGAGATTGCACCAGAACATTTTGTGTACGCAACAGAACAAGAAGTTGCTTATTACGCGAAAAAATTGCAACGAAAAAAAGAAAACTTACTCGTAGCAAACTAGGGGGTAAGTGCTGATGCTCAAAGCCTTTAAATTCCGGATGTATCCCACCGATGAACAAAAAAAATGGTTGATTCAAAATTTTGGTTGTGTTCGTTTCACTTATAATCACTTATTACTTTCACGACAAGAAACCTATAAGCAACTAGGTGTGATTGATTATTCGTTGACGCCAGCTGCCTTGAAAAAGCGTTATGCGTTTTTAAAAGAGGCAGATAGCTTGGCATTAGCCAACGCTCAGTTGAATTTGGATCGTGCGTTTCGCAATTATTTTAAAGGACGAGCGAGCTTTCCAAAGTTGAAAAGTAAGAAGAGTATGTGGCAGTCTTATACCACAAATAACCAAGGACACACCATTTATTTAGAAGGAAATCAATTGAAATTACCAAAACAAAAAAAGTTGTTCAACGTGCATGTCCACCGACCAATCGAAGGTACGATTCGTTCAGCTACGATTTCTTCACGATATAATGAAGAGTTTTATGTTTCCTTTTTATGTGAAGTTCCGCTGAATAAAAGACAGAAAACCAATGAATGGGTGGGAATCGCGTATTGCCCCAAAGGATTAGTCGAAACTTCGCAGAAAATCGAGGTTATTGCACCTAAACTTTTGGTGACAAATCAAAAAATCGCTGTAGCAGAAAGAAAATTGAGTATTCGAGCAAAAGCAGCTCAACAACGAAAAAAGGCTTTAGAACGAGCAAAAAATTATCAAAAACAAAAAAGAAAAGTGCTGAATCTTTATCAAAAACAAAAATATCAACGGGAAGATTACTTAGAACAACTTTCGGCTGTTCTGGTGAATAAATTTGATTATTTGTTTATTGAATCATTGCCAGATGAGAAGCTTGCTTCTGATTTTTCCGTACAAGATTGGCACAAACTGTTGACCAAATTGAGGTATAAAGCAGAATGGTATCAGAAAACCTTTATCTTGATTAATACACAGGACATCCACAGTCATTCTGCGCAAGAAAAGAGTCGGCTGTTGGAACGAATTGGGAAACAATTACTTTTTGATGTCTGAACTGGTAGGAGCGCCAGAGTTCGCCTTGTTAATAAAAAGTTTTTAAACTTTTGTTTCTAGGAATTTTCTTTTCGCTTAAAGGAAAAGCTCACTAATTATGAGAAACCAAAAACCAAGGACTGTAACTTAAATCAGTAATGATTTTTGTTACAGTCCTTGGTTTTTATCGATTAATCTTCCATTTTTGGATGGTGTTCAGGCTTCAACTGATAGATTTTTGATGGACGACCGATTCCAACGGGGCGTTCACCAATTTCGTCAAAATATTGCAACATTGCTTTTTTAAAATTTGAGTGGTCAATGGATTTAAAATCAATTCCCAAAAATTTAGCAAACACTTTGCGAGCTTCAGTAATTGTAAAATCTTTACCTAATACTTGGAGGACTTGTGGTTCGTGTTCCATTTTATTGACGATGCGGTTAAAGGCTTTTAACACGATAAAGCTATGGTCAAATGCCAACTTATCTTTTCCAGTTGATTGGCCAGTTGTTAAATCAAGCGCGATTGAGACATCGCCACTGGTCAAATGGATTTGATTCATTTGTCGTTCTAGAGTGAACCAGCGGACTTCCTTGGCATCATCTCCTGCAATCAAAGGTTCTTCACCAATAAAGGCAAGATAACTGACAGTTACGACCCAGCCACGTGGATCACGGTCAGGCGTGCTAAATGTGTGAAGTTGTTCAATGTTTTCTTTAGAAATAATGACTCCCGTTTCTTCTTGTGTTTCGCGTAAGACACTTTCACCAGTTGACTCATCTCGTTGGACAAAGCCACCAGGTAATGCCCAAGAGTTTCGATAAGGATGTCCTTTTCTTTGGATCAAAAGAATTTTCAACTGATCTTCTTCTTTGTTGTAACACATCAAAACGATGTCGACAGTCAAAGAAGGCTTGTCGTATTCAGGACGTTCTTGTGCTTGATACCAAGTTAAAAAATCTTCTTCACTGGCTTCTTGTTCATAATATAATTTTTCTTCTTCTTTAGAAGTAAATTCTTTCATTCTGACACCTCCACTGCCGATAAAAGTACATTTTACTTTATTGTAGCAGACTCTCGGAAAAAACCAAGGACTTCCCGCAAACTTTCGTGGTTATCAAAGATGGAAGAGGAAGGGCAAAACTAAGTTGACTAAAAAGAACAGTAAATAAAAAGGCAAAAATTTCATTTTTTCTTCACGAAGTGCAAGAAATCCGCAAATGATAATAAATAGATCTAATGCGATGCGGAAGAGATTGGACACAAGAAGGAAACTATTCAAGTTGCCGTTTAAATTAAAGTAACCATACATCCTTATATAAAAATAACTAAAAAATAAATGAACAATTGTCAGTACTGCGATACTGATCATAAAAATCGTGTGTTTTTTCTGCATAATCATTCCTACCTTTGTTCGTTGGTTTTTCAGTTCCTATTATACATGATTCATTTTTAGAAAAATAGCGAGGAAAAATTTTCCAAAAAAACGTAACTGAATAAACGTACAAAGTGTCCTGAATTTGTCCTCTTTTCCAGCTAGGAAGACAAGCGTTGCTGCCGAATTTCCTTTTCAAAAATTCGCTAACATTAAGATTATTTTGTGGTATACTAGCAAGGAAACGAATTCGCATCATGCGATAAAGGAGGAGGAGCCCCGTGGCAGAAAAGGAAACTTTTTATATTACTACGCCAATCTATTATCCAAGTGGCAAACTGCACATCGGTAACTCGTACACAACGATTGCCTGCGATGCTGTTGCACGTTACAAACGGTTGATGGGCTTTGATGTGTTTTATCTTACTGGGGTGGATGAGCACGGTCAAAAAATCGAAACAAAGGCAGCTGAACTAGGTGTTGAACCACAAGAGTATGTGGATAAAATGGCTGCAGACGTGAAAAAATTATGGAAAACACTTGATATCAGCTACGATAAATTTATTCGAACAACGGATGATTATCACAAAGCAGCTGTTCAAAAAATCTTTGATCGTTTACTAGAACAAGGCGATATTTATTTAGGTGAATATGAAGGTTGGTATTCAGTTTCTGATGAAGAATTCTTTACAGAAACCCAACTTGCTGAAGTTTACAAAGATGATGAAGGCAATGTGATTGGTGGGAAAGCACCAAGTGGACACGAAGTGGAATTGGTCAAAGAAGAATCTTATTTCTTCCGCATGAGTAAGTACGCTGATCGTTTGCTTGAGTATTACGAAGCGCATCCTGAATTTATCCAACCTGAATCACGTAAAAAAGAAATGATCAACAATTTTATCAAACCTGGCTTAGAAGACTTAGCTGTTTCAAGAACGACATTTAGCTGGGGAATCCCAGTGACACGTGATCCAAAACACGTCGTATATGTTTGGATCGATGCATTATCAAACTATATTACAGCGTTAGGCTATGGTTCAGATGATGATAGCTTGTTTGAAAAATACTGGCCTGCAGATGTTCACATGGTTGGGAAAGAAATTGTTCGTTTCCACACAATTTATTGGCCAATTATGTTAATGGCACTAGATTTGCCATTGCCTAAAAAAGTTTTTGGACATGGCTGGTTATTGATGAAAGACGGTAAAATGTCTAAATCAAAAGGAAATGTTGTTTATCCTGAAATGCTAGTTGAACGTTATGGCTTAGATGCATTACGTTATTATTTATTACGTGCAGTTCCTTTTGGCTCTGACGGGGTCTTCACACCAGAAGATTTTGTTTCTCGCGTAAACTACGATCTAGCTAATGACTTAGGGAATCTATTGAACCGTACTGTTGCGATGATCAACAAATATTGTGACGGGATTGTTCCTGATTATGCTTCATTAGTGACACCTTTTGATAGCGAGTTGTCAACGACAGCTGCAAACGTAGTTGGACGTTACCATGATGCTATGGAAAAAATGGAATTTAACACGGCCTTAGCTGAAATCTGGGTATTGATTTCCCGTGCGAATAAATACATCGATGAAACAGAGCCTTGGGTATTAGCAAAAGACGAAGAAAAGAAAAATGAATTGGATAGCGTAATGGTTCATTTGGCTGAAACCTTACGAATTGCAGCTATTTTGTTGCAACCAATCATGACTGAAACACCAGTCAAGATCTTTAAGCAATTAGGATTAGATGCTGAATCCATGAACTTGGAAGGCTTACACTTTGGTGAGTTTCCTTCTGAAACAAAAGTTGTTGCTAAAGGTACACCGATTTTCCCACGTTTAGATATGGACGAAGAAGTTGCTTATATCCAAATGAAAATGTCTGAAGGTACACAAAGTACAGAGGACACAGTGAAGTGGGACCCAGAAGAAACAGAATTTGTTTCTTCAAAAGAAAAGCAAATCAAATTTGATGTATTTGACAAAGTTGAATTGAAAGTTGCTGAAGTAATCAACTGTCAAAAAGTGGAAGGTGCAGATAAGTTATTGCAATTCCGTTTAGCTGCAGGGGATAATCAGGACCGTCAAATTTTATCTGGAATCGCAGAATATTATCCTGATCCAAGTGAGTTAATCGGTAAAAAACTTGTGATTGTGGCAAACTTAAAACCGCGTAAGATGCGTGGCCAAATCAGCCAAGGAATGATTCTCTCAGCGGAAGCACCTGATGGTTCATTACAAGTAGTTGAAGCGCCAAAAGGAATGCCAAACGGTTCAGAAATCGCGTAAATACAAAAGGAATCCAATCATCATGATTGGATTCCTTTTTGTATTTACATAGAGGTTACCTAGTGTCATTTTATTGAAGGATATCTTTTCACTCGCTTTTTCAAGCAAGTTGGTAATAGGGCGCTTAAGACAGCAAAAGGAATCGCAAAGATATACCAAGAAATCGTTCGCCCGATACCATATCGCTGATAGAGATTTGTTAACATTAAGTGAAGTAAGCACAAGCCAACAATCAATGAACCAGCGAGAAACCACTGATTATCCCATTTGAAATAACGTAAGCTCATGACTAACACCGGATAAAGGTAAAAGTAGATTCCAACGAAAGTGATGCGCCAATTTTTAGTAAAGGTTCCAATGTTGAGCAAAAAGAAAATTGCGGATAAAACAATTCCTAATGGTGGGAAAAGACCGACGAAAAAAGAATAGACGATGCTCCATAGAATCAAGCCTGGACCTCTGAATAACGCAACCAAAATCACTAGACCTGTCAGAAGAAGGAGTTGTTGACTAAACGAAGCGATAGTCAAAAGACCAAAAAGAATCAACGTAGCCCAGTGCCAACGGGATTGTTGCTGTTCTTTTCGTGTAATCGAAAAATGATTTGTGAGAAAATTTGCCAATTTTGGATGTGAATGCTGAAAGTCCAAAAGCAAAACCTCCTTTAAATAAAAACTAGCTAAATTGTAATCAAAAATAAAAGAAAAAGCATCCGACTTAAGGGGGATTTTTTTGAAAACCCTTTATTGGATTTGTGCATAGCCAAGGGGAAAAAACTCGGTTATACTAGCAATTATATTAATAAAAAAATAGGAAAGAGGATGAGGAATGGGAAATAAATTAAAACGTGAAATTAATTTGTTTGGCGCATTAGCAACGGTTATGGGAACTGTTATTGGGGCAGGAGTTTTCTTTAAGACCGCTTCGGTAACTGCCAGCACACAATCATCGAGTTTGACACTTTTTGTATGGTTATTGGGCGGCTTTTTGACCATTTGTGCTGGGTTGACTGTTGCAGAATTAGCCACAGCGATTCCAGAAACAGGCGGAGCAGTCAAATACATAGAGGCTGCGTATGGAAAATTACCAAGTTTCTTATTAGGTTGGGCGCAAAGTCTGATTTATTTTCCAGCAAACATTGCAGCTCTTTCAATTATTTTTGCTACACAGTTGACAAATCTTTTTCAGCTATCCACTGATTATCTGGTATTGATTGCAGCTGTAACTGCTTTATCAGTGACAGGATTGAATTTATTGGGGACTAAAGTTGGTGCGACTGTTCAGTCGGCTACCCTTATTATTAAATTGATCCCGATTGCAGTTATTGTTGTTTGGGGATTAATGGTTCCTGGTTCCGGTACGGTTCAACTTTTTCCAATTGAAGCAGGGAAAGATGTTTCTTTTATGGAAGGATTGAGTAGTGCGTTGCTGGCTACTTTGTTCGCATATGATGGATGGTTAGGTGTCGGAGCAATTGCCGGTGAGATGAAAAAGCCCGAAAAAGATTTGCCTAAAGCAATTATTTTAGGATTAAGTTTTGTGACCGTGGTTTACTTATTGATTAACTTTGTTTTCTTGAAGACTTTACCAATCGAAGGAATTGCCGGTAACTTGAACGCTGCATCGGATGCTTCAGCAGTAATTTTTGGTTCATTTGGTGGGAAATTAGTTACGATTGGTATCCTGATTTCTGTTTATGGTGCGTTGAATGGGTACACATTGACAGGAATTCGTGTTCCTTACGCGATGGCTTTGGAAAACGAATTACCATTTAGTAATCAGTTAACAAAATTATCAAAGAAATTCACAGTTCCTTACGTGCCGGCAATGTTTCAGTTAGTGATTGCTTGTATCATGATGACGATGGGCTCATTTGATTTTTTGACAGATATGCTGATTTTTGTAATGTGGTTGTTTAGCTTACTGATATTTATCGCTGTTTTCGTTTTACGAAAGAAAGCACCAGAGATGAATCGCCCATACAAAGTACCACTTTATCCGGTAATCCCGCTAATTGCGATTATTGGTGCGATTTTTATCTTAGGAATGACGATCTTAACGCAAACAACACTGGCGATGATTGGAATCGGTGTAACGTTATTAGGAATTCCAGTTTATTTATATAAAAATAAAAAATAATCATGAGAGGTTGAGCTAAGTCTCAATCTCTTTTTCATTTGTTCAATGGATGATTAAACCTAAAGTGGAGGTGTTGGAATTTCCTGTTTTAGCACCCTTTTTTCGTGATCAAAAGTGTTGAAACGGAATGGTGTTCAGTAGGCAGTTACCTGAAAAATAAAAAAAGGAATGATTTTTAGAAAGAATTTTTGTTTGCTAGAATGAAAAAACTGGAAGTTGCGAAGCTCTTATCATCTTTTTTTCCATCTGACTTCTGTCTCAACCGTTTATGTGCTAAAGTAGGAAAGAAAAGGAGCGATTTGAATGATATTTGATTCTCATACTCACTTAAATGCGGAACAATTCAATGAAGATATTCCCGAAACGATTGAGCGTGCTAAGGAGTTGGGCGTGACAAAAATGGCTGTAGTTGGCTTTGATCAACCAACGATTGAAAAATCTTTACAGCTTAGTCAAGACTACCAAACTATTTATAGTATCATTGGCTGGCATCCAACTGAGGCTGGCAGTTATACGAAAGAAGTTGAACAACAATTACAAGAACGATTGACGTTACCTAAAGTTGTGGCATTAGGAGAAATTGGTTTGGATTATTATTGGATGGAAGATCCAAAGGAAGTTCAAGCAAAAATTTTTCGTCGTCAAATTGCGATTGCAAAAGAAATGAATTTACCGATTAGTATCCATACGCGTGATGCGATAGAAGATACGTACCAAATTTTAAAAGAAGAAAAAGTTCATGATATTGGTGGAATCATGCATAGTTTTAGTGGGGATTATGAATGGGCGCAGCGTTTTCTTGATCTTGGTATGCATATTTCTTTTAGTGGTGTTGTGACTTTCAAAAAAGCGTTAGACGTCCAAGAAGCTGCAATGAATGTTCCTTTAGATCGTATGTTGGTAGAAACGGATGCACCTTATCTTGCACCAGTACCTTATCGTGGTAAACGAAATGAACCTGGGTATACTCACTATACGGTCGAAAAAATTGCGGAACTTCGTCAAGTACCTTTTGAAGAAATTGCAACACAAACATGGCACAATGCACATCGTTTATTCGGGATTTCAGAAAATGAGTAAATTGACTATTGAAGAAATTGTAGTCGTTGAGGGAAAAGACGATACGAGACGATTGCAAGAAGTCGTGAATGTAGATACGATTGAAACAATTGGTTCCGCAATCAATGAAGCGATTTTGATGCAGATCGAGCATGCACAAGAAACAAGAGGGGTGATTGTTTTTACGGACCCAGATTTTTCAGGCGAAAAAATCCGTAAAACAATTATGGAAGTCGTGCCCCAAGCGAAACACGCCTTTTTACCTCGGAAGCAAGCTCAGCCAAAGAAAAAGGGCAGTTTAGGTGTTGAACACGCAAGCAATGAAGCAATTCTTGAAGCATTGAAGAAAGTTGTGACACCTAGCGAGGAAGAGTTTAACGAAATCCCTAGACAGATGCTTTTGGACTATGGTTTAATAGCGGGAGCACAGGCCAAAGAAAAAAGAGAAATACTTGGAGATGAGCTAAGAATTGGCTACACCAATGGCAAACAATTAGCGAAGCGTTTGAAGATGTTTCGCATTACCCCAGAAGAATTGATACAAGCAATGAAAAAAGTGGAGGCAAAACATGACTGAATATCGTGAGATCGCAACACCCTCTCGAACAAAAGAAATCTTGAAAGAACATGGATTTCAATTTAAAAAAAGTTTAGGACAAAATTTTTTAACAGAACCTAACATTCTACGAAAAATTGTTGAAACAGCTGAGATCAACCATGAAACAAATGTGATTGAAGTAGGACCAGGGATTGGTGCATTGACTGAACAATTAGCCATAAATGGTAATCAAGTCGTTGCATTTGAAATCGATGATCGTTTGATTCCAGTATTAGCAGATACACTTCACCGTTATCCAAATGTTAAGGTTGTTCACCAAGATATTTTAAAAACGGACTTGGTTGCTGCTGTCGCAGAATATTTTACAGAAGATCTACCATTGAAAGTGGTTGCAAATCTTCCTTATTACATTACAACGCCAATCATGATGCACTTTCTTGAATCAGACGTACGTGTGGATGAAATGGTTGTGATGATGCAAAAAGAAGTTGCTGATCGAATTTCTGCGAAGCCTGGTACTAAAGCTTACGGCTCACTTTCAATTGCCGTGCAATATCATATGGATGCGTCTTTAGCGTTTATCGTACCTAAAACAGTTTTTGTACCACAACCAAACGTTGATTCAGCGATTTTAAAATTGACACGCAGAGAAAAACCGGCTGTTGAAGTCACGGATGAAAAAGAATTTTTCCGTTTGACGAAAGCCTCATTCCAATTGCGTCGCAAAACATTATGGAACAATTTGCAACATGCGTATGGAAAAGATGAAGCAACCAAAGCGTGGTTGACTCAAAGTTTAGCTGATGCAGGAATTGATCCAAAACGTCGTGGGGAAACACTGTCATTAGAAGAATTTGCTGCATTAAGCAATGCGATGATGGCGAATAAACAAGGGTAAGAAGTATAGTTCAAAAAATATTTATCACAGAAAAGCGGAGCAGAATGCTCGCGTTTTTCTGTGATTTTTTTATCAAGTAGGATAAAATTTGGAGGAAAATGCGTACTTATAATAGGGAGAGGATGAAAAAAAGCAGAACTAAGTCACTTTCTAAATCATCTTTCGAATGACGAAAGGATGCTTTTGAAGTAGTTAGTAACACAATTATTTTAATTGGAAAAGAAGAATGACTTGGTGGCTCTATAATAAAATTGATGAACTGACAGACATATCCAATGTGAAAAGCATCTATACAATCCAACTAAGTGAGTAAAAAAGAATTTGTCGAAGATTGTTGGTAACTTCTTTAAGTGTCTTGACAGATACATGGAATATCAGTACAATAAACAACATCAATGTGTCAAGACACATAAGGAGAGTAAAAATGAAAAAAAATTCTGTTCGTCACTTAACTATTTCTGCATTGCTGATTGGAATGGGAATCATCATTCCATTAGTTATGCCAAAAATCATGATTCCACCAGCATCTTTTACCTTAGCTTCGCATGTGCCATTATTCTTAGCAATGTTTTTTTCACCAGGGGTAGCTGTTGCTGTCGCATTAGGAACAACATTTGGGTTCTTTTTATCGACACCAGTCATTATTGCCTTAAGAGCATTATCACACATTATTTTTGCAGTGGTTGGTGCTTGGTATTTACAAAAGAAACCTGGAATCGTCTTGAAGGATGGAAAGTTTACGCTAGCAAACTGGAAATTTCAAGGCTTTAATTTTGTCATTGGGGTTATCCATTCAATTGCAGAAATGTTGGTTGTGAGTGCCTTTTATTTCATGGGAAATATGCCTGATACGTATTATTCAGAAGGCTATTTCTACACAGTATTTATTTTGATGGGGATCGGTGGGTTGATTCACAGTTTAGTTGACTACAATATTGCTTATTTTGTTGCGGGCACGTTGAGCAAATATTTTGATATTCCCGTATTTACTGCAGCAAAAGAACAAGCAAGAAACATGGATAAGCTTAGCTAAAAATAATTGGATTATAAAAATTGATTAGATTTAGTTATTGTTGAATTTTTCAAATACATTAGTAAAAAATAGGTAACTTAAAACAGATGCTGTTTTAAGTTACCTATTTTGCTTACCATGGTTGATTTGTGGATCCAACCGTAAATTCATTTATATTGACATCTTCGGGTTGATCTATTGCAAAAGCAACAATATTGGCAATTCGTTCAGGAGATATCCCGTGTTTTTTGTAAAGAGCTGTCATGCCTTCTAAAGAATCTTTATCTGTGATTGTATCAAGTAGCTCAGTATTAATTGCAGCGGGGTAGATGGTCGCGGTTCGGATATTTGTCCCTTCTTGAGCTGACTCCATTCGTAAAACTTCCATCAGATCTTTGACTGCCCATTTAGTTGCTCTATAAACAGCGCCACCTGGATAGGCTTTTATTCCTGCTACGGAAGAAGTTGTGATTACGTGACCACTTTTTTGTCCAATGAATGTGGGAAGGACTGCTGCTAAACCATTTAATACACCTTTCAAATTGATATCTATCATTTGATTCCACTCATCGACTTTCAGAGCCGATAGTGGAGAGTTGGGCATGATTCCAGCATTTAAAAAAATGACATCAATTTTTCCGTAATTTTCTTTGGTAAATTCGATTAATTTGTGATTTTCATCCAAATTAGTTACGTCCATTACGTGATAAACTGCATTGCCACCAGCATTTTGGATATCATGTACGATTTCTTTTAACTTTTCTTCACGTCTGGCAGCCAAGACAACTTTTGCGCCCTTGATGGCAAGTAATTTAGCAGTAGATTCGCCAATACCAGAAGAAGCACCTGTAATCACTACAACTTTATTTTTGATAGTCATATTAATTCCTCCTATTAAATAAAATTAGTTACTTTTTGAACGTATGGTTTCCAATTAATTATTTATTTCATTGAACTTTTTTAATTTGAAGTATCTTATTCTATAGATTTGATTATTTTAGCAGGAGTGCCTGCAACGATCACATCATTTGGTATATCTTTCGTTACAGTTGAGTTAGCTGCGACAATCACATTTTTTCCAATTGTCACTCCAGGCAGGATTGTCACCCCAGAGCCTAACCACGCATTTTGTTTAATTACTACCGGTTTGGTTATCAACCCGCGACGATTTTTAGGATCAGTCAAATGATTAACTGTAATGATTTGACTATTTGGTCCAATTAAAACATGATCTTCTATTGTAATCCCACCTAAGTCAACAAGCGTTACATTCTGATTGATAAAAATATTTTTTCCTAATGAAATGTGGCGCCCAAAATCGCTATAAAATGGTTGAGAAATAATAACTGAAGAGTCAATTTTTTTACCTAATACAGGCTCTAGCCATGCTAATATTTCTTCGTTTGTTCGGTAGTCGAGATTCAATTCAACTAATGGACGTTCATTTTGTTTTTTTATGCTATGAATTTGCTTAAACAGTGGTGAATTAGGCAGAATTTCTATATACTGAATCAACTCAAGTAACCTTTCCATGAAAATACCTCCGATATTTTTGCTACATTTAGTGTACTTCGCTATACTGATAATGAAAAATACTTATATAGAATAGGGTAGTATAACTTTTCGTTATAGGAGGAATTGGATGGAACTACGAGTACTAAATTACTTTTTGACTGTTGCAAGGGAAAAAACAATCAGCAAAGCTGCGAAAACTTTGCATGTCACACAGCCAACCTTATCAAAGCAATTAAAGGAATTAGAACAGGAATTAGGTATCAAACTTTTCGAACGTGGGAGTCGTGAAATCACGTTAACTGAGGACGGCATTTACTTGCAAAACAGAGGACAAGAAATAATGACTCTAGTTGACTTAACGATTTCGAATCTTACAAATCAATCCGTTATCAGTGGGAAAATCACAATTGGCGGAGGAGAAACGGAAGCATTTGGAGTTATTGCTGGTCTTGTACACAAATTAATTACTGATCATCCAGACATTAAAGTAGAAATATATAGTGGAAATGCTGATGATGTATTGGATAAATTAGATAAAGGATTATTAGACTTTGGTCTGGTTATTGATCCGGTGTCCAAACAAAAGTACGAGTATAAGCAATTACCTCCAAAAGATCGCTGGGGCATACTTCTAAATAATAAAAACCCATTATCGAAACAGGAATTTGTATTAGCCGAGGAGTTAAAAGAAATACCCTTACTGATTTCAAATCAATCATCCGTAGACAATCAATTAGCCGAATGGTTTGGAACGAATCTTCATAATTTAAATATTGTGGGTACCTATAACTTACTTTATAATGCATCAGTGATGGTGAAAGAAGACGTTGCAAGTGCTTTATGTATTGAAGGAATCATTAATACAGAGGGAACAGATCTTCAGTTTGTCCCTCTAAGTCCAAGCTTATATGCCACAATAAATATTGTTTGGAAAAAAAATCGAGTATTTTCTAATGCGGCAAATCAACTCCTAACTTTACTGTGAAAAGTTGTTTAGCTATTCGTTGCAAGCAAAAAAAATCTGATTTGGTCAAATAATATGTACTTTATTATCAATATGCCCTTCCGTCAAATCGAGCGGTTCATTGGTGGGAAAGTTAGTAAAAATATGGTAGAGTGCTTTTTGAAAATAATTAATAAGTAAAAAAGGTAGAGCAAGCCTTTTACTTTAGAATAAAAGTATCGAAAGGGAATGTAGGAGCACTTCCTTTTTTTTTTACATTAGCAATCAATTAGCTTATGGCATCTAGAAAATAGCTGCCAAAAAAAGTGAGAGGTTTAATGGGGAATATTTTGATTGTTCTTTTAAAAGAAAATTTTAAAAAATATTTTTTCTAAAAAAAACAAATTTTAAAATAGAAAGTCTAAGATGCGTACCCAAAATTAAAAATAATAAAAAACTTATTGAAAGCGTTGTTTTTTGTGATATAGTGTAACTGAAGGTGCCTGATAAATAAAATCGTACGATTAAATGAAGAGGTGGTTGGAATAAAAATAACTTTTGTTTGGCGTGATTGGAGTACATATTGTTTTTTAATTGCGATATAATATTGTTATTTATATGCTCAATTGTCTTCCTGATTAGTAATTTAGTTCGTTTGCTATGTAAAAAAGCTCCAAATGGCTTCGATATGTTTTGTAGCAAGCCTACTAGCTATGAATTTTGTCTTAACTTGGTTAACAACTTCCGTTAATCTGATTGAGACAATTATTTAATGGAGGGAACAAAAATGAGTTTAGGAGACAAACTGAAAGAAGAACGTCTAAAGAATGAGTATACGCAAGAAGATATTGCCAAAATATTGAATGTTGCACGCTCCACTGTTTCAAGCTGGGAAGTGTCGAGAACATATCCTGATCTTTCTTTCCTGATTACTTTAAGTAAATTATATGGAGTAACAGTCGATTATTTAATTAAAGATGAAGAAGAGACAATTGACAACAATCAGACAATAAAAACAATGGGTTCTTTGAATCAGAAACAAAAATATTTTGGATTTGGTTTTTTGGTTTGCTTGATCTGTGCACTGTTGATTGGTTTGCTTTTTCTGAACACGGCGAATCAGAGTACAAAAAAAGAAAAAGTAAAAAAAGAACCAGTCGAGTATATTATTCCTTTGACAGATATCATGGATGTTACGGTTAAAGAAATCCCTTATGGTAAAGATAATAAATATCGAGTTCCTGAAATCACCGCAAATGTAAAATTACGTGAAGGTTGGAAAGAACCGGGATGGGTTTTTCATTTTGATAATAATACGGGAGCTGCGTATATTCATCTTTCACAAAATAAAGTGTATAAAGGGGAACCTTTTCCGACCAACTATTTTCCAAAATTGAGTTTTGTCGCTGCACAGTATGTTAGGGATACCGAGTACATGGATATTCCTAAAAAGATTATCTTGATTGACGATAATACCGCAGATCCCCCAAGTACAGCAAAAGAGCAACGGGTGATTTGGGAAAAATAAAAAAGGAGTGTTTAGAAAGGAAAAAATTTATTTGTCTTGGATTGGTTACATTTGGAATGTTACTGTTTGGTCAGCCAGCACAAGCTGCTGAAATTACTAACGATGTGGCGCCAGAACTGGGGAAAATTTACATAGATGAGCGTAAGTCTGGCTTGACTGACATTCTTTGTACGACTTCTGAAGGGAGATATGTGATCAACGAGAATAAGCTCGTCTTACTAGATAAAGAAATCCCAGGTGTAACACCTTTTATCTATCATGATGTACAGCTTTTAAGCGGTGATGTAACAGGCTACAGCTTTACGATTGCAGGAAACACTCGATATACTTACCTAACTACTAATCATGATAGTGATTGGAGTCCGAGAGCGATGATTGTAAATCAAAATGGTGCGCAAATCCAATATTGGGAAGTGTACGGGACACCAGCTTCAATCGCTGATACAACATCAGCTACTGCAACGTATTATTTCGGTTTAAGAAACTTATCTTCCAGTGCCATGAATTATGGAATGAATATGATGTTTTAAAATAAGCAACGAGTGTCTGGAACATCATCATTTTGATGAATGTTTCAGACACTTTTTTACGAACAAATGATGTTCAAAAAGTAAATTTCTCAAAAAACAAGCCGAATAATTTCAAAAATAGACAGAGCTATTTCCAAACTTTTTTTTTCAGAGCTGAACGCGTTTGTCCCAAGCTCTTTTATCTTTTTTTGTAATCGAACAAGTCCCTAGTATGGCAAAAAAAGAACTGCACCGTTGGTTGCGGTACAGCTCTTAAAAAGGGGGCATCAATTAAAATTAAGGTAAAGTGATCACATCTTCTGTTTCTTTATCGAAGAAATGTCCTTTATTGATATTGAAAGCAAGGTCAATCATCTCGCCTGGTTTGTGGAAGTCACGTGCATCGACTTTTGAAATAAATTCAGTTGAGCCAGTTTTTGTGTAAAGCATTGTTTCTGCACCTAATAATTCTGAAACCACAACTTCAGAATGAACGACTGCTTCTGGTGAAGCATCTAAAGCAATTTGTTCACTGTGGATGTCTTCAGGACGAATACCAAAGATGACTTCTTTGCCGTTGTAGCCTTTTTCCACTAAGATTTTATTTTTTCCTTCTGGAATACGAAGTCTTAATCCGTGACCATCAGTAATCACGCCGTCATTTAGCGTTACATTGAAGAAGTTCATTGCAGGAGAACCGATAAATCCAGCAACGAAAACATTCACTGGTGTGTCATAAACTTCTTTTGGTGAACCAATTTGTTGAATAAATCCATCCTTCATAATAACGATTCGATCTGCCATTGTCATCGCTTCTGTTTGGTCATGGGTCACGTAGATAGTTGTTGTTTCTAAACGTTGGTGTAATTTAGCAATTTCTGCACGCATCGCTACACGCAATTTAGCATCTAAGTTTGATAAAGGTTCATCCATCAAGAAGACTTTGGCATCACGAACGATTGCACGACCTAAAGCCACACGTTGCCGTTGTCCACCAGATAATGCAGCTGGTTTACGAGTTAGGTACTCGGTTAGACCTAAAATTTCTGCCGCATTTTCAACTCGATTTTTGATTTCTGCTTTGTCGTATTTTCTTAATTTCAAACCAAATGCCATATTATCAAAAACAGTCATATGAGGATAAAGAGCGTAGTTTTGGAAAACCATTGCGATATCACGATCTTTTGGAGCTACATCATTCATGACTTTTTCGCCAATTTTTAATTCGCCTTCCGTAATGTCTTCCAAACCAGCAATCATACGTAAAGTAGTTGATTTCCCACAGCCAGATGGTCCAACAAAAACAATAAATTCGCGATCTTGGATATTTAAATTAAAATCAGTAACTGAATAATTTTCTGCATTATCGTATTTTTTATAAACATGTGTCAACGCCATTTCTACCATAGTAAATTCCACACTTTCTATAAGTTTTATTTGACTAAAGTATAAATGAAATCGCTAACCTTCTGCAATGGCAGAATGAACAAGAATTTGTCTGTTTTTTGGTCAGAGTGACAAAGGAACAAAGAAAATCAAAAAAATGGTAACAAAAAATTTAAACGTTTTCCTAAGTTTGTTACACTAAAGAAAAGAAGGGAAGTGTGACTGATGAAAATTGCTTTGATTGCACATGATCGAAAGAAACCATTAATGATTAAATTAGCGACAGCTTATCAAACGATTTTAGCGAAACACGAGCTTTATGCTACTGGGACAACAGGTTTACGAATTCAAGAGGCAACGAATTTGCCGGTTCATCGTTTTAAATCAGGTCCGTTGGGAGGCGACCAACAAATTGGGGCAATGATTTCTGAAGACGAAATTGATCTAGTCATTTTCTTGCGTGATCCACTTGCGGCACAGCCACATGAGCCAGACGTAACAGCATTGATTCGTTTATCAGATGTGTATGAAATACCTTTGGCAACCAATATTGGCACAGCTGAAGTTTTATTGCGTGGATTAGCAGCGGGATATTTAGATTTTCGGACGGTCGTTCATGAAATGGAAAAAGAAGCGATTTCGACGGAACATGAATGAATTTTCGGCATTTTATCCAATAATATGAATAAATACTAATGGAACTTGTTGAATAGCGAACATAAAAGAAAAAAATCATAGAAACATTCAGTTTTCCTGTTTGCTAGTCACTGATAATTATGTTATATTTTGTGAGGGAATTGTTTCCCAAAATAAAATCAGAGTAGGAAATAAAGCGTTAAGTGCTGGGAGGATGGGATGTTGCCGCCCGGACGAAGGACAAGAGAGCTTGTTCGCGGTTTTATTTTCGCATTCGCTGCATATTATTGTGTAGCAGCTCTTAAAGGAGATGCTAAAATGAAAAAAAATCGATTAGATGCACGGATGATTGCGATCATGGGGCTATTGATTGCCTTAATGGTTACTTTATCACGACTAATATCTATCGAAACACCTTTTATCAAAATCAGTGTAACATTTATTCCACAGGTCATCATGGGGATTTTATTTGGTCCTTTTTGGTCTGGTATAGGAGCGGTGTTAGCTGACCTTGTTGGAATGGCATTATTCTCAAAATCAGCTTTCTTTATTGGATTTACGTTGAATGCTTTCATCGAAGGTGCGATTTATGGTTTCTTTTTCTATCGAAAGGAAATCACTTGGAAGAATGCTATCTTAGCAACGCTGAGTGTCACGTTGATTATCAATTTGATTTTGACACCGCTTTGGCTAGCTTTGATGTATCACGTCCCTTTATTTAGTTGGGTCGTTTGGGCACCAAGATTGTTGAAAACAGTCATTTGGATCCCACTTCAATCAATTGCAATTTACTATGTTGGGCGGAGTATCCCTTACAAAAAGATTTTACAAAGTCTAACAGTTCGTACGAAATAAAAATAAAAAAAGGCAATCTTCCCATCCCAGAAGATTGCCTTTTTTTATTGATGTGTAAATTGTGCTTGATAAAGCTGATTGTAATAGCCTGCTTTTTTTACTAATTCATCATGCGTCCCCATTTCGACGATGTGTCCTTGATCCATGACTAAAATCTGGTCAGCATTTTTAATGGTAGAAAGCCGATGGGCAATCACAAAGCTAGTTTTTCCTTCCATCATTGTCAAGAATGCTTGTTGAATCTTCTTTTCAGTCAGCGTATCAACAGAACTAGTTGCCTCGTCTAAAATCAACATGGGTGGATTACTGATCATTGTTCGTGCAATGGTCAATAGTTGTCGCTGACCATCGGAAATTTTTAGTCCTTGCCCGCCGATTTTGGTTGAAAGCTTTTCAGGTAACCGTTCGACAAATTCATACATATAGGCAGCTTTTAATGCTTCATTGATTTCCTCATCGCTAGCATTTGGATTGCCATAGCGTAGGTTTGCACGTAAGGAACTATCAAATAACCAAGTGTCTTGTAAAACCATCCCGAAGCTTTTACGCAAAGTCGTTCGTTTGATATCACGAAGATTGTGGCCATCAATCAGGATTTTTCCGCTATTCGTATCATAAAAACGCATTAAAAGATTGACTAGTGTCGATTTTCCAGCTCCTGTTTTTCCAACAATCGCAATTGTTTGCCCAGGTTTTGCTCTAAAATTGAAGTCTTCAATCAAATGTTGATTTGGATCATATGAAAAGGAAACGTGTTCGAAAACAACTTCTCCTTTGATCGTTTGGGGATCTAAAGCAAATGCATCTGGGGCATCAGGTGTCTCTTCAGGTTGATCGATCAACTCAAATGCTCGATCTAATCCAGCAAAGGCAGTTTGAATTTGCGTAGTGATACCAGATAATTCGATAAAAGGTTTAGAGAATTGACTCGAGTAGATGGTAAAACTTGAGATAACACCAACGGTAATTGCTGAACCGCTTCGTAAAGCGAGTAATCCACCAACTAAACCAATTGAGAGATAAGCTAAATGATCAACAAAACGCGAAGAAGGATTTGTCAAAGAAGAAGAAAATTGAGCACGTTGTCCTTTGACATAAAGTTCCTGATTCAATGTTTCAAATGCCTGTTGACTAGCAGACTCTTGTTGGAAAGCTTTCACGATTTTTTGATTACCGATCCGTTCAGTAACAAATCCAGAAATATCTCCAATAATTTTTTGCTGTTGATTAAAGTCGTTTTGAGAAGAACGTGCAACCAGAAAGCTGACTAAAAAAATAATCGGGGTGGCACACAAGACGACAACAGTTAACAACGGGCTCAAATGAATCATAAAGATAAAGGATAAAATGATGATTGCAACACCAGAAAATAGTTGATTGAATGCTGCTGCAATGGCAATCGAAATATTATCCATATCATTGGTAAAACGGCTGACGATATTTCCATGAGCAGTTTGGTCATAATAACGAAGAGGCAAACGGTTCAATCGTTCAAAAGCATCTTTTCTTAGCGCCGCTACAGAGAGGTAAGCAAGCCGATTACTTAAGACTTGGATCAACCACTGACTAAGAACATTAACGAGTACTACGCTACCAAAAAGTAATAATAAATGAAAGAGTTCTTGAAATTGAACGTGGTCGATACCAATCATCAAATCAATACTTTGGCCAATTTGTAGCGTCATGACCACTGTTGCAATACCATTCAATAGACCAAAGAAAATCGCTAAAGCAATTTCTTTAGGATAAGCCATCAAGTAGGGGACAAATCGCTTGAATAACTGCATTGAGAATTTTTTTTGTTTCATTTTATTCCTCCTCCTGCGACGCCACGATTTCTTGGTATTCTTTTGATGTACGTAATAGTTCATCATTTGTTCCCTGAGCAACAATCCGTCCTTGATCCATGACTAAAATAGTTTCTGCTTCTTGGATTGAGCGAACCCTTTGAGAAATAATCAGTACGGTACAATCAAGAGAAGTTTTCAATGCTTTGCGTAAATTCAAATCTGTTTGATAATCAAGTGCGCTTAGCGAATCATCAAGAATCAGCAAGGCTGGTTTCGCAATCAAGGCGCGTGCGATAGTCAATCTTTGTTTTTGCCCACCAGAAAAGTTTTTTCCATTTTCCATCACCTTAGTATCCAAACCATCAGGAAGTTGACGAACAAACTCATCAGCTTGTGCAATGGCTAAAGCTTCCCAGCATTCCTCATCTGTGGCGTTTGTTTTGCCCCAATGTAAGTTGTCGCGGATAGAGCCAGTGAAGAGCACAGCTGTTTGAGGAACCATGGCAATTTGCTCTCGCAATTTTTCTGTTTCCCATTGCCGGACATTTAATTCGTCAACGAGAACTTCACCGCTACTTACATCATAAAAACGAGGAATTAGTTGAGTCAGAGTGGTTTTGCCACTACCAGTGGGTCCAATGATTCCGACGACAGCATTTTTCTTCACTTGAAAATTGATATTCTCTAAAGATAAACCAGAAGCAGGTGTATAGCGGAAATCTACATGTTTGAATTCAACAATTATCTTACTATCAAGTTCAGGCGTGCTTGCATCTGATGCTTCTTGAATCGAATTTTCCATTGCTAAGACTTCTTTGACCCGTTTTCCTGAAGCTTCAGCTCGGGTAAAAATCACGACTAAGTTAGAAACAACGATCAAAGCTAACAACATTTGGTTCATGTAGTTGATCAACGCTAAAACTTGTCCTTGTTGTAGTCCACCAATATTGACTTTGATTCCACCAACTGTCAACAGACAAATAATTCCTACATTCATGATCAAAGTGGTGGCAGGAGTCAAAAGTGCGGAAATATTGGAAACGAGCAAATAATTCTTTGCTAAATCATCGGTGCTTTCGTCAAAACTTTTGACTTCTGTTTTTGTTCGACCAAAGGCTCGAATCACACGAACACCACTAAGATTTTGACTAACGATTTCGTTTAAATAATCTAATTTTTCTTGTACTTTTTGGTAAAGAGGAATTGTCTTTTTAATAATAAAATACAAGATAACCGCAAAAATAGGTAAAAAAAGTAAGAAGAATAGACTAATTTGCCAATCAATGATAAAGGCCATCACAACAGAACCAATGCTTAAAAACGGTGCGCGGATCAATAAGCGGATAACCATTGCCAACGCTAATTGTAATTGATTGATGTCATTGGTCATGCGAGTAATCAAGGTGTCTGTTCCAAAATGATTTAGCTCGCTGTGAGAAAGTGTATTGATTTTTTTCATAAGTTGATTGCGTAATTCTGTACCAAAACCTTGGGAAGCGATTGAAGAATAGTATTGACAAATAATCGCGCAAATCAGTCCGATGATCGACATGACAACCATCCAAACACCCATTTGAATGACCACACCTGTATCATTTTTTTTAAGTCCGTTATCAATCAACGAAGCCATCAGTAAGGGAAGAACTAATTCAAAAACTGCTTCAAGGAATTTGAAAAAGGGTCCCAAAATGATTTGCTTACGATAGTCTTTTGCATAACGCAATAACTGAATCATATGATTCCTCCTGAATAGTAAAATTTTTTCTATATTTATAGTAGAAGAAAAGTGATAAGTACATTACACATTGTAGCTTATGAAATTTGGAATGAAAAGCCAGCAAGCTCTTTCATTAGAGTTTCTTTTCATTTTTTCGGCTAATTGATACAATGAAAAGAAAAAAGGAGGTACGTATGAACGAGTTTATTCGTGTAGTATTGCTATTTTTTATTTACTCATTTGTCGGTTGGTTATGGGAAACTGTTTATTGTTCCATTAAAGCCAAGCATTTTGTCTATCGAGGATTTTTGGTTGGTCCGATTACGCCAATCTATGGCTTTGGTATTTTGGGCGTGTTGTATTTTATCGAACCCTTCCAATCAAATCTTGTTTTATTGTATGTTTTATCAACCGTTCTGGTCACGATTTTGGAGTACTTGACGAGCTTTGGCTTGGAAAAATTATTTCATGCCACTTGGTGGGATTACCACGATGTTCCGTTGAATATCAATGGGAGAGTTGCTGTACCAGTTTCACTTTTTTGGGGTGTTGGCTGTGTCTTGATCGTAAAGGTGATCCATCCGCATATTTTGATTTTAGAGCAATTGTTGGCGGAACGATTTGGTTTTTATTTACCAGTTATCTTGATTGGATTAATCATGATGGACCTTGGTTACACATTGGCGAACTTACAAAGTTTCCAAAAAGCAGTCACAGATTTGCAAAAAGCAATCAATGAACAAAAAGCAAACTTGCAAGAAGTCTTTGAAAAAACCAAAGACGAATGGGAAGAACGTCAAAAAACTTCAGGTACAGTTTTCGGTAAGGGAATTGTCTCAAAACCAGAGAAAAAAGCTGCTACTGATTGGTTACAGGCATTCAAAGAGTCAGCGAAAACGAATGATTACTTACCACGTTTGAATTATACGCAACGTCGCTTCTTGAAGAATTTCCCGCAACTATCGTTGAAAGAAGGAAAAGATGTGAATGAAATTCGCCAATTAGTAAAAGAATTGCGTAAGAAAAAATAACCTATATCCTTGCTCAAAAAAGCAGTTGAACAAAAAAAGTTCAATTGCTTTTTATTTTGGCTAATCGTTCATTGAAAACGAATTGTATTTGTAATAAATTGTAATATTTCTGACATATGAATTGTAATAATCATTTGTATAATGTAAGAGTTGGTATTTTAGGAGAAAGGTGTTGGAGTTCGTGAAGGCAAAAAAAGCCTTAGTTATGCTTGCTGTCTTATTGTCAGCAAATTTAGCACTACCCTTAGTGGCTCAAGCAGAATCGCTTGATTCTTTAAATGAAAAAGAACAAGTTGCAAAACGTCAGGGTGAAGAAATCAGTGTCGAAGTACAAGTGGCATTAAATGATGTCAATGAAAAGTATCAAGAAGTTGAGAAAATAAAACAAGAAATCGATCAAAATAAGCAAACGATTGATAAATCAAAACAAGAAATCAAGGAGACTGAAGCAACGATTGAAAAACGCAAAGAAGCCGTTGCACAACGACTAAAAGAGGTGCAAATCAATGGTTCGAATGAGCGAAATTTACAAGCCCTTTTAGATGCTGAAACTGTGGCCGAATTTATCAATCGCGCATACGCTGTTCGTGTTCTTCATCAAGCAGAAAAAGATAAAATCGCTAATTTGGATAGTCAAAGACAAAAGTTAGTTGATCTTAATCAAAAATTAGAGGATACACAAACTTCATTAAAGGATAATCAAGTTTCTTTAGAAGTCGAAGCGGACTCTTTGAATGAAAAAGTCGATTATTTAAAACAAAAACTAACAGATAATCAAGTGACGCTTAGCGAAATTGCTAAGAATAAAGAAGCTGAAAAAACGCGAATTGCTACAGAAAACGCGAAAAAAGAAGCTGCTGAAAAACAAGCAAAAGAAGAAGCACAAAAACAGGCTGAAAAAGCAAAAGAAGAAGCACAAAAAGCAAAAGAAAAAGAAGAAGCCCAAAAATTGGCAGCAGAAAACGCAGAGAAGGAAACTGAGCCAGCCAAGGAACAATCAAAAGAAAAGCCAAAAGAAGACACACCAAAAGAGGAAGTACCAACATCAGGTGCTACCCGTATGATGGAATCTACAGCCTATTCTTATTCAGAACCGGGTTCAGGACATATCACTGCCAGTGGGTTAGATTTATATGACAATCCACAAGCAATTGCCGTTGATCCCAGCGTGATTCCACTAAATTCAATCGTGAATGTTGAAGGCTATGGTGTGGCAATCGCTGCTGACACAGGAGGCGCAATCAAAGGAAACATCATTGATGTTCACTTTGCAACGGTTGCAGAATGTGTTGCTTGGGGACGTCGCCAAGTAAAAGTAACTGTCATGAGTTAAAATTTTTCATAAATAAAAAAGAGGCTGAGACAAAGCGCGTGCGCGTTTTGTCTCAGCCTTTCTTTTTATTGTGCTAAATTAGTCAAGCGATTTCCTTGTTTGACGTTCACATCAATTACATTGTAAAACGCATTTGGTGTGTCATCAATATCCCAAACGGCTAAAACAACGTGGTAGCCTAGATGATCTGTAGGAATTGTTACTTCATGAGTTTTATCTGTTGAGGCAACATCTCCATCGTGATCGATTGTATCAATCAATTGTAATTCATCCCGAGTTAAGGGCTTGTTTTGGTCCCAACCATTTTTTGTAATATAATAATGCCATTTTGTTGTTGCATGGTCGGCGGTAAATGTCCAAGAAAAATTATTTTTCCCAGTGAATACTGTGTGTTTTGTCCAACGATCAGCTGTTTGTTTGTCTAAAGTATAATCTCCCAATACGCCATCAGCTGAAGCAATGTGCCCGTCTGCGGGTCCAGCTTGCGGAAAGCCTTTTTTGGCTTCCAATGATTGAGGATCATCAACGACTGCACCATATTTATCATGAGCAGCGCTCCAACCTAGATGATCTTTGTCTAAAAAGCCTTGATAACCACGACTTGCTGGTTCTTTGACATACCCGTGTGCATCAACAGAAACTGTCGTTAATGCAGTAAACCCAGTTGCAACTAAAATAAAACTTAACCCTAGCAGTGTACTCTTTTTCATCTTGAAACCCTCCAAAATAAATCATTTGTTTGAGATAAAACTCAATTATCTCAACAACAAGTAGTATAAAATGGAACAGTTTTGAAAAATTATTTTGTATGTTATTGCAACAAAAAATTATTTGATCAACTATACGTGCTCTTTAATCGAAGGATGAAGTCCGTCATTGTCGTTAGACCTAACCAATTAAAAAAATGAATTCCTTGATCGATTTCGGGAATCGCGCTTTGATCCCCTTGAGATAAACGATCCAAGGCAGAAAAAATTTTATAATAAGCCATATTTAAGCTATTTGTATGTAATTCTGCTAGTTTTCTTAGTTCAGTAAGAAAAAGAGTCCTTAAAGAAGCGGATGAGCGAGTAAAGGACAGCCTGACGCCATTTAAAATAAAATTGGCTAATAAGTTTTGTTGAACAGCAGTATCTTGGTAGATCCCCATTTTAGTGACACTATGATAGAAGGAACGTACGATATAATCTGTTTTAAAAATAAAAAGACATCTTGAAAAGACTGAAAGCTCAAAGTGCCCCCAAGTATCGATATGTTCTAAATAATTCATAATTAGTTGTGCTTCTTTTTTGACCTCAGGAGTGATTGTTTCTTTTTCTAAATGATTAAGAATGATTTTCCGTTGGGCGTAAAGTAAACGATAAAAAATATTTCCAGTGTTCTCATATTCTTTTAGTAATTCATCTTCCTGTGCAGAAGTGAGTGCAGGAGTTGTAAGAAAATAATTGGTTAATTTTTGCTTTGGCGACAGTGAACCATCGTTTAGTAAAAATTCGTATTCCTCTAAAGTCACATTCATTTTTTCTAGATAACTAATCAAAAGCTCAAAACTGATTTTTGTGCCACGAGATTCGAAAGCAGCGAGTGTTCCTCGTTGGGAAATTCCCATGGTCAACTGTTCCTGAGTAAAACCACGTTCTTTCCTTAACTTCCGGATCAAAAAAGCATGTTTTGGCATACTAAACACTCCCTTTGTTATTTTATTTCTAGTTTAAGATAACATATCACAGCTGAGGTGAAGAAATTCTTCTTTTGTGTTGCCTTTTTATTAAAAAGTGTGAAATTCCTTTTGTTTTAAGGAATGTTTTGTTGCAATAGCGTACAAAAAAGTCTTTTTTATAAGAGATAATTTATAATTGAGAAGGATTTTAAAATAAAATAAGTGTTGGAGGAAAAAGAATGCAAAAAAAATTATTGTTATTTTCAATTAGTGTCATTGGAGGAATATTTGGTTGTGCAAATGGTGTCGCTGCGGATACAGCAGATGAAATGCCAAGTATTGCAAACAAGCAAATTTCGGTTGGTTATTATCATAATTGGCCTGGAGAAATGGGCGCAGGTTATATGGGCGGAGCTCCCGCTGATGTCCAGTTAGATCAAATCAATTCCTTTTACAATGTCATTTCTGTTGCCTTTATGAAAGGTGAAGGAATCCCTACTTTCAAACCGTATAATATGAGTGATCAAGCATTCAGAAGACAAGTGGCAACTTTAAATGCGCAAGATCGTGCGGTTCTTTTATCATTAGGTGGCGCAGATTCGCATATTGAACTTTCAACTGGACAAGAACAAGCTTTTGCCAATGAAATTATTCGCTTGGTAGATACTTATGGCTTTGATGGCTTGGATATTGATTTAGAACAAACGGCTGTAGCAGCAGGAGATAATGCGAAAGTAATCCCGGCAGCGTTAAAAATTGTGCGCAACCATTATGAACAACAAAATAAACACTTTATTATTTCAATGGCTCCAGAATTTCCGTATTTGAGAACAGCAGGGAAATATGTACCTTATATCACTGCCTTGGAAAACGACTATGATTTTATTGCTCCACAGCTTTATAATCAAGCCGGAGATGGCATTAGCGTTGGCTCAGAATGGATTGCTCAAAACAACGATAGTAAAAAATTTGAATTCTTATATGGAATCTCAGATGCATTTGACAAAGGAAATAATGGTTTCATTCATATCCCAGCAAGTAAATTGGCCTTAGGACTTCCAGCCAATCAAGATGCAGCGGCAAATGGTTATGTCAAAGATTCGAATGTTGTCTATCAAGTGTTTGAAACGCTAGCGACAAAAGGGACTCCTTTAAAAGGAATCATGACGTGGAGTGTGAACTGGGATGAAGGAAAAAATTCAGCGGGGATTGGTTACAATGAGTCGTTTGCACACGCTTATCAAGGATTATTTGAAGAACAGGTACCTGATACAGAGCAACCAACTGTTCCAACGAATTTAACAGCATCTGCGACCTCAAACAGTGTTTCGTTATCTTGGAAAGCTTCTACTGATAATGTCAAAGTAGATCATTACAATATTTATGAAAAAAATCAGTTAGTTGGCACAAGCAAAACAACAAATTTTGTGCATACTGGTTTATCAGCAGCAACAAACTATAGCTATACAGTTGTAGCAGTAGATACGTCAAGTAATCAATCTGCGCACTCAACTAAGCTGGATGTGATTACAAAAGAGGCATCCGAGTTAAACAAGCCATCTGCACCCACGAATGTAAAAATTAGCAAAGCTACAGCAAATAGTTTAACTTTAACATGGGACAACAATGCATCAGAAGAAGAAGTGACTACCTATGAGATTTATCGTGAAAATAAAAAAGTGGCAACAACAACTGAAAATCAATTCACGGATCAAAATTTAACACCAGAAACAACTTACATGTATCAAATCAAAGCAGTCAATCGAATGGGTCTCTCTGATTTCAGTCAACAAGTGACAGGAACGACAACTTCTGAGAGTGGCGAAGTCCAAGCGTGGAAAGTTGGAGTCACGTATCATGCGGGGGATAGGGTGACTCACCAAGGCCATCAATATAAATGCTTGCAGGCACACACATCGATAGCTGTTTGGAGTCCGGATCAAGCACCGGCTTTATGGGAGAAGTTAAGTAAATAAATTAAAAAACAAATAAAAAAACAAATAAAAAAATAAATTATGCAAACAAACATTTAATTAGTGAAAAAAGGCAGTTGATCTTTTAGCTCATAGTTAGATGTTTGTTTTGTTATATAATGTTCGTTTTATTAAATATAAAGGAGTTAAAAGGTGCTTCTTTTTTCAGTCTGGTGCATACAAAACGGTATATCTGTGATTTTTTATTAGTATTAGCTAAAAAATAACGATTATCAAAAGGAGTTTCTTTACGAATAAGTCGTTTGTGTTAAAAGAATGTTACGCGAACATTTCTTAGATATTACATATAACAAATCACCTTTTAACCAGCTACATTGTTCTGTATAATTAGATCAAATATTGCCTTTTTATAGACCAAAAATTGATTTTTTATCGATTGTTTTGTGTGCATTTCGTGGACAAAGAGGATAAAAAATATTGATCAGGTGACAAAGTTGTTAGGTTGGGAAGGAGTAGATCAGCGATGAATATAGTGAAAAATGGATATATGACCGCTGCAATGCTTTGGCCTAAAAGAAAATTGACCTCGACGATAGTGTACATCATGAGTTTTTCGTTTAATGAAGGCGACTTAATCAAGCAGCTTCACTTGAACTATCCAGGAAAGGTGACTGTTTTTTTTGTAGACAAGTGCCGCAAGTATGCGGAGAAGTTAAAGAGTGGAGGAATCGATGTTCGTCCGTTTACTCCTAAAAGTCTTTTTTTAGGAAGAAATCTTTCTTTATTAAAACAAGCAAAAGTGATTATTGTTGATAACTATTTTCCTGAATTAGCAGTGACGGCTTCCGACCAGATAGTCATTCAAGTGTGGCATGCTGATGGTGCAATCAAAAAATTTGGTTGGGATGATCCGCAGACGAAGCAACGTAGTTACCAAGACCAAAAGAGATTTCAAAAAGTTTACAACTCTTTCAACTATGTAGTAGTCAATTCAGATAAGATGGCAGGTATTTTTCAAAGAAGCTATGATTTAAATTTAAAAGTGACTAAAAAGTTAGGTTCTCTAAGATTAGAAACAGCCCGTAAAGTAGCAAAAACGGTTAAACAAACAAAAAAATTTATTTTATACGCACCGACGTATCGTCCAGAACAAAAAGATATGGAACACATTTTTAGACAAGCATTAGCTACGTTTTCTAAACTATCGGAAGAACAATTTTACGTACATCTACATCCAACGATCAATCAAGAAAATTGGACCTTACCTAAAAATGTACATTGGTGGAACCAAAACATCATGGAAAGTTATCCAAATGTAAAATTATTGATTACGGACTACTCGGCGAGTACCTTTGAGTATCTTACTATACAGGAACAGCCAAAAATTATTTTTTTCTGTCCTGATTTTGATAAGTATAAGAAAAATCCAGGGATTCAAGAGGATTTTCTTGAGTGGGTACCTGGACCAGTCGTGAAGAGTCAGGAATTGTTGGGGCAAGCAATTCAATCCTATTCATATGAAGCAAATGAACAATTGCTAAAAAAAGCAAAACTGTTATGGAATCAGTATGAAAACGGCGAAACTGTTGGAGAGATAATGGCATTAGTGAAAAAGGAACTGGGTGAGATTGGTGGAAAAAACGAATAGGACAGAATACATAAGCGGCGTCCCTGTTGATAATTTAACCTATCAAACAATCGTGGAGGACATTCCAAAATATTTAGCTGCAAATAAAAAAATGTTGATCACAAGTGTTAATCCTCAAATTACATTGCAAGCTTACCAGTATCCAGAGGTGAAAGCTTATTTGGAGCGGGCGACACATCGAATCGCTGACGGGATTGGCGTAGTCAAGGCTTCTAAAATGCTACGAGGGAATATTCGTGAACGGATAACTGGTATTGAAGTGATGGAAAGAAGTTTGCAGTTTGCGAATCAATTTGGTTACCGGATTTTTTTATATGGAGCCAAAAAAGATGTAGTGAACCAAGCAGCACGAAATATTCAAGAAAAATATCCGAATATTGAAGTGGGGGGCACACTTCATGGTTACACAAGCAGAAATACAGAAGAAGTGATTAAAAAAATTAATCAAGCAAACTGTACCTTTCTCTTTGTTGCCTTGGGATCACCTAAGCAAGAAATTTTTTTGGAAAGAAACGTAGATCAATTGAATGCCAAAGTTTTTCTAGATGTAGGAGGCACCTTTGATGTCCTTGCGGGAGCAGTCAAGCGGGCACCAAAATTTTATTTAGACAATAACCTCGAATGGCTTTATCGGTCACTTTCGATGAAGCGTTATGATCGATTGGTGCAGATACCGAAGTATTTATACTCGGTTGTGCGACATAAAGATGTAACAATTAGAGTGCAAAGAGAATATCCCGAGTCGAATACAAAAAAAATAGAAAAACAAACCAATAATCAAATTCATTGAAGTTAAGTTGGAAGGTGTATTATTGAAAATACTAGCAATATTAGATGATAAGGATCAATCAACGTTTTATTTATATTCACAAAAAGATAATAGTTTGAAAAGAATTGCTCCATCTGTAGAAGTAGAAAACAATAGAATAGGTCATTTATTTTGTAGTATGGAATTATCCGATTTTTTAGAGAAAATAAAAAATATTTTTCCATATGATAAATATATTGTTATTCCTAAGCAATTGTTCTTAGAGCAACTGTTAGATGAAACAGAATGGATTGAGGTATCAAATCCAAGTGATTTTATTCATAATGATGTTTTTTATAAAAAAGGAAAAGTTAAGCTTGATCAAAAAAATTTGATTGCATTTTTTGAATTTAATGAGGATAACGATACTTTTGCGAGACAGGAGCATGTTTTTCGCCTTGCTACTCAAAAAGTAATAAAAGGGAGAAATCCTTTGAACATCCATAAAGAAATAAAGAGGATGTTATCAATTATGAAGACAGATATCACGCTGTCTTCTATTATGAAAATGAGCTCTCATTATGTTACTGGTACAAAGCAAAAAATCAAAAAAGAAGTTATTCTAAATATAATAAATTAATAGTATATTTAGTGATTTATAAAATGGAGGATTTAATAATGAAATTTGCACAGATTATGGCTGGTGGAGTTGGCAAGCGTATGGGAAATATCCCAATGCCAAAACAATTCTTAATGTTAGGAGATAAACCTATCATTATTCATACCTTAGAAAAATTTATCTTAAATCAAGAATTTGAGAAAATCATTATTTCTTGCCCTGCAGATTGGATTCAATATGCTCAAGACATCGTTAATAAATATGTAGATGATAGTCGTGTCATCATCATTGAAGGTGGTAAAGAAAGAAACGACACACTGAATAATGCAATTCTTTATATAGAAAAAAATTATGATGTTACAGATGATGATATTTTATTAGTTCATGATGCTGTTCGACCATTCATTACTAAGCGAATTATCGATGAAAATTTAGAAGCAGCGGAAAAATTTGGCGCTGTAGATACGGTTGTTCCAGCTTTTGATACAATAGTTCGTGGGAAAGATCAATTGATTACCGATATTCCAAATCGTGAAGAAATGTATCAAGGTCAGACACCACAAACATTTAAAATTAATACAGTAAAAAGTTCTTATGCTCAGTTAACGGATGACCAAAAAGAAATTTTGAGCGACTCTTGTAAAATATGTTTGCTAGCAGGAGAACAAGTAAAAATGGTGAAGGGTGAACTATTTAATATCAAAATAACGACACCGTATGATCTAACAATAGCAAATGCAATACTTAAGGAGCGCAAACAATGATTAACCAAGTAGTTCGTTTAACAGCACCAAGACAGTTTGAAACGTTCATGATTGATGAAAAAATAACTGATAATACAACAATTGTACGTCCAAGATTCTTATCTATTTGTCATGCAGATCAGCGTTACTATACAGGAACACGTGGAAAAGAAGCTTTAAAAAAGAAATTGCCAATGGCTTTAATTCATGAGGGTGTAGCAGAGGTCGTTAAAGATTACACAGGCACTTACAAAACGGGTGAACGAGTAATTGTTATACCAAATACACCACAAGAAAATTCCCATACTATTCACGAAAATTACTTACCTAGCTCTAAATTTCGTTCAAGTGGATTTGATGGATTAATGCAAGAGTATGTATTTACTTCTCCTGATCGTTTAGTTGCAGTTCCAGATGACATGCCATCTGTTGTTGCAGCATATATTGAACTGATTTCTGTATCAATGCATTCTATTAGTAGGATGATAAAAAGAATGAACGATGATACAGATGTATTTGGTGTTTGGGGAGACGGAAATTTAGGGTTTATCACTAGTTTACTGCTCAAACGGCATTTTCCTGAAGCGAAGATCGTTGTTTTCGGTAAGAATGAAAATAAATTACAGTATTTTTCATTTGCACATAAAACATATCAAATAGATGCTATTCCAGCTGACTTAAAAATATCACAAGCTTTTGAATGTGTTGGTGGTATGGGAAGTCAAGATGCAATTGATCAGATTATTGATCACATTAAGCCAGAAGGAACAATTGCTTTAATGGGTGTCTCTGAACAATATGTAGAAATCAATACAAGAATGGTTTTAGAACGTGGTCTTACTCTAATTGGAAGCAGCCGTAGTGGACGAGAAGACTTTGTCAAAACGGTCAATTTTTTAAATGAACATCCTGGTGCAAGAAATCGTTTGAAAAGTTTAGTGGGAATAACTGAAAAAGTAGACACAATTGAAGATGTACATGAATTCTTTGAGAAAGAACTACAAAATACTTGGGGAAAAGCTGTAATGGAATGGAATTTATAGAAAAAATCAAAATTACAGGGTTGAAAATTACTTTTACACTAATTTATTTGTTTTTTTCTACTTTTTATAAGCAAAATAAAAAGCAAGTGTATCTAATGAGTGCTCGTTCAGTCGAGCCTTCAATTGGGTTGAAACTAATTGAAAAAGAATTGCAAACTAATGAAAATGTTACTGTTCACAATTTTTATTTTAGCCGAATTGAGGGACAAAAAAAATATTTCAAGAATAGTGTTATATCCTTATATAATTTAGCAACTTCAAAAGTGGTTATAGTAGATGACCATTTTTTTGCTATCAATGCGCTGTATTACAAGAAAAAAAGAAACAAAGTGATTCAAATTTGGCATGCAGCTGGGACAATGAAACAATTTGGCAATTATGAAGGTAATAATACATTGATTCCTCATAAAAATTATGATTATGTTTTTGTGAATAAAGAAAGTGACAGAGAAATTTATGCAAGATCTTTGGGAGTAGCGGTAAGTCAGACAATTGTTACAGGATCACTGCAATTGTTTTATATGTATGAAAAATCAAAAGAGACAAGAGAAGTAAAAGAGCAAATATTTTATGCTCCAACTTATCGAAGCGGTAAGAATGATTATTCAAAAAAATTGGTCAGACAAATGATTCAGTCTTTTGAAGAAAACAGTACTAATTCAGACAAACAATTAAAAATATCGTTACATCCTTATGTGGATAGCACGGGGATTGATCCTAGCTATTTAGTTGGTACTGATGATTTTTACGATGAATTGTTGGCAAGTAAAATCCTGATTACCGATTATTCTTCGTTGATAATTGATTTCAGTATTTTGCGCAGACCAATTTATCTTTATATGCCAGATTATGAAACGTATAAAGCACAAGTAGGTTTTTTCTCTGCTAATCTGTTTCAAGAGTATCCATTCCCTAAAATAACGGAATATAAGAATTGCTATCGATTATTTGGAGAAAATAATTATGATTTTTTTGCTGTGGATAAAATAACTGAAGCACAGTTAACTATGGAAAGTAAGAACGCTTTAAAAAATGCTATTTTACTGATTGAAGATCTGTTAGGAAGGAAAGATTAGATGGTTAAGGTCACAAAGAAAGAAGAATCAAATCATCCAAAAAGTGAATACCCAGATTACTTAGGTAGAGATGAAGCAGCTAAAAGCCTGTTATCAGCATTATCTAATATGGATGAGGAAACGGCCGAATTATTGTTAAATCAATTTGATATGGCTGAGTATGTGGTTGATAAAGTAGTTGATTCGATTTACTTTAATTCAAGTGCAATGGAAATAGAAGGGTCCGTTCGTATCAAAAATGCGCCAGAACCAATTTCACAGGATGGGATAGAAAAGTATCTAATTTTAGTTAACAAAAAAGGAAATACGATTGATTATGAATTTCCTATTCAAAATATCGAGTCAGTTGATGAAAATGGCTATGTAAATTTTGATAAATATAGAGGGAAAATCCATTTTAGTAAAATTAATGGGAAGCCAATAAATCCAGGTAAATATGAGTTGAAAATCAAAATAAAACAGTTTATTGATGATTCATGGTCAGAGGTAATTACCCAATTAGGAAATATTAGGAATCAAAAAACAGATTTTGTATTATCAACTAATATGTTTAGTTTTTCTGCTAAGAGTAATAAAAAATACAGTTTGACAGCTGTTTTAGGTGTGGATACAGGACAATTTGAGATCCAGTCTAAGTTGCTATCGGACATTAATCCACTTGAATTTGATATAGAAGAAGAAATTGTTATGGACTTACCAGCAGTTAGAAAAACAAAAAAATCTTTGTTTAAACATTTGTATAATCTTTTTAAGATATTTCCTGTAAAGAAAAAACAAATATCTTTTGTTTCTGACAGTAGAATAGATATCTCAGGTAACTTTGAGTATATTTATAAAAAAATGCTGGATAACCCTCAGGATTTTGATATTCAATTTTATTTGAAGTCGAGTATTAAAGAGAAAAAGACACTATTTGAAATTATAACAATGGCATACAATTTAGCTCGAAGTAGATATATTATTTTAGACGATTATTACCCAATGATTTATCCAGTAAATATTCGGGAAGATAGTGATCTAGTTCAAGTTTGGCATGCTGTCGGTGCTTTTAAAACATTTGGATACTCTCGATTGGGAATGCCTGGCGGTCCTAGAAAAGATTCAATGGATCATAAGAATTATACTAAAGTTATTGTGAGCTCTGAAAATATTGCTGATAAATATGCTGAAGGCTTTGGTGTGCCGAGAGACAATGTTTATGCATTAGGTGCGGCAAGAACAGATATGTTTTTTGATAAAGAGCTACAGCACGAAATAAAAGAACATTTATATGATGAATTAACTTTTCTTAAAGGAAAAAAGATAATTTTATTTGCGCCAACGTTTCGTGGTAATGGTCAACAATCTGCACATTATCCATTTGAATTAATTGATTTTAAAAAACTCTTTGATAAATTTTATAAAGAAGGCTGGATATTTTTATTAAAAATCCATCCATTTGTTCATAATAAGCCTAATATTCCATACGAATATCAAGAGTTCTTCTACGACGTATCTGATTACCGAGAAATTAATGATTTGTTATTGGTTACTGATATTTTAATTACCGATTATTCTTCAGTATGCTTTGAATATGCTTTATTAGGGAAAAAAATGATTTTCTTTAGTCCAGATTTAGCAGAATATATGAGTTCTAGAAATTTTTATTATGATTACTTTAATTTTATTCCTGGATCATACGCTTCAAATACAGATGAATTAATTACTCAAATACAAGATCAGACCGTAGACACAAAAAAAATTACAGATTTTGTAAACTATTATTTTGATGATCTAGATGGGAAATCGACGGATCGGCTAATTGATTATTTAAAGAATGATTTTTATGAAGAAGAGATAGAAAACGAAACGGTTAGATATACAGACGATGGAAAAATTATTCCTGAATGGGGAAGTAAAAAATAAAATGATTTAATAACTATAGCGTAAGAAAAAGAGGTATATATATTGACTTATAAGGTAAAGGCAAAATATATAACAAAAGAATATGATTTATTAAAAAGAAAATCGGATAAAATAAAAAGTTTATTCACTTTTACTAGAAAAAAAATACCAAGCTTTTGGGCTTTAAAAGGGATTAGTTTTGAAGTAAACGATGGAGAAACTGTAGGAATAATTGGGATTAATGGCTCAGGAAAGTCTACACTGTCAAATTTGATTAGTGGAATTATTCCGCCCACATCTGGATCGTTAGACATACATGGAGATACCTCTATTATTTCTATTGGTGCTGGGTTAAAAGGTCCTTTAACAGGAATAGAAAATATTCAATTGAAATGTTTAATGAGCGGTATGTCAAATAGTAAAATAAAAGAAGTGACACCTGATATTATTGAATTTGCTGATTTAGGTGACTTTATAAATCAACCAGTAAAAAGCTATTCTAGTGGTATGAAAAGTCGATTAGGATTTGCTGTAGCTGTGCATCAAAATCCTGATATACTTATTATTGATGAAGCATTGGCAGTTGGAGATGACACATTTTATCAAAAATGTGTCAATAAAATGATGGAATTCAAGGAGCAAGGGAAAACGATTTTCTTTGTAAGTCATTCTTTAGGTCAAGTAGAAAAACTTTGTGACAAAACTATTTGGATGCATTACGGGGAATTAAAAATGTTTGGTAAAACTAAAGAGGTAATTACTGAATATAAAAATTTCACACAATGGTTTAAACAGCAATCAAAAGAAGAGCAGTCTAAATATCAAAGAAAAATGAAAAACAAACAAAAAGAGTTTACATTGCAAAAACTCAAGGATGACATAATTAAGAAAAAAGAAAACGAAAATAAATTGCTAACTAGGTCTGAAGTTCGAGAAATTCAAAATGAAACTCAAAAAACACCAATTGGGGATAAAATGAAAAGAGGAACCAAAATTATGTTGTTAATGGCCAGCGTTCTTCTTGTTTGTTTGTCTATAATTAGTTTTAATGATAATGCTGTTTCATCTATCATAAATAACCCTGTTGAATTTATTAGGAAACAATTTACTGATCTAAGAAAAAATTCTACTCCTCCAAAGGAACGTTCATCAAAAATGGATAGTTCTACAAATATTTCTAGTTTAAACAGTTCAACAGAAATAATAAGCGAGAGTACAAGTATGTCCTCTGACACTTTAGAGAGTTACATGGTTCAACCTGGAGATACTTTGGAGAGCATAGCTAATCAATATAATATTTCAATTGATGAATTAAAATATGAAAATTTGTTGAGTGATAACAATATTGAGGCAGGACAAGAGTTAAAAATACCTACTAGTTCAGAGCAATAGAGGGAGAATAAGATGAGAGAAGTTTGGCTTGTTATTAAAGAGCAACTAATTAATTACAGCATAATTTTTAGAATGTCTAAGTATGAAGATAAAGCGACTTATCAGAGTCACTATTTAGGCTTATTATGGCAAATTTTTAATCCATTGATTCAAGTGGGAATCTACTATATGGTTTTTGGCTTGGGAGTAAATGGGGGAAATAAAATAGATGGTGTGCCTTATATACTATGGATGATTATTGGTATATCAACTTGGTTTTTTATAAATGGATCAGTTTTTGGGGCATCAAATAGTATATATAGACAGGTAGGACTAGTCGCTAAAATGAAGTTTCCAATTAGCATTCTGCCATCCGTATCTATAGTTAGTAATTTAACAAGTTATGTTTGGATGACCATCATAGTTGTAATTTCACTAATTAAGTTTGGTGTGTCACCAAGTCTATACTGGTTACAATATATATATTATTTTATTGCAATGATTTGTTTCTTATTCGCATTTGGCATTTTGAATGCTACTATTACGACTTTAGTTAGAGATTATCACATTATGTTGCAGTCTCTATTTAGAGTTTTGTTCTATGTATCAGGTCCGATATGGAATATTGAAAATAGAAATCTACCGAATACACTGGTTCGCCTATTAAAATTAAATCCGTTCTATTATTTGATAAACGGATTTCGAGATACCTTTCTATCCAAGGCTTGGTTTTGGGAAAAAGGAAATTATACGTTAATTTTTTGGTTGATGTTACTAATAATATTAACTGTTGGCGCACATCTTCATTTGAAGTTTAGAGCTAAATTTATGGATTATGTTTAAAATAACCACAAAGGAGAACATGGATGTGAAAATATTTTTTTTAACCTCACGTTTAGATTTAGAGCATGGTGGATTAACAGCTTCCTTATTAAATAAAGTAAGAATTTTATTTAATGAAAAGAAAATTAGTTCGAATGTAGTGAGTTTTCATTATGATGAAAACTATGAAGAAACTATAAAACTCCTCAGAGAAAGATACAATATACCTGAACAAATTAACTTTATAAATATTAACAATTTTTTTGTGGAATATGATAATAATGAATTCTATCAAGAATATGCTGTTAACAGACAAGGAATGAACGGAGTGAAAAAACCTGATTCTGTTGACTATTACCAGAATGGAATGTTGAAAATGAATGTTAGTTTTGGTAAAATCACGTATTTTGATGAACAAGGTATAATTACAAAAAAAGATATCATTAATAAAGATGGATACCTTTTTTCAACTAATTATTATGATAGACAATCAAATTTAATAAAGCAATTAATGTTTAAAAAAAATGGCTATTGTTATGCTACTAAAAATTATGTTAATAGTAAACTATCTAATATTATTTACTTCAAAACAAATTCTAGTACTGGAGAAGAATTTTCTGAAAATGAATACAAGGAATTGTTCTTAAAAAAAATTATTGACCATGATAATGTAAATATACTGGTTAGTGAAACTAGAGCACAAGATAAATTTGTACTTGATTTTAATGAAAAAAATATAAAGAAAATTTTTATGACACATAGTATCCATATTAGACCCAAAACAGACATTGTTAGAGTCGGTAACAGAGAAGTTCTGAATAATTTAAATTATACTGACGGAGTAGTATTTTTAACAAATTCCCAGAAAAGAGATGTAGAGAATAGATTCGGTAATAGAGATAACTATTTTGTTATCCCACATTCTATAGAAAGAAAAGATATTATTGAATCGAAAGAAAAAAATACATTTGTCATACTTTCAAGATTAGATAAAAATAAGCGAATAGATAATGCGATTGTTGCATTTGAAAACGTAGTAAAACATATACCTGACAGCATGCTGTTTATTTATGGCGAAGGTGCTGACAAGGATAATTTATCAAATCTAATTAAAGAGCATCAGTTGGAAAAAAATGTATTTTTAAAAGGATATACGGAAAGTGCAGATAAGGTTTTGCAAAGGGCAACTTGCACAATATTTCCATCAGAATTTGAAGGTTTCGGTTTGTCTGTGTTAGAGAGTTTATCAAATGGCACACCTGTTATATCGTATGATATTAAATATGGGCCATCCGATATGATAATAGACGGAGAGAATGGGTATCTAGTCGAAAATGGAAACACAGATAAGCTATCTTCGGCAATCATTAATTATATAGATCTTAGTGACATAGAAAAAAATAAAATGTGTGAAAATGCATTGCAGTCAGCTTTAAATTTTTCAGATCAAAGATTTGCCGAAAAATGGGAATATCTATTCAATTCTGTTAAAAACAATTCTTTATGTAATATAGCAGAAGTTAATTTTGTGTTGGAAGATTTACGATGGTTAGCACCAGACATATTACAAATAACTACAAATATTGAAAGTAGTAGTGATATTTCTAATTATAATATTGAAGGTCGGCTTTATCTGAGATCGAGTCTAGAAACTAAAGAAAATAATAAGTATATTCTAGTAAAAGATTCAGTAAAGAAAAAAAACAATCAACGTGTTCAATTGGAAACAGTTATTAATTTTAGAGATGGCAATCTTGATGAACAAGAGATATATGATTATTCAATTGTTATAAACAAATGTAATTTCTTTTTTAAAGAACGAATAGGGAATAAGCGTAATCATTCTATTGAAATTAAAGATAAAAGAAAAAAACATCGTACATGGTTGCCCTATTTTACTAATCCGTATGGGAATCTAAGTTTTAAATATTTTAAATAATCATTCAAATAGTTGAAATTACTTAATGTTTATCAGGTGAAAAGGAGCCAAAATGAAAAAAATAATCACTTATGGTTCATTTGACTTGCTTCATTATGGACATATCAATTTGTTGCGAAGAGCAAAAGAGCAAGGCGATTATTTGATTGTTGCTCTTTCAACTGATGAATTTAATCATCAATATAAAGACAAAAAAAGTTATTTCTCCTATGAAAAAAGAAAGCAATTGCTCGAAGCAGTTAGATATGTCGACCTAGTCATTCCCGAGAACTCTTGGGAACAAAAAGTCTCAGATATTAAAGAATTTAAGGTTGATAAATTTGTGATGGGCAATGATTGGCAAGGAAAATTTGATTATCTTCACGAAGAAACTGGTGTGGAGGTAATCTATTTAGATCGAACTCCAGAGATTTCAACAAGTCAGATAAAAGAAGACTTAAATAAACAGTTAAAACAGTAAAATTACTAAACATGTTTTGTTTTTCTGTATTATAATGAAAGATAACGATTAGTTTACTGGAGGAAATTTAATGAAAAAAATCGCAGTTTTAGGTCCAGGTTCTTGGGGGACTGCCTTAGCGCAGACCTTAGCAGAAAATGGACATGATGTTCGAATTTGGGGAAATGTTCCTGAACAAATTGATGAGATCAATGAGTATCATACCAATAAACATTTTTTGCCAGACTTGCAAATTCCTGAATCAATTGTCGGATATAAAGAATTAGCGGAGGCTGTTGATGGCGTTGATGCTGTATTATTCGTTGTCCCAACAAAAGCTATTCGTTCAGTTGCACAAGAATTGTTAGAAAAAATGAATACAAAACCAATCATCATTCATGCAAGTAAGGGACTAGAACAAGGCACACACAAACGTATTTCAGAAGTGATTGCAGAAGAACTTCCAGAAGAAAAACGCCAAGCAATCGTTGTGCTTTCTGGTCCAAGTCATGCAGAAGAAGTTGCTGTTCACGATATTACGACGATTACAGCTGCAAGTATTGATCAACATGCAGCAGAATTTGTTCAAGATTTATTTATGAATGATTATTTCCGAATCTATACAAATAACGATGTAATTGGTGTGGAAACAGGAGCTGCATTAAAAAATATTATTGCAATCGGTGCTGGCGCCATTCATGGACTAGGATTTGGTGATGATGCAAAAGCAGCTATTATGACTCGAGGTTTAGCTGAGATCAGTCGTTTAGGGGTGGCTATGGGTGCTAACCCACTGACATTTATTGGATTAAGTGGTGTGGGTGATTTGATTGTTACGTGTACGAGTGTTCATTCTCGTAATTGGCGTGCAGGAAACTTATTGGGTCAAGGTCATAAGTTGGCTGAGGTTTTAGAAAATATGGGGATGGTTGTTGAAGGTGTTTCAACGACGAAAGCCGCTGTTGAACTAGCTAAGCAATTAAATGTGGAAATGCCAATCACTGAGACTATCTATAGTGTGTTATATGAAGATAAAGATATCAAGCAGGCTGCAAAAGATATCATGTTGCGTGATGGCAAGACGGAAAATGAATTTATGTAAATATTAAAAAGTAGAACAAAGCGATTATCGTTTTGTTCTACTTTTTTGTGGAGCATAAAACAGAAAGAAAGTAGGTTTCCTATTTTACCTCTGCTATAATAGTTCAGTGAGTACCTTTATTTTAAATGAATGATTGTGAGAAAGGAACGAACAAATCATGACAAAAGTTAGAAAAGCTGTGATTCCAGCAGCAGGGTTGGGGACACGTTTTTTACCCGCAACAAAAGCGATGGCAAAGGAAATGTTACCAATTGTTGATAAACCAACGATTCAGTTTATTGTTGAGGAGGCTTTGGCTTCAGGAATCGAAGATATTTTAATTGTTACAGGAAAAGCAAAACGACCAATTGAAGACCACTTTGATTCAAATGTTGAATTGGAAACAAATTTACGTGAAAAAGAAAAAAATGAATTATTGAAATTAGTTGAAGAAACAACAGACGTCAATTTACATTTTATTCGTCAATCTCATCCAAAAGGTTTAGGGCATGCTGTGTTACAGGCAAAAGCTTTCGTAGGAGATGAACCTTTTATTGTGATGCTGGGTGATGATTTGATGGTGGATGACATTCCTTTGACCAAACAATTGATGAACGATTACGAACAAACAACCTCTTCGACAATTGCCGTTATGAGTGTTCCGCATGAAGATACGTCGAAATATGGCATTATCAATCCCGGTGAAATAGTTTCAGATGATGTTTATAGTGTGAAAAATTTTGTAGAAAAACCAGATCCAGCAGACGCACCAAGTGATTTGGCTATTATTGGCCGTTATTTGTTAAATCCAGAAATCTTTACTATTTTGGAAACACAAAAACCTGGTGCGGGAAATGAAATCCAGCTAACTGATGCGATTGATGAACTGAATAAAAGTCAACGTGTGTTTGCACATGAATTTAAAGGGACACGCTATGATGTTGGAGATAAGTTTGGTTACATGAAGACGAGCATCGAATATGGATTGCAACACCCAGAAATTGGCGAAACATTAAAAGACTATCTGATTGAACTAGGAGAAAAATTAAATTAATTGATTTTGTATTGATTTGAAGTAGAGAACCAAATCATTTTGGGCTCTACTTTTTTGTGTTTAGATGTTTTGTTTGAGTACTTTCTGACAATTTATCCTTATTTATTGGCTGTGAACATGTCGTTGACAACCTCTTTCTATTTGACACTTGCTGGGTTTACTATAAAATAAATAGAGTACATAATTTTGTTGCTAAAAATAAGTGGAGGGAAGTGTCAGCGGCTTAGAATTTCAACGGCCGATTGAGATGACTAAACAAGATAAAAATTTTAAAAAAGCTGCTAGAATGCAGTTGCTTGAACTTTTGAATGAAAATCCTGACTGGTATCATTCTCAAAAGGAAGCACCTCAGAGAGTGAAACAGTTAGCCACACTTTTAGTAGATAATCAGAAAATAACAAAACATAGTACAAAAAAAGAAGTGGTAATCAATCCTCGCTATTTTTTATTACTTCATTTTTTGGGTTTTAACAATAAAGAGGTACAAGAGATCTTATTTCCAACGAAACAAAGTTATATTCTATGGAAAGAGGAATATGGCTATGATAAATTAAGGAGTTCAGCCATCGTGAAAAAGAAACAACTGCTGATTCAGACTTTGGCAGACCAATGGCGTATATATGATCTCATCGAACAGTCAGTACAGACCATCGCCGAGTTTTGGCGAGAACAAAGGGCGTTGGTTCAAACTGGGCATAAAGTTGTGGATGGCTTGAGTGAACAAGAAATCGATGAAATTTTGGGCTTTTATGAAGTGCTAGATACTATTGCTGATTTCTCTCGCGTCCAAAAACAGCTAGTATTGGAAAAAAAGAATCGATTTGTTTAAGTCTCAAAGCGATTGTATGTCTAAAAGAAGCTTTAATTTTTACTTAAGTGTACAAAAATAGCATAAGATTAAAGAAGAAAAATCAACAATTTTTTTGAATTAGTAGTAAAATAATGAAGAGTTTTTGGCAAACGGAATTTAAATAGAAGGTGTGGATTTCATGGAGAAACTAATAGCAATTGCTCAATCATTGCTTGATGGGTTGAAGTGGTTACTGGAAGGAAGTAATTGGTTAATCTTATTACCTTTCATTTGTGTCAGTTTTTATATCATGTATCAGATGGTAAAACGCAAAGAAAAAGGATTGATTTTAGTTTGGTATTTAGCAACGGTTGCGATTGGCAGTTTGATGTTGCAAATTGCAGTTGATACGCAAGTCGCATTAATTTTTGCAGCTGTATTGATTGGGTTGTATGTGGTGATTTATATTCGCTATTTAGGACATCGAATGCATTTGATCAAAAAAGGAAAACATGCGGCTCGGTATCGTTCAATAAAAGAATAAAAAAGAGGCTGGATAGCTGTAGTAAACCAAAAATTAGGAGTTTTGGTTGAAGTACAAGATTCCAGGCTCTTTTTTTTAAATTTTATTTGGGAATACATATGGTTAAAATTTATTTAATTAAATTTTGACTGCTTGTTATTTGAAAAAACGTTATGATAAATGGTTTAGAATAGCTGAGAGGTGGGGAAAGTTAGAATATAATAACAAGATTATAATTATGGTAAGATATCGTACTCTTGTTTTTTGATGATTCACCTCTTGCACTCAGCAAATAGTTTCCTTACAATGGGAACAGATAGAAACAGCTGAATAAAAAAAGGCTCCCTGCTTCTTAGTTGGCGCTAAGAAACAGGGAATGACTTGTCAGTACGCGCTGACCAATCATTTTGCCATAGTCAATGCAGTGCATCGACCTTTTTATTGTACCTAATCTAAGGTGAAATTTCTACCCCTATGTAGATTTTTGTGAAGGTTGCACGCTTGTTTATTTGCTATGTCAAGGTATTGGGCTAGACGCTCAATACCTTTTTTTGTTGGGGAAAAATAACGACGAGTAAAAAGCAAGTTGGCAACTGCCGTTTTGTTGCTTTCGCTTTATTAGGCAGCTGTTTCTATTGGTTTTGATTCGTGGGGGAGACTTATGAGTTTACGTTATTTTGATTATTATCAACAGCTGGAAGAAAAATTACGAGTAGAAGAACCATTAATGATCCAAGCAGGGACTTGGATTGCTCAACGAGTAGCTGCCGGAGGTCGGTTACAGATTTTCGCTAGCCGAACGTTAAGCGGTGTTGCTTTTGAATTTTGGGAACAGCTTCCAGATATTGTTCCTGGGAAATTGATCAAAAATCCAGCTGATGGTATTTATGAGAAACTAGAGGGGACGGGTCAAGCAATTATTGAACAGATAGAGACAAACCCTCAAGATATTTTTTTACTGTTATCAAATGAAGGACGTAACCCAGCTATTATTGAACTTGCGCAGTGGATCAAGGAACATGAGTATCCAGTCATCATCGTGACGGGTTTTGATTTATCTAGAAGTATAAAATCGCAGCATAGTAGTGGCTTACGGTTATTTGAGATTGCCGATTTGGTTTTAGATAATCATGCAAAATTGCATGATGCGGTACTGACTATACCTGAGTTGGACCCATCAATTTGTGGAACAGCCTCCGTTTCTACCATGTTTTTACTTCAGCAGATGCTCTATTTTATTGCTCAGTTTTTACTTAAAAAAGAGGTGCCTTCAGATTAAGGACTACCATTCAGAGAGTTTTCCACAGTAATCAACTGAATAAAAGAAAAAAAGTTTGTGTTCCACAGCTACAGAAACAGTTTTACGAAAAGAAAACGATTTTTTAGGTTGATAATCATTGATAAGTGATAGCTCAATAGTTATTTTTAATGGTTTAATAGTTTTAATAATAGTGTTTGTTTCCATTTTGATGATTATTTATAGAGGTGTTTCACAGAGGCGTGTAGATAATAGTCAATCAAATTATGGATGTGGATAAATAATTAGGTAAAAGAAATATCTATAAAAATTTAACTCCTTCTTACAGACTTTAAAGCAAACCTTTAATTGTTTGAAATCTCATTGAAAAGTTAGAATCATTTTGGTATCGTTATCTAAGAAAGTTAAACGAGATCAACTTGTTATCTTAATAACTGTTGAGAAAAACTAAAGGATAAGTGGGAAAAAAGATGAGAAGAGCTGAGAAAAAACGAATGAGTACGGGACGGAAGGTTTTTTTATGGATTCTAAGTATTTTGTTGATTATCATTGCGGGGATTGCTGTGTATGCAGGAAAAATTTATTTTGATGTGAAGTCCACAGCGGACAAGACTTATGCAACGGTCGATCGGATCACGGAATCAAAACGGGACAAAGAAATCGATTATGATGCAGGCGATCCCTTTTCAATTTTACTACTAGGTGTGGATACAGGAGATTTTGGTCGCACAGATCAAGGTCGCTCGGATTCAATTATGGTTGCAACGGTTAATCCACAAAAGAAGACAACGACTTTAGTAAGTATTCCTCGTGATACCTACACAGAAATTGTTGGGCATGGAACGAGTGATAAGATCAATCATGCCTATGCATTTGGTGGTATGGCAATGTCTATTGCGACAGTTGAAAACATGTTAGATATTCCTATTGACCACTACGCGGAAATCAACATGAAAGGAATGCAAGATTTGGTTGACGCAGTTGGTGGTGTCGATGTAAATAATAAATTGACATTTAACTATGATGGAACTGATTTCCCAATCGGTAAACAAACATTAAATGGCACAGATGCCGTGAAATATGCACGGATGCGATACGATGATCCAAAAGGCGATTATGGTCGTCAAGATCGTCAACGTCAGGTGATTTCTGGAATTATCAACAAAATGAAGTCAGTGGATACTTTGACGAACTATACCAATTTGTTAGACGCTTTGGGCAATAATGCAACAACAGATGTTTCATGGGATACGATCAAAGTATTAGCCACAAATTATCGTGATGCCTTTTCAACGATTCATTCAGAACAGCTAGCAGGAGATTCATTTACTGGTGATGGCACAACTGGAGAAAATGGTATTTCTTATCAACGAGCAAGCAGTGACGAACTCGCTCGAATCCAAAAAGAATTAAAAGAACAATTAAAATAGTGCAAAGAAAAAAATACCTAACAAAAAACACAGAGCAACCATTTGAATGGTCGCTCTGTGTTTTTTTAGCGATAAGCTGAAAAAATAAGGATCGGTTGCAAGAATGTCTTCTTTTACCCGATCCTAAAATTTTATTTACTGTTAGATTAAACCAAAAAATAAAGCGAAAGCAGCCAAGAAAAATGCTTTTGTAAAAGACATGATTTTTCGTGGATTTCGAACAATCGTTTTGGCATCAATAAATGCTTCAGAACTTAGAATATAAGAACTTACAATAATCAATAAAACAGTAATTAGTAATAGCAATAACATAACTCTCACTCCTTCAAGTTCTCAGCAGTAGTATAGCATGTTGCCATTGAAGTTACGAGTTATTTGCAATTTCTTAAATAAATTTATAACAAAATTCGTAAATAATCTAACATGATCACTGTTCAAAATCTTGTTGCCCTTCTTGGTAAATAATTTGCTGATACTGACGGAAAAAAGTGCCACGGCGATAATGCTGCTGATGTGCCAAAACTTGTTGAAAGGGACGAGCCAACCATTTTGCTTTTGGAAAGAATGGAAAAAAGGTTGGGCTATGAAGTGGCGAAAAGTCTGTGTGGATCATCAAATGGCAAGAAAACGCGAGGCGAATTCTTTTTGTTAAGTTGCGTTTCTTGATCGGAGAAAGAAAACGGAGCTGATTTGTTAACTGGATCGTTGTTTGAAAGGCGTGTTCTTCAACCAACTGCACCTGTAATGGATTGAACCAAATGGTAGTTACCCTTTTTGCAGATTCCAGCGGTAGCAAACTTTGCGTTCGGATTGCTGCCGGTAACTTGTAGTGCTTGACAGGAAGAAGTGTACGCATTGTTTTGAGATACCAGCTTAATTTTAGCTGGTGATGGCTGTCTAGTAGATAAGTAATGATCTCTTGCGCAGAGCTTGCGACCAACATACATTCATGCTGAAAAACGATCCAACAGCGATTGAAGTCTGTGGTTGTGTCTGGAAGCAGTGCATAAATTTCGACATCTAAAGGAATTTGGTATAAAAAATAAAGCTGTTCAGATTTATAAAAGGTTTCTTTACTTTCAATAGAAGAAACAAATGACGATTCACAATAAATAGTCGTAAAATCATTGATGGTAAAACGATTTTTGCTGGATTCAATCATAAACTACCTCCAAGAATAATGTCATAATTCCTCGTGTAGCTACAGTTTAGCATATGGAAATAGAACATTTTTTGACCAATAAAAGCTCTTTTTATTTTTTACAGTAGCTATATTTTTCCTTAAGCTACAAGTACCGGCCGGAAAAAAGGAAAAGGCAGAAAAGGATGGAACAAAAAGAGTTAGAAGATTTATGTCAGAAATATGAAAAGCTGTATCACAAAGTGGTAAAGAAATGTGGAGTTTATCAAAACAATCAGGAATACGAGGAGTACGTTCAATTAGCACGGATTGCTTTTTTTGAAGTAGCACGGGAGTTTATAGCGCCAAAAACATTTGAAGAAGCTTATCCTATAGGCTATTTATTTCAAAAAATTGTCTGGAAACTAAAAGAACATCAACGAAAAATCTGGCGCCAGCAAGAAATTTTAGTAGCAGTAAATGAGGAACAAGGACGACAATTAATAAGCGGTCTTTCTACTAGAGCATCTGTTTCTTCGCATGAATACGCCGATCAGAGACTAACGCTCTGCTTTCTTTGGCACAAATTATCGGCGAAGGAAAAATGTTTTTTAGCGTATCGTTTGGAAAAAGCTCGAAGTAGTCATTACCTAGCACCAGCAAGTAGACAAACAATAGCGAATTGGCGAAAAAAACTAAAAAAACGATGGCAGGATGAAAAAATCGATTAAAATTTTGACATTGAGTGTTCTGAACACGTTACTAGTAGTGTGAGTAAATGAATGACGAATGAACCGGTGCAGGCGTGGTTTCATTTACTTATAAATCAAGAAGGGAGAAACTTATGGAGAAAAAATTAGAAAGTACAAAATTAACGATTTATTTTACCAATTTGGAAGCAGAGGAAGAATATCGGCAAACGATTGGGTCGATCATTCCTAATCCAGAAGATGAAAAAGTATTGGCATTAGGAGAAATTTTTCAATTATTGACACCGAAAGAAGTGAAGTTTGCTTCTGTTTTGAAAACTGAAGCAACGAGTTATCGAAAGAGTTAAAGGAGAAGGGAAAATGAAAAAACTACAGTTGATCTTTTCAGATAGTGAAGGGAAAAATCAAAGAATCAATCCCGTAATTGCATCCAATTCATTGACAGCAGGGGAAGTTCAGGAAATGATGCGTCGCTTAAGTGAATTGAACCTTTCAGTCAAGGAAGGTGTAACACTTTACGCACAACCGTTGAGTGCAAAGTATATTGAAACAATCGAAACGATCTTGTTTTAACAAAAAATAAAAGGAAAAGAGAGAAGAAAGAATTGTTGGCAATTCTTTCTTCTCTCTTTATACACGTTGATGAAAGAGTCTTCCCCAAAACTCTTTACACCATGATTATAATACATTTGTTATCAATTATGCAACGAAGTTTACCTTTTGTAATAAAAAAGTTTATAGACCAAGGTTTCATAGATAATGATCGTTATTTTTATTGGTTATTAAAAAGAAATGTTAAGAATATTCGTTTATTTTTAATGAAGAGGTATGAGAAACGTGTGGGAATTTTGACTTAAATGTACTTTGTGATAAAATATTTTCTAATGAACTATCAGATTAACGCAATAAAATCAGTGGTTTACATCGTACGATTCACTTATTATTTTCTAATAAATTATTCATGTGAGTGAAGGGGTTTTCCTGTATAATCTTTTTGATTATCCATTTTTTATTCATCACAATATCATTGTGAACAGAAAGGAAGAAACTACTTGAAGAAAAATCCTTCTTCGGAAAAAAACAAGCGAGACCTCACCAAGCTAACGACGCCACACACGTACGTGATTATTTTTGGTGTAGTAATCTTTGCTTGGATCTTAACGTTTTTGGTACCAGCTGGTCGCTTTAGTACACAGGAGATCGAATACCAAGACGCAAACGGAGAAACAAGTACACGAACAGTACTTCGTCAAGACTCTTTCCGTTATGCTTATGCACTTGATAAAGGGTATGTTTTTGATCAATTAGAGAAATTACAAGATAGCCCAGCGGAACGGGAGAAGCTGGATGTTCCAGAAGCCGGATTAGAAGATGTGCTTGCCGCTGGTGAAAAACAATTAACACAAGAAAAACTAGATGAGATTGCTTTAACAGATGAAGTGCTTTATGACGAGTATGGAGATAATATCTATGACACGTCGAAAAAACTACACAAAACTGCAAGAGTTTGGGGAACGGATGATTTTGGTGGATTTGGTTTCCTGAACTTTGTGTTTGAAGGGTTAGTTTCTGGTGATAAATATGGTTCTGCAGTCGGGATTGCGGCACTGATCTTGGTTGTCGGTGGTGCTTTTGGGATTATTATGCGAACGGGCGCAATCGATGCAGGAATCTATGCCATTATCAGTAAAACAAAAGGACTTGAACGTTTAGCCTTACCGCTATTATTTTTTGCTTTTTCTTTTGGGGGTGCGACGTTTGGAATGGCTGAAGAAGTTATTCCATTTTCAATGGTGATGGTACCTTTCGTCATTGCGCTGGGGTATGACTCGATTGTCGCAGTGACGGTCACTTATGTTGCTTCGCAGATCGGGAATGCGACGTCTTGGATGAGTCCGTTTAGTGTTGCCGTTGCGCAAGGGATTGCTGGAATTCCAGTATTGTCTGGGGCAACTTTCCGTTTAATCATGTGGGTGATCGTGACTGGTTTATCAGCCGTTTACTTAATGATTTATGCGGAACGAATTCGTAAAAATCCAGCTAGTTCTGTGACTTACAAGTCAGATGCTTACTTCCGTGATCATCTTGAAAAAACAACAGACGAGAAAAAAGCTTTCACACTTGGCCATAAATTGATTTTAGCTGAAATGTTGATTGTTTTAGTCTGGATCATTTGGGGAGTCACACAAAAAGGATATTATATTCCAGAAATCGCTTCACAATTCTTTGTCATGGGATTAGCTGCAGGGATTATTGCAGTAATCTTTAATCTAAATGATATGAAGATCAATGATGTTGCTTCTTCTTTCCAATCAGGTGCAGCTGATTTAGCTGGAACAGCGATTGTTGTTGGTATGGCAAAAGGGATCTTACTCGTATTGGGTGGTTCAGATGCTTCCGTTCCTTCCGCACTGAATACGATATTACACAGTATTGGAACAGTCTTAACTGGCGTACCTGCTGTGATTGGTGCATGGGCAATGTACTTGTTCCAAAGTTTGTTCAATTTAGTGGTCACATCAAACTCCGGTCAAGCAGCGTTAACGATGCCAATCATGGCACCACTTGCTGACTTGGTAGGTGTTTCAAGACAAGTTGCTGTCTTGGCCTATCAACTTGGCTCTGGATTTATGGATGCTTTCACGCCAGTTTCTGCTAGTTTGATTGGTGTACTGGGAGTTGCTCGAATCGAATGGGCAAAATGGGCGAAATTCCAAATCAAGATGCAAGGATTCTTGTTTATTTTGGGAACAATTTTTATTATGATTGCGATTGCAATTGGGTTACAATAGAAAATAAAGCGGAGGATGGACAAGTCAGTTAGCTGATTTTCGTTCATCCTTTTTTGAAAAGAAATGAGGAAAATTCATGAAGATTATTCGACAAGCACAAGTTTATGCACCAGATTATTTAGGTGTGATGGATGTTTTGCTTTCAGGAAACGAAATCATTGCCATGGAAGAACAATTGACTAGTGATTTTGCAGAAGTCACGTTAGAAGAAATTGATGGGCGAGGGAAAATCTTGACTCCAGGTTTTATTGATGGTCACTTTCATATTTTAGGTGGTGGTGGTGAAGGTGGTTTCCAAAACCGAACACCGGAAGTAACGCTTAGTCAGTTGACCAGTGCGGGTGTGACGACAGTCGTTGGGTGTTTAGGAACGGATGGACAAGGACGAGATATGACTGCACTAATTAGTAAAGCGCGCGGACTAGAAGCAGAGGGAATCACGACGTATGTTTATGAAGGTTCCTATCGTTTACCAGTCAACACAGTAACAGATTCATTGATCAAAGATTTCTTAGTGATTGATAAAGTAATTGGAATTGGGGAAATTGCGGTTTCTGATCATCGTTCTTCCCAACCAACATTTGAAGAATTTTCTCGAGCAGTTGCAGATGCACGAGTTGGCGGCATGTTATCTGGCAAGGCAGGAATCACGAATGTTCATTTAGGTGGTGGGGCAAGAAAATTAGAATTGTTAACACGTGTTGTGAAAGAAACTGAAATTCCAATCACCCAATTTTGGCCAACCCATGCGAATCGAACAGCCGATTTATTTGAAGCTTGTTTAGCCTTTGCTAAAGAAGGGGGCACCATTGATTTTACCGCAAGTGAAGATCCCGATTTTTGGGAAAAAACTGATGGTGAAATTCGTTTTAGCCAAGCGCTAAAACGAGTGATTGAAGAAGGTGTTTCTCTAGATAACTTTACAATGACCTCTGATGGGCAGGGGAGTTTACCTTATTTTGATGAAAATAATCATTTCTTAGGAATGGGTATTGGAAGTGCTAAAGCATTATTAGTTGGAATCAAAGAAGCTGTTGAAAGAGAGAATATTCCATTGGAAATCGCACTAAGAGCAATCACTTCTAATCCAGCACGTGTATTGAAACTAGCTAAAAAAGGCCAAATCAAAGTCGGAAATGATGCTGATTTGTGTTTATTGGATGCAGATACACTGACAATCGATACAGTGATCGCCAAGGGAGAAGTGATGGTTCAAGGAAAAGAAGTCAAGGTTTGGGGGACATTTGAACAATTACGTTAATGAAAAAATAAGCCTCTGAGGTGTTCTATTTGTCTGAATAATTGGTTGATGTTACTCTATAAGTAGATTAAAAATAATCATTATTTATCAAGGAGGAAGAATCATGGCAGATTTAAAAGGACGTTCAGAAGACTTGAAGGACAAAGTAGTCGGTGAAGGTAAAGAAGCTTATGGTAAAGCAACTGATGATAAATCAAAAGAGGTTGAAGGAAAAGCACAATCTTTAGGCGCAGACATCAAAGAAAAAGCGCGTGATCTTGGTGATGACATCAAAGAAGGCTTTGAAGATATCAAAGATAAATTTTCAAAGAAAGATAAATAATTTTTACTTACCTGGACTAAAAATAAAGGGTGGAACAAAACGTTATTTCGTTTTGTTCCACCCTTTTTTGCTGTTGATTATTCAAACATACTTGTAATTGAATCCCAAAGACCACTGAAAAAGTTTTTGATTTGCACCCATAGTCCCTTAGATTTCTCTTCAATTTGTTTTTTAGTTTCTGTTAAGTCTAGTTCATTCACGAAGTCTTCAAAGATATTTTTATCTTTCATATCGCTCATGAGTGAGGTTAGCTCACTGACTTGATCTGTCGTCATGATATCCGCAAGTCCGTGATCTTTTAAAGCTGTTTCGACAGTTTGCTGGATTTCTTCTTTGGTTAGTTTCTGGCCATCTTTGGTTTTGGTTGCTAGTTCAGCTTTTGCTTGCTCTTGTGCGGCATTCAAAGCCTCATCAGAGTAACCTTCTTTGTCTTTGTTTTCTTCAGTGATTGAAGAAAGGACATTCATCTCATCTTGCGCGACTTCTACGCGATCTTTGTTGATGATTCCGCCAGATTCTTCAACGATTTTGTAAACACCTGCTAGTGCACCAGAGCCATCAATTGGAACGGCAGAAGCAATCGTTAATTGGGCATCAGTAATCCCAGCAGTCAAAGCAGCATTTTGATATTGAGCTGCGGTAATTTTCGTAATATTTTCGGGTGTAGCGATGTCAACGTTGATTCCTTTTCCTTCTGCCAAAGTTTGCATACGGACAGAACTGTAGACTGCCCATTCTTGGTTGAAGCCACCATCAGGAATATAGTTCATTAAATCCGTTCCATTTGTCGTATAAATCGGTGTTTCACCTTTGATCCCTAACTTGTTTAACGTATAGTCTTGTTGCTCTTTGGTTAGCGCGTTACCGAGTGCGACAGCATTGACTTGAATTTTTTCTGCTTGGTCTGTAGACTGACTTGTTTCTTGATTCGTTGTTGAAGTTGTCGCAACGGTTTCACTTGTTGTTGAGTCTTGAGCAAACGCTAAGGGTGTACTTAAAAGAACTTGGCTTGCGATTAAAGTCGTAGCAAGTAGTGTCCATGTTTTTGGTTGATTTTTTTTCATGTTGACCTCCAAAAGTTGTAAAAATTATTTGAATAATTAATTCAATGATTTCACTTAGTTTACTACAAGGTACTTGAGAAAACTTGGGACTAGAGGCGGATTTAGGGAAATTTAAAAAAGGTTGTGGCACCAAGCGCTTAGCTTCAAGGAATAAGGAGTTTTGTCTAAAAATAGCTTTTCATATTTTTAGACAGCTGTGTGGTAAACACCATTTATTCAAGAAAGAAGGCTGTGACAATACTTTGTCACAGCCTTCTTTCTTTTAGTCATCGTTGGTTAAAGCAAGCATTTTACGAGTGAATTCTTTGTTTTTTAGCTCATAAACTTCATCACATTTTTTGGCAACTTCTAATTCATGAGTAACAAGGATGATACAACGATCCTGTTCATGTGCGATTTCTTGGAATAACTCAACAATTTCTTGAGACGTTGTTTCATCCAGATTTCCAGTTGGTTCATCCGCGACAATCAATTGGTGATCACAACAGATTGCACGAACGATAGCTACCCGTTGTTGTTGTCCACCGGAAAGTAATGTTACTTTCTTTTGTGCCATTTGTTCATCAATGCCTACTCGTGCTAAGTGTTCAAGTGCGATTTGACGTCGATTTTTTTGTTTGGTTTGAGAAATTTCCATGGCTGCAACGACATTGTCAACTGCAGAAAGATAAGGAAGTAAATTATATGCTTGGAAAATAATCGAAACGCTATTCTTACGATAATTTCGCAGACCAATTTTTGCTAAAGGACGATCTTCATAATACACGGTTCCTTCTCTAGGATTATCCAAACCAGAGATCAATGAAAGAAAGGTTGTTTTACCAGAACCACTGGCACCTAAAATCGCGTATATTTTGCCTGTTTCAAAAGTTAAAGAGACTTCTTGGTAAAGTGCATCTTCTGGATTTTGATACCAAAATCCTAAGTTTTCTGTTCGTAACATGTGTGTACCTCCTTTAATTCAATAAAATTTTTCGTGGGTTCAAACGCAAGATGCCAATAGAGGCCAAGCAAACAGAAAGCAAACTGATTCCTAAAGCAACCAAGGCAAGAAAACCGATTTGCGTTGGCGTTACATTGATCGAAAGTTCACTGACTTCATTAGAAACGGTGAACGGATTATTGTTGCCACCCGGTGCGCCCATTTGACCACCACGTCCGCCAGGATTTTCTCCGTCTGGTCGCTGGGTTCCTTCACCATTTGTTTGTGTGTTTTGATCAGTGCTTGTTTGTTGCTCTATCAGCTGTTGTCCCACCACATTTGCCACTACGTTTCCGCTAACTGCTGCCACGCCTAGCGCTAAAATCATGCATAAAGCTACTTCTGTAAATAATTGTAAAATAATTTTGATTCGAGATTCACCTAATGAAAGTAAGACACCAAGTTCATGGCGACGTTCACGAATAGTGATCATGATGATCAAAGTCAAGATAATAATGCCAGCAACAGCAACTAACAAGACGACATTTTTGGAAAAACTGGCTACATTGTTCAAAGGTTCAAGCATTGATTGGTAAGCTGCATCATTTGATTGTAAGCTGAAAGTATCTGTGTCAATAAGTTTCTCAGCTTCTGCTACAAATTCATCCATATTTTCTGGGTCTGCGAGTGTATAGACGGCTGAATCAATAGTATTGTCCTCGGCTGTTCCATTTAATTCATTGGCTAGTGTGTAGGAAGTGTACAGAGTATTGGAAGGGTTCATCATACTGAATTGCATCCCCATGCTATTGCTACTTTCGCTAGACTTATAAATGCCTTTCACAGTCAGTTCGTACGTTGTTTCTTCGTCCTCAGAACCAGTAATCGTAAATGTATCTCCAACTGCTAAATCATTGGCAGTTGCTAATGTTTCTTCAATCAGGACATGATTCGTCTCTTTGTCGCTTTCATCAATTCCTTCCCCGTCAGTAATTGTTGCTGTTCCATTTGAAAAAGTACTATTTTGCGCGGACGCTGACACACCGGTAACTTGAAAGTCTGCTTGTGTCATTTGACCACCACCAGGCATCCCACCTCCCATTGGCTGATTCGCATCGGTTGTTTCAGTAGAACTATCTGTTGAATCAGAACTTGAGATGGCTGTGATTCCATCGCTTGCTAATGCGGAAGCGGAGCTTTCAAAAGAGTAGCTTTTAACTTCTGCTAAATCAGCAATCTTTTGTGCATCTTCTAATGAAACTGGTGTTAATGAAAAACTTCCCGGGTCGATCCTTTCTTGACTCGTGCTGTCTGAATCTGTCCCACTAGCTGTTTCATCTGGTTTTTGGAAACTTGCTTCGCGATTAGCGCTTAGTGTAACGGTTGCCCCAACTTCTTTTTGTGCTTCGCTAGCAGCTTGTTCGGCTGCACTACGAATAGTTAGACCCGCGAGAACAAAGACTAAAATCGCTGTGAAAACGGCGAATAAGAGAAGCGAACGTCCCCATTTCACCTTGGTACTTTTTAGTGCGCGTTTGATAAAATTCATTATTTTCAATCCCTCCTGTAGTATTGCATTGCCAAATTGTAAAAGGTCTAACTTAAATGAACCTTAATCACGAAGAGAACCAAGGAAAATCAAATAGTAGGAAGAAAAACAAGCTATAGTTATCGTTCGAAATGTGCTAGAATGTAACAAGTATGTTTCGAGCAAGTGGCAAAAAATCGGTAAGAGCAAGAAGTGTAAGAAAAATGCGGATATAGGTCTAGTGAAGTCCTTCCTGTCTTTGGTTGTGTTGAACGAAAAGAAAACGGGGGAAGATTTTTTTAAGAAGGCCATAGGAAACGATTGTAGATGCTAGCGATTTGCTGATTTTGTTGTATAATGATAGCGACAGCTAAATTATTTGGCTTGGATGCAATCAGTTATTGCGTAAAGAAGATTCATTGTAAAGCGAGAAACACTTATCCAAAACGAACAAGATGAACAATGGCAAAAAAAGATAGGAAAGCACCAGTTCTATGTAAGGATTGCCTTTAGAGTCTCGTTGACTTTTGTATAAGCAACCAAAAAACAACTTTTTTTGGTTATTTACTACAATCAATCAGTTAGCAATAAAGTAATTCGTTAATCAATTAGTAGTTAAATAGATTAGTAATCAATATTAAGTAGAGAATTGACATCATTTGAAAGTGATGCCATAGAAGAGGTGAAATTTGTGAGTACCATTAAAATCATTCCATTAGGCGGTGTCCGCGAAAATGGGAAAAATATGTATGTCGCAGAAGTTGGAGAAGATATTTTTGTATTAGACTGTGGATTGAAATATCCAGAAAATGAACTTTTGGGAATCGATGTTGTCATTCCTGACTTCACATATTTAGAAGAAAATATAGATCGAGTAGCTGGCGTGTTTTTAACACACGGACATGCAGATGCAATTGGCGCTTTGCCATATTTCTTATCTAAATTAGCTGTTCCAGTTTTTGGAACGGAGTTAACGATCGAATTAGCTAAAATAAGCGTTAGTCGCAATGAAGATTCAAAAGGATTCAAAGATTTCCATGTTGTGGATGAACATACTGAGATTGATTTTGGTGAAACAATCGTCAGTTTTTTCCGCACGACACATTCAATCCCAGATTCTGTGGGAATCAATTTAAAAACGCCAGAAGGAAATATTGTGTATACAGGCGATTTTAAATTTGATCAAACAGCTATCCCGATGTATCAAACAGATTATGCGCGTTTGACAGAAATTGGTAAAGAAGGCGTACTAGCACTTCTTAGTGAGTCTGCGAACGCTGAGAACCCAGCACCCGTTGCTTCTGAATTGCAAATTGCTGATGAAGTTTTTGATACAATCGAATATTGGGAAGGTCGTATTATTGTTGCTTGCGTGGCAAGTAATTTACAACGAGTACAGCAAGTGTTAGATGCTGCAGCAAAAGCTAACCGTAAAGTTGTCTTAACAGGGCAAGATTTTGAACGAATTATTCGGACTGCAATGCGTTTAGAAAAGGTTCAATTACCAAGCGAAGATTTATTGGTGACCTTAAAAGAAATGAAGAATTATGAACCAGAAGAATTAATTATTCTTGAGACAGGTCGAATGGGGGAACCAATCAAGTCATTACAAAAAATGGCAAATGGCACACACCGCAATTTGAAAATCGAAGACGGTGACTTAGTTTATATTACAACCACACCAAGCACAGCAATGGAAACAATGGTTGCTAAAACGGAAGATATGATTTATCGTGCGGGTGGAACAGTGAAATTGATTTCAGAGAACATGCGTGTTTCTGGTCATGCAAACCCTAACGACTTACAACTAATGTTAAACTTCATGCGTCCAACTTACTTTATTCCTGTTCAAGGCGAATATCGTGAATTAGCAGCACATGCTGATTTGGCACATGCCGTTGGAATGCCATACAAAAATATCTATATCACCGGCCGCGGGGATATTTTAGAATATAAAAATAAACGAATGAGTGTTGCTGGTACAACCAGTGCTGAAAACGTGATGATCGATGGACTTGGTGTTGGTGACATTGGGAACATCGTGCTACGCGACCGCAAAATTTTATCGGAAGACGGGATTTTTGTGGCAGTCGTTACAATCAGTCGTCGAGAAAAGAAAATCGTTTCGAAACCACAAATCACTTCACGTGGATTTGTTTATGTCAAGGCGAGTCGCGATCTGATGAAAGAATGCACAGGGATGATTGAAGAAATCGTCAATAAACATTTAGAAAGTGATGACTTTGAGTGGAGTAAATTAAAACAAGACATCCGTGATCAATTGGGCCGTTACTTATTCGAGCAAACAAAACGTCGTCCGGTGATTTTACCAGTCATTATGGAAGCAACACAACGACGTGGCAAAAAGTAAGCACTAGAGATTTTCGTTCTAAAAAATCAAAAAAGGTAGAAGATTCCCTCTGTTTGGTGGTCTTCTACTTTTTTACTATGTAGGAAAATGAATCTGTTCACATAAAGAATCAAGGAAGGGATTGATGAGGGATGACTAAAACCAAAGTCGAACAATATTTAGAAGAAAAAGCGATTTTCTTTGAAATTATTGACTTAGTAGGTATCGAGGAAGCAGATTTTTTATCTGCGTTAGCAGCAAAAGGCTTATCTGCTGATCTTGTTTGTAAAAATCTAGTATTAAAAGGGGATAAAACAGGTATTATTATTGCCTTAATACCACTGGCTGCACGTCTTGATTATAAAAAAACACGAGAAGTAACAAAAAATCATAAAGTTGGACTACCTGATATGGATGTTGTTTTTGCGCACACAGGGTATGTACACGGTGCAAATACCCCAGTGGGAATCAAACTTCAACACCCAGAAGATCTTTTTGTATTTGATCATTCTCTGAAAAAACAACCCAAACTTTTGATTTCTAGTGGCGAATTAGGACGCGGTATCTTATTATCACGAACAGATCTAGAGGCAATTGTCCAACCAATCTATGCAGATCTGATCAAAGACTCGTAAACTTCAAGGATTCACAAAAATAGTTAATCATCGTTTTATGAAAAAAAGCTTTATTACCGAAGAAGCTACTTGGGAAACATTGGCTATTCGGAAACAGGAGGAATGACAAATAGCTTGTCATTCCTCCTTCTTTTTTACTATGAGAGTTTATCGGAATGAAATACCATTTATTTGAGAAAAAGCAGGAAGGGTTCTTAAGATTTGAATCGAGAAACTCTATTTTTTATCTGAAAAAATAAGAAGAGGTCTGCTTGGTGAATTCTGTATTATCTGTTACAATAAAAAAGAACATACTGTACTAAAATTTTTAAAAAAATAAGTGGGGAGAGCGATTTTTTTCATTGAAACAATGAGATTGAAATCGTTTTATTTCTTTTAGGTACACAAACCAAAAATCTGTGAGGAGTGAAGAAATGAAAATTACTTATCATGGTCATTCTTGTCTTTCAATTGAGATGGAAAACAAGCAACGCTTGTTGATTGATCCTTTTATTACTGGAAACAAATTAACGGATTTAACAGTCGATGAAGTCCAGACAGATTGGATTTTAGTAACTCACGGTCATAGTGACCATATTGGAGATATGATTCCAATTGCACAAAAGAACCAAGCAACAATTATTAGCATCGTTGAAATTGCCGACTATGCCCAAACAAAAGGTGTGAACGCATTTGGGATGAACCTTGGCGGTAAACATGCGTTTCCATTTGGTGAAGTAAAACTTGTTCCCGCACTGCATAGTTCAAGTTATGAGGTCAATGGAATCGTTCAATATATGGGAGAAGCCAGTGGGATCATTCTTCAAGCAGAAGGAAAAACGGTATACCATGCGGGAGATACAGCTGATTTTAGTGACTTAGCTTTACTGGCAGAACAATTTGCGATTGATGTTGCTTTCCTACCGATTGGCGATAACTACACGATGGGACCAGAAGATGCAGCGCGCGCAGCCAAACGAATTGGTGCGAAGCAAGTTGTACCGATCCATTACAATACTTTTCCGGTAATCGAGCAAGATCCACAAGCATTTCTTGACTTATTACCAGCAAATGTTGGAAAAATAATGAGCGTATCAGATACGCTGGAAGTGTAGGGGAAAAATGGCGACAAAACATGATTTGATTTTAGAATATATCGAAAGTTTACCAGTGGGCAATCGGATTTCTGTTCGGAGCATTGCAAAAGAACTGAATGTCAGTGAGGGGACAGCTTACCGAGCAATCAAAGATGCCGAAAACATTGGTTTAGTATCAACCATCCAACGTGTCGGAACGATTCGGATCGAGCGGAAATTAAAAAAACATATTGAACGTTTGACCTTCGGCGAAGTTGTCCGAATCATTGAAGGGGATGTATTAGGAGGCGCAGCAGGTCTAGACAAAGATCTCAATAAGTTTGTGATTGGTGCAATGACGAAGCATGCGATGGAACGCTATATCACTCCCGGTTCGCTAATGATTGTGGGGAATCGAACGGATGTCCAAAAGCTCGCATTAGAAGATGGTGCAGCAGTGTTGATTACTGGGGGATTTGAAACAACACCAGAGATTTCTCAATTGGCAGATGAGTTAGCAATGCCTATTTTGCGAACAACTTATGATACATTTACGGTTGCGACCATGATTAACCGTGCATTAAGCGACCAATTGATCAAAAAAGATATTATGCTAGTTAGTGATATTTATATGCCAGCAGAAAAAACGTATCATCTTTTGCCAACAGAAACCGTTGCTGATTTTCAACGACTGTCAGAAGAAACGCAGCATTCACGCTTTCCCGTTGTCAATCGCCACCAACGGTTGATGGGTATCGTGACAGCCAAGGACATTTTAGGAAAATCTGAAAATCAACTCATTGAACGTGTAATGACGAAAGAGCCAATTAGCGTCAAGAAAACGATGAGTGTTGCTTCAGTGAGCCATCAAATGATTTGGGATGGACTTGAAGTGATGCCTGTGGTTTCAGATGATTTGACGTTGGAAGGCGTAATTACGCGTCAAGATGTGATGAAAGCCATGCAGCTTGTTCAGCGACAACCACAAATTGCCGATACGATTTCTGATCAAATTTCGGGTGATATCCAAACGATTGAAACGGATCGTGAAGGAAGTCGTCTAGACAACCCTAAATTCAAATTTACAGTAACACCACAAATGGTTAACGGCGTAGGTACGATTTCGTTTGGGGTATTAAGTGAGATTATTTCAGATGTTGCCCAAAAAACGATGCTGTTGAACCAACGACGTAATATATTGATTGAACAAATGAACCTCCATTATTTACGTTTAATTCAATTAGAGAGTGAATTAGATATCCAACCACGTGTGCTAGAAATTGGGCGCCGTTCAGCAAAACTAGATATTGAAGTGTATATTGAAAATATTATTGTGGCAAAAGCAATTGTTGTTTGCCAAGTAATGGAACGTTCTTAGAAAGCAGGGAAGACATGAGAAACACAGCAGAACCAACGATTCAACAAGAAATTTTAACAGCGATTCGGGCGGCAGGACGAATCATCATTCACCGCCACCAACGCCCTGACCCAGATGCAATCGGTTCGCAGGTTGGCTTAGCAGAAATTCTACGAGAAAGCTTTCCAACAAAAGAAATTTATCAAGTAGGCGAAACTGTTGAGGGACTTCGCTTTTTAGCAGAAATGCAAACAATTGATGATGCACTGTATCAAGGCGCATTAGTTATTGTGACGGACACAGCGAATTCGCCACGAATCAGTGATGACCGTTATCCATTAGGCGATCAGTTGATCAAGATCGACCACCATCCAAATGATGAGCCTTACGGAGACCTTGTTTGGGTAGATACGAAGGCTAGCAGCTGTAGTGAAATGATTGCTTCATTTGCTTTGCTGTTTCCAGAAGAACTAACGATCAATGCAACTGCAGCACGTTTACTCTACGGTGGGATTGTAGGTGATACTGGAAGATTTTTATATCCAGCAACAACTCCACGAACATTAGAAATTGCAGCTGTCTTAATGAGCTATCCATTTGATGCGGGTCAATTAAATCGTGAATTAGAACAAATGCCAATGAAAGTTGCCAAACTTTCAGGGTATTTATACCAACATCTTGAGGTAGATCATAATGGTGCTGGTCGAGTGCTTTTGTCGAAGGAATTGTTGACTGACTACGGAATCGATGATTCTGAAACCGCAGCAATCGTTGCTTTGCCTGGTGTCGTGGATGAAGTATTGGCTTGGGGGATTTTTGTTCAACAACCGGAAGGGCATTACCGTGTTCGTTTGCGTTCAAAGGGGCCGGTAATCAATGAGCTAGCAAAGCGCCATCACGGGGGCGGACATCCATTAGCAAGTGGTGCAAATGCAAAAGATTTGCGTGAAGTAGAAGAAATTTATCAAGAAATCCAAGCTTTGTGTCGAGAGTACCAACAAAAGTAATCGAAAAAGACATTAAGTGAGTAAAGAAAAGCGACTTTTGGAAGAATAACAGTACATCAGTCACTTTCTTTACTCTTTTTTGTACAAAATTCACAAGCGCTCTTTTCAAAGCCCCTTTTTTTCGTTACAATGATGCTCAATAATAGATTTTAAAGGAGAAAGAAGATGACATTACCAAATTGCCCAACTTGTGGGTCTGAGTATACTTATGAAGACAGAGGATTATTTATTTGTCCAGAATGCGGTCATGAATGGAGCGCCGAACAAACAGAAAATATGGAAGAGGGACTTGTTGTGCTTGATGCAAACGGAAATCGTTTGGCAGAAGGTGACAATGTCACAGTCATCAAAGATTTAAAAGTCAAAGGTGCTTCTGGCGCAATTAAGCAAGGAACAAAAGTCAAAAATATTCGTTTAGTTGAAGGCGACCACAATATTGATTGCAAAGTTGATGGCTTTGGTCCAATGAAGTTGAAATCTGAGTTCGTTAAGAAAAACTAAAAGCTTCAAAGTCTCTTCACATTTTTTTCTCTCTTCTCATGGTAGAATAAAGAAAATGAAAAGGAGTGAGCTTAAATGTACGGGATCTATAATGTACTTGATCCAACGTTTATCTTAGTCATCATCGGGTTAGTCATTTCAGGAATTGCTTCGGCATATGTCAACAGTACATTCAAGAAATATGATAAAATCCGTAGCAAAAATAATGTGACAGGAACACAAGCTGCACAATACATTTTGAGCAGTCAAAACATCCAAAACGTTGGCGTCCAGCCAATCGCTGGGAATCTAACAGATAATTATAATTCTGGGAATAAAATGCTAAGCTTATCACAAGCAACAGCGCAATCAACTTCAGTTGCTGCAATTGGTGTGGCAGCCCATGAATGCGGTCACGCAGTCCAAGATGCTGTTGGCTATGCACCATTAAAAATTCGTGCAGCATTGGTTCCAGTAGCTAATTTTGGCTCTGCCATTTCGTTGCCATTGATTATGGTTGGCGTTTTGTTTAGTTGGAATTATACGTTAATCAATATCGGGATTTTTGCTTTTTCATTGGCGTTGTTATTCCAATTAGTGACCTTGCCAGTTGAATTCAATGCGTCCAGACGTGCGTTACAAATATTAAGTGAGGGTGGCTTATTGACCGAAGACGAAGTGCCAATGGCGCGTCACGTTTTGTTTGCGGCAGCATTGACTTATGTCGCTGCAGCGCTAGCAACCTTCTTACAATTACTCCGCTTGATTCTGTTGTTTGGCGGAAACAACCGTCGAGACTAAAGGCTAAATAGCAAAGTAATAGATAAGAATAAAAAAGAAGCACTGGCTTTTGTCAATTGATAAAAGCCGGTGCTTCTTTTTGGTTTTGTGCCGCAGGTAGCAACGTTTGCGTTGAATTGAGCTGTGTTTTTTTGTCATAGAGTGTTTGGATAAATAAAACAAGTTTTTGCCAGCTGATTTCTTCATTTGTTAGATCCCAGTAAAAAGAAGGAGTGGTTTTCTGTGCTGCTTCAAACCAATCAGTAACGATCAAGTCCGCTTTTTCTGGCGAAAAGGTGAGAAGAATCGTCTCGTGATTGAACAATTTTTCCAAACGATTTTTTAGATGATAATTGCCAGTTAAAGTCTTCGTCATTTTTAAATGGATCAAAAGTTGTGTATCTGTCTCAGAGCGAACTAATTGATAAATCAGCGAACTCAAGTAATGAATAACGTGAGCTGAACGTAACCTCGTTGGACAAAGAGCACTGATTTCTTTGAGAATCGACTGGAATTGGACATCATCTGTCGATAACGATTCTGTCACAACAGGGAAATAAAGCGTGTGAAATTCAATGATTGAGTCTCCTAATAATGAGACAAGTGTAAGCGCGAGGGTGATGAAATAGTGATAGTAGGCGAGCTTTTCAGTCGTCTCAATTGTCGGAAAATGTTTGGTTAATCGAATAGTTAATTTTTGTGCAAATTGACAAAATGGATGGTCTACTTGTCTGAAATATTTACCGATGAGCAATTTTTGCTGCACATGTATCCAGTTGGGGAAGAAACAAAAAATCATGAAATTGAACACGAGTAATTCGTTCTCAGCATGCTTTTCAGATAGTTCCATGGTCATGTTTTTAAACGAACCAGAAAAATCGTATGTGTGAAAGAGTCGTCTCAATAACTTTTGAATATCGCTTGTGGAGGCTTCTAAGAAAGAAAACTGCTTGATTCTAAGTTTAAACACTGCATAGAGCAAATAAATATTTTTTTGCTCCGTTTCAGAATGATTGGAAAGCTGGAACGCATCTGACAAAGTGATTTCCTGTTTTATTGCGGCTAAATCAATCGTCGCAAATGGCCATTCGGTTCCTTGAAAAGCATCAGAAAGAAATATGTATAAATAGATTCGAATCGATCGTTCATCCCCAGATAAAGTGTAACAATTATTTGAGGAAATAATTTGTAGATGGAATTTTTTTAAGTCCTTATTGATTCGAGTAGTTAATTTTTCTAAGTAAGAAGAAATATATAATTTTTGGCTCAACTCTTCTTTGGCAACTGAAGCATCAGGGCTGTCCATCAAAAGTAATAAGTAATTAAACCGTTGAGATTCGCGCAAAAAGACTAATTTCAAGCGATAAAATACTTCCATTTTTGTTTCTTCATAGTGTTCATTGACTTGAATCTCTCCTTTATAATTCGAGTAAATAAACGTATGAAATTCAAATAACTGACTAATTGCTTGATTAAGTTTTCGTATCAAATCTTTCACCGTGCGTTTGGGAATCACGAGTTTATTTGAAAGATCTTGTAAGGAACAAGTATCATTTTGGATAATTTCATAAAGAACGAGTAGTTCCTTTTTTTTTGCATCAACTAACATGAGAAACTCCTTTCCTCCTAAATATGTACAGGATAGGCCATAAAGTGTGAGTGGTAAGTATTTTTATACTATGTTATTCTCACAGGGTATTAGACCGTGATAATATAACTTGTTATTTTAAAGTTATTGTTTAGTTGTTTATTCTATTGTTTATGTCCAAGCGCGTTTTGTCAAGTTAGAAAAAAGTAATGAAATTTCTTTTAGACGTACGAAATATAACACTATAGTCAAGCATGAGATGAATGGTTTATTGGCTATGTTCTACCGAATCATCCTAGTCACAGGTCTATTACGTTAGATGACAGCTACTATTTTATTGGATGATTGATGTTATATTTATCATAAGAGATAGCGACTTTTTCTATATGCTTTCCCCCTACATAAAGTTACGCAGGATATTGACAAAGAATCGTTAGAGAAAAATATTACTGTGAAGAATAAAATCAAATGAAAAGGGTGAAAGAAATGGGTAGAGTAACCAATTTTAGTAAAGAATATTTGCTATTTAAAAGTATGGTCTATGCAGAAGAATTTGGTTTGCATTCGATTACTGCTAGAAAATTAGCCGCGTATTGTGGCTGTTCCACATATCCGATTTATGCACATTTTGATTCCATTGGTGTATTAAAAGAAACGATTATTGACGAGATCAAGAAAAGCTTTGAAAAATATTTAGATACATATCAGATGACTGACTTTTTTAGTATTGTCCACTTGTTGAAAGAATTTTTTGCAGTGAACGAAAGCGTTCGTGGAATCGTCTTCCAATCTGATTTAGACTTAGCTGCTTTATTCAAAACAAGCTTTAAAAACCATCTCCACGAGCATACTAGAGTTAGTGAGGTTTATTTAGTTGAGCTTTTATGGTTGAATATTTTAGGAAGTTTAAACTCTGACGAAAATTCTCGTGAGTTTTATGAAACAATGACAGCCATCTGGAGTAAGTTAGCCGAACTAGATGATGATTTACCAGAAGTCTTAACGGATATTCGTTTAGTTGCAGCTAAGTAACGGTGATTCATGAGTCGAGTGTAATAGTTCGTTTATTTTTTTGTCTATGCTATGATAGAAGTAGATAAAAAGGAGCTGAAGACTGATGAAAACATCAACAAAAGTAACAATTGGTTTAGGTATTATGGCAGCTGCCGGCGTAGCAACTACAGCAGTTGTGTCAGGTAAAGTGGTGGAAAAAATTCGTCATATGTCTAATCGTTGCAAAGTCAAAAAATTTGTTAATGATAAGTTTGATGGAAACGAAAAACTATTAGGTTTAGTCGACGACTTATCTGATAGTGATTTGGACTCTTTGATGGGTGTTTTAGAAAAAATCAAAAAAGGTCGTAAAAAAATCTCTGTTTATGGCGATACACTAAAAGATTCAACAGATGATTTACGCGAACGTTTGATGACGTTAGTTGACAAAATCATGTAATTTTTTGCGTTAAAAAAGTATAATGAAAAAGTGAGCGTTGGGCTGATTTGGTCAGTTACAACGCTCACTTTTTTAATTGTTTTTCTGTGCAGGACGCTTTTGAATGATTAGAAGATAACAAAAAAGGAGATCATTTGCTTGCTTTAAATTAAAGCCAGTTGCTTCCTGAAATTTTTCTATCCGATATTTCAACGTGTTACGGTGAAGAAAAAGATTTTTAGCAGCAGAACTGATATTTCCTAAATGATTCCAAAGTGCGAGGATGATTTCTTCCATATCCATTTCTTCAAGCAAACGCTGGTAAGTTTGGACAAGTAAGTTATCTTTGATTCCTTCTGTCGTAAAGTAATGAAGAGCAACATCTTGTAAGGAAAACACAGCTTGGCTATTTTGTGGTGAACGTTTTTCTGTAAGGAAAATTTTTCGTTCTTCAGCAAATAATGTTCCAAAATCTTGTGAGGGCTCATGAAAAGCGCCGACAAAAACATTTGTTGTAATCTCAAAGTCAATATCTAATGATTGAAAAATACCATTGAGTTCAGAGATAGGGAGAAAATTTTTTCCTTTAGGTTCAATCAGTAGCGCATCTTTCTGGCTATAAAAAAAGAAATCTGCAGGTTCATAAAACATAGCTAGTAATGTTTCTTGCCATTCTTGTTGTAAAAAATCATCTTTTGCTGACACATGCAATTGGATGATTCGATAGGAGCAATCTAGTGTGAGCGATTGTTGTTCAAATAAATAATGGTACCAAGGATGGTTCTTTGGATTAATTGCCATCGGAAATAACGCTTTCAAAAGACTGATTTCAGATGGAGACAACGATTTTTTTTCAAACCAAAGAAAGGAATCTCCGGTAGCTAAAGAAAGAATGGTTGGTGATGCGGAAGGAAATTCTTTTAATTGAGCATTTGGATATAGCTCTAATAATTGTGCTTGGTTCATTTACTTCACCTCATCGCTATTTTACCATAAAAAATGTTGACGAATGTGAGCAACTAGTTACAAGTTTTTTTTAATATGGTAAAGTTATGCTGAAGAAAAATAATGGAGAAAAAGTGAGGGAATTCGTTGAACGAAGAACAGTTATCACAACAAGAAAAAGAAAAATGGATGCGCCTCGCTCTTGAAGAAGCAAAAAAAGCGGAACAGTTAGCGGAGGTCCCAATCGGTGCAGTGGTGATTTTAGATAATCAAGTAATTGGTCGAGGGCATAATTTACGAGAAACAACACAAGATGCCACAACGCATGCAGAGATGCTTGCAATTAAAGAAGCCTGCGCAGCTGTGGGTAGTTGGCGTTTGGAAGAAGCACAGCTATTTGTAACACTGGAACCTTGCCCAATGTGTAGTGGTGCGATGATTTTATCACGTGTCAAAGAAGTTTATTTTGGTGCGTATGATTCGAAGGGCGGGACAGCTGGAACGTTGATGAATTTATTAACAGATGAACGCTTCAATCATCAAGCAGTAGTAGAAGGTGGTATTTTAGAAGAGGAATGTGGGGGGATTTTGTCAACATTCTTCCGTCAGTTGCGTGCGAAAAAAAAGAAATCAAAAAAAAGCTAGTCAGAATGGAAAAAATGCGGTATACTATTTCTTGCCGAAAGGCTAGGACAATGGTGGGCTTATGAAGCGTGTCAGATCCGGAAGGAAGCAGCACTAAGTAGGCTCCGCCATGTGTCTGAATAAAAATAGCTGATTGATGAACAGGGATGCGATGCCTGTTTTTTTTTGTCCAAAAAATAAGTGGAGCAACTAAATGCTAGGAATGAACGTGTGCCAACTGCTTCTTTTGAAGTTACAGGCACGCTTTTTTATTTTTTTATCAAAAAGACCAGCCTCCATAGAAAGAATGAGGCTGGCAAGGTTGGAGGTAAAGAATGAAAAATGAATGTTTTGGGAATGACTTAATAATAACTAGGTTAGCTTAAAGAAACCATAAACGATTTTTTTATTCCATTTTTCTGAAGTAAACTGAAGTAAATAGTACACAGGATTATTATTGGAAGGAAAAAATAGCTCTGTGGTATGATGGTCGAGAAGAGAGGCGAGAAGATGGAAAAAATAATGTTATTACACACGAATGATCTCCATTCACATCTGGAAAACTGGCCCAGAATCAGACGCTTTTTAGAGCAACGAAAACGTGAAAGTGAAAAGAAAGTACAGACAACGACTGTTACAGTAGACCTAGGAGATTTTGTTGACCGTTGGCATCCGTTATCGGAAGCAACAAATGGTCAAGCCAATGTCTTGCTGATGAATGAAATTGGTTACGATGCCGCAACGATTGGCAATAATGAAGGTGTTGGCAATTCAAAACAGGAGTTGAATCATCTATATGATGAAGCTAATTTTGATGTCTTATTAGCAAATTTATTTGACAAACAAACATTGCAACCGCCAGCATGGGCGAAGCCATACAAGATTATTGAAACGAAGCAGCAGACAAAAATCGGTCTCATGGCGTTCACGGCACCTTTTCCCTTAACATATAGCCCAAACGGCTGGGATATCCGAAATCCCTATGATATTTTACCGGAAATGGTGGAAGAATTACGTCCAAAAGTGGACGTTTTAGTGTTGATGAGTCATCTGGGTATTCAAGATGATAGCCAAATTGCAAGAGAGTTACCAGCAATAGATGTTATCTTAGGTTCCCATACACATCATCTCTTTCCTAATGGGGAAGTGGTCAACGGCGTTCAATTAGCCGCGGCTGGTCGTTATGGTCAGTATGTAGGAGAAGTCCAATTGACGTTAGATGAGAATAAAAAAATTGTGAAGCGTTCTGCACAAGCAATTCCAACCGAGTCATTGACAGTCTTTGCAGAAGATGCGCAAGAAATTGCTAGTTATTTAGCAGAGGGGCACGCACTTTTAAAAGCTAAAAAAGTCGCTGATCTACCATTTCCACTAACAATGGATGTTTTTGGTGAAGAACCCTTTATTCAACTAGCATTAGAAGCAATCAAGGAACGGGGCAAGACGAAGGCGGCAATTTTGAATAGTGGCTTGTTTTTGACGGATATCCCCGCTGGAATTGTCGACCAAGATGAGCTCCACACTGCGTTACCACATCCAATGCACTTATTAAATGTAACAGTGAAAGGATCAGATTTGATTCGATTAATTTTGGAAATAGAAAAAAATCGCAACTTTTTACGTAACTTTCCTATGAATGGGATGGGTTTTCGAGGAAAAATATTTGGACAAATCGTTTACAATGGTATTACCTATGATGAAGTAAATCATCAAGTGCTGTTTCAAAATCAACCAATCAATGAGGAAGAGTGCTATACGTTTACAACTGTTGATCATTTTATGTTTGTACCATTTTTCCCGACGATTGAGATTGCTGGTGAAAATGAATTTCTGTTTCCAGAATTTATTCGTAGTGTCGTGGGTGATTACTTGAAAGCTCACTACCCAATCAAATAAAAACAAGGTATAATGACTAGGAATAGGTGGTGAAAGTATGTCTGCAAAATCAAAAGAAAAGAAACAACAGCCGGTTGCAAGTAAAGAAATGAAAGAAACGAAAGAAACACCTGTAGCAACAGCTGAAAGTGAAGCAACAAATCTTGTCACAGATGAACTAACGAATGCTTTAGAAGAGATCGTTGAAGAAAAGCCTAAAGCAGAAAAAATCAAAGGGGAACTTGTGACACCTTTAGATGATAGTAATTTTTTAGTTGGTGATCGACAATTCCGTCTAGTAGCCAATCACCGTGAAGGGTTTGACGCACAAAAACTTGGCGAGCGATACAGTGATGTGTTATCTCGTTATGATTATATCGTTGGGGACTGGGGCTATGAACAGCTTCGCCTGAAAGGATTTTTCCGTGCAGACAATCGACGTGCCCATCCGGATCAACGGATTGATTCATTAGAGGATTATCTTTATGAATACTGCAATTTTGGTTGTGCTTATTTTGTTATCGAACGCATAGGTGGGGGAGACAAAAAGGAAAAGCCAACACAACGTCGCAAAAAGAAAAAAAATTACAATCAGACAGCGTACATTGATGAAAAGAAAGGCCCAGTATCTTCTAGTCATAAGAAACCTGTCATTAAAAAACGTAAAGAAGCACCAAAAAAAGCGACTGCTGCTAAAGAATCAGTCCAGCAGCCAGCAAATGAAAAAGCGAACTTTACGATAAGAAAAAGAAAAGAGTCGTGAGTATGAGTTATAAAGGATATTTGATTGATTTAGACGGGACGATTTATCGCGGAACAGAACCGATTCCAGCAGGAAAACGTTTTGTCGAAGAACTACAACAACGTGAGTTACCCTTTTTATTCGTTACGAATAATACAACGAAAACCCCTGCTACAGTTGCCAAACGGCTAGCAGATGAATTCGATATTCATGTCCCAGCAGAGACAGTCTATACGGCAAGCTTAGCAACGATTGATTTTATGCTAACGGATGGGAAGGGCAAGAAGGTTTTCGTTATCGGAGAATCAGGATTGATCGACTTAATTTTGGAAGCTGGATTTGAATGGGAAGAAGAAAACCCAGATTATGTTGTTGTCGGGTTAGATAATTATTTAACTTACGAAAAAGTGGTCGCAGCAACTCTTGCAATTCAAAAAGGGGCAACTTTTATTGGGACAAACCCAGACAAAAACATTCCTACAGAACGCGGACTGCTGCCAGGGGCAGGTTCAGTGGTTTCCTTCGTCGAAACAGCTACACAAACAACGCCGATTTATATTGGTAAGCCAGAAGCAATCATCATGGATAAAGCAGTAAAAATCTTGGGACTCAAAAAAGAGGAAGTAATCATGGTTGGTGATAACTATGAAACAGATATCCAAGCAGGCATCCAAAATGGAATTGATACATTGTTAGTTCTATCTGGATTTACCAAAGCAGAAGATGTACCTCATTTACCGGTTCCAGCTACGTTTATCAAAAATTCATTAGATGAGTGGCAGTTCTAAATGGGCAAGCGCAAAGGACAATGGCTTGAATTTTTGGGGTTGACTAGTTTATTTTTGACCTTGATCAGTTTAGCGATTGCCTTAACTATCAACTTTCGGCCACTTTATGTATTTGATATCGATTATTTGCATATTTTGCGGTACACGTCTCTTGATCAGCAAACATTGCTTCGAAATTTTGATGAATTGATGAAATATTTGAATAATCCATTTCAATCTGTACTGAGCTTGCCAGATTTTCCTGTTTCAGCCAGTGGTGCACATCATTTTCGTGAAGTTCGTGTTCTTTTTTTCATTGATTATGCTGTGTTATTAGCTACGTTGCTACCAAGTAGCTTGTTTGTTTACTCGTTATGGAAAAATAAACGTTTCTGGCGATTGATACGTCCGTTTCAATTTGGGATGCTTGCACCAGTAGTTATTGGATTTTTTATGCTAATCGGTTTTGATCGATTTTTTATTGTTTTTCACGAAACATTTTTCAATAATGATGACTGGTTGTTTGATCCGCGAACGGATCCAATTATCAATGTGTTACCAGAAGCTTTTTTTATGCATAGCTTTGTTCTCTTTTTTATTTTACTTGAACTCTTTTTCGCTTTTTTCCTGTTTCTTGGAAAACATGAGTTAAGAAAGAAAAGCTAACTACTTAGCAAGAAACACCTTTAAAGATAAACCAAATGTGGCTTATCTTTGAGGGTGCTTCTTTTGATTTTAGCGAAAAAAAGGAGGTATGACAAAAGTCTTGTCATACCACCCTTTTTGCGAATAAACGGTGTTCCCCAAGCAACTCCTCGAAATAACTCTCAACTGTCCAAAAATATGAAAAGCTATTTTTGTCAATTGGTTATTATTTTTTCGGAGCTGGCCGCTTGGAGCCACAACCTCATCTACGGTGTTCCCCAAGCAACTCCTTGAAATAACTCTCAACTGTCCAAAAATATGAAAATCTATTTTTGTCAATTGGTTATTATTTTTTTGGAGCTGTTCGCTTGGAGCCACAACCTTTAGTTATTGTGTTAAACGACTGCGCTTTTCAGGTTCAGCATGGGCCAAACGACTTGCTGCAGATGCGGCAATCGCGCCGACGATATCATCTAAAAATGTGTGGACATGGTCACCATCATGACGATTCAATTGTTTTAAAATTCCTGGTTTCACTTTGTCAATATAACCATAGTTGGTAAATCCAATCGTTCCGTAAACATTCACAATCGATAATGCAAGAATCTCATCAATTCCGTACAAGCCTTCATCGTCTTCGATAATGTGTTGCAAAGGCGCCATCAACTGTTTTTGTTCCGCTAAGATATCTAACTGGATGCCAGTGATGATCGCATTGTGGACTTCTCGTTTTGTTAGGACTGAATCAACGCTTTCCGCACAGTCTTCCAAGGTCAAGTCGGTGATATAATCTTTTTGCAAAAACATGACTAATTCTGCAATATCTTCAATTGTTATACCACGTTCGAGTAAAAGAGCCCGTGCTTTTTCTTCTAATGTTTCCTTTTTGATAACCATGGTATTCCTCCTTCAAATAATCTATATCTTCATGTTAGCTTAATCAAGAAAAAAAGCAAGAAGGATACCTTTGCATCTGAGGCTTACCCCAAGTGAATGATGGTTATCTTTCAGGACGAAGACGCTTATCATATAAACTGGTACTATGTCCTGGCTGTGCTCGCTCTCTAGGGTTGATGTAATGTAATGCATTGTTAACAGCAGTCGGAGCTTCACCAAATCCGGTAGCAATTAATTTTACTTTGCCTTCATAAGAACAAATATCACCCGCAGCGTAAATTCCAGGAATCGAGGTCGACATGTCGGAGTTTACCATGATTGCTTGACGAGAACTTTCCAACCCCCAAGAGGCAATTTGTCCTAAATTAGAAGTGAAACCATAATTGACAATCAAAGAATCAATGCTTAAGTCAATCGTTTCATCACTTTTTACCTTTTTTAAACGAAGGTCGGTTAATTGAGTTGTTTCACCAGCTAGGTCTTCAATTAAATAAGGTGTTAACAAATGAACGGACGAATTTTTTAATTGGGCAACGCTGTGTTCATGTCCACGAAATTCGCTTCGGCGATGGATTAGATAGACTTCGCTAGCAATTGGCTCAAGCATCAATGCCCAATCAATAGCGGAATCTCCGCCACCGGCAATTGCTACTTTTTTGCCAGCGTATTTCATTAAATCATTAACATAATAATCTAAACCGTTGTTCTCAAATTCATCGGCACCTTCGATGGCTAATTTTCTTGGTTGAAACGAACCGTTTCCTAATGCTAAAATTACTGCTTTTGAATAATGAATCCCCTTATTTGTAATGATTTCGATCACATCTTCTTCGCGTGTAATGGAAAGAACTTCTTCTTCTAAATGAAATGTATGATTAAAAGTCGTCAATTGTTTTTCAAGATTGCCGACCAATTCGTTTGCTTTAATTGCAGGATAGCCTGGGATATCATAAATATATTTTTCTGGATACAAAGTGGCTAACTGACCACCAAGTTGAGGCAAACTGTCAATAATCTTTGTTTTTGCTTGTCGCATTCCTGCATAAAATGCGGCAAACATGCCAACGGGTCCAGCACCGATAATGGTAATGTCATAAATGTCCATAAAAACTCCTCCTCCAGACACACTATAGCAGAATTCAACTGAGAATGCTTCTCAAATAAATAAATTTTACTTGGAGTTTAACCTTTCTTTTTAGTAATCTAATCTAGTTTTTTGAATAGACATTCGATATTATGTTATTATTTGGTAGTAAGAAAACATTAGGAGGAACCAAACATGGCATTTCCACAATTAGATTTAGCAAATGAAAAAGGCCCAAAAGCAACAATCAAAACAAATCGCGGAGACATCACAGTGCAATTGTTTCCTGAACTAGCACCTAAGACAGTTCAAAACTTTATTGAATTAGCTAAAAAAGGATACTATGATGGTGTCATTTTCCACCGTGTCATTCCTGATTTCATGATCCAAGGTGGCGACCCAACTGGAACAGGTATGGGAGGAGAAAGCATTTACGGTGAAAGTTTTGAAGATGAATTTAGTCGTGAATTATTTAACTTACGTGGTGCTTTATCAATGGCGAATGCTGGTCCAAATACCAATGGTAGCCAATTTTTTATCGTAAACAATGAAAATGTTCCTGCTAATATGCTTGGACAACTTGAAGGGGCTGGTTTCCCTGCAGAAGTTATCGAAGCTTATAAAGGCGGAGGAACACCTTGGCTAGATTTCCGTCACACCGTTTTCGGCCATGTTGTTGAGGGGATGACTGTTGTCGATGAGATTGCAAACGTACAACGTGGACCACAAGATCGACCAGTTCATGATGTAGTAATCGAAACAATTGAAATCTCAGAATAACTATCAGTAAATATGTTAGTCATGTAAAAGAGGTTGTAGTCCAAAGCGTTTAACTTCAAGCAATAAGAAAAAATTTTGGCTTATTGCCGAAGAAAATGCGTTGATAACACTGTTTATTCGTATGAAAGGGACTGAGACAAAAACGTTGTCTCAGTCCCTTTTTTTTTTTTTGATAGAAAGATTACTTTTCAAAAGATTGTTTGATTCGTTGTAATCCTTCTAATAAAGTTGTTTTTGGGCAAGCAATATTTAAACGCATATGACAATGTCCTGCTGGACCAAAAGAAATTCCTGGATTCAAGACAACTTTTCCTTTTTTAATCAAACAATCTTGCAATTCTTGGTCATTTGTTTCGTATGCGGAAAAATCTAACCACATTAAGTAAGTACCTTCAGGTTTCATGACACGAACAGCCGGCATTTCTTCTTGGAAAAAGGCACAAACAAGTGAAACATTTTCTTCTAAATAAGGAAGCAACTCGGAAAGCCAAGTTTCACCAGTTTCGTAAGCCGCCTGAGTACCAATTAAGCCAAACGTATTAATTTCTTGTTGCTGATTAGTAAGGAGACGTTGTTCAAAAGCTGCTTTAAGTTTTTGATCTTTGATAAAAACCATCGAATGTTTGATTGCAGCTAAATTAAATGTTTTTGTAGCAGATGTAAAAGCAATCATTTGTTTGTGTAGTTTTGGATTGATTGTCAACATTGATGTAAACTGATTGCCAAACAAGATAAGGTCATGGTGGATTTCATCACTGAATATAAAAACTTGATAGTTTAAACACAATTCTGCTAGCTGAGTTAATTCAGCTTTTGACCACACACGCCCCCCTGGATTATGGGGATTACATAAAATTAGGGCTTTGATGTTGTGTTGCTGTATTTTTTGCTCCATATCTGCAAAGTCCATTTCGAAATGATTGTTTTTTTCTATTAAAGGACTTCGAATCAACTTTCGCTGATTGTTTTCTACTATAGAAGAAAAGGGTGGATAAACAGGATCGTGAATCATGATTGAACCGCCTATTTCGGTAAAAGTTTGAATACCAACAGCTAAACTAGATAAAACACCACTTGAGAAGGCAATCTCTTCCTTTTTTAGATCAACTTGATGTTGATCTTTTTCCCATTGAATAATAGAGTTATATAATTCATTAGGGATCGTTGAATAACCAAACAAACCATTTTGCACGTAGCTGCTTAAAGCTTGAGTGACGCTTTTAGGAGAAAGAAAATCCATGTCTGCTACCCAAAGAGGTAATAAATCAGATGCGTGATATGTTTCAGTGACACCATCCCACTTTACGCTATGCGTATTTTTTCTCACTATTTGCTGATCGAATTCTACCATTTCAAAGCCTCCGATTTCACTTGTTTATTTTCAAAACTTCTTTTTTTAAATCATATACAGTATAATGAAAGATGCGAAGAGAGGGAAGTAAATGACTTATAAAATTGGACAAATAATTGAAGGAAAAGTAACTGGGATACAACCTTATGGTGCGTTTGTTTCTCTTGACGAAGAAACGCAAGGATTGATCCATGTTTCAGAAGTACAATCAGGTTATACAAAAAATATTCATACGTTGTTGACAATTGGGCAACCAATCAGAGTACAAATTATTGATATTGATGAGTACTCTCAAAAAATCAGTTTATCTCTAAGAACATTAGAGAACAATAGTCCAGTAGTTGCACACCGCAGAAAAAGGTACTTTACAAATAAAAATAGGAAAATTGGTTTTAAAACGATTGAAGAACAACTGCCTATTTGGATCAAAGAAGCATTGATTGAATTGGAGAAAAAAGAAAACAAGAAATAAAAAGTGTATTTTTTCTGAAAATATGCTAAAATTTTTTTGTAAGCCATAGAACAAGAACGAGTTGATCGAGGTGGAGATTTTGGCAAACAAAAGAGTCGCTGGTACAATTATGTTGCATTTGGAGGATGGATCAAAGAGGTTTCTGGTTCATTCAATTGATGATACGCTAGAATTTGCGTTAGCAGATCTTTCTGAAGGGAAGACTGGTCTAGCCAATATGCTTAATTTTTTAAAGGAAATCGTTCATATCGATGTGAGTCAAATCAACTTGATGGAGTTGACTAACACTCATATTGGACATGAAAATGTTCCCTTGTTTGTTTTTGAAACAGAGCAGAAGAATCAGGATGGTGAACTAGCAGAAGGCTATCTTTGGGAAGAATCAGGACAGATGCGAGCTGTTCTTGGGACTTACGAAGTAGAGGGTGTTCCTCTTTTCTAATTAGAAACTACAAAATAAAAAGAAGATTGAATTTTTTTCAATCTTCTTTTTTTGCCGTTTTGAACCAACAAACAAGCAAAATGTTCCGTTTTATAAGTTTTATGCACATATTTTGATGTTTAATCCAAGATTTGATAAGTAAAACACGAAAATTAGGAGAAAAACAAATAATAGCCAGTTTAAAAATGGTCAAAATTTCAGTTGACCAATCAAAAAAAGAATGATAAATTAGACAACGTTGAAGCGAAAGTAACATTCATGAAACTTTCGTAAATAACATGAAAAATAGTTGTTGACTTGTGAGTTGTCACATGATAAGATAACTAAGTCGTTTAAAAAGAACTACTCATGAAGCTTGATCTTATCAAGAAAAACTTCAAAAAAGTTCTTGACAAATAACAAACGATGCGATATGATAAATGAGTTGCTGAAAGATTTCTTAAACGAAATCGAAAAAAACTTTTTGAAAAAAGAGTTGACATTCAAATGTCACTCTGATATGATATAAAAGTTGCTACGGCAATTCAAGTAGACCTTTGAAAACTGAACAAAGTAAGACAAACCAAATGTGTAGGGCGTC
>NZ_JAFLWI010000005.1 GCF_017315945.1 Candidatus Enterococcus courvalinii
TTGACAAGTACATTATAACTCATTGACTACTTGTAGTCAACCTTTAGTTTATCCTTAATTATATTGATTATTTGAGGTGTTTCGCTCTTATACATGAACGATATTTCTCCTTTTGCAACTCCTATGATTTCTTTTAACAATCCTTCATCTGTTTCAGGAAGTCCTAACCATACTGCAAATAATCCTTCGGAATAATATCTCCATAGTTCTTCCGCTTGAGAGCTATCTATGCCTATTCCGAAATCCGCAAGTACCTTCCTAATTCTTCTTTTGTCCTGCTCTATAGTCAATATTACCCCTTCTTTCAGCTTATGCAAAATAACAGAATTCTTTTTCTACTAGCTCTGGTGTAACCGATTTTAAATCTGATATTTCTAAACTTTCAACTCCATTTAAATCATTTATCACCCATAATAATTCTTCTCCATGTTTTTCAAATGTTGCTACCACAATCTCTTTTCTATCTTCATGATAAACAAAATAACTACAATTTATTTTTAGTTCGTCATATTCACTGAAAGTTCCGACTTCATGCCAGCTATAAGCACAACTTTCTAAATTTTCATCATTTACAAACATATGACCGTAATTATCTTTTAAAAAGAAAAATTCTTCACTATCTATTTCTATTGCTTCAGAATAACCATAAAATTTCTTTTTTAATACCAGTTCACTTTGTGGCTCTGTTAAATTTCCTATAACTTTTTGAGATACGTCTTTTTGATAACCTGCTATCTGAAAAGACAATTTACCCCTAACTATTTGATCAAGAACAAAGCGAAATTCTTTTTCTTTATTATCATAACTAACTTTTAGTAAAGAATTAAGAGACCTATACTTTCCGTCAACAAAAAAATCGTTTTCTGTTGGTTCTTTGTTATCATCAACTTTAAAAACGGGACTGTACCTTATAAACATGCCTATACCTGATAATAGTTCCATTCTTTCTTTATAAAATAATGTTCCATCTCCATTTAAACACTTGTCAAATTCCATTTGATAATACATTATATTAACCCCCGTTCCATCTAACTAATATCAAAATCCGATTGATAAGATTGCCTTACTTTTTCCTGCTCTACCATTCTTTGTGCTTGTTCAAAATCTTGCTTTGCACGATACATATGAAGATCGTCATTTATTACTCTCTCTATTTGTCTTAAATTCTTTTTATTCTCAAATTTCACTTGTCTTTTTTTATATGAATGTATTCGTTGTTCTTGTTCATCTTTTGAATTATGTTGCTTTTTCATTAGTTGCTCGTAACGATACCGGCCATCTTCAGTTTTAAACTTTCGATTATTGTCATAATTCCTTAGTTGTAATCGCAAAGGAGTATCATTTAAAACTTTATCTATTTCTTCTCCGTAAATTCTTTTTTCTTCTGATTGCTTTATTTTTTTTATTTGACTGACAACAGCATTGCCCATCCTACCATTTAAATCTATCTTTCTATCTTCGTAATACTTTTCTGGAGAATATCGCTTTCCATAAGTGTCTTGATAAAGTTGATCTATTTTTTTTGTCATATTATCGTATTCGTGGCGTTTTGGATTATCTTTAGTTAAATATTCAGTAACACGATCAACTTTTTCTTTGGTTTCTTTTGGCAACTCATTATATCCTCTAGTATTGATTGGAATTTCCTTCTTTAATTCAGCTAAATATTTTTCTAAGTCATTATTGTATTTTGTATTATTATCTATACATACTCGCAAAAGAGTGTCCCTTACAGATTCTTTTATTTCCAAAGGTACATCTTTCCTTAACTTAGATATTTTTTCAAACTCGTTAGTCCGATCTAACATTTTACTACCAAACCGAAAAATCATATCATCTAATGTAGATTGTTTTCTTTTTCCTCTGGCCTGCAACACTCCTTCATACTCCATAATTTCGCGTGTGTTCTCTCGTTCCATTGAAGTTACATGAATGTGAATGTGTTCTGTATTTCTATGGATTGTCGCAAACCAAAAAGGATCAATAAGACCTTCTTTTTCTTTCAACTTTTCCATCATACTTTTAGTTGCTTCATACAGTATGTTCTCATTGAGTTGATTTGTTTTCGGATCATAGTACCCTTCTCTTTCTAAAAAATCATTGTCAAACGATATAACATCTTGAAACATTACCGAGTTGTTATTCTTTGCTTCAATAACAGATTCTTTGATTTGCTTTACATCTTTTTGAGTTATAAATCTCTTTGAATTACTAAAAGCACCATTTACAATTTCATTATCTTTATTTTCTAAGATAGCTTTTTTACGAGTCATATAATCAATATATTTATCCATTTGCCTAATATCTTTAATAACCGGTTGATCACTTTCTTCTTCCATAACACCAAGCGCTTTTTCTATACGTTCTAACTCATCTAGTTCATCTTTTGAATACTCATGATCAATATTATCTTTCCGAATGGCTTCTTGCCGTGCAATATAGTCTACAAATTTTTGAAGCTCAACCATATGATTTTTTTTATTGCTTTTTCCAGTTTCAAATTTTGCTTTCAAAATTATATTTGCACTCTTTCGAGTATAAGAATGTTCGACCATGACTCACTCCCCCCACAAAAATTTTTTCTACCGGCAATGCTCTTAATGCTTTTAGCATTAGAATTTTTTAGTTTGCATTTTGCAATAATTCATATATTTCTTGCGTATACTTACCCTCCACATTTGACCTTTTCGTGCAAATGAATTCAGTTAATTGTGACGCATATATTATCTTAATATCGTCAGACGAAACATCTATATAGTTCAAATTTGTTTCATCAGGAAACACCACCACAGGAATAATATTAGTAGCTTTAGGAACTATCTTTTTCACTATTTCTGATTCCATGTAACATATTTCCATTGGATTTAAGAACTTCTTTTTAGATTTGTATATGCTCCACCACACTTTCGTAACTTCATGGCCGTACACATATCCTCTGACATCTACAAAGTGGATTACATAAACACTAATACCGATAATAACAACCAAATCAATGTTTACCTTACTTCGACCGCCCCACATTTTTTTCTTATCGTGTAATTCAACATCTGTTAATATTTTTGCTGAATGACACTCTTTTTTAATTCGCTTTGCAATTTGAAAGTTCCATTTAGCTTCTTTGCCCACTCTCCATTCTCCAATCATTATCATTATTAAAAAGATTAGTGACATACTCGCAATTAGCATTAAAAAATCATTTATTTCAGACATACTAACGCCCCAATCTATTTGAAGTAAAAAACATTCCTTCCTTGTGCTGTGACTTTTCTTCGTGTTTCTCTTTCAATTTTATCTCATCAATGTTTGATTCAGTATCATTCATTTCGCCATTGATAAACATTGCTTCTATCATTTTGTCAACCTTATTCAATTTTTTCATCACTGTTGATTCTAATTCCACCATTGTTGATTGTAGTTCCATTATTTTTTCTTCTAATCCTTTGTTTTCAGGATCGCTTAATTTTATATTTGATTGACTGGCTAACACTGGTAAATTTGAAACCATTACACGAAACATATTTGCTTTCGACCCAAGATTACCTTTATTTTTATCGTAAAAATCATCAAATAACTTTTTTGTTTCTTTTGAACAGTACACTTTAATATATGGTTCAGTCATTTTTATCTACCACCTTCACTAAGTAATAAGTTAAATAATCTTTCATACACATCTGTTAAATTTTCAATACTGGCAGTTAATTCTTCATTTGACACTAGCATTTTATCCAACGCTAAATCGAATTCCGCTTTCTTGTAATTGATTAAATCAATTTCACTGTCTTGCCTAAGTAACATTTTCAAGTAATCATTTCGGCTAAAGTTTCGATTTGTTTTCTGCCTAATTTCCATTACTTTTCGATCAATTTCTTGAATGTATTGTGGATCAATACCACGAATTTTCACTTCCAAAATAAGTCCTCCTCTTATTATTATCTATCTGATACATAATAATTATAACAGATATTTGACCCGTTTTGAAGCATTGAAGGTCAACACCACAGAAATGAATGAAAGAGCATAAGGGGAAACTGATCCCACCTGTCAATTTTGAAGGTGGGAAGTTGGCGGTGCCAACTGGTTTCCGAGATAAAATGACTTAAATATTATGACCCCACTCACAACGCTCCCTCAACCCCTTATTAAGCCCCCTTCTATCACCCTTTTATAAACCTCCCGAACCCCTCTATTTGCCCCCCCTCTTTTGGATTTCAACAGTTGGGTTATTACCTACCTTTTAAACAAAAAAAAGAAAGTGAGATACCACTTTTTAGTGGTAATCAAACTCTCTTTTTTTCTTTTTTTTGCTGTACACTTATCGTTAAATTGTAGTCCCTAATGACTTTTCTTTGCCGTATGAATATGATTTTCGTTACTCAAAACTGCTTGCTGTTTTTTCCAATTGGCTGATTTTTTCTTCATACCCACTTATTTTTTTATTACTTTCTTCAATCTGTACTTTATTATTTTCGATAGTTGTTTTCATTGAATTGATCTCGTTTTTTGTGTCTGTCTGTTCCTCTAATGTTTGAAAATCTAGTTCTTGTTCTGCTTTAGCTATATCTTTTTCAACAACCTTATTTGACAATTCTAGTTTTTTGATTTTCTCTTTTTCCAATTCAATTTCCGTTCTAATTGCTTTAGTTTGGTAAACAAAGTTATCTTTTTTCAGGTCAGAAGTTGTTTCAATTTCCAGTTTGTTATTTTGCTTAATATCTTTATCAACAGCGTAAAACTTGATCTCTTTATCTTTTAAATCATCTGAAGGTTCTAGTTCAGGATATACATATCGTGGCTGAATCGTTACAGAAATTACACCAAAATCTTTTGGTAAACCTTGATAATAAACAACAGTGTATTCATCTGAAAGTTTAATCACCTTCGTCTTTGCTGAATCATTTCCTTTATTCGTAATGTAATTTAGCTTGTATTCGCTCTTCACATTACTTAATGATTTTGTTTTAGTATCATCTTGATAGCGCAATACTAATTTAAATAAACCGTCTTCTTCATTGATTTCCATATCATCAATGTACACATTTAGTGAAGAAGCAACGTTTATAGAGTTGCTGGTATCTACCGTTTGATAGTCATACGATTTACCTAAAACCATTGGAGATAGGACAATCAAAAAACCAATAGATAAAAAACTAATTATTGCACCTAAGTACAACTTTGCACCTTTTGTTTTCCGGTAAACTTTATCTAATTGGGATTTATCTTTTTTCTTTTGATTTTTATTTTCATGTATGGAATATCTTTTTTTCATTATAATTCCCCTTTTTACTTCAAATATTTGATTTCATAATCACTAACTAGAACTTTTCCATCATTGTTCGTTACTTCAAATTCAATAAATACAGTGTTTTTAGTATCACCACTATTTGATTCTGTTTCATAGTTTACTTCGGCAAAATATTGAACTTGCTTGGCATTGACAAAATTTGTATAAATTGTTGAACTTTCATAACGACTTTTAAATGTTGGATCACTTGAATAGGCTTCTCCTTTTTGATTGGTACTGCTAGTTTCCAACGTTTTCTTACTAGACGTGATCATATCATCAGGAACAATTGAGTCTGCTACTTTTTTTGTAGCAATTTGAAGCAAGTCCTTTTTCTTATCTTCTACTTTTTCAATGTCATAGTAGGGATAAAGTTCTACAAATTTTGTTGCCACGTTTGTAATATCTTTACTTAGTTCTTCTCCCTTTGGTGAGTTAGCTGTAGCCTGAATACTCGTATTTAAATCATTGATATTTTTACTTAATTTCTCGTTTTTTGTTTCTAGTTCTACAATTTTTGTTTCTAATTTATGATTTTCGTCACCCTTATTTTTATTGCTTAACAGTGCGAATAAACCACCAAACACTAATACGCTAACCATTACTAAGGTTAAAAGTTTCCATTTTGTTGTATTTGAATAATTCATCATTTTATTTTCTCCCTTATCTAATTTTTTACTCTACGAATTTCTGGACTATGTTGTTGCCAATACGAATCTTGCCAACTATGGTAGCCAATTCCACTAGAATTACTGTCATACATAGTTGTTTCATTAACATAAATACCTACGTGAGAAATGAAATCAGGCGCTCCATAAGTTCCTCTAAAGAAGATAAGATCGCCTGCTTTTGCGTCCTTAACTGATACTGGTTCGCTTACGTTATACTGACTTACCGTATAGCTATCTATTGTGATTCCGGCGCAAACTTGGTACAAATAAGCGGTTAATCCGCTACAATCGAATCCAGTTGTTGGATTTTTACCACCCCAAACATACGGCCATCCTTGGTATTTTTCCATTTCTGCTTTCATAGTTTTCCAAAATTCTGAAGGATTAGCAGGTGTTCCACTTCCGCTACCACCGATATACTGCTTCACTAGTTCAGCATAAAAAAAGTTTCCTCCATTAAGATACAAATATGTTTTTCCATACTTGATTGAAACTTCATTTACATAAGAATATGTTTGACCTGTGGTATTACCTAAACTTGGTGCAACAACATCTTTAGAATAGGATTCAGCTGTTTCTATCGTATGCTCCTTCTTATTCTTTCCTAAATAGTGCATATACGCCACACCGTAGTTATAGGCTTGGCAAATGCCATCAAAGTTATTTTCCATTCCATAACTTTTAGCGATATTGTAAACGTTGCTCAAGTGTTTTAGCCCTTGTTCAATGCTTTCTTCGTATTCCAATGTATTAACAGGTAATCCGGCAGACTCACTACTTTGCATTAAATCTGGTAGATTACCTCCGCTTTCTACTTGCATAATCGCTAAAGCGTATGGTACTAGCGGACTAATACCATATTTTTCAGCATATTTTTCTACTTGTTTTTGCCATTTCAAAACTTCAGGAGAAAGTGGTTTGTTTCCCCCTACGATTTCAGTATTAGAGCCACCACTTTTTGTAGTTACTGTTGATTGAATACTACTTAGTGTCCCAATAAACACGCCACCTAATGTTAAACAGGTAATTAGAACAACACAGGTTACTAATAATATTTTTATTTTTAGAGCTGTTCCAACTTTTTTAGATAACTTCTTAACGCCTTGTTTTGCGAGTGACGAAACTAAACCGTTATTTTGCTTTTCCTCCATTTTTAATCCCCCCTAATAATTATTGTCCGCCATCAAATCGTTCAATTTGTTCAGGGTATGGATCAAAGTTAATTAAATAGGTATCTTCACTTGACGTTTGAACCACTGCTTGTCCTACTTCTAATTCTGGTAATAACATGATTTCCGTATCAGTAATCGTATTCCCCAACACTTTTTTAATGTCATCTAGTAGCGCTGAATCTAAGTTAAAAAAGCATTTGAATGTACATAAGTTAAAGATATTTCGGATAATATCTGCAACTTCTGAACCACTGTCCTTTGGAATAATTTCTTCAGGAGTCTGTGTAGCAAAATAAACACCTGCACGCATTTTACGCATTTCTCGTTCAAAACTTAGTACATACTCACAAGCATATTTATTATTTGAGTTAATAACATTGTGACATTCATCAATCAGTACCATGAAGTCTTGGGCATATTTAAAATAGTCAGTACCATGCTTTTTGAAGTTTTCTTTCTGAATTTTTCCGTTTCTTAAAGCACTATTCCAAATCGTTGTCAAAGCAGTAAATAACTGGCAATGGAATACTGGTTTATCCATTTTGCTAATTGAATCAATGTTATAATAGACAATTTTAGTAGTATCAAAGTTAGGCATTGTTGTAATGCCATTAAAAATTTGAGGATACGTTGTACACATATCTTTCACAATCATTTTGATTAGCTCAATTGAGCGAACACGTTCTGGCGTTGCTCCTTGAATGTTGAATTGTTGCTGTTCAATATATTCTAAAAATTCGCCATAAACCGGATAGGCTTCATTTGGCAAATTACAAATATTAGTTCCAAGTGAATTCCGTTCATTATCATCTTTAGCTTCTCGCCATTCTTGCGGTAAAATTCTTCGTTGAATATAAAAATCCTGTAACATGAGAGTGTATTCTCGGACGGTTGCCGTATCAATTTCCGGTTCCAAGAAACGAATTTGGTTACTGCATTTAGTAATATGGTTTTGAAAACTTTTCGCTTCGTCAATCACATCATTTCCGTATTGGTCTTTTTTCATCACGGTAGCATATACCTGTAATGGATTTACAACCATATCACCACCGCCTAAATCGACATATACGCCACCTGCTTGCCGTACCATACCTTCAAATTCTCCTGACTTATCAAATCCTCTAATAAAGCAATTCTTAGCTTGTAGCCCCTCTTGTAGCTGTTTAATCAATGTTGACTTACCAAAACCCATTTTTCCTAGAATAAAACCATTAAATGACCGTCTTTGCTTAGTAGAATAGAATGGATCAAAAATAAACGCACCTCCGGTACTAGTTGTACCTAAATAAAAACCTCGTGGGTCTTTTAGACTTTTATGGTGGAACGGAATACCACCCCCAATATTCCTAGCAGGAACAGTTAAACCTTTTTTAGCAAATAATTGGGCTTCTTGGTCAACCCCACTTTGGAATAGTGAAAGCCATTCATCTTTCATCCTGAATTGAGGAACAATTGCCTTGTGGTTCACACTAGCTAAATCTTTACGGATTTCAGTAATTTTCTTTTCTAATTCTTCTAGCGAATCATTGTAAACAAAGATTCTTGCATGAACTGTTTTTACTACCTCTCCACGTTTGGTAATTTCTTGTGCAAATTCTTCCAAATTGTATTTATCTAAAAGAGCGTCCGTTTTATCTGTAGTTCTATTTTCGTTGCTTGACCGATAATCTAATTCACCAATTGACGTATTGATTTTGTGTAGTAAATCCTCTTTATCAGCAGTACACACATCAAGCGTTGCAATAGTATTAGGAATTGCCATAATATCTGTTAGCCACCGACTATTTACATCTTCAGCAAATTCAATAACCATCACTGAACTAACATATCCATCACCGGCCGTGATATAACGTTCATCAAACTTAATTCCGCCTTTTGGTTGGTATTGTTCTACAAACCGTAAATCATAGCCTTCACTGACTAATTTTCTTGATACATTTTTATTTACAATCACATCTATCTCTCCTTTAAATAGAACGTAAAAAAGCGTTCTTTTCACCAAAGAACGCTTTTCCGTTTTTTTCAGTTGTTTTTGTTTGACTAGCCCATACAAAAATTACATTTTCAAATTTCTTAGTTACTTTCACTAATGCTTGATAGAATTCACGCTGATTAACTGGATGAATTGTTTCATCAAACATTACTAATCCGTAGTCAGGATAAATTTCTAAAATATCCTCTATCATTTTAATGTCCTGTACGCAAACAAATTCTTTTTCAATACTTCTTATTCCTCGATACTTCATAGTATTTTTTGTAACGATCAAGGATTTATTTTGACGACAGCTATCAGTTAAATTGTTGTTCATAGTAGCAAACTTCCCTATTACTCTAATTAAGTTTGATTCCTTCCATTCAAAATAAATTGTTTCCCCGTTTTCTTGTACGGAATCTTTAAAACCTTTCCGACTTTTCTTCAACATTTTTCCACCTCATTTACAATGAAGAATTGGGATTCATCAGTTTAGTAATAACATTAGTTAAATCTTCTTCAGTAATACGCTGTAAATCTAGTTCTTTACCACCGGCTTGCTTCAATACATCTGCATGATTCTTCACTTCTTTTACTGTTTTTCCATATACAGCAATAACAAACATCAATTCCGGCAATGTCGATACAAGCTCTACTCGTTCGTAGTTATCATACGCTAACTTCAAATTCCATTTTAGATATGCTTCTAAATATGAATTGGAATTATTTATCAACTCTCGTTTAGCTTCTTGTATTCTATTCTTCCAATAGATTCCTTGTTCTATTGTTTCAGTAGGATAAGTAAGTGAATAAATCTTGTATGGTTCTAAATATACCCGATTTAGATAGGTTAATTTATTCACCATACGCATAAATCCATCTTCAGAAATTGATGTTAAATCTGTTGTTTTTACTTTAAACATGATTTGAAACTTATCATCATTAGTAACAAGAACTCCATCTTTCAACGTTTTTTTATAAGGTAACAATTCACTTAAATCTTTGTCTTTCGGTACAACTAAGTCCAAAAACTTATCAAACAGGCCAGATAATTTATTTTCATTCGATTCAGCAACAATCATACTTCAATTTTCCCCCTTTTATTTCGCTTAAATTCCACTTCATGGTATCTATTGCGATCCATACGGACTAGATAATAAACCATAAGAATATTTCTCTCCTTCGGGTGATTTGGTGTTCTGACACACATCCAAACACCAACAACAAAGGATAATACATAAAAAGCGAATTTCATCATTGGTGAAATTGGCATTAGCTTTGCTAAATAGACACTCCCCATTACACACCCTGCTACAATACCTAAATCAACTAGATAGAAGAAGAACAACTTTATTTCTTGTTTTATATTTTTAGGATTTCTATACATTCTTTCACCTCAAAAAAAAGGCCGACATATCACAATGTGCCGACCTCGTTGTTTATTTTTTAAAAAGACTATCGAAAAGCGGATTCGGTTTATCTGAAATATCCTGAAACAATGGATTATTTTCATAAGTAAATCGTGGTCGTTTTTTCTCTTTCACTTCTTGCTCTACAATTACTTTTTCATTAGGTCTTTCTTTTCGTTCTTCGATAATATTTATTTTTTGTGTCTTATCGTTCTGTTTTGCTTCCGATCTTGTTTCTCGTACATCAACAGTTCGATTTCCGCTTTGACTACTTGTAGTATTCTGCAAATTTTCCCGAACATCTACTGTTCTTGCTTGGCTTGATCCGCCACTTTGAATATTTTCTTTTACATCAATTGTTCGATTTCCACCTTGACTACTTGTAGTATTCTGTAGGTTTTCCCGAACGTCTACTGTTCTTGCTTGGCTTGATCCACCACTTTGAATATTTTCTTTTACGTCAATTGTTCGATTTCCACCTTGACTACTTGTAGTATTCTGTAGGTTTTCCCGAACGTCTACTGTTCTTGCTTGGCTTGATCCGCCATTCTGACTATTTTCTCTTACATCTACCATACGATTTCCATTTTGACTACTTGTAGTATTTTGCATATTTTCTCGAACATCAATTGATTTCGTACTATTTGTACCACTATTTTGAGTATTTTCTCGAACTTGCATATCTTTTATGCCTGTATTAGCGCTTCTATGCCCTTCTGTTCGTTGCTTAATCATTTCCTCACGACTAAGAGCTTCAGGTGTGTACTTCGCCTCCTGACGCTTTTGCTGAACGAATTCTTCTCTTGCTTTATTTGTCTCACTCTCACTCGCTCTAATGATCCGTTGTTTTAAATCTTGTTGCATTTGAGTTTGTGCTTGTTGCATATTTGAAGAATTTTGTTTCATACGTTCAGAACTTGGAATGACCCTATCCGTATCCGGCATTTTCGCACCATCTTGACGATTTGATAACCTTGTCGGTGCAGAAGTATCATATCGGCCATTTTCTTTTTCGTTATCTGAAGCTGACACAGGCTTACTATTTTTCTTGATTGCTGATACCGTACCATCATCTAAACCTTCTTTAAAGCCTTTACCGATACCTTCAGCTACACCACGAACATCTTTGAGTGGCTTCGTTGCCGTATCAGTAGCTTTAGACACTCCGTCAGAAGCAAGACCTGATAATCCTCTCTCACGAGCATAACCAAGCGCTTTACCTGTTTTACTTGCTTTTTGAGAAAGTGATTGACCAAAGTTGCGTTCAGGTTTTCGTTCTTCCCCTTCTGCTTGATCGTTACCACCACCATTTTTCCCACCTTTAGAGCGGTTCATACCACCTGTTCCTTTACGGAACAGCATAGCCCCCATACCAAAAGCAGAAGCAAGCTGACCGTAGCCTTCTTTTAAGCCAATATCCACACCAAAGTAACGCATAACTGTTCCACTACCCTTAATCAACACAATCACGGCACAGACGTAAGCAACTGCTTTGATAAACGGATTGACAGAGGAACCTCCGCCTGCTCCGAGGTAGTTGATAAACATTGCGAACATAGACAATCCAAACCCTTGAAAACCGACAGTCAAATAGCACTGTAAAATATCTGATAACACTAATTTTGAGCGTTGACCTGTTTCTAAATCCGTAGCAAATACTAAAACTCCAAGTACACGCTTAAATGCAAGTTCAAGTATTGCTGTAATGATAATAAAAGCACTAAAGACATAAGCAATTGCTAGCGCAATCAGTCCTAACGTTAAAGCAAAAGTATTTTTGGTGTATCTGTAATAACCGCCTTTGAAGCTATCTGAAAAAGCCGCCATCCATCCATCATCAATTTTTACCGCCTGCATATTCCCATCACCATCAGGAGTTAGCTTCATCTTCAAATATTCCGCTTTAGGATTATCTTCTTCCAACTCTTTTGCTGTATCTACTGTGATCACTTCACTAAAATCATAGGTGAAAAAATCTTTTTCTTTCAAAGCATTCTTTTGTTGGCCTTCTTTACCTAATCGGTTATAAGCGTCATTCTTATTGATATAAACTAAATCTGTGACACCATCTTCAATTAGTGACCACGCAACACCACCATCTTGATTGTTAATACTAGTTGCGTCATTATAAAATGTTTTTGCAAATTCAATTCCACTTGAAATCATTGTTGGCATTAAAAGAATCAATGCCACCGACATAACCACATTCATTCCAACCGATTTTAAGTCTAAAGTCCCTTTACCAGTTACCATTTTATATCCAATGATTACTAGCGAAAGTACCATTAAGCCAATAACAATCGTACTTAACACTGACTGATAAACTTTGTTCAATCCGGTGCTTTCCACAAAACTGAATAAACTTAATGCTTGTGGTATCAAACCTTCAACGGTTTTTGAAATCCAGTATGCGCCACGGATAATCCCCCATGAAAAGGTCTGCATAACAATGCTCCCAAAACCACCTTTGGTAAATTGCAAATTATCTTGATACTTTAATAAAAAATCTAATGATTCTTTATCGTCTGGATCCCACGGCCAAGCATATGCTGTAATAGGAACCATAAGAAACAACAATACTGTCGCTAATAGAAGCACCATGCCCCACCGAACTTTAATCTCTTTAATTTTTTTAACTTTTGTCAAAATTGCTTCTGTCAAAAATTTTCACATCCTTTAGACAGCCTTACTCAACTTAGTTAGTGCATTTTTAACAGCAATAATATGTGTCTTGAATATATTATTTTCAGCATAAAGGTACACTTGCCCCAAGACATTTATTATTCCTGCTAATTGTTTTTTAGACTGCTTAATATTTTCAGCTGTAACTAGCCCTTTTTGAAACTCTTGTACTAATTCTGAAGAAAAATACCTCTCATTAAGTGTTTTAATAACCAAATCAAGGGATTTATCATCAGCAAATCTATCTTTTTCTTGCATTAAGTCGTATAACTTCTTAGAGTTTTTCTGACAATCAGAAACATAACCAGTGAGTTTTATATCCGCTTCAGACAACTCGGATTCAGATTTCTCTATAGGATTCACTTTATTTAGTAATCCCATTAGTTTTTGCTCGTCTAACGTTTGTTGCGAGCTTGCTAGGCTTCTATATTCTTCGTAATCATTTTCTGATATAGGTATTCCATTTGTAATCGAATACTCCATTCTGGTTTTTAAGTCACGAACAAAACCGGCAAACGGAATCTGATTATCCTTTAAAGATAGATTGATATGATCACAAGCTATATCAATCTCGTTTATATCTTTTCGAGTATCAAAATCATCATTCAAAAACTGATAACGATACGGCATATTAGTTGTTTTGGTATTAAAAATTGGAAATGGTCGAATTTTCTTCCGTTTTTTATCTTGTCGGTGAAGGTTCCGTAAAATTACTTGTTCTCCTTCAATCAGCTGACTAGCCCTCTCAAAAGTAATGATACGTTCCTGATCAGCTGAAGAAGTAACCGAACTATCCGTATCCATCCTTTTTGAACTAGAACTCTTCCCTAGAATTGTCTTATTCCCACATTTTTTTGAAATTTCCTCAATAGTATCATCATCATTAGACATAATCAGAATATGGTTTTGACAATTCTCTTTAATAATTTTAGCTCCTTTGTCATACCGTGTTTCCAACTGACTATATGATTGAATAACCAAGTCAAAAAGAATATTCCGTCCTAAACATACCGTCATAATGCCATCCATGTTGTCAATTGCCGGCATATTACCAAATTCATCTAATAAGAAATGAACTCTTCGGAAACATTTCTTACTAGGTGTTTCTTTACAGTTAGTCGCAAGTTCTGTATACAGCTGACTAATGAAAATACTTCCGATTACATGGTTACTTGGGTCATAGTCAGGAATAACCATAAATACTGCTGTTGGTTGATCTGTATATTTAAGTACAACCGAATTGATTTCTAAATCAAGAAACTCTTTTCCTGATTTGAATTTTTTCGTGATCACTGTTGTGTCGTGATCTTCTGAATCCCTTTTAGGAAATTCAAGACTATACCACGCTCGGAACTTTTCTTGATCCGTTTCATATCTAATTTCAAAAAAATCACCATTGCGTAGGTTTTCGTCAAAATTTAATACACATAGCCCTAAAGCCTTTACTTTCACTCTATATTCGTTAATCGTTTTAACTTTTCCATCTGTTTTCCTTAAAAATGAAATTTTTACCCTTTTTCCAACCATATCAGTGTTCAATTTGAACTGAAGTGATTTTGGAAAACCAATTTCTTTTAAATCAATTGACATTTTACTTGTCAGTTTTCCAAATAAATCACTCGTAAACATTTCAATCCCTTGTGAAGCCGTAGATAGAATAGAACCTTTGGCCTTGTCCCCTGCAAAGGAAGTTGATCCATACTGAATTTTCGCTTGATTCCCTTGTGGTAACGTATTGAAGTATTCATCTAAGGCATTCTTTTCTTTACTTGGATTTTTAGGATCGGTATAGAATAAACTTCCTAGCTCGTTCAACATTTGCGCCACGTTATACATAGTAATTTTTTCAATACAATTATTATCAAAACAATATTCTACGATTGTTAAGATTATTGCATTGACGGCGTTCTTTGCTGATTTGTAAAAGAATTCGTTTTCCGTCCCCATCCCTGAAGCAAACAGCATAGAAGTTAATGTATTAGCCCGTTTACTGGCTTCGTGATAGTCTTTATTCCCCCAAGAATCAATTACCAACTGCAAAGGATTAAAACTCATTGATTGCAAAGGATCATCAATGTTTAGAACTAATACCCGATACCCTCTTTTTTCTAATGTTTCTTTACTGGCTGAAAACAATTCTCCTTTCGGGTCATTTACAACCATATTGCTTTGAATCTTAGCCCTAGAAAGATTATCTAATGTAGGAACAACAAACGTTTCTCCTTTACCTGAACGAGAAGCCCCTAAAACAACTGTGTTTACCGTATCACGGTCAATATAATACTTATCTTTATAGTGCGAGATTGGAACTCCTCCAATCCCTTCAAAATGAACTTTTTTTTCAGGAATTTCGTGATATTCATTTTGAATTTCTTTTACTGTTGCAAATCGTGAATCTCCTTTTTGACCGTAAACGAGATTTTTGTCGCTTTCATGTTCTAACTTACTGTAGACAAGAAAAGTTATCGCAATACACAACACTGTCGAAACCATAAAATACTCTGAACCACTGGTGAACGGTTTTAAATAGCCAACACGAAAGCCATAATCAAACTCCACTCCCATTAAACCGGTACTGGAAGCATTCAAAGCCTTCAGAAAGGCCGAAAAGAAATTTATCACATAGTTTACCGTCAAATTGGCAACTAGCCCTAGAAACGAACCTAGAGCTAATAACGGAAGATTCACCTTGCCTTTTACATTTTCAGGTAAATCTTCCCCTTCAATTTTTCCGCTATGATACTTATTTTGAGCTTTAAACCATTTCATATTTCCAATTTCAATTTGATTGCCTTTTTCTAACAGCTCCTTCAGTTTGTTGTTAGGTTTGTTGTCATTTACAAGTTTCATGCTTTCACCTCATACAACTTAGAATGGATAATCTTCCTCAACCATATCCATTGATTCAGGATAAATCATATCTTCAAAACGAACGTAGGACGCAACATGTCTACGGGGAACATTAGTAACTTCTTCTGGTGTGATAATTTCAGCTTCCACAGTTTCCACTACCATTCCGTCATTATCAACAGGATCATTATCATCCGTTTCAATTTGATCCGCTTCGCTAGGCTCCGATACTTTTATCCCCTCCATTTGATTATCTTGGGATTGTTCCTCTTTACGTTTTAAAAACGTTTCTTTGTTCGGCATACTTACTTCCTCCATGTAAATAAAGGATTGGTTTCGAGTAATCAACTGATCCTTTGGCAATGACTTATATTCTTCTTTTTCACCTGAAGATAAATCTTTAAAGTTTCGCCACCGTCCACCTAATAATATTTGATCATTTCCACGTAAACTTCCGTGTATCGTTACCTTCATTCCTTCAGTTAAATTTTTATCTAACTTGTCAAAAAGCATTTTATTTAGTTGAGCTTTTGGGTGACTACTTGTAGTCGCTGGCTTCCCTTGCTTATCTACGCTACAAGATATTTGTGCATTGATTACTTCGTACTGTGGCTTATCTTCTTTCATGTAGTTAAAAACAGCTAGTCGAACAAACATTGTTTTGAACTCTCCGCCGTCATAAATAGCAACATGATTTACATAACCTGATACCATGTTTTTATTGTTAAATACGCTCATTTTTACTCTCCCTTATTGATTATTTTCTAAACAACCCCAACGCACTTACATTTCGAGATTGTGTCGCACCAACAGCTTTTTGTTGTGTTTCCATTTCATATTCATAAAGTTCATTTTTAGAATTAGCTGTTTCCAACTTAATTTTCAGCATTTTATTTTCGTGATCCAATTCTTCTAAGCGTTTTAGATTAGTTTCCGCTTCTAAACGTTTGATAGATAGAGATTCTTCTTTAAGTTTTAGTTCTTGTTGCTCTTTCTGCATTTGGTGAGCTTGTTGTTCAAGAATATTGGTCTCTTTGATTTCAGAAGCCCAAAGAGGTGTCTTTTCATTGATTTCATTTTGAATTTCAGTAATAAAATTCAACGCATTTTCCCACACATCTTCATTAGCATTGGCTAACTCAATCGCTAGGTCTTGTTTGATTAGACGTTTTCCATCAAATAAATTCTGATTCATGTCAATTTTCATTTTATACATTTCTTCATCCATGAATTCTTCTCTTCGTTTATCTAAGTCAGCGTTAATTGTTTCTGCTTTTGTATCAATCAAGTTTTGCGCACGCTCTTTTTCATTTGCGATAAAGACTGCTTTTTCTGCTTCCTGCTTAGAAATGAAATTTTGAAGTGCAATTTCTTGTTCTGTTTCAAATTTTTTAATTTTTTCACTTACCATATCTTCTTGCCGGTTAACAAATTCGGACAAAGTGGAATCAGAAGTGGTTTCCATTTCTTCTAAAATATCAGCATATCGTTCCTTTACTTCGAGGTCATACGGTTTTTTCCATGCCACATCAACAGCTTCTCGCAATTTATTTAGCGCTTCTGCTTTCATAGAACTAACTTGGCGAAAATAATGTTCTCTCAGATTTTCAAACTTAACTTCTGCTAACCGTTGCATTGCATGATTGATTCGATACTCGTCTAAACGTGTGTTTTTTACGGCCGGAATTCCAATAAATTTGAATAGATTCTCCGGCTGAAGTTTTTCGGTAGTTGCTAAAATAGACGACTCAATCTCTTCTCCAAGATCGCAGTATTCTTGTAATGAGGTCAGCTGAACAGTTTCATGCTTTTTAACTGGACGAATAGCTGTAGTCATTGTATTTACTACTCCATAATTTTGCTGATTCTGATAGGTGCTTTGATTTTGAAGATTTACAGGAACGGTGCCTTGTGTTTCGTTTACATCAGAATATTGACTACTTGTAGTCTCTTCGCTTTCTTCCTCTTCAAAATCAAATGATTCTGATTCACTCACCATTGGTTCTTCTACATTTTCAACTTCTGGTTCATCAATCTCTTGATAGGATTCAGGCTCTTCCTCGTATAACTCCGGCGTACTTTCTGATTCATATTCTTCAAAAAATTGATCACTTTCAGGTGTTTCTTCTAAGTGTTTTTTCTTTCCAAAAGGCAATTTGACACTTGGAAGATTTAACCCTTTTCTTGCCTTATTCTCTTGTTTAGCTTCTGCTACATCCGGCTCTGCTTGATATTGACTGTTAATATCCAAAATCAATTTATTTGGATCGCTAATCAAGTTGTCTGGTGCCTGTAAAATCTGATCTTCTATAACGGGAAATAGTGCAACTGGTTCTCCGCCCGTCTTAAACGGCGTAATTTCAATACCATCAAAAGCGTAAACAGCCCCATCTTCAGTATCTTTGCACATTACTGTTACCTCGGTTTTGTTAGGCCAATTGTGTTGAATCCAACTAATTAAGGATTCAGCTTGCTTCAGCGAATACTTATTTTTCTTTTTAAGACCTTTTCCTTTTCGTAATAACTTGGACTCTACATCTTCAAATGAATATTCAAAACGTTGTTTCATCTGTTTTTCTCCTTCTCTATTTCAGCTTTTTTTACAAATAAAAAGGAGCATCTATCACAATGCCCCTTTGTTTTTTCTTTTTAGAATCCACCAACTGATTTAATTGTTTGTCCGATTGTTGAAGCACCAAAAATAATTAAAGCTCCAATTACAATATATGTCAGCCACTTCTTCGCTGTTCGACTAGGCCCTTCTCCGAAAAGGAACATCATACCAGTAACTACAACACAGAAAATGATTACTGATAGTGAAATCCCTTGAAGTTTTGACGTAGTATTGGTCATAAATTTTGCTACATTATCGAAAAAGTCCATTTTCGGCAGGCTCATTGCTAATTTAGTTGTCATAATTTCTTTCATTTCAAAACTCTCCTTGTGTTTAGTCTAAAAGTAATCCAATATTTTCTTTTACAAATTCATCATAAAGTTTTTGACGAGCTTCTCGAATTGCCTTTTGGTCAAAATCTTTAGGTTTCAAACCTTGTTTCTCAATAATTTTATCGGTCATCTCAATAAATGGATCGACCTTTTTTTTGCGTGGTCGCTTTGTTTTTGCTTCTTGTACTGTATTTTCATCCATTGTTTTATCCTCACATCCGTATCATCTTATTTTGGAAAAATGCTTCTATCAATGCTTTGATTTCTTCCCAATTTGTAACTATTCCGGTGATAACTAGTGATAAGATAACCAATCCGCCAATTAGAAAAAGAATTCTCGCAGTATTATTTTCCTGCACTATTATCACCTCTTATCTGATTTGTGATACGCTATTTCCTTCAAAGGATAACGTAACATCTGGTAACGGTAAGATTTGAATTGGAATGGTAGCTTTAACGGTATAGTCAACAGCCTGACCATATCCCACTTTTTGATTAAGAACATCACTTTCAAGTTCATACCGGCCTTGATAATTTTTTTCTGAATAATCTTTCAATGTTTCCAATGCTTCTGCTGTCAGACCGCCTTTTCTTTCGATTTGATAGTTGACTTGTTGCTTAAAACTATTCACATCTTGAAGTTGATAGCAAAATAACCCTACAGAAACCATTACCATGATTATCACTAAGCCAATGAACCATTTAATTATTTCCATGATTGATTGTTCTTGCATATACTTTCTCCCTTCCTTTTATTGACCAAAGTTTATGTCTTTTAAGTTAAGGAAAAGAACGCCTACAGCGAATCCAACCACAAGGATAAAAGAAGTCATAGCAATTTTTGTTGGATAAAACACAAACTTACGACTTTTAAAATCAATGATTGAATCAATACCGGCCATCAATTCTTCTGAAGCTAGACGATCAAGTTCTTCAATTACATCTAAGTCAGCAGAACCTTGACGAATATCATATACTGTCTGCATAAATAATACGCTCATATCCGTTCCTGAAGTCTGCTCCGCATATTCAATAAAGGGTTGAATATCGTTGGGACGGTCTGTCATATCCTGCATTAACTTCATCAAAAGTTGCTTATCTGTGTCATAATCTAAGCGTTTAACAATTTTCGCAAATACTCCATACAGATTTCCACCGTCTTTCTTTTGCTTCAAATACGGAATCAGCAACCTTGTAAATTTGCTAAATTGTAAATGCCGTTCAAAACGAAATTGATTATAAACATTGTTTATCGACTTTGCTTGCATAACATAGAACCCTATCGCTGTTGCTACGCCACCGGCTAGGTAATACCACTCTTTCCCTAACAACAAGTACATAACTAAACCGACACCAACAAAAATCCACGATTTAGCAAATCTTTGTTTTTGCCATTTAATAATTGAAATATTTGAGTTGTTCATTTCTCGCAATTTTTCATAGTAATTTTCGCCTAAGAGTTTTAACCAAAGTGACTTGTTTTCCTGTTTGATAACTCTTGCTTTTTTGGAAGATTTATTTTGTACACTAGTTACTTTCACTTAGTTACTCACCCCCAAACTCATAATTTCATCATCAAAATAGTGCATGAAGAACGACTTCATGAAACGTACCATGATAACAAAATAGACACCGCCAAATCCCCAACCGATTGGCGATCTAGCAAATCCTTCAAAAAACGTTGAAAATCCAAATGAAACTGTAATTGCTCCGATAAAGATAGCTACTATGAAAAGCATTTGTTTTAAATCTTGCAAATATCCATCTTTGATTTTTAGAAATCCCTCTGTTTTACGTTTCACATCATTGTGATAACTTTTTATTTGCTTCATGGTATCAGCATTGTTTCGCCCCTCATAAATAGCTGTTTCTAATTGTTCAAAATATTGGGTAAATACTACGTCACGCTCATATTTTTCATTGATTTCTCTAAACGCTTCAGCTATTTGGAACTTATCGGCTCCTTGCAAACGAGATTCTAATACTTGAATATCTTCTCTCAATTCGCCTTTAGTACGTGTTTTTGCCATTGCCAATGCTTTTGTTACAGTCTTACTTTCATCTGTTAAAATTTGAGTCATATTATTGATAAATTTGTTTCTTTCCCTCAAACTTTTCAGTTCGTAAGAGCGTTTAACGCTTTTTGGCATAACTACCTTAAAACCATAAACGCCACCGATTACCGCACAAATTAAACCAACCCACCAAAAGTAGCAAAGTGAAAAGGAAAAGGCACCCATAAAAATACTCGGTAATCCGACATAGTTCATATAATCTCGATAGTCAAGAGGTTTACCATAAGCAACTTGATACGCATTTAATTCTGAAACATCCATAATGCCTTTTTTTCTTGTTACTGCTTGTACCTTCATGAAATCACCTCAACTTCTGAATTTTCACAATCTAATTCAGTAGCTTCACTATCAACGTCCTTGCCTTCAGGGAACTCGAAAGTTATGAACTTTTCGGCCATTCTTTCTTTAAAGTCATCAGACAGCGTACCGTTTTCCCTTACAAAATTACCGTTTATAAATTTTTGCTTGAAAACTGTGGTAGCTCCATCAGCTGAAAATTCAACAATTTCATTTAAGTACCGAATAACTTTATTATTGATAACAACTTTTTTGATATGAACGCCGAAATCAAAATATCTGTTAATATCTTCTTCTACCGCCGTTTCATTTATGTTGTACCCACTTGCACACATATTAACGAATCGCCGTGGAATTGCACGAGCGTTAATAGCATGTAAAGTTGTAATCACATGGTGTCCCGATAGGATTGCCTGCAACATTTCATACGCTTCTGCTCCTCTGGTTTCCGAAACAATAATCCAACGTGGATTGTTACGCAAACAAGCCTTAACTAAATCAGATATTGTTTTCTTTGGAGTTGTAATCCAAGCATAAATGTCTTTATCTGGAAATAACTCTTTCGCATGTGTTTCCTGAACGTCCTCAATCATAATCATACGATCATGATTATCAATAAAACTTAGTAATAGTTTTTGTAGTTCCGTCTTACCTGTTCCGGTTTCGCCTGAAATACAAATGTTCGCTTTTGTCTTTACCATTTTTTCAAATAGTTCTAGGATATAGTTTGGGGCAAAATCTTGAAAATTATTAGTATTCAATGCTAATTTTGGTCTTGCTACACGCATTGACATTGTAGCTCCATCTGGCGAGTTATCTATATGAGTAGCAGATATACGCACATTCTTAAACATCCCATCCATAATCGGGTTTCCACTATTGAAATCTCGATCATTAACAACAGCATATTTAGAAATTACTCGTTCGATATACTCCGGTGTAATATTTAATTTTTCACCATCTATCAGCCACTTGTTATTATTTGTTTCTACACTTAATTGTGAACCATTCCAACCAACATCCGTAATTTCATCATTGGTCATAATCCGTTCAATAATACCGGTTCCGATACACTCACGAACGACATATTCAGCAACTTCACGAGATTTTTCTTTATTGAACAAACTCCCATGTTCCTTTAATACAACATCTACCAGCTTTTGACGAATTTCATCATCAGTCAACGCTTGTAAGACTTGCTCTGAATAGTTTCTAGTAAGATCATCACGAATCATGTTCAATCTTGCTTCTTCAATCGGCGGATTGTAATTTGCAGTATCATTTTCTAACAGCGTTTGAAGAAAATTTTCATCTTTCGCACTGATAGTATTTTCTGCTTTAATAAATGACTTCGCCTTTATAATGTTCGCAAGATTGATTTTTGACGCTTGTTTTTGAGTTGGTTGAGAAGATTTCTCTTGTTCTATTACTCTCATTTCTTCTCACCTCTAGTCCGCAACGTTTAATACGCACGTTGCTTGGTATGTTTGTTTGCCACTTACGACCTTGACTTTAATTGCTTTAATTCCGTCTTTTCCATCCGGTAAATAGTCAAATTCGTAATCAGTAGTTTCGTTATTAAGATTTTTTCCCTTGTTAAATTTTGTTTTGAAATCTTTTTCAAAATCATCTTTAACTAAAACGAAACGTCCTTTTTCTACACGAACACTATCATCACGATTTGAAATGGCAGTAGTTCTAAGTGTTTCCTGAATACTCTTCACTGACGAATCTTGTGTATACCCATTCAGCGAATAGTACGCAACTACTAGTATCATGAAGAATCCAACAAACATGAGAAGAATGATTTTCGGCATATCTCTTAACAATATTCCACTTCCCATCTGCAAAAAAAGAGATACATAATCACTTATGTATCTCTCTTACGCTATTTTTGCGTGAATTTTTTAGTTGATTTACCCTAATTGGGTAGGGATCATGTTTTTAAAGAAGTCGATTACTGTATTGAATACTTCAGGAAACGCAACTTTCGCAATTCCAATAAGTACAGCACCGACAATAACCGCACCAATCATCCACCATGAGCGGTCAGTATTTTGATCTAACATTCAACTTCCTCCTTGCTATTTTCCAATCCATTTTTCTACGCCATCAGCAACTTTTGAAAACAAACTCAATAGAAAATCTTTCAACGAAAATATGGATTTTTCAATGAAATAGTATGCACTGATTAAAAATGCCACCACTTGATTACTTTTAGCTTGATCTAACATATAGCCAAAGTTAAATTCAATTGATTCACCATTAAGCATTTTATGAACCATATCCACAAAAACCATTGAGTTTAGTTCCAAAACAAACCTTACAATGTAGAAAACGATAGCAGATAGAATGAAATAAGCAATCAGCTTCTTGGTCTTTCTACGAGAGTCCTGAAACTCTCTTTTAACATCAAAAACGCTATTTCCGTAGCCATAGCTTTGTACCCTCACTCTATCCACCACCTTCTTCTCATCTTGATTTTATTCTATCAGATAGACATTATTTTTACAATACATCAGATAGATAATATTGACTAAAAAACTAGTTCTCTAGCCAGTTTAATTCTTCTTTGCTCCATCCTTCAGGTTTAGAAGAATCTGGAAAAACAGGCTCTAACAACAATTCATCATCTTTACTAGTTTCACTATCAATAGTCGCATACATATAAGCATATACATCAGCTTCTTTACTCATGTCTAGCGATATTAAGTTTGAGCCAAACGTATTTGACTTGGTATCAATCGTGTATTTCCCTAAGTCAGCCCAAATAGGAATGTAAAATGTTCGTCCTCCATCTATCAATTCATATTTAATATTTGAATCTTTTTTGGATTTTTGATCATCCGTGAAGAGATTTCCTGTTTTTCTCTCAACATTCATATGTGGGAATTCAAACATCATATTTTGAGTATTAGTACCTGCTTCTGTTTTGCTATCATCTTTTGTTTGCTCCATCTTTATTTCAGTTTGAGAACTACCTGATTTATACACTTCGTTAATGTAGCTATCTACCAATTCATTATCAGAATACGAATACATTTTAACCGTTGCCTTTTTGCCTGTTTCATTTCTATAAATCGGTGACAAACTTAAACTGAAACCATATCCTGTTTTCGACTTAACCGTTGGTTTAAACTCAAATGATATATTTTCATTGAACTCTTTTACAGTAGGGTTTTTACGTTCTTTAACAGTTCTGACAACAGCTGAATAATTTACATTGTTCCCCTTTAAATCACTGTTATTCAAAATCTTTTCAGAAGCAGTGTACCCATGTGTCGGAAGATTTTTTGTCTCTGTTACAAATTTATTATTATCAGGATTTTCGACTAATAAAATATCAACTAGATAGTTTACCTTTTTATCCTTAGATAAATAGTCAGTTGACAGCTTAATATCTTTTTTATCTTGATAGTCTTTCAATTTGATATTTTCTTCATACACAACTTTTTTATTATCTGAATCCGTAATACGAACCTTAATAACAATTTTGTCTAGTTCTTTTTCATATTCAGTCTTTTTTGAAAAGTTCAAAGCAGTTGGCAAACTTCCGTTTGGCTCTGCTTTGCTTGTATCAATTTGAATCCGATCAACATTGATTTCTAAAATCGGAACATGATAAGGAATTTCTAAAACTAAATCTTTTCCTGCAACTTTTCCTTTTAATGTTACTGTAGACTTATACGAATTCCCTTCTTTGTCTACTAAATCAGTTCGTGGCTTATATTCATACGATTCTCCATCAAATTTATGCTCGATAACTTGCTTCAAAAGGTGTTTATCCTTTTCGTCAATATGATTGACTGTTACCTTTCTTTTATAAAGTTTAGTAGTAACTTCATCAGACGTTTTCGCCTTTCCATCAACCAAAATATCGACTTTATTTTTAAATGTAACTACATTCGAGTTCAAAATACCATTTAAAACCGCCGTAGAATCAGGTTTAGTCACCACTTCAACTCTGTAAGTTTTATTGTAGAATTGAGCTGTTTTCAAAATTGACGCTTTCGCAACATATTGTATATTATTACCACTAGTTTTGTTGTCGAAAAATGAGGTTACATCTTTATCAGCTTGATCATATACCTTTTGACTAACAATTTTTAATCCTTTAGGGATCGTATCTTTTATTTCATACGACTTAAAATAAAACTCCGGAAGTTCATCTGAAACATTATGAAATAATTCATATGTTAAATTGTCTGTAATAGACCCTAATACTGTAGAAGTTTTTAAATCGGTTAATGACGACCCTTTAATGTACTTTTCAGGCTTGTTGATTTCAGTTGGAATCAATTTTTTACCATTAAACCCAAAAAATTCATTGGCTCCATAGTGGCTAGGATAAACAGTTGTGGTACTTGTACCATAGCTTTTGTAATCTTTTGTCCATCTAAACCTAAATGAATACCCTTTGTTGAACAGAACAGTAAATTGTGCAAATTTATCGCTATTTGCACTAGCTTTTTTTGCACTTTCATAAACATTTAATTTCCCACTAGTTTCTTTATACTTTATCCAACAATCATTTGTTACATAGATTTTTTGAATATTGTTAGTGGTAGCCTGATCAAATTCCATTCCTTGTAGAGCGTCAATATCAATGACGTTCATATAGGAACCATCAATATCACTAGCCAATTTATTAGTTGCTGTATAGTAAAACTCCCATTTCAAATCGACCCAATTATATCCTGTCTGAAGGAAAGAAATTGAATATCTACCAAAACTGATAAATTGGTTTTTCGTATTATATTTTGACCAATCCATAACCGTAATTTTTAATGATAATTCTTGACCTTTGTACATACCAATACGATCATAGATCAACCCGAATTTTCCTTTATCAGAATCAACAGGATTCACAACAGTTTTAGAATTCATCGCTCCGTTACTATTCTCTGTGGTATCATGAAACGTTTTTCCAAAGGTTCTAATAGACGTCTTACCACTAATATAACTTGGTGTAACTGAATACTTTGCAGGCGCATAGACGTTGCCGTTCGCAATATCTGTCTTACGCCAATCTTTTAAACTAGCTTCGGCTCCGTGTACAACTTGTGTAGGTAAAAACATTACAAACAAAAGCCCTAATGATAGCACCGCTAGAAATACTTTCTTAAACATAATCCACCTCACTATTTTAATAAGTGTGTGGTGTAAAGCACAGGCTAATTACCACCACACAAATATGTGATAATAACTAACCAGAATCTCGTCTGGTATTATTCATACCGAATTTTTTCGTGTCAAAAAAACGACTGCACCTTTATCACCTGCTTTCTTTGAAAGACAATGGTTTAAGGCGATAGGTTCTCTTTGCATTTTTTGGCGCGAAATGCTAACCTCGCTATTTCTATCGCTAACGTCTTTCTTGACCTCTTGGCAAGAGAAATAACAGTATGCTTCGGTTGCTATTTTGCTTATTAGCCTTACGCTTATTTCTATGACATAGCAACATTGCCACAGAGCGAGTAATATTCAGTTTTCAAAGAACATTGGACTAACTATGCAGGAATCACAATCCCTTTATCCTTGCAATATACTAAGCCTGAATTTCTTGATTTTCTTTTTGCAACGATTAACCCTTTGCTATCCACGATATTTCTGATTTCAGGATAAAGTTCATCAATCGTTTTGAAGTTGCTAAAATTACCCAACTGAACAAAAAGACCATTCATAGAAACTTTTACATACCGATCTTCGTCAAACGTTTTTACTGACCAAGCCACCCTCACAACATCTTCAGACTTATAAATTTTTGTTTTCTTTTTTGCAGTCTGAATTTTTGAAGAACGGGACTTTTGTTTCGGTTCAGTTGACTCGATTTTGATATTTCGTCTTGTCATTTTTTCAACTCCTTCGGTAAATTTCAGGTCTAATTTAGCCCACAATTCATTATACCATTCTTGCAAGTTTCTATCAACCTGATAGACAAAAAAGATAGCTAAAAAGCCTTTATTTATCAGCTTTTCGCTATCTATAAATTAAATGCACTTATCACAATAACCACGATATTGTAGAAACAATGAATCAAAAAAGGGACAACTAATTTATGTTGTGATTGATCATAAACATATGACAATACCACACTCGTAAAAAAGAAAGGAACGAAGTAATATTGAAAATGTAATAAACTAAAGATACTTGCTACAATCCCATATACACTCCAAAGCGAGATTTGCGTATTTATCTCAAGCCACCTTTGCAACAATCCTCTCATAATCGTTTCCTCAAAAAAGGGAGCAAACACACCACTTAAAAGCAATACAGAAATGCTAACTGAATTATTTACCTGCACATCTTGACTACCAAAAAAACTTGGAACCCACGAAAGAGCAATGTTCATTAGAATCAACATTATCGTGTACCAAGTTATCATTTTAAAATTACTCTTTACATCATCTAAGACTTTCATAAACTTATCTGCATAACAATATAAATCAGAGTAGCAAGCAGAATCAAATAAGACCATTTCCCAAGCACAGAGTATACAGGAAACCAAATGAAACTAAGTATTTTGTATGCAATCCATATAAGAACAATATACCCAAATACCGACCAAAAATTAGGAACGAACCACGATATAAACTCAAAAAAATATGGAATTACAACAAAATATACCAACGAAATCGCAACTAACACGATTCCAACTAGTATTGCAAGACTTTCCCAAACATATTTAGTTTCCTTATGAGAATACTGATCACGATTCATAAGATCACTCCTCTCCTATACCCATCTATGCTTTTCCTTTATTTTTCTCTTTATACCATGTTAGAGCTGAAGCTATAATATCAGTATTTGATTGATCTGTTTCAAATTTGAATACTTTCAAAACACGAAAGGCTTCCTCAGATATTTTAATAGGCCGTGTTTCTAAGTCATTAAAATTCCTAATGATACTATCTCCTTTTTGTTCAAACTCCTTTAAAAAAGAAGTTAATATATCTGTCATAAGCGGATATTTTTCACCATGAGAAAGTCGTGCTACAACTTCGTCATATAATTGTGTCGGAACCCGTACAGATTTTCTTTTATCTCCGGCAGATTTTACTCCGGCTTTTCCTTTTAACATTTGTTGACCAATGTTAAATCCACCTGAACCACTTTTAATACCAAACGGATTTCCCGAATTATTGCCACCGGCACTCGTAACTTTTTTTGTTTTTCCCATAATTGCAACACCTTTACTATCAGTTTAATAACTTTTCGCCAGTTACTTTTTCTAGTCGTTCTAATGTTTCAACAACGATATTAACATACATTTGATAGGTTTTTTTAGAATGAGGAATTGATTTATCTAAACCCTCACGCCCCCATCTTCTGACAACACCTTTATCATTCACAACGTTAGAATATACCATATCACCGTATTCTTCCTGTAGTTCTATCAGTAATTCTTTACCGGTTTTAAGTCTAGTATCAACTAAATACGGCACAATTCCTAAAATTTCTAAATTTGAGTTAACTTCTTTAACAGCAGTTCTGTAGTTGTTAACCGTACTATGCAGGTTATCAATCGAATCCTGTTCTGTTTGGGTCGGAATGACCAAGAAATCACTTGCTACATACACATTATCAGTGAATTCTGACACAGTAGGAATAGTATCAAATAAGACAAAATCATATTGACTTCTCAAATCATCATTGTTAATCATGTAATTAAATAAATTCCAAAAGATTTCTTCTCCTTCGTCTGAAAAACCAGTTGATCGCCACATATCACGCAAAACTTTAGTAAAGCGTGACATTTGTTCGGAACCAATCACTATATCCAAATTTTCTTTTATATTTGTGATACTTCCTAAAAATGACATACTAATTACAGCGTCAAATAAAGTCATCTTTCCAATAACTTCTAAATCATATTGTCTTTGGAATTTTTTTGTTACAGTCCCTTGTGGGTCAACATCAATTACCAGAACTTTAAAACCCATTGCCGATAGAACATCAGCCATCAATTGGGTTAGTGTAGATTTACCAACCCCTCCTTTAAACATATTTATCGCCATTACATAGCCTAGTTTAAGTTTTTTCATCTTCCGTACCTCTCTTTAATAATTCGATTATAACTTATAGACTACTTGTAGTCAACACAACAGTCTACAAGTAGTCATTACGGCCTAAAGAGAATTTTACAATTCTCCATTAGCCCATTCAATTAGAATCTCACCCAATTGTTTGGCCTTTTCAGGATCAACGATAATGTGCGTTACCATTTCCTTATTGACAGCTTTCAAATCTAACACTTTAGTGTTGAAAATAATGCTCTCTAGAACTTCTAAGGTATCGTTAACATCATCTTCACATTCAAAGAAGCCTAGAACTCTATTCTCGATCAAGCTAGCCCCTCCCACAACAATTTTCAGAAACTATTTATAACATAGCTTCTATTGTCATTCATTTTTATAAAACTGAACATCACCAACATTAATTTTCAAATTTCAATACGTTTGTTTTAAGACCTTTAAATACTACTCCATAAAAAGCTATCAAACCTTTTACTATAGTTTTTAACAATCGACGTTTTTTAGTTATCACTCCTTCCATAAATTATACGAACATTTGTTCCCTTTATCAACCCCTTTTCGTTTGACTACTTGTAGTCAATGAGTTTGAAAAATAAGGGAGAACCACTCCCTATGCTTTTATTATACTTGATTGACTACTTGTAGTCAATCGTTATTATCGTCCATTTTCCCTTTTTCTTTGCGTTCCTTGATCCATTTCTCAAGCATTTCAACATCTTCATCTTCTGACATTTCAACAAACAGTTTTGCCGAAGATTTTGCACGTATATATGCTACTTTGTCTTTATTTTTATTAACCCACTTCTTTTTAGACTCTTCTCTAGCTTTCTTTCTTTCAGCTTCGGTTTTATATTTTTTTGGTCTAGCCATTTCACTCAACCTTCCAATATTTGATTCGTTTTTCTATTTTACCACATCTCTAAAACTCACTGGCTAAATAATCAATAGCTTTTTCAACTATATCTTCATCTAAATTATCTGAAGATAAATGAAAGACATATTTTGCCGTATCATAAGTATTTTGCAAGACATGATACTTCTCAAATAATTGTTTTAATGTTAAGACTGGTCTCGCTTCACATTCAATCATTTTTTCCAGAGTTTGTTTTACAAACTCTACTTCATTTAGACTATCATCCAGTAGATCACTTTGAAGATAATCTGCACTAAGTCCTTTATATTCTTGTTCTAACTCAACCAAAACTTCTCTTTTGCATTTTTCTAACAATGACATGCAATGTGACCTCCTTTTTTGTCTGTCTGATATACATTTATATTTTATCATAAATATTGTTCATAACCAATACAATAAGGGTAGCAGAGATTAATCTCCGCTACCCTTATTGCAATTCCACATCATTGTGACGCATTAAAATACTATTGTTTCTTTCAGTTTTACTTACTTTCTCTAGCTTATCTAAGTCACTTATAATTCTTTTATAAGTAATAATCTCTTTTCGATTTTTGCTGAAATATTCAGGATCAAGTGTCCCCATCTTGCTATCTCTCATTAACTTACAGTTGGTATTTATTTCTTTTTCATGAGCCTTAATAAACCTTGCTTGCTTAATCACTAGTATTACATACCGATCATCTGTTTCAGGATTATCCTTTGGCGACCAAACTTTAGCTTTATCATCAGGTACTGGTATTAAATTATTGATATGCAATACACCTAGAAAATCTTCTTGCGCTTTGTCGCCAAAGAGTTTAAAAACAGATTTATTAGTAATTTTCTTTTGGCTTTCTTTTGGTGAAGATAGTGGTACATAATAATTTATCCCTTCTTCTACCTTTAAATCCGATTTGAAATACAGTCTTTGGCCTTTATAGTTATTCTGAACACGATTGTCTGCTGATTTCAATTTATTGATATAGTTATTTTCAATAGTATACAATTTAGCTTTATCCGCTTCATTTTTAGGTGGTGAATTGTTAATCTTCAATTGGGTTCCCCCTTCTCTATTCTAATAGCACTTTTGATAACATATTCTTAACCTCAACCAATAAATTCTTCATTGTAGCAATGTTTATCACTTCATCATGTTTCAGTTCAAAATACTGGTGCTTAAAACCTATTACTAACCAAACTAAAGCAACCATTCCTATCATGAATTCAATTAGGCTACCTGTAGAATATATAGGTAAATGATAAGTCTTTTCACTGATTGGTAGCAACCAATTTACCCCACCATTACTAAAACTATCTTCAAAGATATGCAGAAAGACACCTACAGTAAACCAAATTCCGAAAGAAACGAAACCTATTTTACTCGCAGTAGGGATAATTAACAATCCCACAAACACAATAAATACTAAACTATGCGTAATTCCTCTATGACCAAATACAATTTTTAGCAAATCTGATAGTCCTCTTGTCCTCCGGCCAATAAAAGATTCGGGTTCATCTATATCTGGCAGTAAAGCCCCCAAACTCAAAGCAACTACACTACTAACTGTCAAGCTATCTGTAAATCCCATGATTGGAATAGCAACAGCATTACTTACTAATAAGTGATTCTTATACATCATGATCAATACTCTCCTCTAGTATAACGAAATTTATGCTTTTTTGTCACAGTCAAGACACCTTTTATTATTATTTCAACTTTATTTTTTAAGACAACAAAAGCAAAAGAACCTTCTTCAGTTCTTTTGCTTTAACTTTTAAAACTCTTTGCTAATACGTTTTGAAACCTTATCAAACACTAAAAATGCACTATACGTTTTCCCTGTCTTAGACTTAAATCCTGTTATTTTTTTATTGGTTTTACCATTTTCAAGTAAATCTCTAATTATAGCATTAGTTATTATTTTCCCAGAATTTTCTTTGTAAACTATGAATTTCTCTTGACTGCTGATCTCGGTTATTTCAAAGACTCTTGCTTTTTCTTTTACTGAATATTCGCCTATTTCAAACTCTTTTTCAGCTCCACTTGACGAACTAGGTGTATTATCAAATTCCATTTTCACCTTATACTCTGAATCATCAAATACTAATACGGCACTGAATTTTTTATTATTTTTAGATTTAAATCCTGTTATCGCTTTTTTTGTTCTTCCGTTTTTTAACAGCTCCTCAACAATTTTCATGGATATTATCTTATTTGAAATATTCTTAAAAATCACAAATTTTTCTCCAGTTTCAGATTTCGATATTTCAAATACTTTCGCTTTTTCTTCGACAGTATATCCGTTAATTTCATGAATATTTTGCGTTTTGCTTTTTTCGAGATAAATACTTTCAAAATCAGAATTTTTTAATTCATAAATGGTTACGTCTAAATATTTGTAAATGTTGTTTAGAAACTCTTCTCTTGTATACTGTTTTTTAGCGATTTTGTTTAGTGCCTTTTCCCATTGAGCTGTATTTTCCGGTTTGCCGATTAGTAAATCTTTGTTTTTAGTCAAATCCCATAAAAGATACCCTTTAGGCGTTGGGAAAACCTTTGTATTTTCAATCTTAATGTATTCTCGTGATATAAGTGTGTCAATAATGCTTGAACGTGTTGCAGGCGTTCCTAAGCCCAATTTAGCCATAAGTCCTGTTTTCCCGACTAACTTACCTTCCGTTAAACGCTTCGGTTCCTTAGTAACTTTTTCAACAAAATTCACTTTAATTCTAAGTTTTTCACCTTCAGTAAACTTTGGTAACATTGTATCTTCATTATCTTCTTTTTGATCTTCAATATTTTGATCAACTTGTTTCCATCCTAAAGAAATAGGTACGTTACCACTTGCTTGAAATTCATAGCCGTTAACATCTAAAACGACCTTTGTATTTTCGTACTTGTACGGTTCCGCAAACATTAGACAAGCACGTTTAACTATAATTTCATATATATTCTTTTCTTCCGCTTTAAACTTGGTCAAGTCGGGAATTTCCATAGTAGGAATTAAAGCATAATGTTCCAAAACCTTATCATTATTAACGAATCTCTTATTTGGCTGTAAACAAGGTGTACTGATTTCTAACTTTAACAATTCCTTATATCGGTTCAAATTATTTTTTAGATATTCAAATTCGTTTGTAGTGATCAGTTCACTATCCGTTCTTGGATAAGATAAGTAACCTTGATCGTATAAATCTTGTATTACTTTATTTGTCTTTTTTGAAGAATACTTCCATTTAGTATTTGCATATTCTTGAATCCCACCCAAGCTAAACAGCTTTTGCGGTTCAGTTTGCTTTTGTGCAACTTCTATTGATTTGATAATTCCTGTACTGGCGGAATCCAAGCCGAATTTTTTAGTGTCAATTTCAAGTTCATCCATATTAAAATACTCATGACTATTTCTAAAAATTGTTTTTGGTTTCTTATCTTGCGTTTCACACTCAATCAACTTATACTTTTCTGATTTGAAATTTTTGATTGCTTGATCATTTTCGACAACTAATGTGTTTACAGGAGTTTGAACACGACCAAGTGAAATAATTCCGGCCAATCCTTTTTCCTGCAATTTTAGAGTAAATAATTCTGTGTAGTTCATACCAACTAAATAATCTGCTATTTGCCTAGCGTTTGCTTCCTTGAAAAAAGAGATTGTTTCATCTGCTTCTCTTAAATTCTGAAACCCTTTTACTATTTCTGATTTAACAAGTGAGTTAATCCATAGGCGTTTGATTCTTTTATCAAAAATTGATTTCTTGCATAATTTAAAAATATTATAGGCGATATTCTCGCCTTCACGATCAGGGTCAGTCGCAATAATAATCATATCCGCATTTTCTAAACACTTTTTTACTACAGAAAATTGCTGACTTTTACCTTTAGATACCTCATATTTCAGCTCTTGCTCTTTTGGAAGAAATGGAACATTCATCAAATCCCATTTTTCCTTACTTGGTAGCCATTCATACTTATCAGGTAACGATAGGCCAACCAAATGTCCTATGCCCCAAGTAACAATCGTATCTCCAAATATTTCACTTCTAAACTCATATTTCCCTCCTTTGTTTATAGGTGTTTTTCCGGCCAAAGCTGTTGCAAATTTTTTCCCTTGATCTGGTTTTTCAGCAAGTATTACTACAGGCATTTTTTCTCCTCTTTTCATTTGTTTATTACAAATAAGCATGATTAACTCATTTGTCTACTTGTAGACTGTTGTTTTTATGTCTCTTATTCTGGTAATATTACTTCCTTCAGTTCTTTCGTAGGTCAATTTGATTTCCGTCTGATCTCTAAGGTACCTCACGCTTTCTCTTTCTGGATCAATTTTCCTTTTAGGAATTGGTTCACAACAATATTTAGTGTTATTCCAAAATGAAAACTTTAGTTTTCGACCTTCGTTAGTCTCGACTAACAGAATTAAATTACCCTTTTTTCCCCAATAGCGGCAGATAGTTTTACCGGTAATCGTATGAAGCCCTACTTCATCAGGAAATTCATATTCTGATCTTTCAACCATGATTTCTTTATTTCGAAAATCCGCATTGTTATAGATACCATCTGAATTCATTAATTCCACTCCAATCATACACATTCGTTAATTCCATAACTAGGCGCAATTTTTTCTGTATATTCTAAAAGATACCTAGCAGTTAATCGTAAGTCTTTCCCATAATGTTTTTCTATTTCCTTTAATTGATATTCATAATTTTTTCTCACTAAATATGGTTTTAACAAATGTTTCAAATATTCTCTAATAGCAAAATGAACAGGTGAATTATACGGCTTCTTTTTATTTTCATATTCTGCAATTACATTTCTTGTAACAAATATTGTCGCAATTGCATACACATTATCAATGTATCTCATATGATTGGTAGTTGCTATCCTTTTATTTTGCAAATACCATTCTTGCTCTTTCGTAATTTCTTGCAACTCAGTTTGAATATCCATTTCTTTTTGGAAACTTTGATCAATAGTATCTTTTTCCTGCACGAATTCCTTATGACAAATAGGACACTTTTTTGTAATAGAGTATTCTGTTTCCCTAGTAATCCATCTGTCAAATATCGCCTTACAATCGGGGCATTCTTGCACTTGCGTTTCCTGCTCTTCTGTTCCTGCACCGTTTAAACTCCATAACCGTTCTGTATCTGGTAACCCATGTTTAATATAATTACCAACATGATCGATTATAGTTGCAGTCTTACCTTTTTGATAACGCATTCCACGCATTGCTTGTTGAATAAAAATCGTTAAAGATTGAGTTGGTCGCAATAATATTACAGTTGAGCAGTCCGGTACATTAAACCCTTCAGAAATCAAATCTACGTTACATATCACTTGATATTCCTTGTTTTTAAATCCTTGCATAATTCTATCTCGATCTTTACTTGGCGTATTGCTGTCAACGTGGATTGCATTAATTCCTGCTTCTTTAAATTTCGTAGCATACATTTTTGAATACTGAACGCTGTGAGCATAAAGAATCGCTTGTTCATTTTCCGCTTTCGCTAAGTATGTTTCGACTACTTTTCCAAAGATAGTTGATCCAGATAATGCTTTGTTAATAGAATCATTCGTAAATTCACCATGTTGTTTCTTCAGCTTATTTCTATCAATTGCCGGAAGAGAATAATATCTATACGGAGCCAAATATTGGTTTTCTATCAGCCAAGAAACGCTCTTCCCCTCCACCATTTCTTGATATACGTCTTCAAATCCTTCACCACTCAACCTAACAGGCGTTGCAGTAAAGCCAATCTTAGGAATATCTTTGAAATGATTATATGTTTGAAGATAGGTTTTAGCTTTCGAATGATGTGTTTCATCTGTAATAATTAAATCCGGTTTTTCTATTTTTTCTAGTCTATTTCTTGCTCTTATAATACTTAAAATATCTACATAACTAGAATTCACTTCATTTTCATCTAAAGTCTGTTCAATTTGATCAATCAATTCTTTGCGGTGTACCACAAAAAGAACTCTTTTCTTATTGTCCGTGAAATCTTTGGCTAATGTAGCAATCATCACTGATTTTCCAGAACCGGCCGGAGAAACTACCATTATTGATTTTTTCCCTTCAGAAAATTTATCATATATTTCTTCGAGCAATTTTCTTTGATGACTATATAATTGATAGACCACGACACCCCTCCTTTTTTATCTATCCGACATACATTTATTATATCAAAAAAGAACTTACTTAAAAAGAAAAGTAAGCATTCTTTTAAACATTTGACTACTTGTAGTTATTTGGGTAATACGATCGTTTAAACACTATCCCTACCTCCTTAAAAACAATGTCTACAAGTAGTCTTTGCTGGCTTTCACATTTTTAATCATATTTTGTTTGATAACTTTGTTACAAGTTTGCCATTCTAAGAGATTTCCTGCTTGATCCTTAAACTCGTAAAAGTAAAAATAGGCATTATCTGCAAACATATTTGCAGTCTTCTTAAATCCCGTATACGTGACCACCAACTCAAGTAATCAATCATTATAGGACTCTTTAGCTTCTCCCTGCTTCCTCTAAAAACACCTAAAGAGAAGTTTTATCTAAATACACGTTAGCCGTACCCTTCGCTACCGCTCAACTTTCGCTTGCTAAGGCTTCGCTCACACCTGTTCGTCTAAGGACTCACTCTCACCAAAACGTTGCTAAGGCAACTGGCTCACTGCTTTTCGCTAAGGCTCAAAGCTATCTTTAATCTTCACTTTTCAAAGAACGCTTAATAAATAATTGTTACTCAAATACTTGCATAGTTAACCCACATATCAAGCCAAGCGAAAAGCTAGATATGTAAACAAGGCAATTTAGCTATTTAATTCACTCAAAAAAATAAAGGCGTCTTAACCTGTATTAGCTCCCCTAATGGGCGTAATTCGTTTTCTTTCTTCTTGTCTTATACTAAACGGTACTGATTTATCTTCATATCGGCTTATAATTGCTTCTGCAATCATTTGATCATCATTGCCTAATAGTTCTGCAAAGAAGCGTTTATTCGCTTTTTTACGGCTAATAACAGCTACTAAAATCTTCACTTCCACAAATCTTTGGGTTGCAATCTTTGTACTACCTTTTCGGCCACGTTTAGATTGAACAATTACTTTTTTATTCCGCTTTAACTCTTTGATTATTACTTTTAGAGTAGATAAAGGGATTTTAGTTCCTTCAGATAATTCAGCCATGCTTAAAGTTAAATACAACTGATTTTCTTTCAACTGTTTTTGTTGGTTCTCCAAATAAGCCAACAAATCATCTTTGCTTTCACTATAGTGGCTATAAATACGTTCTTCTCTATTTTTTGCAAACTTGACCCAATAGACCGGATCAACTCTATTTCCCTTACGTTTATAAGCCATCTTATTATCTACGCTTACAGCGTATTTCTTAAATTGACTAGGAGTCGTATATTTTTCTAAAAGCTCGTTAATGTACGTCCCTTTTGCTCCTGAATACGCACCTTCATAAGCACTTTTTATTGTTCTTTGGACTTCCTTATCACTCAAATCATTTTTAAACTCAATTTGATCCATTTGATCAATACATTGTTCTATTGTCAATCCACTTTGCTTGCAGGCAAGCGAGAGTGTAAATATTGCGCTGTTTCTATCTCCTTCTTCAATATCTGTATGAATTAAATAGTCATACCATTTAGTATCAATTTGACGGAACCTAGTTCTAAATTTAGGCGTACTCGATAGCACTGTCATTTTGCTTTTTTGTGTTTCTTTTTCTTTCTTTTCAAATTCTTGTGACCACTTCAAATAACCCTCAAATGTATCTGCAAAATTAGGTTCAAAATGTACGATATTACGAGGTGTAGGAAAACGAAAAATACCAAAATGATTACAACCCATATCAACTTCTGGAAGTCGGCTTTTTATTGCTTTTCTAATGTTTTCAGATATTCTTTTAGCTACATTAAGGGATTTAAAATTATTTGTGCTTGAAACGTAGCTTGCTTTATCATATTTTTCTGTTTCTTCGTTGTAGTTTTTAATTAAAAAATACACATGATAGCCTTTAGGTGTGTCTAAAATAAGGTAGGGTAAAAGACCTTCTTCTAGTAGATAAAGAGTCAGGCTACTCAAACTAATTTTTTCATTCACGTTTGGAAAATCAATGTCAGCTACAAATGTATTTATTTGAATTAAGTTGCTTTCACTATGCCCCCAAACCGATTGTCCGTTTCCGCCACCAAGCCACGAGAATACGTTAGGAGTCCAATGTGTCAATTGTTCGCTATCATCATAGAGTTTTTCAAGTGAACGATATACCGTTCCTTGACTATTGAACAAATCATTTTTTGATTTAAAAGCAACAATAGCACCTTTTTTGTTGGCAGTTACATTTAAAGGCAAAACATTGTTACTATGATATTTTTTTAAGCCGTCTTTTAGAATACTCTCTAAGACATCCATGTATTCTTCCTGATCCAACATTGAATTTTCTCCTTGCTATCGTTTTTTAGATAGCAAAAAAAGACATAGAATGTATTTCTAGGCTCTCGTAGCTATGAGTCCCAAAATATACACTATGCCTTTAATCCAATGTTGAAAGAACTATTTTTAATAAATAAATCCAGTTCACCTAACACTGTTGACGGTAGCGCAATGCTGAAACGAGTTGGTAGCTCATTTCATGGACTTCGTATGCTTGCCAAATTCTCTTTGCTACGAGTTCCCACGAATAAAGTTGGTAGCTCTATCCGTGTTCTTTTCTTGCTTATATTCATTTTTGCATAATATACTTAGCAATCAACCTGCAATCTTTGATTACTAGAATTTTTTTGTGTTCTGTTTGGCTTCAGAACTAAGTTCATTATAAGCTAATTTCATTCGATTTAACAAGAGTTTTTTTCTACAGTGATTTTTTTATCCTAAAACCCTTACCTGCTCTATAAGATATGTTTTTGGAGCAATTTGACACGTTACAACAAACTGGATTCCAAGCATTTTTACTTTTTTTAGCGTATTTGTGCTTTTTTTAATTGGTAAGCGCCAGATTAGTCTAATCCCATTTTCTGTTTCAAATTCAATTTCGGTAATAGGCATAGCATACTTTGTACTATCTTCTGATAACTTTGCAAATCGGACAATTGCTGTTTTTTTCTCTTTTGTCAAATTCATAATATCCTCTCCTTATCTATTATTATATTCTATTGACTACTTGTAGTCAATAGAATATTTGCTTTTTGACTACTTGTAGTCTAATAAAGCACTTACTTTAAGAATTAGTTAAAGAACAATGATTATACATATTTCTAACCTCCTACAAGTCATTTCTTCTTGCATTATGTTCAACCATCCCTTATAATTAACGTATCAGAATTGAATTATGAGACTTCGTATGCTTGCCAAAAATTCTCTTTGCTACGTTAAGTCTTGTGAGCCGGTAGATTGTTGGTAGCTTTCACTGGCTCTTACTTTTTGAAAAAGTGACTACTTGTAGTCGCTTTTTTTATGTTCTATTGACTACAAATAGTCTTTAAAAAAAGGGAACGCATTTAGCGTTCCCTCTTCTCAGGCTTAATCCATATTCTATACGGCCAACAATCCACCTTTCTTTGTTGTTCTTGAATCTTATAGTTGGCCATTCTTTTTCTAAAAGGGATTTTCCTCATAATTTTAATCAACAGTGGAATTCCCCCTAACTGTTTCTTTTTCTTGCTGTTCAAGAAATGCAATTTCGTAATCTCCAAAAACATCTTTTATTATCATTATTTCGCCATCTGATATTGCACCAGTATCTCTTAAACATTCATGCAGAACTGGACTATAACTCCCCCATGAAACTTTTTTTTCACTTCTATATAAATGCTTTTCCCACTTACTGTTCAAACAAAATGTCGTCAATGGTACATTTTGTATCTTTCCATAGGGTGTTTCTAAACAGAATTCTTCTTTACAAATCTCACTTTGAACCAACGTTTCTATTTTCTTAAATGTTACTTTTTCAAATGCCGTTGCTACTAAATACAGCAAAACAAATGAGCCTAATTTTACAGTTACACTTCTATAATCTAGGAAGTTGATCTCCTCTACATATACTCCAATAAGAAAAACAAGTGAACCTTGTTTGCATATGATCTTTATTCCTTCTTGGAATGGTTTTAAAACTGACATATATCCTGTTTGCTTTGTTGTCAGCGGAATTTTAATACCTTGCAACACAATCAAAGCAACTAGTAGTAGATTAAACATGAGACTGCCAAATATATTGATTCCACTTTTGACATTATCATCATTAACAAAAATGCGGAAAATGCTATAAAGATTGCTCCAACCAATTCTGGCTAAATAGAGCCACACCATATATCCTAAAAATCCAAAACTCATTTTTAACGCTCGACATATATCAAGGGTAAAAATCAACTTATATTCTGGTTCTTTAAGACTAATCCTAAAATTGTTAAGTTCTTTTTTTAGATCAAATTTTTTTCCTTGAGTTTTTTGTTTTTCCATATCGTTTACCCTGCCACAGCGTCAGCAAGCACTTTTTCATAAAGTGAATAGAATTCAGACAATTTGATCTGTTCTATTTGATCAAGTGTTTCCATAGGTATTCGCTTAATATCTTTGATTGCTAAATATGCCGTATCATCAAAAAAGTAATATTTTTCTACATTACTTTTTAAACTAAACCCATCATAAACAGTACCAAAATATTCTTTACTTAATCGCTTACTAATAGGGGCTACCAAATTAGGAACTACTTCAGAAAGTTTATCAAAGATACTTTCGTTATCTTTGTAAAATCTACTATTTTTTCTAATTCCTTTTATATCTTTTCTACCACTCAAGCTGTTCTTAAATATACTTTTTGAATGATTTTGATAAAATTCACCATAAACTGATACTTCTAATGTACCGTTATCCCACAATACAATATAATCAACATCCAACTCTTCGGTCAGTTCTTTTAGTATTTCTCGTACACCATTCTCTAAAATGTAATCTAAATTGTTTTTTTGTAACCTAGCCTTAACGTATTCTGATACGTTAGAATTTTTTTGTGCTTTAAAAATAGCTGTCATTTTGTATTCTCCTTCGTAGTCTGTAATTCTACGAATTGAACTACCTCACTTTATTACACAACCCTCCAATATTTCAATTAGGTAGTCTAAACCGTTTAGCAGACTACATTTCTATTTTCCATGATTAATGCTTATAATTCAACTTAAATTCACATGCCATTCATTTTCTCTAACGTTTGATATACTCATTTGCCTTTTTAACAAGAAATAATAGACTGTATATAAGCATAAAATCAAACAGTAATAAAATAGCGCTTGAAATCAAGGCTTTGTTTGATAAGGTTCCAAATCCAATAATTATAACGATCAAATTACTCAATGCCCATTTATCTATTCCTCTTTTTTGTACCTTCTCTGTTATAAGTAAAAACAAATTCACTACTATAATTCCGCTAACCAATAATAGCGAGAACGCCAATTGATTATAGTAAATTAAGTCTGTTAATTTACCTATAACATATAAAATAAGATAGATTACCCCCCACATAGAATATTACTCCTTCTCCTTGCTTTGCAAAGCAAAGCTGTACGCTAGAATTCTTCAGTGCATTGCTCTAGTTTAGCAATTACCCACCTCGTTAGCCTGAAATACCCTTAGAATCCTCCTCTCGCACATCATATTTTTACAATTAAGCTGTTAGCAACCTTAATTATGTTCATCTTACTGTTCTAAGCCATTAAAAATCAAATTCTACATTTTTTCGATTTGACGAAAGAAAATTTGTTTTTCCAATAGCAGTTTCTTTAATCACATTGGTTGGCCGTCTGATAATCACTTCGTATTCGCAAGAAAATAATCCCTCTTCAGATTTATTGATTTTGTAACTCGATATTTCATTTTTAGTCCTAGCATTTTTCAAACTGATTTCCATTGTACTTTCAAATAATCTTCGATCTTTTATCCGAGCAATGAATAACGTTGTCCCAAAAAATCCAATTACCACTACACAAAAAATCAGTTTTAACATTCTTTTGCAGTTCCACGGACTTCATTAGCTTGTATTCTAGAAAGTGTTCCATACAATTCTTTTTCTAACTTTTTTTGCTTTTCTCTATCTGTTTCTTCTCGGATAACACTTTCTTTAGCTAAAAGAATAGAATACTCTAAAATATCATGAATTAATGAATATAAATATTCAAAGTCTTCTCCCTGCTCATCTAGCTGTACGATCATAAGTTCAGTAATTAATTTATAGAAATTCGAAAATTCGGAAAAATATTGGCTGTCTGTGTTGGCTATTTGTTTGATAACTTGCTCTTTTTTTTCTAACCTAAATAGATTACCTTTACTTTCATTTTTGACAGATTCTTTTGGCTGTTCATTAATTCCCATCAAATAGTCTACTGGTACATTAAAAAAATTTGCTAACTCAATCCAGATATGCTTATTTCTGGGAGCTCTTTTTCCGTTCTCATATAAAGAAAGCTGGCCATCTGCAATACCAATAGAGTCTGCAACTTGTTTTAATGTTTTACCTTGACTGAGTCTAAGTTCCTTTATTCTATTAGCTTTTCTATAATCTAAATCCGTATCCATAGTCTTACCTCCTTATTGTTGCCTTTAAAGACACGCCTTACAACCTGTCTTTTATTCGATAAACTAGCGTTCTATTTGTTCCTGTCTTTTCAGCAATTCTTTTAATCGGAACACCTTCTTCAAGCATACGAACAATTTCATTATAGATAAATCGCTTTTGCGGATTTTTTGCAGTAGGGGAATATTCGTAGGGCTTTCCTCTATAGATTCCTTTCTTTTTTGCTATGTCTATTCCTTGCTTCTGTTTCCGTTTACTTTCTTCTCTTTCATTTTGAGCCGTCCAAGAAAAGATACTAATTACTAGGCTACGCACAAGTTTTTCTAGGTTTGGATCACCAAATTTCGTATCTAAAATCGGCAAATTCAGTACCATTAACCCCATATTATTTTTATCTATGAAAGATACCGTATCAAGTATTTCATCAGAATTTCTTCCTAACCGTTCAAGGGATTCAAAGACAATGGTATCTCCTTCCCGAACAAAAGACATCATTTTGCTGAACTCCGGCCGGTCAATTGTATTTTTACCAGATTTTTTTTCAGCAAATATTTTTTCTACACCAATTTTTTTGAATTCTTCAAATTGCCTTTCTAAATTTTGATCATCTGAACTTACTCTTGCATAACCCACTAACATAATTAACACCTACAAATTATTTTACTCTAGTTAGTAAACTAGGAATTTTTTCGTGAGTTCAGCAGACTCTCAACATCTTCAAATACCTTTTCATACTGCCTTATTCGTTCTTTGAGTTCTAAATTCTCTACCTCCAATTTTTCTATATAATATTCCTGATCACGTTCCTTTTTCTCCCCCAATAATAGATATTCAGTAGAAACACCACCAAGTTTAGCAATACTTAGTAGCCGCGCTTTGTTGGGTATGTTCTTTCCTTTTTCCCATCTAGAAACATTACTTTTGCTTGCGGGAGGTGTCAGATTTTCGCCAAATTCTTCAAGAGTATACCCTAATGAAATACGGATTGCTTGTATTCTTCCACCAATTCTTTTTTTATCGGGCTTCATTATTCATTCACCTCACTACTATTGTGTTACACCCTTACGTTACACCTATAAACCCTATTATATCGCATTTCGGGCTATGTAACAATAGGGTATACCCTTACGTGACAATAATATTAAATAAAAAGGTCTTAACACAAGCTAAGACCTAACTATATACAGATTCATTGGCGTTTATATCAACAATTTTGATTACTAGTTTTTTTCCGGCTCTTGTCGCTATTTCATCCATCAATTCAGTTGACGGATTCATTTTCCCTTTTTCTATCCTATCTATCGTGGTACGTGGTTTCCCTACAAGTTCGGCAAATTGTGACTTGTTCATCCCTGTGCTTTCTCTAAGCTCGGTCATTATAGCAGACATTCGTAACTTATTATATTCTTCTTCAAAACTACTTTTCCAATCCTTATCCTCTAAAGATTTCTTTTGAATATAATCATCAACACGACTCATACTATTTACCCTCCCTATCTTGGTATTTCCGCCGAAGACTTTTCCCTCTGGCAATCTCTTTCGACGGTGTTTTATTTTTCTTTTTATTAAATCCATGAGTGACCCAATATTCGTTTCCCTTCACTTGGAAATATATTCCTCGTAGAAAAACTTCATTGGTTTGAGTTCGGATTTCGTATAAATTCTTGTCTAACTTGTCTATCCATTTTTTTCGACTTGCAACCTGTAACCCGTTTTCTTGAATAGCTTTTATCATGGCAATCATTTTACTGTTCTCTTCACTAGTGAGCGATTCGAGATATTCCTCAAATTCATCTCCCCAGTCAAACTTTGGCAATTCCAAATTCATCTCTCCCTATATTGTAGCTTATCCGCTACATTTTTTCAAGCGTTTTTCCTTACACATTGAGCTTAACACATTGACTACTTGTAGTCAACAGTAAAAAAGAGCAGGAAGCACACAGCTCCCTACTCAATATCCCTATCCCATTCTTTCTTCCAATCCCTATTTCTAACTTCAGATAATATATCTTTTTCCTCAAACTTATCTAAAACGTTACCTAGACACATTTTGTAAGCTAGTTCACTTGCTTTTTGCTTAGGACTATCACCGAGTAAATCATCAACGTTAACCCCAATAGAACTACTTAGATCAAATACCCGTTCATCAATTTCATTCTTATGACGATTATAAAATTTAGACACATATTCTTTATCTTGAAATATTTTCAATGTCCCTTGTTTGGCCGAATAATCTTTTTCAAGTTTCTCGTACCCATTCTCATACCTAGAATATTCATCTACTATTTCTTTTTCTATCGGCTGTTCAACACTTTTTTCTTTTATATTTTCTGGTACCCAATTATATTTTTTTGTCTTGTTCATAGAAACAACATGATCATCTTTTGCATAAATCGGTTCAAAATAATCCGAGTTGTCATACAGTTTTATGTTGTCAAAGTATTTTTCAAGTTTTGAAAGGTTTTCAATAGACTTTTGATAGCGTTCTCGTACAAGAGCTTCATCTACACCATGACCACCTTCATTAACCCTTTGATCAACACGTTTTATAGCTAACTCCGGCGAATTGAGACCTACATATATTAAGGTAGTATCATACCCTAAGTCTTTGGCTTTTAGTAGCCGTTTCTCGTGTGGCCTTGTATTTCCTGCAAATGTAGTTTCATGGTGAAATGATTCTCTATCTTCAAAGTGCTTTTTTATTTCGGTTACAACTTGACGCATACTTTTAGCAACGTCTGTTGAGTTTCGCCAGTCGCCACCATTTCTTTTAAGAATTTCATCTGCATTGATTCTGTCAGTTTTTAATCCATCAATCACAACCGTATCAAATTCATAGATTGTAGACTTGCCAGCTCCGTTTACTCCACCGACAACAACATAATGTAACTCTTTATTTACCATGAATTTTCTCTTTTCGCTTCAAGATTTTTTTTTGCTGTGTTTGCATAATAAATCTGATCATATCTGTATAAAATTCTCTTTCCTCTTCATTGTCTGCATTTTTTAACGCTTCGTGAATATCATCTACACTTGTATTTTGAATTTTGCCGTACATTTCTTTTAATTCTTTAGCATTATCAGTCATATTTTTTACCTCTTTTCTCGAAACTTTCTATGATTATTATAACTAAATGTCTACTTGTAGTCAATAAAATGAAGTTAAGCTAAGGTGGGTTTATCTAACATCACTATATCTTTTTTTCTTACAACCACTGGACTTCCATGTTTTGGAAAAACAACAATTACGTGATTATACACATTCAATACTGATCCTTCTACTTCTTTCTTTGTGTTCACACCTATTCCTCTTACAACCGTGCCGATTTCTACTTTACAGTTCACATTACTTTCCTCCTTACACAATGACTACTTGTAGTCATTGGACTAAAAATAAAAAGCACTCTCGCACTCCTTATTTTTCTAGTTGCTTATTTTCAAAAGAAACGCTCTTGCATTTTTTCTAATGCTTTTCTATTTCTTTCTCCTTTACTTAGACTAAATCTCAAATTTATCGCTTGTAAGTAATAATAGCCATGTCCGTACCCGAATAGATTTTCTACAGAGTTTTTCTTGCCATTTTCGATTTCTTTTATCAGTTCTTCTTTACTTAGGTCGTTTAATCTCTTATCTTCTAAGTTATGCTGATCTAAGCCGTAGGTATAGCCGTTGTACAAATTAAAAGCTAAAGTTAACGTTCTAAATGCACCTCCGGTAATCCATTCTTCATCCAAGATTTCAGGATTTATACCTTGATCAGTTAGAATTTGATCAAAACGAATTCGAGTATCTTCTGATAGCCCCACTAGATAAACTAAACTATCTCTATAAACGTCCGTTCCATCAGCGGACTTATTTTTTTCATAGAAATCTTGATGTTCGGGACTGATATAGCTCAAATTATTTTCTAACAATTCATTAGTCATTTTAATAACCTATGCTAGAGTTCTAGCTTCCTTTCTGTATTTAATATTTTGTGTGATCCATGCTACCTGTTCATCGGTCAGCGGAACTGTGTCTCGTGAACCGTCCTTAGTTGTCGTTTCACCTACAAAACAAAATTTCCCTACAATAGATATTTCTTTATCCTCAATCATTATGTCAGAAATATAGTTATTACTTTTCAATTTTGCTTCCTCATCACAGTAAATACTTATTGTTTCATTTACAACAATTCGCTCAACTATATCCGTGCCTGTCAATTCATGCAATGTTTTGAGAGAAATAGGACTTTCCTTCACCGATTGGACTTTAGCGACAATTTGATTTTCGTTATTTGACTCAAAAATAACTACATAATTTCTACCTGTCATAATTTCAACTCTCCTTCACTCTTTTTGACTACTTGTAGTCTTTCTACTATTCAAATATACCTTATTGTCTACTTGTAGTCAAGTGCAAATTTACCAATGTTCTATACTTCTATTGTTCTACAATTAACCTATATTTACAATCTATTTCGCTAACAAACTCTATCAAAAAAACGCCTAGCTTTCTGCTAGACGCTTAGTATAGGTTCCCAATCATCAATAGAACCCAACAATGGTTTGACCGCTTTTATACTAACATTACAGGTATCTCTAATTGCTTCTACACTAATTCCTTTTGTATATTCTCCCTGTTCGTTTTTGTCTTTCCAGATTTGATAATACGTTAGTCCATATCTTTCAATTATTTCAAATAGAATAGAGAGTAGTTTGAGTGCGCCTTCTTTCGGCAACTCAATATACAAAGCTTTCTCCATTTCATTAAATTCAGGATTGCCATTCTTCAGCTGTTCTTCGATTATCATGTAATCTGTTGATTTTCTATCCAAATCAAGTAGTGAGTCAGATAGGATTGCTATAGTTTCCCTCATGATTATTCACCTACTTTATCTATAAATTACTCATTTCATAATCATTACTAAATTGACTGCCAGTTTTCAGTTCGCAAAATATCTTTAGTTTTGAAATATCACGTTCACTTATACCTTCAATGATCTCTTTTCCCTTAGTTAGAGTATCATTCCAATCGAACCCTTCTTTTTTTGGTATATCTGCTTTTATTTCAGTAGTACCGATACCATTTCTACCGATTCCCTTTCCCTTAAATTCGGTATCATAAAACGTTCTTCCGGCTTCATCATTATCAACACAAATTACAGCTGATTCAGGAAGCTTTTTATGCTCCTTGAAGTGGTCTGTAACAGCTTGTAAAACAGTTACTTTCTTCAGACCATTCATGCTAACAAACGTTGCGTTTTGCGCCGTTTCGGGCTTTTGAGTTATATATGAAAGCATATCAATTTCACTTTCAAAAAAATATATCGACTTAGGTTTTCCGTACGTTATTTTGAAACCATAGTTTTCTTCACTGTTCTCTTGAATTTTTTTCCATGTTCTCGCTTTTTGCTTTTTTGGATTGAATCTTGCAACAGTTCCTTGTTCAGTACACCCTACGATTTCCTCATCTTTTTTCCATAAGAAAAGTACATTTGAATGCTTATCTTCACAAATTAAACCTTTTGAGATCAAATCGTTAGTCAATTCTTCGCTGATTCTACGCTCGCTTATTAAATATTTTTTCGATTTATTAATTGGTTGTTCCATTGACTTGTCATAGACGAAAGGCTCTTTTTGATAGTTAACATCAGTTTCCCGAATTTCGTACTCTTTATTAAGAAGTTTTTCTTTGGCTTCTATGAATGAACAATCATAGTATGCTTGTATGAAATTGAAAATATCTCCGCCAAGATTTCGAGAATTCCACTTAAAAAGGTTCTTTCTATCACTTATTACACAAGAATCATGCTCTGCTAACCGGTAATACTCCCTAGAATCTTGTGTCAATTCAATACCATTTTCAGCACAAAAATCTACTATTTTTATCTTTTTCAATTCACTAGTTTCCATTTGATCCCACCTAACCGGCAAATCCTAGACAGGAACAAGTTACAGGAGAATTTAGAAAATAATCTTCTGAACAAAATATATACCGACACCCATCCGAAAGATACATTTTCCAAAAACCTTCTTGTTTATCTCTTTTCTCTCTTATCACATGAGTTCTGATATATTTGCCATATTTTAAGGCCAACTGAAAAGCTGTTTTTGTATCTTCACAGATATACACATGACAATCTGAATTTTTTTTTAGATTAGTATTGATTACCTTGTCAATATCTATTTGTTGAAACATCTTATCACCTTCTATTCAATTTCAAGTGTCCTTTTGTTTTCCGTATTTCTTATTGTCAGAATTCGATTCTCTGTATCCTCTGACATAGAAGGAATTTTAAACGTTCCGTTTTCAATATCATTGTTAATTTCATCCATTGTAATTTTATAGGCCATAACTGAAGCGTTTCTTTTATAATCTACTTCCGAAACATTTTCCGAAACACTTAACAACGATTTTTTTTCTATCCCTAACACTTCTGACATTGACGATAATTTATCCTCAATTTCATCTGTGTGGCTACTGTAAAATGCTTCCACATCTTCATCCAAAGAAAAACGTAAAATAGCGCTAGGATCACTTGAATTCAGGTACTCAATTCTTTCTTGCCATGCTTGTTTATCATAATACCGACTGGTTTCTAACTCTTGTTCAAAATCTTTTATAACGACATCTCTGATAGGTATTTCAGGAACTTTATTCCCTTTGAAATCTTCCGCCATATTAAACCTTCTTTCATTTAAATTTTGGCCTTCTCTATCAACATCAAAATATACTTTATAACTGGTATTTTCTGTTGCAAATGGTAATCGACTTAATATCTCATGCGTTTTTCCGGCCACGGTGTTGTCAATTTGTTCATCCGTAACGTCATAATGACTAACAGGCTGTCCTTGTTTATCAATACTAGTAATTTGATAATCTGCTTCAGCTCTTGTGCTTGGTGTAAACAAAATTGTATCGGTACTTTGTCCGCTATCGTTTTGGCCTACAACTTCAAATTTTCTTCTTTGAGCTAAAACGCCTTGCCAAAACCCCTGAACAGCTTCTTCTTGCTCTAGTAATTTTTCTTCATTATCGGAAAATGGCTCTTCAGTAATCGCAGGAACATCTAATTCCATATTCAAATCTTGAACACTTTCAATTTCAATTCTTTCCGGTTGTAGCACAATCACTACCGTATCTTTTTGTAATAGTCTTTCATTGGCAACAATATGAGTATAGTGTCCGACATTATAAAATGCTTCTGCTGTCTTTTCTGTATCTCCAATTGTATTTGCAATCTCATTGATCAAATCAACATCATTTTCGTTATCTTGAAGCATTGCCATAGCTTCTCGTTTTACTACTTTCTTGCCGTAATAATCAACATCATTGAAATTGTTTAGAATGTCGCTAGACTCCTGTAAAGCGTCAATAATCTTCGATAGCTCTTTTTCAGTTACAGTTAGTTCCTCTGTAGACAACGGATTTTCTAAGTCAGCACTGACTTCATAAATATATCCGACTTTTTTAGTCTGTTCTGCATACATACTTGCCATTTCTTTGTTTGGTGTCAAATATATTCCAAATCCATCATCTGTACCATTTAATCCTTTATACTCTAAACTGAAACGATCAAATTTATTCATACTTCCATGAAACAGCCGGTATTTACCAGCTGTTTCATAATCATGTTGTTTTTCCATATCTTTTACTCCATTTCATATTGTAGAGAATAGTTTTGCTCTTTTAATTTTGAATTCTTTGGAATCTCAAATTGCTTTTCTTCTATCTCATTTTTTAATTCAGTCGCAACAATTTTATATGCAAGAGTAGCCATTTGGGCTTTATATGCTTCTTTCGGTAACTGACTTCTATAATCAATACCTGTAGCTTGTTCAAAATCACTTACTTTATTTTCTATCTCTTGATTGTGGCTATCATAAAATCCCCCTGCTTCGTTACACGATAGTAATTGTTCAACACTATCTATTTCTGATTGTTTCGTAAACTCTTCAGACCAATTATTCAAATCAAAATACTGATTGGCTGTATCAGATAAATTATATACGGCTTCTTCGGTAGCAATCACTTTTAGCGGTATTGGCAATTCAATTTTTTCTAACTGTTGCTTTTCTAGTGATTCAGCTCTAATTGTTTCATGAATAAACCCTTCAACATAATCGCAATTTTTCGGTGATCTATCTAATAACAAGCGATCATATTCATCAATACTAGTGTTCTCTGCCGTAACACCATACATATCACAAATATCAAACTGTTTCACATCAGCCATATATGTTGCAAAATTTTTACCAATCTTAACAGTCACGTCAGCTTCTCGATATTCCACTTCAATTTCTGTTTGAGGATATTTTTCTTTATAAAACTCAATCATACCTTCAAAATATGAACGCAACTCTTTTCTTTCAGGACATTTGGGATCAGAAAAGTATTCTCGAAACGGCAGTTTAATAGTATCAGGATCGAATTCACTATTAAAATTAGTTCGATTTAATTGATCAAAATATTTTTCTTGATATATTTTACTTTCTTCCGCCGTAGCTCCTCGTAGATAAAAATTAGCCCCTTCCAAATTTTGGATTGATTGACCTATTTTAATATCAGAAAAATCCACATTCTCAAACGTAGCTGATTGCAAATTTGCATGACTCATATTCAGATAATGAATCTTTGTCCCTCGAATAATTGAATTTTCAAGGTTAGAATTTTTTATATTTCCACCATGAATCATTGAGTCATACATTGTCATTCCAGTTAAATCATTGTTTTCCATATTAGCAAACTCAAATTTACATTCTGCAAAAACAGCGTTTTTAAAACTACTATTACTCATATCAATTTTATCAAACGTACATCCCTCAAAGCGATAATCGTCAAAATTTTTACTGTTGAATGTATTAAAGTTTTCTCTGTTAAAAACCAAATTTTGAAATACCTTATTCTCTTTTTCTACCTCTTTACCACCAGTGGTAAAGGAATTTTTTAGCGCACTTTGTGCTTCACTATCAAGACTCGAAACTACATTTTGGGAACTCTTATTAAGTTCTGATTCTCTTTGTTCAATTATTGAACTATCAAGACTTTCAATGAACTCAACAGCTGTAGATTTTACATCACTCAAAATACTCCGAAATTCTTTAGAACTAACTTTTTCATTATTTTTAGTCCATTGTGCAATATACGGTATTGTAAAATCAGAAGTATCAATACCATAATTATTACATACAATAAATGAGGTCAATTCAGCCTGAAATTCTTTTATTTCTGTAGAATAATTAGCTCCTTTTTCTAAACGATTGTGCATTCTTTTATGAGCTAATTCATGAATACTAGTAGCAAGATTTTGAGTACGACTATTTCTAAAATTCAAAGCGATTTCTTCTGACCCATCTCTATATTGAACATACGCTCCTCTGGCGCTTCCTAACTCCCCTATTACTGATTCACGCATATCCTTAATAGAAATACCCAATTCGCTCGCAAGCCTTCCTACACCTTGTTCCAGTTGATCAAGATTAGTTCCTTCTTCAACCTGAAAATTCCAAACTTTATTGGGGAATATCTTTGGTAAATCCTCTTCAGTAGCAGTGGTTTGAGAAACGTCATATACATAGCCTTTTTTAAAATGTTCTACTCGTCTGCTATTTAATTCACCTCGTTGAATTTTTTTCTTCTCTTCAGCTGTTGCTTCTCTTAATGTTTTCTCATTACCGTTTTCATCAATAAAAATAGTAACTGGCGCATGAGCGTAAATCCCTATTCCTTTTTCGCCTTTTTTAACACTAAAGCCTTGATCATTCCACATTTTATAGCTTCCTACAGCAATCGCTCCTTCAAATTGTTCGTCAATCAGCGATAAATTCAAAGGACTATAATTATGAATTTTTGACATAAACTTAGCGAACTCAATCATATCTTGTGGATCAGTTCTATACTCTTCGATTTTCTTGTTCGATATTTCAATTAACTCATCTAATTCCTTTTGTTTTTCCTCCTTTGATTTTGGCTTCCAATTCCCTTTCCTATAGGCCATATTAGTTCTCCTTTCGTTATTTTTGGTATTATCCACCTTAGTTTCATTATATCAGATAGACAATAATATCGCTATCATATATAGGAAATTTAGGTACTAAAAAAAGGGATAAACATTGATTTTATCCCTTTCACCATCACTTACTATTCTTTATCTAATATCATTTTTTGATTACTATTTTTAATTTGCTTTACAAGTATTGTTTCCATATTTTGATTTGTGTAACCTGTAAATGTTTTTTTGTTAACTTCAGCAGGAGCTACCGGAACTGCCAACTCGACTTTCTTACTATTTTCAATTATTTCAACTTTATCCCCCTCACTAGATAACTCGTTGAAACTTGAAAAATTCCAAATCGGACTACTCAAATACGTATATGAAAAACTAATATTTTCACTTTTTGGTTCTTCTCCATCATTCCCCTTAATGATTTCAACCGAAATATCTTTCCATATAGGAAGTTGGTATGCAATTGACTTCAAGTTTTCTATATCATTTTCTAGCAGGGGAATTTTTTCTTCTAAATCTTTGATTTTATTTTGATCGGCAAATTCTCTTCCCTTTTCCGCTTTTAATTCATCTTGTGCTGACTGTAAAATGGAGTTGTAATCATCTGAATCAGTTTTAAGTTTATTATCAAATCTATCTTGATCAAATTTTTCAGCATTGTTAATTATTTCAGCATTATCCATTGTTGAAATATTAGCTAATGTTAACTTGCCTGTTCCTGTTTTGAACATCTTGTATTTTCCGGCTTTAGTAACAATTACTGAATCAATTCTTGCGTCTTGTGAAATTGGTGTCTTAGCTGTTTTATCTCCTTCAATCAAGAACCATACATTCTGTTCATCCATTTTAGCTACCTTAGCAAAGGCAATCTCTTCAGGACTAGGCTCCTTACTACTTTCAGATTGACCACAAGCAGTTAGGCCTACAAGACAACCAACTAACAATCCTAAAATACTTAAACTCTTCACTTTCATCTGTTACACCTCTTTTTCGTCTGTCGGATATATATTTATATTTTACCATATTCTGATAAATAAATATACTCTTCGTTTCCTATAGTACCTGTTCATAGCAATGAATTAAAGTTCTTTTTATAACTAAAAAAGAGATAGCAGATAATCCGCTATCTCAATTCACTTAATGCTTCTGCTATTTGATTTTTATACTGTTTATTATTCTTGTACCCCATAAACAATTGTACGTAGTCATCTGTCATAGGTAAAGGTTCAAAATCGTGTTCTGTATTTAGAATCCAAGAATAAAAATATGGATTGTCTGTAGAAAGTCCAGAAGAAACAGTATTCATAATAACTAAATGCAATTGATTTTCTGAAATGTCAATTACTTCAGCAATCAATCCCTTTGTTACACCTTCACTAAAGCGAATGTAATGTCCAACAAGACTTGAATAATCGGTACCAACTGTTTTTTTTGTAAAGTCTACTCTTTTTGCTTCTTCATACCCTTTAGAATAAGCATTTTCTACTGTTACAGGCGGAATTTTGGAATTATAGACTCCAAATTCTTTAGAATAGTCTTTATATGAATCCTCCACTTCTTTAGGGATTAAGACCATAACCTCATATCTTTCCGTAAGAACAGCAACTTGTTCTTCAAAGCGAGCTTCTAATCCACTCAAAAATCCTCTGATATAACTTGCTTTAATACTTTCAGTTAAGTACCGTTCTCTTACAACCTCTTCATCTTCATACCAACGATCTATATATTTTTGGGAATGATAAAGCAACACCTCATAAGCTAATATATACATTTCCTTAGCTAATTCTAAATCCTTACCAAATCCATAAAATACCACTTTTGTTTTTTTACGTTGATCACCATTTTTTCGTTTAGAATTATAGAACATCTTCACTCTAAAGTTCTTTGCTATGATCTGCCCCAAAGTACGTTCCCACCAAAAAAGTTTTTTATATACGGTTACTGATTCTTCTCCGATAGGCTCCGCTTCTTCTCCTTCTTCTAATATATCTGCTTTGTCTATGTCATATTGAATCATCAGTCTTTGTGCCATCAAAAATGCTGATTGACTCTCTTCATCCTTATTTTCATCTTTTGCAATCGCTAGTAGCCCTTTTACTTTTTTCACGATTTTTGCATATTTTTTATTTTCCATGACTATCCCCCCACTACTCGATTACGTTTTCTACTTCTCGAACGAACTTCTCTTGTATTTTGAATACTCAACAAATCTTTTATTACATTGTTTTCCTCAGTTTTATCTCCTGAAGATTGATTAATAACTTTCTTATTATAAAGTTTCCTCGCTTCTGCATAAACAATATACTGATCTAACATTTTTGTTCTACTCATAAACAAATATTTCAGCGAAATTTTGCAATCTGGTAGCTTTACAATGATTGTTTTTCCTTCGTAAATCTGATACAGCATTTTACTTGCGACCTCAATTTCACAAGAATGTTTTAATCTTCTCATACCGCTTCCGTAATAAATACCTTTTCTTTTTGCTAGTAGAAGAAGTAGCATTTTTTCAGTTGGTTCTAAGTACGTTTTACCCTCAAAAAATATCAGTTTCATACAATAACTCCGCCTTTCTCCATTGTCTACTTGTAGTCATTAAATTTTAGAAAAAAGGAACTTTGAAAGTTCCCTTTTCCA
>NZ_JAFLWI010000006.1 GCF_017315945.1 Candidatus Enterococcus courvalinii
TTATCTATCGTGTTCCCAAAGCAGCTTCTCGAAATAACTCGCAACTGTCCAAAAACATGAAAAACTATTTTTGTCAGCTACTCATTATTTTGTCGAAGCTGACCACTTTGTGTCACAACTTTATCTATCGTGTTCCCAAAGCAGCTTCTCGAAATAACTCGCAACTGTCCAAAAACATGAAAAACTATTTTTGTCAGTTACTCATTATTTTGTCGAAGCTGACCGCTTTGCGCCACAACCTTATTCATATTCTTCCAACTCAATACTCAAGTTTTCCCAAGCAACCAATTTTTCTTCTTGCTCAGCTCGCGCATTTTCCAATTGTTGGTTCAAATCGTTTAATTTTACATGATCGTCAAGAATTTCAGGACGAACCATTTCTCCTTCTAATTGTGCAATTGTTTCATCCAATTGCGCCATTTCTTCTTCGACTTGCGTAATTTTTCGACTTAAACTACGCATCAATTTTTGTTGTTCCTTACTTTGATAGTAATTTGATTTGCTAGTGGGTGTTTCAACGACTTCTGTTTGTTCTTCTTTTGCCAAGAGTTCTGCAATTTCTTCTTCTTCCTGTTTCTTTTCCAAATAATAATCATAGTCCCCAAGGTACATCTTGCTACCATTTTCAGATAACTCAACCACCTTCGTTGCGATACGATTGATAAAGTAACGGTCATGAGAAACAAAGAGCAGGGTGCCATCGTAATCAATCAGCGCGTTTTCTAGCACTTCTTTGTTATCAATATCTAAGTGGTTTGTTGGTTCGTCCAGTATCAAAAAATTTTCTTGGTTCATTGCTAGTTTGGCTAACGCAACCCGTGCTTTTTCGCCACCACTTAATAACGGAATCGTTTTTTCAACATCTTCGCCAGAAAACAAAAAGGCACCCAATGCACTACGAATTTCTTTTTCCGGTAAAGTAGGATGTTCATCCCATAATTCTGCCAAAATGGTTTTATTTGTGTGTAAGTTTGCTTGACCTTGGTCATAATAACCAATTGTTACGTTGGTTCCAAGGTGTTGATTTCCTCGAATAAAAGGTAGTTGATGAATAATAGATTTAAGCAAAGTTGACTTGCCGATTCCATTTGGTCCAACGAGCGCAATCGCTTCTTGGCGTCGAATATCTAAATTGATGGGTTCCGATAATACTTCACCCTCGTAGCCAATTGCAGCATCTTCTACTTGTAAGACAACATTTCCAGAAGGTTTTTCTGCGTGGAAAAGAAAATGGGCTTGTTTTTCATCACCTAGAGGCCGGTCTAAGCGATCCATTTTTTCTAACGCCTTTCGACGGCTCTGGGCACGCTTGGTTGTTGATGCTCGTACAAGATTTCGAGCAACAAAGTCTTCTAGTTTGTGAATTTCTGTCTGTTGTTTCTCATAAGCTTTCCAATCACTTGCAAGTTGTTCAGCTTTTAGGTCAAGATATTTGGAATAATTTCCTTTGTAATGACGCATTTTTTGACGACTAAGCTCATATACTTCAGTGACAACCTTATCAAGAAAATAACGGTCATGTGAGACAATTAGTAAAGCGCCAGTGTAACCTTGTAAATAATTTTCTAACCAGGAAAGTGTCTCAATATCTAGGTGATTAGTGGGCTCATCGAGAATCAAGATGTCTGGATGTTGCAAAAGCATCCGAGCCAGTGCAAGACGTGTTCGCTGTCCACCGGATAAAGTATCGATTGTTTGATCGTAAAAAGAAGGATCAAATTTGAATCCATGTAAAACGGAACGAATTTCGTTTTCATAACCGTAGCCGTTTTTGTCGGAAAATTCGTGTTGTAATCGATCATACTCTTTTAAAAAGGAATCGTAAGCAGGCGTCTCAGGGACTCCTTCACTGATTGCAACCTCTAGTTCGCGCATGCGTTGTTCCATTTTGCGCACTTCTGCAAAAGCTTTTAGCATCTCATTCCAGACAGTTTCATCAGAAGATAACCCGGTGTCTTGTGCTAAATAGCCAAGTGTAGCTGTTTTATTTTTGGTAATCGCACCCTCATCTGGAGCTTCTAGACCTGCGATTATTTTTAGTAACGTTGATTTTCCAGCACCATTGCGACCAACTAAGGCAATTCGTGCGCCAGTGCTGATTTCTAAATGAATATTTTGAAACAAAACGTCCGCACCAAAATGGCGGGCGACTTGGTTGGCTTGTAATAAAATCATCGAATCCTCTTTTCTACTTTGTGAATTCTTCTAGGAATAAAAAGTAATTTTCAACTTGTAGTCTACCATAAATTCATTAAGACTGCGAGATTGGTGACAATGATAAAAAGATGAATAAAGAATAAAAATTCACAATATCCGAGCAATCAAATTGATTTTTTCCCATGGATACTGCTATGATGGGTAAATCAAAGAGAAATTAGAAACTCGTGGAGGTAAGCAAGTGAAAGATCATATAATTCCAAAGGCAACAGCAAAACGTTTGCCCTTATATTATCGTTATTTGAGAATTTTAAATAATGCTGGAAAGAAAAAAGTTTCTTCAACTGAATTAAGTGAGGCAGTCCAAGTCGACAGTGCAACGATTCGACGTGACTTTTCTTATTTTGGAGAACTAGGAAAACGTGGCTATGGGTATGACGTGGAAGATTTAATGCACTTCTTTGCTAAAACGCTAAATGATGATCAACTAACAAACGTTGCCTTGATTGGTGTCGGCAATCTAGGAAGCGCCTTGTTAAAATATAAATTCCATCAAAGTAACAGTATCCGTGTTAGCTGTGCTTTCGATGTCAATGAAGAAATCGTTGGAAGAATCGTTGACGGTATTCCCGTTTATCCGATGGATGATATGATGGAACAAATCAAGATCCAACAAATCGAGGTAGCTATTTTGACTATCCCAGCTTCAAAAGCACAAGAAGTAGTAAACCGTTTAACTGAAGCAGGAATCAAGGGAATCCTAAACTTTACCTCTGCGCGATTAAACGCGCCAGCGGATGTTTTGATTCAAAATGTGGATTTAACAAATGAATTACAGACATTGATTTATTTCCTACATTCAGATGCAACTTTAAATACAACGGATGATGAATAATCTAAATAAGGTTGTGGTGCAAAGCGGTCAGCTCCGACAAAATAATGAATAGCTGACAAAAATAGCTTTTCCTGTTTTTGGACAGCTATGAATTATTTCGAGGAGTTGCTTTGGGAACACAGTTTATTTATAAAAAAATGCTTGTGTTAAAATGAAAAATAAAACAGTTATCAATTTAAAACCACCTAAAATCCATTTATATAAACGGATTTTAGGTGGTTTTTCTATTTGAGCTATTATCACTGATCCTTTTTCCTGTTGAAAATTTCTTCATAGCTTGGTGCGTCAGTAATCTGGGTTAGCTGAGTTAAAAGGGACTCGATTTTTTTTAAGTCAATGAAACGTGCTTGACGAGCAACTTCCTTTCCTTTGTGGAAAATCAAAATCACTGGGGCTGTCAAAACTTCAAATGTACTAGCAACTTCAGGGACTTCATGAGCATCTAAATGGAAGGCAGGAAGATCGAATGAGGACAGCAACTTCTGTAGACGTGGTTCAATTGCATGACAAACACTACAATGAGGCATGGAAAGAAAAAGAACAATGGTGTCTTCCGTGTCAATGCGTTGCAACGCTTCTGATAACTGAGTTGTTTTCTTCATTCAAGTGACCTCATTTCTCATTTTTATTTTCTGTGACTAAATGTAGTCGGGAACGAGTGAATTGTCAATCAAGTTGTTTTTACAAAAAAGAAGCTAAAAGATAAGAGAATAGTAAAGTTTTTTTCTGAACTTGTAATTTTTTAAGGAAAAGCGTATATTATTTTGGCAAATGACGTTGAATGAGAAGGAGAGACAACATGTTTTCTTGGTTACCCAACTCGGTTTTGCAAATGAGCACGATTTTTTTATCAATCGTTATCGAAGCACTTCCGTTTGTTTTATTAGGTTGTATCATTTCGGGAGCATTACAAGTTTTTTTAACGCCGGAACGTGTTCGACGTTGGCTTCCTAAAAATAAATTTTTATCAATTTTAGTTGGTTCTGGATTAGGATTCTTTTTTCCTTCGTGTGAGTGCGGTATTGTGCCAATCGTTCATCAATTTGTAAAAAAAGATGTTCCGGTACCAACCGCTTTTGCTTTTATGCTGACAGCACCGATTATTAATCCAGTAGTGATTTTTTCAACATATATCGCATTCGGCAATTCTTGGAAGATGGCTGGTTGGCGTGTTCTAGGTGCTTTTTTAGTTGCTATAGTAGTAGGTATTTGGTTAGCTTATTTTCAAAAGGAAACGGTCTTGAAAGAAAAATTGATTCAAAACCAATTGAGCAAGCAACAAAAACATGTACATCATCACCATGAATTACCGATCGAAGATAAAAAAATCGGGAAAAGAAGATTTGCTAACATACATCAACTAGGTCAGCAAGTATGGCATGTGTTAACCCACGCGATTGATGAATTTTTTGATACAGGTCGCTATTTGATTATCGGTGGATTGATTGCAGCAGCGATGCAAACCTATCTACCAACACGAGTGATGTTGACTTTAGGATCGACTAAGATTTTGGCAATTGTCATCATGTTGTTACTCGCGTTTACGATGTCGTTATGTTCTGAAGCAGATGCATTTATTGGTTCTTCCTTATTAAGTCTGTTCGGCACAGCACCTGTCGTAGCATTTTTAGTTTTTGGACCAATGGTGGATATCAAAAATCTGTTGATGATGAAGCGTTACTTTAAAAGTCAATTTATCTTTGCATTGATTTGTGTCATTGCAGTTGTTGTTATAGGTTATACATTAATCATCTAGGAGGGAAAGTGATGATCCGTTTTTTAATTTTATCAGGTTATTTTGAACTGATGATGTATTTACAAGTTTCTGGCAAACTCGATCAGTACATCAATGTTCATTATCGGTATTTAGCAATCCTTTCGATGATTTTATCTGCGGTGTTAGCATTGGTTCAGCTTTATTTATGGGGGAAAAATGATCCAAATGAAGCAACAGCTGAGCATCACGATCATGACCACGGATTGACAAAACCAAGTCAGCGTTTGATTGCTTATATACTACTAGCTTTACCAATCATAGTAGGAACATTGTTTCCAACGGTTAGCTTGGATACTACGATCGTTGAAGCAAAGGGATTTAATTTTCCTGTGAGTAAAGAATCAGTAGGCGATCCGGAAATGCAGACGCAATATTTGAAGCCTGATACGAGTATTTATTTCAACCAGTCTGATTATCAAGAACAGATGAATGAGTTAAAGGAAAAATATGGGGAGCAACAAACGATTCAAATCACGGATGAAAATTATTTAGAGATTATGGAACTGATCTATAATTATCCAAGTGAATTTATTGGAAAATCAATTAGCTATGATGGGTTTGTTTATCAGACGCCCGATAAAGAAAAGCAAGATATTTTCTTGTTCCGTTTTGGTATCATCCACTGTGTAGCGGATTCTGGTGTTTTTGGGTTGTTGACGCAGATGCCCGAAGGAGCCGTTGTTAAAAATGATGAGTGGTATCATGTGGAAGGTGTGATTCAGTCTGAATATTATCAACCATTTAAGCGAGATATTCCGACTGTACATGTGACGACTGCGAAGAAAGTGGCTGCGCCACAAAATCAATATGTGTATCGTTCTTTTTAGGAAGAGGAAAAGGTTGTGGCTTCAAGCGGTTAGCTCCGAAAAAATAATGAGCCACTAACCAAAATAGCTTTTCCTATTTTGGGACAGTTATGAATTATTTTGAGGAGTTGCTTGAGGGAACACCGTGGGTAAGGTTGCGGCTTCAAACATTTAGCTTTAAGCAATAAGGAAACTTTTTTTAAATAGTTTCCCTATATCTTAGCGCAGTTGTGAATGATGTGAAGGCGTTAGTTTTTGCATATCGAAGTATTGTAGGGCAAAGTATTCTATTTCATTCATCAAGCTCTCTTTCTCAAATATCTCCGTATTCGTTACAAAATAGAATCACTTGCAAAAAAGAAGTCGAGACGATGTTGTCCCGACTTCTTTTATTTTTTTGTTAAAAACTTTTTTTTGCGTTTATTGATCATAGAATCACGCTTTAATTTAAAGTTTCGAATATTGTGATTAAAAACTTCAGATAAAACTAGACCTAAGGCAATTGCACCAGCAATCATAATCGCTTGTACCGCATAAGTAATTGCTTCTTGATAGGAACCAGTGACTAGGTTTCGGACAGCTTGATAAGCTAATCCTCCAGGAACCAGTGGAACCATTCCAGGGATATTAAAAATGGTGACCGGCATCTTGAACTTTTTGGAAAAAACATCACTAATAAAGGCAACCCCTAACGAACCAAGTAAGGACCCAAATGCAGCGTTGCCTCCAAAGGTAATCGTGACCCAGTAGATCATCCAGCCAAGTGCGCCAGAAAAGCCACACCAAATTAATGCACTTCGTGGCACGTTTGTGATAATAGCAAACGCCGCCGTTGCTAAAAAACTAAAAGAAAATTGTATAAGTATCGTCCACATGGGTAGGCTCCTTTTCGATTAAAAAAGTTGAAAGATAAAAGCGATGGCAAAGCCAATCATAGTAGCCGTCATCATTGCTTCTGTTCCGCGAGATACACCGGAAAGATAATGACCAGCTAGTAAATCGCGAATGGCATTGGTAATTTGAACCCCAGGCACTAAGGGCATGACACATCCGATAATAATCAAATCTTGATTGATCCCGATGTTTAGTCGAACACTAAGGATGGCTGCTAACCCAATAAATAAAGAAGAAAAAAATTCTGAAAGAAATTTTATCCTGAAAAATTTTAAGCTATATAAATAAATAGCATATCCTATACCGCCGATAAGGAATGCAGTGGGGAAATCAGCTAATTCGCCACCAAATAAAACCATAATAGTTGCACTGATTACAGCTGCACTAAAAATTTGTAGCCATACAGGGAAAAAGAAACGTTCTTTATAAATGCTTTGTAAAGCGTCATAAAGTTCGGATAATGTTAATTCTTTAGCTACATAGCGTCGAGACAGATCGTTTACTTTGACGACTTTTTCAAGATTGATGGAACGATTGGTGATTTGTTCCATTCGAATAGTTGAAGTTCGATCAATTCCAATAAACAATCCAGTTTGTGTGACATAACTAACTAGACGATAGTTGCCAGAAGCTAAAGCTATTCGGCTCATCGTATCTTCTACCCGGTACATTTCGGCGTTGCTTTCCATCATGATTTTACCTGCAAGTAAACAAGTATCAAGTAATAAATTCAATTCTTTTTCCGACATGCCATCTTCTCCATTGTTCATTTATTGCTTTCATTTTACTACAAAAAACAGAAATGAAGTAAAAAAGTGGATGAAAAAAGCTTGAGCAACGCAAAAAAGAGGCGTATACTTTTTAGTAATGCGGGTGTAGTTTAGTGGTAAAATCCCAGCTTCCCAAGCTGATGTCGCGAGTTCGATTCTCGTCACCCGCTTAATACAGAGAACGTGCTTTTATAGTCGAGAAGACCGTAGAAGCACGTTTTTTTTGTTTGAAAATAAAAAGAGAGTTTCTAAAAAGGGGAACGTATGTTAAAGTTTAGAAGGATTTGTGAGAAAAGGAGTAGATAAATGAGTAAAAAAAACACTAAGACTATTATGGGTGTTGTCATCGCGATTTTAGCAGGCGCTTTTGGCATTTCGACAACGCAAAATGATTCGGATATTTTTCAACAAATCACTGCAATTTTTGATTCGGCGCCACAAGCAGCAAGGTTAGCAGATGTTCCTGAATATGACGGTAAGCATCAAGAAATCGAAATCAATCATAATCAACCTGATTTTTCTCCAACAGATCTTAGTTTAAACAAAGGGGTCTGGGAAAAATATTCTGAGGTGGATCATTTAAATCGAGTGGGTGCAGCAAATGCAATGTTAGGAAAAGAGTTGTTTCCAACAGAAAAAAGAGAACCTCTTTATGTGAATCCAACTGGTTGGAAACAAAAAAAATTAACTGACGGACAATGGTTATACAATCGTAGTCACTTAATTGGCTTCCAGTTAACTGGTCAAAATAATAACATTAAAAATTTGATGACAGGGACGCGCTCACTAAACACGCCTTATATGTTGGCACATGAAAATGATATTGCTGCATATATCAAAGAAACAAATTACCACGTGCGTTACCGAGTGACACCTTATTTTGAAGAGAGTGAGTTAGTAGCGCGGGGTGTTCAATTAGAAGCACAAAGTATTGAAGATTCTAAGTTGAAGTTCAATGTTTTTATTTATAACGTTCAGGACGGCTACACGATCAATTACCAAACAGGTCAATCTGTTAAGAGTAAGAAATAAGCAAAGAATGGTAAAGTACACAACTCTTTGGAGTAATCATCTGTGCTTTTTGATAGAGAAGTACACAAATAATCGGGTCAAGAAACTTTGCTTTATTGAAAGAAATCTGTTTTGCAATAATGGGTCACCAAAAAAGAGAGTGTGCGACAAAAAATTGTCATCACACTCTCTTTTTCGAAAAAATTAATTTAAAATAGCCAACCCAAAAGAAAGATAGGTTGCATAAGCAATCCAAATCAAGTACGGAATGAAGCAAATAGCTGCGCCTTTAGATATACTACGAAATTCACGAATACTGAAAATAATTGTAAGGAGTAGAAATAGACTAATAAGTGAAGCAACCCAAAAGTATGATCCGCCGAAGAAAAGAATGCTCCAAATAAAATTAAGTACCAGTTGAACACCAAAAAGAACGGAAGCAAGTGTTTTCTTTTTAGCACTTTTGCTGTCAATCACTAGAAATAACGCTAGACCAATCAATGCATAAAGTACAGTCCAAATGATTCCGACTATATTTCCTGGTGGTGCCAAAAATGGCTTATTTAACTGAGCATAGATAGCGGGAATATCACCAGCAAAAAATCCTGATACAGATCCTATCAATTCTACACCAACGATGCAAGCAAGCAATTTAAAAAATCTATTTAGCATATCGTCCCTCCTTTACTATTTGAAGTTTTCATGTACCTCATGTACGCTCTATTTATTAGTATAGTGAGAATGATTCGTAAAAGAAAAAAAGATGCTCAAGAAAAATAATCTAATGTTAGGAAAATCATGTTCTATTGATTCGGAAGATTTTCTAAAGCCAAGAGATTGACAACTTACAAAATTTGTAAGTTTTGTCTTTTTCTAGTAAAATGAGTGTGGATAAGGTAGAATGAATACCTTGTGGGAAAGAGGTGTAGAATCATGGGTTTTACAGATGAAACCGTACGTTTTGATTTTGATGATAATCGCAAAAAAGAAGTCGGTGAAACATTAGCAATCGTTTATCGGGCTTTGGAAGAAAAGGGCTACAATCCTATTAACCAGATTGTTGGCTATTTACTTTCTGGAGACCCGGCCTACATTCCTCGTTATCGTGACGCACGAAACTTAATCAGACGTCATGAGCGCGATGAAATTATGGAAGTAATTGTTAAAGATTATCTTTCAAATCATGGAGTGAATTTATGAGAGTAATGGGCTTAGACGTTGGCTCAAAAACAGTTGGCATCGCAGTAAGCGATCCATTCGGTTGGACTGCCCAAGGTGTAGAAATTATTCGAATTGATGAGGCAGCTGGCGAATTTGGTTTTGATCGACTAAAAGAATTGGTCACTGAATATGAAGTGGATCGATTTGTTGTAGGATTGCCCAAAAATATGAATAACTCAATTGGTCCAAGAGCAGAAGCTTCCATGGCTTATGGAGAAAAAATCAAAGAACTATTTTCTTTACCGGTCGAATTTCAAGATGAACGACTAACAACAGTTCAAGCTGAACGCATGTTAGTGGAACAAGCAAATACGTCACGAGCAAAAAGAAAAAAAGTAATTGATAAATTAGCCGCAGTCATGATTTTACAAAACTATCTTGACGGTTCGGGTAAACAACTATTTTAGAAAATGAAAAGAGGAATTGATATGACAGAACATAATCATTCACACGATCATGACCATGAAGGACATGAGCACATCACATTGGTTGATGATCAAGGAAACGAAACACTTTATGAAATCTTATTGACAGTTGATGGACAAGAAGAATTCGGTCGCAACTACGTACTATTATACCCAGCTGGGGCTTCAGAAGATGAAGATGTTGAGTTACAAGCTTATGCTTACATCGAAAACGAAGACGGTACAGAAGGCGAATTGCAACAAATCGAAACAGACGCTGAATGGGATATGATTGAAGAAGTTTTCAATACATTCATGGCGGAAGAAGAAGAGTAATCCAAAAAGATGTTCCTAATTTAGGAACATCTTTTTATTTTGCAAAAAAATCAAAAGAATTTTGTTAGCCCATCAACAATTGAACATTTAAGTTCCTTTTAAGCTTCACTTCTTACACTGACCATAACGAGGTGAGTGAGAAGATGAAAAAAATATGTAGCTTATTTTTAGTAATGGGTGTCTTGTTCTTTGTTGCTAAATTTTTGGGAATATTTGAACAAAAAACAACAGCTGAACAAACAGGAAGCACTCAAACAACTGAAACGAAAGCAACCAGCACCACAACAAGTAATCGTGAAACGTTTAAGCAAATCAAAATTGGGAAAGAAGATACTACGTTATATGCTGATGAAGAATTAACGACGAGACTCGAGACAATCAATGGCGGGGAACTGACCGAGTATCTTTCCGAAGCAGGCGACAGTTATCAAATAAAAACAAACGCAGGGACAACAGGTTATTTAGCAAAAACGGCTGGAACAGTCCTTACACAAGAAACACAAAGCCAGCCAACCAGTTTATCTGACGCGGTGATTGTCCTTGATCCAGGACATGGTGGTGAGGATGTCGGCGCACTGAGTAATGACGAACAAGTCGAAGAAAAGACGATTACGTTAAGTACAGCCAAAAAAATAAAAGCAGCTTTAGAGGCAGAAGGAGCAACCGTTTATTTGACACATGAGACAGATGACTTCATTCAACTCGGTGAAATCTGTACATTCAGCGAAGAAAAATCAGCGGATGTCTTTATTAGTTTACACGCTGATTCAACAGAAATTGCCAATGAAGCCACAGGAATCACCACTTATTACTATTACGAGAGAAATGAGGAGCTAGCGCAAACGATTGCTGATGGTTTTTCTGAATTGCCCTTGAATTCTCGTGGAATCACTTATGGTAATTATCAAGTCTTACGAGAAAATCTTCAACCAGCGATTTTGGTGGAAATGGGGTATATGAATAATGACTCTGACTTGGCTGAACTAGTAACGGATGATTACCAAGAAAAATTTGCAGAAAGCTTGACTAACTCATTAATTGCTTATTTTAATGAGTAACAATTGCCAGTAAAGAAAAAATAAATGTAGACTGACTCGTAGCGCGTTTGATTCAGACTGTAGATGGGGTACATGGAATCTATCACCAATGAAAATGGGCAACAAAAAACAGTTATTTCATTAGAAAAAGCAACTCCTTCTTTAAAAAACACTTCTTTAAATCCCTCTGGATTGGATCGCTATTGATTGGTATCGCATTATCTGGTACTGCTGTATCAGGAGACAGAATGAGAGCAAATCAAGCAACTGGTTCTGGAAGCTATAATCGAAATTATTTTTTATATCCTTTAATCGTTTGTGTTCCCTTCTTTATTCTACACAGTTTTTTTAACAACATTTGAAAACTTACTTATGACACATGACAAAAAGAGAAAGTGACCTCTAGTAATTTGAATTGCTAGGGGTCCTTTCTTTTTTTGCTAGAATATAATATTTTTATCTTTCTTTTGGTGTGCATTAAGATATGTTGGGGAAAAACGAGATTTGTGACAATAAAAATTAAATATTTTCTATAAATTAGCCAAAAATTTCGTTAGCATTCTTTCCAATGAACAAGCTCTCTTTTTTGCCACTTTTGATACTGGATCTTTGCCACTTCAAAACGGAGAAAACGGCTGGCCGGTATAATGGAAGACTAATTGAATATTCTCATGATTCACCAAACCCACAAAGGCGATTAGTTTTCAAAATGGTGGTAGATATGTTAACGAAGAAGTTCCTGTTACAGAGATTGCCAAAGAAAATGGAATTTATCGACCAACTATCTATAAAATAAAAGAAGCGAATGATTTGTAGTGTTATTCAACGTTCATTCGCTTTTATACCGTGCATTTTCGTTTCTATGTTCCATATACCCCTAGACAAAGACTTTAGTTATCTTCGTTCTAAAAAAAGATAACTGAAACCTTTGGCTGTTTTTTCCTATCTGTCAAAAGTCGCTTAATCGTTTCTTCATTTTTTGTATATCCTTAGACAAAAAGTGTACCTTGGAGAAATCTAAAAGTATTGTTATTCTTTTTATGTGTTATCTATTTTGAAGTAGCTTTGACCTTTGATTTTACAAAATTTGTCCTTCACATAAAAGCCGATACTTCATAATTGTTATACGCAATAATTTTTGTTTATCATACTTATTAACGACAATAGGCATGATAGACAGATTGTTAGTAGTCGAGCCATAAAGGTATCGGTTTTTTGGAAAAGTTTAGAGAGTGGAGATGTCCTTTTTCATGATACAGTTATCTACTGCCATAATGATTTTAAATAAAAAATTAGGAGAAAAAAACGATGTTTAAGCAAAAATTGCTGAAGTTCGAGGATGCTTGGGAGATTGTGGATCAAGAACCAACAGTATGGGAATTTATAGAAATCAAAAATGATTCTTTCTACTACAAAATAAATCAGGAAGAACTGTTTCTAAGTAGTTTTAAAAGTAAGAATCTACCGTCATCTCCTTATACATTAACGTTTTTGGGTAAAGTACTGACAAAGTTGAGTCCTTTAGCGAATATCATGTCACGACGCCCAGGAACAGAAGAAGTTACTTTTTATGTTTTACTTAATTCACCACAGTCGGGCTTTTTTGGGAAAAAAGCAGACAAAAAAATGTTAGAGGTTGCCGCTCCACCTCTTGTTTGGAGGAGACAACAAATCCAAGAAGGAATAAGGCAAAAAATAAAAGAGTACATAGAAAAGAATGAATCTTTTTTCTTTCTTGATATTGGTTCAGGGGCGGGCTTTGATAGCCTTGAGATTGAGCGTCTAATACATAGAATCAACGAATTAACAAATAATTGCTTTAATAAACCTTATGAAAGTCTAAATATTGATATTGATTCAAAATGGTTGAAAAATAATCAATTAATAGCAGAAAAATTATTTGGTTCGAATCATTTTATAACAAGAGAAAATATGTCTATTTTTGATTTTTGGGAAAAATATCCAAAGGCAACGCTCAGACGATATGATCATTTAATTATTTCTTGTAATGGTTTTGCGGAATTTTTATCTGACATGGAACTTCGAAATCTCTATGAAAAAATATTTCTGTTTACACAGACATTTGACGGAAATGTTGATATTATCTTGCCTTTTGCGAATAAAAATAAAAAACAAGAATCTCTTGGACATAAGATTCGCTTTAAATTCAAGGCAAAAGAAAAGCAGGAGATAATTAATATGATCAAAGAAATTTTTAAAAATTACAAAGTGACGTATTGCGAGAAATATAGCCACATTGTCATGACTGTGCAAAAAGATAATGATTAATTGAATACATCAAGAGCATAAAATCCAATTCATAGCTTAACGGATAGAATCTGGATTTTATGCTCTTCTCAATTGTTCTAGTCAATTTTTTACGATCAATTTCAAGGTGGAAATATCAGTGAGAAACAAAGGATTAATTTTCTCGAATGCTAAATACCGTTTTTCTGAGCATTGTTTACCTAGGAAGATATGTAGCATTAAGCTCGAATAGCTTATACTTAAAGGAAGCACCAGAAAATTACTTGAAGAAGAACTGAAGACATTCAGCGAAGGTTCAGTAGCTACAATAAGTGCAATTGCAAAAGAAAATATTTTTTGTGAAGGAGTGTTCGAATGAATTTATTACTTAAAGAGGTCGACGAATCTAATTGGCGGGACGTTATTGCGCTGTCTGTTTCAGATAATCAAGTAAATTTTATAGAAACGAATGCCACTTCTTTACTGGAAGCAGCCTATGATGTATCACTGGGGTGGCGACCATTAGCCATGTATGACGGCCAGAAGCTTGTTGGTTTTTCGATGATTGGTGCTAAAAAGGACCAGGCTATGTGGTTAGACCGATTGATGGTTGAAGCGGGCTCGCAGGGAAAAGGCTATGGTAGTTTATTTTTGTCTTTACTTATTGACTTAATGAAAGAACAATATGCTGTTGAGCGTATTTATCTAAGTGTGCATGATGAAAATGAAAAGATCATCCCTTATTATCAACGCTTTGGATTTGTTGATAGTCAAAGGTATGATCCAGAAAATGGTGAACGAATCATGTATTTAGATATGTAGGTTAAGACAGCCGAATTTTATTTACTTTTTTGTTAGCTTTTTGATAACAAGTACCAATGTTAGAATCGCTAACACAACTATCAGGAAGGCAAACAACACTTCTAATAACAAACCTACTTTGACGATCAAATCCCCCATGGGTAGTCTCCTCCTTTCTCTAACAAATGAATGGCTAAATGAGCATTTGTCTCTGTTTATACCTGAAATAGTGATACTATGTAGAAAACAAAAGTTCTTGTTCAGTCAGTAGAAGAGTATAAGAACTTTTGATTTGTTTTTCTCTTATCTATTGTTTAGAAATTCAATCGATTCCGAATTTTTACGTAGAAAGTTTCAATTTTGTCCCCACAAAAGGTTGCTGTGTGAAAAGTAATCCTTGTGGGGATTTTTGTTTGTTCAGTATTTTCAAAAGTTTAATAGGATAATCAAATGAGTTTTTGTGCTTTTTGCGTATTAGCAAAATGGAGCTTTGCATAATTGGCTAATAAAGGGAGCCCACCTTTTTTTAAAACACGCGCTGCTACAACATCTGATTTTGAACCAGCACCAGACGGTAAGGTTATTCCAAGTTCAGCAGAAGCTTTATCCAGCTCTTCTAAAAAGCTTGCACGACTAATGATAGAAGCTGCAGCAACTGCTAGATGATATTGTTCGCCTTTTGTTACAAAATATAGCTTTTCTTGAATTTTATTTTTTTCTAGCCGTGCGTATTTGTTGAAATTTGCTTCAGGCGTAAATTGATCGATCAAAATTGCTTCAGGCTTGGTTGGTGAAATTTTTTGTAAAAGCAAATAAATTGCCTGGTTATGCAAAGCAACCTTCATCCTAACAGCATTATATTCAGGTTGTATTTCATTATATTTTTTTGGTGTAAGTACCAACAATTGATAAGGAATGGTTTTCTTCAAAACTTTTGCTAACTGAATGATTTGAGCATCTTTCAGTTCTTTTGAATCTCTGACACCTAAGTTTTTCAAAATTTCTAAGTGTTTTCGATCAACGTAAGCGGCACAGACAGTGACGGGTCCAAAATAGCTTCCGTTCCCCACTTCATCACTGCCTAGGACGGAAAGCTGGCTAATATTATTGGGGAGTGAAGAGGAACTTCTACTATTCGTTTTTTTTACAGGTGATGACATATTAGGGGATCCCCAACGACTTGCTTCTTGCTCGGCGTTTGCGCCTTGAAACATGACTTTTCCAGAAGTATAAGCAGTGATTGTTGTACCGTTTTTTTTAGCAGAGAAAGTTGTATAAGGGATTTTTTTTTGCAGTAAGTTTACTTGATAAGCATTCTTCATTTCATTCATTTTTGATTCAGAAACTTTGATTATTACATTACTCATTTTAGTCCTCCACTATTTGCTGTGATCATGAGATTTTGATTCATTGACAGGATTAAGGTGTCCCTGATGAGACATAGCATTTTTTAAAATTTTATCATATAATAGTAAAGTATGTTTAAGAAAAATGTGCGAAGTACACACGTATAAAAACTTCGTGGTACACTAAATAGGAATTTTATTATGGGAAGGAAATGGTTCGTATGGCGCATGAAAAAACACGCTATAAAGCAGTGATTGCTAATCAGACGTATACGATCATTGGTCGCGAAACGAAGCATCATATGGATATCGTTACAAAATTAGTAAATGACCAATTGATGGAGTTAAAACAATTATCGCCACAGATGGATAACGAACAAGCCGCAATTTTAATGGCGGTCAATGCGCTTTCGGATCAATTGAAGAAGCAAGAGAGACTCTTGGAATTGAATGAAGAAGTTGCGCAATTGAAGAAAAAAATGATTAAGTTTACTGAGTTAGAAAATCGTGTGAAACGGATGGAAGCTATCGAGAATGAAGCACGTGAAGTTTTGAAAGAAAATGGTCAACCTGATCGTGAAATCAAAAATCCTGTTGAAGCACAACAGATTTTGAACGAGAAGCGTAAGGGCCAAATCAAGCAGAAGTCTTCTACTTAAACAGAAGTTTTTGAGTAGAGCTAGAGGAGAAAGGAACATGGCATGCTAAGTTTATTGATTATTCTTTTTTTACTGATTGCCTTTTTTTCTGGTGCGAAAAGAGGATTTGCTTTACAAGTTGTCTATACTGTTGGCTACTTGGTATCCTTTCTTGTCGCGCAACATTTTTATAAGCAGTTAGCGAATCATTTGGAATTATACATTCCTTATCCGGCTGTAACGCCAACATCGAAGTTGGTCTTTTTTGATCAAACGATTTCTTTTAGTTTAGATCAAGCATTTTATGCAGGTATCGCATTTCTTCTTATTTTAATGGCAGGGTGGTTGATTACACGTTTTGTTGGCATTTTTGCTCACAGTCTAACCTACTTACCAGTGTTGAAGCAAGTCGATTGGTTAGCCGGTGGTCTTTTGTCAGTTGTTGTAACTTTTGTCATGATTTTCTTGCTTTTAAGCTTGCTTTCATTTGTCCCTGCAGATTTTATCCAAAACCAATTTAGAAATAGTGGACTTGCCCGATATATTGTTGAAAATACACCAATATTAACAAATAAAATCTATGATTTATGGGTTACGAGAGTGATTGGATAAGGTTGTGGCGCAAAGCGTTCAGCTTCAAGCAAAATGTAGCTAGTTGTATCTAAGTTGAAAAATGTGAACAGTCTGGGGGACTAATTGATCCCAGACTCCTTTTTATAGTTAAAGTGAAGTAGGTGAAAAAATGAATAAGCGAATTTTAGAAACATTAGAATTTGAAAAAGTAAAACAGATGATCCAGCAATTTGTTGTGACAGCTCAAGGAAAAGAAGAGCTTGCGCGATTAGTTCCAGAAAATCAATTGACAAAGATTAGTAATGCGCTTCAAGAAACAGAAGATGGGCTAAAAGTGCAACGATTACGCGGGGGGACTCCAATTCCCAAATTAGAAAATATTCGACCACATATGAAACGAATTGAAATTGGTGCGGATCTGAATGGAGTGGAGCTGGCACAGGTTTCTCGTGTGTTATCTACAACGAGTGAATTAACCCGTTTCATCGATGATTTAAAAGACAGTGAGATTGCGTTTAATCGTTTGTACATGTGGGCAGATCAATTAGTAACCATCCCTGCTTTAAGCCGTCGACTAAAAGAAGCAATTGATGAAGATGGCCGAGTAACAGATGATGCTTCGCCAGAATTAAAAATTATTCGTCAAAATATTCGTCGCAGTGAACAAACGGTCCGGGAACAATTAGATAGCATCGTACGTGGAAAAAATGCCAAGTATTTAAGTGATGCAATTATTACTATGCGTAATGATCGTTATGTTATTCCTGTTAAGCAAGAGTACCGTGGTGTTTTTGGCGGCGTTGTACATGACCAAAGTGCCTCAGGACAAACCTTATTTGTTGAGCCTAAGCAAATCGTTGATTTAAATAATCGGTTACGTCAATATCAGATTGCGGAACGAAATGAAGTGCAACGAATCTTAAGTGAATTGTCTGCAGAATTAGTCCCACATCGTCAAGAAATCATTCATAATGCGTATGTTATCGGACAACTGGACTTGATGAATGCAAAAGCACGATTTGGGAAAGAAATCAAAGCAATCGTGCCAACAATCAGTGACGAAAATTTTGTTGTTTTGAAACAAGCACGTCATCCTTTGATTGATCAAGAAAAAGTGGTGCCAAATGATATTTCCATTGGGGAAGGTTATCAGGCAATTGTTATCACTGGACCAAATACTGGTGGGAAAACAATCACGTTGAAAACACTTGGATTACTTCAATTAATGGGACAAGCAGGTCTTCCGATTCCAGCTGATGAAGAAAGCCAAATCGGTATTTTTGAAGAGATCTTTGCGGATATTGGAGATGAACAATCCATCGAACAAAGTCTTTCTACTTTTTCTTCCCATATGACAAACACTGTAGAAATCTTGTCAAAAGTGAATGAAAAAAGTTTGGTGCTTTTCGATGAATTAGGTGCTGGGACAGATCCACAAGAAGGGGCAGCCCTTGCGATCTCAATCTTGGATGACTTGGGTAAAAAGTCTGCCTATGTTATGGCAACGACTCACTACCCTGAATTAAAAATTTATGGTTATAATCGAGCAAATACCATTAATGCGAGTATGGAGTTCAATGTTGATACTTTGAGTCCGACCTATCGTTTATTGATTGGAGTTCCGGGTCGAAGTAACGCGTTTGAGATTTCCAGCCGCTTAGGATTATCATCAGAAGTAATTGATGAAGCGAAACAATTGATGGATGACGAAAGCCAAGATTTAAACGAAATGATTTCTGATCTGGAAACACGTCGAAAAATGGCTGAAACGGAATATTTAGAAATGCGCCATTATGTTGAAGAAGCAGAAGCACTTCAAGCAAACTTGAAAGAAGCATATAGTTATTTCTTTGAAGAACGCGAAAAAGAATTGGAAAAAGCGAAGAAAAAAGCAAATGAAGTGGTTTCTGAAGCGGAAGAAAAAGCAGAGAAAATCATTGCTGATATTCGCAAAATGCAACAACAAATTGGACAAACTAATGTGAAAGAACACCAGTTGATTGATGCTAAATCACAATTAGCTGACTTACATCAAGAAGAAACCCTTAGAAAAAACAAAGTATTACGCAAAGCAAAACAACAGAAGACTTTAAAAGTAGGCGACGAAGTTTTAGTTACTACTTATGGCCAAAGAGGAACTTTGTTGAAGAAAAATGGAAATCAATGGCAAGTTCAAATTGGCATTTTGAAAATGAATGTGTCAGAAGAAGAATTAACACCCGTTGCGCCTGAAAAAGAACCAAAACAACGAGTAGTTCATGCTGTCCGTTCTGAATCAAGTAGTCATGTGCCAAATCAGTTAGATTTACGGGGAAAACGTTATGAAGAAGCGTTAAACGAAGTGGATCAATACTTGGATTCAGCGATTTTAGCTGGTTATCCACAAGTGACGATCGTTCATGGAAAAGGAACTGGCGCGTTGCGTCAGGGAATCACGGAGTATTTAAAAAATCACCGTAGTGTAAAAAGTTTTGAGTTTGCACCTGCAAATCAAGGTGGAAATGGTGCAACAATTGTTAAATTTAAGTAAGACTTACTAATGGTAAGCAAATTATTCGATGGATTGGGCTGTAGGTGTTATACTAGCCAGAGATTAATAAAAACGGAGGTCTTTTTTATGTCACGTGAAATCACAGATCAAACATTTAGCCAAGAAACAGACAAAGGATTAGTTTTAATCGACTTTTGGGCAACTTGGTGTGGCCCTTGTCGAATGCAAGCACCGATACTAGAACAATTACAAGAAGAATATGATGAAGACGAATTCCGCATTGTCAAAATGGATGTTGACGAAAATCCTGAAACACCACAACAATTCGGAATCATGAGTATTCCAACACTACTTTTGAAAAAAGATGGTCAAGTAGTAGAAAAAGCAGTGGGCGTTCATTCAAAAGAACAATTGCGTCAAATGGTTGACCAATACTTATAAGAAGTAAACATCAAAATGAACAATTGTAAGAGGTCGGCAAATAGTCGGCCTCTTCTTTTTGATGTTAATCGATAAAAGGGGAACTTTTGTTCTTGACAATCGTGTTATAATAAATAAAAGAATAACGAAGAGGGGAGTACCTGATGAACGAAAGAATTAAGAACAAATTAGCTTTACTTCCTGACCAACCGGGCTGTTACTTAATGAAGGATAAGAACGGAACGATTATTTACGTTGGTAAAGCAAAAATTTTGAAAAATCGAGTTCGTTCATATTTTACTGGTAGTCATAATACAAAAACAGAACGATTAGTCAGTGAAATTGAAGACTTTGAATATATCGTTACAGAATCAAATATTGAAGCGCTGCTTTTAGAAATTAATTTGATCAAAAAAAATGATCCTAAATATAATATTATGCTAAAGGATGACAAAACGTACCCCTTTATCAAAATTACGAATGAAAAGTATCCACGCTTGGTTATTACACGAAAAGTTCTCAAAGATAAAGCAACGTATTTTGGTCCCTATCCTGATGTTGGTGCAGCTAATGAAACTAAAAAAATTTTAGATCGATTGTTTCCTTTGCGTAAATGCAAACCAAGTCAGACAAAAGAACCTTGCTTGTATTATCATCTAGGGCAATGTTTATGTCCGTATTTTTTTCATGTTGATCCGGCTGTTTACACAGAAATCGTGGACGAAGTCAAACGATTTTTAGGTGGCGACTATGCAGCGATTGAAGCAGAGATCCAGCAAAAAATGGAAATAGCAGCTGAAAATATGGAATTCGAAAAAGCTGCAGAGTATCGAGACCAAATTCGAGCAATCGACACTGTGATGACACGCCAAAAAATGACAAATACTGACTTGAAGAACCGTGATGTTTTTGGTTATGCGGTTGATAAAGGCTGGATGTGTGTGCAAGTGTTTTTTGTTCGTCAAGGAAAGTTGATTGAACGAGATGTATCCATATTTCCTTTTTATAATGAACCAGAAGAAGATTTCTTAACCTATATTGGACAATTTTATCAAGAAAACGAACATTTCATTCCACAAGAAGTGCTTATACCAGATACTATTGATAAACCAAGTGTGGAGGCATTGCTTTCAACTAAAGTTTTACAGCCGCAAAGAGGAGAAAAGAAAAAGCTGGTTGAATTAGCAAATAAAAATGCTCGAGTGGCATTAAATGAACGTTTCGATCTTATTGTTCGAAAACAAGAACGCACAATTGGTGCTGTAGAAAAATTAGGTAATGCCATGAATATTCCAACACCGATTCGTATCGAAGCGTTTGATAACTCGAATATTATGGGAACATCACCTGTTTCGGCTATGGTCGTGTTTATTGATGGAAAACCTGCTAAAAAAGAATACAGAAAGTATAAAATCAAAACAGTTCAGGGCCCAGATGATTATGCATCGATGAAAGAAGTGATTTATCGCCGTTATTCTCGTGTGTTGAAAGAAGGCTTGCCGCTCCCTGATTTAATTTTGATCGATGGTGGTAAAGGTCAAGTGGATGTTGCCAGAGATGTATTAGCGAATCAGTTAGGTGTTGATATCCCAATTGCTGGGCTGGCAAAAAATGACAAACACAAAACAAGTGAGCTTTTGTTTGGCCCTGAGCTTTCTGTGATTCCATTAGAACGAAATTCTCAAGAATTCTTTTTGCTTCAACGAATCCAAGATGAAGTGCATCGCTTTGCGATTACGTTTCATCGTCAATTACGTAGCAAAAATAGTTTTGCTTCTCGTTTGGATGGAATTGACGGGCTTGGACCTAAGCGAAAGAAAGCCTTACTGAAAGAATTCAAATCTTTGAAAAATATCACCACAGCATCAATTGAAGAGTTGCAAGCAATTGGTCTACCAAAGAATGTTGCTCAAAATGTACACGATAAGCTAAGGCAAAACTAAGTCGAGGACACTTTACAAACCCTGTAAAGTGTCCTATTATTTTTTATATAAAGAAAAAAATGAATTGAAACAAGTTTTTTTTGACCAATATATTTAAGTCAAGAAAGCTTGTCTCTTTTTGTATCTGATTCAACTTTTTTTATGAATGAAATGAAAAGCAATAGTTTAGAAAGAAAAGGAGTGAAATGATGTTAGAGGTTACAGACTTAGTTAAGACATTTGGCGACTATACCGCAGTCGACCACGTATCTTTTCGGATACCAGATGGGAAAATTATGGGGTTGATTGGACAAAACGGTGCCGGTAAAACGACCACGTTTCGTTTGATTTTAGATTTTTTGACTCAAGATCAAGGAGAAATTTTGTGGAATGGTAAACCCTTAGGTGAAAAAGAATATGATATTATTGGTTACTTGCCTGAAGAACGTGGGCTATATCCAAAAGTTACGATTCAAGATCAATTGATTTATTTCGCAGAATTACGTGGAAAAACACGAAAAGAGATCGAACCTAAGATTGATTTTTGGATGGAAAAGTTTCAAGTCAAAGGAAAGAAAACAGACAAAGTGAAGTCTTTATCTAAAGGAAATCAACAGAAGGTTCAATTGATTGCAACATTGATTCATGAACCGAAATTGATTATCTTAGATGAACCGTTTAGTGGGTTAGATCCAGTGAATGCAGAATTGTTAAAAGATGGCATACTTGAACTAAAAGCAAAAGGGTCATGTGTTATCTTCTCTAGTCATAATATGGATAATGTGGAAAAAATCTGCGATCATTTGATTATGTTGCGGAACGGGAAAATGGTTCTAAATGGTAAGGTCCATGAGATTCGCGAATCTTTTGGTCGAACAAAATTATTTTTAGAATCAGATTTAACACAAGCTGAAGTTGCTGGAGTCGAAGGTGTCCAAAAAGTCGTTAAGCGTGAAGATGATTCACTTGAAATCACTTTGTCAGATCCAGAGGCGGGTAAAGAAATCTTTACTCGTGCGACGCAATTCGGCTATATTCCAATGTTTAATCAACAGCCACCAACGCTTGAAGAAATTTTTAAACTGAAGGCAGGTGAGTTTGATGCGTAAATTTTGGATTATTACAAAAGATGTTTATTTAAAAAATGTCAAATCGATCTCTTTTCTAGTGATGATTCTGGTGCCGTTTATTATGATGGGAATCATGTATGTAGCTGGAAACTTTGCACAGAATAATAGTGAAGTAAACAAAATCGGTATTTTATCAGAAAATCCTCAACTAAGTGAACAGTTGAGCCAGCTAAAATCAGATGAATTTAGTTTTGAAAAAGTAGATTCTGAAAAGACCGCACAGAAACAACTTGAAGATGAAAAAATTGATGCGTATCTAGTGGTTGCAATTGATAACAATGAGGTCAAAGGAACCTTGTACAGCGAAAATTCATTGGGGCAAAGCACTCAATTGTTAATCCAACAACAGTTAACAGGTATTCAATCAACTCTTCGTGCTAGCCAACTTGGCCTTTCTGGAGAAGAAGTGGCAAGTTTAAGTGAAATGGCTGGTTTGACTAGACAAAAAGTGAGCTTTGATGATCAAGGGAAGATGACTATTGGCGAAGACAACTCACTTGTGCAATATGTAGTAAGTTACGTGGTTACTATTACGCTATTTATTATTATTTTGACGTATGCACAAATCATTGCGCAAGAAATTGCGTCGGAAAAAGGGACAAGAATCATGGAAGTTATTTTGTCTAGTACAACGGCACAAAAACATTTTTATGGAAAATTAACAGGTGTTTTATTGGTAGCTTTGACACAGATGGGCTTGTATGGCGTTATCTTTGGAGTAGGGTATCAACAATTTAAAAATATGGACATGGTCAAAGAAATTTTGGCAGGTATTTCTTTAACGAATATCTTTGGCCCATTCTTGTGGTTCTCATTGGCATTCATGATTTTAGGGATTCTGATTTTCTCTGTGTTGGCAGCTCTATGTGGCTCATTGGTTAACAAAGCAGAGGATACAGCAAAAGCTATTTTACCTGTGACTTATCTTTCATTAGGTGGTTATCTTTTGGGGTTGATTCTTGGGGCATCAGATCCTAATAATATTGTGATTCGAATTACTTCTTATATCCCGTTCCTTTCTTCTTATGTTATGCCAATTCGTTTGGCAAATGAAACGGTGGGATTAGGTGGTGCATGGATCTCGTTGATTATTTTAATCTTGATAACTATCTTCTTAACAATCGTTTCAGCAAATATGTATAAATCAAACGTTCTTGTATATAGTGAAGGTGGTATTTGGAGTTCATTGAAACAATCTATTTCAATTATGAGAAATGAACGAAAAAAAGGGTAATTTATATTCATGAAAAAAAGGCAGTTCATCTTTCTTTAACTGAATGTTATAAGTCGAAGACTCAGACAAGCTTGTCTGGGTCTTCTTTTTGTGGATAGACCAATTTTTTGTTTTTGTCTATTTTAACTATTTTAAACTTGTTTAAAAAGATAGTTGGTAATAGAATATGAACTATACCGATTAAGGAGGGCCTTTGATGGATCCGTATCTAGAGTTATTGTCAGAAAAATTTCCAACGACTGAAGCTGTTTTAACTGAAATTATTAATTTGGAAGCAATTTTACAGTTACCTAAAGGAACGGAATTATTTTTAAGCGATATTCATGGTGAATTTCCGGCTTTCGATCATATTCTGCGAATTGGTTCAGGAAACTTGAAGGAAAAAGTTCGCGAATTATTTGACAATCAATTATCAGAAGAGGAAAGAAATCAGTTAACTTTGTTTGTTGCTTACCCAGAATATGTACAACAAACAACTTGGTATGCGCAACAAGAAAAAGAACAACTAGTTGTACAGTTGATTGATCTCTTAGGATTTACCTCAGTCAAGTATACTCGATCTAAAGTTAGAAAAAGTTTACCTAAAGAATACAGTTACATTATCGAAGAACTTTTATATTTGGATAATCGATTACAGGGAAAAAAGGCTTATGCGCAAAAAGTGATTGAACAACTAGTACGTTTAGGTGAAGTCAATCGTTTTTTAGAGAAACTTGCGTTAACGATTCAAACGTTAGTAATCGATCATTTACACATTGTGGGGGATATTTTTGATCGTGGAACTCAAGCAGCAAAGGTAATGGATCGACTAATGGCACAATCATCCATTGATATTCAGTGGGGAAATCATGATATTTTATGGTTAGGCGCATTTTACGGATCAAAAGCTTGTTTATTGACCTTACTCCGCATTGCAACACGCTATAATTATTTGTTTGAGTTAGAAAAAGAATACGCAATTAATTTGCACCCCTTATTTTCATTTGCCCATCAAACATATAAGGAAAATCCTGTATTTACCCCTAAGAACAGCAAAAATGTGACTGACTCTGAACGAATGGAACTGGAACAAGTCCATCAAGCATTAGCAATCATGCAATTCAAAGTTGAAGAGCAGTTGCTCATGCGACGCCCAGAATTTGAAATGGATGAGCGTCAATTGTTACACAAAATTGATTATGAAAAAGAAATAATCGATTTAGAAGGAGCAAGTTATTCGATTGAAGGGGGATGCTTTCAAACAATTTCCCCTCAAGCACCTGAACAATTGACCAAAGAAGAGGAGCAAATAATCGATAGTTTGATGTATTCCTTTCAGCACTCATTACGAATGAAAAACCACATGGAGTTCTTATTGGAAAAAGGAGCGATGTCTCTCACGTACAATGACCATTTATTGTTTCATGGGTGTATTCCAGTGGACGAAAAGGGAAATTTTTTGGCTTTAGAGCAAGAGAAAGTTGCTGGGGGAGTTGAATTGTTAGCATTTTTTGAAGAAAAAATTCGAGAAAGTGCAAAAACACCGGATTTTGGAGAAGACTTAGCAACAGATTATATTTGGTATGCTTGGAGTGGAAAAGTTTCGCCTTTGTTTGGAAAAAGCAAAATGGCAACCTTTGAGCGCTATTTTTTTAGAAGAGACACAGACACATGTGGAAAAGAGTAATGCCTACTATCGTTTGAGAAATGAGCCATGGTTTAGTCAAAAGGTTTTATCCTCATTTGGCATAAAATCGACTGGCTCAGTTATTATCAATGGGCATACTCCTGTGAAAGTTTGCAAAGGTGAATCACCAGTCAAGGCGGAGGGAACGGTTTTTGTGATCGACGGAGGTTTGTCTAAAGCGTATCAGAAAACAACAGGAATTGCAGGTTATTCACTACTTTTGAATTCTTATGGGTTCCAGTTAGTTACTCATTATCCTTTTATATCAGTCGACCAGCAATTGGCACAAGCAAATGAAGGAACCTATGTTAAAAAGGTGATCAATCAAAAATTACCACGTCGTTTAAACCGAAATACGACAAAGGGAAAAGTTCTCCAACAAGAGATTGCTCATCTGCATCAATTATTAGCCATTTATTCAAACCGATAGTTGGCGTAACTATAAAAAAGCCAGAAGTAATTTGTCATTTGCTTCTGGCTTTTTTTGGTAGAGGATTCAAATTTTTATAATTCATTAACGAAGTAATCAAAGAGACTTTGATCTAGTGGATTGACTTGGTGGGTCAATTCGGGGTGCCATTGAACACCAAAGATTTTTTCTTCGGGATTTTTGCTTTCGACTGCCTCAATGATTCCGTCGTTGGCAATAGCAATTGCTCTCAATGAGGGAGCTAAGTCTTTGATTGCTTGATGGTGGTAAGAATTGACGAAATAAGATTCTGGTAACAAAGAACCAAGGAGACTATTAGCAGAAACCTTTACTTCATGAGTAGCAAAAGTTGGAACTGTTGGTTGTTGTTCATGTTTGACTGCCCAATTGGGATAGAGGGAAAGGTCTTGATACAAGGTTCCACCTAGTACGACATTCACTAATTGTGTGCCGCGGCAAACAGAAAAAATTGGTTTTTTTTGTTTGATTGCTTCTTTGATCAACGCTTGTTCAAAGAGATCTCGGCTGATGTTTGTTTCTTGCAACTTTGGATGTGGCTCTTCTTGGTATAACCGAGGGCTGATATCTTGTCCTCCAGCTAACAATAATTTATCGATACGGCTGATAAAGGCAGCGGCATAGCTTGGTTCAAGTATAGGAAAGACGAGTGGTAAACCACCTGCTTGTTTGACTGCTTGAACAAAGCCATGTGGGGTGTAGGTAACTTCATTTCCCTGAAAAGTATCTGTTGCTTTATTTAAATGATTACCGGCAATTCCAATAATAGGTTGCATAGTTGTTCCTCCAGACTGTAACTGAATTGATTGTAACAACTTTTGAAAAAAAGTGGAAATACTTTGAATTTTTTTGCCATCCTGAAACCCTAACACTATTAGGGTTAGTTTGACTTTTTTCGCAAGAAGTCAGTATAAAACGTTCGAAAATGGTTGAACATTTACCCCGTTTTGCTATAATAAAAGACAAATTCAAATAAAAAAGGTTGGGCGTAAGCTTTCAAGGATCAAGTTCTTCAAGGGGTGAGAAGAGCAGTTATTGAAAGTAGCTTGATTACTAGACAGATATCGTTAGAGGTAGCTGACTTTCAATGAACTTGAAAGGCAGCTACCTTTTTTTTATCGAAAGGATGTGAACGATTTGTTAGAAATTTTAGAAAAGATTCGTAAAGCAGAAGAAAAAAATGAAGAACAGATGCAAGTTTTACGTACTGAGATGCAAGAGTTAACAAAGCAAAAAGAAGAAGAGCTTCACGTAATTGAAGAAAGAAAGCGCCAAGAACAAACTCAGCTTCTTTCAGAAAAAAAACAAATCAAAGAAGCAACACTTAAGAGCAAACAAAAGCAACTAGATGAAGAAGTCCAGCAGGTTCAACAAACACTAGCTGAACAGTATGACAAGCATCAAGAACAAGCAATTGATCTAATTATTGAAAGGGTGAAAGAATATGTCCGTCACTAAGATGGAAAAAGTCACGCTCATTTCAGATCAAAAGAACCAAGAAACGATTTTACAAGCCATTCAAGGAATCCAACAAGTCGAATTTCGCGATTTATTTCAAGAAACGACAAATAATCATTGGGTCGAAACTTACTTTCCACAGGTCAAGATTTTTTCTGAGGATACGAGTAAACATGAATTAGAGCAACGACTGCAATCAATACGTGAAGCGGTTCAATTTATTGGACATCATGGTCATTCTCAACAAAAGTTGGTCCATTTAAAGCGGACGGAACTTTCTTTGCATGAGTTAGAAGCTGCCTATTCAGAAGCTGATTTTTTGAGAAAGTTACAAGAAGTCTTGGACTTGAAAAAACAGTGGGAGAAGTTAAGTGAACAACGTAAAGAACTAATGGAGAAAGAGGAATGGCTTTTAAAGTGGCAATATTTGGATGTGATTCCTGCAACTTTCGATAGTCAAAAAACAGTTCTTGTTTTGGGAAGTATGGGAACGACTAGTTTGGAACCTTTTCAAACTGCTGTGGCACAATTACCTGTTTATTTGAAAGAAATTTATTCTACAACAAAATCTGTTTACTTGGCGTATATTACTTTGCAGGAAGCAGCAGAACAAGTAGCAGAAATTGCCAGTCGACAAGGCTTAACGGTAATGAACTATCCCTATGAGGAAGTGCCAAGTAAGGTTTTAACTAAAATCAAAGAACAATTGTCAGAAGTACAATTAGCTCAAAAAGAACTGGCCAACAAGATTGGTTCGTACCGTGAATTGATTTGTGAGTTTGAATGGGTGGAAGAAGTGACATTGGCACTGATCGAACGTGAAAGAGTTAAACAACAGTTTGTTCGTTCAAAACAGTTACTTGTTTTACAAGGGTGGATTGGAATAGATGCAAAGACAGATTTAATGACTGCTTTAGCGGAAAAACTTCCAACCTCGGCTGTTCATGTTCAGTTTGAACTACCGACTGTCGAAGAAATCCAGACAGAAGTACCAACGAAATTAACCAATCATCCACTGATTGAGCCTTTTGAATTGCTAACAGAGATGTATAGTTTGCCAAAATATGAAGAAGTTGACCCAACTCCTTGGTTCACGCCATTTTATCTTGTCTTTTTCGGTATGATGGTCGCAGATGTCGGATATGGTTTATTGTTATTGATTGGTTCGGTTCTGTTACAAAAATGGGCTGTTTTACCACGAGGATTGGCAAGATTTGTTAAATTTTTTGAGATTTTATCTATCCCAACGATTATCTGGGGTTTGGTTTACAGTTCATTTTTTGGGGAAGCATTACCAAAAAGTATCTTTGGTATCCCACTTCCCTTTCCTATTTTATCAACAACAGAAGATGTGAATACGATTTTGATCTTGTCAGTTATTTTTGGCTTGATTCAAATTTTAGTTGGCTTATTTGTCTCAGCAAAAGAAAATTTGAAAAGAAAAGCGTATTTAAATGCGATTAGCGAAGGTTTTGCTTGGCAAGGTATCTTGATTGGGATTGTTTTAGCTGTAGCCGGGGCAATTGTTTTAAAACAGAAACAATTTTTATATCTTGGTGGCAGTATCGCGATTTTGTCAGCATTTTGCATTGTGATTATTCCAATCTTTCAGTCTACTTCGAAGGTAAAAGGTGCTGCTAAAGGCGTATATAACCTATATGGGTTAACAAGTTATATTGGTGATCTAGTTAGTTATACTCGTTTAATGGCACTTGGAATTTCTGGGGGCAGTATTGCCGCCGCGTTTAATATGTTGGTAGCATTTATGCCACCAGTAGCACGATTTAGTGTTGGTTTGCTTTTGATTGTTCTCTTACATGCATTAAATCTATTTTTAACATTGTTGAGTGCGTATGTTCATGGTGCTCGATTACAATATGTCGAATTTTTTGGCAAGTTCTATACAGGTGGCGGGCGAGCGTTTCAACCACTTAAAACCGCAGAAAAATATGTCAATATCAATCATCGAAAACGAAAAAATGAATAATGGAGGAATTTTAACAAATGATGGATTACTTAATTACAAATAATGGTGGAATTATTTTTGCAGTATTGGCGATGGGCGTGGCTACGATTTTTTCAGGAATTGGTTCAGCCAAAGGCGTCGGAATGACTGGGGAAGCCGCGGCTGCATTGACAACTAGCCAACCAGAAAAATTTGGTCAGGCACTGATTTTACAATTGCTACCAGGAACACAAGGTCTTTACGGCTTCGTAATTGCGTTCTTGATTTTTATCAATCTAAGTGGCGATTTATCAGTGGTTCAAGGAATGAGTTATCTAGGTGCGTCTTTACCAATTGCGTTTACAGGCTTGTTTTCTGGTATCGCACAAGGAAAAGTGGCAGCAGCAGGTATTCAAATTTTAGCGAAAAAACCGGAACATGCAACGAAAGGAATTATTTTTGCTGCGATGGTTGAAACCTATGCGATTTTAGGCTTCGTGATTTCTTTCTTATTAGTTTTAAACGCGTAAACGTGAAGGAGGAGAATCAATGGATGCCATTGAACAAATCATTAAACAAATGAATGAAGACGCAGCAAATGAGCGTGCTGCTTTTGAATCGGCTGAGCGTGAAAAAATCGAGCAAGTCTTCAAGCAAAAATCGGAACAACTAATGACTACTTTTCAGCAACAAGAGCGTAAGCAACTCGAGTCGTTAGAGCGACATTATCGACAATTAGAAAACCGTCAACAAGTCGAAGCTCGACAAGAAATGCTGAATAAAAAACAAGTTTTTTTAGATAAGCTATTTGATGAAGCAATTGAGAAAATGGAATCATGGAAACAACAAGAGACTCTAGCATTTGTTCAAGCAGCCTTGGATCCATTGGGATTAAAGGGGAAAGTTACTTTTCGTGTAGGTGAAAAATCAGCAGGTATTTTTACGGAAGAGATAATCAACAATCTATCGCAAAAATTACCCTTTACGTTAGTCAAAGATCCGAAGGTAATTCCCAATGAGGCTGGCTTTGTATTAGACAGTGACGGAGTTCAATATAACTTTTTGTTTAGTCGATTAGTGACGGAGTTAAGAGGTACGATGGGCTACGAATTAGCACAGCAATTGTTTACTTAAGGAGGGGAACGATGAACTATCACGAATTGAATCCTTTGATTCGCGGGAGAGAGCTTGAATTATTGACGAATGAAGATTTTGAGCGATTGATTCAAGCCCCTTCAATTGACTCATTTGGCGAACAATTAAAAACGACGATTTACCAACCTTATGTTTATGAAGGATTTGAATATGAACTGGAGCAAAACTTGGCGAAGGAGCAAAGTGAATTATTTGCATGGTTAAAAGAACGAGTCCCTGAACCAGAAATTCTCTGGATTTATACAATGCGTTTTACTTTTCATAACTTGAAAGTTTTGACTAAAGCAGAACTTACCGGGAAAAACTTAGATCATTTATTTATTGATGATGGTTTTTATTCATTGGATAAGATGAAAGAAGCAATCCGGACACAAGATTCGATCGAACTACCCGAAACATTACTTGCTAGTATCCGTGAAGTATTTGATTACTTTGAGGGGGCAACTATTTTACAGGGAATCGATGTGATTTATGACCGTCATTTTCTAACGGAACAGCGCCGACTTGGCGAGAAGCTTGGTTACAAGGAACTGTTGACGGAAATTATTGCATTGATTGATCTCACAAATATTACAACGATGGCGCGTGGATTGATCCAAGGTCGAACAAAAGGATTTATGACAACGGTTCTTTCAAGTGCGGGTGGCATCGAAAAGGAAATCTTTTTATCTTTTATTGGTCAAGAATTAGAAGTGTATAATCGCTTTTTATTAACGACCGACTATGCAGAAATTATTCGTCCTGCACTAAAAGAAACGAAAATAGATCTAATTACTTTAGAGCGTTTGAAGGATGATTATCTTTCTTCACTTTATCAGGAGGCACAAACACAGGCTTTTGGACCATTACCATTACTGGCTTTTTTAAATGCAAAAGAAGTAGAAAGGAAGAATTTGCGTTTGTTGGCAGTTGGTAAACGTAGTCAGTTTAGCGCAGAACAAATCAGAGAGCGGGTGAGAACGGTCTATGGGGCATAAAATAGGAGTAATTGGCGATAAGGCATCTGTTTTACCTTTTCAGTTAGTTGGGTTTGATGTTCACTTTGAAACAGATTCAAAAAAGGTGCGTCAACTCGTGGAAAAAATGGCAAAAGAGGACTATGGTGTGATCTATATCACAGAACAATGTGTGACTTCTATCCCAGAGGTAATTGCTCGCTATCAAGAACAGCTGATGCCAGCAATCGTGCTGATCCCTAATTATCAAGGAACAGAAAAGATTGGAATAACAGAAATTCAAAACAATGTTGAAAAAGCCGTAGGTCAAAATATTTTATAGTAGGGAAAAGGAGCGAATGATTTGCAAATTGGAAGAATTATCAAAGTGTCTGGACCACTTGTGATGGCTGAAAATATGAGTGATGCTAGTATTCAAGATATGTGTTTAGTAGGAGAGCTTGGTGTAATCGGCGAAATCATTGAAATGCGTGGTGATGTCGCTTCTATCCAAGTTTATGAAGAAACATCAGGAATTGGTCCAGGTGAGCCAGTACGTTCAACTGGTGAAGCACTGTCTGTTGAACTGGGGCCGGGAATCATTTCACAAATGTTTGATGGTATCCAACGTCCGTTGGATACCTTTATGGAAATCACACAAAGTAATTTTTTAGGTCGAGGTGTACAACTACCAGCTTTAGATCATGAGAAAAAATGGTGGTTTGAAGCAACAGCTGAAGTGGGAGAGTTTGTTGTTGCTGGTGATGTCATTGGAACTGTGGCTGAAACAAAAGTAATCCAACATAAAATCATGGTTCCAAATGGAATCAGTGGAAAAATCAGCCAATTAGAATCAGGAAATTTCACGATTGATGAAGTCGTTTGTGTTCTTGAAACGGAACAAGGAAGTAAAAAACTCACGATGATGCAAAAATGGCCAGTGAGACGAAGCCGACCGATTAAGGAAAAACGCAACCCAGAAGCGCCCATGATTACTGGACAACGAGTGATTGATACTTTCTTCCCCGTGACAAAGGGAGGAGCTGCAGCTGTTCCAGGACCGTTTGGAGCTGGAAAAACCGTTGTTCAGCATCAAATTGCTAAATGGGCAGATGTTGATATGGTTGTTTATGTTGGTTGTGGCGAACGGGGAAATGAGATGACCGATGTCTTAAATGAATTTCCTCAATTAATTGATCCAAATACTGGTGAATCGATCATGGAGCGTACGGTTTTAATTGCAAACACATCGAATATGCCTGTTGCAGCACGAGAAGCGTCGATTTATACAGGGATTACAATTGCTGAGTATTTTCGTGATATGGGATATGACGTGGCAATCATGGCAGATTCTACTTCTCGCTGGGCGGAAGCTTTAAGAGAAATGAGCGGTAGGTTAGAAGAAATGCCAGGAGACGAAGGGTATCCTGCTTATCTCGGTTCACGTTTAGCTGAATATTATGAGCGATCAGGGCGAGTAATGACGCTTGGTTCAGTGTCTAGAGAAGGAAGTATTACAGCAATCAGTGCCGTTTCTCCTTCGGGCGGGGATATCTCTGAACCAGTGACGCAGAACACATTGCGTGTGGTGAAAGTTTTCTGGGGGTTAGATGCGAATCTAGCACAACGTCGTCATTTTCCATCAATCAACTGGATGCAAAGTTATTCTTTGTATTCGACGGAAGTTGGGCAGTATTTAGATCAAGTATTGCAAGCAGATTGGTCACAAATGGTTACAGAAGGAATGCGTATATTAAAAGAGGAAGAACAATTAAATGAAATCGTTCGTTTAGTTGGGATCGATTCACTTTCTGATAATGATCGTTTGACTTTAGAAGTCGCAAAGTCACTTCGAGAGGACTATCTTCAGCAAAATGCTTTTGATGACGTTGACACGTTTACGTCGAGAGAAAAACAATTCAACATGTTGAAACTGATTTTAACATTTGGCCAAGAAGCGCGTCGTGCGCTGTCTTTGGGGTCGTATTTAACTGAAATTATGGAAGGAACAGTTGTCCTTCGTGATCGGATTGCTCGAAGTAAATATATACCAGAAACTGAAATCGAGCAGCTTGATACACTCTTGGTTGAAACGAAAGAAACGATCCAAAAAATTATTGCGGAAGGAGGAATGACGGTTGATTAAAGAATACCAAACGATTGGTGAAGTAGTGGGCCCTTTGATGGCAGTGGAAAAAGTAGCAGGCGTAAAGTATGAAGAATTGATTGAAGTTCGTATGCAAAATGGTGAGATTCGTCGCGGACAAGTATTAGAAGTTCAAGAAGACAAAGCCATGGTTCAGATTTTTGAAGGAACTAGTGGTATCAATCTTCGAGATTCCGCGGTACGATTTCTTGGTCATCCATTAGAGCTAGGTGTTTCTGAAGACATGATTGGTAGAGTCTTTGACGGCTTAGGTCGTCCTAAAGATCATGGTCCGGAAATTTTGGCAGAGAAAAAAGTCGATATCAATGGAGAAGTGATCAATCCAGTTGCACGAGATTATCCTGATGAATTTATCCAAACAGGTATTTCAGCAATCGATCATTTGAACACGCTAGTTAGGGGACAAAAATTGCCTGTCTTCTCTGGTTCGGGACTTCCACATAAAGAATTGGCTGCTCAGATTGCACGACAAGCAACCGTGCTAAATGAAGCGGAAGATTTTGCTGTTGTTTTTGCAGCAATTGGGATCACATTTGAAGAGGCAGAGTTTTTTATGGAAGACTTCCGTCAAACTGGAGCAATCGATCGAAGCGTGATGTTTATGAATCTGGCTAATGATCCTGCGATTGAGCGGATTGCTACGCCACGAATGGCACTGACAGCAGCAGAATATTTGGCTTATGAAAAAGGGATGCATGTTTTAGTTATTATGACAGACATGACTAATTATGCGGAAGCTTTACGAGAAATTTCTGCCGCGCGGCGCGAAGTTCCAGGTCGACGTGGGTATCCAGGATATTTATACACAAATTTAGCCACATTATTTGAACGTGCAGGTCGAATTCGTGGCCTAAAAGGTTCTGTCACACAGATTCCCATTCTGACGATGCCTGAAGATGACAAAACACATCCGATTCCTGATTTAACAGGATACATTACTGAGGGACAAATTATTTTGTCCCGTGAATTGTATAAGAGCGGAATTCAGCCACCAATTGATGTGTTACCTTCGCTATCTCGATTAAAGGATAAGGGGACAGGTGCCGGAAAAACAAGAGCAGATCATGCCGCTACGATGAATCAATTATTTGCGGCTTATGCGCAAGGGAAGCAAGCAAAAGAACTTGCAATCGTCTTAGGTGAATCGGCTTTATCTGATGTGGATAAAATCTATGCAAAATTTGCTAACCGTTTTGAAGAAGAATACATCAATCAAGGATTTACCACAAATCGATCAATTATTGAAACGCTTGATCTTGGTTGGGAATTGCTTTCGATGTTACCAAGGACGGAATTAAAGCGAATCAAAGAAGAGCTGCTAGAGGAATATCTGCCTGAAAAGGAAGTGTAATCATGGCAAGATTGACAGTGAATCCAACACGCATGGAGTTTACTCGTTTAAAAAAACAATTAACGACGGCGACCCGTGGGCATAAATTATTGAAAGACAAGCAAGATGAATTAATGCGCCAGTTTATTTTATTAGTTCGCAAAAATCATCAACTTCGTCAAGAAATGGAAGCTGAACTACAAGCCGCTATGGCAAATGTGGTTCTGGCGAATGCGTCAATCAATGAAGCATTCATCGAGGAACTGTTTGTTTTACCCACCGAAACAATGGAATTAGCAGTGACTGAAAAAAATATTATGAGTGTCAAAGTACCAGTGATGAACTTTCAATATGATGATCAACTGGGAGAGGCTCCGTTAGAATACGGTTATTTAAACTCCAATGCAGAACTAGATCAAGCAATTGAGCAGTTTACAAAGGTTTTGCCGAAATTGTTGGCGTTAACGGAAATCGAAAAAACGTGTCAATTGATGGCAAGTGAAATTGAAAAAACACGACGAAGAGTAAATGCTTTAGAGTATATGACGATTCCTCAGTTGGAAGAAACAATTTATTACATTCAAATGAAACTCGAAGAAAACGAACGTGCAGAAGTGACTCGTTTAATCAAAATCAAAGACATGGGAAATGCTCATACGTAGCAACTACATTTCTACGTATGTGAAAAAGAGATTTGATGAAAATCAAGTCTCTTTTTCTCAAAAAAACAAACTAGCATAAGAAAAATAGGAAGGCAGTGAACTTGCTTGAAGACACGATTGACTCAACGTTTCCAAAAATTATCAGCAGTACAATTATTAGCTTTTGGCTTTTTTGCACTGATTTTTATTGGAGGAAGCTTATTGTCTTTGCCGTTTTTTAGTCGAAGTGGAGAGGCAACCAACTATCTGGATGCATTGTTTACAGCAACATCAGCGATTTGCGTTACTGGATTAGCTACTTTAAATACTGTTGAACATTGGAATGGTTTGGGACAATTGGTCTTACTGATTTTAATTGAAATTGGTGGATTAGGTTTTATGATGGTACCAATCTTATATTTTACACTTGTTCGAAAAAAGATTAGCCTGAGCACACGTATCGTGCTAAAAGAAGCGTTGAATTTAGAAAAAATGGCTGGTGTGACTGATTTGATGCTCTATATCTTTAAATTTGCTTTAGTGATCCAGTTAGTAGGTGCCCTCGCATTATCTGTCGTATTTATTCCTGAATTTGGTTGGATCAAGGGAAGTTGGTACGGTATTTTTCATGCGGTTTCTAGTTTTTGTAATGCTGGCTTTGATTTATTAGGTGAGAGCCTGATTGCATATCAAACAAATAATTATTTGCTACTCGTGATTTCAGTATTGATTATTGCTGGTGGATTAGGATTTATTGTTTGGCGCGACTTGTTGAACTTCCATCAAACGAAAAAAATCAGTTTACACTCAAAGATTGCTTTGAGCATGACGGGAATTTTATTATTAGGCAGTTTTTTCGTTTTTCTTTTTACAGAAAAAAATGGCACACATTTCTCACAAGGCAATTTTAGTAATCGAATAGTTCACACGTTTTTTTTGAGTGTGACACCTCGAACGGCAGGCTATTCGTCGATTGACTATTCTAAGATGAGTCATGCTGGTCTGATTCTGACGATGTTTTTGATGTACATTGGTGGAACTTCTGGTTCTACTGCAGGGGGACTTAAAACAACAACTTTAGGTGTATTGCTCGCGCAAATGCGTTCGATGTTTAAAGGAAGGACTAGGGCCGAAATTTTTGGACGCACGATACGACAACCAACTATTTTGCGTGCGCTGACTTTATTTTTTTTAACGCTCACTCTTTGTGTGGTGACAGTAATGATTTTATCAATTACGGAGTATGTGCCAGAAAAAATGGGGCTTGAATATATTGCATTTGAGGTCTTTTCTGCTTTTGGTACAGTGGGCTTGTCAATGGGGTTGACACCAGATCTATCAGTTGTTGGGAAAGTGTTGATTATGGCATTGATGTATACAGGGCGCGTTGGTGTGTTGACGATTGCTTTTTCATTGATGAAAAAGGTTCATCAACAAGAAATAAAAATCAAATATCCGGAAGAAAGTGTGATGATTGGGTAAGTCAAAATAAAGATAGTTTTTTTGACGGAACGCCAAAGAAAAAGCCCGATTCAAATTTTTTGAATCGGACTTTTTAAGTGAGTGGATTATCCACGAATAACTTCGATTTTGTAACCATCAGGATCGATTACAAAGTAGTAAGAAGGCGCAGTTCCAGGTAATCCTTTTAAGTCAGTTATATTTAAACCAGCAGCTTGGTGTTTTTCATGCAATGCTTCCAAGTCATCTGCAGCAATTGCGATATGGCCATAACCGTTTCCTAGATCGTATGCCTCATGATCATAGTTGTAAGTCAATTCTAATTCGTAATCATCTCCAGGCAAAGTTAAGTAAACAAGCGTGAACTTGTTTTCTGGAAAATCACGACGACGACTTTCTTCGAAACCAAACGCAGTTTGATAAAATGCAAGAGATGCGTCAAGGTCTTTTACACGGACGCAAGTGTGTGCCATTTTCATAAATAAAAACTCCCTTTCTTTTTTATTCATGATAGCAAAGAATAACAAGAAAAATAAATATTGGTGCTTGTTCATGAGAAAACTCTCATGTAGAATAAAAAGAAAAAGGTGGGAAGATGAATGGATTATCCAGTTTTTGGAGAAAAGAAACAGTCAGCCAGTTACCAAACGCGATATGCTGCATATATCATTGTAGAAGAAGAAACAAAAATAGCTTTGGTTGAGGCACCAAATGGCGCATTTTTCCTACCGGGTGGAGAAATCGAAGGACAAGAAACGAAAGAAGAAGCCATCGATCGAGAGATGATTGAAGAGCTTGGCGTCACAGTAGTTATTGACTGCTTTTTAGGACAGGCAGATGAATACTTTTATTCCAACTACCGTGCGACTTATTATTATAATCCAGGTTATTTTTATGTTGCTAAAAGCTGGGAAAAAATTGGGGAGCCAACTGAAACAACTAATCGTATTTGGTGGGTCACACCTACGGATGCGATTGCCAAGCTAAAAAGAGGCAGCCATCAATGGGCAGTTAAAAAATGGTTAGAAGGCAAAGAAGAAGCTGAATAAAAAAGTTGAAACAAAAAGTCGAAATCGTCAATACAATGAAGTTTTTTTAAGACTTCACCAATGAAGTTAGAGGATTAGCTTTACAGAGATTTATAAAAAATTTATTTCTAGCTGATAGTTGATTAATAGATGAAAGAGAAAGCAAAAAGTGGAACAACACCTGGTAACGTGTTGTTCCACTTTTTTTAGTTATCTAGTAGTCTTTTTGAAATGGAAAGTGTTCAAATAAGTTGTGCAAATGGTTTAGTTTAGTACATATTTTTTGATGGCTTCAGCTACACCATGTTCTTCATTTGAAGTTGTTAATGCGTTAGCTGCTTCTTTTACGATTGGGAGCGCATTTTCCATAGCTACTCCGAGACCGGCATATTCAATCATAGATAAATCATTTTCATTGTCACCAATTGCCATGACTTCGTCTTGCGTGATTCCAAGATGTTGTGCTAAATTCGCCACTGCTGTTCCTTTGTTGGCTTGTTTATTCAAGACTTCAAAATAAAAAGGTGCACTTTTAACAGTTGTATATTTGTCACGGAATTCTTGAGGAAGACGAGCAATTGCTGCATCTAAGATTTCAGGTTCATCAATCATCATCATTTTGACAATATTCATATCTGGTGTCATTTCTTCAGGTGTACGATATTTCAAGGGCATTTTTACAAGACCCGATTCGTGGACAGAATAAGGGCTGATGTCACGGTTAGGTGTATAGATGGCTTGTTCATCGATTGAGTGTAAGTGGCTACCAACTCGGCGCGCCATCACTTCGATTTCTAAAAAGTCTTCGTGAGTTAATCCGTGACGTGCGATGATGTGCCCTGTTTTTGTTTGTTGAACTAAAGCACCATTATAAGTGATGACATAGTCTGTGTCTTTGAACAGTTCTAACACTTCAAGTTGTTCTCTGACACCAGGTAATGGACGACCTGTACATAAAACAATGTTTACTCCTTGCTTGTCCGCTTGCTGAATTGCTTCTTTGACTTCCGTTGTTAATTCACGTTGATCGTTTAACAACGTGCCATCGATATCGATAGCGATTAATTTGATAGACATAATTTCCTCCAACATGTTTCTTACTTATTTCTTACCTATTTTCAATTAGAGCACCATTTCGAATGTGACTGGCAAATTCTTGATAGGTTTCATCAAAGAGATCATAATGGTTTCTCAAAGTGGGATCAACCATTTCTTTTGGGAAAAAGAATCGTTCATCACCTTGTTCTTGACCAGCTAATGCTGCAACTAATTGGCTAACCTTGGATAATTCTATCAAAGTTCCGTCATTTCTCAAAATCTCAATTTGAGTGCGATGCCGGTTTTGTTCTGGACGATAAAAATCATAAGGCAAATCATAACTGGAATTGATTGCTGTGTAGTACACAGGATTGTATCCCACTTTTTCAACTAGTAGAGTAAGTTCTTCAATCAGTGGTGAGTGGCGATCACCAGAAAAAGTGGCCGATTTTAATGGTTTTCGATTTAAAAATCGTTTTGCTAAGTCACTTAAAATTGGATCAGCTGATTCTGTCCATTGTGTAAAGTAAGTCCCTAATACGCCATCATCAAGTTTCAAGTAATCATCCAATGTAAATGATTCAGCCAAGAAAGGAAGCAGCAATTGTGCATGCATCTCAAATGAAGCAGGGTCTTCTAAATAAAGCTCATGTGCCCGATGAAGTAAGTGTTCTAAAATGACTTCCATGCCACGAGAAACTGGATGGAAATAAACTTGGACATACATTTGGTAACGGCTAACAATGTAATCTTCCACAGCGTGCATGCCATTCATTGAAAAGGCGATACCACCTTCATAGGGACGAATCACTCGTAAGATTCTAGTCAAATCAAAAGTTCCATATTCTGTCCCTGTGTAGTAAGCATCTCTCAATAAATAATCCATGCGATCGGCATCAATTTGACTAGAAATCATTTGAACAACCTGTGGATTGGGATACGTTTTTTGGATCACACTTGCAACTTTTTCAGGAAAGCCGTCTTCGACTCGATTCAAGATTTGATACACTTCTGTTTCCGGAGAAGTAATGATCTCCACGGTGATTGCTTCATGGTCAGTATGAAAAATATGTTCAAAAGTGTGGGAGTAGGGCCCATGGCCCACATCGTGAAGAAGTGCCGCGCAAAGCGTGACTAATCGTTCTTTATCGTCCCAACCATTTTCACCTATTTTTTCTTTTGAATAGTTCCGTGAAAAGATATCACAAATTCGTCGGGAAATTTCATACACACCCAATGAATGTGTAAAGCGACTGTGTTCTGCGCCATGAAAAGTAAATGAAGCTGTGCCTAATTGTTTAATGCGTCGTAGTCGTTGGACTTCTTTTGAGTTGATTAAATCCAAAATAACTTGATGCTGTACATGGATATAATTATGGACAGGATCACGAAACACCTTTTCAATAGGAAGAACTTGGTATTTATAAGGAATTGTCATACTGTTGCTCCTTTAAGATAGAATTTCTGTCAGCCATTTTTGCTAGCTGTGTTTCCCATTCGTTTGCTGAAACATAGTTTTGTAACCAGTCAGTTGAAGAAAGGGAGGTAAGAGGCTCAGATTGCACCATAAGGTTTTGAAAAGCTGTGGCTAAGCGGACCTTAACCTCAGAAACAGTCAATTGTTGTTGCAAAAGGTCGCTAAGATTCGCCATTTTTTCTGGTTGGACAGCAGGATAGCCATCTGTACCAAAAGCTTCTTTTAATGAGGTTTGATAAAAGGTTCGCATCAACGCGCCACGCGCTAGCTGATTTCCAGTGACACTTAGATACATCATGACAGCAATCCCACTTTTGATTCGCCGTTGAGCAATTCCTGCAAACTTTTTCCCAGAAATACTTAAGTCATATGTTCCAGGACAATAGGAGTCAGAAATTTCAAATGCTTCAATGGCTGCCTCAGGAAAAGCTCCTCTGGTCAAAGCTAACATTCGTTCGTAACCGTCATCAATTGAAATTTTTTTGTCATCTGTTTGTGGAAATAGTAAAGAGACATTTAAAATGCCCGCATCAGAAACGATACCCAAGCCTCCCGAATTTCGTACAACAGGCGTATAACCAGATTCACGAATCGATTGAACACCTTCATCAAAGAAAGGCGTACGGGTATCTTTCATTCCAAAAATCACTGTCTTGTTATATTGCCAAAAATGAAGAAATGTTTGTTGCTGCTTCTTCGTTTCGGTAGTTAATAAATCGGTCAATGCAAAAGGGGAAAAGTCATTGCCCTGATAGATGTCTTGATCCAATAAAATAGGAGGATTCATTTCATCAACTCCTTGTTCAGTTAATTCCCTTATTTCTCTCCCAGTATACCTCAAAAACAAGCAGAAGTTTTTAAGTACGCTTCTTATAAGAATAACTGACAAGCAGTTAAATTTGGGTAAAAAAAGCAAAAAAATAAAAAGTATACAAGTTGGTTGACAAAATAGCTGAAACTGGGAACAATAAGCCTATGAGAAGTAAAGGAGAATGCGAGATGGATTTATCACAAGGAACACCAATTTCAATAAAACTACGTACAAAAGTGAAACAACAAGGTGAAGTTCAAGATTTTTATTTTGATTTAAATGGTCAAATGGTAAAAATTGGCGATACGTTATACATACGGTATAAAGAAGTCCAAGAAGAAACAGGGCAAGAAGTTCCTGTGACGATCAAAATCATTCCAGACGGCCATGTTCAATTGATTCGCGCAGGAGAAATGCGGATGCGCCTTAAATTTGGTTACAAAGAACGTTTAGAAACAGCCTACAAAACACCTTACGGAATGATCTTGATTCAAACATTTACGAATGAACTGCATGTTAGTCTAAAAGATCGACCTGCTTCGGGAAACATTGTGATTGCGTATGATTTATTTATGGGGGAAGAAAAATTAGGTGAATATCATTTAACCTTAGATTTTACAGCATAATTTAAAAGAAAAGTTTGATTTTTTATCGTTGATTTTGTATGATAAGGGATAGACTGTGAAAGGACGTGTCCTGATTGGAAATTAGTGTATTTGAAGGTGCAAACAAAAACGAATTATCAATGATCGAAGTTGCACATGCGATTTTAGAACAACATGGTGATGTGATGGATTTTTCTGATTTAGTTAATCAAATCCAAAACTATCTTGGCAAAACAGATGGAGAGATTCGTGATTCATTAGCACAGTTTTATACTGACTTAAATATTGACGGCAGCTTTATTTCTTTAGGTGACAACCGTTGGGGCTTGCGCTCATGGTACGCAATTGATTCAATTGATGAAGAAGTAAATCATGGAATTGACGAAGAAGATGAAGACAAACCTCGTCGCCGCAAACGCAAAAAAGTGAATGCCTTTATCAATGATGATGAAGATGCAATCGACTATAACGATGATGACCCAGAAGATGCTGACTTGTCTGATGAAGATGATGATGATTTATTTGAAGATGATGATGACGACGATGAAGAAATCGCAGCATACAACTCTGATCTACAAGAAATCGGTGCGGATGACAATAGCGACGATGAAGAAGTATTACCAGGAAACATTGAAGAAGACTTAAGCATTATCGAAGACGATGACGACGATGATGATGAAGAGTATGACAATGAAGAATTTTCTGAAAAAACAGAGTAACGACATCCTTTGCTTGAAAAGCGATACGTTCTAATTGAAGAAATGTATATGTAGGATCAGAACCAACTAGCTGGAAAATGGCTGGTTGGTTTTTTTGCGATGAGAAAAGTGAACAAACAGAGGCTGTGACAATACTTTTGTCACAGCCTCTGTTTCAAATACATGGTGTTTCAGAAGCGACTTCCTTGAAGCCGACTGCTTCTGTCACAACCTCTTCTTTAAAATATAGAAAGCAAAGATACTTAAATTATGCTAAAATGGCTATTGAACGCGTCCTGAGGGAATCGAACCCCCGTCTCAAGAACCGGAATCTTACGTGATATCCACTACACTAAGGACGCAAGCACTGGCATAATTGTAACCAACCAAAAAATAATTTACAAGGGGATAAGGCAAAAAAATGAAATTTCAACAGAATTTTTCACAAAAACAACAACAAACGCAAAAATTGGCTATGACTCAGCAATTGCAGCAATCAATCCAAATCCTCCAATATAATAGTGAAGAATTATTAGCCTTTGTTGAAAATCAGGCGCTAGAAAATCCTTTGGTTGAAGTAGTCGAACCAGAATGGCAACCAGACTACAAAAAAACAAGTAACAATTATGATGGAGAAGAAACAAGCTATCTTAATCAAATTCCTGATACAAAGGGGTCATTGTTTGAATCGTTGATTGACCAAGTACATTTGAATTACCGGGATACATTTTTACGTAAAATGATTTTATATTTGATTGAATATATTGATTTAAATGGTTTTTTGACGATTGATTTAGCCGATGCGGCCAAAGACACAGGCGCATCAGCAATCCAACTATTAGATGCACTGACGTTGATCCAACAGCTAGAACCAGCAGGAGTAGGGGCTAGAAATCTTCAAGAATGTTTGATGTTACAAACAGAACGAGACGATTTTGCTCCGGCATTAGCTTACATCGTTTTGGAAGAATGCTTTGATGAACTAGTCCAACGAAAATGGAAAGAAATCGCACAAAAATTCTCAATTGAACTTAGCGAGGTCCAACATATTTTTGACTATCTCCAAACATTATCGCCAAGTCCTGGTAGAATTTTCGACAACAGCAATGAACTTTATATTATTCCAGATGTGAAAGTTTTGATCCATGACGACAATGAAGTTCAAGTGGTCTCAAATCGAACAAGTCAACCAACTATTCGTTTTCAAGAAACCTATTTCAAACAAATGAATCAAAAAGCAGATAAAGAAACAGCTAATTATTTGAAAGAGCGCAAACAAGAATTTGAGTGGCTACAAAAAACAATGGTGCAACGTGGTGATACGATTTTAAAAGTTGCGCAAGTAATCGTTTCACGTCAAAAAGACTTCTTTATCGATGTTAATCGGCCCATCAAGCCGTTGACCTTAAAAGAAGTAGCTTCAGAAGTTGACGTCCATGAGTCAACAGTGAGTCGCGCTGTTCATGGGAAATACTTGGAAACAACTTTTGGTATTTTTGAACTGAAAAAATTTTTTACGACTCGCATAGCAAGTAACAACTCGGCTGGAACAGAAGACTTATCCGCTGAGATGGCAAAGAAAAGACTACAAGAGTTAGTCGACCAAGAAAATAAGGCGAAGCCTTTATCGGATCAGAAATTAGTCGAGCTTCTAAAAAAAGAAGAAATAGTGATTTCAAGAAGAACTGTTGCAAAATATCGAGATCTTTTGGGAATCCCGAGTTCATCAAAAAGAAAACGGTATGATAAATAAAAAATGAGAGACTAGTAAAAGTATTTTACTTTTCTAGTCTTTTTTAGTTGAAAAGTTAGCAAGAAACTGTTAGACTAACGCATGTGAGGTTGAGGTTTTCCTTTTAATGAAAAAAGAAAGTAAAACAATCAATTTTATTTTTTATCGTACATGGGTCGTTTTGAGTCTACATTGGACGTTTATAGTCCAACTAAGGAGATCGCTATGCTAGATGAATTGAAAATGATTGAATCCGTTGCACCAGATATTATTGAAGTTCTTCAAGAACGCTATAAAATTTTGCGTAATATTTATTGGATGCAGCCAATTGGTCGACGTAGCTTATCTGAAAGTATGGGGATGACAGAGCGAGTTTTGCGAACAGAAACAGATCTTTTGAAAAATCTTCAACTAATTGACACGTCAAAAAGTGGCATGACGTTGACCGAAAAAGGTGAGGAAGTTTACCAAAGTCTTGAAAACTTCATGGATCAGCTTTTAGGAATGCATCAGACAGAAAAAAAACTGGCTGAGTATTTTGGTAATCAACGTTGTATTGTCGTTTCAGGAAACAGTGATGCACAACCGAAAGTGACAGATGCTTTTGGGGATGCTTTAAACGAATCCTTGAATTTACTACTTCCAGAGGGCGAGAATATTATCGCCGTAATGGGAGGGACCACGATGGCTGTGGTTGCAGAACAGTTGACGAATTTGGAAAACAAGAAACGACATAACTTGTTTGTTCCTGCTAGGGGAGGAATTGGCGAGGCGGTTACCGTACAAGCAAATTCAGTTAGCGCTAGAATGGCAGCTAACACAAATGGGGATCATCGAGCATTGTATGTTCCAGAGCAACTAAGTTTAGCTACCTATAATTCTTTACTCAATGAACCATCTATTCAAGAAGTGTTAAACTTGATAAGTCAGGCAAATTGTGTTATTCATAGTATTGGACGTGCTTTGCATATGGCAGCACGCCGAAAAATGACTGAAAAAGAATTAATTATGTTGAAGCAGGCGAATGCTGTAGCGGAATCCTTTGGTTATTTCTTTAACGAAAATGGAGAAGTTGTTTACAAGGTTCCAAGAATCGGTATCGAACTGAAAGACTTGACACAGGTGCCAATCATCCTTGCGATTGCTGGTGGAAAAACAAAAGCCAAAGCAATTCGAGCATATATGAAAAATGCACCAAAACAAACGTGGCTAATCACAGATGAGGCCGCAGCAAATGAGATTTTAAAAGGGGTAACCCTTTAAAATAAAAATTTTTTTGATTTTCATAAGGAGGAAATCTTAAATGACAGTTAAAGTAGGTATTAATGGTTTTGGACGTATCGGACGTCTAGCGTTCCGCCGTATCCAAGATGTAGATGGAATCGAAGTAGTAGCAATCAATGACTTAACAGATGCTAAAATGTTAGCACACTTGTTAAAATATGACACAACTCAAGGACGTTTCAACGGAACAGTTGAAGTTCATGAAGGTTCTTTCAACGTTAACGGTAAAGAAGTTAAAGTTTTAGCTAACCGTAACCCTGAAGAATTACCATGGGGCGAACTAGGCGTAGACATCGTTCTAGAATGTACTGGTTTCTTCACTTCTAAAGCAGCTGCTGAAAAACATTTAACAGCTGGTGCTAAACGTGTTGTTATCTCTGCTCCTGGTGGAGACGATGTTCCAACAATCGTTTATAACACTAACCACGAAACATTAACTGGTAAAGAAACAGTTATCTCAGGTGCTTCATGTACTACTAACTGTTTAGCTCCTATGGCTAAAACATTGAACGACAAATTTGGTGTTGTTGAAGGATTAATGACAACTATCCACGCTTACACAGGTGACCAAATGACTCTAGACGGACCACACCCTAAAGGTGACTTCCGCCGCGCACGCGCTGCTGCTGCAAACATCGTTCCTAACTCAACAGGTGCTGCTAAAGCTATCGGCTTAGTTATCCCTGAATTGAACGGTAAATTAGACGGAGCTGCTCAACGTGTTCCTGTTCCAACTGGTTCATTAACTGAATTAGTAACAGTTCTTAAAAAAGAAGTTTCAGTTGACGAAATCAACGAAGCAATGAAAGAAGCTGCAAACGAATCTTACGGCTACAACACTGACGAAATCGTTTCTTCAGATATCGTAGGTATGACTTTCGGTTCATTGTTTGATGCAACTCAAACTAAAGTAATGACAGTAGGCGACCAACAATTAGTTAAAACTGTTGCTTGGTACGACAACGAAATGTCTTACACTGCACAATTAGTACGTACTTTAGAATACTTCGCTAAACTATAAGAAACACGTACGAGTGTAAATTTAAACAAGTACACTTAAAAGCGGGGAAGCAATCGCGCTTCTCCGCTTTTTTTGATAACAAGTTTATTTAGGAGGAAACAAAATGGCTAAGAAAACAGTAAAAGATATCGACTTAAAAGATAAAAAAGTTCTTGTCCGTGTTGACTTTAATGTTCCTTTGAAAGATGGCGTGATCACTGACGATACACGTATCAAAGCTGCTTTACCAACAATCAACTATGTGCTTGAACAAGGCGGAAAAGCAATCCTTTTCTCTCACCTAGGACGTGTAAAAGCTGAAGAAGATAAAGCAGGCAAATCTTTAGCACCAGTTGCTAAACGTTTAGGCGAATTATTAGGTAAAGAAGTTACTTTCGTACCTGAAACTCGCGGAAAAGAATTAGAAGAAGCAATCAACAACATGAAAGACGGCGAAGTTGTTGTCTTTGAAAACACTCGTTTTGAAGATGTTGATGGTAAAAAAGAAAGCAAAAATGATCCAGAATTAGGTAAATACTGGGCTTCATTAGGTGATGTTTTTGTCAATGATGCTTTCGGTACAGCTCACCGTGCACATGCTTCTAACGTAGGAATCGCTTCAACTGGTATTCCAACAGTTGCTGGATTTTTAATGGACAAAGAAATCAAATTTATCGGCGAAGCTGTTGAAGAACCAAAACGCCCAATGATCGCAATCCTTGGTGGTGCTAAAGTTTCTGACAAAATCGGCGTTATTGAAAACTTGATTCCAAAAGCTGACAAGATCTTGATCGGTGGCGGAATGACCTATACATTCTACGCAGCAAAAGGAATTAAAATCGGAAGTTCTTTAGTTGAATCTGACAAGATCGAATTAGCCAAAGAATTGATTGAAAAAGCAGGCGACAAACTTGTATTACCAATCGACAACGTTTGTGCACCAGAATTCTCAAACGACGTAGAAACTCAAGTTATCGAAGGCGACATTCCTGATGGATTGATGGCTCTAGATATCGGACCTGCATCAGTTAAATTATTTGCTGATACCTTAAAAGGTGCGAAAACTGTTGTTTGGAACGGACCAATGGGTGTGTTCGAAATGAGTAACTTCGCTAATGGTACAATCGGAGTTTGTGAAGCAATCGCAAACCTTGAAGATGCTACGACAATCATCGGTGGTGGGGACTCTGCAGCTGCAGCTGAACAACTTGGCTTTGCTGACAAATTCACTCACATTTCAACTGGTGGGGGCGCAAGTTTAGAATTGTTAGAAGGTAAAGAATTACCTGGACTAGCAGCAATTAACGACAAATAATCTACATGTATCTAGGTGTGCACTTTAAAAAAGTGTACCCTTAGACTTGTGTTTTGAAAAAGAAAAGGAGTGTGTGTTCATCATGCGTAAACCAATCATCGCTGGTAACTGGAAAATGAACAAAACTGCATCTGAAGCAAAAGCATTTGCTGAAGCAGTAAAAAACAAAATCCCTTCAAATGAAGTAGTTGATTCTGTTATCGGATCACCTTCATTATTCTTACAAGAATTAATGGCATCTGCTGAAGGTACTGAACTAAAAATTTCTGCACAAAACTGTTTCTGGGAAAATTCAGGCGCATTCACTGGTGAAACTTCACCAGCTGCATTAGCAGATCTTGGTGTTCAATATGTTATCATTGGACATTCAGAACGTCGTGAATATTTCCATGAAACTGATGAAGATATCAACAAAAAAGCAAAAGCAATTTTTGCAAATGGTATGACACCTATCTTATGTTGTGGTGAAACTTTAGAAACATATGAAGCAGGAAAAACTGCTGAATGGATCGAAGGTCAAATCACTGAAGGTCTTAAAGACTTAACAGATGGACAAGTAAGCAATATGGTAATTGCTTATGAACCAATCTGGGCAATCGGTACTGGTAAATCTGCTGATGCACAAATCGCTGATGAAATTTGTGGTGTTGTTCGTCAAACAGTTGAAAAATTATATGGTAAAGAAGTTTCTGATGCTGTACGTATCCAATACGGTGGTTCTGTTAAACCAGAAAACATTGCTGAATACATGGCTAAAGAAAACGTTGATGGAGCTTTAGTTGGCGGAGCTAGCTTAGAAGCTGATTCATTCTTATCTTTATTAGACGCTGTAAAATAATTTTTGAAAATTTGTGAAAAAAAGCAATAAATGTTTGCACTTCATCACAAAATTAACTAAAATCGTATATGAGGGAAATCCCTTAGGATAAAAACAAACTCAAAGGAGAGACAAAACATGTCAATTATTACTGATGTTTACGCTCGCGAGATCTTAGACTCACGCGGTAACCCAACAATCGAAGTAGAAGTATACACAGAAAGCGGAGCTTTTGGCCGTGGAATGGTTCCTTCAGGTGCTTCAACTGGTGAATACGAAGCAGTTGAATTACGTGATGGCGACAAAGCTCGTTACGGTGGTAAAGGTGTTACTAAAGCTGTTGATAACGTAAACAACATCATTGCTGAAGCAATCATTGGCTACGATGTACGTGACCAAATGGCTATCGATAAAGCTATGATCGCTTTAGACGGAACTCCTAACAAAGGTAAATTAGGTGCGAACGCTATTTTAGGTGTATCTATTGCTGTTGCTCGTGCGGCTGCTGACTACCTAGAAGTACCTTTATACCACTACCTAGGCGGATTTAATACAAAAGTATTACCAACTCCAATGATGAACATCATCAATGGTGGATCACATGCTGATAACTCAATCGACTTCCAAGAATTTATGATCATGCCTGTAGGTGCTCCAACATTTAAAGAAGCACTACGTATGGGTGCTGAAGTGTTCCACGCTTTAGCTGCAATCTTAAAAGGTCGCGGATTAGCAACTTCAGTTGGTGACGAAGGTGGATTTGCTCCCAACCTTGGTTCAAACGAAGAAGGTTTCGAAGTTATCATCGAAGCAATCGAAAAAGCTGGCTATGTACCTGGTAAAGACGTTGTTCTTGCTATGGATGCTGCTTCTTCAGAATTCTATGACAAAGAAAAAGGTGTTTACGTTTTAGCTGACTCAGGCGAAGGCGAAAAAACAACTGATGAAATGATCAAATTCTACGAAGAATTAGTTTCTAAATACCCAATCATCTCAATCGAAGATGGCCTAGACGAAAACGACTGGGACGGATTCAAGAAATTAACTGACGTATTAGGCGACAAAGTTCAATTAGTTGGTGACGACTTGTTCGTAACAAACACTCAAAAATTAGCTGAAGGTATCGAAAAAGGAATTGCTAACTCAATCCTTATCAAAGTGAACCAAATCGGTACTTTGACAGAAACTTTTGAAGCTATTGAAATGGCTAAAGAAGCTGGCTACACTGCAGTTGTATCTCACCGTTCTGGTGAAACAGAAGATTCAACAATCTCTGACATCGCTGTTGCAACTAACGCTGGCCAAATCAAAACTGGTTCTCTTTCACGTACTGACCGTATTGCTAAATACAATCAATTACTACGTATCGAAGACCAACTTGGTGAAGTTGCTGAATACAAAGGAATCAAATCTTTCTACAACTTAAAAAATAAATAATTTTTACGAATTAACTATTTTTAGACGTGAGGCATGCCTCACGTCTTTTTTTGTTCATAAAATACTGTGCAGTTAATTGTTTTACAAGCCGATCGAATTTTTATATGATAAATAGCATCAATAAGTATCAAAGGAGAGAAACAATATGCATCTTTTTTCAACGATAATTATCACGTTAGTAGCAATCGAGTTTTTTTATATTATGTATTTAGAGACGTTTGCAACCACCTCAGCAACCACTGGACGAGTATTCCATTTGTCAAAAGAAGAATTAGCACGTCCATCTGTAACTGTTTTATTCAAGAATCAAGGAATTTATAATGGATTGATCGGCGTAGGATTACTTTATGCGACGTATGTCTCCTCTGTAGGTATTGAGCTCGCGAAAATCTTGTTACTGTATATTATTTTAGTGGCTTTGTATGGAAGCATAACGAGTGATAAAAAAATTATTATTACACAAGGCGGATTAGCGATTATTGCTTTTGTTTCTCTATTTTTTTAGATTAGGTATTTAAAAATTCAACAGTTTTTTTATTAGAATGGTACAATAAAAATATAGTTTACTTGAATTTTTTAAAAAAACAAAAATCAGCATTGATTAATTGATCTCATAGTGAAAATTAATGATAGTTGAGTGGTGGAGGTATTGAATTGATCATTATGTTGTATTTTATTTTAGTAATTGTGGTTCTTGCTATTGTTTTTAGTGTTATTTCTTATTCCTATGCAAAAAAGTTGATCACAGTTGGCGTACAACGGGGTCATAATTGGTATGAAACAACAGGACATCTCTTAATGGATCCGTCAGCGTCTGAAATTGTCGAAACCAAACGACAGCAACTAGAAGAATCAGCAGAGCTTTTTTGGCAAACAGGTGTTACCGAAACAATCAAAAGCTATGATGGATTAAAACTTGTAGGAAAATGGTTTATCACAGATCGAAGACAAAAAAATTGGGTGATTTGCATTCATGATTACCGAAGTACGGGTAAACGAGACATGTCTTTTATTGGGAAAAAATATGCAGAACAAGGATTTAATGTTTTGATTCCAGATTTGCGTGCACATGGCGAAAGTGAAGGTGAAATCATTGGGATGGGCTGGTTAGATCGTCTGGATCTGATTGCTTGGATCAAACAGCTGATGAAAGAATATCCAGAGGCTTCGATTGTTTTGCACGGTGGTTCGATGGGTGCATCAACGATTATGATGGCTAGTGGTGAGAAGCTTCCTTCTTCTGTGAAAGGCTTTATCTTGGATAGTGGGTATGTTTCTGTTTATGCAGAATTTCGTTATATGTTAAGCAAGCTAACTTCATTTCCAAAGTGGTTGATTATGCGGTACGCAAATTCTTACGCTCAAAAATATGCTGGATATTCTTTAAAGCAAGCATCTGCCACACGGCAACTAGGTAGTAATCATTTGCCATTGTTAATTATCCATGGGGAACATGATTATTTTGTACCGGTTGAAGCAGCGTACACGGTGCAAAATGCAACAGCAGGGGAAAAAGAATTGTTGTTGGTCCCAAATGCGGAACATTTAGCACCAGTGTTGAATGAACCAAAGACTTATTGGGCAGTTGTATTTTCTTTTATCGATGAACGCATTTTGGCAGGTCAATAAATCATTTTGCTTTTTTTCCGAAGAGACGATTTGCAGTAAATAATTATAGAAGAAAAAAATGCAAAGTTTCATCTAAGTAATTTATATTGAGCGCCAATTTGAATGTCTGATTAAGTAGTTGCATGTAATTTGTTAAAAAATGATACTTTATCTGATTACTCTTGTCTGCGAGGATAAATAGTTGCTGGTTCGAAGAGAGATTGGTAAAATGAACTATATAAAAACACGAGTTATTTTAGGGGTGGTATGATGGAGCAACAGGTGAACAATGAACATTTTTCAACCGAAGAAGAATTGTTTGAAGCAGGTTATCGAAAATATTCGGGTGAAAAGATAGATATTTTTTATAACAAAGAGATTTGTATCCACAGTGGAAATTGTGTTCGCGGGAATGCGGCCGTTTTTGAAGTAGGTCGTAGACCGTGGATCATGCCAGATAATGCAAGTGCTGATGAAAGTAGCCGCGTTATTCAAACATGTCCAAGTGGTGCATTGAAGTTTATTCGAAAGGATGAAGTGTAAAATGGAAATCAAAGAAGAAAAAAATCGTTTTGCTTTATACAATGATGAACAACAAGAAATTGGAGAAATGACTTGGTCTGATGCTGGACCAGATATTATGATTATTGATCATACGTTTGTCGAACCTACTTACCGTGGACAAAAATTGGCAGAAAAGTTAGTGAATAGTGGTGTTGAACTAGCTCGTCGTGAAGGAAAAAAAATTATTCCGCTATGTCCATTTGCTAAAAAAGAATTTGATACAAAACCTGAATATGGCGATGTATTACGTAAATAAATAGAAAAAGGATAAGAGTTACGTTTTTGACGTAACTCTTTTTTTGTGGATAGATTGTTGAAAGTTGATTTTCATGATGAGTCTGAAAGTGGGAAAACTGATGTTGGAAAGAACACATTGTTATTTGCGTCTAAACATTGGGGACCAAAACTTTCCGATGTTTCCCGAACAACTCTTCGTAATAAGTTACAGAATGATAAATTAGTGGAAGCTATTTTAGCAACCTGTTCACTTGTTTGTCGGAACAAGATATTTTGCGCCACAATTTTATTCACGGTATTTACAAAGCAATTTCTCAAAATAATTTATAACCGCTAGAAAGTAGGAGAAATTATTTTTGTCAGTTGCTTCTCATTTTTTCGAAGCTAGATGCTTGAAACCATAACCTTCTTTTACAACCTTTTTTTGAATTTATTTTCATTCTATGGTAGAGTTAAAGAGATGATATTTTTCAAAGAAGGAGGAGCTGAAGCGTATGTATAATTTAATTTTAGGAATCGTAATTGCCTTATCGATCGTCATGATCATTGCAATTATGATGCAGCCAAGTAAACAAAATAGTGCGGCGAGCGCATTTACTGGTGGAGCGGATCAGTTGTTTGGGAAGCAAAAAGCACGTGGCTTTGAAGCTGTGATGCAACGAACAACTGCTGTGCTGGGAGCCGTTTGGATGATTCTATTGTTTGTCCTAGCGTTTTTATCTTCAAACTAATCAAGAAACCTCTCGCCAATTTGCGAGGGGCTTTTTTTATTGGTGGAGCAGGTGAAAACGAGAAGTTTCTGAGTGCAACTATGGTAAAATGAAGAGCGAGAGGTGATTGAATTGAAAGGAAGTTTACCAAAACCATTTTATGCGGAGCATGGAAAGCGAGCAGTCTTACTTTTGCACGCATATTCAGGTAGCTCAAACGATGTCCGAATGCTTTGCCGCTTTTTGGAAAAAGCAAATTATACTGTTTATGCACCGATGTTTTCAGGTCATGGGACATTGGATCCAGAAGACATTTTACATCAAGATGCCACAATTTGGTGGGAAGATGCGAAAGCAGCACTCGCGTTTTTAAAAGCAAATGGCTTTACTGAAGTTGCTGTTTTTGGTTTGTCTATGGGTGGTATTTTTGCGACAAGACTACTTGAAGAAGAAAATGTGATTGGCGGCGGCTTTTTCTGTTCACCAATTTCACCAATAGAAACGAATGTACCAGAAAACTTTCTCATTTATGCACAACAAGTATTGAATGTAGCAGGACTGTCAGAAACAGAAATTCAGCAACAACTTGAAATCTATCGTCCCTTAGTTAAGGAACAATTAGCAAATATACAAGAACAAGCAGCTTATGCAAATGAAAAGCTGTCAAAAATTCAAGCACCAATATTTTTAGCTCAAGCAGGTCAAGATGAAATGATTGATCCAATGGGTGTTTATGAAACGGCTCGTCGTTTGAACAAACAGCGAGTAACGCTTCAATGGTATCCGACAAGTAAGCATGTGATTACGGTTGGCAACGCTCGGCGTGAGTTAGAACAAGATGTCCTAGAATTTTTAGAGAAATTACCCTGGAATGAGGAAACTAAATGACAAAAGAAACAATTAAAGAAAAAATTATTTTTTTTATGGAAAGTAGCCGTAAAAAAAGCTTTTCAATGGAAGAAATTGCAGAAGGATTAGGATTTCAAAAAAGTGAAGACTTTAAACTATTAGTCCAAACGATTGCACAAATGGAAAGAGAACAAAGTATCGTTTTTAACAAAAAAGGTAAAGTGAAGTTGCCACTACAACCATTACTGATTGAAGGAACATTCCGTGGAAATGAACGTGGTTTTGGATTTGTAACAATTGATCCAGAAGAAGATGATGTCTATATTCCAAAGGAAGCCACTGGTTATGCAATGGACGGAGACATCGTGGCAATCGATATTATTAAAACGGCAGATACGGCACTTGATCGAGGCGCCGAAGGAAAGATCGTTGAGATTCGAGAGCGTGGAACAACACAACTCGTTGGTGAGTTCGTTGCGTATTCACCTGAGGAAGAAGCAGAAACGGATCTTTATGGCGTGGTGATTCCCAAAGATAAAAAATTAACGAGGTTTAAAGTATATGCAGCCGCAGAAGGTATTCGTCCGGTAGACGGAAGTATCGTGATCGTAGAATTGACCCATTATCCAGAAAATGGTTATGCTACTAGTTTAGAAGGGATTGTCAAACAAGTAATTGGTCATAAAAACGATCCTGGTATGGATATTTTATCAATCGTTGTAGCAAATGGAATTCCAACGAAATTTCCTGATGATGTATTAGAAGAAGCAGATAAAGTCCCTGATCATATCAATGAAAAAGATTTAGTTGGGCGACGTGATTTGCGAGAACAACTAATAGTAACGATTGATGGCGAAGACGCGAAGGACTTGGATGATGCAGTAACTGTTCGCAAACTAGCAAATGGAAATTACTTCTTGGGGGTTCATATTGCAGATGTTTCTTATTATGTAACACAAGGAAGCCAATTGGATCGTGAAGCTTATGATCGTGGAACAAGTGTCTATTTGACTGATCGTGTGATCCCTATGATCCCACAACGATTGTCCAATGGTATCTGTTCCTTAAATCCACATGTGCCAAGATTGACGATGAGTTGTGAAATGGAAATTGATCCAAATGGAACCGTTGTGAGTCATGAGATTTTTCAAAGTGTTATTCAAACAACTGAACGAATGACTTATACTGCTGTAAATGAAATTTTGGAAGACGAAGATCCAGAAACAATGAAACGCTATGAACAACTAGTACCGATGTTTCGGGCTATGAAAGAACTACATGAAATATTGGAAAAGATGCGAATCCGCCGTGGTGCGATTTCTTTTGAGGATCGCGAAGCCAAGGTGTTAGTGAACCCAGAAGGACATCCTTTAGATATTTTATTGAGAACACGTGGTGTAGGAGAACGATTGATTGAATCATTTATGCTTGCTGCCAATGAAACAGTGGCACAACACTATCATGATCTTCATTTACCTTTCATCTATCGAATTCATGAACAACCTAAAGAAGAAAAAATGCAACGTTTCTTTGACTTTGCTTCAGCATTAGGAATCTTAGTTAAAGGAACAAAAGGAACGATTACACCAAAAGATTTGCAAAAAGTAATCGAAGACGTAGAAGAAAAGCCTGAATCTGCAGTAATCAATACGATGTTATTGAGAAGTATGCAACAAGCACGTTATTCAGAAGAGAACTATGGTCATTACGGTTTAGCAGCTGAGTATTATACACACTTTACCTCACCAATCCGCCGTTATCCGGACTTAATCGTTCACCGTTTGATTCGTTCTTATAGTGAGGACCGTAGTGAAGAAAAACAAGCAATCTGGTCTGCTGAACTTCCTGACATCGCTGAACACAGTTCAAAAATGGAACGCCGAGCAGTTGAGGCAGAACGTGAAGTTGATGCAATGAAGAAAGCAGAATACATGATGGATAAAGTTGGAGAAGAGTTTGATGGCATCATTAGTTCAGTGGTAAAATTCGGTTTGTTTATTGAACTACCTAATACGATCGAGGGTCTAATCCATATCAATGATTTGAAACAAGATTATTTCCACTTTATTGAAAATCATTTAGCGTTGGTTGGTGAACGCACAGGGCTAACTTTCAAAATTGGGCAAAAAGTCCGAGTCAAAGTGGTCAAAGCAAGTCCAGAAGAACGAGCAGTAGACTTTGAACTAGTCTCAGCAGAAGAAGTAGCGCAACTTGAACGACCAAAAGCCAAACAAAAAGGTAGGGCAGGCAATCAAAATCAAAATCGTGGACGCAAAGCAAATCCACGAAATAAAAAAGCTGGCGGGAAGAAAAATGACTTCCAACCTGCTAAGAAAAAAGGAAAAGGTGGTAAAAAACCTTTTTATAAAGGAATCAAGAAAAAGAAAAAATAAAATAGTTTGGGGGAACTAGAATGCCAAAAGGCGAGGGAAAACTAATTGCACAAAACAAAAAGGCTCGCCATGACTACTCGATTATTGACACGATGGAAGCAGGCATGGTTTTACAAGGGACGGAAATCAAATCGATTCGAAACAGCCGAATCAATCTAAAAGATGGATTTGTGCGTGTTCGAAATGGCGAAGCCTTCCTATATAATGTCCATATTAGTCCGTATGAACAGGGAAATATTTTTAATCATGATCCATTGCGGACACGTAAGTTACTCTTGCATAAAAAGCAAATCGCCCGACTAGTTGGTGAAACAAAAAATGCAGGGGTAACGATCGTCCCTTTGAAAGTATATATCAAAAATGGGTATGCAAAAGTTTTGATAGGTTTAGCCAAAGGAAAGAAATCGTATGATAAACGGGAAGACTTGAAACGAAAAGATGTCGATCGTCAAATTGATCGAACATTGAAAAATTTCTCCAGATAATTTCAATATCCTTTTTCGCATATTCGGTGCTTTTGCTTTTACTTAATGATAAAATTTGGTAGCATTTAATCTGATAAAGCACGATTACTAAAGGTTTTCCTAGAAAATCACCATCATAATTTAAATGAAAACTTCATCAAATTAGACTGAAACGAAAAAGTGTCTAATTTTCATGAAAATGTTTTGTATTTTCTGTTTCATGGTGGTATGATACCGATTGGTTATGATCAGATTTTTTCAGAAAAACCAAATGCGCACTTGAAAGTTATTTCATGTGAATTTCAGGGAAAAGAGAAAAGAGGTGAAATGAATTGGATGAACGCTCGCTAACGTTCCACATTGGACCTGTGTGGTTTGATGGTACTGTTTGTATGATGGTGTTATTAACTTGTCTAATCGTTTTCTTTCTAGTGTACTTCTTTACGCGTAACTTAAAGATGAAACCAACTGGAAAACAAAATGCGATTGAATGGGTAATAGATTTCAGTCGAGGAATTGTTACAGATAACTTGCCTAGAAAAGAACTAAGTAATTTCCATTTACTAGCATTTACCTTATTCTTATTTGTTTTTATTGCAAATAATATCGGTCTAATGACAAAAATCGTCCTACCAAATGAAACGACACTTTGGAAAAGTCCAACAGCTGATCCATTTGTGACATTAACATTGGCATTTATGATGATTTTACTTACTCATTTGTTTGGGGTAAAACGATTTGGATTAAAAGGCTATTTTGTAAATTCATTCTTGAAACCTTATAGTTTCATGTTACCAATGAAGATCATTGAAGAATTTACAAATTTATTAACACTCGCTTTACGTCTTTATGGGAATATTTACGCGGGGGAAGTTTTGCTAACCTTGATTGCAAAAATGATGACAAGCCTGGGCTGGCTGTCACTACCATTAGCAATTCCATTAGAGATGGTCTGGATTGCATTTTCATTGTTTATCGGAAGCATCCAAGCATTTGTCTTTGTCACTTTATCAATGGTTTATATGAGCCATAAGATTGAAGTAGAAGAGTAATATTTGTTTTAGAAAACGACTATTTATTTATTTTAGGAGGAAAAAATATTATGAATTATATCGCAGCAGCAATCGCAATCATGGGGGCAGCAATCGGTGCCGGTTATGGTAACGGTCAAGTAATCTCAAAAACTATCGAATCAATGGCTCGCCAACCTGAAATGTCTGGTCAATTACGTACAACAATGTTTATTGGGGTAGCCCTAGTTGAAGCTGTTCCTATTCTTGGTGTGGTTATCGCCTTAATTCTAGTTTTTGCCGTTTAATAAATGTAAGTAAACTGGCAGAAACAACTCGGTTTGTTCCTGCTTTTTTACATGGAAACTAGAGAAACCTCAAAGAAAGGAAGGCTAGCTTATGCTGAATCAATTGGCAATTGCAGAAGTTGGCAATCCGATGTTAGGTAATATCATCGTTGTCAGCGGCTCATTTTTGATCCTACTTGCTCTTTTAAAGCATTTTGCTTGGGGACCAATTAGTGAAATTTTGAAGAAACGTGAAGATAAGATCGCCAATGATTTAGATTCTGCAGAACAATCTCGCATCAAATCAGCGAAAATGGAACAAGAACGCGAACAACAATTGTTAGCTTCTCGCTCTGACGCAGCTGAAATTATTAAAAATGCGAAAGAAAGTGGAGAACTTAGCCGCCAAAATATTTTGAAGGATACACAAGATGAAGTCGTTCGTCTAAAAAACAAAGCCAAAGCAGATATTACGTTAGAACGTGACAATGCATTGAACTCTGTTAAAGATGATGTTGCTGATCTTTCCCTTCAAATTGCGGAAAAAATCTTGAATAAAGAATTATCTCCAGAAATGCATGAATCATTAATCAACCAATATATCGAAGGTCTAGGTTCTTCAAATGAAACTAGATAAATATACTGTTGGTAGACGCTACGGAAAAGCTTTGTTTGAACTGGCGATCGATTCAAACAATAGCGAAGAAATCTATCAAGAACTATTGAGCTTACGTAAAATTTATGAAAAAGTCCCTGAATTAGGGGGAGTGCTCAGTGATGCTCGTTTAGAACCACATGAAAAACGACTTATCATGGATAAGTTAATCGGTGGATATGACGGTGTTGTTAAAAACTTTTTAGAAGTGGTCTACAATTACAATCGGATGGATGATCTATTGTTCATGATTGATGAATATGAACATCGTTATAATGAAAGTAATGGGTTATTACTTGGAACAGTGAAAACTGCCGTTCCTTTATCTGATGAACAGTTAGAAAAATTAGAACAGAATGTAGCAAAAACAATGAACTATCAAACAGTTGAATTAGAAACAATCGTTGATTCTTCTATTCTTGGTGGCGCAATTGTTGAAGCCGACCATCGAGTGATCGACGGTAGCATTCGGACGCAATTGGAAACAATGCGTAATCAATTAAATAGATAGTACAAAGAGGTAGGTGAATCGAATGGCCATCAAAGCAGAAGAAATTAGTGCCTTGATTAAAGAACAAATTGAACATTATCAAAGCGTGCTTTCAGTTGAAGAAATTGGTACTGTCACATACGTCGGTGACGGAATCGCTCGTGCGCATGGATTGGAAAATGCAATGAGTGGTGAGTTGCTTGAATTTTCAAACGGCTCATACGGAATGGCGCAAAACTTAGAATCAAATGATGTAGGGATTATTATCCTTGGTGATTTCGAATCCATTCGTGAAGGAGATAAAGTAAAACGTACAGGTAAAATCATGGAAGTTCCAGTTGGAGATTCTTTGATTGGACGTGTCGTGAATCCTTTAGGTCAACCTATCGATGGACTAGGAGAAATCGTTACTGATAAAGCTCGTCCTGTAGAAGCAATGGCACCAGGTGTTATGCAACGTAAATCAGTTAATGAACCAATGCAAACAGGTCTAAAAGCAATTGATGCTTTGGTCCCAATTGGTCGTGGACAACGTGAATTAGTCATCGGTGACCGTAAAACAGGTAAAACATCCATTGCAATCGATACAATTATCAACCAAAAAGGACAAGATATGATTTGTATCTACGTTGCGATTGGACAAAAAGATTCAACTGTCCGTACACAGGTTGAAACATTGAAAAAATATGGCGCTATGGACTATACAATCGTAGTCAATGCGGGTGCTTCTCAACCAGCACCATTGCTTTATATCGCACCTTATGCTGGTACAGCGATGGGTGAGGAATTCATGTATAATGGCAAACATGTTTTGATTATCTTTGATGACTTATCAAAACAAGCTGTTGCTTATCGTGAACTTTCATTACTATTACGCCGTCCGCCAGGTCGTGAAGCATATCCAGGGGATGTTTTCTACTTGCATTCACGTTTGCTAGAACGTGCAGCAAAATTAAGTGATGAATTAGGTGGCGGTTCAATGACTGCCTTGCCATTTGTTGAAACACAAGCAGGAGATATTTCTGCATATATTCCAACAAACGTTATTTCAATCACTGATGGACAAATTTTCTTGGAAAGTGATTTATTCTACGCAGGAACACGTCCAGCCGTTGATGCCGGGTTATCTGTATCCCGTGTTGGTGGTTCTGCACAAATCAAAGCAATGAAAAAAGTTGCCGGAACGCTACGTCTTGACTTAGCAAGTTACCGAGAACTTGAAGCATTTACGCAATTTGGTTCAGATTTAGATGCAGCAACACAAGCCAAATTAAATCGCGGTCGTCGTACTGTAGAAATCTTGAAACAAAAATTACATGCACCACTTGCTGTAGAAAAACAAGTCATCATTTTATATGCGTTGACTCATGGTTTCTTAGACAGTATTCCAGTGGATAGCATTCTTGACTTTGAAAGTGAATTATTTGAATACTTGGATACAAATCATCCAAATATCTTTGAAATTATCCGTACAACACAAGATCTTCCAGAAGAAGAAGCGTTGAACAGTGCAATCAAAGAATACAAAGACATTTTCTTAGCTTCTAAAGGTAGTACATCCTCGACAGAAGACAAATTGAAATCCATTCAAAATGCATAGTGAGGTGAGATGAATGGGTGCTTCACTAAATGAAATTAAGACACGTATTGCTTCAACGAAAAAAACAAGTCAAATTACGCGTGCCATGCAAATGGTTTCTGCTTCGAAGCTGACGAAATCAGAATCTTCATCTAAGAAGTTTCAGGTTTATGCGAACAAAGTGAGAGAAATCGTTACGCATTTAACAGCGACCCAATTAAGTGATATTGCTTCTTCAAACACAAATAATGATATTAACTATAATTCAATGTTGATTAGTCGCCCTGTTAAAAAGACAGGCTATATTGTGATCACAGCTGACGGTGGTTTAGTTGGTGGTTATAATAGTTCAATTTTGAAACAAACGATGTCGATTTTGGAAGAAGATCACCAATCATCCGATGAGTATGTGATGATTGCAATTGGGGGTACAGGTGCGGACTTTTTCAAAGCTCGTGGTATTGACCTTGCCTATGAATTGCGTAACTTATCTGACCAACCAAGTTTTGATGAAGTGAGAAAAATCGTGAATATGGCTACAACAATGTATCAAAATGAAGTCTTTGACGAATTATATGTGTGCTACAACCATCATATAAATTCATTAACTAGTCAATTTCGTGTAGAAAAGATGTTACCAATCTCAGATTTAGATCCAGAAGAAGCAACAAGTTTTGAGCAAGAATACATTTTTGAACCTTCAAAAGAAGAAATCTTAGCTCAATTATTGCCTCAATATGCTGAAAGTTTGATTTATGGTGCAATTGTCGATGCTAAAACTGCCGAACACGCAGCAGGCATGACTGCAATGAAAACAGCAACTGATAATGCCGCAAACATTATTGATGACTTGACGGTTTCTTATAACCGTGCAAGACAAGGGGCTATTACCCAAGAAATTACCGAAATTGTTGCCGGAGCTTCGGCACTAGAATAGTATTGAGATTGGAGGAAAAAAGATGAGTTCAGGCAAGATTGTTCAAGTAATCGGTCCCGTTGTCGACGTGGAATTTTCTTTAGACCAATCCTTACCAGATATCAACAACGCGTTAGTTGTTTATAAAAAAGATGAAAAAAAATCAAAAGTTGTTCTTGAAGCAACCCTAGAACTAGGGGACGGTGTGATCCGTACGATTGCAATGGAATCAACAGATGGTTTACAAAGAGGGATGGAAGTTGTCGATACAGGCAAAGCAATCTCTGTTCCAGTTGGTAAAGAAACATTAGGTCGTGTATTCAACGTATTAGGGGATACTATTGATTTAGAAAAACCTTTCCCAGAAGATGCTGAAAGAAGCGAAATTCATAAAAAAGCACCTAATTTTGATGAATTAAGCACAAGTACTGAAATTTTAGAAACAGGGATCAAAGTTATTGACTTACTAGCTCCTTACCTTAAAGGTGGGAAAGTTGGTTTGTTCGGTGGTGCCGGTGTTGGTAAAACCGTATTGATCCAAGAATTGATCCACAATATCGCACAAGAACATGGTGGTATTTCAGTGTTTACCGGTGTGGGTGAACGTACACGTGAAGGGAATGACCTTTACTATGAAATGAAAGATTCTGGCGTTATTGAAAAAACAGCGATGGTGTTTGGACAAATGAATGAGCCACCAGGTGCACGTATGCGCGTTGCCTTGACTGGTTTAACAATTGCTGAATACTTCCGTGATGTTGAAGGTCAAGACGTACTATTGTTTATTGATAACATTTTCCGTTTCACACAAGCTGGTTCAGAAGTATCTGCCTTACTTGGTCGTATGCCTTCTGCTGTTGGTTACCAACCAACTTTAGCAACAGAAATGGGTCAATTACAAGAACGTATTACTTCAACGAAAAAAGGTTCAATTACTTCTATCCAAGCTATCTATGTACCAGCCGATGACTATACTGACCCTGCGCCAGCTACAACATTTGCTCACTTAGATGCAACGACCAACTTGGAACGTAAATTAACTGAACAAGGGATTTATCCAGCGGTGGATCCATTGGCATCATCTTCAAGTGCACTTGCACCTGAAATCGTTGGTGAAGAACATTATAAAGTGGCTACTGAAGTCCAACACGTTTTACAACGTTACCGTGAATTGCAAGATATTATTGCAATCTTAGGGATGGATGAATTATCTGATCAAGAAAAAGTTTTAGTTTCTCGTGCACGTCGAATTCAATTCTTCTTGTCACAAAACTTTAACGTTGCAGAACAATTTACTGGTCTTCCAGGATCTTATGTTCCTGTTGAAGAAACAGTTAAAGGTTTCCGTGAAATCTTAGAAGGTAAATATGATGATCTTCCTGAAGAAGCTTTCCGAAGCGTAGGTCGAATTGAAGATGTCGTTGAAAAAGCGAAAAAACTAGGCTACTAGAAAGGGGTGCCCCATGGATCAATTTTTAACAGTTAATGTGGTAACACCTGACGGCTTGGTCTATGATCACCATGCAGCAATTGTCGTTGCACGTACAACTGCTGGAGAATTGGGGATTTTACCGAAACATGCTCCAATTATCGTTCCTTTAGCCATTGATGAAGTTCGCATCAAGAGAACGGACTCTGATACGCACGTTGACTGGATTGCGGTTAACGGAGGAATCATGGAAGTTCGTGATAATCTAGTTTCCATCGTCGCAGATACTGCGGAACGTGAACGCGATATTGATGTTTCTCGTGCTGAAAGAGCAAAACAACGAGCAGAACGTCAAATCGAAGAAGCAAAACAAAAAGAAGATACGAATGAATTGAAACGTGCAACAGTTGCATTACACCGAGCAATCAATCGGATCAATGTTTCTAAGCATACGTAGATTCAAATGAACTTATTTTTTGATAAAAACTGTGCCAAAGTCAGTCGTTGATTTTGGCACAGTTTTTTTAATTGCATTTATTTTATGTAAAAAAGGCACAGTTATTTTTCCTTTTAGAAAATTTATGGTATTATCGTTTTATTGAGATTACAGGAAATAGATGCAAGAAAGGACGTTATGATGCAAGTCTATGGAATTGACGCAATTATTCGAATGGTGAGTCATTTAGCGTTTATTTATTTAGCTTTTTGGTCTTTGCGTTCTTTGCGTACAGAAACGTTTTTTAAATATATGCAAAATACTACGCAAATCAGAATGGTAATTGTCTTTTTTTCAATTTTTTTAGGATACACTGCTAGCAATTTTTTTCTAGAAATCATGGCGTTATGTCGGAATCTTTTTCTTAGTATCTAATTTCAAAAAAGGGTACTATTTTAAAAGAAGAAATGCTATAATGAAAAAGATTTTGAGTAAGAGTATGCTCATTGGAATTTTTTTGGGGGGAACAACATGGAAGAGATCATCGTACAAGGTGGCAATCAATTAACAGGAACTGTCAAGATTGAAGGAGCTAAAAATGCTGTACTACCAATTTTAGCTGCTAGTTTATTAGCGGAAGAAGGAACAACAACATTAACGAATGTTCCAATTCTTTCAGATGTATTTACAATGAATCAAGTGATCCGTCATTTGAATGTAGATGTTGACTTTGATGAAGAGCAAAATCAAGTGACACTTAATGCGTCAAGACAATTAGAAATCGAAGCGCCTTATGAATATGTTAGTCAAATGCGCGCATCAATCGTTGTTATGGGTCCATTATTAGCCAGAAATGGTCATGCAAAAGTGGCGATGCCTGGTGGCTGTGCCATTGGCAAACGCCCAATTGATTTGCATTTAAAAGGATTCCAAGCGTTAGGTGCGAAGATTATCCAAAAAAATGGTTATATCGAAGCAATCGCTGATGAATTGATTGGTAATACGATCTATTTAGACTTTCCAAGTGTAGGTGCAACACAAAATATCATGATGGCTGCTGTGAAAGCAAAAGGTACAACGATTATCGAAAACGTTGCTCGTGAACCCGAAATTGTTGACTTGGCAAATATCTTAAATAAAATGGGCGCAAATATCTATGGCGCTGGTACAGAAACAATGCGTATTGAAGGTGTTGAACATTTACACGCTGTGACACATTCAATCGTTCAAGACCGTATTGAAGCAGGAACATTCATGGTTGCTGCAGCAATGACAGAAGGAAATGTTTTAATTGCTGATGCGATTTCTGAACACAACCGTCCTTTGATCTCTAAATTAACAGAAATGGGTGCGACAATTACAGATGAAGAAGGTGGCGTTCGTGTAGTTGGACCAAAACATGTATTACCAACGGACGTGAAAACAATGCCTCATCCTGGTTTTCCAACAGACATGCAAGCACAAATGTCTGCCATTCAAATGGTTGCTGAAGGTACAAGTGTCGTAACTGAAACTGTCTTTGAAAATCGTTTCCAACATTTGGAAGAAATGCGTCGTATGAATGCACATGTTAAGATTGATGGAAATGTTGCAATGATTGAAGGCGCCCATGAATTACAAGGTGCAGAAGTATATGCTACGGATTTACGTGCTGCTGCTGCGTTGATTTTAGCTGGATTAAAAGCAAATGGTGTGACACGTGTTCGTAATTTGAAATATTTAGATCGTGGCTATTATAATTTCCATTTGAAATTACAACAACTGGGTGCAAATGTTGAACGTGTTGAAATGGATCAAACACCAACAGAAAAAACTGCACAAACTATCGCTTAAGGACGTGTTTGAATGAGTAACCATCGTTATATTTTAGTCAGTTTGATGAAGATTCTAATTGTGATCATCTTGCTTTTTCTTCTTTTTATTGCCGGTACAATGATTGGTTACGGCATAATCGGTGGTGGAAACCCGTTTCGAGTTTTCCAACTTGATTTATGGCTTCATATTCGAGACTTTTTTAACTGAGATTTAAGGGGTTGTGGCAATTTTTGTCGCAACTCCTTTTTATATAGACTGATTAGTGAGGCAGAGAAAATGAAAAAATTCTTGATTTATTTAGTAAGAGGTTATCAACGATTCATTTCACCCGCATTTCCACCGAGTTGTCGTTATTATCCGACATGCTCAAATTATATGATTCGTGCGATTCAAGTGCATGGTGCTGTGAAAGGAACGTTAATGGGGACAGCACGGATTTTACGTTGTCATCCATTTGTAAGAGGCGGCATTGATTATGTACCAAAAAACTTCAAATTAACGAGGAATACAGTTGACAAAGAGCAGCCAGATTATGATGGACGAGAGTAAAGGGGAAAATTTATTCTTTTTTAGCAATGAAAGGAGAACTATTACCGATGATTGAAAAATTAAAGGCAAATGAACTTCCATGGGCGTTACTACTAGATGCTGATCCTGAAAAAGAAAAAGTGCTTGCTTACCTTGAGCAAGGTGAAGGAATTATTTGGAAAGAAAATGGAGAAACACTGGGAGTCTTGATTTTTGTCGCCACAAAGGATGAATTTGAAATCATGAATGTTGCGGTAGCTCCCCAAAGCCAAGGAAAAGGAATCGGTGGTTTACTATTAGAAGCCGCATTCCAACAAATTGAGGAAGAGGCAGAAAATCAAACGCAAATAATCATTCGTACGGGCAGTATCACTTCTGCTGCTTTACATTTGTATCAAAAAAAGGGGTTTAGTGAAATTTCTCGAGAAAAGGATTATTTTATCAAAAACTATGCAGGGCCCATTTATGAAGAGGGCATTTTATTAAGAGATCAAGTGACATTAGCTAAAAGTATCCAATCACTTCGCTAGATTTGGTAAATCGTTTCGGAAAAGGCTTTCAAAAATAATGGGATTGCTTTACAATATTTTTAGGAAGCAAAAAGGAGCGAAAATAGTTATGGGAATTCTTGTATTTGATTTTGGTGGTTCAGCAGTAAAATATGGTTATTGGAATGGTCGTCAATTAGAAGCAACCAACCAATTTCCAACACCTGCTACTTGGGAAGAAATGAAACAAAAACTAAGCGAAACATACCAAGCTTTTGTTGGAACAAACGCGATCGAAGGCATAGGGATCAGCGCTCCAGGTGTAGTTAACAGCGAACGCCAAATCATTGAAGGGATTAGTGCAATCCCTTATATTCACGGCTTTAATATTTTCAAAGAATTAGAAGAATTGTTTGGGTTACCAATTACTATCGAAAATGATGCGAATTGTGCCGGAATGGCAGAATTTTATGAAGGCGCAGCGCGAGATTACCAAGATGTTGCATTTGTCGTTATTGGAACAGGGATTGGTGGCGCGATGTTTACGAAAGGACAAATGAACAAAGGCGCGCATCTTTATGGCGGAGAGTTTGGAATGATGTTTTTAGATGGTGATCAAACATTCAGTATTTTGGGAACTGCTGTGCAGATGGCATGGCGTTATTGTGAGCGTCTAGGCTTAGATAAGATGACCTATTCTGGAAAAGAAGTTTTTGAAATGGCGGAGTCAGGCGATGTGATCGCTCAAGAAGAAGTTGAAAAATTTTATGATTACTTAGCAAAAGGACTTTTCAGTATCCAGTTTTCATTTGATCCAGAAGTGATTGTGCTTGGTGGTGGGATCTCTGCAAAAGAGGGCTTGATTGACGAATTGAATCAGCGTATTGAAAAATTAATGGATAAGCTAGATCTACATGATTTTGTTCCAGAAATCTTATTATGTGACTATCGTAATGATGCAAATTTGGTTGGTGCTGCTGCAAATTATTATGCAGTCAGTCAAAGAGAGGCCTAAGAGTTTGAAGAGAATCAGATTATATACCCTGTTAAGTAAACAGGGTATATTTTATTGTAGAGAGTATGATAAAATAGATGGGAGGTGAGAATGATGTCAAAAAAGAATAAAGATATTGAAGTACGAGTAGAAGAAATCCAAAAAGTAATTAATGGCAAAAATTATGAGGTTACTCAGTTATTTATTGGTAAAAAAAATATCGGTGAAATTTTAGCATATGGACCAAAAGAATTTGAAATATTTTTTGGTGAAGAAGACTTTGGAAAGGAAAAAAGCCTTGAGAATGCGATAGAAACGGTAATTCGCCACTGGAATTTACAAGACTAAAAAAATATCAAAAAAGTTTTCAATAAAGGGTTGCAAAAATCTGTGAAATTAGGTATTATAACTAAGTCAGGTTGATACAGACCTTTCGGAGGAGTAGCGAAGTGGCTAAACGCGACGGACTGTAAATCCGTTCCTTAGGGTTCAGTGGTTCGAATCCACTCTCCTCCATTTTTTTTATTGGGGTATAGCCAAGCGGTAAGGCAAGGGACTTTGACTCCCTCATGCGTTGGTTCGAATCCAGCTACCCCAGTTCTTATATAGACGTTTACGAGATGACAGTTTCTGTTATCTCGTTTTTTTTTTGCTTACAGTAGCTTGATTCTTGAAGTATTTGAAGAATTAAGCTAGAGTTGAATTAGGTACTTAAAGAGAAAGGGTGAAGAGAATGAAGTGGAAAGAAAAAGTCGATGAAACTGCTGAAAAATTATATGATTTGGTTAAATCTGGCAAATATGATGTAGAAGTTGGACTTCCAAAAAATGCAAAAAAAGCAGTCCAAATCAAGTCGAAACGTCCAACCAATCACACGAAAAAATGGTTAGCAAAAAACCGCTAATAATAACAAAAAACTGCCAAACGCTAAAAAAAGCGAGTTGGCAGTTTTTTGTTATCTTTCGACTTCAATCCCTAATACCGTCAGATGACCATTTCCAACTAATTTCACGACTAAAGCAGCCAATTGTTCGGCTGACATGTTTGTGTCACTAGTAATCCACCAGTGCAGAGTCCCGATGAAGATCGAAGTCATGTATTCGATAATAAAATCAATAGGGACTTCCAATTCATTTTCGGTGATTTTTAAGCGATTGAAGATGTTTGCGTATTTATTGTATAAAAGCTCTTCTAGTTTTTTACGCAAAAGTTCGTTGGACGAACCATCCATGATGGTCAAAAAGAAAGTTTTTCTTTCTTGGATGTTTTTGTAAATATTTGTTAAAGCAGCAATGATTTGTTTCACTTTGATTCGATTGCCATGAACAAGTTGTTCTAAATCCAAAACAGAGGTAAAGGCGTTGATCGCCATTTCAAAAATTTGTTCGTAGAGATCTTGTTTGTCTTTAAAATGAGCATAAAAGGTCGCACGATTGATCATTGCTTCATCGGCAATGTCTTGCACGGTGACGTTATCGTATCCTTTTTCTTCTACCAAGCGAATAAATGCCTCGATAATCATTTTGTGTGTTCGTTTCACTCGAAGATCAATTTTCTTAACCATAAAAAATTCCTCGCTTGTTATTCGACATTTTTAATTTGTTTGTTGCTTATCTCACAAATAAGGGGTGTTTGCCAGTTGCAAAACCAGCAAATTGTTTCTAAAATATACATAAGTAGTATAACAGACACTTTGTTAGATAATCAACAAACTGTCTGTTTGAGGAGGAGAACAGATGAACTTACGAGCGGGAATCGATGTCGGATCCACGACAGTCAAATTAGTATTATTAGATGAGCAAAATCAAACAATCTTTTCCAAATATGAACGTCACTATTCAGATGTCAAGAAAGCAACAGCCAAAGTTTTACGTGAAGCACAAGCATTGGTTCGCAATCAACCAATTGCCATGGCAATCACCGGATCAGGCGGTATGGGACTGGCAGATGTATTGAACATTCCTTTTGTTCAGGAGGTCATCGCATGTACACGCACAGTGGAAGAAATAATTCCTGAAACAGATGTTGCGATTGAATTGGGCGGAGAAGATGCGAAGATTACTTTTTTTGAAGGTGCATTAGAGCAACGAATGAATGGGAGCTGCGCTGGAGGAACAGGCGCATTTATTGACCAAATGGCCGTTTTGTTGAAGACGGACTCAAATGGCGTGAATGAGTTAGCCAAGGAATATCGTCAAATTTATCCTATTGCTTCACGCTGTGGTGTGTTTGCTAAAACAGATGTGCAACCATTGATCAATGAAGGGGCAGATAAAGCAGATATTGCAGCGAGTATTTTTCAGGCTGTAGTAAATCAAACGATTGCCGGATTGGCAGCTGGACGAAAAATCAAAGGAAAAGTAGCATTTTTAGGTGGGCCACTGTACTTTATGTCAGAATTACGTAAACGTTTTATTGAAACATTGGACATTGCACCGGAAAATGTCATTTTTCCAGAAAATCCGCAGTTATTTGTGGCAATGGGTGCTGCTTTTTATGCTGAGGAAGCACGAGTGACGACAATTGCTGCTTTGCTTGATGCTTTGGAAAATGGTAATCAAGCACAACTAACACCCTCAACTACTTTATCACCGCTATTTGAAGAAGAAGCCGATTTAACCACTTTTCGTGAACGCCATGCACAAGCGACTGCTTCAGAAAAGCCACTTTCAGAACATCATGGTGTAGCATTTTTAGGAATCGATGCTGGTTCGACAACGACAAAAGTTACCTTGATTAATGAGGAAGGAGAAATTCTTTTTTCTTTCTATGGAAATAATGAAGGTCAACCTTTAGAGACAACGATGAAAGTGCTAAAAGAGTTGTACAGTCAATTACCAGAAGATGTTTTTATCGGAAAAGCAGCAGCAACAGGTTATGGCGAATTATTGATCAAAAATGCCTTAAAGGTTGATATTGGTGAAGTGGAAACGATGGCGCATTATAAAGCAGCAAATTTTTTCCAACCTGGTGTTGATTTTATTTTAGATATTGGTGGTCAAGATATGAAAGCCATGACGATCAAAGATGGTGTGCTTTCCTCCATCCAATTAAATGAAGCCTGCTCTTCTGGTTGTGGTTCATTTATTGAAACATTTGCTCAATCATTAAATTATGATGTACGGGATTTTGCGAAAGCTGCCGTGGCATCCAAAGCACCAGTTGATTTAGGTTCTCGCTGTACAGTTTTTATGAATTCAAAAGTGAAGCAAGTTCAAAAAGAAGGTGCGTCGGTCGGAGATATTTCTGCTGGATTATCTTATTCTGTTATCAAAAATGCTATTTATAAAGTAATTAAAGTTCGCAGACCAGAAGATCTTGGCGAAAAAATTGTTTGCCAAGGTGGCACTTTTTATAACGAAGCGGTGTTACGCGCGTTTGAATTGATTAGTGGACGTGAAGTTGTTCGTCCATCAATTGCTGGGCTGATGGGGGCTTATGGAGCAGCGCTGATTGCCATGGAAAATTATGCGCTAGGTGAAGAAAGTACCATTTTGTCAGAAGAAGAGCTTGATCACTTTACTGCGGAAAAAGAATTTACTCATTGTGGTCTGTGTGAAAATAACTGTATGTTAACAGTTACGTTATTTTCTGATGGGCGTCAATTTATCACTGGAAATCGGTGCGAACGCGGTGCTCGAATCAAGATCAAAAAGGAAGACAAAAAGGTCAATCTTGTCGACTATAAATATCGACGTTTATTCAAATATCGTCCATTACGCAAAAAAGAAGCAGTCAATGGTGTGATTGGTATTCCTCGAGTATTGAATATGTATGAAAACTATCCTTTGTGGCATACATTTTTCACTGATTTAGGATTTAGAGTAGAGTTATCACCACGTTCAAACAAAGAGTTATATGAGCAAGGAATGGAAACAATCCCAAGTGATACAGCATGTTATCCAGCTAAAATCACACACGGGCATATTCAGGCAATGATTGATGCGGGTATTCCACGTATTTTTTATCCGGGGGTTGTTTTTGAACAACAAGAATCTAATGAAGCGGATAATCACTTCAATTGTCCTATTGTCCAGAGCTATCCAGATGTTATTAAAAATAATGTGGACGACATTCGCGATGGTAAAGTCGATTATCGAAATCCCTTTATCAACTTAGCAAACGAATCAGCAGTCGCAAAAGTTTTACACCAAACTTTTGTGGATTTTGATTTTTCGGAAGAACAGATTGCTCAAGCATTGCATCATGGATATGAAGAATTAGCAACATTTAAGGCAGATATTCAGAAAAAAGGTGAAGAAACCTTATTGATGTTGAATCAAAAAAATGAGCGAGGAATTGTTATCTCAGGTCGTCCGTACCATTTAGACCCAGAAATCAATCATGGAATCTCTGAAGTAATTACACAAGAAGGCTTCCACGTATTGACCGAAGACAGCATTTCTCATTTAGGGGATGTAGGAAATTTACGTGTTGTGAATCAATGGGTCTACCACTCACGGCTATACGCGGCTGCACGTGTCGTTGCAAAATCAAAAAATCTTGAATTAGTTCAATTGAATTCATTCGGTTGTGGTTTAGATGCAGTAACAACGGATCAAGTCGAAGAAATCATGGAACAATATGGAAAAATCTATACGGTTCTAAAAATTGATGAAGGAGCAAACCTTGGGGCAATTCGTATTCGATTACGTTCCTTAAAAGCAGCAGTCAATGAACGGGCAAAACAAAATTTTGTTCCAGTCAAACGATTTGAAGAACCAGAAAAAATCGTCTTTACAAAAGAAATGAAAGAAAAACATACTTTGTTGTTGCCAATGCTTAGTCCGATTCATCAATCTGGCTTAGTGGATGTAGCGTTAAATGCCTCTGGGTACAATGTTGTTTGCTTGCCAGCAGAAGATAATGAAGCAATCAATGTTGGACTGAAATATGTGAACAATGATGCGTGTTATCCAGCAATCATCTCCATTGGCCAATTAGTAGAAGCCTTGGAAAGTGGTAAGTATGATTTGGAAAATACAAGTGTGATGATGACTCAAACTGGTGGTGGTTGTCGTGCAACAAATTATATTCCATTACTTAGAAAAGCATTGAATGATGCAGGATTTGGAAATATTCCAGTTGTTTCGATCTCAATGGGGAACAAGGGTGTGGAATCAAATCCTGGGTTTAAATTCACGTTTCCGATGTTAAAACGTTTGGCGATTGCCTTTTTATATGGTGATTTGTTTGAACGAGTTGTTTATCGTACACGTCCTTACGAATTAGAAAAAGGTACAGTTGATCGACTACATGAAGAGTGGCTCCAACGAGTGGAAAAAAATGTTCGGAATGGCTCTTTGACGTTGTTTAATAGCAATATGAAGAAAATCGTCAAAGCATTTGATACCTTACCGATTTCTGATGTGAAAAAACCAAAAGTGGGAGTAGTTGGTGAAATCTTAGTTAAGTATTCTCCAACTGCGAATAACGATATTGTTCGTTTACTTGAAGCGGAAGGTGCAGAAGCAGTGGTTCCTGATATTGTCGGATTTATGAACTATTCCTTATACAATCAAGTTTGGAAATATGAAAATCTTGGCATGGCCAAACAAAGTAAGTTACTCGCACAATTTGCGATTCGGATGATTGAAATGATTGAAAAACCAATGGATAAAGCATTAAGAAAATCAGAACGATTTGATGGCATCCAATCTATTCAAGATTTGGCAGAAGATGCAAGTAAAATCTTGTCGATTGGAAATCAAACAGGTGAAGGTTGGTTCTTAACAGGCGAGATGATTGAATTGTTGAAACGCGATGTGAATAACATTGTTTGTATGCAACCATTCGGCTGTTTGCCTAATCATGTAGTTGGCAAAGGTGTCATCAAAGAATTGCGTCGTCAATATCCTAACGCAAATATTGCAGCAATTGATTATGATCCAGGCGTTTCGATTGTCAACCAATTAAATCGCATTCGTTTAATGATGGCGACTGCTAATAAAACATTAGCGAAAGAAACCATTTCATAAACAGCCTAACTGGACAAGAAGTAAATGAGGAAAAAGTAGGTTTAAAACTTACTTTTTCCTCGTTTTTTGAAGAAAAACAAGTTGTACGGTTTCAATTGCTCAATGGAGAAAATCCTTTTTTGGTTGAGAATCAGGTATATACCAGTTATAATAAAGAAAACGAAAGGAAGGATGAAATCAGATGTCGAATCAGTTACCCGTATATATACAAATTCATGATCAATTAAAAAATGAGATTGAACAAGGGGTCTGGAAAATCGGTGACCGCCTTCCCTCTGAAAGAGAATTGGCTGTAAAATTTAATGTGAGTCGAATGACTTTGCGTCAAGCAATCCAAAATTTAGCAGACGAAGGAATCTTAGAGAGAAAAATTGGTTCAGGGACTTACGTTGCGCGTGAAAAAGTTCAAGAGAAAATGTCTGGAACAACTAGTTTCACCGAAATTATGGAGTCACAAAATCGAGTACCTTCTAGCCGAACGGTTTCTTATTTCTTAACGTCACCTAGTTCAAGTGAGATGGAAAAATTACAATTAGAAAAAGAAGACGTGATTCTTCGGATGGAACGTATTCGTTATGCAGATAACGTGCCAATCTGTTTTGAAGTTGCCAGTATTCCACAAAAAATTATTGAAGGATATAGCAAATCAGAAATTACAGAATCATTGTATCGAACGTTAGAAGAAAAAGGTGGAAAGAAAATTGGTCATGCAAACCAAACGATTTCTGCGATGTTAGCTTCAGAACAGATTTCTGAATACCTAGAAGTCAAACGTGGGGATGCAGTTCTACGCTTGCGACAAGTTTCTTACTTTGAAGAAGGAACGCCGTTTGAATACGTACGTACGCAATATGTTGGGAACCGATTTGAATTTTATCTAGAGAAATAAACCAAGCTGAAACAATTCGTTGTTTCAGCTTGGTTTATTTTTGTCTATTTTTCACTTGGTGTAATGAGTTGTTCATAATAAGAAATGGGTCCCTTTTCGAAGGAAACTTGTCCATTCAATAATTCGGTGACTGCTGCTTTAAACTGTGAGCCTTCTGTTTCATTAACCATACAAACAACAATTACTTGATCGGTGTAACGGGTTTCCTTGACAGTCACTTGTTGTAGTTCAAGAAAATTTTCTAGCTTTCCTAGTTGTGGGTAAGTAATGGCGACGGCGAGTTCCTGTTGTAAGGTACCTTCAACAATCCCAACCTCAGTTAGACCATGCGAAACAGCTTGCGTATAAGCACGAATCAATCCGCCAGCACCTAATTTGATGCCACCAAAATAGCGCGTGACCACGGCAACAACATTAATTAGTTCATTCTTTTTTAAGACTTCAAGCATGGGCACACCAGCTGTTCCGCTTGGCTCGCCATCATCACTACTGCGTTGGATCTCACTTTTATCACCAATGACAAAAGCACTACAGTTATGATTTGCTTTCCAGTGTTCCTTTTTGATTGCTTGGATAAATGTTTTGGCTTCTTCTTCAGCCGTCACACGTTTGAAGGAACAAATAAACCGAGATTTTTTTATTTCAATTTCACTTTGGCCATCTTCTTTGACCGTTAGATAACGTTCAATCATTGTTTTACCTCATTTCAAATGAAGAGTTACTTTCTTTAGTATATGAAAAATCTTTTGATGTTTCAACTTTCGAAATGGTTGCGCAAATGCTGGACTATGGGATAATAAAGGAAAGGTAGGTGAAGTTGGGAATGAAAGAACGTGTGAAAAAATATGATGCTATAACCCACTACATAAAAAATAATGGTGGTTCGCAAATTACTTTGACGTTTACTCAAATGGATGAGTTGCTATTTCCTAACAGTGGGCTTCCAAAGTCTGCCAGACAGACTACGGATTGGTGGGCGAACGATTATCGTCATCCGGAAAAAGGAGCTTATGGTTGGCTGAATGCAGGATATGAAGTTGTTGTTGTTAATTTGGCAAAAGAATATATCGTCTTTAACCAACTAGTAAAATCCAGTTGGTTGTTCGATGAGTGAACCGCATTCAGAAAACGTTGACAATCGTTATCTTTTAGCTATAATAGGTACATAGGAACAAGAAAGCGGTTACGTTCCTTGGCTTAGAAAAGGGGAGATTAACAATGTCAAAAAAAACAATTATGCTTGTCTGTTCAGCTGGTATGAGTACGAGCTTATTAGTAACTAAAATGGAAAAAGCTGCGGAAGCACAAGGCTTAGATACAGACATCTTTGCAGTATCAGCGTCTGATGCAGATAATCATTTAGCAAGCAAAGACGTTGATGTTTTATTATTAGGCCCACAAGTTCGTTTTATGAAAGGCGACTTTGAAAAACGTGTTGAGCCAAAAGGAATTCCATTAGATATCATCAACATGGCTGATTATGGCATGATGAATGGCGAAAAAGTGTTACAACAAGCTTTGACACTAATTGGTGATAAATAAAGCGTACGGACGAATTAAAAAGTGTGAGGTTTTTTCATTTTGAAAATGCCTCGCACTTTTTTTGCGTATCTTTTCTAAGGGAAGCAAAATGCCATATAAAAAAGTTTGGGGAAGGCGGCTGTTAACGAGAGAAGTCGCACAACTACCAAAAGAAATACTGAACCAAGTCACGTACCAACGGATCACAGGCATAGTGAAACAAAGCAAACAGATCATTTGTCAACGATGTGGACAAATCACTCAGCAACAAGAAGCCAAACTAAATGAAGAAGAGTATTATTGTCCACATTGTTTGTTTTTGGGGCGAAACGATACAACCCAAGAGTTATGGTTGTTTGACCAGCCAGCATTGTTTCCACGTCAAATTATTTTTACTTGGGACAAAACATTAACGATAGAACAAGCCAAAATTGCCCAACGTTTGACTACACAAGTAACAGATCATCATTTAATCTGGGCAGTGACCGGTGCCGGTAAAACAGAAATCTTGTATCCACTTCTACAATTGTTCCTAGCTGCTGGGAAACGAGTGGCGATTGCTTCGCCGCGGGTGGATGTGTGCCAAGAACTTTGGTTGCGTTTTACTACAGTTTTTCCAGAAGAAAAAATCGTCTTACTTCATGGCAAACAACAGGTTCCCTATACATTTAGTTCCTTCGTTATTTGTACGACACACCAGTTGTATCGTTTTTATCACGCATTCGATTTATTAGTCGTTGATGAAATTGATGCGTTTCCCTATGTTAGAGATAAAGGACTCCAGTATGCGACGGAAACAGCAAAGAAACTTGATGGACAATTGATCTATTTAACTGCAACACCCGATGAACGTTTGCTAAAAGAAATCCGACGAAAATTTCAGATCCATTACTTACCTTTACGCTTTCATCAACGATTGTTACCCGAGCCACAACTCATTTTCTGGAATAATTGGCGCCAGTGCTTAAACAAACGAAAAAAAATGAACCCATTAATCAAAAAAATCCAAAAATTAGTGAAAGACAACCATGTCTTAGTATTTTGTCCAAGTATTGAATTGATGAATGAATTGCAAATAAAATTAGCGGAATGGTTACCAACAACTACTATTACATCTGTATCTTCAAAAGATAAAAAACGTCAGGAGAAAGTACAAGCGATGCGTCATCAAAAATACGATGTGCTTTTAACCACCATGATTCTTGAACGAGGTGTTACTTTCGAAAATATTTCAGTTCTTGTTCTAGGCGCAGAGCATGAAGTTTTTACGAAATCTGCACTTGTTCAAATTGCCGGTCGAGCGGATCGCAAGGGAGAATTCAGTAACAGTCAAGTCTGTTTCTATTATCATGAAAAAACACGTGCAATCAAAAAAGCAGTAAAAGAAATCAAAATGATGAACAAAGCGGGGAAGCTCTTACAATGAAGTGTTGCTATTGCCAAAAGCCAATCATTAAAAATTTAACAATCAAGGAACTCGTTCAGCAAAAAAAGTCGGTTGAACTCTGTTGGGAATGTGCCAAACTGTTTACTCCTTTATCCATAGAAAATAGGTGTGATGGTTGCCAAAAAAGTTTGCTGAAGAGTGAGAGCAAATCCACACATAGTCAGAAAACCTTTTGCACAGATTGTCTTTATTGGCAAGAACGTTATCCGACATATGATTTTTGCCACCAAAGCTTTTTCAAATATGACGAAGCGATGCAAACGTGGTTCCAACAATACAAATTTATAGGGGATATTCGTTTAGCAGGGACTTTTGCAAAGCAATGGCAAAGTTTACCAAAAAGATTCCCTGATTATCGTTTTTGCCCGATTCCATTATCAAACGAACGACTAGCTCAACGTGGCTTCAATCAAGTGAGCCAGATGCTTAAAGTCTCAGGAGTGACTTTTCAGCTATTACTTAAACGAGTCAAACACCATTCTGCTCAGGCGCAACATTCTCGAGCAAAGAGATTGGCGATGCCTCAGCCATTTGCTTTGTGCGTTGACCCAGAGCAAATCAAACAGTGTAAAATTTTATTAATTGATGATGTGTATACAACAGGACAGACGTTATTTCATGCTGCGAGTTGTCTTGCAGAGCATCAACCAACTAAAATTCGGACGTTTTCTTTAGCACGATAAAGGAAAAAGTAAAAAATACGTGAAATTGGTAGCGATTTAGTTTGCAAATAGATTAGAGTTCGATATAATATAAATAAGAAGAGGGAAAGAGTGGTCCTTCTCCTTCTTGATTGTGGTAGACGAAAGGGGTAATTTTTATGTTTAGATATAATGTACGCGGCGAAAATATCGAAGTAACTGAAGCGATTCGTGACTATGTTGAAAAAAAAGTAGGCAAGTTAGAACGTTATTTCAGTGATGCACCCGATGCTACAGCCCATGTAAACTTAAAAGTTTATACTGAAAAAACAGCAAAAGTGGAAGTAACGATTCCATTACCTTATCTTGTATTACGTGCGGAAGAAACTTCACCAGATTTATATGCAAGTATTGATTTGGTTGTTGATAAATTGGAACGTCAAATTCGCAAATTTAAAACAAAAATCAACCGCAAATCTCGTGAAACTGGCATGAATACTGCAAGTGCTGCAGTATTATTCAATGAAGAAAACGGTGAAGGTGAAAACGAATCTGAATTAGATATCGTTCGTACAAAACGTTTGTCATTGAAACCAATGGATAGTGAAGAAGCTGTCTTACAAATGAATATGTTAGGACACAACTTCTTTATCTTTGAAGATGCTGAAACCAATGGTACAAGTATCGTTTACCGTCGTAAAGATGGAAAATATGGTTTAATCGAAACTGACTAAAAATAACTATTTTTAAAACCTTATGGTGTCTAGTTAGACACCATAAGGTTTTTTTTTACATAAGGAAGCTGTATTTTTATTAAGAATGAAGAAGTTCACAGAATAATCTAGCTAAGATATTTCAATTATCTATAAGTAATGATAAAATGGACAGGAGAGTCTACATAAGCGAGATGGATATTGCAGAAAAAGGAGATTATACAACGAATGGCCAATTTTATACGTTCAATCATTGAAAATGATAAAAAAGAACTAAAACGTTTAGATAGCATTGCTAAAAAAGTTGAATCACATGCTGATAAAATGGCAGCTTTAACTGATGAGCAATTACAAGCAAAAACTGATGAATTTAAAGGCAGATACCAAAAAGGTGAAACCTTAGACCAATTATTACCAGAAGCGTTCGCCGTTGTTCGCGAAGCAGCAAAACGTGTCTTGGGCTTATATCCTTACCACGTCCAATTGATGGGTGGGATCGTTCTTCACGATGGGAACATTCCAGAGATGCGTACCGGTGAAGGTAAAACATTGACCGCTACTATGCCAGTGTATTTAAATGCATTGTCAGGTGAAGGTGTGCACGTTGTTACCGTAAATGAATATTTAGCAACCCGTGACTCAACTGAAATGGGTGAGCTATATAATTTCTTAGGGCTTAGCGTTGGATTGAATATCAATTCAAAATCAGCTGATGAAAAACGTGACGCATATAATTGTGATATTACTTATAGTACAAATAACGAATTAGGATTTGACTATTTACGTGACAACATGGTGGTTTATCGTAATCAAATGGTTCAACGACCATTGAACTATGCGATTGTCGATGAAGTGGATTCAATTTTGATCGATGAAGCCAGAACACCATTGATTATTTCAGGACAAGCAGAAAAATCAACTGCTTTATACACAAGAACGGATAACTTCGTTAAACGCTTGAAGGAAGAAGAAGACTATAAAATCGACGTTCAATCAAAAACGATTGGGTTAACTGAAACGGGAATCGAAAAAGCAGAAGAAACTTTTGGGTTAGAAAACTTATATGACATTGAAAACACTGCTTTGACACATCACTTAGATCAAGCATTACGTGCGAACTACATTATGTTACTTGATATTGATTATGTGGTTCAAGACGGAAAAGTCATGATCGTGGACCAATTTACTGGTCGTATCATGGATGGTCGTCGTTACTCTGATGGACTTCACCAAGCAATCGAAGCAAAAGAAGGTGTGGAAATCGAAGATGAAACAAAAACAATGGCTTCGATCACATTCCAAAACTATTTCCGCATGTACAAAAAACTTTCTGGGATGACTGGTACTGCGAAAACGGAAGAAGAAGAATTTAGAGAAATCTATAACATTCAAGTTATTCAAATTCCAACGAACCGTCCTGTTATTCGTGATGACCGTGCAGATTTACTTTATCCAACATTGGAAAGTAAATTCCATGCGGTTGTTCAAGATATCAAAGACCGTTATCGTAAAGGACAACCTGTCTTAGTAGGTACAGTTGCGGTTGAAACATCTGAATTACTATCAGATATGTTGAATCGCGAACGGATTCCCCATGAAGTATTAAATGCTAAAAATCATTTTAAAGAAGCTGAAATCATCATGAATGCTGGGCAAAAAGGTGCAGTTACGATTGCTACCAACATGGCTGGTCGTGGGACGGATATCAAGTTAGGCCTTGGTGTACGTGAATTAGGTGGTTTAGCTGTTATTGGTACGGAACGTCATGAATCTCGTCGTATCGATAATCAGTTGCGTGGACGTGCTGGACGTCAAGGTGACCCAGGTATGTCACAATTTTATCTTTCATTAGAAGATGATTTGATGAAACGTTTTGGTTCAGAACGAATCAAAGCTTTCTTGGATCGGATGAAAATTGGGGATGAAGATGCGGTTATCCAAAGTAAGATGTTAACGAAACAAGTTGAGTCTGCTCAAAAACGAGTAGAAGGAAACAACTATGATACGCGTAAAAATGTTTTACAATATGACGATGTGATGCGTGAACAACGTGAAGTCATTTATAAACAACGCCAAGATGTCATCATGGAAGAAACTAGTTTATCTCAACCATTGATGAATATGGTCAAAAGAACAATTAGTCGTGTAGTAGATGCACACACACAACTAGAAAAAGAAAACTGGAACCTTGAAGGAATCGTTGATTTTGCAGGAAATGCGATTGTCCATGAAGACAGTATCAGCGTGAAAGAGCTTGAAGGAAAAACGCCAGAAGAAATGAAAGCTTATTTAAATGAGCTAGCACAAGATGTGTTTAATACAAAAGCCAACCATTTGAACGGTCCTGAACAACTCTTAGAATTTGAAAAAGTTGTTATCTTGCGTGTGGTTGATTCAAAATGGACAGATCATATTGATGCAATGGATCAATTACGTCAATCAATTGGGCTACGTGCATATGGGCAAAATAATCCGCTAGTTGAGTATCAAACAGAAGGATACAAAATGTTTGAAGATATGGTCGGCGCAATTGAATATGAGGTGACTCGATTATTCATGAAAGCTGAAATCCGTCAAAATGTTCAACGAGAACAAGTATCTCAAGGCGAAGCTTCACATGCTACAGAAGCAAGTGCAGAAGAAAAAAGTAACACAAGCGCAAAAAAACAACCAGTTCAAGTGAATAAAGTTGGACGAAATGATCCTTGTCCTTGTGGAAGCGGAAAGAAATATAAAAACTGCCACGGGAAAAATGAAGCCTAATCATTTTTAAATAGAAAGAAGCTGGTGAGAGAAGTTCTTTTTAGAAAGAATTTGTCTCACCTTCTTTCTGTTATCTTTAGATTCTGGTAGACTAGAAAAAGAAGTGAAAAGAAGACGAAAAAGATTGCCCAGAGAAAGAAGGAAGCAAACATGGAAATTTTTGAGATTCGCAATTTGTTAGCTGACATGCAAGAGAAGGTCACAAGCTTTAGGGGGTCTCTTTGACTTAGATCAGTTGGAAGAATCGATTGCGCAAGCTGAGTACAAGATGGCTGAACCAGGTTTTTGGGATGACAGCATTGCTGCTCAACAAGTAATCAATGAAAATAATGCGAATAAAGAAGCTTACGACCAATTTCATTCATTAGCGGATGAATTGGAAGAATTAGAACTTTTGACGGAGTTATTGCAAGAAGAACCAGATGCAGAAATGCAAGCGGAATTGGAAACACGATTACATGTGTTAAATGAAAAAATGAAGACGTATGAGTTAGCCATGTTACTTGATGAACCTTATGATCGAAATAACGCTATTCTGGAATTACATCCTGGAGCTGGCGGAACGGAATCACAAGATTGGGGCAGCATGCTATTGCGTATGTATACACGCTGGTCAGAACAGCACGGGTATCAAGTGGAAATCTTGGATTATCAAGCCGGGGACGAAGCGGGAATCAAGAGTGTTACTTTACTCATCAAAGGTCATAATGCATTTGGGTATTTGAAATCTGAAAAAGGTGTTCATCGCTTAGTTCGGATTTCACCGTTTGATTCAGCAAAAAGACGTCACACTTCTTTTTGTTCGGTGGATGTTATGCCTGAATTGGATGAAACCATCGATATCGAGATCAATCCAGATGACTTAAAAATCGATACGTATCGTGCCAGTGGAGCTGGTGGACAGCACATCAATAAAACAGAATCTGCTGTGCGAATCACACATATGCCAACTGGAACAGTGGTTGCAAGCCAAGCACAACGTTCCCAATTAAAAAATAGAGAGCAAGCAATGGGCATGTTGAAGGCTAAACTTTACCAACTCGAAGTAGAGAAAAAAGAACAAGAAGCTGCAGCATTGCGTGGCGAACAAAAAGAAATTGGTTGGGGTTCGCAAATCCGTTCCTATGTATTCCATCCTTATTCAATGGTTAAAGATCATCGAACGAATGTGGAAACTGGGAATGTTCAAGCGGTTATGGATGGAGATTTAGACCTATTTATTGATGCTTATCTAAAACTACATTTGGTATAACATTAGTGGATTATTATTTAATTGACATAAAATTGTAAAATTTTGCAAGCAAGTTGAAACATTGCCATGCTATAATGGCTGAAGACTGAAAAAGATATGGAGAGAATGCCATGATTGAAATGAAGGATGTAATGAAGAAGTACTCCAATGGTACGACTGCCATCCGCAATCTCTCGGTCGTTATCGATCAAGGAGAATTTGTTTATGTAGTTGGACCATCAGGAGCAGGGAAATCTACATTTATCAAATTGATGTACCGAGAAGAAAAAGCAACTAAGGGAACACTGACTATTGCAGGACACGATTTGATGGCTATCAAAAATCGTGAAGTTCCTTATTTACGCAGAGAAATTGGAATTGTCTTCCAAGATTATAAACTATTACCACGGAAGACTGTTTATGAAAATGTTGCTTACGCTATGCAAGTAATTGGTCGTAAACCACGTGAAATCAAAAAACGCGTGATGGAAGTTTTAGATTTAGTTGGGTTAAAACATAAAGTACGTGTTTTTCCAAGCGAGTTATCTGGTGGGGAACAACAACGTGTTGCGATTGCGCGCGCGATTGTTAACACACCAAAGGTTTTGATTGCAGATGAACCTACAGGTAACTTAGATCCTGAAAATTCATGGGAAATCATGAAACTCCTTGATCGCATTAATGCACAAGGAACGACGGTTGTTATGGCAACGCATAACAGTACGATCGTAAATACAATTCGTCACCGGGTAATCGCTATCGAAAATGGCCGAATTATTCGAGACCAAGCGGAAGGGGAATACGGATACGATGATTAGAACCTTTTTCCGCCACCTATTAGAAAGTATCAAAAGCTTGAAACGTAACGGCTGGATGACTGTTGCCTCTGTTAGTGCGGTAACAATCACTTTAGCACTTGTTGGTATTTTTATGGCTGTTATTATGAATGCAACCAAACTTGCACAAGATATTGAAGGAAACGTAGATGTTTCAGTTTTCGTTGATATTGGTACAAAAGAGGCGGATATCAAAAAATTAGGAACAGAATTAGAAAAGCTCGACCATGTTGAAAAGGTGTCTTTTTCAAGTAAAGACCAAGAATTGAAAAAAATTCAAGCAGCAATGGGTGATTCATGGAATCTATTTGAAGGAGATAGCAATCCTTTATATGATGTATATGTGGTAAGTGCAACCGAACCTTCTTATACTAAAGAGGTCTCAAAAGAAGCAGCGAAATTGTCTAACGTTTATCGTGCAGATTATGGTGGGACTTCTTCAGATCGAATCTTTGAAATTGCGGGAGCTGTTCGCACATGGGGATTAGCAGCTGCAGCATTGTTATTATTTGTTGCCATGTTCTTGATTTCTAACACGATACGAATTACGATCTTATCTCGTCAAAGAGAAATTCAAATCATGCGTTTAGTTGGAGCAAAAAATGGCTATATTCGTTGGCCTTTTTTCCTAGAAGGCGGTTGGATCGGTTTGATTGGTGCGATTATTCCAATGTTGATTTTAACATTTGGTTATCGTGAAATTTTCCAATTGGTCAACCCATCACTCTTGCGCTCGAACTATTCATTATTACAACCAGCAGACTTTGTTTGGAAAATCAATGTCTTGATGACTGGTATCGGAGTAATCATTGGTTCTTTAGGATCAACAATTTCAATGAGACGATTCTTGAAAATTTAATCAATCATTCAAAGTAAAAAACATTGTACTCATGAAAACTGGGTACAATGTTTTTTTGTGTTGAAAAAATGGCTTGAAGCGTGTTCTTTTTTCTCTTTACTTTAAAAAAAAACTTGGTTATGCTTAGGAGGTTAGAAAATGAAGAGGTGAATCCATGAAGGTGATTGTTGATAATTTTTTTACGATCATTTTGATTGCGAACATTTTGCTATCGCTAATCATCGTGTTTCGTGAAAGAAGAGAAACAGCACAGACATGGGCTTGGTTACTTGTGTTGATGTTTATCCCAATTTTAGGATTTATTCTATATATTTTTTTTGGTAGGGGAATTTCAAAAGATAAAATTTTTGATTTGAAGATGCAAGGAAAAATTGGGATGAACTTGGAAATTGAAGAAGACAAACAAGCGTTAAAACGTGGACTGTATCCCCATCCGCCAACCGGACAAGCCGATGTTAGACAACTGATTTACATGTTGACTGTTTCAGAAGGAACGTTATACACGTCTCAAAACAAAGTTACTTTATTTACAGATGGTCGTGAAAAATTTGATGCGTTGATTGACGATATCAATCATGCCCAAAATCATATCCACCTTGAGTATTATATTTATCGAAGCGATGATTTGGGAGTAGAACTGCGAGATGCTTTGGTCGTGGCTGCACAACGAGGTGTAAAAGTACGGGTTTTATTAGATGCGTGGGGATCTACGCAAGTTTCACTAAGTTTCTTTGATGAATTAAAGAAACATGGCGGGGAGGTTGCTTTCTTTTTCCCTTTATTTGTTCCGTACATCAATCCGCGAATCAATTACCGAAATCATCGGAAAATCGTTGTGATTGATGGACAAATTGGTTATACAGGTGGATTCAATGTGGGAAATGAGTACTTAGGCTTGGTCAAAAAATTTGGGTATTGGCGTGATAACCATTTGAGAATTTATGGCGAAGCAGTTTACAGTTTACAAAATCGCTTTTTGATGGATTGGAATTCTCAACATACAAATGAAGTCAGCTACTCACCAGACTTTTTCCCAAGGATTGATTCTACAGGGGACATGGCTGTACAAATCGTGACTAGTGGGCCTGATTCGGAACACGAACAGATCAAAATGACTTATTTAAAAATGATTTCTTTAGCTAAACGAGAAATTTTGATTCAGACACCTTATTATATTCCTGATGGCTCAATTCATGAAGCACTCAAGCTGGCTTTGCTGGCAGGCGTAAAAGTTCATTTGCAAATTCCGAATAAACCAGACCATCCATTGGTTTACTGGGCAACTTATTCTTTCGCAGCGGAACTGATTGAGTACGGTGCAATCGTTGAAACCTATGAGAATGGCTTTATTCATGCGAAGACGATGATTATTGACGGGGGCGTCGTTTCGGTAGGCTCGGCAAATATTGATGTTCGTTCTTTCCGTTTGGATTTTGAAGTCAATACATTAGTGTATGATGAACGAATGGCTTCGCAAGTACGCAAAGCATTTTTTGATGACTCAAATGTATCGAAACAATTAACAAGAGAAATTTATGAAAATCGAGGAACGATAATCAAACTCAAAGAAGGGTTAGCAAGATTAGTTTCACCATTACTTTAAGAGGAATAAGCAAAAAGGACTTGAAGCATAAATCATTGATTTATGTTCCAGGTCCTTTTTTATCGGGGTCACTTCTGAGTAAACTCAGAAATGAAGAAAACGTCTCAATCCACTTTTGTGAACTTTGGGGTATTTCTTGTTTTTTGGGGAAAGCAAGAAATAAGTTCACTCAAGTTTTTTTCAAGAGACACATTTCAGAAATAGTATAGCATAGTCAAAAATAATGAGATAGTTTTATTTTTATTTTATCAAAAATAACTCATCAGTTCGTTATTTAATAATTTTGATTCGTTTTCAATAAACACGGAAAATGTTAGAATAAAATTACTTTATGACTAAAGGAGATTTTTAATGAAAAAATTAAAATTATTATTACCAGTATTGGGATTAGCCATTCTTTTATCTGGATGTGCAAAATGGATTGATCGCGGGGAATCAATTACAGCAGTGGGATCTTCTGCATTACAGCCACTAGTTGAAACTGTTGCGGAAAGCTATCAAACAGAAAATCCCGGGAAATTTGTCAACGTCCAAGGCGGTGGTAGCGGAACTGGCTTATCTCAAGTTCAATCTGGTGCCGTAGACATCGGAAACTCTGACTTGTTTGCTGAGGAAAAATCTGGAATTGATGCAAAAGCTTTGGTAGATCACAAGGTTGCTGTTGTTGGAATCACGCCGATTGTGAATAAAAAAGTGGGTGTCACCGATATTTCCATGGAAGACTTAAAAAAACTATTTACTGGTGAAATCAAGAACTGGAAAGAACTTGGTGGGAACGATCAGGCAGTGGTTATTTTAAACCGTGCTTCTGGAAGTGGGACACGTAGTACATTTGAAAAATGGGTCTTAGATGGTGAATCGGCAATCCAAGCACAAGAGCAAGATTCAAGTGGAATGGTTCGCCAAATCGTTGCCGACACACCTGGGGCAATCAGCTACGTCGCTTTTTCTTATGTAACAGACGAAGTAGCGACACTTAAAATCGACGGTGTAGAACCAACAGATGAAAATGTAACAACAAATGAATGGACGATTTGGGCATATGAACATATGTATACAAAAGGCAAGCCAACGGAGTTAACGGATGAATTTTTAGCGTATATTCTTTCAGACGAGATTCAAAATAATATCGTTGGTGAACTAGGTTATATCCCAGTTTCACAGATGAAAGTGGAACGTGATTGGGAAGGAAATATCATTTCTGAATAACCTTTACAAAAAATTTACAAACTTAGCGAAACTTTTACATGTTATTAAAACCAAATTGATGTTTGTTTTGTACACTAAACAAGTATGTTAAACCTGAGCAAGGGGGAGTCATCTGTGGAGGATGTAAAAAAAGTATTATTAACAAAATCGAAGCGTTCAAAAATGGAGCAACGTGGAAAATTTATTAGTTTTCTTTGTATCGCTTTAATTGTTTTAGTGGTATTAGCTATTTTTTATTTTGTTGCAAGTAAGGGGTTAGCAACTTTCTTTGTCGATAAGGTGAATGTGTTCGACTTTTTATTTGGTACGAGTTGGAATCCAAGTCAAGTTGGTCCAGACGGAAAGCCGATGGTTGGGGCATTGCCAATGATCACCGGATCTTTTATCGTGACATTTTTATCTGCAATCATCGCAACACCATTTGCTATTGGAGCAGCGGTTTTCATGACGGAGATTTCACCGAAAAATGGAACGAAAATTTTACAACCAGTGATTGAGCTGCTTGTTGGTATTCCATCAGTAGTTTATGGGTTTATCGGTTTATCTGTGATTGTACCATTTGTCCGTAACGTCTTTGGCGGTACTGGTTTCGGGATCTTGGCCGGAACATTTGTCTTATTTGTCATGATTTTGCCAACGGTCACAACGATGACTGTTGATGCGTTGAAGTCTGTTCCTAGACATTATCGAGAAGCGTCATTAGCTTTAGGCGCAACGAGATGGCAAACTATTTATAAAGTGGTTCTTAGAGCAGCCGTACCTGGAATTTTGACAGCAGTTGTTTTCGGGATGGCACGTGCATTTGGCGAAGCATTGGCGATCCAAATGGTTATTGGGAATGCAGCATTGATGCCAACTAGCTTAACAACACCTGCATCAACGTTGACTTCGATTTTAACCATGGGAATCGGAAACACGATCATGGGCACAATTGAAAATAATGTGTTGTGGTCCTTAGCTTTGATCCTATTATTGATGTCATTATTCTTCAATATTATTATCCGCATGATTGGTAAGAAGGGAGCCTTGAAATAATATGAATGCAAAACGTTCCGATAAAATTGCAACTGGTATTTTATATGCCGTTTCTGGAATCATTGTTTTGATTTTGGCTGCTTTGTTACTATACATTTTAGTACGTGGAATTCCTCATATCTCTTGGTCTTTCTTGACTGAGCCTTCTAAAGCTTATCAAGAAGGTGGCGGTGTGGGTGTTCAACTATTTAACTCAATCTATTTATTATTGATTACAATGATCATTAGTTTTCCCTTATCACTTGGTGCAGGTATCTATCTTTCTGAATATGCAAGTAAGAACTGGCTGACAGATGTTGTCCGTACTTCTATTGAAATCTTGAGTTCATTACCATCTGTCGTTGTTGGTTTGTTTGGTTTCTTAGTCTTCGTTATTCAGTTTCAATATGGTTTCTCTATTTTGTCTGGTGCGTTAGCATTGACTGTGTTTAATCTACCGCTTTTGACAAGAACAGTGGAAGAATCATTACAAGCTGTTCATTACACCCAACGAGAAGCTGGCTTAGCTTTAGGCTTATCACGTTGGGAAACAGTTTTAAAAGTCGTTGTTCCAGAAGCAACACCGGGTATTTTAACTGGTGTCATCTTGAGCTCTGGAAGAATCTTTGGTGAAGCTGCTGCCTTGATTTATACAGCAGGACAAAGTGCACCAGCTCTTGACTTTAGTAACTGGAACCCATTAAGTGTTTCAAGTCCGATTAGTATCTTCCGCCAAGCGGAAACATTGGCTGTTCATATTTGGAAAATCAATACTGAAGGAACGATGCCAGATGGTGCTGCTGTATCAGCTGGAGCATCAGCCGTATTGATCATTGCCGTCTTGCTCTTCAACTTTGGAGCACGCGCGATTGGGAAACGGTTATACCGTAAAATGACTTCAGCCTAAGGAGAAGAAGAAACTATGAAAGAATACAATTTGAATGATACAAATATCATCACGATGCCTCCGGAAAAGAAGATTGCTTTACACACGGAAGACTTACATGTTTGGTACGGTGATAACGAAGCAATCAAAGGTGTTGATTTAGAATTTGAAAAAAATAAAATCACTGCATTGATCGGTCCTTCTGGTTGTGGGAAGTCCACTTATTTACGTTCGCTGAATCGAATGAATGATGGGATTGCAAACACAAAAATCACGGGGAAAATCATGTATAAGGATGTTGATGTCAATGCACCCCAAGTTGATGTGTATGAAATGCGCAAGCGAATCGGGATGGTGTTCCAACGCCCCAACCCATTCAGTAAATCAATTTATGAAAACATCACGTTTGCTTTGAAGCAACATGGCGAAAAAGACAAAAAGAAACTAGATGAAATTGTTGAAACTAGTTTGAAACAAGCTGCTTTGTGGGATCAGGTCAAAGATAACCTTGATAAAAGTGCATTAGCCTTATCAGGGGGGCAACAGCAACGTCTATGTATTGCTCGCGCAATTGCAATGAAACCAGATATTTTATTATTGGATGAGCCAGCAAGTGCTTTGGATCCTATTTCGACAGGTACTGTGGAAGAAACCCTAGTGAATCTAAAAGAAGACTTTACCATCATTATTGTCACACACAACATGCAACAAGCTGCGCGCATCAGTGACTACACAGCATTCTTTTACTTAGGGAAAGTAATTGAATATGATCAAACGAAAAAGATATTTACTAGACCGAAAATTCAAGCAACCGAAGATTATGTGTCCGGTCATTTTGGTTAAAACGGAGGCTTCACTATGACAAAAGAAATTATTTCATCAAAAGATCTTCATTTATATTATGGTAAAAAAGAAGCTTTAAAAGGAATCGACTTAAGTATCAACCAAGGTGAGATTACTGCGATGATTGGCCCTTCTGGTTGTGGGAAGTCCACTTACTTGCGTTCATTGAACCGAATGAATGACTTGATTCCTGGTGTAACGATTACCGGTAGTGTGCTGTATAAAGGGAAAGACATCTACGGTCCTAAAACGGATACCGTTGAGCTACGAAAAGAAATCGGGATGGTATTCCAACAACCTAATCCCTTTCCTTTTTCAATCTATGAGAACGTTATTTACGGGTTAAGGTTAAAAGGTGAAAAAGACAAAAAAGTGTTGGATCAAGTAGTTGAAGAAAGTTTGAAAGCTGCCTCTGTTTGGGATGATGTGAAGGATAAACTGCATAAGAGCGCATTATCTTTATCTGGTGGGCAACAACAACGGGTATGTATCGCACGTGTCTTAGCAGTTAATCCAGAAATTATTTTATTAGATGAACCAACAAGTGCGCTTGACCCTGTTTCAACTGGAAAAATTGAAAGTATGTTGTTAGAATTGAAAGAGAACTATACGATGATTATGGTCACACATAATATGTCACAAGCTTCTCGTATCTCAGATAAGACAGCTTTTTTCTTAGATGGCCATTTAATTGAATTCAATGATACAAAGAAAATTTTCATGAATCCAGAAAAACAAGAAACAGAAGATTACATCTCAGGACGATTCGGATAAGGGGGAAATAAAATGCTACGAACGCAATTTGAAGAGGAATTATTAAACCTTCATAATCAATTTTATGAAATGGGTATGATGGTCAGTAGTGCGGTGCATAAGTCTGTTCGCTCTTATGTGAAACATGACAAAGCCCTTGCACAAGAAGTAATCGAAAACGATACAAATATCAATGATATGGAAATTCGTTTAGAAAAGAAAAGTTTTGAAATGATTGCTTTACAACAACCAGTAACGACAGACTTGCGTATGATTATTACAGTTATGAAAGCAAGTTCTGATTTGGAAAGAATGGCGGATCATGCGGTATCCGTTGCAAAATCAACAATTCGTGTCAAAGGACAAACGAGAATTCCTGAAATTGAAAAAGAAATTTCGGATATGTCGGACTATGTTAAGAAAATGGTTGATAATGTATTGGTTGCCTATGTTAAAACGGATGAAAAAGATGCCCGGACAATTGCAAACATGGACCAACGTGTAAATGAATATTTCAATCGAATCTACAATGCGACAATCAAAAATATGGAAGCTAACCCAGAAACAGTCATTAGCGGAACAGACTATTTGAATGTTGCGAGTTATTTGGAACGTATCGGTGACTATGTGACCAATATTTGTGAGTGGATCGTTTACTTGGCGACAGGGAAGATTACGGAATTGAATACGACCCATGATGAGATTTTTTAAAAAGGTTGTGGCGCAAAACGCTCAGCTCCAATAAATAAGTCTAAATTCCCAGAAATTGTTTCTCAAATTTTTGTGGAATTTAGACTTATTTTGTAGGAGTTGTTTTGGGAACACCGTAGAAAAGGTTGTGGCACAAAGCGTTTAGCTCCGAACAGATAACGAGCAAGTGCTTAAAATAGCTTTCCATGTTTTGAAGTGAGTGCAAGTTATATGGAGGAGTTGCTTTGGGAACACCGTAGAAAAGGTTGTGGCGCAAAGCGTTTATTTTTGACAGGATAGCACGCAAGCACTCCAAAAAGTTAGAGCGAAACAACAAAAAACAAACTTATCTTTAAGGGGCTAAGAGGAAACGCAATTCGTTTTCTCCTAGCCTCTTTTTTTAGTATGATTAAGTAGTAGATGAAATGACGGAAGATGGAGAAAAAGTTACATCTTAAGTCCTATGACATTTTCTTCAAATGAAGGCATAATATGGATGTAAGGAAAAGTTGCAAACAATATTTGCTCAAGGAGGCAATTTCCATGAAAGAAAGAGAACGTATTTTAGATTTAGTAAAAAAAGGAATCCTTTCGACTGAAGAAGGCTTAGATTTGTTAGAAAGTATGGCAACTGAAAAAGACGAAAAGTCAATTAAAAAAGAAGCAGACAAAGTAACTGCTAGTCATAAAGAAAAAGATCAAGTAAGTCAATTGATGGATGATTTTGAAAATGGCGAAGAAGAAACTTTCGCTGATTCTGAAGTCGATCCAAAGGAAAAAGAAAAACAAGACCAAGAAAACTTAGAAAAAATTCTTGATGAATTAGCAACAGAAGCAAACAAAGCATCTGCACATTTAGATGAAGTGAATGCTGAACTACAAGAAAATCGACAAGCACGCAATGACAAACAGGAAGCATTGATGCAGTTGAACACGAAAGAAGAACTAGATGAGTTAACAGCAGAAGAACTTGAGCAACGTCAAACATTGGAAAGTGAAATCCAAGGGTTAGAAGCAGAAGGAAACAAGCTAGTTGAACAACAATTGAAGCTTGAAGCAGAATTAAAAGATATTCGTAAAAATCAATGGTCAGAAACAAAAGATTCAATTGCTGAAAAATTTGAATTACCAGATGATTGGAAAGAACAAGCGACGGACACATTGAACCAAGTGGGTGAAAAAATGTCTGAAGCGGGTAGCCAATTAGGCAAGTTCTTGAAGAAAACGTTCCAAACCGTTTCTGATTCTGTGAACGATAATATGGAATGGAAAGACGTCAATTTACGTGTTCCTGGCATTGCGACAACAAAATTTGAACATGAATTTTACTATGAAGCACCAGAAGCAAGTATTATTGATATTAAAGCAGCAAACGGGAACGTGATTTTGAAAACTTGGGATAGCGAAGATGTCAAAGTAGAAGCAAAAATCAAACTCTACGGAAAAATGACAGCTGAACCATTTGATGCCTTTTTAGAAAGAAGTCAAATTGAAGTCAATGAAGACCACATTTCTTTCCAAATTCCGAATAAACGTGTACGAGCAGATCTTGTTTTCTACTTGCCAACTCGTTTGTACGACCATGTAGCAATCAAGTTACTTAACGGAAATATTACAATCAAAGATCTAGAAACTAAAGACACGTATGCAAAATCAACGAATGGAAATATCCTAATCAATGATTTAACAGCAACTATGTTAGAAATTGAAGGAGTCAATGGCAATATTGACGTGAACCGCGGTCAAATTCTCGACTCAATCATTGAAACAGTCAATGGAACAGTCACCATGGCAACAACACCTGAAAATGTTTCGGTATCATTAGTCAATGGGGATGTCCGCTTGACGTTAACAGAAGACTCGCTAAGAAAAGTTGAAGCAAGCTCTGTCAATGGAAACGTGAAAGTAGCGTTACCGGAAACATTAGGTGTCGAAGGACATGCAAAAACAAGCTTAGGCAGTATCAATAGCCGGATGAGCGAGTATGACGTTGTTCGCGAAAAGAAAGAAAGAACCAATCAAATGTTACAATTCCGTCGTATTTCTGATACAGGGATTGCCCAAGTTCAATTATCAACCACAACAGGAAATATCTTCTTGAAAGATGCTGAGTAAGGGATTAGTAAACAAAAGAAACAGTTACAAGGTGAACAAAGAATAGCCCCTAAAAATGGGCTATTCTGGCTTGTTCATTCTTATCTGTATAGTCCAAAAAAATACGTGGAGCAGACTTTTGTTTCCCGATATTTTCGATTAAAATAGGTAGGACAGAGGTGAAATAGAATGAAAAAAAAATTAACGAAATCAACTGATAATATTGTATTAACCGGTACACTTGCAGGAATTGCAGAGTTTCTTGGTATTGATCCAACCATTGTTCGTGTGGTTTATGTCTTTTTGAGTCTTGTAGCATTTGGCAGTCCAATTATTTTGTACATTTTACTAGCCATCATCATACCGTCTGGTAAATCTTCTCGTACAAACTATGGTCACAATAATGAATATTACCAAAAAAATAATTATCGTGAACAAACGAATAAACGTAAAGAAGCTGAAAAAATCGATGATGATGATTGGAGTGACTTCTAATGTCTTATTTCCAACGAATCGTTGTGAATACTTTGACATTCATTTCACTAGCAGTCATTTTCCCCCAAATGATTCATGTGAGTAGCATTTGGACAGCGGTGTTAGCAAGTTTTGTTTTATCAGTGTTGAACATGTTTGTCAAACCGATTCTAACAATCTTGTCTTTACCGCTGACCTTAGTTACGTTTGGATTGTTTAGCTTTGTAGTGAACGCAGCAATTTTAAAATTGACTTCCTTCTTTGTCGGAGCAGCCAATTTTGGATTTGCATCATTTGGCGCAGCATTTCTAGTAGCAATTGTTATGTCATTAGTAAATGTTGTTGTTAGTGAGCATAATTTAAATCGTCAGTAACTATGAAAAGAGAATGACTAAAAAATCAGCATCTCTTTGTTTAATAAAAGAAAAAAGGAGATTGCAGGGAAAGTTCAACAGACTTTTCTTGCAATCTTTTTTTATTTGAAAAAGAAATAAACCGTTTTTTTTATTTGGTAGTAAGTTTGGGTAGACAATGATAAAATGAAAACGAACACCCTAATAGAAATGAGGTAGCATGAATATGGCAGAAGTAGTTAAAGTTAGCCAACTGGTTGAAAAATTATCTTTAGAAATCGTGACCGGCGATGAAAAAAGTTTAGAACGTGTCATAGTCACAGGTGACATTTCACGTCCAGGCTTAGAATTGACTGGTTATTTTAGTTATTATTCACATGATCGGCTTCAGTTATTTGGAAGCAAAGAAATTAGTTTTGCAGAGCGCATGATTCCAGAGGAACGTTTGATGATCATGAGACGCTTATGTAGCGAAGATATGCCCGCGTTTATTATTTCCAGAGGTTTATCTGCACCAGAAGAAATGATTCAGGCTGCAAATGAACATGGGATGGCTGTCTTGCGTTCACCAATTTCAACATCACGTTTGTTAGGAGAACTTTCTAGCTATTTAGACGGACGATTAGCACCACGAACAAGCGTCCATGGTGTTTTAGTGGATGTTTATGGCTTAGGTGTCTTGATCCAAGGTGATAGTGGGATTGGTAAGAGTGAAACAGCGCTAGAATTGATCAAGCGTGGTCACCGTCTGATTGCAGATGATCGAGTAGATGTTTATCAACAAGATGAACTGACTGTGATTGGTGAGCCACCAAAAATCTTGGAGCATTTGATTGAGATTCGTGGAATTGGGATCATCGATGTCATGAACTTGTTTGGTGCAAGTGCGGTACGTGGGTCGATGCAAGTGCAATTGGCAGTCTATTTAGAGGCTTGGGCGAAAGATAAAAAATATGATCGGTTAGGTTCGGAAGATACGTCGGTTGAAATTGCAGAAGTTGGCATCCCACAAATCAAAATCCCAGTTAAGACTGGGCGAAATGTGGCTATCATCATTGAAGTTGCTGCGATGAACTTCCGCGCGAAAACAATGGGTTTTGACGCAACAAAAACATTTGAAGAACGATTAAGTCGTTTAATCGAAGAAAATTCAGGAAATTAATAAATAAGGAGTGACAAAATGCTCGCACAAATCAATCGAGTAGCGTTTGAGCTTGCCGGAATCCCTATTTATTGGTATGCATTGATCATTGTTTCAGGGATCATTATTGCCATGTGGCTAAGCACCAGAGAAGCAGTCAGAGTCGGTATGAAAGCAGATGACGTAACTGATTTCATGCTATGGGGATTACCACTTTCAATCATCGGCGCTCGTTTATATTATATTCTTTTTGACTTACCTCAATATATTGCAGACCCAATCCAGATTTTTAATATTCGCTCGGGTGGGCTAGCAATTTATGGTGGACTGATCGCTGGTGGACTTACAATGTATTTCTTTACCAAGTATCACTTTATCTCACCGTGGACTTTTCTGGACATCGCAGCACCTAGTGTGTTGCTTGCACAAGCCATTGGTCGATGGGGAAACTTTATGAATCATGAAGCGTTTGGACCAGAAACAACTCGTAGCTTTTTAGAAAGTCTACATCTACCACAGTTTATTATTGAAAATATGTACATTGATGGGGCGTTTCGTCAACCGACTTTTCTCTATGAATCTGTGTGGAGTTTGCTTGGCGTCATCTTGTTATTGATATTGAGAAAACGACCACATCTGCTTAAAAAAGGAGAAGTTTTTCTTTTGTATCTTATCTGGTACAGTTTCGGACGTTTCTTTATCGAAGGACTTCGAACAGATAGCTTATACTTCTTAGATGTCATTCGTATTTCTCAGCTGCTTTCAGCGGTACTATTTATTGGAACCATCGTCGTATTCATTTTACGTCGTAAAAAAGATAAACATTTAACAGATTATGATCGAAGTTTTGGTGAGAACCAATCAATTATTTAAATGATCAAGCAAACAATGTTCCGTGCAAAGGAGTGATTAAATGCAACAAAAAATCGCAGTGTTAGGTCCTGGGTCATGGGGGACGGCACTAGCCCAAGTGCTTGCAGAAAATGGTCATGATGTAAGGATCTGGGGTCACCGGGCAGAACAAGTAACTGAAATCAACACAAAGCATACGAATCAACGATATTTACCAGAACTGAAATTAGCAACATCTATTCGGGCTTTTACTGAAATGGAAGAAGCTTTAGCTGAGGTAGATACTATTTTGTTCGTGGTGCCAACGAAAGCCATTCGCTCTGTTGCGCAAGAAGTAGTAATAAAAATGACACCAAATACGAAGCCTGTCATCATTCATGCCAGCAAAGGATTGGAACAAAAGACCCATAAGCGCATTTCAGAAATTTTATTAGAAGAAATTCCAGTGGAACAAAGAAAAGCAGTCGTTGTCTTATCTGGCCCAAGTCATGCTGAGGAAGTAGCCAATCATGATATCACGACAATCACAGCAGCAAGTACGAATACAGAAGCTGCAAAATACGTCCAAGAATTATTTATGAATGACTATTTCCGAGTTTATACCAATCCTGACGTTATCGGAGTTGAGATGGGAGCAGCGTTGAAAAATATTATTGCAATCGGCACAGGAGCCATTCATGGGCTGGGTTTTGGCGATAATGCTAAAGCTGCAATCATGACACGAGGTTTAGCTGAAATCAGTCGTTTAGGCGTTGCAATAGGTGCTAACCCTTTAACCTTCATCGGATTGAGTGGTGTTGGTGATCTGATCGTCACAGGGACGAGTGTTCATTCTCGTAATTGGCGAGCAGGAAATTTATTAGGACAAGGGCAAAAATTACCCGAAGTATTGGAAAATATGGGGATGGTGGTTGAAGGTGTCAATACGACACAAGCAGCTATGGAATTAGCCCATAGTATGGGTGTGGAGATGCCGATAACACAAACGATTTATGAAGTTCTTTATGAAGGAAAAGATATCAAAAAAGCAGCAAAAGAAATTATGTTACGTGATGGAAAAGTTGAAAACGAATTTTCATTAACTATTTTTTAAAGGAGTCGTCAATCATGAAAGTAAAAAAAGCAGTTATTCCAGCAGCCGGATTAGGAACAAGATTTTTACCAGCTACGAAAGCAATGGCAAAAGAAATGTTACCAATCGTGGACAAACCAACGATTCAATTTATCGTCGAAGAAGCATTGAAATCAGGAATTGAAGATATTTTGATTGTTACTGGAAAAGCTAAACGTCCAATCGAAGATCATTTTGATGCTAACATTGAACTAGAAACCAATCTTCGTGAAAAAGGAAAAAATGATCTATTGAAATTGGTTGAAGAAACAACGGATGTCAATCTACATTTCATCCGTCAATCTCATCCTAAAGGGTTAGGACATGCTGTTTTGCAAGCCAAAGCTTTTATTGGGAACGAACCATTTGTTGTCATGCTTGGTGATGACATCATGGAAGACGAGATTCCGTTAACACAACAATTAATCAATGACTACGAAGAAACGCATGCTTCAACCATTGCTGTTATGGAAGTACCACATGAAGAAACATCAAAATATGGTATTATCAATCCTGGTGGCGAATTAGAAAAGGGTCTTTATAATGTGAAAAACTTTGTAGAAAAGCCAGATCCAAGCAAAGCACCAAGTGACTTAGCAATCATTGGTCGTTACTTGTTGACCCCAGAGATTTTTGATGTTTTAGAAAACCAAGAACCTGGTGCGGGAAATGAAATCCAATTAACGGATGCCATTGACACCTTGAATAAAACACAACGCGTCTTCGCTCGTCAATTTACAGGTCAACGTTTTGATGTGGGAGACAAATTTGGGTTTATGAAAACAAGCATTGAATATGGATTAAAACATCCAGAAGTTGGTGCGCCATTAAAAGAATATATCATTGAGTTGAGCAAAACATTAGCAACTCCAGCAAAAGAAACAAAAAAAGTTGAATCAAAAGAAAAATAAATTACTTTTGCGTAAGAAAAAGCTTCAACTACTCATAGTTTACTAGTAGTTGAGGCTTTCTTTTTTATAAAAACAAGAATTAGTAGTATTTTATTTGTCTAAAAAAATGGGAAATGCTATTCTTAAGAGGAGAGACAAGGGAAGGAGACTGATTATGACAGGCGGAGAAATCGCAGGATTGATTGCAGCAATTGCCTTTGCTGTGTTAGTAGTATTTTTAGTACGAATTTTGATGCAAGTATCAAAAACGTTAGAAAAAGTGGATAAAACTGTTGCAGAAGCAAATACAACGATTGCCATTGTAACAAAAGATGTGGATATCTTATCACGACAAGTAGAAGGTCTACTTGTGAAAAGTAATGACTTGCTTGAAGATGTCAATGGAAAAGTTGCAACAATTGATCCATTGTTTACAGCTGTAGCTGATCTAAGTGAAAGTGTTTCAGAATTGAATTCTTCAAGTAAAAATTTGGTAACAAAAGTTGGCGGCATTGGAAAGACAACCGCTAAGGCAACGGTTGCTGGAAAAGTCGGCGGAACAGCAATGAAATTTTTTAAAAATAAAAAACAAGATGAACAGACAGGAGGAATTTAAATATGGCTAAAAAAGGTGGATTTCTATTAGGTGCAGTAATTGGTGGAACAGCAGCGGCAGTGGCAGCATTATTGTTAGCACCAAAATCAGGAAAAGAGTTACGTGACGAGTTAGCAGCACAAGCAGATGATTTATTGGATGCAGCTTCAGATTATACTGATCTTGCAAAAGAAAAATCTGCAGAATTAACAGATATCGCAAAAGAAAAAGCGGCAGATCTTTCACAACAAGCAGGTGAGTTAGCTGGAAATATCAAAAATAAAGTCGATCAAACGACAGATCTAGTAAATGATGAATCAGATGATATTTTAGTTAATTTAAAAGAACAATCAGCAGATCTATCTGATCGTTTTAAAAAATCAGCAGACGAACTAAAAGAGCAAACAGCAGACTTAGGTAGTCTTGCAAAAGACACAACAGCAGATATTGCAGGAGATGTGAAGGATTCTGCAGTACAAGCAAAAGAAACAGTCAAAGATGGCGTTGCAGAAGCAAAACCTGTCGTTGAAGATGCAAAAGATTTAGCAGGCATGGCAAAAGAAGATGTGAAAGATGCTGCTAAAAAGGTTGTAGAAGAAAAATAAGCTATGTTGTTAAAAAAGGCAGGTCGGAAATTATTCCGACCTGCCTTTTTTTGTGCATCGTGGAGTGAAATCAATTTAAGCAATCTGTTTCTTTGTTTGCTGAATGCCATTTGTAAAATGAGACTCTGTGCACTACAACTTTATTTATGATGTTCTTCAAACATCTTTACTGCTTGAAGCTAACCACTCGGTGCCACAACCTTATTCACGGTGTTCCCCAAGCAACTTCCACGGCAATAAGTCCTCTTGTCATAAAAACATAGGAAGCTATTTTTAGACAATCATCCTTATTGCTTGAAGCTAACCACTTAGTGCCACAACCTTATTCCAGAATCAACAAATCTTTTGGCGTTGTCGTAAATGGCACACACCCATCTTTCGTCACATAAACACAATCTTCAATACGCACACCAACTTTTTCAGGAATATAAATACCTGGTTCAAGAGAGAAGCACATACCTTCTTCAATAACTAAATCGTTACCTTCAACTAAAGATGGATATTCATGAACAGTTGTGCCAATCCCATGTCCTAACCGATGGTTGAAGTATTCACCATAGCCATAGCTATCAATTACACCGCGAGCAATCTGATCCAATTCGCCAGCAGTAATTCCAGGACGAACAGCGTCATGAGCTGCTAGCTGAGCTTCTAACGTGATATTGTAGATTTTTTCTTGGAATTCAGTTGGTTTTTTGTAAGCAATCGTTCGAGTTGCATCACTACAATAACCGTCCCAAACAACACCTAAGTCGAATAGTACAAGTTCGTTAGGTTTTACAGGAGTATTTCCTGGTGCACCATGAGGACTAGCCGCGTTTTTTCCAGCTAAAACTAATGTATCAAAAGACATTTGTGAAACGCCTTGTTTTTTCAATTGGTATTCAATTTCGGCAATGATTGCTTGTTCTGTAATACCTTCTTTTACTGCTTGGAAGCCAATTTCAAAAGCAACATCTGCCCATTTTCCAGCAGCAATCAACTTATCTTTTTCTTCAACTGTTTTGATCAATTGCAAACGTTGAATCACTGAAGTCAAGTCTGTAAAGAAATCTGTACCAGATAAAATATCTGACATATAGTCAAAACGTTCAACGGTCAAAGCATTTTTTTCAATCCCGACATTACCAGGTTGACCATAGCGTGTGCGAATTTCTTTACCAATGATTTCCCAAGGGTTTTCACTATCAAGGTAACCGCGAACATCGAATGTCCAACCACTATTTTTGGCATCATCCACTTCTAAAGCTGGCGTGAATAAAAATGGGTCTTGTTCTAATGGAATGAATAACGCAAGCACCCGTTCGTGGGGATCGCTTTCGTAACCTGAGAAATATGCGATATGTCCAGGATCACTGATGTAAGCAAGCTCAACCTGATTATCTGCCATCCATTGACGCAATTCATTGATTTTTACATTGTTCATTTAGCTTCCTTCTTTCTGATAATTCAAACTATTTCTCATTGTAACATTAAATTTTTCGAAAGACCATTCCGATAAATTGAAAGAAAAACATAATTTTCATGAAAACACTGTTAAAACGGTTGCAATCCATAAAATAATTTGATATTCTAATTTAGAAATGTAAGTCGTATTTTCAGAAAAAATCAGATAAATAAGAACGGGAGAACACAAATGGAAAAACAAACAATTACTATCTACGATGTAGCTAGAGAAGCAAATGTGTCAATGGCAACTGTTTCACGTGTAGTGAACGGAAACCCAAATGTTAAACCTGCGACACGAAAGAAAGTTTTGGAAGTAATCGATCGTCTTGATTATCGACCAAATGCTGTTGCGCGTGGACTAGCAAGCAAAAAAACTACTACTGTTGGTGTAATCATTCCTGATGTCAGCAATATGTTTTTTGCTTCATTAGCTCGAGGAATCGATGATGTTGCAACAATGTACAAATACAATATTATTTTGGCTAACTCAGATGGTAACGACCAAAAAGAAGTAAACGTGCTAAACAACTTGTTAGCAAAACAAGTTGATGGTGTGATTTTTATGGGTCATCATATTACGGATGAAATCCGCGGCGAATTTTCTCGCTCAAAAACACCAGTTGTTTTGGCTGGCTCGATTGACCCAGATGAACAAGTAGGTAGTGTAAATATCGATTATACTTCTGCAACAAAAGATGCAGTGAATCAATTAGCTAAAAACGGCAATGAAAAAATTGCTTTTGTTAGTGGTGCACTAATTGATCCAATCAATGGTCAAAACCGTTTGAAAGGGTACAAAGATGCATTGAAAGAAAACAACTTACCTTACAGTGAAGGGTTGATTTTTGAAGCAAGTTATAATTTCAAAGATGGTTTGTCATTAGTTGATCGTATCCATAACAGTGGAGCAACTGCTGTGTACGTTTCAGATGATGAATTAGCGATTGGCATTTTAGATGGCATGCTAGATAAAGGAATCAAAGTTCCAGAAGAATTTGAGATCATTACAAGCAACAATTCATTGTTAACAGAAGTAGCTCGTCCTCGTTTGACAAGTATTACACAGCCTTTATATGATATTGGCGCAGTTTCAATGCGTTTGTTGACAAAAATGATGAACAAAGAGGAAGTTGAAGAAAAAACAATTGTTTTACCTTATGGAATTGAAGAAAAAGGTTCAACAAAATAATTTTTGATTGAAAGTTAGCCATGGGCAATCCATTTGATTGCTCATGGCTATTTTTTATCACAAAATAAAAACCCACGACACCTGTCATGGGTTTTGCTTTTAATCGTTATTCTTTTTGGCATCTTTTGTTTTGGAAGTAGCTCGTGCATAATTTGAAGCTGTTTTCCAATAATCAGTATAATTTTCATCTGTTCCACCAATACCAAATTTAAAGGTACTCTTTTCTGGCTCATTTTTTGCCCAGAGAGATTCAACCGTATTACTTGGTGTTTGGATCGAGCGTTTATTAACTGTGACTTTTCCAGGAAGTTGACCAGTAAAGGAAGCAACTTTTTCTTTTTTGATATCAGAGGAAAGTTCAAATTTTTCTTGTGTTGCAAAAACAGTTGGATTCGTTTGATAGACACGATTGATTAAATAAGCTAAATAGTTTGCGGAACGTTTTCCGGCCTGATTATCCATTGGCGTGTTATCATCGTGTCCCGACCAACTACTAATTGTAATTGATGGCGTTGAAACAATTAACCAAGAATCACGATATTCATTGGTCGAACCAGTTTTACCAACCCAATCAGCATTTCCTAATGTACCATCTAGATTTGTAATCACTTCTTTAAATGGTGTAGTGATTTTTTGATCTAATACACTGCGCATTAAGTTATTCATAATTGAAGCTGCTGCTTCTGAATAGATACGTACAGGCTTTTCTTCATGTTTGTAAATAACGTTTCCTTCGTTATCTGTGATTGAATCAATCAGATAGCCTTCTTGATAAACTCCATTATTAGCTAACGTTTGAAAGCCATTTGTTTGCTGAAGTGTAGTCACTTCTACAGTTCCTAGTGGCGCAGACTCAACACCCCAGTTATCGTTTTTCGGATAGTTCATCTTAGCCAAATAGTTATCATAAGCAGATTGTTTTGATCCACCTGAATCAAGTACATCTTGATACAAATGATAGGCAGGTATGTTATTTGACCAGTCTAAAGACTCACGAATTGTTTGGAAGGTGTTGAGATGCTGATTGGTTGCATTCACAATCTCCTCACCAGAATTTGCGCCTTCTTTCCAAGTTGTTGTGTAGTTAGAAATTCGTGATTCGGAACCAACTAGGCCCATATCAATCGCGGGTCCATAAACCAGCACTGGCTTGATTGAAGAACCTGCTTGTCGCATCATATCGAAGGCATGATTATTTTGACTTTGAGCATAATCGCGACTGCCAACGAAGCCATAAATCCGACCTGTTCGATTGTCCATCAATACATTTCCCGTTTCGACACGAGTACCAGAAACGTCATCTAATAGATAACCATAATTTGCAACGGCATCCTGCATAGCTGCATAAATATCTTTATCAATGGTTGAATGAACGGTATAACCTTTATTTTGAATTGTTTGTTGTGCTTTTTGATAATAAGCATCATACGTTTTACTCTCAGCAAGGTCAGCATTATCTTTTTCGGCTAGTTGCTTAGTTACAATTTCAGTTGCATTATTCATAACAGTATAATAGAGAAATTCACGATCATTTTGTTCAGCAATTTGCTGTGGTAAGAAATCTTTAGTCAAATCGTAAGCTTTTGCTGCTTCGTACTCTTCTTTTGTAATTTTCTTTTCACGATACATACTGAATAAAACAAAATCTTTTCGTTCGAGTCCGTCTGAAACGTCTTCTTTCAAAGCACCAGTATTCGTGTAAGGACTATAAGTAATCGGACTTTGTGGTAATCCAGCAATAAAGGCAGCTTGCGGTAGAGAAACATCTTTTGCATCTACACCAAAAATTCCTTTTGCAGCTTCTTGCACACCTGCGATATTTTGTCCTTTGTTATTTCGGCCAAAAGGAGAAACGTTCAGATAAGTTGAAATAATCTCATCTTTAGAAAAATATTTCTCGACTTGTGCCGAAAGTAAAATCTCATTGGCTTTTCTTTTAAAGGTTGTTTCGTCAGTTAAGATTTGTTGCTTAACTAATTGCTGTGTCAATGTTGAACCACCGGAAGAACCAATCCCAGTAGCTTCAGAAACTAAAGCACGCAAGACTGCTTTAGGTACAAAGCCGTCATGTTCATCAAAATACTCATCCTCTGTACTAATAATCGCTGTTTTTAATAGGGGAGAAATCTTGTCTGAAGCAACGGTTGTTCGCATCAAATCTGTTTGAATGGTGGAAATTTCACTGTTATCTGAATAGACAAGCTTAGATGTTTCTGTGATGTTGCCTAAGTCAGTCTGCAGTTCTTCTTTTGTTGGTGTCTGGGTGTCTTCAACAAGGTAAGCAAAATAACCAGCCCCAATCCCGAGGCCAAGTGCACCAGCTAGTAACAAAAGTACGACAATCACGACTGCTAACGACTGAAAAACTCTAAAAATAATTTTAGGAATAAACCATTTTTCAGTGTTCGCGTGTTTCTTCCTTTTTTGAATATTTTTTTGTGGCAAAAGAGTCACCTCAACTATTGAATTATTTCGCTAATTATAGCAAAAAAATAGGCAAAAAAACAGGCTCTGCATTTTTTAGGACAAAATGACCAATTTTAATTGAAAAGAAGCACTCTTCTTGAAGAATTTTTCCAAGAAACAATCCTTAAACTTTTCTTTATGTATGGTTTCGGTTAAGATGAAAAAAGGGCTCAAAACAGATCAATCCATCTGGAGCAAACGACTGGAATTTAGGAGGAAAAATACATGTTACTAGGCTCACATGTCAGTATGAGTGGGAAAAAAATGCTTTTAGGCGCAGCTGAAGAAGCAGCAAGCTATGGCGCTTCAACCTTTATGATTTATACAGGCGCACCACAAAATACCAGAAGAAAAGCAATTGACGAAATGAATATTCCGGCAGGAAAGGAATTTATGGCAGAAAATGGCCTTTCAAATATTGTCGTCCATGCACCATACATCATTAATTTAGGAAATACGATTAAACCAGAAATGTTTCCTTTTGCAATCCAATTTTTAAGAGAAGAAATCGAACGTGCTGAAGCATTGGGCGCAACTCAAATTACTTTACATCCAGGTGCACATGTTGGTGCTGGTCCTGAAGCGGGAATTGCGCGCATCGTTGAAGGACTGAATGAGGTATTGACGAAAGACCAAACGGCTCAGATTGCTTTAGAAACGATGGCAGGTAAGGGAACGGAAATTGGTCGAACGTTTGAAGAGTTAGCGAAAATTATTGATGGCGTAACTTTGAACGAAAAATTATCTGTCACTTTTGATACTTGCCACACAAATGATGCAGGTTATGATGTGAAAAATGATTTTGATGGTGTGATGACTGAATTTGATCAAGTAATTGGTTTGGATCGTTTAAAAGTGTTACATATCAATGATTCTAAAAATCCACAAGGTTCGCATAAAGATCGACATGCCAATATCGGCTTTGGAACGATTGGCTTTGATGCGTTGAACACGATTGTTCATGATTCTCGTTTTGAACAGGTATCAAAAATTTTAGAAACACCTTACGTTGGAAAAGACAAAAAGAAAGCTTATGCGCCTTATGGGAAAGAAATTACGATGTTCAAAGAACAAAAGTTTGATCCAATGATTTTTCCAGAACTACTTGAAGAAGTATAAACTCAATTGCAAAATCAGAAACGAATAGGAAATGAACAAAAAAGAATCCGCAAAAATCAGTTGATTTTTACGGATTCTTTTTTGTTGAATGAAGAGTGGAGGGAAGAGAGAATTAGTTAAGATTGATTGTTTTGTGCCACAACCTTTATCCATGGTGTTCCCCAAGCAACTCCTCGAAATAGCTTACACTCACTTCAAAATATGAAAAGCTATTTTGAGTGCTTGTTCGCTATTTTTTCGGAGCTAAACGCTTGAAGCCACAACCTTATCCTTCTTCTTGTATAACTTCTTTTAGATAGCGTTCATGTTTCTTGTTTCCTTGATACAACTCAATGATAGTCCAAGCTAACAATAACAACACTGCCACAATGATTGCATAAGCAATATTGTCGGCTAACGAGATTTCTGAAATCGTTGCTTGGCTACCAAAGAAACTTTCGATTTGTCCCGGTAATCCTCGTAAATTAAGATAAGTCAGACTGATAACCGAGAACCAACCTAAAATTTTGATTACCAATGAATTTTTGAATTGTTTTCCCATTTCCACTTGACTATTCGTCATCATCAACAAAGGAATCATTGAGAAGGGTAAAGCAAAAGCCAAGAAGACTTGTGACTCGTTCATCAAATTATTTAATGCTTCATGTTCAGCAATGGCACTTTTTCCGCTAGTTAACATGACACAGATCAAAACAGGAATAACTGAAAGTAAACGAGTGACTAAACGACGCAACCAAACAGGAATGCGCATATGGATAAAACCTTCCATAATAACTTGTCCAGTCAAAGTACCCGTAATCGTTGAGTTTTGTCCAGAAGCAAGAAGGGCAACCGCAAATAAAGTAGAAAGAATTCCCGATTTTGCAACTTCACCCAAAATACCATTACTCATCGTAGCTGGATTTGACAAGGCTTCATAAAGACCAAAGAAAGAGGGATCTTCTACAGTCCCAGTTTTGAAAACGGCAACGCCCATAATCAATAGAAGCGCGTTAACAAGAAAGGCCATAGACAATTGAATATTGGAGTCCCAAGTAGTAAAACGAACTGCGCGAGCCACATCTGCGTTGTCATCATGGTTAATTTTTCTTGTTTGTGAAACAGCTGAGTGGAGATACAAATTATGTGGCATCACTGTTGCCCCAATAATTCCTAAAGCACCAGTCAACGGCGTTTGTCCACCGATTGCAGGACTATCAGCAAAAGTATGACTGTTCGGAATGAAGCCTGCAAATAAAGCGTGCCAATCTGGATTAGATAAAGCAACTTGATAAACGAAAACGAATAAAATTACGAAAATCAAGCAAACAACAATTGCTTCGATTTTCCGAAAGCCAACTTTTGTTAACAATAAAAGTAAGAAGACATCAAAAACAGTGATGAACACAGCAACGACTAACGGAATGCCAAATAGGAGATACAGAGCAATTGCTGCACCAATAACTTCAGCGATATCAGTTGCCATAATCGCTAATTCTGTCAGTACCCAGAGGATAACGCCTAGGGTTTTACTGGTACGAGCTCGAATGGCTTGAGCTAAGTCCATTTGGCTAACAATACCTAATTTGGCCGCCATGTATTGAAGAAGCATGGCAATCAAACTTGACATTAAAATGACTGACATGAGTAAATATTGAAAATTTTGTCCACCTGTAATAGAGGTTGACCAGTTACCTGGATCCATATAACCAACAGCGACTAAAGCGCCAGGACCTGAGTAAGCAAGTAATGTTTTGAAAAAACCTTTTCCTTTTGGTACTTCAACTGTACCATTGACTTCGGCCAAGGATAAACCATTTGTATGTTCAATTAGATGATGTTTATGTTGGTTTGAATTTTCCACAATCAAACCACCTTTCTGTTTTGATTTTACGACTACATTTTACACCTAATTAAATAAAATTCAAGAAAAAAATTCGGTTAACCTAAAAATTATAATAAGGCACACCTTCTTGAGTAGGAATGAAAAAAACAGAAAGAAAATGGTCGTACAAGGAATTTTTATCCAATTTTTTACGCATTATTCAGAAAACGGCTTTTCTTTTTATAAAATCTTTAGTAAAATGTTTTATTGAGAGCAATTCGGAAAAGGAAAGGAGAGATTTACATGGTATCAACAGGTATTGTCGTACTTATCGCTGTAATCGCGTTACTAATCGGCGCAATTGGTGGATTCTTTTTTGCGCGCAAATATATGCAAGACTATTTAGAAAAAAATCCTCCCGTTAATGAGGACATGTTACGATCAATGATGATGTCAATGGGGCAAAAACCATCTGAAAAGAAAATTCGTCAGATGATGCAGCAAATGAAGAACCAAGGCAAAAAATAGGTTCTCTCTCCAAGAATGACACACTTTTAAGCGGGCTGATTTTTCAGCTCGCTTTTTTTGATTGTAGTTGTTAGAAAATTTAGATAATTTTGGATGGATGCTCTTGAGAAAAATTAAAGGAGGCATAAAATGTCGATTTTTAGAAAACTTGGTTGGTTTTTTAAACAAGAAAAAAAGCACTATTTCGTAGGTGTCCTCTCGTTGATGGTTGTTGCACTTGTCCAACTAGTTCCTCCAAAAGTAATCGGACTGATCATTGATGAAATCGCAGATAAAAAAATCTCATTGTCGACGATTGCCTTTTGGATTGTCATCTTATTAGTGGCAGCTGTTCTTCAATATCTTTTTCGGTACATTTGGCGTATGAATATTTGGGGAAGTGCCGCACGACTTGAAAAGGAGTTACGCCAACGTTTATTTGATCACTTTACTAAAATGGATACACTCTTTTATCAAAAATATCGGACGGGCGACTTGATGGCACATGCAACAAATGACTTAAATGCAATCCAAAACGTGGCTGGTGCAGGAATCCTAACCTTTGCAGATTCAGTGATCACTGGAGGTGCGACGATCATTGCGATGATTTTGTTTGTGGATTGGCGACTGACTCTGATTGCGCTGATTCCGCTGCCATTGTTGGCTGTAACATCGCGTGTGTTGGGTACCAAGCTTCATGACGGATTTCGTGAAGCGCAAGAAGCCTTTTCATCGATTAATGATAAGACACAAGAAAGTATCACGGGAATCAAAGTAATCAAAACGTTTGGACAAGAAAAAGAAGATTTAGCAGATTTTGAAACAAAGATTGCGGAAGCAATTGAAAAAAATAAACGAGTGAATTTTTTAGATGCCTTATTTGATCCATTTATTACACTGATTATTGGTATTTCTTATGTATTGACAATCATTCTTGGAGGCAAATATGTTTTAGAAGGAACGATTACAATTGGTCAGCTAGTTTCTTTCATTAGTTATATCGGGATGTTGGTGTGGCCGATGTTTGCGATTGGTCGTTTATTTAATGTGTTGGAAAGAGGAAATGCTTCTTATGATCGCGTAAACGAGCTATTACATGAACAAACACATATTGTTGAACAAATGGGTGCCATTCAAACGCCAGCTAAAGGTGAGTTAGTCGTTGCCGTTGATTCATTCAGTTATCCTGAAGAACAGGGACTTGCATTAGAAAAAATTGATTTCACGGTTCATGAGGGGAACACTTTAGGGATTGTAGGAAAAACAGGTGCAGGGAAAACAACAATTCTTAAACTCTTGATGCGTGAGTACGACCAATATCAAGGAAAATTGATGATTGGTGGGAAGAATATCAAAGAGTACTCTCTAGATGCATTATTGCAGTCAATTGGTTATGTTCCACAGGATCATTTCTTATTCTCTATGACGATTCGCGAAAATATTCGTTTTTCTAACCCTACACTGACAGAATCTTCGGTAGAACAAGCTGCAACGATGGCATTTATCAATAGTGAGATTAAAGAATTACCAAAAGGGTATGACACATTAGTTGGTGAACGTGGCGTGTCTTTGTCAGGGGGACAAAAGCAACGAATTTCTATCGCACGAGCGTTAATCCAAAATCCAGAGCTATTGATTTTAGATGATGCGTTATCGGCTGTCGATGCTAAAACAGAAGAAGCGATTCTCCAAAATTTAAAGTCGAATCGTAAAAAGAAAACGACAATCATTGCTGCCCATCGTTTGAGCAGTGTCATGCATGCCCAAGAAATCTTAGTTATCGATCAAGGAAAAATCATAGAACGCGGAACACACGAGGAGCTATTAGCACGAGGTGGCTGGTATCAACAAATGTGGGACAAACAACAACTAGAAGCAAAAATTGAGGGAGGTGAAGCGTAATGGACGAAAATTATCAGTCGGAATGGACCAAATCAATTCCTTTAAAAGAGCAGAAGCAAATTATCAAACGGTTGCTGGTTTTTGCCAAACCATTTAAGCGAACATTTATCGTGGCTATTTTATTTGCGTTAGGGCTATCTGTCATCAACGTTATTTTGCCAAGGATCATTCAATCATTTATGGATAATCATTTAGCAAATCAATCAGCAACGACACAAGTGATTTTGTTTTTTGCTGGGTTATATTTATTCGGGGTCATTGTCAAAAGTATTATCTGGTTTTTCCAGTGGTATTTGTATTCGATGGCTTCATTAAAAACCTTCCAGCATATTCGAGTGAAACTGTTTGAAAAGCTTCATACATTAGGTATGCGCTATTTTGATCAGACACCAGCGGGTTCAATCGTTTCGCGTGTCACGAATGATACCGAAACATTGTTTGAATTTTGGTATGTATTCTTGATGGTTTTGACGGGAATCTTTGCAGTGGTTTCTTCATTAGTTGCAATGGTTCAAATCAATGTGAAAATTACTCTTTGGACCTTGATCTTTTTACCAATTTTAGGTGTAGTCATTTGGTATTATCAAAAATTCAGTTCTCGGATTTACCGGAACATGCGGGAAAAACTAAGTCAGCTGAATACTAAGCTGAATGAATCAATTTCTGGTATGAAAATTATTCAGCAATTTCGGCAAGAAACACGGTTGTCAAATGAATTTGAAGAAGTAAATGATGACTACTTGGCAACTCGCTATGCGATGATCAAAACGAATTCAATTTTGTTGAGTCCAATCATCAACTTTTTATATGCGCTAGCAATCGCGCTTGTCTTAACTTTATTTGGAATTGATGCCTTGCATTCACCAGTGGAAGTTGGATTGATTTATGCATTTACGACATATGTTCAAGGTTTTTTTAATCCAATGTCACAAATGATGGACTTTTTAAGTGTCTTCACGGATGGAATTGTTGCTGGAAGTCGAATCTTAAAAATTATGGATACGACAGAATATGCACCACAACAAGAAGAAAATGCTAGCGGCGAAATTATCAATGGAAAAATCGAATTTAGAAATGTTAGTTTTTCTTATGATGGAAAAAACAATGTTTTAAATAATATCTCGTTTGTTGCAAATCCTGGTGAAACAGTAGCTTTAGTTGGGCATACAGGTAGTGGGAAAAGTTCGATCATCAATGTCTTGATGCGCTTTTATGAATTTTATGAAGGTGAGATTTTGATTGACGATCGTGACATCCGCTCTTATCCAATCAATGAACTTCGAGAAAAAATGGGGTTGGTTCTCCAAGACGCATTCTTGTTTTACGGTGATATTGCTGGAAATATCCGAATGTTTAACGAAAAGATCACAGATGAACAAATTCGCGAAGCTGCTGAGTTTGTCCAAGCCAATCGATTTATTGATGAGTTGCCACAAGGGTATCATTCTAAAGTGATTGAACGAGGAGCAAGTTATTCTAGTGGGCAACGCCAGTTGATTACTTTTGCGCGGACGATTGTGACAGATCCTAAAATTCTTGTATTGGATGAGGCGACAGCAAATATCGATACGGAAACAGAAGGTTTGATTCAAGAAGGTTTGGCTAAAATGAGGCAAGGACGAACAACCATCGCAATTGCTCACCGACTGTCGACCATTCGTGATGCAGAACTTATCTTGGTTCTAGATAAGGGCAAAATTGTTGAACGAGGAAATCATGAAGAACTGTTACAAATTGGCGGTTTATATGCAGATATGTATCAACTACAAAGCAGTTGATTAATAGTAAAAATAAAGCAAGCAAAGAAGAGAGCTTAAACGGCGCTATTCATTGCTTGCTTTTTTTGTTGAAGAAAAAAGTTGTTACGTAAAAGTTAATTGGGTAAAAAGGAATCTTTGACTTGAAAGTTTTCCCCATGGTTCTCTTGCATAATTGAAGAGCTGATTGGACGTTTATCAACTTTTTGTCCAACAGCAATCAAATGGTTCAAATTTTGTTGATAATTTTCGGCAAAGACACAGCCATAAAGTACATCTAGCAAATAGCAGATTGACGTATTAATTGTAAAATTACCGATTTTTGAATAGAGTCGTTCTCGAGTCGTCAAACGCAGGACAACGGTACTTAAAGTAGAAAGACTGCATTCACCGATACTTGTCAAAGCTAAAATTGGCACATTTTTTTCACGTAAAATGTGTGCAGTTTTTAAGATCATTTGATTTTCGCCAGTGTAAGAAATCAGTAAGCCACATGTCTCTTCATCACAGTTATATGCTTCATAAGATGATTCACCAAATGTAGTCACGACATGAACATCCAGTTTGATACGTTTCATTTTTAAAATGAAATCTTGGGAGATTAATGTATTAGCATTGCTCGCAAAAATGACAATTTTTTTTGCTTTAAGTAGTAACTGTTTTGCTTGTTGTAAGTCATCATGATGAATCAGTGAAAGCGTATCTTGAATTGTCGTTTGTTCCAAAGAAGCTAATTTATTTGCGATAGTCATGATCCCTTCTTCGCCTGTAAAAGGCAGATTGGCATCCACTTCTTGAAAGTTTCTTTCTAAGTACTCAGCTTCAGCTAAAAAAGTATCTCGTAATTCAACCCAGCCAGTGAATGCTAATTTTTTTGCCACGCGAATCAACGTCGAAGGATGAACAAAAGCTTGTTTAGCAATTTCTTGAATCGTCAATTGTGCAACTTGCTGTGTGTTTTCAAAAAGGAAATGAACGACTTGTGTCTCAGCTGGTGAAAAAGCAGTTTGTTTGATTTTTTCTCGTAAAAGCATTGACTGCCTCCTTTTTACATAAATTATAGCTTTTTTGTGAATGGTTTGTAAACGTTTTTACGTTATTTCATGAATGAATCCACAAATGATAAGAAAAATCTGGGAGCGAACAAAGTGGTATTTACAAAATTAGTAAAAAAATCATCGGTTATTGTAAATGACTCTGCAAAGTTAAAGAGGTGGCTTGAGAATTTCTTTTACAAAAATGATAATGAAAGTGTAAACAAAATTGAAGGAGTGAGCACATGACAAAAGGAATCAAGATTGCGACGATTGGTGGCGGCAGTAGTTACACCCCTGAATTAATGGAAGGCTTTATCAAACGCTATGAAGAATTACCAATACGTGAAATTTGGTTAGTTGATGTTGAAGCTGGGAAAGAAAAACTAGAAATTGTTAGTAAAATGGCTCAACGAATGTGGGATGCAACCCCTTATGACGTGAAAATATATGCAACACTTGATCGCGAAGAAGCACTGAAAGATGCCGATTTTGTAACAACTCAATTTCGAGTTGGTCAGCTAGATGCACGTGTGAAGGATGAACGAATTCCTGCTTATTATGGCATGATTGGTCAAGAAACAAATGGCGCTGGTGGAATGTTTAAAGCTTTTCGTACCGTTCCTGTGATTTTGTCTGTGGTTGAAGATATGAAGCGTTTATGTCCGAATGCATGGCTCATTAATTTTGCAAATCCAAGTGGGATGGTAACAGAAGCGGTTGTTCGTTATGGGAAATGGGATCGTGTCATTGGTCTATGTAATGTACCTGTTATGGCGATGATGACTGAACCTGAAATGCTGGGTGAGAAAAAAGAAGATTTGATTTATAAATTTGCGGGGTTGAATCATTTTCATTGGCATAAAGTTGCAGATAAAACGGGGAAAGACATTACAGATCGATTGATTGAACGACTTTATGATGAAGATAATGGTTTACCGAAAAACATTTTCGATATTCCGTTTTTCAAAGAACAATTAAAACAAATGCAAATGGTTCCCTGTGGCTATCACCGTTATTATTATCGTGAAGAAGAAATGCTCGCACATGCACTGGAAGAATATCGGACAATCGGTACTCGTGCCCAACAAGTGAAAGAAACAGAGGCAGAATTATTCGAGCTTTATAAAGATCCACACCTTGATCATAAACCTGAGCAGTTACAAAAACGCGGCGGCGCTTATTATTCAGATGCTGCTTGTGAAACGATTGCCTCGATTTATGGAAACAAAGAAACTCAAATCGTCGTTTCCACGAAAAATGAAGGCGCCGTTCCCGATCTACCATCAGATTGCGTCGTGGAAGTGACTGCCTATGTCGGTGCTCAAGGTGCGCGAAATGTTGCTTTTGGTTCATTAGCACCGGCTGAAAGAGGTTGGTTGCAAGTAATGAAAAATATGGAATTGCTAACCATCGAAGCCGCCGTAACTGGTGATTATGGAACAGCATTACAAGCATTTACAATCAATCCGTTGGTCCGTTCAGGAGAAACAGCAAAACGAATCATGGATGAATTGTTTATTGCACATCAAGAGTATTTACCACAATTTAGTGAAACAATTGAACGATTAAAACAAGAAGGCGTTGAGGTACAAGATAAAGTAGCTCGTGAATTAGACGCAGTGAAAGTTTGAGGGAAGCACTCATGACGAAAAAAATCGTCTTTTTAGATGTAGATGGAACGCTAGTGAATTACGAAAATGATTTGCCTGAGTCAGCCATCAAAGCTATTCAAGAGACACGAAGAAAAGGAAACTTAGTTTTTACCGTAACGGGTCGCAGTAAAGCCGAGATGTATCAAAATATATTGGACATTGGCTTTGACGGGTATATTGGCGGTAATGGAAGCTATATTGAGTTTGAAGATAAAGTGCTAAAAGAAGCGACCTTGACATTGGAAGACACGACTACAATCGTTGATTGGCTAAATCAAAAAGGTCTAGAATTTTATTTAGAAGCGAATAGCGGATTGTACGCTAGTGATTCTTTCGAAGAACGTGGCGAAAAAACGATTCAAGAGTATTCACAACGAAAAGGAAAAGGGCAGAGGACTGTTCGAGAAGTTTTTCCAGAGATGCTTTTTGGCGCAGATTTATATCGAAATGATGTGAATAAAATCAGTTTTATCTTGGATAGTTATGAAAATTATTTAGAGGCAGTAGCAACCTTCCCGGAATATAAATTGGGTACTTGGGGTGGTGCTGGTGAAACAGCTTTGTTCGGTGATGTTGCATTAAGTGGCATCAATAAGGCCGTAGCAGTAGATGAATTATTAACGCATTTGAACATTGCCACAGAAAATAGCTTCGCATTTGGTGATGCAAAAATTGATATTTCGATGCTGGAACATTGCGGTACTGGAGTTGCGATGGGTAATGGTGGTCCAGAAATTAAAGAAATGGCTGATTACATTACAGAATCCGTTGATGATGATGGACTTTGGTTAGCATTCAAGCATTTTGAACTAATTTGAGAGCAAGAAAAGACAGGTGCTGAATGGAATAGTTGAAAAAGAAAAGGGGAAAGACAAATGGGATTTAGAAAAGACTTTTTATGGGGTGGCGCAACAGCCGCTAACCAATGTGAAGGTGGCTATGATGAAGGTGGACGTGGATTAGCTAATGTTGACGTGGTACCAATTGGTGAGGATCGTTTTCCAGTTATTACAGGTCAAAAACCAATGCTTGCATTTGATGAAGAACATTTTTACCCAGCAAAAGTAGCAATCGATATGTATCATCGTTATAAAGAAGATATTGCCTTATTTGCAGAAATGGGCTTTAAAACTTATCGCTTATCAATTGCTTGGAGTCGTATTTTTCCAATGGGTGACGAAAAGGAACCCAATGAAGAAGGACTAAAATTTTATGAAGATGTGTTTAAAGAATGTCAAAAGCATGGTATCGAACCATTAGTGACAATTACGCACTTTGATTGTCCAATGCATTTGATTAAAGAATATGGAGCATGGCGCTCACGTGAAGTAGTTGGTTTCTATGAAAATTTATGTCGAGTAATCTTTAACCGCTATAAAGGATTGGTCAAGTACTGGCTAACTTTTAATGAAATCAATATGATTTTACACGCACCGTTTATGGGCGCGGGTCTTGTTTTTGAAGAAGGCGAAAATGTTGAGCAAGTCAAATATCAAGCAGCACATCATGAATTAGTAGCAAGTGCGATTGCAACGAAGATCGCACATGAAGTGGATCCAAATAATCAAGTTGGGTGTATGTTAGCAGCGGGCGCAAATTATTCCTACACATGTAAGCCAGAAGACGTATGGGCATCACGTCAAGCAGATCGTGAAAATTATTTCTTTATTGATGTTCAATCACGTGGTGAGTATCCTACTTATGCGCTAAAAGAAATGGCCCGTGAAGGTATCGAATTAAAAATGGAACCTGGCGATCTGGAATTACTGAAAGAACACACAGTAGACTTTATTTCCTTTTCTTATTACTCTTCTCGGGTATCAACAACAGATCCTGAATTGTTAGAACAAACTGCAGGAAATATTTTTGCCTCTGTCAAAAACCCTTATTTAGAAGCAAGTGAATGGGGTTGGCAAATTGATCCATTAGGGCTAAGAATCACAATGAATGATATCTATGATCGCTATCAAAAGCCACTATTTATTGTTGAAAATGGGTTGGGTGCAGTAGATGAACCTGATGAAAACGGCTATGTGGTCGATGATTATCGGATTTCTTATCTCGCTGCACATATCCAAGCGATGAAAGATGCTGTTGAGTTAGATGGTGTTGATTTATTGGGGTACACGACTTGGGGTTGTATCGATTTAGTATCAGCCGGAACAGGCGAGATGAAAAAACGTTATGGCTTTATCTATGTGGACCGTGATAACTACGGTGAAGGGACGTTAGCCCGTACGAAGAAAAAATCATTTGATTGGTATAAAAAAGTAATTGCCTCAAATGGTGAAGACTTAGCGAATGAATAATTAACTGAAAAGTCTATTGTTTTTGCGCCTTTTGTTCGAGTATAATATACATATTCGAGAAGGTAAGCAGAACAATAGACTTTTTTTGATGTTGGCTGTAAAGTAAGCTTACTTGATTTTAAACGGAGGAATGTACATATGTATGATGTAATTGTCATTGGCGCAGGACCTGCTGGAATGACAGCTGCCTTGTATGCTTCACGCTCAAATTTATCAGTTGTAATGATTGAGCAAGGTGCACCTGGTGGTCAAATGAATAACACAGCAGAAATTGAAAATTATCCAGGATTTGAGTCGATTATGGGACCTGATCTTGCGTATAAAATGTATGAAGGTGTTTCAAAATTTGGCACAGAAAATGCTTATGGAATCGTCCAAGATATTAAAGATCATGGTACGTACAAAGAAGTCATCTGTGAAGACAAAACGTTTGAAGGGAAAACAGTCATTATTGCTACTGGCTGTGTCCACCGCAAACTTGGTGTTTCTGGTGAAGAAGAGTATGCAGGTCGCGGTGTTTCTTACTGTGCGGTTTGTGACGGCGCATTTTTCCGTAACAAACGATTGGTTGTTATCGGTGGTGGAGACTCTGCAGTTGAAGAAGCAATCTATTTAACGCAATTTGCTTCTGAAGTCGTAATCGTTCATCGCCGTGATGAATTACGTGCGCAAAAAATCATTCAAGAGCGTGCTTTTGCAAATGAAAAAATTTCGTTTGTATGGGATACAGTTGTTGATGAAATCATTGGAAATGAAATGGTAGTGACAGGTGTTAAAGCGCATAATGTAAAAACGGGAAATGAAGTAGCTTTGGCTGCTGATGGCGTCTTTATCTATGTAGGTCTTGATCCATTGACAGAACCATTCAAACAAGCTGGTTTAACGAATGGAGCTGGTTGGATTCCAACTGACCAAGAAATGAAAACGAATATGCCTGGTGTTTTTGCTGTAGGAGATGTACGCGAAAAAGATTTGCGACAAATCACAACAGCAGTTGGTGACGGTGGGATTGCTGGACAACAAGTATTCAAGTATTTAGAAACTTTAGCAGAATCTACTACACAAGCATAAACTTATTATGTTAACAAAATAAAAAAGCTCAACCAAAAGTGTATCTTCATTTTTGGCTGGGCTTTGTTTTTGCTTGTCCAATGAAAATCCTAACTGGTATCATTTTTTCTCGTTGTGCCTTTCATCTGATCTGAGTGAATGCTATACTAAAACAGAATTCATATTTTAGAAAGAGGTGTTATTTTCATGTCTTGGGAACAAGTTTATGAACAATGGGCAAACGAAGTGAACCTAGAAGAAAATTTAAAACAGCAATTAACTGTATTGAGTCAGGATTCTAAACAATTAGAAGATGCTTTTTACGCGCCTTTAGGATTTGGTACAGCAGGAATGCGTGGCATTTTAGGCCCTGGTATTAATCGTATGAATATTTACACAGTCCGTCAAGCAACAGAAGGGCTAGCACGTTTCATGGATGCACAAGATCCTGAAACAAAACGTCGTGGCGTAGCAATCGCTTATGATTCACGTCATCAATCACCAGAATTTGCGATGGAGGCTGCAAAAACATTAGCCAAACATGATATTCCATCATTTGTTTTTGAAAGTTTACGACCAACACCAGAATTATCTTTTGCTGTTCGTCACCTGAATGCGTTTACTGGGATCATGATTACAGCATCTCATAATCCTGCTGCTTATAATGGGTACAAAGTTTATGGCGAAGATGGAGGACAAATGCCACCTGCTGATGCCGATGCCTTGACTAAATATGTACGTGAAGTCAGCAATCCGCTAAAAGTCGAAGTGATGTCAGATGAAGAAGTAGAACACAGTGGTCTGATTTCAATTATTGGCGAAGAAGTAGATAATGCTTATTTAGAAGAAATGAAAGCTGTAACGATCGACCACGAATTGATCGAAGAAATGGGCAAAGACTTAAAACTAGTTTACACACCTCTTCATGGAACTGGGAAAATGTTAGGCGAAAAAGCCTTAAAGCAAGCTGGTTTTGAACAATTTGTGTTAGTTCCTGAACAAGCAATTCCAGATCCTGATTTTACAACGGTTCAATCTCCAAATCCGGAAGAACATTCTGCTTTTGAGTATGCAATCCGTTTAGGTGAAAAAGAAGGCGCTGATTTGTTGATTGCAACAGATCCAGATGCCGATCGTCTTGGTGCTGCTGTTCGTTTACCTGATGGTTCGTATGAAGTATTAACAGGGAACCAGCTTGGCGCTATCATGATTCAATATATCTTAGAAGCACATCAAGCAAGAAATACGATGCCAGCGAATCCAGCAGTATTGAAATCGATCGTATCAAGTGAATTACCAACTGCGATTGCGAAAAACTATGGTGCAACGATGTTCAATGTACTAACAGGATTCAAATTTATTGCTGAAAAAATCCAACAGTTTGAAGAAGACCATTCACATACGTTTATGTTTGGTTTTGAAGAAAGCTATGGCTATTTAGTTAAACCATTTGTACGCGATAAAGACGCAATTCAAGCATTAGTTCTACTGGCTGAAGTTGCTGCTTTTTACAAGAAACAAGGGAAAACATTGTATGATGGCTTACAATCCATTTTTGAAACGTATGGTTACTATGCAGAAAAAACGATTTCTGTTACCATGAGTGGTCAAGAAGGATCAGCTAAAATCGCGGCGTTAATGGAAAAATTCCGTCAAGAAGCACCAACTGAATTCGCAGGTGCCAAAGTATTACAAACAGAAGACTTCAAAAAATTAACAAAAACAGATGTATCCGGAAATGTCGAAGTATTAACGACACCACCTTCTGATGTCTTGAAATATATGTTAGAAGAACAAGGTTGGGTAGCAATTCGACCTTCTGGTACAGAACCAAAGATCAAGTTCTACATTGGAGTTAAAGGAAACTCACAAGAAGATGCTGAAGCAAAAATTGCAGCTTACGAAGCGAGCATCCAAGCAATTACAAAAGACTAAGGAATTTGAGACTGACAGAAAAAGTGGTAAACTTTAGAAGTCAGTCTTTTTGGATAGTTGGAGGTGAAGCCTTTGTCAGAGGTTCAAGGAACAAAAATTGAAAAAATCAGTCAGCTATTTAAAATGTTAAGCGATCCAACACGTTTAAAAATTTTATTGTATCTAAAAAATGGTGAACAAAACGTCACAGCCATCAGTCAAGCTGTAGAAATGGAACAATCTGCTGTTTCCCATCAGTTACGGTTACTTCGAGAAAACAAAATCGTTCGTTCTCGCCGTGAAGGAAAAGCAATCCTATATGTGCTGGATGACTCCCATGTTTTAGATATCTTAGAGCAGACTGTCAAGCATGTGGAGCATGACTAAGAAAAAAATTTTAACAGGCAGTTATTTCAAGCAATAAAGACCAATGAAGTTTTATTAGAGAAAAAAGTGAACCTAAATCGTTAGCGGATTTAGGTTCACTTTTTTCGTTAGTGCGAAATAAAAATCAGTGAATTAATCGGAAGTTTCAGAAGTTTCTGTTCCGTAGTAACTGTGGTCTTCTAATTCCAGGGCATTTAAAATCAAAGAGGCTGTTTCTTCAATGGAAAGAGAGGCAACGTTGATGACCACACATCCAAGCTTTTGATAAAGATCATTTGCAAAATCTAACTCCGCACGAATTTTTTCAATATCAGAATAAGCAGTATCTGGATTTAGTCCATAAGAACGCATACGTTCTTTCCGAATACTGTTTAAAATATCTGGATCATTGGTTAAACCCACAATTTTTTTAGGATCTACTTCCCACAATTGTTTTGGAATATGTGCTTGTGGAATCAAAGGCAAGTTTGCAACCTTTAAATTTTTGTTGGCTAAAAATAAACTCAAAGGTGTTTTGGAAGTACGAGAAACCCCCAGTAAAACAACGTCTGCTTCTAAAAAACCACGAGGGTCTTTGCCATCGTCATATTTCACTGCAAATTCCATTGCTTTGATTCGTTTAAAATAGTTCTCATTCAATAAATGAAGTGCGCCGGGTTGACGCGTAGGTTGAATGCCAGTTCGCCGTTCAATTTCAGCTACAGGTGGCGTCATGACATCGAAGCTAAACAATTCATTTTCATCACAAAATGTTCGAGCTGTATCGATCAATTCTTGATTGATCAAAGTGTGGAGAACGATGGCTTGCTCTGCCAAAGCATCGTTTAATGCATTGAGCAACGTTTCTTTGTCCGTGACAAAGGTTCGACGAAATAAATTGAACTCGACACTTGGGTATTGAGCCATTGTTGCTTGTGCTAACTTGGTCGCTGTTTCGCCAGCGGAATCAGAGATGACAAAAAAAGTAACTAATTCAGTTGAATCTGAAGCCATAAGAAAAACCTCACTTGCTTTTTTTTTGGCTTTATTATACCATACTCTGGAACGCGTACTTCGTAATCATTTTGATTTGGAGGAAGAGGAATGAAAAAGCAAACATTAATTGAACAATCTTTGGAAACACTCAAAAATAACGGATTTAAATACACGAAAAAAAGAGAAGCTTTATTGACTTACTTGGTAAAGCGTAATCGCTATGTCTCTGCTAAAGAAGTCTTTGACTATATGAATGAAACATTTAAAGGTGTAAGTTACGATACGATTTACCGGAATTTACATGATTTTGCTGAGCTGGATTTATTAGAAGAAACGGACCTGAATGGAGAAATGAAATTCCGCTTTCATTGTTGCCAGGGAGAAATTGGGCATCATCATCATTTTATCTGTACCGTATGTGGCAAGACAAAAGAAATCCATATGTGCCCAATGAACTATTTTGAAGAACAACTTGGGGGATGCACGATTGAAGGTCACCGATTTGAAATCTTTGGACGTTGCGAAGATTGTCAATGATTCAATAAAATAAAATAACAACTAATAAATCGAAAAAAAAGAAAGAATCCCTTGACGGTCAAAAGAGCATTAGCTATAATGTTTAAAGGACAGTTTGTTTTTTGGGATAATTATTTCAATAGCACTACGGTTACTTTTTAAGCTCGGAGGGAGGGAATTAACATGTCAAAAACAGTCGTTCGCAAAAACGAATCACTTGACGATGCTCTTCGTCGCTTCAAACGTTCCGTGTCAAAAGCGGGTACTTTACAAGAATCTCGTAAACGTGAATTCTACGAAAAACCAAGCGTGAAACGTAAGAAAAAATCTGAAGCAGCTAGAAAACGTAAAAAATTCTAGTTCTTTGATGAATTGGAGCTGGTAGTGTGTCACTACTAAGTAGATTGAACGATGACATGAAAGCAGCGATGAAGGCAAAAGAGAAAGAAACTTTGCAAGTCATTCGTATGATCAAGTCATCAATACAAAACGAGCAAATCAAAGTAGGCCACGACTTGACGGAAGATGAAGAATTAACAGTGTTGTCTCGCGAGATGAAACAACGTCGTGATTCTTTACAAGAGTTTGAGCAGGCAGGACGCGATGATTTAGCTGATAAAGTAAAAGGCGAAATTGTAATTGTCGAAAAGTATATGCCAGAACAACTTTCTGATGATGAAATTCGACAACTTGTTCAAGACGCTATTGCACAAACTGGTGCTTCATCTGTTAAAGAATTTGGTAAAGTAATGGGTGTTATCATGCCTAAAGTCAAAGGAAAAGCAGACGGAAATCAAGTGAATGCAATCGTTAAAGAACTATTACAAGCTTAATTTTGTAATCTGAACCGCAGACAGAAATGTTTGCGGTTTTTTTCTGTCGTTTGAAGAAAATAGTTGTGTCAATGCCCCGTTTTTTATTTGCTATATAGTTTTCTATGAGTGTGGTAAAATAGACAAGAAATGAAAGAGATAAAGGAGATGTCTATTTTTGACAGAAGAGTCCATTTCTTTAGAGATTAGATTAACAGCAGCTGATGATGCCAGCTTGCTTTTTGGTGCACACGACAAACATATCAAACTCATAGAAGATGCAACCGATACCGTTATCAATACTCGTGGTGAAACAATTCAACTCATTGGGACAAATGAACAAGTGCAATTGGCTAGTTCAGTTATCCGTACACTACAAGAATTGATCAAACGAGGAATCCATATCAGTACACCAGATGTGGTAGCAGCGATAAATATGGGACGAAAAGGTACCTTAGATTACTTCATCGAGATGTATGAAGAAGAAATTGTGAAAGACAGAAATGGCAAACCTATTCGGGTAAAAAATAGCGGACAAAAGAAATATGTTGAGTCTGTCAAACACCATGATGTCGTTTTTGGTATTGGTCCTGCTGGAACTGGGAAAACCTTCCTTGCAGTGGTGTTAGCAATTGCTGCATTAAAAAAAGGCGAAGTCCAAAAAATTATCTTGACTCGACCAGCTGTTGAAGCAGGAGAGAATCTGGGCTTTTTACCGGGAGACCTGAAAGAAAAAGTGGATCCTTATTTACGTCCAGTTTATGATGCACTTTATCAAATCTTTGGGTTAGAGCATACGAATCGTTTAATGGAACGAGGCGTAATTGAAATTGCACCTTTGGCGTATATGCGTGGTCGAACATTAGATGACGCGTTTGTTATTTTAGATGAGGCACAAAATACGACTGTGGCTCAAATGAAGATGTTCTTGACTCGTCTTGGGTACCAATCCAAAATGATTGTCAATGGAGACACTAGCCAAATCGACTTGCCAAGAGGGACGATGAGTGGCTTAGTTCATGCTGAACGTACGTTGAAGCAAATCAAAAAAATTGATTTTGTTAATTTTGAAGCCAGTGATGTTGTACGACATCCAGTAGTTGCTGAAATTATTCAAGCGTATGAAAAAGCCGATCTTCATCAAGAATAAGCTTTGCTTAGGAGGATAAGCACATGTTGAATAAAACAATCCGGCAACTGCAGGCAAAATTAGGAAAAGCGTTTTTGCCCTTGCTGTTAGCTGTGTTTTTTGTGATCATTTGTGGGGTGACTTTTAGTAGTGTCAAACAAAAAGCAAATGATTTTAGAGAAGGACAAGTAGCTGAAGAAAGTATTCGTGCAACCAAAACGATTGAGAATACAGAAGAGACCGAGCAAAAGAGAAAGTTGGCAGCCGAAGCAGTCACACCAGAGTATACCTATCAGCAAGATTTAGCAGCCGATCAAAATGATCGAATCAAGCAATTATTTGATTTGATCAATAAAACAAATGAGGCAATCGATAAGGCATATGATGAGAAAGTCAAAAAGGCCAGTGATGATGCGAATATTCCTAAACCAACGATTGATGAAAGAATTGCAGCATTAAAGAAGAATTTCGAAACAGTAAACGTAGAAGATGTTGCATTTTATCAAAAGTTACCTAGTAATTTTTACACGCTCATTTTCGGTATGACGGAAGATGAATTGTTGACTGTTCGTGATGAAAGTCTGAAATTGATCGATGAACAAATGAGTAAGCAAGTGAGAGAAAGCGATGTTGACACCTTTAAGCAAGAAGCGCAAGATAAAATCCAATATCTCAATGTCACTTCTGCGCAACAACAAGTATTGAATTATTTAGTAGATCAAGGAATTGTAGTAAATGATGTGCTTAATGAGAAGAAGACAGAAGAACTAAAAGCGACCGCACGTGAAGCTGTTCAGCCAGTAATGATTTTCCAAGGAGAGATCATTGTACGTGAAGGGAATCAAATTGATGCAGCTGCAATGAAAAAATTGGAATTGTTGGGATTGACCAATCAAACAACTTCGATCTTTCCGTTAGTTGCAATGATTTTGGCCGTGCTTTTACAGATTATTGTCTTAGGCTATAATTCATTGCAATTCCATGACTCAGAGAAACGGACAGAATATGTCTTATTTTATGTCACAGCGATGTCTTTGAGCATTATTATGATGAAGTTTTTCCAATTATTCCAAACAGAACAAGCAACTTATATCCCGCTGTTTTACCCAGCGGCGTTTACACCACTGGTCTTAAATTTCTTCCTTAATCGAAGAGCGGGGATTGTGGCGGCACTTTTCCAAGCTGTATCAGCGTTATTTATCTATTATGGTTCTATTGGGACAAATACCTTAACTGTGTTATTAGTTTCCTATCTATTTTCGGGTTTGATGGGGACGATTGTTCGCCGACAACGAATTTCTGAACAAGGTATGCCCGCTGTTTTATGGGTAATTGTCTTCCCAACACTGATGAATATTATTTTGATTGTTTATCAAGGTATGAGTTTTAGTGATGGAACGACTTGGTTGACTTTGGTTTGTGGAGTAACTGGTGCATTGTTATCTTTCTTACTAACAATGGGGTTACATCCTTACATTGAGTTGATGGTGACAGATGATAGTGTGATCATCTTAAATGAGTTGAGCAATCCAAATCATCCATTATTGAAACAATTGCTAGAAGAAGCGCCAGGTACCTATCACCATAGTATGATGGTGGCTAATCTAAGTGCAAATGCGGTAGCAGAAATCGGTGGCCGTTCGTTATTAACTCGAGTGGCTTGTTATTATCATGATATTGGAAAAATCAAACATGCTAGTTTTTTTGTTGAAAATTTACCTTCTGGTGCGGAAAATCCACATAACTTCCTGTTACCAGAAGATAGTAAACAAATTATTTTTGGTCATGTGACAGATGGTGCTAAAATTCTAGAAGAATATGGTATGCCTGAAATGGTCATTGATATTTGTCATCAACATCACGGAACAACGTTGATGCGGTATTTCTATGTAAAAGCAAAAGAACGTAACCCAGAAGTCACAGAGGAACAGTTCCGTTATCCAGGACCGAAACCACAAACAAGAGAAGCCGGAATCGTCAATATTGCTGATAGCTGTGAAGCAGCTGTCCGTGCAATGGATCATCCAACTGGCGAAAAAATCGAACAATTTGTTCATAATTTGATTGCAGAACGTATTACAGATGGTCAACTAGACGAAACTGGTTTGACATTGAAAGAAATTCGTAAAGTAGAGAAATCGTTGATCAGTGGATTAAGTAGTACATTCCACTCTCGAATCAAGTACCCAAAAATGAAATCAGAAGCTGAAAAATTAAAAGAAGAACAAGCACAAACACAAGAATAATCTAAAAAGTGAGTAAAGAAAGAAGCGATGACTAATGGATATTACATTCATGGACGAAACAAACAAAGTATCTGAGGAGAAGATGCAAGAAATCAATGAACTACTCCAGTTTGCAGCTGATTATTTAAAACTACCTGAGGAAACAGAAATGTCGGTGACTTTCATGGACAATGATGCGATTCAAGTAATCAATCGTGATTATCGAGGGAAAGATGCGCCAACCGATGTCATCAGTTTCGCTTTAGAAGAAGAAGGCGAAGATGAAATTCCAGTTATTTTTGAAGATGGTGAGAATCCAATGCCGCGTGTTCTTGGCGATATCATGATCTCAATTGAACGCGCTGCAGAACAAGCCGAGTCCTATGGCCATTCATACGATCGTGAATTAGGTTTCTTAGCAGTACATGGTTTCTTACACATTAATGGGTATGATCACATGACACCTGAAGACGAAAAAGAAATGTTTGGGTTACAGAAAGAGATCTTGGATGCTTATGGACTTAAAAGATAAACAGGTTGAAAAAAATAAACATTTCATGACTTCGGTGGAGTTTGCCATCCAAGGAGTAAAAACGGTTTTTGATGAAGAACGCAACATGAAAAAACATGTTGTGTTCGGCATCTTTGCATTGATTGCTGGCGCTTTTTTCCAGCTGAGTCAGAATGAATGGCTGTGGTTGTTTTTAGCTATTTTTTTAGTATGGATCGTTGAAATCTTAAACACTGTTTTTGAAAATGTTGTCGATATGTTTACGGACTTTCATTTTCATCCGATTGGAAAGAAAATCAAAGACATGGCTGCCGGCGCTGTTTTATTGACAGCTTGCTTTGCAGTGATCGTCGGTTTGATTTTATTCATTCCCAAAATCTATCAATTATTTTTTTAAAGAAAAAGGAGAAACCATATGCCAGAACATAAATCAGGATTTGTTGCCATTGTTGGACGCCCTAACGTTGGGAAGTCAACTCTTTTGAATCGCATCGTTGGTCAAAAAATTGCTATCATGAGTGACAAAGCACAAACAACTCGAAACAAGATTCAAGGTGTTTATACGACACCAGAAGCACAACTGATTTTTATTGATACACCAGGGATTCATAAACCAAAACATCGCTTGGGTGACTTTATGGTGGAGGCGGCTTACAGTGCATTGAAAGAAGTCGATGCTGTATTGTTTATGATCAGTGCGGATCAAAAACGAGGACGTGGAGATGATTTTATTATTGAACGACTAAAGAATGTGACATCACCTGTTTATTTAGTAATCAATAAAATTGATAAAATCCATCCAGATGAGTTGCTAAGTATTATTGAAGATTATTCTTCACAGATGCCATTTGCTCAAGTAGTGCCAATTTCTGCAACTGAGGGAAACAATGTGGATCGTTTGATGGAAACCTTAGTAGATGAAATGCCCGAAGGCCCGCAGTATTTTCCAGAAGATCAAATAACGGATCATCCAGAATATTTTGTTGTTTCAGAATTGATTCGAGAAAAAGTTCTTGTATTGACTCGTGATGAAGTCCCTCATTCCGTAGCAGTCGTTGTTGATTCGATGAAACGCAATGAGAATGATAAAATCCAAATCCAAGCAACCATCATTGTTGAACGTGATAGCCAAAAAGGAATCATCATTGGCAAAGGTGGAAAAATGTTGAAGCAAATCGGTACAAAAGCGCGTAAAGATATTGAAAGCTTACTAGGCGATAAAGTTTTCTTGGAACTATGGGTAAAAGTTCAAAAGGATTGGCGTGATAAAAAAGTCTATCTCCAAGACTTTGGTTACCGTAAAGACGAATATTAAAATCAGTAAAAAGAACGGATCTGGACAGGTAGCAATACTTTTTCCAGATTTCTTTTTTTGAGGAGGGGAATCGATTGAGTCAATTGGTTGAATCAAAAGGTTTGATTATTTCTAGTAGAAATTACAAAGAAAAAGATAAACTGGTCAAGATTTTTACAGAATCAGCGGGAAAAATGATGTTTTATGTCAAAGGCATCCATCGACAAAATCAACCATTAGCGCCTGCTATTCGACCATTTACTCAAGCTGTTTATATTGGCACGTTTAAAAGTGATGGTCTATCTTTTATTACGAGCGTCAAAGATGTTCATGCCTATCGTAAAATTCAAGAAGATATTTTTTTGAGTGGTTACGGGACTTATTTGTTGAGTTTGGTTGATGCAGCAATTGAAGATCATCAATATGATCCAAATCTTTTTCATTTTACGCAACAAGCGTTGGAAAGAATGGATCAAGGAGATGATGCAGAAATTATCACCAATATTTTTGAAATCCAAATCTTACAACGATTTGGGATTGCACCTGTTTGGACACATTGTGCGATCTGCGGTGAAACGCAAGGAAAATTTGATTATTCTTCAAAATATGGGGGTGTGATTTGCGAACGTCATTGGCCACTTGACCAAAGAAGATATCATGCGGATCCTCGAGCTGTTTATTTTGCACGTATGTTTTCTGCTATTTCTTATGAAAGAATCAATGGCATCCATTTAAAAGAAGACACAAAACAAGCAATTCGCCAATTGATTGATCAACTTTATGAGGAATATGTGGGCATTCATCTTAAAAGTAAGAAGTTTATTGATCAAATGAAATCATGGGAACATGTGCTCAAACCATTAGAGAAAAAGGGTGATCCTTCAGCAACTGAACAAGAAAAAGGAGAGACAGAGTCCGAGACAGCTTTGCCAGCTGATCCGACAGAAAACGAGTGAGCTAAGCAAACGAAGAGGATAAATTTAAGTGGTCATCAAAAAAATTTGACAAAAGAGTAACGAAACGGCTATTATTAACCGTAGATAAAATAGTATGTTGATCAAGAAGAGTAAAAAATACGTGGGTAAAAGCGAGTTCGGGAGAGTGTGAGCCGAATACGATCGATTTTTGAAGTGGCGCTTGGGAGTACATGAAACGAAGCTGCCGAATATTTATTCGGAAGTAGGGTGGAACCGCGAATTTATTCGTCCCTATGTCTGTAATCAGACATAGGGACTTTTTGTATTTTTAGGAGGAAATCAAGATGCAATTTGACATGGAAATTCCGGCAACAGAGTTTAAAGAAAATCAAATCAAAGTTCTTTCAAGTGTCTCATTAGCAGTCAGTGTTGTTGATGACCAAGAACAAGTGAAAGAAAGCTTTACCACCAGACCAGAAGAAACGATTTATTCAATTGCTGCACAATTAGCTGAGACAGACGTTGTTCATGTGAAGTTGATTCCAGGTTCAGTCGTCGCATTTTATCCAGTCGTGCAAGCTTTGTAAGAAATGAAAGGGGTACTATACTATGAGCAAAAAATTAAGCGTTCAAGACATGATTTTAACATTACAAAAATTTTGGGCATCAAATGGTTGTATGCTAATGCAAGCCTATGACACAGAAAAAGGTGCCGGAACAATGAGTCCTTATACATTTTTACGTGCCATTGGACCAGAACCTTGGAATGCGGCTTATGTGGAACCTTCACGTCGTCCAGCAGATGGTCGTTACGGTGAAAACCCAAACCGTTTGTATCAACATCATCAATTTCAAGTAGTAATGAAGCCTTCACCAGAAAATATCCAAGAATTATATTTAGAAAGTTTGCGTTTATTAGGAGTCGACCCACTGGAACACGATATTCGATTCGTTGAAGATAACTGGGAAAATCCTTCAATGGGTTGCGCCGGTGTTGGTTGGGAAGTTTGGTTAGATGGAATGGAAATCACACAATTTACGTATTTCCAACAAGTAGGTGGCTTGCCTTGTAAACCAGTGACTTCAGAAATCACTTACGGCTTAGAACGTTTAGCATCTTATATTCAAGAAGTGGAAAGTGTCTATGATCTTGAATGGTCAGCAGGTGTAAAATATGGTGAGATTTTCAAACAACCTGAATATGAACACTCAAAATATTCATTTGAAGTCAGTGACCAAGAATTATTGTTACAAAATTTTGATCGTTTTGAAAAAGAAGCGAATCGTTGTATTGATGAAAACCTTGTTCATCCAGCATATGATTATATTTTAAAATGTAGCCACACATTTAATTTACTTGATGCGCGTGGTGCTGTTTCAGTTACAGAACGTGCTGGATACCTTTCTCGAATCCGAAATATGGCTCGCGCTGTAGCGAAAATCTTTGTTGCAGAACGTGAAAAATTAGGGTTCCCACTATTGAACAAGAACACAGCAAATCCAGAAACAGTTAAGGAGGCTGAATAAGATGGCAAAAGACTTATTATTAGAAATTGGACTAGAAGAAATGCCCGCTCATGTAGTAACACCAAGCATGAAGCAACTAGAAGAAAAAACAGCAAAATTTTTAGATGAACATCAATTAACTTATGATTCAATCGAAACATTCTCAACACCGCGCCGTTTAGCAATCAAAGTAATAAATGTTCCTGAGCGCCAAGCAGATAGTGAAGAAGAAATCAAAGGACCTGCCAAAAAAATCGCATTAGATGCTGATGGCAATTGGTCAAAAGCAGCTGAAGGATTCGTTCGTGGGCAAGGACTAACAACAGATGATATTACTTTTAGAGAGTTAAAAGATGTGGAATATGTTTATGTGACAAAATACACGCACGGAAAACCTGCAATTGAAGTTTTAGCTGGGTTGGCAGATGTAATTAAAAGTTTAACTTTCCCTGTAACAATGCATTGGGCAAATTTTGATTTTGAATATATTCGTCCAATTCATTGGATCGTTGCTTTGTTAGATGATGAAGTCATTCCATTTAGTGTGTTAGATGTTGAAACAGGGCGTGCTTCTCGTGGACACCGTTTCTTGGGAGAATCAATCACTTTTGAGCATGCAAAAGAATATGAAGAAAAATTGAAGGAGCAATTTGTTATTGCTTCACCACAAAAAAGAGAAGCAATGATTGTTAGTCAAGCACAGAAATTAGCAGAAAAAAATCATTGGGTAATTGATTTAGATCCAGAATTGCTTGAAGAAGTAAATAACTTGGTCGAATATCCAACTGTTTTTGCTGGTGATTTTGAAGAAAAATATCTTTCTGTACCAGAAGAAGTCTTGGTAACTTCAATGAAAGAGCACCAACGTTACTTTGAAGTTCGAAATGACCAAGGAATGTTATTACCTCACTTTATTTCCGCTCGTAATGGAGATGCAGTCAAATTAGACAACGTTATTAAAGGAAATCAAAAAGTATTGACTGCACGTTTAGAAGATGCTGAATTTTTCTACAATGAGGATAAGAAAGTTTCAATCGCAGAAGACGTAGAAAAACTGAAATCAGTTACTTTCCATGAAAAAATCGGTAGCATTTATGAAAAAATGCAACGTGTTCAAATTGCTGCCCGCATTATTGGAGAAGAAGTCGGTTTGTCTGAAGCAGAATTAACAGACCTTCAACGTGCTGCTGAAATTTATAAATTTGATTTAGTGACGAATATGGTTGGTGAATTCCCTGAGTTACAAGGAATCATGGGTGAAAAATATGCGTTACTTGAAGGTGAAAAACCTGCTGTTGCGAAAGCAATTCGTGAACACTATATGCCAATTTCAAGCGAAGGCGAACTACCAGAATCAGTCATTGGTTCTGTCTTAGCTGTTGCAGACAAGTTAGATAGCATCTTTTCTTTCTTCGCCGTAGGAATGGTACCAAGTGGATCAAACGATCCATATGCTTTGCGTCGCCAAGCATATGGTGTGGTTCGCATCGTTGAAGCGAAAGGATGGAGCTTCCCGTTAGCTAAATTACAAGAAGTGATTGATGCAGAAATCAGCAAAGATCTAACACGTTTTGGCATTGACTTAACAAGTGGTCAAGGCGAAGTTCTTTCATTTATCAAAGGACGTCTACGTCAATTGTTAGTCACGAAAGAAATTCGTCATGATGTGATTGACGCGGTATTGAATGCAGAACAAAAAGATCTAACAAAAGTCTTTAGTGCAGCACAATTATTCAAGGAGCACTTGAATGATGCGGATTTCAAACCATCAATGGAAGCTTTGACGCGTGTCATCAACTTAGCGAAAAAAGCGGAAACAACAGAAGCTGGTGTGGTAGATCCAGCATTGTTTGAAAATGAAGCAGAAACAGCCTTGAATGAAGCAGTGAATGAGTTGAAAGCTAATTTTGCAACACAAACATTAGGTGAAAGCTATGAAAGCTTAGTTGAATTACGTCCATTGATTGAGCAATACTTTGACGAAACAATGGTTATGGTAGAAGATCAAGCAGTACGTGCTAACCGTTTAACGCAATTGAAGGAAATTGCATTTATGGCATTGTCTTTGGCGAGCTTGGATAAGATCATGACAAAATAAGGTTGTGAAATTTAGGCTTATTTTGAAGGAGTTACTTCTTAAACACCGTGAATAAGGTTGTGGCACCAAGCGTTTAGCTTCGAAAAAATAATGAGTAACTAACAAAAATAGCGTTTCATATTTTTGGACAGTTATAAATTATTACGAGAAGTTGCTTGGGGAACACCGTGAATAAGGTTGTGGCACCAAGCGTTTAGCTTCGAAAAAAATAATGGGTGACTGATAAAAATAGCTTCTCATATTTTGAAGAGTGCCTATACTTTTTCAAAAGTAAATAATGTTGTTAGACCTGAGACAATGAAAATTGCCTCAGGTTTTTTGTATTTGAAGCTTTAATATCATCTGGTTTTTATCAACTGGTATCAGTCTGGTACTTTTCTTAAATGAAAACAAATCCTTGATAATACGGATGATGAACTATTTTTTTGAAAAAAAGGTTTGACAAAAAAGAAAAATATTTTTATTCTTGTCATGTGGTTATAACCAGTTAGAGAAAGGAAAAACAAATGGAGAGCTCAGGAAAAGGAAAATCTTTATACTATCAACTTGTTGATGTATTAAAAGATCGAATCGAAACGCAGATGACAGCACATGATCAACTGCCATCTGAACGAGAATTATGTCAACATTACGGCGTCAGTCGTACGACTGTTCGTTTAGCTTTACAAGAGTTAGAAACATTAGGCTATATTTATCGTCGCCATGGTAAAGGAACATTTGTATCCGACTTATCTGTGAAGTCATCCAACTTAGCAGGCGCATATAGCTTTACAGAAGCAATGAAAGAATTAGGCAGAATACCTAAGACAGTTATTTTAGAATTTCGTCAAATGGAAGCAACAAAAAAAATCGCCCAAGCTTTGAATATAACGCTTGGTGAACCCGTGTTTAAAATCAAACGTTTACGTTTGGCAGATGCAGAACCATTGATGGTTGAACGTTCGTATTTACCAGTTAAATTATTTATGAATTTAGATTTACCGCTACTTGAGAGTAAACCCTTGTATGATGTTTTTTCACAAGATTACGATCAAATCGTCCAGTTTGCAGACGAAGAATTTTATGCAAGCATTGTACAAAAGAAAGATGCCGATTTATTACGCATCGCAGATAGTGCCCCTGTATTACATTTGATTCGGTCGACGTACAATCACAAAAATGAAATTATCGAATATACAGACAGCGTTGCCAGAGCAGATCAGTTCCATTATAAAATTCGGCACGTGCGCAGTCATTAAGGAGGAAGTCAAATGCTTGAACAAAGAAAAGAGTTGGAAGAACAAGGTGCAGCAATCACAGCTGGTGAAATTCAGCAACAACCAGAATTATGGCAAGAAACAGTTGCCATCGTGAAAGAAAAAAAAGAAGAGCTTAAAGAATTTTTTGAAAAAATGAGCGAATCAGCAAAAGGAAAACGTATCCGAGTGATTTTTACTGGAGCTGGAACATCTCAGTATGTGGGGGATACGATTGTTCCTTATTTGAATGGACATGGGGAAACACAAAAGTTTATTTTCCAAAGTATTGGAACCACCGACATTGTTGCCGCACCACAAGATTATTTGATTCCAGATGAGCCCACATTACTTGTATCGTTTGCACGTAGTGGGAATAGTCCCGAAAGTTTAGCAGCAGTTGATCTCGCAAATCAAGTCGTTTCGACGATCTTTCATTTGACGATTACTTGTGCAGCAGAGGGAAGTTTGGCTAAAGCAGCAGAAAAGGACCCAAAAAACTTTTTATTATTGATGCCTGAAAAATCAAATGATGCTGGTTTTGCAATGACTGGAAGTTTTACGTGCATGATGTTAAGTGCTTTATTGATTTTTGATCAAATAGCGGATGAAACGAAGGGAAAATATGTAACCGTTTTATCCGAACTAGGTAAGGACATCTTAAGCAGAGCAACTGAGATTAAGGAATTGATTTCGCCAGATTTTCAAAGAATTGTTTATCTAGGATCAGGTAGCTTAGCAGGATTGGCAAGAGAAGCACAACTGAAAATATTAGAATTAACTGCGGGGAAAATCGCTACTAGTTTTGATTCTTCCATGGGCTTTCGTCATGGACCTAAGTCATTCGTGAATGATGAAACACTCGTTTTTGTATTCGTTAATAACCATCCTTACACGCGAACCTATGATTTAGATATTTTAGAAGAAATTCATGGAGATAAAATTGCGAAACAAGCAATTGCGATTGCCCAACCTGGAAAGATAAACTATTCTGGTCAAACTTTTCAAATAAAAGAAACAGAAACTTGTTTATCTGATGGTTACTTGGCTTTAGCAATGATCTTAGTTGGTCAGTTGATCGCATTGTGGACCTCAATCAAGATTGGGAACACACCAGATACACCTTCACCAAGCGGAACCGTTAATCGAGTTGTGAAAGGAGTAACAATTCACGACTATCCAGAAAATGTAGGGAAAAGAGGAGAGAATAAGTGAACTTGACAACAGAAAAACAAGCAGCAATGAATCGATTATCCACAGAAACAGGGAAAATCAGTGCGTTAGCAATTGATCAGCGCGGCGCACTGAAAAAAATGATGAATGCACTTGGGATGGATGCAACAGCGGAACAAATCAGTGAATTTAAGACCCTTGTCTCAAGTGAGCTAACACCTTTTGCTTCAGCTATTTTGTTAGATCCAGAGTACGGGCTATCCGCAGCGAAAGCTCGTGATGAACAAGCGGGTTTGTTATTAGCTTATGAAAAAACGGGTTATGATGCAACGAAGCCTGGTCGACTACCTGATTTACTCGAAGATTGGTCTGCCTTACGTTTAAAAATAGCGCAAGCAGATGCTGTCAAATTTTTATTGTATTATGACGTGGATGAAGACCCAGAAATCAACCATTTAAAACATGTTTTTGTCGAACGCTTAGGAAGTGAATGTGCTGGAGAAGATCGCCCCTTTTATTTAGAATTGGTTTCTTATGATGCAACAATTACAGATAGTAACTCAATCGAATATGCGAAGATCAAGCCCCATAAAGTCATTGAGATGATGAAAGAATTTTCACAACCAAATTATAAAGTGGATGTACTAAAAGTCGAAGTGCCAGTCAACATGAATTACGTTGAGGGATTTGCTACCAATGAAACGTGTTATACACAAGTCGAAGCGCAAGAATTCTTTAAGGAACAAAGTGAGGCAACAAGTTTACCATTTATCTTCTTAAGTGCAGGAGTGTCAACAAAATTGTTCCAAGAAACGCTGGTCTTCGCTCGTGAATCTGGTTCAGCCTTTAATGGTGTTCTTTGCGGTCGAGCAACTTGGAAAGACGGTGTGAAAGCTTATGTTGAGAATGGTCGATCAGGCGCCATTGATTGGTTGCAAACAACTGGTCGAGCAAATATCGAGGAGTTAAATGAAGTTGTGGAACAAACAGCGACACCTTGGTATGAAAAAGCATAACAGTTTCATTTTAATTAAAGAAAAAGTAAGCGGTTTCGATTGCTTTTTATAATGGTGTTACTTATTCAAAAACAGAAGGGAACGAAGCAAAATGGCAATTATTGGCGTACGAATTGATGGCAGACTGATTCATGGACAAGTAGCAAATTTGTGGACAACAAAACTAAATATCACACGAATCATGGTCGTAGACGACGAAGTAGCGACGAACGCAATCGAAAAAAGTGGTCTTAAGCTTGCTACACCAGCAGGAGTAAAGCTAAGCGTGTTACCAGTAGAAAAAGCAGCAGCTAATATTTTAGCTGGAAAGTATGATTCCCAACGACTACTGATTGTTGCGAAGAAGCCGGATCGTTTATTAAAGTTAGTTGAATTAGGTGTTCCTTTGACAGAAATCAATGTTGGTAATATGTCTCAAACAGATGAAACTCGATCCATTACTAAGTCAATCAATGTTGTCGATGAAGATGTATCTGTATTTAAACAATTGGCAGCTAGAGGGGTACATCTGATTGCCCAAATGGTTCCAAGTGACAAGGCCGAAGACTTTATGAGTCTGTTAACAAAATAGGAGGAATAATTCATGGATATTCAATGGTGGCAGATCTTATTATTATCATTATACGCAGGCTATCAGATTTTAGATGAACTACAAGTTTATTCGTCAATGAGTGCACCCGTATTTGCCGGTTTGTTTGCTGGTTTAGTAATGGGGAATTTACAAGCAGGACTGATCATTGGTGGTAGTATGCAGTTAACAGTGTTAGGCGTTGGAACATTTGGCGGTGCTTCTAAGATTGATGCGAATTCAGGAACGATTTTGGCAACAGCCTTTTCGATTTCACTTGGCATGAATCCTGAACAAGCGATTGCAGCAATTGCTGTACCAGTAGCTAGTTTGATGATCCAATTAGATATTTTAGCTCGCTTTGCGAATACGTATTTTGCCCATCGAATTGATCGACATGTTGAAACAATGAATTATAAAGCAATTGAACGAAACTTCTTGATGGGAGCCTTACCTTGGTCACTTTCTCGGCTAGTACCTGTTTTCTTAGCTTTGGCTTTTGGAGGCGGCTTGGTTGAAAATGTTGTTGGTGTATTGAATGGTGATCTAAAATGGCTAGGCGATGGTTTATCAGTAGCCGGAGCTGTTCTGCCAGCAGTTGGTTTTGCTATTTTATTACGTTATCTACCTGTTAAGAAACATTTTCCATATCTTGTTTTAGGGTTCACGATTACTGCATTGTTAGCAACGCTTTTCTCAAACGTCCAATTACTTGGAACGAGTGTGGCAAGTGTAGTGAAAGAAATGCCAGGAACTTTTAATTCATTACCAATGTTAGCGGTCGCTTTGATTGGATTTGCGTTAGCAGCTATTAGTTATAAAAATGGTCAGAACAATCATAGTCAAAAACCAGTAGCAAACGAGCAAGTAGAATCAGCTGAGGGGGAAATCGAAGATGACGAAATCTAATTATAAATTGACAAAAGAAGATTTTAAACAAATCAATCGAAGAAGTTTATTCACTTTTCAATTAGGCTGGAACTATGAACGGATGCAGGGTTCAGGTTATTTGTATACGATTTTACCTCAGCTTCGTAAAATTTATGGTGATGATACACCTGAGTTAAAAGAAATAATGAAAACGCATACGCAGTTTTTTAATACGTCAAACTTCTTTAATACGATTGTAACAGGGATTGACCTTGCGATTGAAGAGAAGGAAGGTATTGCAGCAAAACAAACTGTTTCTGGGATGAAAGCTGGGTTAATGGGGCCTTTTGCCGCAATTGGTGACTCGATCTTTGCTGCGCTTATTCCGACTATCTTTGGGGCATTGGCTGCGAACATGGCAATCAATGGGAACCCGGCAGGTGTCTTTATTTGGATCATTGCCCAAATCGTTGTCATGGTCTTTCGTTGGAAGCAATTGGAGTTTGCTTATAAGGAAGGAATCTCATTAGTAACAACGATGCAATCACGACTTACTGCACTAACGGACGCAGCAACATTACTCGGTGTCTTCATGGTGGGTGCTTTAGTAGCAACGATGGTCAATGTTAAATTCTCATGGGCACCAAGCATTGGTGATGTGACGCTAAATATGCAAAACAATATTGATATGATTTTACCTAAGATTTTACCAGCAGCAATCGTTGGTGGGGTATATTGGATGTTAGGTAAGAAAAATATGACATCTACACGTGCAATCTTTATTGTTCTGATTGTCTGTGTTGCGTTATCAGCTCTTGGTGTGATTTCAAAATAATGGGGTGGGAGAAATGAGTCAAGAGTTAGTTTTGATTAGTCATGGACAATTATGTGAAGCGTTGAAAAAAAGTACAGAAATGATCATGGGACCACAAACAACGATCCATACGGTGGCATTGCTAGAATCAGATGGTGCAGAAGACTTTAAAGAAAAATTTTTACAAGTCACGGCTGAATTAGAATCCTATGTCGTCTTTTGTGACCTAATGGGAGGGACGCCGTGTAACGTCATCTCCCGTATGATTATGGAAGGCGCAGCGATTGAACTTTATGCTGGGATGAATATGCCAATGGTGATTGAGTTTATCAATGGCACATTGATTGATACGCCTGTTGACTTTATTACTTCTGGTCAACAAAATATTGTTTCCGTTAATCAAATGATTGCATTGACGAATGAAGAAGACGATGAATAGAGTTATACATCAAAAAAGAGTGACTGATCGAAAGATCAGTCACTCTTTTTCTTGTTTAAAGTGAAATGCTTGATAGAAAAATGTTAGTTACGATTTTGTTTGCCAGCATTTCGTTTCTTTGATGGATTGTTTTTTTTTTGCGTATTGACTTGTTTCGGTGCTTTTTTCGGTTCATTAGGGGTGACATCTTTGCGTGGTGTCACGACTTGTTTTGGTGGATTTTGTTTTAGTTCTTCCGCAACTTGTGCTTTCAAGCGTGGCTTCATTAAAACGTTCGTAATGAATGTTTGGATACAGCTAAAGATACCACCAACTACCCAGTACAGCGTAACGCCGGCTGGTGCACTAATTGACATAAAGACAATCATTGCTGGTGAAACAATCAACATCGTACGCATGGTTTTCTTTTGTTCTTCAGGAATACCAATTGTTGAGATATACCCTTGGAGCAAATAAGCAATACCAGCGATCGCAACTAATACCAAACTTGGTGAGCCAAGGTCGATTCCGTAAAAGCTTGATTCACGGATACCTTCAGTGTAACGAGCAGTAAAGTAAAGTGCTGAGAAGATCGGCATTTGGATTAGCAATGGTAAACAACCAATCCCACCAGTCATACTCATCCCATTATCTTTGTAGACTTGTTGCATTTCTGCTTGTGCAGCGACTTGCTCTTCACGAGTTGTAGCAGCTTTTAATTTTTCTTGTGCAGCTGATACTTGTGGTTTTAACGCTTGCATTTTTTCTGATTGAATCATTGTTTTTTTCGATTGGCTAATACCTAAAGGCAGGATCACTAATCGAACGATAATGGTCAAAACGATAACGGCCCAGCCATAAGACCAATTAAAATTGTCCACTAAATAGGTAATTGCTTGCCCCATTGGATGAACGAGAATTCGATAGACGAAACCTGATGTGTCAGGATTCCCATGCGAGTCAGTTCGAACACAACCGGATAAAAAAAGTAGGACAGTAACTAGTCCAGATCCCAATAACCAATTTTTCCATTTATTCATAAAATACTTCCTCTTCCATAATTTTTACACAAAATTAACTATACTAAAAAAAATTTCATAATTCAATCAACTTCATAGAAAAGTCATAGAAATGTTCGGAAACTATCCCATGAATGCAGAGAAAAAATAAATAGGGAAACCATAAACCAGTTTTTTCCTTGTTCATAGAGTTGTTAGTAGATAACATCAAAACTTGTTCGAGTATCCATCCATGGATTATCTTGCAAATCAAGGTAGGTCACGCGACCAGCAGGACTGGGTGAATCTTTGATCTCTTTAATGAAGCTTTCTACTTGTTCGTCCTCTCCAGCAGCTTCAATTGTAACAGAACCATCTTCTTCGTTTTTTACCGTGCCATAAATTCCTAAACGATCGGCAACCATTTTTGTTGTGTAACGAAAACCAACCCCTTGGACACGACCTTGGACATTCATTTTGACTTTACGCATAAGTTGTCACCCGCTTTCATTTTCTTATCTTTATGATAACTATTTTTTGTTAGAGAAACAAGTTGCAACCCAGAATACATGCTATAATTAAGTGAGGTGAAAAAGGTGAAAGAAATTCAATCCGCAAAAAATCCACGAATCAAAGAATTGAAAAAATTGCATAAGAAAAAATATCGCGAAGAAACTCGCGCCTATCTTTTAGAAGGTTTTCACTTGATTGAAGAGGCAGTGGCTGCAAATGCTGTCATCAAAGAAATTTACGTTACCCAAAAAGGTCAAAGAGAATGGCAAACTTGGCTTGATCAACGAACTGAGATTGAATTATTTTTAGTAACAGATGAAGTCATGCAAGCATTATCCGATTTACCAACACCACAGGGAATCCTTGCTGTTGTAGCACGTGAAGCAATGGAATCCCCAGCCTTTTCTGGTGGCTGGTTGCTGTTAGATAATGTCCAGGATCCTGGAAATGTGGGGACGATGATTCGAACAGCTGACGCGTTTGGCTTAGCAGGCGTGCTTCTTGGTCAGGGAACAGCTGATTTGTACAGTACGAAAGTGTTGCGAAGTATGCAAGGTAGTAATTATCATTTACCTGTGATCCAGATGGACTTGTCACTTGCTGTTCAGCAACTAAAAGAGCAAGAGTTTATGATTTATGGAACAGAATTGAACGAAGAAGCAACAGCATTGAATGAAGTAGAAAAACCAACTAACTTTGCCATCATTATGGGAAATGAAGGACAAGGTGTTAGTAGAGAACTGTTGAACTTCACAGATAAAAATATCTATATACCTATGAGTGGAAATGCTGAATCATTGAATGTAGGTGTAGCGACGGGTATCTTGTTGTACCACTTTGCAGTTTAGTTAAGGAACTATTAAGCTTTCTTATTTTATTACTTAGCAGCTAGAATCTTATCGTTTCAGGTGGTATACTATGGTCAATTTCAGAAATAACGAGAATCTAAAGGTGGCAGATTGAAAATATGACAGAAAAATGGCGTGAAGACGAAGAATACATGTCTTATGTAGCAGATCTTTTGGAAACAGATGCAGTGAAAAAATTAGCCGACTACACGCAACATGTCCACTCAACACGATTGGAACATTCCATTAGTGTTTCTTATTATAGTTATTTATTAGCGAAAAAATGGGGCGGAGATGCGAAGGCAACAGCAAGAGCTGGGCTTTTACATGATCTGTTTTATTACGATTGGCGAACAACTAAATTTGATGAAGGTTCACATGCGTATGTACACCCAAGAATTGCTGTGAAAAATGCAGAAAAGATCACGGAACTTTCTGATTTAGAACGTGATATCATTTTGAAACATATGTGGGGAGCAACCATTGCACCACCCAAATATAAAGAAAGCTATATTGTGACATTTGTTGATAAATATTGCGCAGTGAAAGAAGCTGCCCAACCAATGACTAGCAGTATGCGTCAAAAATGGCAACATTATTTTGGAAAAGAACAATCTATTTAAGACAAGAACTTAAGACAACGATCGTAACTGATTGTTGTCTTTTTTTATATCGAAGGAGCAGGAAAACATTGAGTAATCTGTTTTCCTGCTCTTTTTTGAGTACGGTAATGGAATAATTATTTGGTATATGAATAACGATTAAGAAAAATAAAATAATAACTATGATTGGCAATACAAAAAAAGAAAGCGGTCAAAAAACGGTTTTTGTAAGCGCTTATAACGGTTGGCGCATAACGGTTTATATATTTTTTTTGGATAGTTAAGTAAAAAGTTTGAAAGAAACAAGTTTTTTATTTTTTTATAATTAAGTATGGTTGAAGGCCAGTTCAACCAAATCACAAAATGACAAGAAAGGAGTAGCATATGAGAAATATTTTAAAAGTGATGAGTGTTCTACTGCTGTTTTTCTGTGTAATAGGGATCACAAATGAAACAAATGCAATAGAACAAAACTATGATTCAACTGGACAAGCTAGTTTTTACGGTAAGTATGAGTACGAGAATACAAATGATTCGAATAATTCTGGATCTGAGTGGGCAACTGGGTCTAATAATTATTTATCAACTGGCCAAGTCATATTACCAAGTACAGGCGATGATACTTATCCAATTTTTACGCATGTGGGGGTTATTCTGTTAATCGGAGTAAGCATGTTTATTTTTATGGAAAAGAGAAAAGGGGATTTTGATAGATGAAAAAGATGGTTAAATTGATGTCAACTGCTTTGTTATTCAGTTTGATAGCAAATTCAATTCAAGTGGCTGCAGAGGAAACATTTCCGAAAGAATATAATTCAGAAGGAATCATTACTTTTGAAGCAGGAGACGAAGAGGTAACACCTCCAGTCGATCCAGAAAATCCAGATCCAACAGATCCTGTAGACCCAGTGGATCCTCCAGGACCAGGAACAGGCGGGGCATTATCAATTGATTACGGTTCAAAATTTAAATTTGGTGTACAAAAAATCTCTACAGCAGATAAAGTGTACTACGCAGCACCAGATGAAATGACAGATGGTTCTAAAAAGCCAACATATGTCCAAGTTACTGATAAAAGAGGAACATTGGCGGGGTGGAAGCTAAGTCTTTCGCAACCAGAACAATTCAAAACAGCATCAGGCGAAGAGTTAGTTGGTGCACAGTTAGCATTCACAAAAGGACAAGCTGCTTCATTAGTTGATGCAAAATATACACCAACAACTGTGAACGCTGAATTAACATTAACACCCGGAGCAAGTAATACGCTTGCAATCAATGCTAAAGAAGGAACTGGTGTTGGAACATGGGTTTACCGTTTTGGTGCCAATGAAGAAGAAAATAAAGAGGCTGTCCAACTTTCTGTACCAGGAAAATCTGTCAAATTAGCACAACAATATTCAACAACATTAGTTTGGTCTTTGGAAAATACACCAAATAACTAAATTTGAGGAGGAGATTATCAATGAAAAGACAAATCATAGGTCTGTTAGCTTTCAGTACTTTGGGACTGTTAGCGTCATCTATCGAAGGATATGCAGCAGAAAACAAACAGTATGAATCAAATGGACTCGTAGAATTTATTCCTAATTTAGATCCAACTGCGCCGGTTGATCCAGAAAATCCAGACCCAGAAAAACCAGTAAATCCAATTGATCCAACAGATCCAAATGGACCAAATCCAGGAACGCAAGGACCATTGTCAATTGACTATGCTTCTAGTTTAGACTTTGGTAAAAACCGTATTTCCAATAAAGATCAAGTTTACTTTGCTAGAGCACAGGAATATCAGGGAGAACAAAAAGATACGGCGAATTTTGTTCAGATTTCTGACAATCGTGGAACAAATGGTGGTTGGACGTTAACTGTCAAACAAGCTGCCCAATTAACTTCGACAACGCAAACATTAAATAATGTTTTGACGGGTGCCCAAATTACTTTGAATGATCCAACAGTGAAGAGTAATGCACAAAATGTAGTAGCACCTGATGCAAAAGCAAACATTGCTTTAGTACCTGGAGAAGAATCTGTGGTGACAACAGCCAAAACGGGTGCTGGTGCTGGAACTTGGGCTACTTATTGGGGAGCTGTTGAAGAAGTAGAAGAAGTTGATGAAAATGGTGACGCACAAAAGGTAAATGTTACAAAGGCTATCCAATTAGCTGTACCTGGTTCAACACCTAAAGATGCGGTTAAATACCAAACAAAATTGGTTTGGACGTTAACGGATGTTCCAGGAATTTAGGGATTAGGGGGAAAGAGATATGTTCAAAGGGAAAATAGTTACGCTAATGTTAAGCGGCATATTAGCGACCAATATCTCTCCTATTGTCAATACATTTAGCTCAGACTCTATTGCAAACAGTTCTGAAATCATTCAAAATGAATTGCTTGATACAGGCATTTCGGAACAATTGCACACGGATACTTCTGATCAGCAAACAGAAACGAGTGACACCCAAACCGATGATTCAGCCCATGAAACACTTTCTTCAAGTGAAGAAGGAAATGAAAGTACTACCGAATCAAGTGATACCGCAAAGAAAACATCTAAAGCAGAAGCAAAAACTGAAGACAGTGCGCTAATCACTACAAGAGAAGCAGCTGTTGACGGCATAGAAGTATCCAGTTGGGATACATTTGTCCAAGCTATTAGAGACGAAACAGTCACTAAGGTTGTTTTGACAGGTGATTTTGACAATCCCAGTAATACAGATACCTCTTTAACTAACTATTCGAGAAAAAATGACTTAGAAATAGATGGGCGAGGTCATCGAGTTGATTTCAAAAGTTCATCTATTCAGCTCGGTTCGCCAACAGGATCAGGAAATTTTCATATGCATGATATCGTGCTGAACCAACGTTATGGCGGGGCAAATAGTGAAGATATTGTGGGCACTCGTTTAAATTATACTAACGGTGGGAAATGGCGTTATCGTTTTGGCAATATTACAACGGAACCTGATGTTCAAAGGCTGGCAAGAGCCTCTCATTCGGAAGTAACAGTGTATGGAAAAATGGACATCAATACGCGTGCGGAAAACTTCTATTTAGGTAGTTTGAAAATGGCAGATGGTACCAATTACAAAGGAAATGTAAATTATTACAATTTCTCGATTTTTTGGTATAACGTTGCCGCTGCGGATACCTCTACAGGTGCAAGCAAAGAGTTTACGATTGGGAAAAATTGTCGTGTCGATTTGACTCAAAGCCAGACAACGGGTACGACTTATCCAGCAGTTTATTCATATTATCAAGCATTAACGGTGGGAGAAAATAGTACATTTAACGTAAATATGCCCGGAAATGCAGTTCGATTTGATATGGATGGTGCAGGAATGACCATAAAAGCAGGTGCGATTGTTAACTTAACGAGTAAGCAAAATTCTGGTTCAGTTGTAGCTTATAGTAATGACAACAATTATTTGATTGTTGAACCAGGCGCTTATTTTTACACGATTGGTGTAAGTAATCAGCCATTGATTAATTTGTCTGCCAACGGACTAGGCACAGGAAACATCAGAAGACAAAATAATAAACTTATTTTGAATAGTCCTGCTCAATACGACATCCGTAATTTAAGAGATGGCTACACAGCAGTCCAAGTTGCTATGGGAAACTATACGGATAATCTTTTTCAAATTGTCGATTCTGATATCGATTTGTGGAAGTTAGCTACACAACCTCTAGGCCCGTCAGATGAAACATATACAAAAGTAGCTCAATTTTCAGTAACCGGTAATGGTTCAAATGAACAAATCAGTGCTACCACATCTGGATTGAACTCCTTTTCTCAAAAAAATTATCGTAGAATCTCAGGAATGAACCAAAATCCTGTCGTTGAGTGGGTTCCTGTTACAGATGCAGATAAAACTATTAAAGCCAGAGTGATTATCGGTTATGTACCAGATAACAATGGATTAAATGCTGACGGAGAAGTTACCTATATTCCTGTTTATGCTTCCAAAAATCAAGGAAATGTGACAATTACTGATACCCGCGGGAAAGTAACGAAAGATTTATTGACAGACGAAAATGGCTACGTCAGTTATCAATCAGAATCCTTTAATCTTGCAGGAAAAGATATGCAGGCAACGGCACAAAGAGGGCCATGGATTTCGGAAGAAGTATCAAAATATCTTGTAATTGATGTTACACCGCCAGAACCAGCTATTATCGATAGCGGTGAAACCTTATCACCTTTGGTCAAAGAGCTATCAGGAAATGGCGAAGTTGGTGCTATCGTTACGATAACATTGAATGGTGAAAAACAAACCAATACTACGAATGTTTCTAGTGAAGGAAAGTGGACATTGTCTCTTTCAAATTTAAATTTAAAGAAAGATGATGTATTACAAATCTTTTTACAGGATACAAGTGGCAAAGTAACACAAATTCCAGATCCACCAAAAACGAATACTGAAATTGGAAACATCCAACCTGCAGAAGAGTATGCCTACCGCGATGCAGTCTTTAAAGCTGCAACAAAAATAGTTGTCATAGGAACCTTAGAACTGAAGAATGTACCTGAAACATTTGATTTTGGTACGCAAAAAGTTAGCAGTATCCGAACAAAATATACACCAAATGTAATTGGAAACTTAATTGTTTCTGATACACGGGGAGATGAAAAAAATCCTTGGCGAATCATGTTGAAAGAAAAATCTCCTTTAGTTTCGGATGAGAACAGTTTAGAGGGACAATTTTATTACACGAATGATGAGGAAACAATCAATATCACTAGTGAAGCAATCCCCGTTGAAAAAGGTAAGTTAACAGAAGATGGCGAAATAAATTTATCAGACAGTTGGAATGATACCGAAGGGCTCAGTCTGCAGATTCCTATAGAAAAACAACTGTTAGGAACTTATAAAGGAACTTTAGAATGGACACTTGAAGATGTCCCTTAATCAAAAGAATGGAGCGAATAAAATGAAAAAATTATCGAAATTATTTATGTCAACAATCATCTTGGGCGCGCTAGCTACACCAGTCACTACTTTTGCGGCTGACGGTGGCGTTTATACTTCAAACGGAGTAGTAGAATTCGTACCAAACGAAGATCCGACTAATCCAGTGGATCCAACCGATCCAACAGACCCAGTAAATCCAATCGATCCAACTGATCCAGATGGACCAAATCCTGGAACAAATGGACCACTATCAATTGACTACGCTTCAAGTTTGGATTTTGGTGTACAAAAAATCACTTCGAAAGATCAAACTTACTTTGCTGCATCACAAAAGTATAAAACATTAGATGCAGACGGTAATCCCTCAGATGAAGTGAAAGAGGGACCTAATTATGTGCAAGTAACAGATAATCGTGGGACAGAGGCTGGCTGGTCATTGAAAGTGAATCAAGAAGGTCAATTTACATCTACTTCAGGAAAAGAACTAACTGGGGCAACAATTAGTTTCAAAAATGGGAGTGTCGTAACAGCATCTGATTCAGGTAAACCGGTTGGACCAGCAACGATTGTTTTAAATGCAGATGGTTCACAATCTGATGTTATGGCAGCTAGTGTAGGAAATGGTGCTGGAACATACCTTAACACTTGGGGAACTGCTGCAAACGCTGGTGAAAGTATTGAACTAAGTGTCCCAGGTTCAACTACAAAATATGCTGAAAAATATTCAACTAAGTTAACATGGACACTAACTGACGTACCAGGAAATTAATGCCTTGAGAGACGAGAGATCATTCTCGTCTCTTATCTATTGGTAAAGGAGTGGTTTGATTGAAACGAAAACAACTAATATTCACAATTGCACTAGTTATTTTAAGTGTTTTCTCTAGCAGTAAAACGGTAGCTGCCAGCGAATTCAATTTCGCGGTTACACCAATAACGCCTGAAAATCAAATTGATAAAGAAAAAACATATTTTGATCTTCAACTTGGTCCGGGTGAAAAGGAAGAGTTAAAAGTTGATTTACGAAATGACACGGATAAAGACGTGACAATTGATGTGTCACTAAATAGTGCAACGACTAATTCAAATGTAGTAGTTGAATATGGAAAAAATGAGATAGAAAAAGATAGCAGTCTAGCATTCAATCTTGAAGAATATGTAGATTATCCAGAAACTGTTACTTTGAAACCACATAGCAATCAAACGGTAACCTTTCAAGTCACGATGCCAAACGAATCGTTTGATGGCGTTTTAGCAGGGGGAATCACGTTCAAAGAAGTTCAGACGGAAGATCAGCCAAAGGAAAAGGATGAACAAGGATTATCAATCAAAAATGAATATTCATATGTTGTAGCTTTACTAATACGTCAAAACTTAAATGACGTGGCACCTCATTTAATTCTTCATGAGGTTAAGCCTGGGCAAATCAATGCTAGAAATGTCATTTTAGCGAATATCCAAAATGATCAAAAAACATATATCAACCAAGTGAGCATTCAAACAGAGATTACAAAAAAAGGCCGCTCAGAAGTGCTATACCATGAAGAAAAAGAAGCGTTACAGATTGCACCAAACAGCAACTTTTCTTTTCCTACTTCTCTAGGAGGTGCTGCCTTAGAACCAGGTGAGTATCATCTAAAAATGACTGTATTTGGAAATGAAAATGAGTCAGGAAAGTTTACTAGAGAAAAAGAGAACACGACTGTTAACTACAGCAACTATTGGGAATTTGAAAAAGATTTTACAATTGCTGGTGATGTTGCTAAGAAGTTGAATGCAAAAGATGTCACAATCAAAAAAGATAATACGAAGCTTTATATCCTGATAGGAATCATTTTCTTATTATTGATGTTGTTGTTGATACTTTGGTTGATTTGGAGAAAGAAAAAACATGAGGAAGAACAAACTTAAAATCATTATCAATTTACTTTTTATTATGGGTGTCTGTTTGATTTCTTTTCCTATTATTAAAAATACAATTACATTAGTAAAAATTCAGAAAACAAAAATAATAACGAAGGAAGAATTACCAGTAGTAAAGCCAAATGAACGAATCGTTTTACCGACAATTGAAAGTTATCTAACAGCATCTTCCGAAAAAATTGGAACAGCTATCGGAGAACTAAATATTCCTAGTCAAAAAATAAAAATACCTATTTTTGCTGGTTTAAATAATCAACAAATGTTATTTGGCGTAGGAGCTATGTACCCAGAACGGAATGTTCTAAAGGATAACTTGGTACTTTTTGGTCATCATTTAAGCATGACAGAGCTATTATTAGGCAATATTCAAAATTTGCAGGTCGATGACAAAATCACTGTGACATATCTAACGAACAAGATGCACTATCGAGTAATTAAAAAGAAAATAGTTAACGAAACAAATCTTAGTGTTTTAGAAAGTACGAACATACCCCAGTTAACACTCATTACTTGTGACAAACCTGAACTTACTGATAAACGAATTGTAGTGACTGCAGAACTAATTGATCAGGAAGAACAGGAAACTTTAAAAAATACCAAGGATAACGTAATACCAAACAAAAAAATATTACAAAGGAGTATCGTAAAATATAGCTTATTACCTATTTTCATAATATTTACTGCGTTAGGCATAGGTAGCTATGTGATTTGGCGATACGTATGAAATGATGAATCAGTATAAAAATATCTTATTGTGGAGTTCAATTATTCTCTCCCTTTTCAAAGCAACAAGTGCAGTATATGGGGATGAAAATCAACATCCCATTTATGATCCAACAAACCCTAATCAACAAGTCCAACCACTAGAAAATACACATGAAAATGAAGCAGTTGTTTCAATCGAGGATAGTTCTGAATCAGTAGCTGAAACACAAGAGAGTAGCAAAGAACCGAAAGAAACACAGGAATCTTCCGCTACAACTTCATCAGCAAATAAGAAGGCACAAAAGAAACCAACTAAGAAAATTTATTTAACGAAAGAACTATTTAATGTCAATAAAAATGTTGTACAAAATGGCGGTCTAGATGGTGACGACCCAGACCCAGATAATCTATTTTATTTCCAAATGATTGATGAATTAGTGGGAACAGCAATATATGGAAGAAAGAGCTGATTACTAATGAATTATGAGTTTTTTTTGAGCAAAGAGGACTATCGCAGTTATTCCTTACTTAAATATTTGGAAGAAAGCTCAAATTTGTCAGAATCAATACTAAAAATCCAAGAGGAATTATCACTGTCAACGTTCCTTTTGAAAAAAACGATTGAAAACCTAAATGATGATCTTGATGAGCTAGGTATAAGCGAACATTTAAAGATCCTTACAACAGGTACAGAAGTTTCTTTAGAGATCGATGGCCATTATTCCAGTGGTTTTTTATTGTCAAATTATATCAAACGATCCATTTATTTAGATTTATTGATTGAATTTTTTCGAGAAGATTACACGACCCTTGAAGTTTTTGCAGATGAGCACCATATCAGTTATTCCTCGGCGTATACTATACTGCAAGAGCTAAAAAAAGTGTTGAAGAAGCATCAGATCTTTTTTGATAAAAAAAAATTATACGGAAATCGAAGGAATATTATCATTTTCTATTACCAGTTATTTCTGGTTACAGATATTTCTTACACGAAAGTTTATCCGGCAGATGTTATCGATAAAACAAATCAATTTATTTTTTTATTAAGTAATGAATATTCTTTGTCTGTTTATGAAAAGAAAAAATTATTTCATTATCTATCTGTCAATGTATTAGCAGAGAAGTCAAAAGAGTTAGAGATTTGCAAAAACATTATCCATTTTTTCTCTGAAGAAGGCGTTACAAAAATAAAAAAGTTATTGAATCTATCTTCAACTACTTTTGCCTATCTAGTTCTGATTTGGCTCTATTTGAATGATAAAGTAGATCAAACCTATATCGAAAACAATAAAGATCAAGGTATCGAACAGTTAAATGATTATTTTATCCAAAAAATTGAAGAACGATTCAAGCCACTTCAAGAAGAAAACACTGGAGAGATTCGTAGAGAATTAAGTAAAATTCATTTTAATATTCTGTATTATCCTATCAACAAATTTGATGAGTTTACCATCAACATTTATTTTTTTAGGCAAAATTATCCAGAGTTTTACTTTTATTTGTTAGACTATATCAATTTATTAACGGAAGAGTACAAAGAATTATCCCGAGATAAAATATTTCTTTTTTTTAGTTACTTGATGTTAGTAATCAATCATATACCGATCAAATTGATTTCTGATCCGGTAAAAGTCGGCATCGATTTTTCTTATGGATCTGCGTATAACCAATTCATCAAGAAAAACTTGAGTTTATATATCAATCTAAATGTTGAGATTATTGATGATGAGCAATCTAAACATACCGATGTGGTTATTACAAATATGAATAACTTATACGAAGAGGGCTCGCCACAAGTTGTCGTTTGGTTGAATCCACCTCGCCCCGTTGATTGGGGAAACCTTACCAAGATATTACTGAGAATCCAAGAGAAAAAGTATAAGAACAGTCAAAATAAATAATACTCGTACAAGTATAGTTATCGAAAAATAAGACTTTTAGCTATTGATCAGTAGCCAAACATCGAAAAATTATTTTTTAAACAAAAAGATGGAACAAGACGCAAGCTCGTTTTGTCCATCTTTTTTATTGTCTGAAGTTTGATTATGAAAGAGGCAAGAGTCGTTGTTTCCAAAAGCATGGAGAACGCCCGAAATCTGTCGAAAGGATCTGAATATTTCTCTTTGAAGAGGAACAAATCAAAAGCAATGATTGACGAAAAAAAGAAATTGGTGTTTACTTACAGATGACCATTCCAAGTACATAGATCAATGCCATTAAAGGGGGTGATGATGAGATGCACAATAACGTATCTTATTTAAAAGAGTTGGGTTTGAACAAGTAACGACATACTTTGTTGAAACAACTTTTTTCTTCAAAGTATGACTTTTGAAAGAAGAAAGGACTCTTAAAATGAAACCAACAATCCAACCATATCAATATTATTTTATTCAACGTGAAGTAGATCAATTACTTAATGCTTATTCCTCTGTGAACGATCCGAAAACGGTTCAGACAGTTCAAGCATTAGCAGCTGAAAAAATTCATTCTGTCATTCAGGAAGAATTACCTGAAATTACCGATTTTTTGGCAATTGTAATGGACGTCACACTCACACGGGCAAAAGCAGAGCGTGTCATGGAAGAATTAAAAACTTATGTCATACCTTTTGAACAACCTTCGAAGCAACAAGTGGACAAAATTTTTCGGAAAGTGAAAAAGCTGAAACAACCAAACTGGTCAGCTTACGATCTTAGAGAACATACTTATGTAGGATTCAATGATGCTGGGAGTCAAAGAAAGTATTTGCTTTATTATGAAGAAGGAAAACTCCAAGGAGACTATGGTAGTCTATCACCAACCATTACAAAAGGGATCTGTGCGATTTGCCAGAAGACATCGAATGTTTCACTCTTTCTTTCTACGACAAAGTCAGGCTCAGATGGTACTTATACGAAAAAGGGTAATTATATTTGTCACGATAGTGATACCTGTAATCACCAGTTAGTGCAACTTGAGCCATTTTATGAATTCGTTCATCGCGTGAAAAAAGAACGATAGTTGATTGTAATTTTCAGAAAATCATGCTATATTTTTAGATGAAGTGAATAGGTGATGGTGTTCGCCTTTAAACGTTTATTAATAAACTAATGACGCCTACTAAAAAACGGGATTAGTGTCCTCTTTTTTAGTAGGTGTCTTTTTTTAGGGGGAATTTTAATGGAGAAACAAACAATAAATGTGTTAAGGATAGGAGGGTATATGCTGAAATGGTTACTGATCACGGCTATTTTAGGTGTGATCATGGGCAGTCTTTCAGCCTTTTTCTTAAATAGTTTAACGCTTGTAACTAATTTCCGCTTGACCCATACATGGCTATTATTTCTTTTACCTGTAAGTGGGGCTATTTTTGCTTATTTATATACAAATTATGGTGGGAATTCAAGTCGTGGAAATAATTTAGTTATCGACCAAGGAAATGGTGGGGAAGAAAAAGTTCCACTACGTTTGATTCCATTGACTTTATTTGGAACAATCACGACTCACTTATTTGGTGGTTCAGTTGGTCGTGAAGGAACGGCCGTTCAAATGGGGGGAGCCTTAGCAGATAACTTGTCGCGTGTATTTAAATTAGATCAATTGGAACGAGAAATCTTGATTATCAGTGGGATCAGTGCAGGATTTAGTTCTGTTTTTGGAACACCTTTGGCAGGAACCTTATTTGGATTAGAGGTCTTAGCGATTGGTAAAGTAAGAACAGAAGCTTTATTTCCAAGCTTCTTTGCCGCTATTTTTGCAAATCTCATGACAGAAAGTTTTGGAGTCATTCACACACATTATCCAATGGGAGAAATTCCTGCATGGAGTGGTCGTTTGTTTGTCAAATTAATGTTGGCAGGAATCATCTTTGGTCTTTGTGGCTGGGTTTTTAGTCGTTCAATCGTCTTTTTGAAAAAAGTTTATGCTCATTGGTTTGCCAATCCTGTTTTACGAAATTTTATGGGCGGTGCGATTGTAGTTTTAGTAGCTGTTGTTTTGCAAACACAACGTTATCTTGGTCTAAGTTTACCTTTGTTACAAGATGCTTTTAATGGCAATGCCCATCCATTTGATTTTTTAGGAAAACTTGGTTTTACGATTCTATCGTTAGGCGCTGGATTCCAAGGTGGGGAAGTGACGCCCCTTTTTGAAATTGGTGCAACTTTAGGTGCAAGTTTAGCACCAATTTTACACATGTCCATCCCATTTCTAGCTGGACTTGGCTTCATTGGTGTATTTTCTGGTGCAACGAATACGCCAATAGCGTGTTTTATTATGGGAATTGAATTGTTTGGTAGTGAAGCAGCCGTGTATTTCTTTTTGATTTGTTTAGTCAGTTTTATGTGTTCTGGAAACAATGGAATTTATTCTGCGCAACAAATTACTGTGAAAAAGGGGATTTTCTTTACTCCACTACTTGAATCATTTCGCAACAAGCAAAAATAAAAAGCAAGTCTAGGTCAATCAATTAAATGACTTAGACTTGCTTTTTATTTTGTTGAGTACTTGCTCTATTTTCAAAGCTGAGCGTTTTTTGCCACATTCTCATTCGCAGTATTCAAGAAGTAACTCCTTCCTGATAAATCTAAATTGCTCAAAAATTTGAGAAACGATTTCTGGTCATGTATTCTTATTGATTGGAGTTGGATACTTCTTTCGCAACCTTTTTCTCGGTGTTCCCAAAACAACTCCTCCATATAGCTTACAGCCACTTCAAAAAATGAGATGCTGTTTTGAGTGGCTGTTCACTATCTTGTCGGAGCTGAACGTTTTGCGCTGCAATCTAAGTAAACAGCGTGACCAACACAAGTAATAAATCAAATAGGAAAATCAACGAACAAGCAATTAAGTGCCGTTTCTTATTCATCATTAAAACAGCAATATATTCTCTCAGAAAAGCGTTTGGCAAATAATACAAAGCTGTTTTTGAACCGATTCCGTTTGCTTTTAATTGTGCTTCTCGCGCATACAGTCCTGCCCGAAATATATGATAGTTATTTGAACTGAAAATTGCTTGATAAGGACCGTTCATTAGACAATCCATGATTTCCTTAGAAAAACGCATATTTTCTAAAGTAGTCGTTGAATTTGTTTCAACAAGAATCTGGTCTTCAGGAATGCCTTTTTTTAACGCGTAATCTTTCATTGCAACAGCTTCAGGCAATATCTCATCCGTTCCTTGTCCACCAGACATCAATAGTTTTGGTGGATTAAGAGTTGCTCGTTCTTGTGCTCGATAAAAGGCGATTGCTTTATCAATTCGTTGTCCGAGTAAAGGGGATACTTTTTCGCCACCTAAAAGCCCTGCACCCAAAACGATGATGAAATCTTGGTTGAACCGTGGACGATTAAATTGGTACAAAACAGAAATCGTCAAGAAATTATAAAATACGACAAACAAGTAGAATAAAATCATTGGCACAACACTGAATAGAACATTCGCCCATTGTGGCAGATATTGAATTAAGAAAAGTTCAGTTAACAAAAAGATGGTTAAGAAAATGCCAAGTAATAACGTCAATAAATTTGCCAGTGAATGTGATTCTTTTTTTAGTACCACGATACCATTCCAAAATAAAACAACAATCAGTATATATAATCCAAATAATAGGATTAAAAGAAGGGGAATAGCAATCAAGGCAAGTAGTCCACCAATGAAAACATTCTCTGTTTCAAACAATAGCATGACTAGGTAAATACCAAAACTGATCAGAAATAAATTAAACAGCCACCCATTTAGTAGACGCCTTTTCTCTGTGAAATAAAAAAAGGCAAAAACACTAAAGAAGAACAAGGGAATCATAAAAAAAAGTGAATGATAGGAAATTTCTAAAACGATCAGATAAGTCAGTAATACGCCAAAAGACCATGTACTACCATAGAAAAAAAGTGCGGGATCTTTTTGTTTTTTCCGCCAATAATAAATACCAACAATGCCTAAAAAATAGAGAGCCATAAAAGCTAGATCTCTGGTTAAATTCATAAGTTCAACTCCTTTTTCATTCCTTAAGTATAACGAAATTTCTGTAAAAAAGCTTTTAATAAAACCAAAAAATGGAAAGAAAATGAGAGAAACAAAAAAGCGTGAGAGCCGTTGTCGTGTGACCAACGTTTCTCACGCTAAATGAGTTGAAGTTTACTCAGGATTAAAAAAGATTTGTGAAGAATTCAGCAACATGACGCCAACCAAGAACAAAAATATTGGCTTTCTCAACTTTAGCAGTTGTGACGATGTCGGTGGCTGGTGCATCCTTTTCGTCTAAATAGCCAAGTTTGTCATCTGCTAAAGTAATTATAGCCGTTCCGACTTTTGTTCCTTTTTCTGCAGGTGCTTGAATTTGTTTATCCTTCAACGAATCTTTTGAAAGTGTAGGTGTAATGTTCAACTTTCCTGTATCCATATCATTGCGAACCCAAACTTTAACTGGTGATTTAAGTGCGACTGGGACAGATTGTTCTTTTCCGTCAAGAACAGCGATCGTTTTCATGTCTGGGATACTTGCGCCAGCTTTCCCTAATTCTTTCTCTGACCAGTTGTCGTAGCAGTAGTCCATTAAGTTCGCAGTAGCAGTAAAGCGAGCACTTGGATTTTCTTCATGACCATCTGCGTTCAATACAACAGTGATTACACGACGATCATCTTTCTTGATCGTACCAACAAAACAGGCACCAGCGAAATCAGTTGTTCCTGTTTTTAATCCATCAACGCCTTCTTTGTGGTTGATGAATCCGGGAAGCATCCAATTCCAGTTAACCATTTCAACTGGGGAAACCGTGTCTTCACCGAACATTTGAGTCGCAGTACTTGTGACTTCTAAAATCTCTGGGTAATCTAGAATCAAATGGCGAGCAACAATAGCGACATCACGAGCAGAAAGTTGATTTTCGTCTGTTTCGGAGCTGCCAGGATAAAGATTGTCACCTAAATAACTATTATTTAGTCCAGAAGCATTGACTAAAGTAGCATCTGTGATTCCCCATTTTTTTAATTGTGTTTGCATCAGTTCAACAAATTTAGGTTCGCTACCAGCTATTTTTTCAGCAAGTGCAACAATTGAGGCATTAGCAGACTGAATTGCAGCAGAATCAAAAAGTTCTTTGACAGTGTACGTGTTTTCTTTGTGTAATGGAACATTTGATAGATCTGGTGTCACACTTAATTCTTCGGCATAATCTGAAATGGATACTTCATCATCCCAAGCAAGTTTTCCTTTTTCAACTTGGTCAAGAATGATGTAAAGACCAATAATTTTTGTGACTGAGGCAATTCCCATCGGTGTATCGCCATCTTGGTTATACAAAATTTTGCCGGTTTCGGCATCAATTGCAAAAGCTGCTTTTGCGCCAACAGAAAACGTGTCATCAGCCCTAACAGTTAATGTGGGGAAAAGGGAAGCAACACATAAGATGAGGCTAGCAAGCAGAATAACTAACCGTGTTTTTTTTATGGACATATTCGGTCTCCTTATTGATTTCTTTTCGTACAAATTAAAATTTTATCAGAGAGTGTGGGGACTTTCAATGTTTCTGAAAAAAACTTTAGATGTTATCAAATCAGGAGACGAAGAGTCAAATAGTAGTAGAATTAATCGTTTTTTACGCGTACTTTAACTGGAACTGGCTGTGGCTCAAGTTCAACAACACGACTAGCAACAAATGCGAATAAGCTCATCATGCTTAATAAACTAAAAATAATTAGTAATTGCATCGTTTTCACCTCGTTTAAGTTAGTTTTCAATCTATTTTTGAAGTTTTTCTATTTGATAAATTAACTATAACAGGTAATTTTGAATCATTTACTGTGAAGATGAGAGGAAAGAATGGTTTAACTGTGAATAAAGCATGAATGATTGAAAAAATCGAAAGCGCTTGCGAGGTTTAATTCGTTTTATTGGGTTGAAAAAAATTGTTGTGGTAGACTTTAATTGTAGGAATGATTTTTTTAGGAGGGATACGTTTATGACAAAAATCGATAAAGAATTGTTGTCTCAATTAGCTTCAGAAGGTGCAAAAGGTCCGTTCGTCACAATTATGTTGAACACACACGTTTCACATCAAGATGTTGAAAAAGATCAAATCAAATTTAAAAATTTTGCGAAAGAAGCCAAAAAACGTTTTGAAAAAAAATACTCAAAACATGAGTGGACTCCATTTAAAGAAAAGATTGAAGAAATCCTAAATGATGCTTCATTTTGGCGTAGTGGCACAGAAAGTGTAGCAGTTGTCTTAAATGAAGAGCAATTGTATATTTACCGTTTAAGTATTCCAGTTGATGATCAATATTATGTTAGTGATTTACCTTATTTATTGGCAATCATCAAAAATGCGCAATTCAACTATTCTTATTATTTATTAGGGTTGAATCGTGATTCCATGAAGTTGTATGAAGTAAACAACAAGTTGGTTAAGGAAGTCGAATTACCAGAAGATGCACCGGTAGACATTGTAACAGCTTTAGGTGACGAGTTAACAGGTGGAAATCTAAACTTTATTACGAGTGGGAAAGCTGGGACTTCAAAAGAAGGCGTGACATTCCATGGAGTCAGCACAAAAGATGAAGAAGTCAAAATCGACTGGATTAACTATTACCAAGCGGTAGATAATTATTTACGTGATACATTTGAAAATCCAGAAAAATGGCCGATTTATTTATTTGCTTTACCAGAAAATCAGGCTGTTTTCAAAAAAGTAGCAAAAAATCCAGATTATCATTCGGATGTTGCTGTCTCAGCCTCACCAGCTCAATTGTCGTTAAAAGATATTGAGGTCGGTGCACAACGTTTGTCAAAAGAATTGGCGGATAAAGAAGCTGAAAGTTATAACAAATTATTGGATAAAAAATTCATTGATCAATTAGTGGATATTGTTCCAGCAGCGAAAGAAGGTAAAATTTCGCATTTGTTCATTGCAACCTCTAATTTAGTTGATGGTTTTGGTGAAGATCCAGAAACAGAGTATGATCGACGTCAAGTTTTGAATCAATTGGCAGATGATGTCATTGAGACAGGTGGACAAGTCTTCATCTTGGATCAAAAAGAATCGCCAGATGAAAAGAGTTTGGTAGCGATTTTGAGATACTAAGGAAAGGTGTGGCGCAAAACGTTCAGCTCCGACAAGATAGTGAGCAACCATTCAAAATAGCTTTTCATATTTTGAAGTGGGTGAAAGCTATTTAGAGGAGTTGTTTTGAGAACACCGAGGAAAAGAGTGTGGCGCAAAACGTTCAGCTTCAAATAATAAGGAAGTCTTTCTAAAAACACCACTCATGTTTTTATGAAAATGAACTTATTGCTGAAGAAGCTGCTTGGAAACACCGTGAATAAAGGTTGTGCCGCAAAACAGCTCTATCAAAACAACAATCAAGCATTCAAAATAAGTTTTCTTTACTTTGGAGTGGTTGTAAAGGAAGCTCTCCCACTTTAATAAATAACAAAAAAGTTTTTGATTGAACTGCTGAAACGAGAGTGGAAATGGGGCACAAAGATTATGTAGGAACGCAGGAGATTTCTAGGTTGTAGAAAAGACCTGGTCTGTTATTTCTCTTATTTTTGCTAAGAACAAGAAGTCAGACGTTGCGCTGGTTTCTTGTTCTTTTTTTCTGCGTATCCGTTTCCTTTCTTAATAATCAAAAAACTTCAAAGAAAATCGTTCGAGTTCTACTTAAGGTGGGAATTGTGAAAAAAATCGAATTTTTTAAAATAAATGTTCTAAAATTCTAGCTATTCCAATAGATGTGTGGTATATTAATAGTCGTAGTTTCTGTTCGGTAATTATGGTAGCTTGTTTCAAATAAACATCTTCCAGATATTCACCATACAAGTAATTGCAAAATATGTGTTTGAAACACAAGGAGGATTTTTATTATGGAAACAGGTACAGTTAAATGGTTTAACTCAGAAAAAGGATTTGGATTTATCACTGCAGAAAACGGAAACGACGTATTCGTTCATTTCTCAGCTATCCAAGGCGACGGATTCAAAACTTTAGAAGAAGGCCAAGCAGTAACTTTTGATGTTGAAGAAGGTCAACGTGGACCTCAAGCAACTAACGTTGTTAAAGCTTAATTAACCTATAAATTAAACAAAAGCTTGGAGTAGTTATCTTTTTGATAATTATTCCAAGCTTTTTTATTCTGTCGTGGTTGTTTCTTTTTTCTTGAGTCAACAAGTAAGGAGCCAATTTTTACGGAAAAAATAAGAGCAGGAGGTTAGGAAGAAAAATCCTAGTCTTTTTTTGTTTCACTAGCTACTGAATTTTTATAACAAAAAAACTTTGAGAAAGGAAGAGAGAGTAGAGAAAAAAAGCATGAATCATTTTTGAACGTTCATTCTGTCTTTTTAAGGTGAAACACTTTTGTCCCAACCTCTTCTTTGTAGTATAATTTCAAAAGAAACATCCGTAGTAAAAAGTAAACGAAGCGGCAAGAGAAGAGGAAATTATTTTGAAACCAACAACTTATGCGGTCGTCGATATTGAAACGACTGGGACGAACCCAAAAGAAGATCGTATCATTCAATTTGGCTGCGTCATGATTGAAGCTGGTCGAATCACTTCACGCTTTTCGATCGACATTAATCCGGGGCGAAAGATTTCAAAACAAATCCAACATTTAACAGGAATTTCGAACCAACGCGTCCAACGCGCGCCTTATTTTGAAGATGTCGCACCGACGATTTACAATCTCTTAGCAGAAACAGTATTTGTCGCACATAATATTTACTTTGATTATAAATTTTTAAATCAAGAATTAATGCGGTGTGGTCTTCCAGAATTAAAGATTCCGGGGATCGACACGGTTGAATTAGCGCAGATTTTTTTACCAACAGAACCAAGTTTTCGCTTGAGCGATTTATCGGAAAGCTTAGGATTCATTCATGAAAATCCACATCAGGCAGACAGCGATGCGGAAGTGACTGGTCAGCTCCTTTTGCTGATTGAAGAGCGCATGCGTCAGTTGCCATTAGTTACATTGGAAGAGGTTGTCCGACTAAGCAAATACACTGGGATGGATACGAGTCGATTCATCGCACGTGTTGTTGAAGAAATGAAGCAGCAAGTCCAGCCATTAGATGATTCCATTGAAATCATTGATGGAATCGCATTACAGAAAAAGCAAGTAGAGTTGTTTTCACAGATCCACTATGGAGCAAAAACTTATCCAAGAAAAAAACAGGCAAAAGAGCGAATGTTTGGTGAAACATTGATGTATCGTAAAGAACAAAATCGTTTGATGAATGCAGTGTACGATCACTTCACTAAAAAAGAGGAACAAAAAAACTTGATGATCGAAGCTGCGACGGGAATGGGGAAAACGATTGGCTACTTGTTACCACTAAGCTATTTAGCAACACCTGAGAAGCCCGCTATTATAAGTACTGTTTCCTTAGTTCTTCAGCAACAAATTGTCGAGAAAGACATTCCTTTGCTGAACCAATTACTCGATCAACCAATTCAAGCGACAATCATCAAAAGCTTTCGTCATTATATTGACCTTCAACGTTTGAAAGCGACGTTAAACGAAGCACCTAGTCAAAAACAATATGCGTTGCATCAAATGTCGGTTTTAGTTTGGCTGACACAAACACAAACAGGTGATTTAGATGAATTACATTTGACGAATCTGAATCATGTCTTTTTCCACGATATTGCTCATCGTGGTGTTCATTTTTTAGCACCGAATCAGCCATTTTATGAACAAGATTTTGTTCGGTTCTTATTGAAAAAGGCAAAACAAAGTAATTTTTTGATTGTCAATCATGCATTTTTAGTCCAAGAAACGTTACGCAAAGAGCCGTTGCTACCTGAAAGTCCTTATTTACTGATTGATGAAGCGCATCATTTACCTGAGATTGCCGAAAAAATCAATGATCGAAGATTGAGTGTGGCACATTTCTATAAACAAGTTCAACAGTTGAATGACGAAGGACAATTATTTGACCGAATGAGTAATTATTTGCCGGAGCACCATGAAGTGACTCGTTGGTTGCAAATTTACCGGCAGGAATTAGTTTCTTTATGTGAGGCTCAGTTCACGATTGCAGAAGGTTTGACGGAGTTATTGAATCAAAACGGAAACAATCATCAAGAAGAGGTCATGGTAACAAAAGAATTATTAGATGAGTTACCATTTGAGGCAGGGATTGCGATTGATCATCTGCAATTATTTTATCGAGAAATCTACCAGCTTCATGAACAATTGAAATTAAGCTTGGAAATCATTCAAGAAAGCTGGTCAAATCAAATGCGTTTGGACTTAGCCAATTTGTACGCTTTATTTGACCAATTAGACACGCAACAACAATTTATGGAGCAATGGTTGGAGGATTGGCGTGAACAGCTGATTCATTGGGTTGTACTTGGAACCGGTCCACAGCAATTGATATTTCATCTACATGATTTTCAAGCAGCGTTATTACCTACAACTGTTTGGTATCCAAGATATCAACACATTCTTTATATTGGTGGTACTTTGAAAATTGGCCCAGATCGGAACTATCTTTCAAAACGACTGGGTATTGAAGGGGCACCATTGAAAGTGATTGCTTCACCCTATGATTATGAAAGTCAAGCAAGAATTTATTTGCCAACAGAAGCACCCGCAATAAACCAAGTAACAAGTCAGGAATATATCGAATATTTGACCAAAACACTAACAGGTCTGATCAAACGAGAACAGCGACCTATTTTAGTCTTGTTCACCTCGCATGATATTTTGCAACAGGTCTATCAAAAGATGCATATGAGAATGTTGGAACAAGGCAGAGAAATACTAGCACAAGGATTTGGCGGAAGCCGTGAAAAATTATTGAAGCGATTCATGTTGTCAGAAATGAGTGTCCTTTTTGGTGCCGACAGTTTTTGGGAAGGGGTAGATTTACCAGGAGATGCACTCCAAATTGTTGTGGTGACACGACTACCTTTTGACAATCCAAAGCGACCAATGGTAAAAGCTAGAAATGCCTATCTTGAATCTAAAGGAATCAATCCTTTTTATCAGGAATCAGTGCCTAAAGCAGCTTTGAAGTTACGTCAAGCGTTGGGTCGGCTGATCCGCACCGAAACTGATCGTGGTGTGTTGTTGATTTTAGATCGTCGATTGCTAACTGCAAGATATGGAGGAAGAATGCTACGTTCCTTACCAAAAAAAGTAAAAGTCCAAGAAGAACCAATCGAAGTAATTTACCAGGAAATCAGTGAATTCTTAACAAAAAAAGAAGAATAAAGTCAATGGAATCTTCCTATTTTGGGCGAAACATCTGGTATAATGAAAGGCAATGAAGATAAAGGAGCGACGATCCTTGAAGAAAGAATCAAAAAGAGAAAGAACCATTAATCGCGTATTGATTAGTTTGATCGTGTTTTTATTAGCAGTAATCGTTTTTAGTTCGATTTTTTATTTACGATCAAATCGCCCTTATGCACAGGCGGAAAAAGAAGCGACAGCTCTTGCAAAAAAATATGCGAATTTGGAAAATGTGGATCAGTTTTACTGGTATACGCGTGAGAAAACTTATTTTTCGCTAATGGGTACGAATGAAAAAAATCAAAAAATTGTAGTCATCATTCCAAAATCTGGTGATAAGGTGAAAGTTTTGGATCAAAACAAGGGGTTAACAGAAGAAGAAGCGAAACAAAAAATCCAAGAAGCGCATCCAGAAGCCGTGATTGAAAAAGCAACACTAGGGATTTTTGAAGATCAGCCTGTTTGGGAAGTCGTTGCTAAAGGGACAGACAATTCATTAAATTATTACCTGATTACATTTGAATCAGGCGATGAAGTGAAAACCATTCAAAATATCTAATTGTGAAGGGACGAAAATGATGGAACTATCTAAGAGAGCACAACGTTTAGAGCCTTCTGTGACACTTGCAGCGGCAACCAAAGCAAAAGCACTGAAAGCCCAAGGTAGAGATATCTTGAGCTTAACGGTAGGTGAACCAGATTTTGCAACACCTGAGAATATTCAGGAAGCTGCCATCCAAGCTATCAAAAATGGGAATGCAAGCTATTATACGCCGACTGCTGGAATTCCAGAGTTGCGCCAAGCAATTGTTGATTATTTAAAGCAACAGTATCAGCTCGATTATCAGGCTTCACAGACTATCGTTACTGATGGAGCAAAATTTGCTCTATACACGCTTTTTCAAACAATTCTTGATCCGTTAGACGAAGTGATTATTCCCGTTCCTTATTGGGTAAGCTATGGGGAGCAAGTCAAATTAGCTGAAGGCGTTCCAGTCTTTGTCCGCGGAGAAGAAACAAATGCGTTCAAAGTGACAGTGGAGCAGTTAGAGGCTGCCCGTTCAGGTAAAACGAAAGCTGTGATTATCAATTCGCCATCTAATCCAACAGGGATGATTTACACCAAAGATGAACTTTTGACAATTGGAAAATGGGCTGTTGCAAATAATATTTTGATTGTTGCAGATGATATTTATGGTCGTTTAGTTTATAATGGCAATGAATTTACTCCAATTGCCACACTAGGTGAAGCAATTCGTAAACAAACGATCATCATCAACGGTGTTTCAAAAACATATGCCATGACTGGTTGGCGCATTGGTTACGCGGTTGGTGATCAAACAATCATTGACGGAATGATTACGATTGCGTCACAATCTACTAGCAATCCAACGGCAGTCAGTCAGTATGCTGCGGTTGAGGCGTTAAGAGGAGAGCAGGATACGGTGGAAGAAATGCGTCAGGCATTTGAAGAACGTTTGAACCGTTTATATCCATTGGTGGCAGCCTTGCCAGGTGTCAAACTTGCGAAACCACAAGGAGCTTTTTATTTATTTCCAAACGTGAAAGAAACTTTAGTCATTTGTGGATATAGTAATGTGACAAAATGGGTCGAAGATCTGTTAGAAGAAACGGGTGTTGCTTTAGTTACGGGTGAAGGATTTGGTGCAAGCGAAAATGTTCGCTTAAGCTATGCGACAAATCTTGGAACGCTTGAAGAAGCCGTGTTGAGAATTGCTCAATTTATTGAGAGTAAAAGTCAAAATGAATCCTGAAAGTAAAACAGGAAGAAAAAAAGGAGAGTCATTCGTGGAACAAATTCAAATTATTGATTCGAAAAACCATGTAGGAGAAACAGTGACAATTGGTGCATGGGTTGCTAACAAGCGCTCAAGCGGAAAAATTGCTTTTCTTCAACTAAGAGATGGAACAGCCTTTTTCCAAGGCGTAGTTGTCAAGAGTGAGGTACCAGAAGAAGTTTTCCAAACTGCTAAGAACTTACACCAAGAAACAGCTATTACTGTTACTGGTGAAATTCGTGAAGATAGCCGTTCAAAATTTGGGTATGAAATTGGGATCACTAACATTGAAGTGGTTGGTGAAAGCCATGATTATCCGATTACACCAAAAGAACATGGTACAGACTTTTTGATGGATCACCGTCATTTATGGTTGCGTTCATCACGTCAGCATGCAATCATGCAAATCAGAAATGAAATCATTCGTGCCACATACGAATTTTTCAATGCGAATCAATTTGTTAAAATTGATCCACCGATTTTGACTGGTTCAGCACCAGAAGGTACAACAGACTTATTTGAAACAAACTATTTTGATCAAAAAGCGTATCTTTCTCAAAGTGGTCAATTATACATGGAAGCTGCTGCAATGGCATTTGGAAAAGTCTTTTCATTTGGGCCAACATTCCGTGCAGAAAAATCAAAAACACGTCGTCACTTAATCGAGTTTTGGATGATTGAGCCAGAAATGGCCTTTACCCATCAAGAAGAAAGCTTAGAAGTTCAAGAAAAATATGTAGCTTTCTTAGTACAAAGTGTCTTAGATAACTGTGACTATGCGTTAGATGTACTTGAACGTGATAAAGAAGTCTTGAAATCTTATACAAAATTACCTTTTCCACGTATCACGTATGATGATGCAATTGAATTATTGAAGAAAAATGGATTTGATGATATTGAGTGGGGTGAAGACTTCGGTTCACCACACGAAACATTTATTGCTAATTCATTTGAACAACCTGTTTTCATTTTGAATTATCCAAAAGCAATCAAACCTTTCTATATGAAACCACATCCTACCCGTGAAGATGTTGTGATTTGTGCAGACATGATTGCGCCAGAAGGTTACGGTGAAATCATTGGTGGTAGCGAACGTGCCACTGATTACGAATTTTTACTAGAACAAATTCGTGAGCATGGCTTAGATGAAAACGAATATTCTTGGTACCTTGACTTGCGTAAGTATGGTTCTGTACCTCATTCAGGTTTTGGTTTAGGTTTGGAACGTACGGTTACTTGGATTTCAGGAATTGATCATGTGCGTGAGGCCATTCCATTCCCTCGTTTGTTGAACCGTATTTATCCATAAAGGTTGTGGTTCCAAGCGATTAGCTTCAAGCAATAAGGATGCTTTTCTAAAAATAGTTTTCCATTTTTTATGAAAAGAGGACTTATTGCCGAAGAAGCTGCTTGGGGAACACCGTGTATGAGGTTGTGAACGAAGTGCCTAGCGCCAATAAATAAGAATAAATTACCAGAAATCGTGTTTCAAATTTTTGAGTAATTTAGGTTTATTTGGAAGGAATTGTTTTGGGAACACCTTCAATAAGGCCACAACTTAATAACAAGAGTTTAAAAAAAGCATGACGAAACTGTCATGCTTTTTTTTAGTATTTTATGCGATAATAGATTCAAGTAACTTTATAAAAGGAGAATAGTATGAGCTGTTTAGGAAATATTCTATGGTTTATTTTTGGAGGATTAGTTGGGGGACTTGGCTGGCTGATTGCGGGCGCATTATGGTGCATCACCATTGTTGGAATTCCCGTTGGGTTACAATGTTTCAAACTTGCTTCTTTATCTTTTGCCCCATTTGGAAAAGAAGTGATCTATCATCAAAGTGGCTTTTCATTGATTGTCAATTTGATTTGGTTGATTGTGTCAGGTCTTCCTTTGGCGTTGACGCATGTTGTAAGTGGCTTGCTTTTGTGTATCACGATTGTAGGTATTCCATTTGGTAAACAATCATTTAAATTAGCTCGTTTGGCGTTGATGCCATTTGGCGCAGAGATCGTTCCAAGTAATCACTATTATTTTGAGTAACAAATCGAACAGCGGACAAAACGAAAATTGTTTTGTCCGCTGTTTTTTGACAAGAAACGTAAAATGTCAAATAAGAGAAAAAAAGAGAAGGCTTCCAGTTGACATATGAATGTGTATTCATTTATAATAACTTATGAAGAGTTATTCATGTGTATTACAAGGAGGGAAAGAAAATGAATAAAGATTATCGATTAGATGGCTTAGATTGTGCAAACTGCGCAATGAAAATCGAAAAAAAAGTACAGACAATTGAAGGCGTGCAAGAAGCGAATGTAAACTTTACTACGAGCAAGTTGCGAATCGTTGCAGATGAAGCAGATTTAGCAACCGTTGAAAATAAAACAAAGCAAGCAATTAAAGAAATCGAACCTGATGTGACGATTAATGAGATTACAAATAATCATCAAGATGGACATGATCATGAGCATGATACTAGTCGGAATGACTTGATTCGGATTCTTGTTTCCGCAGTGGGAATGGGGCTTTTGATTTGGCTATCGCCAACCGGCGCCGTTCGTCTGCTTGGTTATCTCCTTATTTATGGATTAATCGGTTATGATGTAATAAAAAAAGCTGTCATGAATATAACTAAAGGTCAGATTTTTGATGAAAACTTTTTGATGGCGATTGCGACAATTGGTGCAATGATTATTGGGGAATATCCTGAAGCAGTTGCTGTCATGTTGTTTTATCAAGTGGGTGAATATTTCCAAGGTTTTGCGGTTAAACAATCACGAAGATCCATTCGTGAACTCATGGCCATTCGTCCTGACATAGCACGCGTTAAAACTGCTGAAGGGTGGAAGAATGTAGTACCAGAAGAAGTCGAGCTAGGACAACAAGTCTTGATTAAACCCGGCGAAAGAGTCCCACTAGATGGAACGATTATTGACGGTGAATCCATGGTCGATACTTCTGCTTTAACTGGGGAATCTGTGCCACGAAAAGTAACCAGTGGCGAAATGATTCTCAGTGGATTTATCAATAAAAATCAACCGATTGTCATGAACGTAGAGAAAACTTATGGTGAATCAACAATTAGTAAGTTATTAGAATTAGTTGAAAACGCTAGTAGCAAGAAAGCACCAGCTGAGAATTTTATCACTAAATTTGCGCGTTACTATACCCCAATCGTAGTTGTTTTAGCTATATTGTTAGCAATTGTACCGCCTTTAGTGGTTCCTGATGCAGTGTTCTCCGACTGGGTTTATCGTGCATTGACATTCTTGGTTATTTCTTGTCCTTGTGCTCTAGTAATCTCCGTTCCATTGAGTTTCTTCGGTGGAATAGGTGGTGCAAGTAAGATTGGGGTATTAGTTAAGGGAAGTAATTATCTTGAACTACTTGCAGAAACAGAAACAGTCGTGTTTGACAAAACAGGGACGCTAACTAAAGGTGATTTTTCCGTTCAAACAATCGAAACAACGATGGATCAAACAACCTTTATGCAATATGTGGCAAGTGCGGAACAATACTCTACGCATCCAATTGCCCAATCAGTCTTGGCTGCTTACCAAGGTCCTTTATTAGTGAGTGAACAAGTGGAAGAAATTGCAGGTGAAGGACTTTCAGCAGTGATTGATGCCCATGATATTCTAGTTGGTAATCAAAAATTGATGGCGCGTAAACAAATTGCGTTTTCTGCGAGTGAAGAAGTCGGGACCGTACTTTATGTTGCGATTGACCAAAAATATGTTGGTTTTCTATTGATTGCAGATGCATTAAAAGAGGATGCAATAGAGGCTATGAATAAATTGAAAAAAGCTGGCGTGAAAGAAACAGTCATGTTGACAGGGGACGCGAAAAAAATTGCTGACTCTGTGGGTGAAAAAGTAGGTATTGATCAGGTTTATAGTGAATTGCTTCCCCAAGATAAAGTGGACAAATTAGAAATGATTCTTGCAAAAAGCTCTGGTAAAGTAGCTTTTGTGGGTGACGGAATCAATGACGCACCCGTTTTAGCTAGAGCGGATGTCGGAATCGCTATGGGCGGATTAGGAAGCGATGCGGCAATTGAAGCAGCTGACGTCGTCATCATGAATGATGAACCTTCAAAAATTGCTGACGCGATGCGAGTAGCTCGTAAGACATTGCGAATTGTGAAGCAAAATATCATCTTTGCAATTGGTGTGAAAGTTTTCGTTTTACTACTTGGTGCGTTGGGTTTTGCTTCAATGGGTGATGCTGTTTTCGCTGATGTCGGGGTAACAGTGATTGCTGTTTTGAATGCAATGAGATGTTTACGAGTGAAAAAATGAAATGAATGAATATTGATAAATAAAATATGAGTAAAAAAATCCATTATTACCGTAAAAATAACGCGTGTTCGAATCCAAGAGATCGCTATTGCTGACCTCTTGGATTTTTTTCATGTAATTCTAAAAGAAGTCGTAGCGGACAAAAATGTATTTTCATTTTTCAGAAAATTATGTCTTACAAGTATCATAAGTCGAAAACTTTTTGAAATAAAAATATTTTTCTGGTTTTATGATGAAAAAATAATTTTAAAATGATGTGTTTATGGTAAAAGAATACACACTTAAAATAACAAACTATTGCGGCAGTCAAAAAAAGTGATTATTATTACATGGTGCAATAGATACTTTATATCAAAGGAGAGAGACAATGAACGACAAACAACTGCGCTGGTTCACAGTTGCATTGATTGCATTCAATATGGTCTGGGGTATGGGAAATGTTGTGAATAACTATGCACAACAAGGTATTTCCGTTATTACTTCTTGGTTATTGATTCTTGCAATCTATTTTATTCCTTATGCTTTGATTGTTGGTCAATTAGGTTCAACATTTAAAGATAGTAAAGGTGGCGTAAGCTCTTGGGTTGAAAATACAACTTCCAATAAACGACTAGCTTATTACGCTGCATGGACTTATTGGGTTGTGCATATTCCTTACTTGGCACAAAAACCACAAGCGATTTTGATTGCCGCTGGCTGGGCTGTTCAAGGAAATGGCGATATCGTCAATACGATGTCTGTTCAATTAGTTGCTATTATTTCATTAATAATCTTTTTAGCGTTTTTATACTTATCAACTAAAGGGTTATCAACATTGAAAGTGATCGGTGGTTTAGCGGGAACTGCGATGTTTGTCATGTCATTACTATTCATTTTATTAGCAGTGACAGCACCATTCATCAACCCAACAATGGAATTTGCTACACCACACATGGATCAAGTGAAAACTTATATCCCAACATTTGATTTTAGTTACTTCACAACCGTTTCAATGTTAGTTTTCGCAGTAGGTGGAGCAGAAAAAATCTCTCCTTACGTAAACTCAACAAGAAATCCTGCAAAAGAATTTCCAAAAGGGATGATTTTCTTAGCAGCAATGGTTGGTGTCTGTGCGGTATTAGGTTCAGTGGCAATGGGTATGTTATTTGCAAGTGACAATATTCCCAAAGACTTAATGGCAAATGGTGCCTACAGTGCTTTCCAAATTTTAGGTAACTACTATGGAATTGGAAATGCGTTGATGATTATCTACGCGTTAACAAATATGGTTGGGCAAATTTCTGCTTTAGCCTTCTCAATTGACGCACCACTAAAAATCTTGTTAGCTGATGCTGATCCTGAGTTTGTACCAAACTGGTTGCGTAAACGTAATCGTAAAGGTACTTTGGTCAACGGTTACTTCTTAACAGGGATTTTAGTAAGTATCATTATCTTATTACCAATTTTCGGTATCAAAGACATGAACGAATTAGTTAAATGGTTGACTAACTTAAACTCTGTTGTAATGCCAATGCGTTACCTATGGGTATTCTTGGCTTACATGATGTTGAATAAAGCATATAAAAAATTCACTTCAGAGTACAAATTTGTTAAAAATCCAAAAGTCGGTTATATCTTCGGTGCATGGTGTTTTGCATTTACAGCATTTGCTTGTATCTTAGGTATGGTTCCAAAAATCGAGTACGCAGCTGATCCAAAAGCTTGGTGGTTCCAATTGATTTCAAATATCATTACACCGATTGTCTTGATTTTACTAGGAATGATCTTACCTGCGATTGCACGTCGTGATAAGAACAAAGAAGTTCCTGTATCAGAAACAATTCCACAAGCATAATTCAGTAATTAAATAATAAAAGTGAAACAATAATTTATCATAGAATCTGACTAACTAGTGATTAGTTTGTCAGATTCTATTTTTTTGTGTATCGTAAAAACTGTACATATTTATAGTTATGAATGAAATCAAGAAAATAGAGAGGAGGTTCTATCAATGAATTATTTAATCATGGGCAATTCTGGTTCAGGAAAGTCAACATTTGCTCGGGAACTTCAACAAGTAACAGAAGCCAATTTATTACCTTTGGATTTTTTATGGCATCAGACAGACTATAGTGAAGAGGCCCAAAGTTGGTTTCAAGCAGAGCAAGAAAAGTTTATCCGCGCAAATGAAAACTGGATTATGGATGGCAATTATTTAGGAATAAGTGACTTACGTTTCCAACATGCAGACATACTTATCCTCTTAAAAGTACCACGTCTATTGTCCTTGTTTCGAGTGATTTCTCGTTCTATTAAACGAAAAATCAATCCAGCTTCTAGACCAGACATGCCAAAAACATTTCAAGAAAAATTTGATCGAGAATACTTAGACTTTCTGATTTACATTTGGCAATTTCCCCATAAACAAGTGGTGGAACTAGAAAAAATTTTGCGGGAACAATCAAATGAATTACAAGTAATCATTTTGAAAAGTAAAAAAGATAAAAAAGTTTTTTTGCAAAAACTAGCAGAGCAAAAAAGAAGTAAAGAGAGTTGACAGTTTTTGTTTACAGTTGTAAACTAAGTTTGTCTTTAAAGATTACAAGTGTAAACGGAAGAGGTGAAAGTAATGACAAAACCTAAAATGCCTGTTAAAATCAGCGATTCCGAGTGGGAAGTGATGCGAGTGATTTGGACATTGAACCAAACGACTGCACAAGAGATCACTCAAATTTTGGCGGATTCGATGGACTGGAAAGCAGCGACTGTCAAAACATTACTAGGACGATTAGTGAAAAAAGAAGTTGTATGGACGCAACAAGAAGGGAAAAAATTCATTTATCATCCGGCAGTTTCTGAAATGGACACTGTTCGTAGTGCAACAGAAAATTTATTTTCACATATTTGTGCGAAAAAAGTTGGCGAAACGATTGCTGATCTAGTGGAAGAAGCAACGTTGACACAAGCAGATATCAATAAAATCATGGAACAGTTACAACAAAAAGAACCAGTGGCAACAATTGCTTGCAATTGTGTCCCTGGACAATGTACGTGTAAATCATAAGGAGGAATTTAAGATGAAACAACAATTTTCAATTCAAGGGATGAGCTGTAATCATTGTGTAGCAAAGGTGGAAGAAACACTTCAAACGCTGCCAGGTATCCAAAAAGTAAAAGTAAATCTGAAAAAAGCAAAGGGAACGGTTAAATTCGACGAAAGCCAAATTCATTCAGAGCAAATCAAGGAACAAATTACTGCGTTAGGTTATCCTGCAGAGGTGATTGAATGACTGAAACATCGCAAATGACTACCTTGGTGATTACTGGAATGACCTGTGCAAACTGCTCTGCACGAGTAGAAAAAGAATTGAAAGAACAACCAGGAGTGATCTCGGCAACAGTCAATCTAGCAACAGAAAAAGCAAGCGTCAAATATGCTGAAACTTCTGCCGAAGCATTGATTCAAAGTGTCGAAAAAATTGGGTACGGCGCGATCTTATACGACGAAGCCCATAAACAAAAAATTGCTGAAGAAAAAAAAGCATACTTACGAAAAATGAAACGAGATTTATTGTTAAGCGCACTCTTAACTTTTCCATTGATGACCTCAATGATTGCAATGCTAGTAGGAAATCATGGCACACTTGTTCAATTTTTCCATCAACCTATGGTTCAATTGATTTTGGCATTACCTGTTCAGTTTTTCGTGGGTGCACGTTTTTATCAAGGCGCCTATCACGCATTGAAAACCAAGGCGCCAAATATGGATGTTTTGGTCGCTCTTGGAACGACTGCTGCTTTTCTATTGAGCATTTATAACGGATTTTTTTCAAGTACGACCAACGATTTGTATTTTGAAAGTAGTAGTATGATTATCACCTTGATTTTATTAGGAAAATATTTAGAACATACAGCCAAAAGCAAGACAGGTGATGCTATCAAGCAACTGATGTCGCTACAAATGAAAACAGCACAGAAATTAGTTGATGGTGTCGAAGAAACGATTGCGATTGAAGACGTTACGGTTGGAGATTGTTTGGTCATTCGTCCTGGTGAACAAATACCGACAGATGGAAAAATCATTTCCGGAAGTAGCGCCATTGATGAAAGTATGCTGACTGGAGAGAGCTTACCAGTAGAAAAACAGCTTGATGACACCGTTTTTGGAGGAACAGTGAATACTACGGGGTTAGTACAGATCGAAGTTTCCCAAGTAGGTAGTCAAACCGTGTTAGCTCAAATCATCCAAATGGTAGAAGATGCTCAAGGAAGTAAAGCACCCATTCAACAAATCGCCGATCGGATTTCTGGCATTTTTGTACCGGTAGTCTTAGTTGTTGCTCTTCTTACGTTGATTTTGACCGGATGGCTTACAGGCGATTGGCAACTGGCTTTAATTCACAGTGTTTCTGTTTTAGTTATTGCTTGCCCTTGTGCTTTAGGATTGGCAACACCAACAGCAATTATGGTTGGGACGGGCGTTGGCGCACGAAATGGTATTTTGATTAAAGGTGGCGAAGCGTTGGAAGAAGCTGCGGGACTTACGAGTATTTTATTAGACAAAACAGGAACGATCACGCAAGGAACTCCTCAAGTAACCGATGTGATTGGTTCAACTGAAGTTGTCAAACTCTTTCATAGTCTGGAACAAGCTTCCGAACATCCTTTGGCAAAAGCAATTAACGATTACAGCCAAGAAAAAGGGATTGCCCCTTATGAAGTGAGTGAATTTACTGCACACCCAGGCGCTGGAATCAGCGGGAAAATCAATCAACAAGCATATTTTGCTGGGACAAAAAAACACTTAGCTCAATTAAGCCTATCAGTTGCTTCATTGGAAGAACAAGCGCTACACTTAGAACGAGAAGGAAAAACAGTCATGTATTTGGCTGATGAAAAGCAAGTTTTGGGCTTGATTGCAGTTGCTGATGCAGTGAAGACAGAAGCGAAACAAGCAATTGCAAAACTTCAAGCACAAAAAATCGAAGTGTATATGGTGACAGGTGATAACAAGCTTGCTGCTAACGTGATTGGAAAACAAGTGGGACTTGATTCAGCTCATATTTTTGCAGAGGTATTACCGGATGAAAAAGCTGCTTCTGTTCAACGGTTGCAACAAGCAGGTCAAAAAGTCGGCATGGTTGGTGATGGAATCAACGATGCACCAGCGCTTGCTTTAGCTGATGTTGGCTTAGCGATGGGAAGTGGAACCGATATTGCAATGGAGACAGCGGCTGTTACTTTAATGAATAGTAATTTAATGGCTGTTGTACAAACGATTGATTTATCTCGTGCCACGTTGAAGAAAATCAGACAGAATCTTTTTTGGGCTTTTGTCTATAACACAATTGGGATTCCTTTTGCTGCATTTGGCTTGTTGAATCCGATTATCGCTGGTGGCGCGATGGCTTTTAGTTCAGTCAGTGTGTTGCTTAATTCGTTGAGTTTGAATCGAAAAATGAAAAAATAATTGAAGTAAAGAAGGGATCGAGATGAAAGAAACAGAAAAACAGAATGAATTGTCGAAACACGACCATGAAAAAATGATGCGCGATCAGATGTCTCACGATGAGCCTCATTCAACCAGTCAGGTGCCTCATGAAAAGCATAAACAAGAGCATCAGTATGACATGAGTGACATGGAACACTCGAAGCATGAAGGAATGAATCATGAACATGATATGAGTGGTATGGATCACTCGAAGCACGAAGGAATGAATCATGAACATGATATAAGTGGTATGGATCACTCGAAGCACGAAGGAATGAATCATGAACATGATATAAGTGGTATGGATCACTCGAAGCACGAAGGAATGAATCATGAACATGACATGAGTGACATGGAACACTCGATGCATGGGCACATGCACGACCACGAGATGGGTGGTATGGATCACTCCATGCATATGGGTAATTTTAAGCAAAAATTTTGGTTATCTCTTGTATTAGCTATTCCCATCATTCTTTTGTCACCAATGATGGGTTTGGAATTGCCTTTTCAAATCAGTTTCCCAGGTTCTGAGTGGGTCGTACTTGTTTTAGCTACGATTCTCTTTATTTATGGAGGCCAACCATTTTTAAGTGGGGCTAAAATGGAATTGGAACAAAAGAGTCCGGCAATGATGACCTTGATTGCAATGGGGATTTCCGTTGCGTATATTTATAGTTTGTACTCTTTTGTCGCGAACTTAGTTAACCCACATGCACATGTGATGGACTTTTTCTGGGAATTAGCTACTTTGATTGTCATTATGCTATTGGGTCATTGGATCGAGATGAATGCTGTCTCAAATGCAAGTAATGCGTTACAAAAGCTAGCAGAGTTATTGCCTGAATCAGTGAAGCGAATCAAAGAAGATGGGGCGGAAGAAACCGTTTCTTTGAAAGAAGTTCATGAAGGTGACCATCTTGTCGTGCGCTCAGGCGATAAGATGCCCACAGATGGCATCATTATCAAAGGGAATACGATCGTGGATGAATCAGCTGTTACAGGTGAATCAAAAGGAGTCAAAAAGCAAGTCGATGACCGCGTCATAGGTGGATCGGTCAATGGTGAAGGCACGATTGAAATCAAAGTTACTGGTACTGGTGAAAGTGGTTACCTTGCGAAAGTTATGGAAATGGTTCGTAAAGCACAAAGTGAAAAATCAAAATTAGAATCGTTGTCAGACAAAGTTGCTAAGTGGTTGTTTTATGTGGCGTTGGTTGCAGGGATCTTGGCATTTATTGTTTGGCTAGTTGTTGCCGATTTACCGACAGCATTAGAGCGTATGGTGACAGTCTTTATTATTGCGTGTCCCCACGCACTAGGTTTGGCAATTCCTTTAGTGGTAGCTCGCTCAACATCAATTGCTGCAAAAAATGGCTTGCTCTTGAAAAATCGAAATGCCTTAGAACAAGCTGCTGATTTGGACGTTATCATGTTGGATAAAACCGGTACATTGACACAAGGAAAATTTACGGTCACAGGCGTTGAAATGCTAACCGATTCTGTAACGAAGCAGGAAGCACTTGAAATGATTGGTGCTCTAGAGGCAAATGCGAATCACCCATTAGCCATTGGGATCATGAACTATCTGCAAGAGCAAAAGATTACGCCTGCTAAAGCTGAAAACCTGAAAAATTTAGCAGGTGTTGGTTTAGCTGGCACGGTGAAAAATCAAGAAGTCAAAATCGTGAATGAAAAAGAAATCAAGCGACTTAACTTGGTTGTCAAACCTGAATTACTCCACCGTTATCAAGAACAAGGAAACACGATTAGTTTCTTGCTTTTAGCAGATCAGTTGGTTGCAATGATTGCGTTAGGTGATGTCGTGAAACCAGAAGCAAAACAATTTATCCAAACACTGAAAGAACGTAAGATTACCCCTGTCATGTTGACTGGTGATAACGAAAGTGCTGCGCAAGCAGTCGCTCATTATTTAGGAATGGATGATTTTTATGCCGGTCTATTGCCTGATGACAAAGAAAAAATCGTGCAAGACTATTTGCAACAAGGTAAAAAAGTCATTATGGTTGGAGACGGGATCAATGATGCACCAAGTTTAGCTCGTGCAACGATTGGAATGGCCATTGGTGCTGGGACAGATGTTGCAATTGATTCAGCAGATGTTGTTTTAACCAATAGCAATCCCAACGATATTTTGCATTTCTTGGATTTAGCAAAACAAACAAGAAGAAAAATGATCCAAAACCTTTGGTGGGGAGCAGGTTACAATATTATCGCTATTCCGTTGGCAGCTGGTATTTTAGCACCAGTTGGTATTTTATTAAGTCCCGCTGTTGGTGCTGTCTTGATGTCACTTAGCACAGTTGTAGTTGCTTTGAATGCGTTGACGTTGAAAATCAAATAAGTTTGGCAAATCAAGGAGTGATGACTTAAGCCATCACTCCTTTTTTGATTAATCCAAAACTTGTTTGAAATAATCGTGCTTTGGCTTCAAGCTCAATTTTTACTTTTTCAATTTCTTTTAATGAAAGTGTTTGGCTTTCTTGGATTTTCTTTTTCGATTTTTGTAAAAGTTCACTCATTAGTAGAACCTCCATTCATAAAAAATAATTAGTTAGGTACCGAATCATTTTCTTGATTTGATTATAGTTCGGTACCGAAGTATATGTCAAGCAGTTTTCCAAAAAAAGAGTGTTTTGAACGTGAACCGCATAAAATTTTGTGGACGGTTTGTTTTCTTTGTTATACTTTAATAGTGACTCTTCAGATGTTTGTCTAGAAGGGAAGCGAGGGGGGAAATCATTTGGTAGAAAACTTACCGACAAAAAGCTTAGAGCTACGAAAAATTGGACATCAATTGAGCCAACTGATTATGCCAAACTTAAGTATTTTTATTGCTTGGGGCTTTCTTTCTTTCTTTTATAACGCCTTATTTTTCTGGAGAATTAGCCCATAGGCTGAATGAAGTGAGCGAATGGATGCTTCATCTGTTATTACCGATTTTGATTGGCTATTTGGGCGGGAAAACTACTGGAAATCAGCGGGGAGCAATTGTTGGCGCAATTGCTACTTTAGGAATTATTGTTGGTTCAGCAGCACCACAAATTGTTGGTGCCATGATTATGGGGACGTTGGCAGGAAAAATGTATGACTTATTTGAAAATAAAGTCAAAAAACAATTTACGATCGGATACGAGATGTTGATTAATAATTTACTTGTAGGAATCGTTGGTGGTGTATGTTGTTTGTTGGGAATGATTGTATTTACACCCCTTATTGCTTCGGTCAGCCAGATGATCTCACAAGCTATTCTGTGGTTGACGGAAATGAAAATGCTTACGTTAGCCCATGTCTTGTTGGAACCACTCAAGGTCTTGTTTTTCAACAACATTATCAATCATGGTATTTTAACACCACTTGGTATTGAATTTGCTCAACAGAAAAACTCATCGATTTTATTTTTGATGGAGGCGAATCCGGGTCCTGGAATTGGGGTATTGCTTGCAATCCTCCTTCAAGGAAGAAGAGAGACAAAAACGAATGCCGGAAGTGCGCTAATGATCCAAGCTATTGGCGGTATCCATGAAATTTATTTTCCTTTTGTATTAATTAAACCAAAGCTTTTATTGGCAGTCATTTTGGGCGGTGCTAGCGGAACTTTTCTGTTTCAGTTATTGCACGTAGGTTTAAGTGCGCCAGTGTCACCAGGCTCACTAATCGTTATTTTGACAAATACGCCAACGAATCAGCTTTTAGCTGTCAGTTTTGGCATTTTAGTGAGTATCGTAGTGACGTTTAGTTGTACATTTTTTTTATTAAGAAAAGAATCTTTGAATGTTGGAGAAGAAAAGCCAAATGATGAGGAATGTGAGGAAATGCAACCAGTAAAAAATAAAAAAATTATCTTTGCTTGTGATTCGGGGATGGGCTCAAGTGCGATGGGTGCAGCGTTATTGAAGAAGCAACTACAAGTCGCAAACTTACCTGCAAATGTTGACTATACTTCGATCTATCAAGTGAAAAATCAACCAGATCAACTAATCATTGTCCAAAGAGAACTAATGGCACTTGCTCAACAGCAAGCACCAAGTAGTCAAATTCTCCCTTTGGCTCATTTTTTGGAAGTAGAGAATGCTTTACCAGAGATTAAAAGCTTTCTTTTAACAACTTCTCGCGTGGCGAAACCAGCAGCAATTGCCACAGGAATAGACAGAAACAAGACTGAAAAGGTCGTGTTTTTATACGCTGAAAATATCAGAGGCTCACAAACGATGGGGATGACGATTTTAACACAATTAGCGAAACAACAAGGATGCTCGCTTTCCATCAGTAAGCTACCGATCGAACAGTTAGTAAGTGAAAAAGAAACAGTTTATGTTGTTACAACTACTCTCCTTCACAAAAATCCTCAGTTAGCTGAACTATCAAAAGTCGTTTTAGTTGAAGATTTTGTTTTAACAACAACCTATGAACAATGGATGAAGGGAGGAGTCGAACATGTACTTGTCCACAAGGGAGAAGCAATTGATCAGTGAGTTGTTACACAGTTCCACACCAGTGTCTGTGGAGCGAATGATGACAGTTTTGAAAGTTAGCAAGCGAACGGTCTATCGTGAGTTGGATCAGTTAGCTTTATCACTGAAAGCAGTTGATGCTCAATTGATGAAAGTAACGCGTGGTTCGTTTTTGATTGAAGCAACCGCTGAAACCAAGTCGAACCTATTAGCGGAAATCAATGATGAAGGTGGAGAAGAACTTTCGACATTGGAACGTCAACATGCGATTTTATTAGAAATTTTATTGACGGCACAGCCGTTAAGTTTAGCGCATTTTTTGGAAACCTATTTAGTCAGTAACACAACGTTTTACGCAGATATCAAGCAGCTTGAAGTAAGTATTGAGCATCTGCCATTAGAAATTGTTCGCAATCAAGGATATGAAATTATTGGTCCAGAAAAATACCGACGTTTACTGGCAGCAAACGTGTTGGAATTGGAAATCAATGAGTATGAATTGTTTCATCTTGTGGAAGAACAAAAAAGTCCAAATTATTTTTTTCGATTTATCCAGTTAGAAAACTTTTTTCTGGTGAGAAAGATGATAAGTGAAGAGTTGATTGGTAAAAAAAATGAGTTGAGTGATCGTAAATTAGCGCATTTGATTTTGATTTTAACATTGACGATGGATCGGGTGAGAAAAAATCAGTTTTTGACGAATGAAACCTATTTGGGTTTAGCAAACAAAGAATTTTTACAAATTGCTAAGCGACTTTTTGCGATTATCGGAAAAGAAAGCCAACAACTGTATCCAGTGAATGAAATCGTCTTTTTTGCCAGTTTGTTAAATGATTTTTCCAATTCATTTGATAAAGATTTCTTTGATGAACATTTTGATACACAGCTTGCTTATCTAGTAAAGCAGCTGATCACATTAGTTAGCGAAGAAACCGATGTGCGTTTTTATGAAGATGAAAGTCTTTATAAAATGCTACTGACACACTTGTCTGGGGTATTTTCTCGAGCGATTTTACAAGAAGAAACATTGACTAATCCGATTCTTGAAAAAATCATGATTCAATACGAGGAACTGACTACAGCCATTCGGTCAGCAGTTAGCCAAGTTTTTCAAGAGAAGCAGTTGTCCAATGAAGAAATTGCCTATATGGTTTTACATTTTGCCAGTTCACTTGAGCGTAGTCCAAAAGAAAGTTCAATTCGCATCGCTGCGTTTTCTCCGAGTGGCTTGGCCTCAACTAGTATGCTAGAAATGCGCTTGAAACGATATTTTCCTTCGATTAGTCAGCTAGAATTTTATCGGATTGCAGATATCAAAAAAGTGGATCTTCAAAAAGCGTATGATGTGGTTATTTCGACTTCCGTTTTACCAGGATATACAGGAAATTATTTGCTGGTGTCACCCTTATTGTTAGAAGATGAGATCAAACGTTTGAAACAAGCCTTCCAAAAAGTGAGAAGCGCTCATCCGTTACCAGCAAAACAAACAGTTACACCTGAACCAATTTTAGCGGATCAATATGAGAAAACCTTAGTGGTGATGGAAAAAATCAATCAGTTACTTTCTCGCTTTTTTATTCAAGAAATCAGTAATGAAAACAAACTAAGTGAGATTTTAACCCAAGTCCTTTCCTATTTGCCGACAGATTTACTCAGAGATGAAAAGGATGTTCAAGAAAAATTAATACGACGTTATCAACAATCACCCATTGGGATTCCAAAAACGAATATGGGATTGTTTCACACATCTAGTTCAGCAGTGGTCGCACCAGTCTTTTGTATTTTTCAGTTGAATCAACCGATCACGATTGAAGGAATGGATAAGCAACCAATCGTACTTGAACGAATGATGCTGATGCTTGCTCCTTCACCCATTGAAGAAACCGATAGCCGTTTACTAGGAAAAATCAGTGCAGCGATGATCATGAATGATTTGAACTTAGAAATTTTTCAGTCAGGTAATCAAGCAATCGTCTATCAATTGTTGGCAAAAATTTTGATTGATGAGATGAAAAAATAAAGGAATGAGAAAAAGGAGGAGGGAGAGAAAAATATGAAACTAGCCACAGAAAGGATTCGCTTGAATCAAAGTTTCAGCAATTGGCAGGATGCATTGATAAACATTGGGTCATGGTTAACAAATCAAGGCTGGGTAAAAGAAGGATACACTGAGTCAATGATCAAACGTCAAGAATTGATGAGTGTTTATATTGGTAATTTTGTTGCTTTGCCCCATGGTGACGAAGAGCTAGTAGTTAAAGAAGGCATCTCACTTATCCAAGTGCCAGATGGTGTTAACTTTGGAACAGAAGAAGAACCAAAAATTGCCACCATTTTATTTGCGGTTACTTTCAAAAAGGAACAACAGTTACCAATGTTACAAGAGCTCGCATTTTTTTGTGCGGAAATTGAACAAGTGATTGCGTTGAGTGATGCGAAAACTGTGTCAGAAGTGCAAGCAATTTTGGAAAAAAATATCACTGAGCTTGATTGAAAAGCTGTGGTTACAATAAGTGAAAATTAGTGACACTGTAAAGGTTGTAGCACAAAAAGTGTCATTTCAAGCACTAAGGAATTTTTTCTTAAAATAGCTGCTCATATTTTTAAGGAAAGACTTATTGCCAAGAGGTTACTTTGGGAACATCATTTATTAAGAGAAGGAGTGCGACGATTGTCGTGCTCCTTTTTTGTATTCTCCATGTTTTGGCACAAACCTTTGTGCCAAAGTACGACTATTTCTCTAATTAGTAAGCGGATACAATTGAACCATAAAGAAGAAAAGGAGCAGAAAAAATGGAGCAGACGATGAATACAAAAGAAAAAATCTCACTGAAAGCACGTGTTCAAAAATTAGGAAGTACCTTGTCTAGTATGGTGATGCCCAACATAGGAGCACTAATAGCGTGGGGTGTCTTAACAGCTTTGTTTATTCCGGATGGCTACTTACCGAATGAACAATTTGCGACAATGGTTGGGCCAATGCTGACTTACTTAATTCCGCTACTGATTGGTTACACTGGGGGGAAAGTGATCGCAGGTGATCGAGGTTCGGTTGTCGGAGCAATCGCAACGATGGGGGTCATTGTGGGAACGGATATCCCAATGATGCTTGGCGCAATGATTATGGGCCCTTTGGGTGGTTACGCAATTAAAAAATTTGATCAGGTATTTCAATCACGAATCAAATCAGGATTTGAAATGTTAGTGAATAACTTTTCAGCAGGATTGATTGGTTTTGGTTTAGCCCTCATTGGTTTTACCGGAATTGGGCCAGTTGTAGATGGTTTGACACAAGCGATGGCTCAAGGTGTAGAAGTTATTTTAAATGCGCATTTGATTCCACTCACAAATATTTTTATCGAACCAGCGAAAATCTTATTTTTGAATAATGCAATCAATCATGGCATTTTAACACCACTTGGAACAGAGCAAGTCGCAACAGCAGGCAAATCGATTTTATTCTTATTAGAAGCTAACCCTGGCCCTGGCTTGGGTGTGTTATTAGCTTTTACTTTCTTTGGCAAAGGCGCAGCAAAATCTTCTGCACCAGGTGCAATCATTATCCACTTCTTAGGTGGAATTCATGAAATTTATTTTCCATATGTCATGATGAAACCGCTTTTGTTTTTATCGGTAATCGCAGGTGGAATTTCAGGAAGCTTCATTTTCCAATTATTAGATGCAGGCCTACGCGCACCAGCTTCGCCCGGATCAATCATTGCTATTTTGGCAATGGCACCACTTAGTTCTTATCTACCAGTATTATTAGGCATTGCAGTCGCAACAATTGTTTCTTTTGCGGTTTCTGTAGTGATTTTAAAGGCGGATGTTCGAGAAGAATCAGAAAGTTTTGAGCAATCTGTTCAAGAAATGAAACAAGCAAAACAGACTGCTAAAGGGTTGACTGTTCGTCCAGACGCATTTTCATCGACTAAAAAAATTATTTTTGCCTGTGATGCAGGTATGGGCTCAAGTGCGATGGGTGCTTCAATTTTAAGAAAAATGGTTCAGAAAGCTGGTCTACCACAAACCGTGACAAATCAAGCAATCAGTCAGTTAGTGGATGAAGAAGGAACGTTGATCATCACTCAGGTGGAGTTACAAGAAAGAGCCAAACAAAAAGCACCACATGCACAGTTTGTTGCAGTTGAAAATTTCTTGAATTCACCAAGATACGACGAGGTAATCCAACAATTAAGCCAAAAAGAAACAACTGAATCCTTAGAACCAAAGGACGAGCTACAGCTTGAAGTCACACCGCAAGATATGAGTAAAATCCAAAAAATCGTGATCGTCCATGATCAACGAGCAGGGTCTGCAACAATGGGCATCAATGTCTTAAAAGAAGTGCTTCAAAAAAATGATATTCAAATTCCATTACAAAAAATTAAGATTGATGAACTAGCTGATGATGAACATTCATTGGTGCTTGCTAAAGAACATTTGACAAAAGAAATTCAAGAACTTGCACCAAATGCGCTTCATTTACCAGTTGAAAGCATGGTTCAGATCAAACATTACGAGACCATTGCGCAACAACTTAAAAAATCTGCTTAAAGAAGGAGAAAACAATGAAAGCACTAGATTTCAGTATGATCGAATTAAACCAAACCTTTGCTTCTAAAGAAGAAGCGATTCGTTACTGTGGAGAAAAATTAGTTGAGGCGGGATGCGTGGATAAAGCATATATCGATTCGATGATTCAACGTGATGAGATGTTATCCGTCTATATGGGAAACTTTATTGCTATTCCTCACGGGACAGATTCAGCCAAAAAATATGTTAAGAAATCTGGTATCTGTGTCGTTCAAGTACCTGACGGAGTCAATTTTGGAACAGAGGATGAGGAGAAAATTGCAACTGTGTTATTTGGTATCGCAGGTGTCGGAGAAGAGCACTTAGCATTAGTTCAACAAATAGCCTTGTACTGTAGCGATGTAGACAACGTTGTTCAGTTAGCAGATGCATTAAGTAAAGAAGAAGTTTGCGAAAATTTAGCAATTGCATAAGGAGAGAGAAAGATGAAAGCAGTACATTTTGGAGCAGGAAATATCGGGCGTGGATTTATCGGTGAAGTATTAGCAGAAAATGATTTTGACATAACTTTTGTGGATGTCAATCGAGAAATCATTGACGCACTGAATGAAAGAAACGGATATGTAATCGAACTTGCAGATGAGACAAAGAAACAAATTGAAATCCAACAGGTTTCTGGAATCAATAATCAAGAAAATCCTCAAGCTGTGATTGCTGCGATTGGCGAAGCAGACTTAGTGACGACTGCGATTGGACCAAATGTTTTGCCCTTTATCGCAGAATTGATTGCTAAAGGGATTGAGCAACGAGAAAAAGTACAGAATACAACAGCATTAGATATCATTGCTTGCGAAAATATGATTGGTGGTTCAGCATTTTTAGAAACAGAAGTCCGTAAACATTTATCACAAGTTGATTTTTTAGAGAAGTATATTGGTTTTCCAAATGCAGCAGTTGACCGCATCGTTCCGTTACAAAAACATGAGGATCCTTTGTTTGTTCAAGTCGAACCTTTTAAAGAATGGGTAATTGCAGATCATGAACGAAAAAACACAGCAATCGAATTAGAAGGCGTCCTTTATGTAGAAGATTTGGAACCTTATATTGAACGCAAACTATTTAGCGTGAACACTGGACATGCAACGGCTGCGTACACTGGCGCTTTACTAGGTTATCAAACAATAGATGAGGCAATGCAAGATGCGTTGGTTGTCGCACAATTAAAATCTGTATTACATGAAACAGGAAATCTATTGATCGCGAAGTGGGGCTTTGATGAAAAACAACATGAACAATATATTGAAAAAATTATTCAACGTTTCCAAAACAAATATATTTCCGATGCAATCAGCCGCGTTGCACGGACACCTCTACGAAAATTGGGGAATCAAGAACGCTTTACTCGACCAATCTTAGAATTAAAAGAAAGAGATCTTGTTTCACCACATTTAACTGCGACGATGGGTATCATTTTTAACTATTATGATCCAAATGATGAACAAAGTTGTGAACTTTTTGAAATGAAACGAACAAAAAATATTGAAGAACTGATCCAAACAGTGACAGGAATCAATGATGCAAAAATGATTGGGGCAATCAAACAAAACGTGGAACGCTACGACAAACAAGTTGCTTAATCAAAAATTTGATATTTATGTCAAGTGACAAAGAGAGGCTGGATTTTATAAGTTCCAGCCTCTCTTTGATTTTTTTAAACAAGTGATTTAGCAATATGAAAAAATTAACTGCGTTTAGAAAAGAAACGAAGTGATTTACTGATTGTTTTGATAACAGCCAGATAACTTTCTTTATCAAACTGTATCTCTTGGTTTTGGCCATAAATAGTTGTTTCATAGTTTTTGGTTAATTTGATTAAGCGTTGCTGCATCGGAATCGCCTTTTCAACACGATAACTATAATCCAATAAGTTTTCTGCACGTTGTCTTGGAAATAGCTTCTCTACTTGTATCAGCAACTGTTGATAGCTTTTTTGATTATCTGAAGCGAACAAAACGACTTGATAATACAAAAGGAACCACCTAACTTTTTGACGAAACGAAGGGATGAGTAATGGAACCAATGCAACTAGGAACAGAGAAAAAACAACAAATTTCCATAAAGACTTATGGGTGATTGTTGTATCAGGAAAAATCGTGTTATTTTCTGTTGATGTTGTTGTTTCTGTCTCAGTTGTTGAGGAAGCAGTTGTCGTTTCGGATATTGATTGTTGTGGCTGACTCTCTGGAATAGCTGTAGGGGTCGTTTCTTGTCTACTTTGTACGGTTGCAGGATTTGCAAATGCTGGTGTGGGTTCAAAGGGTAACCAGCCAAAGCCAGGAAAATAAACTTCTGGCCAAGAGTGAGCGTTGCTATTTAAAATGCTGTATTCCTTTAGTTCATTACTGTGATTACCCGTTTGATAACCCATAGTAAAACCTTTTGTCCAGCGTGCAGGTATACCAAGTGTGCGTAGTAAAACAACCATAGCCGAAGAAAAATTATCACAATAACCAATTTTAGAATCAAATAGAAAATGATCGACATAGTCGTGATTTGCAGGCGTGTGTGGTGTATCGACTTTTGAATAACGAAATTCGCCACTACTTTTTAAGTAATCTTGGATTGCGAGAACCTGATTGAGTAAAGTTGTTTTGGTACTTGTTATCTCTTCAGCAAGAGAAGTTATTCGTTTAGGTAAGTTTGTTGGTAGTTGAAGATCTGTTTGATGTTCTGATTGTTCCACGTCAGTTAAAACACTATCGACTAACATGTCATACGTATAAGAAAGATTTGCAACAGTGAAAGTCGCTGTGAATGATGACGACTTGTCTAAAACATAACGTTGAGTATCTGGTAAGAAAAATAACGCACTATCTTGCATGGATGGAGACGCCGTAAGACTAAAATTCCCATAAGAGTAGGGAAGAAAAGTCTGATTATTTGTTGTCAGTTGAAGGGTAGTCGCCTCAGTAACGATTGCTTCTGGATAATTGACTAATTGATGCGGCAACTCGTTTATCTGGAAAGAACTTCGACTATTTTCTGTCCAACCAGTACCAGTATAGACTCCTTTATTCTGTATTTTATAATAATGACCAGATTCTTGAACTGCAGTAAAAACGACGTTCGTCTGATCATAAACTGGCCCACCAAGGGTCTCATCATTTTCGCTGAATCCGGTTCTTGAACGTCCTGCTTCTTGGAATGCACGGATTCTAGCATATAAACCTTGTTTGTTGAAAAATTCTCTGACTGGAGCACTCCTCGCCTCAATTGTTTGTGTGACTTCAGGCAATCGTGTAGGAATCAAAACACTAATTCCTAGCAAACAGAGCAAAATAATCGTAGTAAAGAAGACAAATGGCCATCTGTTATGCTTTTTTTGAAGTAATGATAACTGACGAATGAAAAGATAACTGAATAAAATGATAACAATAAAAATAGACTCAGTTAACAAATCAAATTCACGAAAAATACTTAACATCATGAAATAAAGCACTAGTACTAAGAAAGGAAGGGCCCATAAATCATAATCAATGGTTAAAGTAGTTAGTAAATAAACGAGACATAACATGAGAATGAATGCTGGTAATTCTGGAAAATAATGGAATTGATTGGTGACTAATTCGTTAAATTCGGTTTGAGATTGATTTAACAATTCTAAAAACCAATTACTTCTGACTGTTGCTGGAGGAAAATAAATAAACAAGTTAACCAAACTAGTGAAAAAAGCTAAAATCACTCGAATAATCTTAGAAGAAACCAGCCGGATAATCAAACAGAAGACAGCAATAGTACCAATCAACGGTAAACTTGTGGTGAGATCGTTCGCAGTTAAAAAAGTTGGAACGCCTGCACTTAAGAGAAAAAAGGCGTAAAAGCTTCGCCACCATTTTTTTGTTGAAATATTCAATCTGGACACCTCCTAACTAAGTTTTTTTAATGGAAACTTTTGTTCATTATCATCTTGGAGAAACAGTTCATTATTTTCATAGTAAATGATGATAACGTTGACGGACTTTCGTTTCCAAGTAGAAACTTGTGCGTGGACTGTTGGAGAGAATTCTGAAACAAAAAGGAGTATTTCTTTCGTACTATGTTCAACCAAATTTGGTTGTTGCAGAAAATCGTCCATAGCGTGTAGTTGGGCAAAAAAAGCAGGAGAAGGACGTGTACCGTGGTACTTCTGTTCAGCAAAAATCAGTTGATTTGGATCAATTTTTTGGTCATAAAAACTTAAAAAAGAAAAGTATAAATCAAGCATTTTTTCAAAGTTTGTTGGTGTTCCCCAAAAGCAAAGGATCAAATTACTTTGTTGAACAGTAGGCTCATACTCACGAGAGAGCCATTGTTGATAGTAAGCGGAACGTTTCCAATCAATTTGCTTTAATGAGTCACCTTGACGATGTTCTCGAATCCCAGCTAGATTTTGAGAAGATAGGAAGTTGTTTTTTTGTTGTCTACGTGTCAAAAAATGCGTTAATATTTGTGCTTCAGGTAGGACATTATTTGGCAAGACAGTGGTTTTGAATGCTACCTGTTTTATTTTACTTTTTCGAAATAAGCCAAGATAATCATAAGCAATGAATTGAACGGGAATTGTTTCAAAAATTCCTCTTTTCCGGGGAGTCCAAGTAATCGATAGTTGTTGTCCTTTTTTTGAAATCAATAAAAAAGTTCGCGTTTTCGGTATAAATTCTTCTGGAAAATGTAAAGTTAGACGTGGTACGAAAAGTGTTAAAGCTTTTGACTCAGCAATACGAAGATTGATCGTTATTGCATTGTCTCGATAAGCGAGTGCAGGAACGGTGAGAACCAACTCGATTTTTGATAGTCGTCTGCTTAAGGAAAGCCAACTGAATGTAATATATAGGGTAAAAAGAATGACTAAAAACCAACCGAATAGTTGATTAAATAAAATTGTAAAAATCAAGAACAGGAAATAGACCAAAAAAATGCAGCTATTTATGACGTAATTCCAATGTTTTTTCATAACTATGCTACCGGAATTGAAATTTGTTTTATTAGATCTGTTAAAAGTAAATCAATTTCTTTATCTGTCAACGAACGATCATGAAATAATAGTCGATGTTTGAAAACAAAAGGTAATAGAACTTGAAAATCGCTTGGGGTAACATAAGAACGCCCCTTGATTAGTGCGTAGGCTTTAGCCGACTGAATAAAAGCTAAGCTGCCACGCGGACTGATACCTAACTTGATTACTGGATGATTACGTGTAGCAGTGACTAATTCCAGCGCGTAACGTGCGACTGAAGGGTCAAGATAGGTTGTTGAGACAGTTTGTTTGATCCTAGTGAGGAACTCGTTGGTGAGAATGACTTTTAATGCGGCAAGAGACTGTTCTTGTGTATCTAATAACAAAGATAGTTCTTCATCAAAAGTAGGATAACCAATGTGCAGACGGAATAAAAATCGATCTAATTGAGCTTCGGGTAACGGATAAGTTCCTTCGTATTCAATAGAGTTTTGAGTTGCTAAAACGAAAAAATGATTATCTAAAGGATAAGTTTGATCGTCAATAGTAATATGCTTTTCTGCCATAGCTTCGAGTAACGCCGCTTGTGTTCGCGGGGTTGTTCGGTTGATTTCATCTGCTAATAAAATAGTAGTAAAAATCGGACCAGGACGGAATTCAAAATCTTTTGTTTTTGAATTATAAAAAGAAAAGCCCAAGATATCTCCTGGTAAAAGGTCTGGTGTAAACTGAACACGACTAAAATCGCCTTGGATTGTTTTGGCCAAGGACTTCACAAGTAATGTTTTACCGACACCAGGAACATCTTCAAATAAAATATGTCCACCGGAAAACAGAGCGACGAACATCAATTCAATGATTTGTTGCTTGCCCACAATGACTTTTTGGACTTCAGCGATTAAATGATCGACTTTATCTTTTATCTCACGAATGGTATTTTCATTATTTTTATCCATTTTTCACATCACCTTCTCATAATGATCTTGTTTCTTTCATTGTAAAGGAAGGCGTACGTTCCTACAAGCAAAGCAGTTTTGCTCAAAACAGTACATTTTGTCGATTATAAATAAAAAATAAATGAGTTTTTAATGAAATAAACAGAAAATAAAAAAATGTTGATGTCTTTCGCGTAGTTTATTACGACAGGTTTCTCTTCTCAATGATCCATTGATGTGTGCAAAAAAGGAGGCAACCGTTTTAGCCAAAAAATGATTTTCCACAAAAATTTGTGACATTCCTGCAAAAAAAGCATACAGAGAAGTAGAGGATCGTAGCTTGGCTGGACTAAAACATATGAAATGGCAAAAACTGTTATCAAAAAATTCACAAAATTTATTTTTGCTGATGAACCAAATGAAAGATTTGACTTGGAAAAAGGCAGATCTTGCAGAAAAATTAGGTGTCGATGTAAAAACAATTGATCGACATTTAAAACGTTTAGAGACAATTGACTTTCCTGTACAACTAATTTATCAGAAAAAAACGGTACGGCTGATTTATAATTTAGGCTACAGTGAGCCCTATTTGCTCTTTGATTTCTTGATTCATTCTGCATCATTTCGCTTGTTGAAAGATCTAATTTTGAAAGAAAAGTACCAAGAAAGTTACGACCGGCCAACACAAGAACGATTGCGAAAATGGTTAGGAGAGTATCACCTTTCTTTTTCTTATAAAAAAGGACAGATTTTTGGATCAGAAAGAAAAGTCCGTTATTTGTTATTTAGTTTTTTGAAAGATTTTCCCCATTTTTTTGTGGATGATGGAGAAGAATCATTTTCAGAAATTTTTATTCGTTTGTTAAAGCAAAGAAATCGACTATCTTCAGTTGAAATCTTAGGTGACAATCAAACAATTTTTTTGAATTGTTTCCAGAATTGCTTTTTCGAGAAGAACAAAAGCTATCTGTGAAAGAAAAAAACTATCTGTGTATTGTGCGATTGAGTTGTCATGTGATTACCAAAAAGCGTTGGGAACGACTAGAGCAAACGAAAGATTATCGAAAATTAACAATTGTTACAGAAAAATTAGATTCATTTTTTTGGTTAAATAGTGATTTTGAGACTTTCAACAAGCAAAGGATCACGCAAGTTCTTTATCAAGAATGGTTGCGCTATTCGATCGGGATTCAGGAACGTTTGTCAGATGAAGAAGTGCATGAATATCAACAAACTTTGAATACATTTCCCAATGCAAAAGAAAAACTTCATCAATTCCGTTTAGCAATTCAACAAGCCTTGACGCATCCATCTGTTAGTTGGGGACTAAATTTGTTGAAAACATTGCAAGAACGAGGATTTTTAGAAGTGCATCCGCCGTCTGTAAAAATCGTTCTGCTTTTTCGTTTTGACCATGAAGAAGCCAGAAGGTTAGCTAGAATTTTGGATACAGCACTTCGTCATCGGAAACGGACATCCATTCATGTGTGTACGAGAAGTAAACCGCCACATTATGCAGATTTGATTATTACCGATCATTTTTCACCGTTAACTTATTCTAAAAATCAGAAAACTTATTTTTATCACTCATCTCTTGGTGTAGAACAACTGTTAAAGGATGTGGATGAATGGATTTCCTTAAAATGATAGAATCTTTGATGAATAAAACCAAAATTTAGTGCGCTATGCTATAATAACTTTGATAAAAAAGGAGGGAACTTCGTTGGAATTAAAGAAATTAGAGGTCCCAACATCTTCAATTACAGAAGTCAAACGATCTCCCATGGATGTATTTGCTCAAGCAAGAGAAGCCGGGACTGGCGTATATATTTTTAACAGAGAAAAAGTGGCAGGTGTTATGCTGACTCAAGAACAGTATGAAGCATTAGTTCAAGAATTAGATGACCTACGCGAACAAAAAACGGTAATCAAACAGCAAACGCCAGAAGTGATTGCCGAAGTAAAACCAACATTTGAACCAACTACCGCAACTAATGAACCACCGGTGACATCTACTGTAGCCGGCATGGAAGAGTTAGTGGAAACACTTCAAAAGGTGCTTATTACAGGAATGCCGATTGTAGCGAAAAATTTAGATGAACGAATGGTTTCACTTGGATTTATCACGAAAAAAACAGGATTTGGCGGTGTCGTTGCAATGTTGGATGAGCTAAACGAAACAGGTAAAATCAGTTATCAATTACGAAAAAGACAACATGTTCAACCAGTTATTGCTGAGATCATTGGTGAACAAGAAGCAAGTTCTCCTGTTTTTGATAAATTGCTAATCAAGAAAATTTATATTCATGAAGGATAAAAAGAAGGGAGCTACAACTAAATAGTTGTAGCTTCCTTCTTTTTTATCTTTTTATAAATAGTAAAGACTATTTTTGCGAATTTTTTCTAATTGCCGGAAGTGGAATTTTCTGATTACGAGTTTGTTTGGAATATGTAAAAAAGGTTGCCCAAAAAGCACCAAATGCTTGCGGAACTAAATAAAGGAACGCGAAAACAAGTATAAGTTGAGTCGGTTTGAAGGGTTGATAGAACAGTTGCCAGTCGGGAAATTTTAAGGAATATATGTAAGAAACAATAGTGGAAATGATATTTCCAACAAGTAGCAGTCGAATTTGTCCTTTGATCCTCATCAGAAATCCACCAAGGATAGCGAGAAAGATCAGAAAAATAAAGCCAGAAACCGAGTGATAATGGAAATCAAGCAATAACCCAAGATACATGTATGGAATCAGGAACAGCAGCAAAAAAATGTTTGACAGGTATTTTTTTAACATAACTTAAAACCTCCTTATACTTGATTGAAAACCTTTATTATAGTTATATTTTAAAAAGAAAAAAAACATTAAGCAAACCTTATCACACAATTTGTAGGTTAAATGAATAAACTCTCATTTCCTTATCTCTAAAAAAAAAGATTTTCCCCCTAATTTTTTTAGAGAGAACATTGTATAGTGGGAGGCAAGAAATTTTTATTTTGGGGAGGAAGTAAATGAAACAAAAAATCATGGGCAGACATAGTTATTTATTTTTTTGGTTTTTCCCCCTTCTTTTACTTCCATTTACTTGGGTGAACGCAATCGTTCAAGGGGCCGAAGTATTAGGATTGATTCAAGGAAGTGGACTTTTGGTTGCACGAAATTTTCCAACGTTAACGATTTTTTATTTGGTAGTGAGCGTCAGTTTATTGATACCAAGGGCATTAATCAATAATTATAATTGGAAACTAATTTATTTTTCTTGCATGTTGGTTTTCACATCGACATTTGCATTGTTGCCACGAATGATCATTGGGCCAACCGGACTTAGTCAAAGTGGATTGAAAGATTTATCCGACTATTCCGCTATGTATTTTTTGACGATCCGTCCATTATTTTATTTAGCAGCTGCGTCTTTTATTGTGTCAGTAATCATGTATTTTTTTGTTGAGTTGAGAAGAAAAAATAGATAAACATGGTTTGAGGATAAAAAATAAAGAGAACTGTTCTTAAAATCCGTCTTTTTGATTAAAAACGGTATAAATAAAACTGCAAAGATAATTAAAAAAGAGGTGTGAGCTTGTAGAGAACCCAAAAAATCTGACTTTGGGATTTTCTACAGTTGCTCACATCTCTTTTCGTATTGTGGAAGAATAGGCATTATTGATTTAGCCAATATGTTTTTCCATCTTTTGTTCGTTGCATAAATCCGTATTCGATTAAGTAACGGCGAATAGAAACAAAATCTTCAATGTGCTGTTTCAAAATATCATTGATTGCACGCTCGGAATAATTTTTTTTCGGATCAAATTTTTGCGTTAAATAATTCAAGAGAATGATTTTTCTTTTTTCTTTACTTGGAAAAGTTTGAATAAAGTCGTTATCATCTAAATAAGTTTGTAAGATTTTTTCCTGTTCAGCAGGTGTGATGTTGTATCGCTCATCTAGCATTCGCGCACCTGTGTGAGGTGAGATGAATGTTTGGCTGCTTGCTGGTAAAAGTGTCATGAGTGCAGTCAGTCGTCTGGCTTGGCGCTCTTTTTCTTTTAATTTGAACCGATGATTTCTTACCGTTGATGGGGAAATCCCTAAGCGTTGAGCGATCACAGTGTCGCTTAAATTTTTTTCAAACAGTTGGACAATTTCATATTGGCTTTCGGATAACCCTAACGATTCTCTGGATAATTGAAGCAGGGCATGCAGAGGACCACCATGTGCCGATTGAAGATGTTGTGTGATGGCTCCTTTTGCGGTTTGAAGTGTGTCAGGCGTAATCAAATCTGGATAAATTTTTTCAAATTGAAAAGTTACGTCACAATAAAGGCAGTGATAAGCTTCGTGTTCAATTGTCCAACCAGTTAGATAATCTTGCTGTTCATAAAGTAATTCAGTTTCCATGTAAAAACCTCCTTATTTGTATTTATAGTAACATTTTATAATTATGTTTGCAAAATAATAAACAAAATTCAAATAAGTTTAATTTTAGTTTTAACCTTTACAGGAAATTTACAGAAATTCACGAATTGTTTACAACATCCATATCTGAGCTTTACAGTAGCTTGTTACACTTTACTTGTAACTAAGAGAGGAGTATTTGAATGAAAAAATTATGGTATTCTTTAGGCATCATTGGTTTCTTATTAGCAGGTTGTGGTTCTTCAGGTGCAAGCACCGACTCAACTGCGCAATCAGATAAAGCAGGTTCAGAACAAGTAAAAATCGTAGCAGTTGGTTCAACTGCATTGCAGCCATTAGTTGATGCTGCACAAGATAGCTTTACCCAAGAAAACTCAAATTATCAAATTTCTGTTCAAGGTGGCGGAAGTGGCACAGGGTTAAGCCAAGTGTCAGACGGTGCCGTGACAATTGGAAACTCAGATGTTTTTGCAGAAGAAAAAGATGGAATCGACGCGACTAAATTGGTTGACCATAAAGTGGCTGTTGTCGGAATGGCACCAATCGTCAATAAAGAGACTGGCGTCACAAATGTTTCTCAACAGGAATTGATTGATTTATTTACAGGAAAAATCACAAACTGGAAAGAACTTGGTGGAAAAGATCAAAAAGTCACAGTGATTAACCGTGCAAACGGTAGTGGGACTCGCGCTACTTTTGAAAAATGGGGATTGAATGACGAAACACCTGTACAATCACAAGAGCAAGATTCATCAGGAACAGTTCGCCAAATCGTTGCTCAAACACCAGGAGCAATCAGCTATCTTGCTTTTTCTTACTTGGATGAAACAACTCAAGCCTTGAGCGTGGATGATGTGAAACCAGAGGAAAAAAATGTGGCAGACAATAGCTGGAAAATCTGGGCATATGAACATATGTATACAAAAGGAAAACCAGATGCAGCTGTTCAAAAATTCTTGGATTATATGACAAGTGAAGACGTCCAAGAAGGACCAGTCAAAGATCTAGGTTATTTACCAATCACATCAATGAAAGTTGAACGTGATGTCAACGGCGAAATCAAATAAAAACAGAAAAAACAGCGACGAGAATCCATACGGTTTTCGTCGCTGTTTTTCGATTTTCGTGCTATTTATTTCATAAAGTTACTTCAAAAGTGGAACCAACACCGGGATGACTTTCCACAGTAATCGTGCCGTTCAACAGATTAACATAGTCTTTGACGATTGCCAGACCTAAACCTGTTCCCCCAGAATGTCGGCTACGTGCTTTATCAACGCGATAAAAACGTTCAAAAATTCGTTCTTGGTCTTCTTGATCGATCCCGATTCCAAAGTCTTGGACAGAAAACCACAAGTGCTCATCTACACGATAACGAATAATGATTTGACCACCTTCTTTTGAGTATTGAATGGCATTTTCAATCAAATTTTTGATGATTGGATATAAGATTTCTGACTGAACGGTAAATGAACCATTATTTCCCAAAAGTTTGACACTTAATTTTTTCTGCTTGATAAAGGGGTGGTAGCTTTGAATAATTTGTTCAAAATAAGATTCCAGATAAATCGTTTGTGATTCATATAAGTTTTCACCATCTTTAGATAACTGGATGATTTCGCGAATCAATTGATCTAAACGATGTGCATCTTTTTGCATGATTTCTAAAAAAGTAGTCAATGTTTCCGGGTCATCTTTAGCACCGTCTAAGAGTGTTTCTGTGAAGCCCATCAATGAAGTAACTGGGGTTTTTAATTCATGAGAAACATTTCCGACAAAATCTTTCTGGACTTTTTCGAGTCGCCGAACTTTCGTTAAATCATAAGCCACGCCCAGAATTTGTCCAGTTCTATCTGCATTGATAAAGTAACGTAAACTAATATCTAATGTTTGATTGCCTTCACTTAATTTGATCTCTTGCTGAACTAATGGATTGGCAGCAGAAACCTGATGAATCAAATGGATTAGTTGAGGTTCTTGAATTACCTCAGCGTAAGGTTGCGAAGTCAGATAAGTCGTAACCCCAAGATGCATCTGCATTTTAGGATTCAGTAAACGTAAATGTGACTCCGAATCAATCAAAAAGACACCAATCATCAATTCATTCAGCAATGTATATAACTGTTCTTCAGTCGTCGCATAAGCACGATACATATGACTCATTTGTTCACTTAAGGCATTGATTGTCTGATAAAGTTCTTCCCATTGATCTGAGGTTTGCATAATGACTTCGGTTTCTTCAGGGTCATTGACCATTTTTTTCAACACAGGTAATACGGTATGCAAAGGTTCGTTTCGTTGATACGCAAAGTAAGCAATCATTCCTGAAAGGATACAAAAGAAAAGTAGAAAGAATAGAAATACCCAACGACGAAAATTTTCTGTGCGTGGTAAAAATCCACTCGTTGGTTCGGCAATTCGGATCATAGCTTTTAGTTGACCGTTTTCTTTAATTGGTAAAGCGACATAGAGAAGTTGTTCATTTACAGTCTCACTTTGACGCAAGGAACTTCCCAGTCGACCACCATCAAGAACAGCTTTGATTTCAGGACGTGTACTACGACTGCCTGTTAGGTCTTCATCACTGGTGTCATACAAAACATTGCCAGCAGCGTCTAATAACGTGATTCGTTCAGAAGATTGGTGAACGAATTCTGTCAAAATTTCTTTGTTTTCTACTGAATCAGGATTCGACCAAGTGAGCTGTCGTGTTAACAATTGTGCTTTTTTTGTCAAGTATTCTTCTTGTTGCTCAATAATTTGCTGTTGGAAATAATTTGAGATAAGTTGCCAACTGCCAATAAAAACTGTTAGGAAAAAGACCAAGAATAAAAGACGTCTTGAGAAAGTTTTCCAATTTTTCATAGTCGAGGCTCCTGAAATTTATAGCCAAATCCGCGAACAGTTATTAAATATTTGGGGTGTTTTGGATCACGCTCGATTTTTTCTCTCAGATGACTGACGTGAACATCGACGATTCGACTTTGACCAGCAAAATCAAAATTCCAGATACGTTCGAGCAAAGTGTCTCGATCAATGACGCGATCTTTTCGTTTCATAAAGTAAACTAACAATTCAAATTCTTTGGGTGTCAACTCAATTAGGCGTCCATCAACCGTAACTTGAAAATTCGTTAAGTTCGCGATGATTTGCCCCACTGTTAAGTACTCTGGTTCTTCTTCATCAACGGGGGCATTTCGAGGTTCCATTCGCCGAAAGATGGCTTTCATTCGAGCTAATACTTCGCGTGGGCTAAATGGTTTAACCAAATAATCATCGGCACCAATCTCTAAACCTAAAATACGATCAATTTGGTCATCTTTGGCAGTGAGCATCAAAATAGGCGTATCGTTTTTTTCTTGACGAAGTTTTTGCGTAATTTCCATGCCATCCATTGAAGGAAGCATGACATCTAAAATAATAAAATCAAAGGCTTGATCTAAAGCAAGGTCTAATCCCTCGCGTCCATCCGTTGCACTAGTAACTTGATAGCCTTCTTTTTCTAAGTTAAAGGTTAATAAAGTGACGATGGAAGGTTCATCATCAACAACTAAGATTTTTTTCATAAGCGCTCCTTTAAAACATATTCATGCTTTACTATTTTAGCATAGAATCAAGGGTAGGGGCTATGTAACCAACTCAATAAATGGTATAATAACTAGGCACTTTGTTGGAAGGAAAGGAAGCGATTCAAATGATTGGTATCAGTGCCTGCTTAGGCGGTGTGTTATGTCGTTATGACGGTCAGCCAAAAGCTGTTTTGCAACTTGTCGCATTGGTTGAAAACCATGAAGCCATCATGGTTTGTCCAGAAGTTTTGGGTGGCTTACCGATTCCCAGAGATCCAGCAGAAATTGTCGGCGGAGATGGATTTGATGTTTGGAATGAAAAGGCAAGAGTTGTGACTTCCAAAGGGGTCGATGTGACAAAGGAATATCAGGCAGGTGCAATTCTTGCTTGGCAAAAATTAAAAGAACAACAAATTGATCAACTCATTTTGAAGGCAAAAAGTCCTTCATGTGGTAGTAGTCAAATTTACGATGGTACATTTTCTGGTACCTTGACAGAAGGTGTAGGCGTAGCAACTGCTTATTTTTTACAACAGAAGATGAGTGTTCTATCTGATGAAGATTGGTTAGCACAACAGCAAGAAATTACGAAGATAAATGAGGTGAGTTGAATGGAAATTGAAAAAACAAATCGAATGAACGCACTTTTTGAATTTTACTCGACCTTATTAACTGAAAAACAAATGAATTATATGGAATTGTATTATGCGGATGATTTTTCACTTGGGGAAATTGCAGAAGAATATCAAGTCAGTCGACAAGCAGTTTATGATAACATTAAGAGAACTGGAAAAATTTTAGAAGACTACGAGAAAAAACTGCATCTTTTTTCAAACTACATCGTACGTGAACAAGCCTTGGAACAACTGATGACTTATGTCACCGAGCATTATCCAAAAGATGATGCACTAATCGGTTTTATTCAACAAATTCAAGACATCGAAGAGTAACAAACTAGAAACTAATTAAAGGAATGAAGAAAATGGCATTTGAAAGCTTAACAGAACGTCTGCAACAGGCGATGGGAAAATTAAGAAAAAAAGGGAAAGTATCAGAGGCTGACGTCAAAGAAATGATGCGGGAAATCCGCTTAGCATTATTGGAAGCCGATGTCAATTTACAAGTAGTCAAGGACTTTACAAAACGTGTGCGAGAACGCGCAGTAGGAGTGGAAGTTCTTGAAAGCTTGTCACCTGCACAACAAATCGTCAAAATCGTTGATGAGGAACTAACGATCACCTTGGGTTCCGAAACAGCAGAATTGATCAAGTCACCAAAAGTCCCAACTGTGATTATGATGGTGGGGTTACAAGGGGCTGGTAAAACAACTTTTGCTGGGAAACTAGCAAACTTTTTGAAGAAAAATGAAAAAGCACGACCATTGATGATTGCAGGAGATGTGTACCGCCCTGCAGCGATTGACCAATTGAAAGTCTTGGGCCAACAATTAGATGTTCCTGTCTTTGATATGGGAACAGATGTCAGTCCAGTGGAAATCGTTCGTCAAGGGATGGAAGTTGCTAGAGAAAAGAAAAATGACTATGTCTTGATCGATACGGCGGGTCGTTTACACATTGATGAACTTTTGATGGATGAATTGAAGCAAATTAAAGAAATTGCGCAACCAAATGAAATTCTCTTGGTGGTTGATGCGATGACTGGGCAAGATGCAGTTAATGTAGCGGACAGCTTCAATCAACAACTAGGCATTACTGGGGTTGTCATTACAAAACTTGATGGAGATACCAGAGGTGGGGCAGCACTATCTATTCGTTCAGTAACTGGCGCGCCAATCAAATTTATTGGGTCAGGTGAAAAATTAACAGATTTGGAAGTCTTCCATCCAGACCGTATGGCTAGTCGAATCTTGGGTATGGGTGACATGCTAACCCTGATTGAAAAAGCACAACAAGATTATGACGAGAAAAAAGCGGAAGAACTTGCCCAAAAAATGCGGGAAAATTCTTTTGACTTCAATGATTTTATTGAACAACTGGATCAAGTAATGGGAATGGGTCCATTAGAAGACTTAATTAAAATGATCCCAGGAATGAATCAAGTACCTGGCATTGAAAATGTAAAAGTTGATCCAAAAGATGTGGAACGGAAAAAAGCAATGGTGTACTCGATGACACCTGCTGAACGAGAAAATCCTGATTTGTTGAACCCTAGTCGCCGTCGTCGTATTGCTGCTGGTTCAGGAAACAGTGTGGTAGAAGTAAACCGGATGATCAAACAATTCAAAGAATCTCGTAAAATGATGCAACAGATGTCGAAAGGTGACATGAATATTCCAGGAATGGACCAAATGTTTGGAACAGGAGTCAAAGGAAAACTTGGAAAAATGGCGATGAATCGCATGGTTAAGAAAAACAAGAAGAAAAAGAAAAAACGTAAATAAGCGATTGCTGAATGGAATGAACTTGAGCTATGACAAACGATTGATTGAGATGTTGTCATAGCTTTTTTGTTAATAAATAAACATGGAGGCAAGGGAAATGAAACGATGTTCTTGGGCAGAAAGTACGGAATCAATGCAACAGTATCATGATACGATTTGGGGTGTTCCAGAATATGATGATCAAAGACTTTATCGCAAACTAATGCTAGACATCAATCAAGCAGGATTAAGTTGGCAAACGATTTTAAACAAAATAGAAGCTTTTGATCATGCGTATGACAATTTTTCTTTAGAAAAAGTGGCGGCATATGACGAAAATAAAATAGAATCTTTGCTTCAAGATAAAGGTATTATCCGAAATCGAAGAAAAGTTGAAGCTGCTATTCATAATGCAAAGGCTGTTCAAAAGATCCAACAAGAATTCGGAAGTTTTGCTACTTTTTTATGGGGGTTTTCTGATGGTAAAGTAGTAAATCATATGTACCAAACACAAGAAGAAATTCCGACAACGAGTGAACTATCTGACAAGATCACGAAAGAATTGAAGAAACATGGCTTTAAATTTGTTGGGAGTACCACGATTTACGCTTTTTTAGAAGCAGTCGGAATCATTAATGATCATGTCATTGATTGTTTTAGACATTCAGAAGTAAAGTAATCAACCATTCAAGAAGGCTAATCAATTAATAGATAAAAATCCGAAGTGAAGGAGAGAGACATATGCGAAAAATCGTTTTTTACGGAGCAATTAGTTTGGATGGCTATCTGGCAACAAAAGAAGATGATTTACAGTGGTTATTTGATACGCCAACAGATGAGAAAACAACTTATGAATCATTTTATCAAACAATTGATACAACAATCATGGGGCGGAGAACCTATGAAGAAGCTAAGAAATCTTTAGGTACAGAACTGTTATATCCAGAAAAGAAAAATTATGTATTTTCGAAAAATCAATCATTGGTTCTACCAGACGCAACAGTGATCAATGATGATCCTACTTCGTTTATAGAAAATCTTCGACAAGAATCAGGTTCAGACATTTGGATCGTTGGTGGCGGCTCACTACTTAAACCTTTGTTAGAAAATCAGTTGATTGATGAATGGTGGATCCAAATCACGCCAGTCTTACTCGGTGAGGGAATTCGATTGTTTCAACCTGGTGAGTATCAAGAAAGGCTAGAATATATTGATTCACAGGAATTTGGTCAATTTATTGAATTACATTATCGAAAAAAATAAAAAAGTTGTCTGTCAAATTTTATTTGGCAGACAACTTTTTTGGCTGAGCGTTTTGAGCCACAACCTTATTTACGGTGTTCTCAAAACAACTCCTCAATATAGCTCGCATTCACTTCAAAATATGAAGAGCTATTTTGAGTGATTTCTCGCTATCTTCTCGGAGTTAAGCACTTTGAGCCACAACCTTTATTTACTTCGTCAATTTTTCCAAGAAGTCAATATACGCATTCATAATCGTTTCAAAGAATTTCATCGTACCATCAATGATTTTTCCATCTTCACCAACCAAGTTAACGATGTTACCGATATAAGCTTCTGGTTGTTGTAGTGTTGGCACATTTAAGAAGACTAGCGATTGACGGATAATATGGTTAGCACCAAAACCGCCGATTCCACCAGGAGAAGCTGTAACAACTAAACCAGGTTTTGAATCCCAAACACTTTGACCATAAGGACGAGAACCAACGTCTAGCGCATTTTTCAAAGCTGCCGGGATTGAACGATTATATTCAGGTGAAACAAAAATAACACCATCCAGATCTTTTACTTCATTACGGAAACGAGTCCAAGCTTCAGGTGCATTTTCTGGTGTTTCAAGATCTTCATTGTAGAAAGGAAGATCATCAATTTTAACAAAGACACTTTCATAGCCATCAGGTAGTAAGCTTGCGAAAGCTTCAGCAACCTTTTTGTTATAAGAATCTTTTCTTAAACTTCCAATAAAAAAGCCAATTTTTTTTGTCATAAATAGAACCTCCTAATAATTATCTTTCATAAATATCTTACAAAAAATAAGTAAAACGAGCAAATAAAAACACTTGCTATTTAAAAATCCAACAAAATTAGCGTCAAAAATGCCTATAATCATCGAAAAAAAGGAATTTATGACCCTGTAAAGAAAAAAAGCTTTACAGGGTAAAAAAAAACTGTTACACTACATCTTGTGAATAAATCAATGGAGGTGGAAATAAATAATGGCAGTTAAAATTCGTTTAAAACGTATGGGTTCTAAAAAGAGTCCTTTTTACCGTATTGTAGTAGCTGATTCACGTTCTCCTCGTGACGGACGTTTCATCGAAACTGTAGGTACTTACAATCCTTTGAAAGACCCTGCAGAAGTAGTTTTAAAAGAAGACTTAGTTCTTAACTGGTTATCAAAAGGTGCGCAACCTTCAGATACAGTTCGTAACATCCTTTCAAAAGAAGGCGTTATGCAAAAACACCACGAAGCTAAATTTTCAAAGAAATAAGGTGAGCGGATATGAAAGATTTAAGTGAGCTAGTCTTAACAATCGTTCGTCCGTTAGTCACTCATCCTGATCAAGTTCGGTTAGAGGTTGTTGAATCGAAAGATTTTTATGAATATAATCTAACTGTAGCACCAGAAGATATTGGTCGTATCATTGGAAAACAAGGACGAGTTGCGAAAGCAATCCGGACAATCGTTTACGGGGTACGAATCAACGCACCTAAAAAGGTTCGTTTAAATATCGTTGATGATAAGGAATAATCAAAAACTGTTTCGAATTTTTTCGAAACAGTTTTTTTTTTGCATCATGTGATTTTTGTATAAAAGTAAAAAAGAATTCATTTTGACAAACAAAACTAGAATTGCCCAAACGCCCATGCTAAAATGAAGCAGAGAAAAAAGAAATGAGGAAAAACTGTGACTGAATATCTAAATGTTGGAAAAATTGTCAATACTCAAGGGTTAAAAGGAGAAGTACGCGTCATTTCAACGACTGATTTTCCTGAAGAGCGTTACCAAAAAGGAGCACAACTCACTTTATTTCAAGATGGAAAAGCACCTGTTGAATTAACCATCAAAAGTCATCGTAAACATAAAAATTTTGATTTATTAAGTTTTGAAGGGCATCCGTCAATCAATGATGTCGAAAAATATCGTGACGGTATTTTAAAAGTGTCAAAAGAAGAAATTTCAGAGTTAGAAGAAAATGAATTTTACTATCATGAAATCATCGGCTTAGAGGTCTTGGATGAAGCTGGCGAAAAACTTGGAAAAGTGAAAGAAATCCTTTCTCCAGGAGCAAATGATGTTTGGGTCGTTCAACGTGAGAAGAAAAAAGATTTGTTGCTTCCTTATATTGCATCAGTCGTAAAAGAAGTAGATGTAGCAAATGGCGTAGTCCATGTGGAAATTCCAGAAGGGTTGATTGATGATGAAGATTGATGTATTGACCCTATTTCCTAAAATGTTTGAAGGGCCTATGGGTGAATCGATCATTGGGAAGGCTGTTGCTAAAGGATTGCTAGATATCAATGTATCTAATTTTCGTGAGTATTCTGATAACAAACACCAAACAGTAGACGACTATCCTTATGGTGGTGGAGCTGGAATGTTATTGAAAGTTCAGCCAATCTATGACAATTTGAAAGCAATCGATGAAGCAGACCCAACTGTCAAGAAACGTGTGATCTTGTTAGATCCAGCTGGGAAACAATTTAACCAAGCGATGGCAGAAGAATTTTCGCAAGAAGAACATCTAGTTTTTATTTGTGGTCATTATGAAGGTTACGATGAACGAATTCGCACACTGGTAACAGATGAAGTTTCGTTGGGTGACTATGTCTTGACTGGGGGAGAACTTGGAGCGATGGTCATGATTGATGCAACTGTTCGCTTACTTCCTGATGTATTAGGAAATCAAACCTCAGCCCAAACAGATTCATATTCTACCGGATTACTTGAACATCCACAATACACAAGACCTGCTGAGTTCAAGGGAATGAAAGTCCCTGAGGTATTAACAAATGGTAATCATAAGTTGATTGAGGAGTGGCAGTTAAAAGAATCTCTACGTCGAACAGTTCAACGACGCCCAGATTTGCTAGCTGACTTAGAACTGACACCACAAATGGAGAAGTTTTTAACTGAAATCAAGCAAGAAGAAACAGAATAGAAAAAATGTGTTTGTCATGAAAATTTACTTTACACTCAATTGGTAGTATGTTACTATTTTATGGTGAGTGCAAAGCACTTAACTATTACGATGTTCCGCTGTGAGTTTACTCATAAGAATGTTTGGAATAAGGAGAAGAAAACATGAATCCATTAATCGAAGAATTAACAAAAGAACAACTACGTTCTGACATCCCAGCTTTCCGCCCTGGTGACACTGTACGTGTTCACGCGAAAGTTGTCGAAGGTTCACGCGAACGTATCCAGTTATTTGAAGGTGTTGTAATCAAACGCCGTGGTGCTGGAATCAGCGAAACTTATACAGTTCGTAAAATTTCTAACGGAGTGGGCGTTGAACGTACATTCCCAGTACACACACCACGTGTTGCTCAAATCGAAGTAGTTCGTTATGGTAAAGTACGTCGTGCGAAATTGTACTACTTACGTGCATTACACGGAAAAGCTGCTCGTATCAAAGAAATCCGTCGTTAATTTATTGTTATTCGACCAAAAATACCCCTTGCCTAGGCAAGGGGTATTTTTGGTTTTCATGAGTGGAAGGCACATAGAAAATGATAAGATGGATTAAAGGAGCATACACCTTTCACTAATCAACCACTATGAGGGTTAGTTAGATAGAAGCTAAAGTTGTATTAGTTTGAAAAGTAACCGATCGGGATCACTCGAAATAAGTGTTGGAAGTAGTTATTCACTTATGAAACGAAAATGAAATACCTCTAGTTAAAGAAGAGTAGTCTTCTCATAGAGTAAAAGGTAATGCCATCACTTGGATAAATTGGTGAGGTAGTTTTCTTGAATGACAGTTACGCTTTCTTTGAATGTTATATTTTCATTTTTGAGCCACTCTTTATAAGCAATATCCATAATTTGAAATACTACGCTAGTTACAAAATTTATTTTTACTTCATCGTCAGAAACATTCAATTCAGTGAGTTTTTGAATCAATAATTGTTTCATGTCATATAGTTTCAGTAATTCACGTTCGATTAAGTCTGAATGACTCTGAATTATTTGTTCCCTCATCAAAGTGCGTTCTCTGTTTTGGTCAAAAACTTGGACCTCTTTTAGTGAATCTAGCAGCAAATCAAATAAAGAAGATTCCTCCTGATAATGTTCCTCAATATACGAGGTGAGTTCATCTAATAGTTCGTTTTTGGATTCGAAAAAAATATCAGCTTTATCCTTGAATTGTCTGAAAAAAGTTCGTTCAGTCACACCGGCTAGACTAGCGATTTCTTTAATTGTCGTTTGATCAAATCCGTTACGTGTAAACAAAGACATCGCCGCATGTTGAAGTTTTTCTTTACTTTTCATCATACTCTCCTTTTAAGTAAATGTCACAATGTGACATTTTTGTTGATTTTTATCATAGGGTGTTTTACAATGACTAAAATGTCACTTTATGACATTTTAACAAAATTGAAAAGGAGATTCAACTTATGAAAGCATTACAGTACGAAAATTTCGGTGGACCAGAAGTTTTGAGTTTAGTCGATATTCCAGAACCGGCTACGTTACCTAACACGATCAAAGTTAAAGTAGCAGCTATTGGACTAAACCCGATGGATTGGCTCATCATGTCAAATGAAGAGCTCGCAAAAAATTTTGGTGTTCAGCTTCCGCAAATCTATGGCTATGATTATTCAGGAGAAATTGAGGAGGTTTGGTCATCTGATAGCCCGTTTAAAGTCGGTGATCGAGTCTTCGGTTCGACAATGAAAGGAAGTGCGGCAGAATATATTCTAGTAGACCCAGCAGAAATCAACTTGATTCCTGATAATCTTTCAGATGAAATAGCCGCTACGATTTCAATTGCTGGAAGTACTGCTATTGATGTCATCAAGAAAGCATCAATAACTAGTACAGATACTGTATTGATTGGCGGAGCAGCAGGGGGAGTCGGAGTATTTGCAATCCAATTAGCAAAACTAAAGGGAGCTAGCGTTATTGGTACAGCTTCCGATAGTACGCGCGATTTTTTAACTTCCTTTGGTGTAAAACAAGTTGCTTATGGTAAAGGACTAACACAGAGAGTTGCTGGTGAAAAGATAACAGCTGCAATTGATTTGTATAGTCACGAAGTAATTAACACAGCAATTGAATTGGGCGTTTCAGTGAATAAGATGGCAACAGTGATTGGCTTCCCAATGCCTCCTGAAGGGGTATCTTATGCAACAGGTTCCAATACCAAACCTGAGGAAATGGAGATGCTTGCCAATCAGATTGCATCCGGAGATGTCACTGTCCCGATTGAAAAAACATATTCAATCAGTGAATTTGAAAAAGCTATTCAAAATTCGATGGATCGTCATATTCATGGTAAGTTAGTTCTTCATTTCTAGGAAAGTTCATTGCTTTGGATATTCTTGATTAAACGAACTTTTAGTATAACTGAACCAGTGTGTTGGGTAATAAAAAAATTGTCTATTATGAAGTTTCCGATGGTTAACATTTTCTTGTATCGCATGAGTCAACACGCTCTTTAAAGAGATTTTTGTTACAGTTGAACCATAATATGACAAACAAATTGCTGGTAAAAGTTGTCAAGCCTCAACTATTTATCTTTTGTTCACCGCATAATCCATCAGGGAAAATTTGGGAAAAAGATGAGTTAGAAAGGATAGCTTTCTTATGTAAAAAGTATGGAACACTGTTAGTTGCTGATGAAGTACATTCCGAGATTATTTTTTCTGGTGAGTTTACTTCTGCCTTGAAATTATCCGAAAAATATTTGGATAACCTGGCTGTATTGACTTTACCAAATAAAGCTTTTAAATTAGGCAGATTAAAAACATCTTATTCAATCATACCCGATGAATCAAAGAGAAGGATCTTCCTACAACGGTTGAAAATGAATGTGATTACTTCTCCGAATGTTTTTGGTGTAGCTGGACTAACAGCAACCTACGACTATGGTGAGGAGTGGCTAGAACAGTTAACTTTATATTTAAGAAAAAACTATGAATTTTCCAAACAATTTATTGAAGAAAATATTGCTAATTGGAAGGTCATACCTGCTGAAGCCTCCTATTTACCATAGATTGATATTTCTGAAACAGGTAAGACATCACTTGAATGGGTTGACTATCTTGCAAAAAAAAGCGGGAGTGATTGTCGAGCCGGGGGACAATTTCACCGCAGATGGTAATCAATTTCTCCGAATAAACATAGGTACGTCAAGAGTGATTCTGGAAGAAGCGTTGGAAAGAATCAAAAATTGTCAAGATGAGTTTGTGCCAAAAAGTAAATAAATTTTTTAATGGGCACGCAGATTTTGTTATCTGTGTGCCTTGTTTATGGATAAAGTTCATACAACTCAATTAAGCTCAAGTTTGTTAGAGATACTTGTATAAGAGAATAGAACAAAGTAAGAACACACTTTATTTATTTCGGCTGTTTGAGAGTTTTATAAATAAATTGATTTACAAAACGCCTTTAACTGAGGTTGTGAACAAAGTACGAGCAAAAAGAGCAGGACAAATTATATGTCCGGCTCTTTTTTTGTGTAAAAAAATCAGCTGTAAGTTCATTCTTAATGAGTGAGAAAAATATTTTCTTACTTAATGTTAGTTGTTTAAATGTTGATTTTAAACTGTTTTGCCGACGAAACTCTCACGTTTTTTTAAAAAACGAAAAAAATCTGATAAAAATTGGCAGAAAAAATGAATATACTAAGCATATAGAATAAAACAATGTTCTGTGTGCTTAATTCGTTTATGCACAAAATCAAAACAGTAAAACAAGCAGAAGGGAGGAGAAAAAGTGAAAAAGTTTACGAAAATGTTGGTTTTACAAGCAACAGTTTCACTACTTGTTGCACCGTCGATGTTGGCTTTGCCAGAAATCGTTCAGGCTGTGACCGCGGAAAGTACGCAAGAAAACCAGAATCAAGTTGGCAATGTCTCGCTCAAAAAAGTGGAACAAGCCGAATCTGGGAATCTTGTTTGGACAGTATTGATTGAAAAATCAGCATCTGAAGCAAATCGTCAAATGACTTTCACTATTACTGAACCTACTGATGTCCTTAGTGTTTACCAACCAGATAAAGAACAAGAATTGAAACCAGATAAAAATGGTGTTTATCAAATTGGTGAAAATAATCAGCAAGCTCAAACTATGCAACTCGAGATCCAAACGAAACAAATTCCCCAGCAATTCGATTACACGTTGAAAATTTCCCCGGTGATAAGTGAAGGGGAAGAACAAGTTTTCTTGAACCAAAAAAAATCGTATGACTTTTCTTTTACTGCAACAGAAGAAACAAGCAGTGAGGAAATAAACACAACAGAAGAAAAAACACCAGCTACTGAAAGCTCAACAAGTGAATCAGAAGAAACTGCGAGTGAAACGACTAAAACAACAAATTCTGCTGAATCAGCAACGAGTTCATCAACTACGGAAACAGCTGAAAGTACGAAAGAAACGTCTAGTTCAGAAACAAAACATACTGCTGCGCCAGCTATTGCAGCAAGAAGTGGGTTAGCGCGTGCATCATTAGGGACTGGTAGTAAAACGATTCCTAAGGGTGCTATTAAACTTGATGGTATTTTTTCTACTATTGTAAAATCTAGAGGAGGTAACGCTGGAGAAATTATTGTTCCCCATGCTACTCCTAGTGATAATAATGGAATGCCATACGATGAAATTCAACTTTCTGGGAAGCAAGTAGCGATTGGCGTGTGGTCTAACGACGAATACAGATTAGATTTTTCTAAGAGCTTTAAGGGAAGAAACTACGTGAACTTCGGACAGGGAAAATCTGATGGTTTTGCTTTTGTTATGCAGAATGATTCAAAGAAGAATCAAGCTTTAACAACAGCAAATGCTGAATCCGATGGACAAAATTTGGGCGTCTATGGAGGAACCCGTTCTACAGGGAAAAATATTCCTGCCGACGGACCTCAGCAATTTGCCATAAAAAATTCTGTCGCAATTGAATTTGATTTATATCAGAATGCAAGTTTAGCTTCGTATTACAAAGATGGTAGTTATTATGATGGAAAAACGGGATTAACAGATGCTACTAACCTTGAAGTACCTCACATGGCTTATTCTTTTCCAGGTAATCTAAGCAAAGGATATTTCTCAGCGAATACGAACGGAACGACTTGGTGGGGGACAGGTGGAAATAATCATCCGTTAGACCTAATTAGTCATAGTTACGCAGCGGCAATTAATCATCATGGTTTTACTAAAGTAGATGGTGTTTTAAGCAATAGTGATGACGGAGGTAGTTGGTATGAATTCCAATATAGTTTTGATGAACCAAGTAAAACTTTTTCATATCATTTGATCAATCCGTTAAATGGTTCAACAACACCTACAGTTTCTATACCTTGGGATGATTTACAATCGGAATTAAAGTTATCTGAAAATGGAATGAAAGCATACTGGGGATTCACCGCAGCAAACGGAGCAGCAAGTGGTCAAACAAAATTTGTCTTTACCCAAGTCCCAGTAGATCTAGGCGCAGCTGTTAACAATGATGTAACAACTAACGATACGTCCATTGCTGACAAAAACGATTCAGCAGAGTACAACGATTCGTTGCCATCTGCCGAATATGGCGAAGAGGTGACCATGAAGTCTAACTTTGCAATAGATGCCCAAGCAGAGGACGTTTACGATGTAACAAAATGGGAAACTTACTTAGATCCAAATTTGTACGATCTTTCAAAAGGTATCAAAAACATCAAAGTCAATAATAAAGAAGTTGCTGGGGTCACAGGTTCAGTAAGTGAGGAAGGAATCGTAACAGTAAACTTTAATCCAAGTAGTAACGTTGGTATTGGTCAAGACAGTACCTTTGAATACACAGCAACGCTGAAATCAAAGGGATCAATAACGAAAACTTATTTCAATAGTCAGATTTCAGCTAAAGAAAATGGGACTGATAATATACGAAGTTTTCAAGGAGAAGAAGTTCCCTATTGGGTGGTTCCTCAGCCTGAACACCCAACAGTCTTGTCTTGGGAAACACCGAATGTAGTTACTGAAAAGATGGATACAAAAGATCGTTCAGAAGTAGCTGATGGGTATGACTTAACGTTCTATTGGAAAGATGAAGATGATGGTGATCTTTTAAAATTCACGATCAATCGAAATAACCCTGATGCAACCAACGAATTTGCTCAAATCGTCACGACAGGTTCAACTGAGTTCAATAGCCATAATTGGCATATTCCTGCAGATAAAATTGTCCCCGGAATGAATGAATACACAATTACCATGACACGTGGAGACGAGGTTCAAACGTTGAAATTGACGTTGAATGTCACTGGAAAACTTTCATTTGAAACTGCTCCAGACATATTAAGTTGGACTGGAAGAAAAGCGAGTGAATCAAAAGGTACTTTGATTCGAGATAGTGATAATCCAATGACGTTGAGTGTCTTTGATAGTCGTGAAGACACCTCAACTTGGTCATTATATGTACAGGCTGAGTTGACAGATGCTACTGCACCATTTGATTTCGTCTTTAAAAAAGATGGCTCAAGTACCGCACAAACGATAATGTCAGACCCTGTGCTTGTGATGCGTAAAGGAGACGTGACACCAACGGACTTTATGACGACCAAAACATGGAACGAATCAGAAGGTGTCTTGCTTCAAAGTGATAATTATATGCGTGTCGGCGATTACAGTGGTAAAGCTGTTGTGAAGTGGAATCTTTATGACACGGAAGTACCAGAGTAGGGGGGCGAAGGAATGAAAAAAAGAATCATTCAGAGCTTGATGATCGTATTTGGACTTTTGTTATTTAGCAGTCTGGATACTTTTGCCAGTGAGCAACCTAACTTTGATATGGATGAACAGCAAGTCACTTTTCGGATCGTCAACGAAAAGAATAATCAACCTGGAGAAATAGGTGGGAATAATAGTCATTCATTACTGCCTAAAACCAATGAAACGAGTGTATTCATGCTTTCGTTTGTGGGAACATTATTCATCGGAATCGTGTTCTTGGTTTTCTGGTTGAGAAGGAGGGACGAAGATGAAGAAACGAATTGAGTTTGTTTTCGTTGGATTACTACTTTGTCTTTTGCTCCCAGCTCCAGCTTTTGCGCAAGAAGTTTCAGGAGAAGAAGACCAGACACCAATGAATGTCACTATTGTAGAAAGTCCAATCAAGTTAGAAAAAGTGACAGCACCAACTTTTGAAACGTATCAAAAGTCAGCTCACGAACAAGAAATTCAAGCAACTGGTGACCTGTTGATTGCTGTCAGGGACCAACGGGAAAATAAAAAAAGCCCTTGGCAACTGACCTATCAGCTTTCAACATTTACGAATGGTCAAGAATATCAAGTGAAAGTATTACTTGGACAAGGGAAATTAAGCACTGATCAATCAGGTGAAGTCGTTCAGGCAACGCCACAAAAAATTGCTGCCGATCCGAATGAGACTGCAACGATCTTGGAAGCTTACTCTTCTCAATCAACTAAGTACTATTATCAAATCGAGAAGCAAAGGATCCATTTAGAATTACCAGCGAATTTACCTGTAGGGGAGTTTGTTGGTCAACAAATAGTTACTTTATTAAACACACCGGAAATAGATTAGTTTTTATAACTAATTTTTTATAACAATCAAATTTAAAGGAGATTATTAAAATGAAAAACACAAAAATCGTAAGCATGACATTAAGCGCAATGGTATTAGCAACTTTAGGAGCAACAAGTGTTCAAGCACAAGAAGTAGTCGATCAAAAAGGAGAAACACCTACAGAAGTTACTATTATTGATAATGTTGATCCAACAGATCCAACAGATCCTCTTGATCCAACAGACCCAACTCAAAAAATGTTGACTTTAGAAAAAGTACCAGCTGCTTATAACTTTGAATCAAAACTACAAAATGCAACATATAACTTAACTGCTGATTTAACAGATGAAACAATCGAAGTCTTCAATGACCGTAGTGATCGTGAATGGTCTGTCAAAGCCAATGTTGCTGATAATAAATTGACTCGCTCTTCAGATTCAAAAGAATTCACCGTTGATTCATTCCAAATTGATGGTACAGAGCTTGCTGCAACAGGTGCTGAAGGAATCGTAGCGAAAGCTGAAGCTACTAAAACAGCTGCCAACAACACTGGTTTGATCGAAACAGCTGTGAACCAAGTATCAATTGGTTTTACTGATACAGATAAAGCTTTAGTTGTAGGGGATAAATTAGCTGGAAGCATCCAATACCAACTATACAACACAGCAGACGCAAAATAATCAGTAACTACAATAATCAATGAACGAATGACAAGAAGCTGCGCATCTGCGCGGCTTCTTTATTCAATGTTTAAAATAAGGAGAAATCAAGAATGTTCAAACAAATAAAGAAGTCGCGAAAGATAGTAAGTAGTTTCCTTTTGTTGTTGAGTTTCCTTTTGACAGCACCACTACCAGTATTTGCACAAGAAGATGCAGGTGAGGTCGGCTATGATATCCAAGCAGTCATTCCAGAAAATCAAATTGACAAAGAAAAAAGTTTTTTCGATTTACGAATGGAGCCAGCACAAGAACAAACCATCACTGTAAAAATCAATAATACTTCCAACGCGGATTCAACTTATAAACTGAGTATCAATCAAGCCTACACGAATAGCCAAGGGTTTATTGACTACAACGAAAAAGCGGAATCGGAAAAAAATAATTATCCTTATGCGATTGATTCGATTGCAAAAGTAGCAGCTACAGTAACTGTTCCTAAAAAAAGCAGTAAAGATGTACCAATCACGTTAACGATGCCTAAAGATCGTTTTGATGGTCAAATTTTAGCAGCAATCCAAGTGGTGAAAGAAACGGACAAAGATCAAAAAGGAATCGTGAATAGTTATGGGTATATCTTAGGTTTGAAACTAACTGAAACGGACACAGAAATACCAAGAAAGTTAGCGTTGAAAAAAGTTGAACCCGCTATTTCATTTGGGAAAACTAGTGTAGTAGCTATCTTAGAAAACCCAACAATGGATGCCTATGGTCACTTAAAATATGATGCAACTGTAAAAAATCGTAAAACGAACAAAGAAGTGCGTCACGTGGCTTACGATAATGATATGCAATTAGCACCAAACTCAACCTACCGTTTTGCAATCGATTGGGAAAAAGAACCGCTTACAGCTGGCGAGTACAGCTTGCATCTGCGTGTAACAGATGCAAAAGACAATGAATGGGTTTTTGATGAAAACTTCACGATTTCAGATAAACAAGCCAAAGAAATCAATGAAGCAACGATTGATGCAGGCAAGAAAGCGGCCATTCCAATGTGGATTTATCTCGTCTTTGGTATTCTCCTTGCAATCATTCTGTTAGGAATCTTCTGGATCATTCTTCTTAAGAGAAGAAAAAAAGAGGAAGAGTCAGACACAGAAACGAAATAAGATTTCTGTACAAAAAAACTGCAAACGAAGTTGGACAATTAGGTGTCTAAACGTTGTTTGCAGTTTTTTATTTTTTAAAATAGACAGCAGCCTCAAACAGAATAATTGAGGTTGCTGTCTATTTATTTGTTTAAAGCCTCTAATCCGACATCAGCCAAAAAATTAGTTGCAGGGGATAATTTTGGGTTGTAATAAATTTCAGAAAAAACGAGTGAGTCAACACTTGCTTGATCGACAATCATTTGTGTAAGGATATTGATTAAATCCAACATATCTTTTTGATTACTAATTAACTGGGCGCCAAATAACTGCTTAGTTTTGCTATCATACAACACTTTGATTGTGACAAAGAAATCTTTATCGGGATGATACTTAGAAAAGTGCGTGTATGTTTTGGTGATCGAAGTTGTTTCTAAATCGTAAAAATCCGCTTCATCTTGTGTAAGTCCAGTACTACCAAGGAAGACACCAAAAATTTCTGTTCCAATTGCTCGCTGAGAATTAGGAATCGGCTGTGGATTAGGCAATGTGATGTGGCTAGCAGCGACCAATGCAGTTTTACGTGCATTTCCAATAAGTGGCAGGTAAGCTGGCTCACCATGAACACCGAATGGTAATTTGACCAAATCACCAATTGCATAGACATCTGGATTAGAAGTCTGCATGAAGTCATTTACTAAGATTGTTTGATCGAAATCAAGATCGATTAAATGTTCAACTAATGCAATCTCAGGTTTAGGATTAACTGCAAAGACGCAAGTATCAACAACTTTTGTTTGTCCCGAAAAGAATTGAACTTCTAATTGTTCCTTGTCATTCCTATCAATTACTTGATAGTGATTAAAACTTTCCGATAATCGTAGATCAATGGATTCAGGTACACGTTGCAACAAAATATTTGTGATTTCTTCATCAAAATAGCGAAATGCTGGGCGATTCATCTGTTCGATAATTGTTACTTTTTTATCCGGCTGTGCAGCTAAACTACTAGCTAATTCCAAACCAATCAGCCCGGCACCAATGATAGCGATTTGGTCACTTTCATTGATTTTTTGATAGGCTTCAATTGTTTTTGAACGACTCTTATACGTAATAATATTGGGGTGAACCTCTTCCGTATCTGGAATCAATGGGGTAAAGCGATCAGATCCCATTGCTAAAATGAGTTTATCGAATGTTTGCGTAGTAATCTGTTTATTCAAGTTACCTTGATAAGTCACTTCTTTCTTTTCCAAGTTGATGTTGGTAACAGTTGTTTCAAGAAGTAAATGGATACCTAGATTTTCAAGTGTTACTTGATCACCAACTTCCCCTTTTTCGATCTCATTTGCGGTAAATAATCCATTGAAAATCAAATTGACGCTACTTGGAATGAAGCCAAGAACATTTGACTTTTCAATTAAGTATACTTCGATGTTTGGATCTAATTTTTTCAAAAATTTACTAGCAGCAATTCCAGCATGGGAGCCGCCGATAACGATGACTTTCAATTATATTCCTTCTTTCTTTGAATGGTCTTTGAGTAAATGAGTTAAAGCTAGAATGTCTGTATGTGTTTTGAAATCATTGATGATGTACAAGTCTTTAAATGAAAACTGTTGCGTGGCAAATGCAGAGTCAGAAATCAACAAATCATATTCTTTGTTGACGTCAGCTTCTTCGCAATGAATGTAAAATTTTGTGTCGAACTCGTTCTTGATACTTTCCATCATGATATTTGTCTGTAAGTTATCTCGATTACAAAAAATACCAATTTGAATCGTTAATTGAGAAAAACGGCGCATTTGGTTGATAAAATAAAGGTGGATTCGCGTAACTAACTGTTTGGTTGTTTCAAGAAGAGCAAAGCCAAGAATATCTTCTGTTTCTTGAATGATTGCTTGAACGAGTTCAAAATTTGGTGTAAAAATCGATTGATTAACAAGTCGCTCAACTAACATTTCTTCTTCAAAAAAAGTGATGTTTCCCTTGAAATAAACGATTGTGCTGTGCAACTGTGTTAAAAAGTACTTCCATTCTTGAATAAACTGTTGATCGATGTCTTCAGAGTCAAGACGATAGGCTGTTTTGACTTGTTCCACGACCATCTGATTCAGTTGGATGACTCTCGCATTGAATGTCGGCCAATCATTGGATGGAAGCAAAGAGCGATGACTACGATCGAGAACAAATAAGGAAGAAATAAATAAATATAAGTAAGTTGCTTTGTATTCGAATTGAAATTCAGCAGAAGGGCTAACAGATAGAAAATAGGACTCACGAACCAATTGATAAATAGGATCTTCAAGATAATCTTTTCCTAAGATAGCCATCGTTTCAACAGAAGGTGGATTCGTTAACTTTTTTGTCCGTTTCTTCAGAACCCAGATCCACAAATAAAGTTTTAAACGAGTAGTGGTACCAAATTGTTGCTTTAGTTTTTTTTCCAGAAAGGAAACAAACAATAAACGATTGCGATCATTTTCTTTTTGGTGAAGGTCTTCCAAAGGAACTGAATTCCAAATTAATTGGAAGAAAAAGTAACAAATTTGCAATTCATCACCGGTCATTTTTCCTCGCCAAATTTTGATGTTAAACTCTTCTAACAAATCATTGAGTTTTGTGATATGCCGATAAACTGCAGCTTCACTAATCAGGAATCGTTGAGATAGTTCATAAATCGAATAGCTTGAACGATGATACAGATGAAGTAAAATCTGATATTTCGTCGATTCCTGGAGATAGTAATAGTATAGTTTATCTAGATTTGTTTGGTTGCTTTTTTTTAACGTAACTTGATTCTTTTTGTGGTTGATTTCAAGACTCAAATCAAGTTCTAACTCTTTTAAAATAAAAGCTAATTCTTCGATATTATTATTAAAAAGAAAAGGAGTAACGGCTAAATCATTTAACAGTGTAGAAATATCTGCTGTTAAGTTTTTATCTAATAAATAATGAATAATCGAAATCTGGATTTTACCATTTTTATCTAGTAAATTAAAAAGTTCCATTGTCTGTTACACCACTCTTTATACGTTCTACACTACTGTTTAATTGTAATTGTTTCTTTTCAATTAGACAAGTTTGATTAAAACGCTCTGGTTGTTGATAGACAAAGGTTTTAATGTGTTTCTTTTTTTTAAATAATTTAGCGAAAAGTAAAAATAAATGATGAAAAAATGAAGTGGTGGGAACTATGCTAGCGAATAAAAGGGGAAGAAAATGTGATTGATTGGAGTTTTCGTTATTGCTTCATAAATCTATTTGATTACTTGTGTAGTGATTGACAAATACAAGTTCAAATAGATTAAAGAAAAAAGAGCGCACAGTCTTTCACTGTGCGCTCTTTTTGGGTAACAATGTACTCTATTTTACAGTAAATGTTTTTAAAGATTTAAGTGTATTAGAACTTTCACCTGGAACGCCACTACTTAATCTTACTTCAAGCACATCCCCAGATTTCAAATCTGATTTTTTAATTTTGATTTGAATAGTATCTTCGGTTTCCTTAGAGATCGAACTAGAATAAGCTTTATTTTCAAAAGTTTCAGCTACATATTTATAATTTTGACAAACGACGAAACGATTGCTTCCTTTATATGCTTCTTTGTCGAAATCTACATAAATATTATTTTCATCGTAACTAATGTTCTTAACAGCGTCATTCATTTCTGCAATATTAAAATCAACATCTTTATCTAAAACAAGTGTTTCCAACAACTTTTTGTTTTCAGTGCTTTGACCAGGTTTTCCTGGAGCACTGTATACTTCAATCTTTTGATCTTTGCGGCCAGAGAAAGCTTTGGCAACGCCAGTTTTCTCGCCATAGTTTGTTGAATTGCTGTAGTAACTTTTTCCTTTATAAGTTTCGAATGAATATTTACCATCTAAGTAAACAACAAAACGTTCTTCACTATTGAATTGTTCAGTCGATAGGTTTAAGTTGATATATGTTTTTCGTGTTCTTTCGTTGACATCAACAGCAAGTAATTTATTTTCTTCAACAGGAGGATCAGTTGGTTCAGAAGTTAATACATTATCCACGATAGAACCTAATTCCGCATTTGGCGTATCGTAACTAAGTTCCCAAACAATTGCGCCACCGTATTCATTGTTAATCGTCCAATTCACTTTTCTTGGATGGATTGGATATTATCATAAGAATAGAATTCTTTTGCGTCTGCATCGTAAATATATGGTGCTTTTGCTTGATCGTCCCATTTAGCAACTAAGCTGTCATTAGGATCTTCGTTCGCTTGAGCTTCTAAATCCTTCAATTGCCACCAAGGTTTTAGGCCAGCAGGTTGGTAAGGATCATCCCAAGTTCCGCCCACTGGTGCGCCGCTACTTGGTGCGCCTAGTTCGCCAGATTCCACATTTGCAAATCCACGTGAATAGTAACTCATACCCACCATTAATTTGTTTTTAGGAATGTTATATGTTTCACTGTACTCTTTCATTGCAGAAGAAACGTTGAATTTTTTATCTTTATCTGTTTCTGTTGCATATAATCCAGAGTGATGGCCAGTTTGTGTATCAAATCCACCACGGAAGTCGTAAGTCATCACATTAAAATTATCTACATATTCGCTGACAGTTTCGGGCGCAATAAATTCCATTTTTTCATGTGAAGCTGTTACAGCAATACTTAATTGGTAATATGTATCGTTTTCTTTACCTGCAACTGTTAATTTTTCACGTAGTTGTTTCATCAAAGCAACAAATTTCGTTTTGCGGTCGTTATTGTCTGGATATTCCCAGTCGATATCGATTCCATCAAAGTTATGATCCAACATAAATTTAACTGCTTCATCTGTGAAAGCATCCATTTTTTCAGGTGTTTTTGTCACAACATCAAAGGCCATATCGTTAACTGAATTGTTCCAACCACCGATTGAAACCATTGCTGCTACATCATTTTCATCGGCCATGTCAGTGATTTGACCAATATAGTTTTTACCACCACCATCTACAGTATCATCAAAGTCAGCCCAAGCGTCATTAGAAGTTAATTTTCCAGTGCTAGGGTCGATAATCATGAATCCATAGTTAACGTGTGTGATTTTATCAAATGGTACATCAGCCGGGTCGTATCCTTGGCCGTCAACGATACCTTGACTGTAGTTATAACTAGGATTATTTGGTTCATAATCTGTTTTGTAACCTTGCCAGTTTGCAAAGTAACCGATAACTTTTTCCTGTTTTTGAACGGTTTCTGCTTGCGCTTTTTGATAATCATCGGCAGCTGAACCAGTAAATTTATTGAAGTTGAATGTAGCGATACCAGCTGGAACGTCTTTTACTTTGCTCCACATAGGGGCAGATCCTGGAGCTTGATTCGCTTCTGCCCAATAAGAGTTTGTCCATAAAGCATTTCTATAGATAACCATTGATCCACCTGCGTATGAACGTGCTGTCCATGGTTGTGCAGATGCGATTTGTTCATCGTAATTTGCAACGATGACTTTTTGAGTTCCTTTAAAAACTTGATTTTCTTTTCCACGTGTCCAAGAAGCGCCGTTATCGTTAGACCACATGTGTGCATCTGTTAATCCGTTGATGACATTTGATGTGTCATCCATTACCAAACCAGAATTATTCCCTTGAGTTTCAGTTGCAAATGCTTGAAGTGGTGCAGAAGATAATAGTGTAAATCCTGCCATCGAAGCTGCTAGCAACGTTTTCCATTTTGTTGTCTTCATTTTTTCTTTTCTCCCCTTGATAAAATATTTTTGTAGCAGTCGAGGTGACTCCCCAACAACTACATCTAAAGTTAAAGCCTATGATGAGTAAAGTAAATTTCTAAAATTACCGCGTGATAGGAAGAGAACGATGTTATTTAATGTAAAAGCAGTCTTGACAATAATTTGAGCATTTTTTAGTGGAAAATATTTTTTTAACTGAATGGCTTTTTTTAGCCAAAAATAATTGAAATAGAAAACAAAATGGGGGCTTGTAAAAAATAGGACGAAGAAAATTGATTATTTATAGTAGCATGATATATGTTGCATGAACTGTTACTGTTTTTTGAAATTTATTTAGCTTATTACTAAACAAATCATATAAGACATGCTATACTATTTTTGTAACAGATGAATAAACTGTATTACTTTATATTGTTTATTTATTATCTGAGCAGAAAGAAAATAAGCTGTTAAAGGAAGTTGTATGATGGAAAGAGAAATGAAACAAGGTTCTAGAGCTGTAGTAGAAAGCTTGATTAATCATCACGTAGATTATATCTTTGGTATTCCTGGTGCAAAAATCGATGGCGTATTCAATGAATTAGAAGACCAAGGCCCTGAGTTAATCGTGACTCGGCATGAACAAAACGCGGCATTTATGGCACAAGCAATTGGTCGAATTACTGGTGAACCGGGAGTTGTTATTGCGACAAGTGGTCCTGGTGCAAGTAATCTAGCAACTGGGTTAGTGACAGCAACTGCCGAAGGCGACCCAGTTTTAGCAATTGGTGGACAAGTAAAACGAAGTGATTTATTAAAACTGACTCATCAAAGTATGGATAATGCAGCATTATTTAAACCAATTACAAAGTATAGTGCTGAAATTCAAGATCCTGAAACGATTTCAGAAGTGATTGCTAATGCGTATCGTATGGCAAAAAGTTCAAAAAAAGGTGCAAGTTTTATCAGTATTCCACAGGATGTTGTTGATGCACCTGTGAAAAGTGATGTGATCCAACCTTTAAGTGATCCACAATTAGGCTCTGCATCTGCTAATGATATCAGCTACTTAGCTGAACGCATTCGTGAAGCAAAACTGCCTGTTTTATTGGTGGGAATGCGTGGTTCAAGTGAAAAAGAAACCACAGCTATTCGCAAATTAGTGGAAAAAACTTCTTTACCCGTTGTTGAAACATTCCAAGCTGCAGGTGTCATTTCACGTCAATTAGAATCACACTTCTTTGGGAGAGTAGGTTTATTTAGAAATCAACCTGGTGATATGTTATTAAAACGAAGTGATTTAGTCATCGCCATTGGTTATGATCCGATTGAATACGAAGCACGTAACTGGAATGCAGAAAAAGATGCAAGAATCATTGTCATCGATGAGACACCAGCTGAAATTGATTCATTTATGCAACCAGAAAGAGAATTGATTGGTGACATTGCAGCGACGCTTGATCTACTTAGTGATTCTTTAGAAGCACAGCAAGTATCGGGCGATGCGAACGAATATCTTGACTCATTACAAGAAAAATTAACAGCTCGCGATGTTGTAGAAAAGACAGAAGACGAAGGAATGTTACATCCATTAGAAGTCATTAACACGTTACAAGCAAAAGTAACTGACGAAATGACCGTCACCGTTGACGTAGGTAGTCACTATATTTGGATGGCACGTCACTTTAGAAGTTACGAACCACGCCATTTACTATTTAGTAATGGAATGCAAACATTAGGTGTGGCGTTGCCATGGGCGATTTCGGCTGCTTTAGTTCGACCAAATACACAAATCGTTTCAGTTTCTGGTGACGGTGGCTTCCTATTTTCTGCACAAGATTTAGAAACAGCTGTACGCAAAAAATTAAATATCGTTCACTTGATTTGGAATGATGGTCACTATAATATGGTTGAATTCCAAGAAAAAATGAAATATCAACGTTCATCAGGTGTTGACTTTGGGCCGGTTGACTTTGTCAAATATGCAGAAGCTTTTGGTGCAAAAGGAATTCGAGCAACTAACGTTCAGGAACTAGAACAAGCTTTAACTGCTGGCTTTGCCACCGAAGGACCTGTAATCATTGATATTCCAATTGATTATCGGGATAATGAAAAACTCGGCGAAACGATTTTACCAGATCAATTCTATTAAGAAAAGAAGGTGTGTAGGATGACAGAGACAAGTTTATACCAACATGGCACGCTAGGTGCATTGATGGCTGGGCTGATGGATGGAACGGAAAAGATGGCTGAGGTCTTGAAGCACGGAACGTTAGGACTAGGAACGCTCCACGGATTAGATGGGGAAGTCATCATTGTTGATGGAATCGCTTATCAAGGAAAATCAGATGGTTCAGTTGTCCGTTTGACTGGTGAAGAAAAAACACCTTATGCAGCTGTAACAGATTTTACACCAGATAGAAGTATCGAAATCACAACACCTCATCCAGGTGATGTATTAAAAGAAACGATTTTGGCAGAAGAAGCAGGGAAAAATTTATTTATTGCAGTTAAAATTACTGGGGTATTTAAAAAGGTGCATATTCGTATCATGCCAAAACAAGAAAAACCTTATAAAAGACTTGTGGAAGTTTCGCAAGACCAACCAGAATTTCATCAAGAAGAAGTTGAAGGAACATTAGTCGGATTCTTTACTCCTGAACTATTTCAAGGAGTAGCAGCTGCCGGATTCCATTTGCATTTTCTTGATAAAACCAAAACATTCGGTGGACATGTGATTGATTTTGAATTAGCAAATGGCATAGTGGAAAGTAGTCGTATCGAGTCGCTTATTCAACATTTTCCAGTCAATGATGCAACATTTGTTGATACTGAAATCGATTATGCCAACTTAGCAGAAGAAATTCAAACAGCAGAATAAGTGGTTTCCATTTTCAGCATACAAAAAAGCGTGAGACAAGAGTATCATTTTTCAAAAATAGCGTAATAGCTAATTCTTTTGAAAAAATGCGAATTCTGTCTCGCGCTTTTTTTAACTTAAATACCTAATAATGGAGCCGGGTCAACAAAATTAGACCATAAACTTGTGGAGATACCAAAGTGAAGGTGGACACCAGTTGAATTTCCTGTTGTCCCCATACCGCCTAGAAGTGTTCCGGCACTAACAGAGGCCCCAACATTCGTAGAGAAACTATTTAAATGCATATAATAAGAATAATAGCCATCAGCATGTTGGATAATGACATGGTTTCCTGCAGACCAATGATAGCCAGCTTCAACAACTTTTCCAGCTTTTGCAGCGAAAACAGGTGTTCCAGAAGCCCCAGCTAAATCAATTCCGTCATGAGATGTGCCGGATGCGCCCGTGGGATCAACACGATTACCAAAAGGACTTGTGATAACAAGTGAAGCTAATGGTGCGCTCCAACCTGAAGTATTTTCTTCTGGTTTCGTTACATTATCTTCTTTAGGGGCTTCAGGAACAGAAATTACTGGTGTGTTGTCTTCTGTGTTGTTTTCTGTCTGTTCTTCGTTTGAAGAATCAACCTTTTGCTCTTGTTCTTTTTGAGCAGCTAATGCTTGGGTTTGCGCTTCATTCGCAATGCGCTCTTTTTCAGCAGCTACAGCGAGTTCTTTTTGTTTTTGCTCTTGAGCTTTACGCGCATCTTCTTCTGCTTTTTTGCGAGCAGCTTCTTCAGCGGCACGTTGTTTTGCCAAAGCTTTTAATTGTTCTTGACGTTTTTTCTCTGCTTCAACTTTTTGTTTTTCAAATTTTTCTTTTTGTTTTTTCTCAGTAGCTAGACTAGCAGAGAGTTCGTTGATTTTAACTTCTTGATCTAATTTTGCTTTCGTTAACTCATCTTGTTTAGCTTGTAATTCATTCGTTGTTTCAGTCAAAGATTGTAACTTTTCCTCTGATTTTTTTTGAAGTGTTTCTAATTCAGCTTGATCTTTTTGTTGCTCAGACATGATCTCTTTGTTTGCGCTGATCAGTTTTGTTACAGCATATGCTTTGGTAATTGCTTCGTTGATCGAATCAGATTCTGCCATCACAGATAGAATGTCGCTGGCATTTTGATTTGTTTGAACATTGCGAGCTTGCTTTTGAATTTGCTCTTCACGTTTAGCGATTGTCTCTTTCAAATCAGCTATTTTTTGAATCAAGTTAGTTAATGTTTGTTCTTCAGTATTTTTTTGTTGAAGAATCTTGTAACTTTCTTTTTCAATCTGGCTGACGTTTTCTTTAATGGTTGCCAATTCTTGTTCAGAAGCAGTTTGATTTTTTTGTAGTTGTTCAATTTTTTGTTCTTGTTCATTGATCTTGTCGTCTAAAGTATCTGCTTGCGCGACAATTGGCGCGCAAAGTAAACTTAGCGCAAATGAACATGTGACGATTTTTTTAAGCTTAATCATAGTTTCCCCACTAACATCTTTTTTATCCATTTCAATTTTTACATTTTGTATTGTAAGGGAGAGTTGTGTGGAAGTTGTGAAGATTCATGCATTGAGTGAAAAAAAGAAAAATTTAATATAACTGAAACAATTACAAAATAATTGATACAAAATCAATCGAATTGATAAGTGATCGTGAGTGAAAGAAAGGTATGATTGAGTAAATTGCGTAAAAGAATGAAGAGAAAGGAGGAAACTAGATGCATATAAAAATATTTACGAAAAATAAAAAAACACTTTCTTCGATAATGAAACGATTGCAAAAAGAGCAGTTAGAGCTAAAAGTAAGTTATCAATCCGTTCTAGCGAAATTACATAATGAATCAGCAGATGTTCTACTTATTATGGATGATCGTTTGGCAGAGCTTCCAGAATCAGTTACAAGTCGCTTTCCATTAGTTGTCGCATGTACAAAACCACTTTCCGAGCAAGAAAAAATTGTTTTATTCCAAAAAGGTGTAAACATTTTATGGTCTTGGCCTGTTAGTTTTGAATTAATGAAGGCAAAAGTAGAATCCTTGCGCTCAGCATTGTTGAAGCAAAAAAAATTAAAAACTAATAACCAACCTGTTTATCAGAAGTTCCAAGTATTGGAAGAAAAACAAGTGATCTTATTACATGAACAAGAACTTTCTTTAACAAAATCGGAGTATCGTTTGTTTAGTTTGCTGTTGAACCATCCTTTACGAATTTTTTCTCGTGAAGAACTATTGATTTTATTAGGAAATGAAGAAGGATCAGGAAGAGTGATTGATACACACATCAAGAATATTCGCAAGAAAATCGAAGAAGTTGCGGGAAGTGCCAACTATATCCAAACAGTTCATGGTCGGGGGTATCGATTTACAAATGCTGCTCATTAAAATTACAACTGGTATTGGAGGAATAAGTGAGCTATAATTTCTGAATAAAAGGAGTGTGTTGCTGCGATGTGGTCAGAAAAACAAAAAAGAGATGCGTATGAACTTTTACTGTTACAACAAAAAGGATTACTTGAAGCTGAAACGAATTGGCTAGCCAATCTTGCGAATTCTTCAGCACTTTTAGCAGATGCTTTACCAGAAACTGTCTTTGCTGGTTACTATCTATTTGATGGTGAAGAACTAATTCTTGGGCCGTTTCAAGGAAGAGTTTCTTGTACAAGAATCAAACTAGGCAAGGGCGTTTGCGGGGAGTCAGCGGCAAAACGAGAAACACTCATTGTTACAGATGTAAAAAGTCATGAAAATTATATTTCATGTGATTCAGCTGCACGTTCAGAAATCGTTGTTCCATTAGTTAAAGACGGGGAATTAGTAGGTGTTTTAGATATTGATTGCGGAAAAGTTGCGGGTTATGATGAAATCGACAAACAATTTTTAGAACAATACGTGGCACTATTAGAGCAAACATTGCCTACTAAAGCAATCTTACTTGCTAATGAAGTTTAGAACGAGATAAAACGAATTCGACTGATTAAACTAATTGCTGAATTTTAGCGATTAGTTTAATCAGTCTTTTTATTATAAAAATAGCATAAAAATCTAGTTATCCGCATAAAAACTGGACTTATCACACTTTATCAAGGTCAAAACCACTCAATTTACTACTAATTTACTACTTATGAATGAGCTTTGATACGACGATTTATCCTTGAAAAGTGAAGATATAAAGATACTTCCAATAAAATTTGAATATTTAATAGGTAGACACTTCAAAAAATGAGGTGTCTATTTTTTTACCCGATTTTGAAAGGAAGTGAACTTATGAAAACAAAAAATCAAGAATCAAAAGGTCGTTCCCCACTCTTTAAGACCATCAAACATTCATTCAGCCAATAAAAAAGAAAGGATAGGTAAAAATATGGAACTTAAATTTGTGATTCCCAACATGGAAAAAACATTCGGCAATTTAGAATTTGCTGGCGAGGATAAAGTCGTTCAGCGAAGAATCAACGGACGGCTAACTGTCTTATCAAGAAGCTATAATCTCTATTCTGATGTTCAAAGAGCAGATGATATTGTGGTGGTGCTTCCTGCTGAAGCTGGCGAAAAACATTTCGGCTTTGAGGAACGTGTGAAGTTAGTCAATCCACGTATTACCGCAGAGGGCTACAAAATCGGCACTCGTGGTTTTACAAATTACCTTTTACATGCTGACGACATGATAAAAGAATAAAGAAAGAGAGGAAAAATGATGAGATTAGCAAATGGCATTGTATTAGATAAAGACACGACTTTTGGAGAATTGAAATTCTCTGCTCTACGTCGTGAAGTGAGAATCCAAAATGAAGACGGGTCGGTTTCAGATGAAATCAAGGAACGTACCTATGACTTAAAATCCAAAGGACAAGGACGCATGATTCAAGTAAGTATTCCTGCCAGCGTGCCTTTGAAAGAGTTTGATTATAACGCACGGGTGGAACTTATCAATCCCATTGCGGACACCGTTGCTACTGCCACCTATCAAGGAGCAGATGTTGACTGGTATATCAAGGCAGACGATATTGTGCTGACAAAGGATTCTAGTTCATTCAAAGCTCAACCACAAGCAAAGAAAGAACCGACACAAGACAAATAGTCGCTAGGTAGAAAGGAGACTTTTTCGCATGAAACAGCGTGGTAAAAGGATTCGCCCATCTGGTAAAGATTTAGTCTTTCATTTTACGATAGCGTCACTCCTGCCTGTTTTCCTGCTGGTTGTCGGACTGTTTCATGTGAAGACAATCCAGCAGATCAACTGGCAGGATTTTAACCTATCACAAGCAGATAAGATTGACATTCCCTATTTAATTATCAGTTTCAGTGTCGCAATTCTTATCTGCTTGCTGGTAGCGTTTGTATTCAAACGGGTTCGCTATGATACGGTTAAACAACTTTACCACCGTCAAAAACTGGCAAAGATGATACTTGAAAACAAGTGGTATGAATCTGAACAGGTCAAAACAGAGGGTTTCTTTAAAGATAGTGCTGGTCGTACAAAGGAAAAGATAACCTACTTCCCTAAAATGTATTATCGACTTAAAAATGGCTTGATACAGATACGGGTGGAAATCACGCTGGGAAAATATCAAGACCAACTCTTACACTTGGAAAAGAAATTAGAGAGTGGCTTGTACTGTGAGCTGACGGATAAAGAGTTAAAGGATTCCTATGTGGAATATACTTTGCTCTATGACACCATAGCCAGTCGTATTTCTATTGATGAAGTAGAAGCTAAAGATGGTAAACTTCGCTTAATGAAAAACGTATGGTGGGAATATGATAAGCTCCCTCATATGTTGATTGCTGGTGGTACAGGTGGCGGTAAAACTTACTTTATACTGACACTGATTGAAGCCTTGCTTCATACAGATTCAAAACTGTATATTCTTGACCCGAAAAATGCTGACCTTGCGGACTTAGGTTCTGTGATGGCAAATGTCTACTATAGAAAAGAAGACTTGCTTTCTTGCATTGAAACATTCTATGAAGAAATGATGAAACGTAGTGAGGAAATGAAGCAGATGAAGAACTATAAGACTGGCAAAAATTATGCTTACTTAGGTCTCCCGGCACACTTCTTAATCTTTGATGAATACGTCGCTTTCATGGAAATGCTGGGAACAAAAGAAAACACCGCAGTTATGAATAAGCTGAAACAGATTGTCATGTTAGGTCGTCAAGCTGGCTTCTTTCTAATACTGGCTTGTCAACGTCCAGACGCAAAATATTTAGGCGACGGAATCCGTGATCAGTTTAATTTCAGAGTGGCTTTAGGTCGTATGTCTGAAATGGGCTATGGCATGATGTTTGGCAGTGACGTACAAAAGGATTTCTTCTTAAAGCGAATCAAAGGTCGTGGCTATGTTGATGTAGGAACAAGTGTCATATCAGAGTTTTATACTCCCCTTGTACCAAAAGGATATGATTTCTTGGAGGAAATTAAAAAGTTATCCAACAGCAGACAGTCCACGCAGGCGACGTGCGAAGCGGAAGTCGCAGGTGTGGACTGATCTTGCTGGCTGGTGTGGCAATAGCCACGCCAGCACTTAACCCCCCGTATCTAACAGGGGGGTACAAATCGACAGGAAACAGTCAAAAAAACATTAGAAAATCCTTTGGTTACAAGGGATTTACAAAATTTCAGCGTATGTCAAATGGGCTTTAAAAGTTGACATACGCCTTTTTGATTGGAGGGATTTTTACTGAATGAACAAACTTGGTTACAGCATTTAAAAGAAAAACGCTTGGCTTATGGACTATCTCAAAACCGTTTAGCTGTTGCGACTGGTATTACAAGGCAGTATCTAAGCGATATTGAAACAGGAAAAGTCAAGCCATCAGAGGATTTACAGCAGTCCCTTTGGGAAGCTCTGGAACGCTTCAATCCCGACGCTCCCCTTGAAATGCTGTTTGATTATGTAAGGATTCGCTTTCCGACAACAGACGTACAGCAGGTGGTCGAAAACATCTTACAACTGAAACTGTCCTATTTTCTTCATGAGGACTATGGTTTCTATTCTTATTCAGAGCATTATGCTTTAGGCGACATATTCGTCCTTTGCTCCCATGAACTGGACAAAGGAGTTCTGGTGGAATTGAAAGGTCGTGGGTGCAGACAATTTGAAAGCTATCTTCTGGCACAACAAAGAAGCTGGTATGAGTTCTTTATGGACGTTTTGGTGGCTGGCGGTGTGATGAAACGCCTTGACCTTGCCATTAACGATAAGACAGGGATTTTGAATATCCCTGTACTCACTGAAAAGTGCCAACAGGAAGAATGTATCTCCGTCTTCCGCAGTTTTAAAAGCTATCGCAGTGGCGAACTGGTACGCAAAGAGGAAAAGGAATGTATGGGAAACACCCTCTATATCGGTTCATTACAAAGTGAAGTTTATTTCTGTATCTATGAAAAGGACTACGAGCAGTACAAGAAAAATGATATTCCCATTGAAGACGCAGAAGTAAAAAACCGTTTTGAGATTCGATTGAAAAATGAGCGTGCCTATTATGCAGTCCGTGATTTACTCGTCTATGACAATCCAGAGCATACCGCCTTTAAAATTATCAATCGGTATATCCGTTTTGTAGATAAAGACGATTCCAAACCTCGTTCTGATTGGAAACTGAATGAAGAATGGGCTTGGTTTATTGGGAACAATCGTGAACGATTAAAACTAACCACAAAACCAGAGCCTTACTCCTTCCAAAGGACGCTGAACTGGCTATCTCATCAAGTTGCCCCGACCTTAAAGGTTGCGATTAAACTTGATGAAATCAACCAGACGCAGGTTGTAAAAGACATTCTCGACCATGCGAAACTGACAGACCGACACAAGCAGATTTTGAAGCAACAGTCAGTAAAAGAACAGGACGTGATAACAACAAAAAAATAACTCAAATACAAATTCATTGAATATAGAGAGGAGAACATTTTTATGAATTTTGGACAAAACCTTTATAACTGGTTTCTATCAAACGCTCAATCACTGGTGCTTTTAGCAATCGTTGTGATTGGCTTGTATCTTGGCTTCAAGCGTGAGTTTAGCAAACTGATTGGCTTTTTAATTATTGCGATTATTGCGGTTGGCTTAGTCTTCAACGCTGCTGGAGTAAAAGACATTTTACTAGAGCTATTCAATCGCATTATTGGTGCTTAAATAAAACCGTTCTTTTGTGGAATATAAGTGGTTTTCTTATGTTCCGCAAAGGAATGGTACACCAAACGAAGTGCGGTAGGGATTTTTGAATCTCTACAAAGAAAGGACGTGAATATATGGACGATATGCAAGTCTATATTGCGAATTTAGGCAAATACAATGAGGGCGAATTGGTCGGTGCGTGGTTTACCTTTCCCATTGACTTTGAGGAAGTCAAAGAGAAAATCGGCTTGAATGATGAATATGAGGAATACGCCATTCATGACTACGAGTTACCCTTTACGGTTGACGAATACACTTCCATTGGCGAACTCAATCGACTATGGGAAATGGTATCGGAATTACCCGAAGAATTACAATCGGAGCTATCTGCTCTGCTCACTCATTTTTCAAGCATTGAAGAACTAAGCGAACATCAAGAGGATATTATCATTCATTCCGATTGTGATGATATGTATGACGTGGCACGCTACTACATTGAAGAAACGGGTGCTTTAGGCGAAGTACCAGCTAGTCTTCAAAACTATATTGATTATCAAGCCTATGGTCGGGATTTAGACCTTTCAGGAACGTTTATCTCAACCAATCATGGGATTTTTGAAATCGTCTATTAAATCTGTCGGTACATTACTACTGGCAGATTTTCTATTTTACGGGGTGGCTCAATCAGCTACCCCTATTTTTTATGAAAGGATTGATTACATGAAGAAAATACGAAGCTATACCAGTATCTGGTCTGTGGAAAAGGTACTGTATTCTATCAATGATTTTAGACTTCCGTTTCCCATAACCTTTACGCAAATGACATGGTTTGTCGTGTCACTCTTTGCAGTGATGATACTTGGCAACTTGCCCCCTCTTTCCATGATAGAGGGAGCATTTCTCAAATACTTTGGGATTCCTGTGGCTTTCACATGGTTTATGTCTACAAAAACTTTTGATGGTAAAAAGCCTTATGGATTTTTGAAGTCTGTCATTGCTTATGCACTGCGACCAAAGCTGACCTATGCAGGAAAAAAAGTAACGCTTGGCAGAAACCAGCCACAAGAAGCCATTACAGCAGTTAGGAGTGAATTTTATGGCATATCCAATTAAATACATTGAAAACAATCTCGTCTGGAATAAAGACGGGGAATGTTATGCTTACTATGAGCTTGTTCCTTACAATTACTCATTTCTAAGTCCAGAACAGAAAATACAAGTGCATGATTCTTTCAGACAGCTTATCGCACAAAATCGTGATGGCAAAATTCATGCTTTACAAATCAGTACAGAATCCAGCATACGTTCTGCACAAGAGCGTTCCAAAAATGAAGTCACTGGCAAGCTCAAAGCGGTTGCCTATGACAAAATCGACCAACAGACAGACGCTTTAATATCCATGATTGGCGAAAATCAAGTGAACTACCGTTTCTTTATCGGCTTTAAGTTGCTTCTCAACGATCAGGAGTTTTCTATGAAAAGTCTTACCGTTGAAGCAAAAAATGCTTTGTCTGATTTTGTCTATGATGTGAACCATAAGCTGATGGGCGATTTTGTTAGTATGAGTAATGATGAAATCCTGCGTTTTCAGAAGATGGAAAAGCTCTTAGAAAATAAAATCTCTCGTCGTTTCAAAATCCGCAGGTTAGATAAGGACGACTTCGGCTATCTGATTGAACACCTTTACGGACAGACAGGCACTGCCTATGAAGAGTATGAGTACCATCTATCAAAGAAAAAGCTGGATAATGAAACGCTGATTAAATACTATGACTTGATTAAGCCTACTCGCTGTTTGGTGGAAGAAAAACAGCGATATTTGAAAATCCAGCAGGAAGATGAAACCGTCTATGTAGCTTACTTTACCATTAACAGCATTGTCGGAGAACTGGACTTCCCGTCCTCTGAAATCTTCTACTACCAGCAACAGCAATTTACATTCCCGATTGATACGTCAATGAATGTGGAAATTGTAGCGAATCGTAAAGCCCTATCTACTGTCCGCAATAAAAAGAAAGAACTGAAAGACTTGGATAACTACGCTTGGCAAAGTGATAATGAAACCAGCTCCAATGTGGCGGAAGCTCTGGAAAGTGTGAATGAGCTGGAAACCAATTTAGACCAAAGCAAGGAATCTATGTACAAGCTGTCTTATGTGGTAAGGGTATCAGCAAATGATCTTGACGAACTCAAACGTCGTTGTAATGAAGTGAAAGATTTTTATGACGATTTAAGCGTAAAACTGGTACGACCATTTGGGGATATGCTCGGCTTACATGAAGAATTTTTACCTGCCAGCAAGCGTTATATGAATGATTATATTCAATACGTGACCTCTGATTTCCTCGCTGGTTTAGGTTTTGGTGCTACTCAAATGCTGGGGGAAAATGAGGGGATTTATGTTGGCTACAGCTTAGATACTGGACGCAATGTCTATCTGAAACCTGCTCTTGCCAGTCAAGGGGTTAAGGGTTCAGTAACCAATGCGTTAGCGTCGGCTTTTGTTGGTTCGCTGGGTGGTGGTAAATCCTTTGCGAATAACCTTATCGTCTATTATGCGGTGCTTTATGGGGCACAAGCAGTGATTGTAGACCCAAAAGCAGAACGTGGCAGATGGAAAGAAACCTTGCCAGAGATTTCCCATGAAATCAATATCGTCACTCTGACTTCTGATGAGAAAAACAAAGGCTTACTTGACCCTTATGTGATTATGAAAAATCCCAAAGATTCTGAATCACTGGCTATTGATATTCTGACATTCCTTACGGGGATTTCCTCTCGTGATGGGGAACGCTTCCCAATCCTTAGAAAAGCCATTCGTGCAGTAACCAATAGTGAAGTACGAGGGTTGATGAAAGTGATTGAGGAATTACGGGTTGAGAATACGCCACTAAGTACCAGTATAGCCGACCATATCGAAAGTTTTACAGACTATGACTTTGCACATTTATTATTCAGTAATGGTTATGTGGAGCAGTCTATCAGCTTAGAAAAACAACTGAACATTATACAGGTTGCGGACTTGGTACTTCCCGACAAGGAAACTTCCTTTGAGGAATATACCACTATGGAGCTTTTATCCGTTGCTATGCTGATTGTCATTAGTACCTTTGCTTTAGACTTTATCCATACAGACCGAAGCATTTTCAAGATTGTAGATTTAGACGAAGCATGGAGCTTTTTACAGGTAGCACAAGGAAAAACACTATCTATGAAGCTGGTTCGGGCTGGTCGTGCTATGAACGCTGGGGTATATTTCGTGACCCAAAATACAGACGACCTCTTAGATGAAAAACTGAAAAATAACCTCGGCTTAAAATTTGCATTTCGTTCCACTGACCTTAACGAGATTAAAAAGACCTTAGCCTTTTTTGGTGTAGACCCAGAGGACGAAAACAATCAGAAGCGATTGCGTGATTTGGAAAACGGGCAATGCCTTATCAGTGATTTATATGGTCGTGTCGGTGTGATACAGTTCCACCCTGTATTTGAAGAACTGCTCCATGCCTTTGATACCAGACCACCTGTGCGAAAAGAGGTGTAAATGTGAAACCATCAATAGTAAACAGAATAAAATCAAACTGGACGCTGAAACGTCTAGGTAAAGTGGCAATGACAGTGGCTTTCACACTTGTGATTGCCATTTTTCTTTTAGCCATGCTGGGAACGGTGGTTCAAGCTGCGGGCTTGGTAGATGATACGGTCAATGTGGCAAATGAATACAGCCGATACCCACTTGAAAACTATCAACTGGATTTTTATGTGGATAATAGCTGGGGCTGGCTTCCGTGGAACTGGTCGGACGGGATTGGAAAACAGGTCATGTATGGACTATATGCCATTACCAATTTTATTTGGACAATCAGTTTGTATGTTTCCAATGCGACAGGTTACTTAGTACAGGAAGCCTATTCCTTAGACTTCATTTCCGCTACAGCAGATTCCATTGGTAAGAATATGCAGACCTTAGCTGGTGTGAGTGCAAACGGATTTTCAACAGAGGGTTTCTATGTTGGATTCCTCTTACTCTTGATTTTGGTTCTTGGGGTTTATGTTGCCTATACGGGACTGATAAAGAGAGAAACCACAAAGGCAATTCATGCCATTATGAATTTTGTGCTGGTGTTTATCCTATCGGCTTCCTTTATTGCCTACGCTCCCGACTACATTAAAAAAATCAATGACTTTTCATCAGACATCAGTAATGCCAGTTTATCACTTGGCACGAAGATTGTCATGCCCCATTCCGATAGTCAAGGCAAGGACAGCGTGGACTTAATCAGAGATAGCCTGTTTTCCATACAGGTTCAGCAACCGTGGCTACTGCTTCAATACAACAGTTCAGACATTGAAAGTATCGGTATTGACCGTGTGGAAAGCCTGCTCTCCACCAGCCCAGATTCCAACAATGGCGAAGACAGAGAAAAAATTGTTGCGGAAGAAATTGAAGACAGAAGCAATACCAATCTAACCATTACAAAGACCATTAACCGTTTAGGTACAGTCTTCTTCCTATTTGTCTTCAATATTGGGATTTCCATATTTGTATTCCTATTAACAGGAATCATGATTTTCTCGCAGGTACTTTTTATCATCTATGCTATGTTTCTGCCTGTGAGCTTTATTTTAAGCATGATTCCATCATTTGATGGTATGTCAAAACGAGCCATAACAAAGCTCTTTAATACCATTTTGACACGAGCTGGAATCACATTGATTATTACGACAGCATTTAGTATTTCAACCATGCTCTATACCTTATCGGCTGGTTATCCGTTCTTTTTGATTGCTTTTCTACAGATTGTGACCTTTGCAGGAATCTACTTCAAGCTGGGCGATTTAATGAGTATGTTTTCTCTACAGAGTAACGATTCTCAAAGTGTGGGAAGTCGTGTGATGAGAAAACCTCGTATGCTTATGCACGCTCACATGCACCGTCTACAGCGGAAACTTGGACGTTCCATGACTACTCTAGGGGCTGGGTCTGCCATTGTTACAGGTAAAAAAGGACAGTCGGGTTCGGGGAGTTCTGCAAGGACACAAGCAGATCACTCCCGACCAGACGGAAAGGAAAAATCAACACTTGGAAAACGTATCGGTCAAACCATCGGTACAGTAGCTGATACCAAAGACAGAATGGTAGACACTGCTAGTGGTTTGAAAGAACAGGTTAAAGATTTGCCGACCAATGCAAGATATGCAGTATATCAAGGAAAATCCAAAGTAAAAGAGAATGTCCGTGATTTAACCAGTAGTATTTCTCAAACCAAAGCGGACAGAGCCAGTGGACGCAAGGAACAGCAGGAACAAAGGCGAAAAACCATTGCGAAGCGTCGCTCTGAAATGGAACAGGTCAAACAGAAAAAACAGCCTGCTTCTTCTGTTCATGAAAGACCGACTACAAGACAAGAACAATATCATGATGAACAGACCTCAAAACAGTCTAATATTCAGACTTCATATAAGGAATCTCAACAAGCCAAACAAGAGCGTCCAGCAGTTAAGTCCGATTTTTCAAGTCCAAAAGTGGAACGCCAAGGCAATACCGTTCAAGAAAAAACCGTTCAAAAGCCAGCAACTTCAACCACTACAGCAGATAGAACTTCACAACGTCCAATCACAAAAGAACGTCCGTCTACTGTTCAAAGAGTACCACTACAAAATACAAGAAGTAGACCACCAATCAAAACCGCCACCATTAAGAAAGTCGGTAAGAAACCATGAAGTTGAAAACTTTAGTGATTGGTGGTTCTGGATTATTCTTGATGGTCTTCTCACTGCTTCTGTTTGTTGCCATTTTATTTTCAGATGAACAGGACAGCGGAATTTCCAATATTCATTATGGAGGTGTGAATGTTTCCGCAGAAGTGCTGGCTCATAAGCCTATGGTAGAAAAATATGCCAAAGAATATGGCGTTGAAGAATATGTCAACATACTTCTTGCGATTATACAGGTGGAATCGGGCGGTACTGCGGAAGATGTTATGCAGTCCTCGGAATCCCTCGGTCTTCCACCTAATTCATTGAGTACAGAAGAATCCATTAAGCAAGGTGTGAAGTATTTCAGTGAATTATTAGCCAGTAGCGAAAGGCTCAGTGTAGATTTAGAATCGGTTATCCAGTCCTACAATTATGGTGGTGGTTTCTTAGGGTATGTGGCTAATCGTGGAAATAAATATACCTTTGAACTGGCTCAAAGTTTCTCAAAAGAGTATTCAGGTGGCGAAAAAGTGTCTTACCCCAATCCCATAGCCATACCTATCAATGGGGGCTGGCGATACAACTATGGCAATATGTTTTATGTGCAACTGGTAACGCAGTATCTTGTCACAACAGAGTTTGATGATGATACGGTACAAGCCATCATGGACGAAGCACTGAAATATGAGGGCTGGCGATACGTTTACGGTGGAGCTTCCCCGACTACTTCTTTTGATTGTAGCGGACTGACACAATGGACGTATGGAAAAGCTGGAATTAACTTACCACGAACCGCACAACAGCAATATGATGTGACCCAGCATATCCCACTATCGGAAGCACAAGCTGGCGATTTGGTTTTCTTTCATTCTACCTATAACGCTGGCTCTTATATTACTCATGTTGGGATATACCTTGGCAATAACCGTATGTTTCATGCAGGCGACCCAATCGGTTATGCCGACTTAACAAGCCCCTACTGGCAACAGCATTTAGTGGGAGCAGGACGAATCAAACAATGAGAAAGGAAGATTTAATGATGAAATTTAGAAAAAATCAGAATAAAGAAAAACAGATACCAAAGGAAAAGAAACCTCGTGTCTATAAGGTCAATCCTCATAAAAAGGTTGTGATTGCCTTGTGGGTACTTTTAGGGCTTAGTTTCAGCTTTGCGATATTCAAGCACTTTACAGCTATAGATACTCATACTATTCACGAAACAACTATCATAGAAAAGGAATACGTTGATACTCATCATGTAGAAAATTTTGTAGAGAACTTTGCGAAAGTCTACTATTCATGGGAGCAATCCGATAAGTCCATTGATAATCGAATGGAAAGTCTAAAAGGCTATCTGACAGATGAACTTCAAGCTCTCAATGTTGATACAGTACGCAAAGATATTCCTGTATCGTCTTCTGTAAGAGGATTTCAGATATGGACGGTAGAGCCAACTGGCGACAATGAGTTTAATGTAACCTACAGTGTAGACCAGCTCATTACAGAGGGAGAAAATACAAAGACCGTCCACTCTGCTTATATAGTGAGTGTCTATGTAGATGGTTCTGGAAATATGGTACTGGTTAAGAATCCGACCATTACCAACATACCTAAGAAATCAAGTTATAAACCAAAAGCCATTGAAAGTGAGGGGACGGTTGATTCCATTACAACCAATGAAATCAATGAGTTTTTAACGACGTTCTTCAAGCTCTATCCTACAGCGACAGCCAGTGAACTTTCCTACTATGTGAATGACGGGATATTAAAACCAATCGGAAAAGAGTACATCTTTCAAGAACTGGTAAATCCTATTCACAATCGTAAGGATAATCAAGTCACGGTATCGCTGACAGTGGAGTATATCGACCAGCAGACCAAAGCAACGCAGGTATCTCAATTTGATTTGGTACTTGAAAAGAACGGGAGTAATTGGAAGATTATAGAATAACAAATATTGGTACATTATTACAGCTATTTTGTAATCACGTACTCTCTTTGATAAAAAATTGGAGATTCCTTTACAAATATGCTCTTACGTGCTATTATTTAAGTATCTATTTAAAAGGAGTTAATAAATATGCGGCAAGGTATTCTTAAATAAACTGTCAATTTGATAGCGGGAACAAATAATTGGATGTCCTTTTTTAGGAGGGCTTAGTTTTTTGTACCCAGTTTAAGAATACTTTTATCATGTGATTCTAAAGTATCCGGAGAATATCTGTATGCTTTGTATGCCTATGGTTATGCATAAAAATCCCAGTGATAAGAGTATTTATCACTGGGATTTTTATGCCCTTTTGGGCTTTTGAATGGAGGAAAATCACATGAAAATTATTAATATTGGAGTTTTAGCTCATGTTGATGCAGGAAAAACTACCTTAACAGAAAGCTTATTATATAACAGTGGAGCGATTACAGAATTAGGAAGCGTGGACAAAGGTACAACGAGGACGGATAATACGCTTTTAGAACGTCAGAGAGGAATTACAATTCAGACAGGAATAACCTCTTTTCAGTGGGAAAATACGAAGGTGAACATCATAGACACGCCAGGACATATGGATTTCTTAGCAGAAGTATATCGTTCATTATCAGTTTTAGATGGGGCAATTCTACTGATTTCTGCAAAAGATGGCGTACAAGCACAAACTCGTATATTATTTCATGCACTTAGGAAAATGGGGATTCCCACAATCTTTTTTATCAATAAGATTGACCAAAATGGAATTGATTTATCAACGGTTTATCAGGATATTAAAGAGAAACTTTCTGCCGAAATTGTAATCAAACAGAAGGTAGAACTGTATCCTAATGTGTGTGTGACGAACTTTACCGAATCTGAACAATGGGATACGGTAATAGAGGGAAACGATGACCTTTTAGAGAAATATATGTCCGGTAAATCATTAGAAGCATTGGAACTCGAACAAGAGGAAAGCATAAGATTTCAGAATTGTTCTCTGTTCCCTCTTTATCATGGAAGTGCAAAAAGTAATATAGGGATTGATAACCTTATAGAAGTTATTACTAATAAATTTTATTCATCAACACATCGAGGTCCGTCTGAACTTTGCGGAAATGTTTTCAAAATTGAATATACAAAAAAAAGACAACGTCTTGCATATATACGCCTTTATAGTGGAGTACTACATTTACGAGATTCGGTTAGAGTATCAGAAAAAGAAAAAATAAAAGTTACAGAAATGTATACTTCAATAAATGGTGAATTATGTAAGATTGATAGAGCTTATTCTGGAGAAATTGTTATTTTGCAAAATGAGTTTTTGAAGTTAAATAGTGTTCTTGGAGATACAAAACTATTGCCACAGAGAAAAAAGATTGAAAATCCGCACCCTCTACTACAAACAACTGTTGAACCGAGTAAACCTGAACAGAGAGAAATGTTGCTTGATGCCCTTTTGGAAATCTCAGATAGTGATCCGCTTCTACGATATTACGTGGATTCTACGACACATGAAATTATACTTTCTTTCTTAGGGAAAGTACAAATGGAAGTGATTAGTGCACTGTTGCAAGAAAAGTATCATGTGGAGATAGAACTAAAAGAGCCTACAGTCATTTATATGGAGAGACCGTTAAAAAATGCAGAATATACCATTCACATCGAAGTGCCGCCAAATCCTTTCTGGGCTTCCATTGGTTTATCTGTATCACCGCTTCCGTTGGGAAGTGGAATGCAGTATGAGAGCTCGGTTTCTCTTGGATACTTAAATCAATCATTTCAAAATGCAGTTATGGAAGGGATACGCTATGGTTGTGAACAAGGATTGTATGGTTGGAATGTGACGGACTGTAAAATCTGTTTTAAGTATGGCTTATACTATAGCCCTGTTAGTACCCCAGCAGATTTTCGGATGCTTGCTCCTATTGTATTGGAACAAGTCTTAAAAAAAGCTGGAACAGAATTGTTAGAGCCATATCTTAGTTTTAAAATTTATGCGCCACAGGAATATCTTTCACGAGCATACAACGATGCTCCTAAATATTGTGCGAACATCGTAGACACTCAATTGAAAAATAATGAGGTCATTCTTAGTGGAGAAATCCCTGCTCGGTGTATTCAAGAATATCGTAGTGATTTAACTTTCTTTACAAATGGACGTAGTGTTTGTTTAACAGAGTTAAAAGGGTACCATGTTACTACCGGTGAACCTGTTTGCCAGCCCCGTCGTCCAAATAGTCGGATAGATAAAGTACGATATATGTTCAATAAAATAACTTAGTGTATTTTATGTTGTTATATAAATATGGTTTCTTGTTAAATAAGATGAAATATTTTTTAATAAAGATTTGAATTAAAGTGTAAAGGAGGAGATAGTTATTATAAACTACAAGTGGATATTGTGTCCTGTATGTGGAAATAAAACACGATTAAAGATAAGGGAAGATACTGAATTAAAAAAATTCCCCCTCTATTGTCCGAAATGCAGACAAGAAAATTTAATTGAAATAAAGCAGTTCAAAGTAACTGTGATTACAGAGCCAGACGCAAAGACGCAGAGCCGATAAAATGAGATTAATACAATCTCATTTTATCGGCTCTTTCCGTTATGTATGGATTCTTTTAATTAGTCTTCGATGTTTCTTGCTTCGTTGATACCGCTGGCTAAAGATTCCATTAAGGATAGTTCTTTGTCTGTAAAGCTATCCATGTATTTCTCTATCTGTAATCGTCGGGTGCTTTTTACCAAGTTATTAGCAGGTAAGAAAAATTCATCAACGGAAACATGAAGTAACGATACAAGGTCATAAAGAACTTGTATGCTGGGGTGTTGCCCTTTATTTTCAATATTAGTTAAGTACCGTGGGTCAATTTCAATCAATGCTCCCACTTGTTCACGAGTTAAACCTCGTTTCAATCGAGCTTCTTTAATGGCTAAACCAAAGGCTCTAAAATCATATTTATCTTCTTTTTTACGCATAGTAGACCACCTCTATACATTTTATTGTTCCTACTGAATTAAAAACAGGTATAGAAAAACGTGTTATATGGTTTATAGGTTTATATTTAATAAAAAGCACTACTAAACGCCAATAAAAAAAACCGTTATATGGTAGTGCTATTTACGCTGTTAAAATATTGTATATTACTTCCAAATGGCGGTTTGTTGGAGGTCAACGTCGCCATGAAGTACATCATATACAATAAATTTCCTTACATTGGGTTCTTGTCAAAAAAAGTCGTCTATCTGCAATAGATAAGTACGTCCACCAATGTGGTTTTATAAATCATATAGATAGAATAACAGAAGCATGTAAACAGAGAAATAAATCTGTTTATATGCTTTTTTGGCTATTCAGAACTTTTTTACAAAGTTTATTTATCAGTAATGCAACAAATCCCCCTTTCACATTGGGACTAAGAGTGAAAGGAGATAAACGAGCAAGGCTCACTTCCTTTCCTAGACAGAAAGGGGGTGAGAAACATGAAACCATCTTCTTTTCAGACCACAATAGAAAATCAGTTTGACTATATCTGTAAACGTGCTATGGAAGACGAGCGAAAGAATTATATGCTTTATCTTTCAAGGATTGCAAAGCGTGAGGTGTCCTTTTCGGATGTTGGCGATTATCTTGTTAGCCAGTTTGCGACAACAGATAACTATTCAACTGACTTTCAGATTTTTACACTCAATGGGTTATCAGTAGGCGTTGAAAATGATTTGTTGAGTGAAGCATTACGTGAGTTGCCAGACAAGAAACGTGAAATTCTACTGCTGTTTTACTTTATGGACATGAGCGATTCAGAAATTGCAGACCTGTTGAAATTGAACCGTTCTACTGTCTATCGGCATAGAACCAGTGGACTAGCCTTAATTAAAAAGTTTATGGAGGAATTTGAAGAATGAAAACACAATATCCTATGATTCCCTTTCCTCTCATTGTAAAGGCAACAGATGGCGATACCGAAGCGATTAACCAGATTCTACATCATTACAGAGGGTACATAACGAAGCGTTCCCTACGACTTATGAAAGATGAATATGGCAATCAAAGTATGGTCGTTGATGAAGTCTTACGTGGAAGAATGGAAACCAGACTGATTACAAAGATTTTGTCATTTGAAATTAAGTAATATCCTCTCTCCTTTCGTGGAAGCGTGCTAAACCATTCCACGCTTCCCGAACAGGGAGGTTTGTTATTCCACCAAAGCATATTGAGCTTTCAATGTGTTTTGATAGGCTAACGAGCCATTGTTCTTTGAAAACTGAATAAAAGTAATCGAATACGTTTCGATAAGAAAAGAGCCAACGGAACTAACCGCCATGACCTATCTTATAAAGATAGCGAGCGATTCATGTTAGTGATCCGAGAAGCAATCTTTAGCAGGATTGCCTGCAACGACATTCTTATCGTGATAATGATACTCCCATACAGTCAATAGTCCGAGCGTGATAAAACCGTCGCAGGCAATGAGTATGGCTACATGAGAACCATGCAGGGGTGGAACTCCCGTGAGCTTTGCTAAAGCTGTTCGATTGCTGGTAAAACAACTTTTATGAAATCCAAATAAGTGATTTGGAAAGGAGGATTTTATGAAGCAGACTGACATTCCTATTTGGGAACGTTATACCCTAACCATTGAAGAAGCGTCAAAATATTTTCGTATTGGCGAAAACAAGCTACGACGCTTGGCAGAGGAAAATAAAAATGCAAATTGGCTGATTATGAATGGCAATCGTATTCAGATTAAACGAAAACAATTTGAAAAAATTATAGATACATTGGACGCAATCTAGCGTCGCCAAAGGGTCTTGTATATGATAAAATAGTATTAAGTCGTATCAAGGCTCTTTCCATAAAGGAAAGGAGCAAATGCCATGTCAGAAAAAAGACGTGACAATAAAGGTCGAATCTTAAAGACTGGAGAGAGCCAACGAAAAGACGGAAGATACTTATACAAATATATAGATTCATTTGGAGAACCGCAATTTGTTTACTCGTGGAAACTTGTGGCTACAGACCGAGTACCAGCAGGAAAGCGTGATTGTATCTCACTTAGAGAGAAAATCGCAGAGTTACAGAAAGACATTCATGATGGTATTGATGTTGTAGGAAAGAAAATGACACTCTGCCAGCTTTACGCAAAACAGAACGCTCAAAGACCAAAGGTTAGAAAAAACACTGAAACTGGACGCAAATATCTTATGGATATTTTGAAGAAAGACAAGTTAGGTGTAAGAAGTATTGACAGTATTAAGCCATCAGACGCTAAAGAATGGGCTATTAGAATGAGTGAAAATGGTTATGCTTATCAAACCATCAATAACTACAAACGTTCTTTAAAGGCTTCATTCTATATTGCTATACAAGATGATTGTGTTCGGAAGAATCCATTTGACTTTCAACTGAAAGCAGTTCTTGATGATGATACTGTCCCTAAGACCGTACTAACAGAAGAACAGGAAGAAAAACTGTTAGCCTTTGCAAAAGCTGATAAAACCTACAGCAAAAATTATGATGAAATTCTGATACTCTTAAAAACAGGTCTTCGTATTTCAGAGTTTGGTGGTTTGACACTTCCAGATTTAGATTTTGAGAATCGTCTTGTCAATATAGACCATCAGCTATTGAGAGATACTGAAATTGGGTACTACATTGAAACACCAAAGACCAAAAGTGGCGAACGTCAAGTTCCTATGGTTGAAGAAGCCTATCAAGCATTTAAGCGAGTGTTAGCGAATCGAAAGAATGATAAGCGTGTTGAGATTGATGGATATAGTGATTTCCTCTTTCTTAATAGAAAGAACTATCCAAAAGTGGCAAGTGATTACAACGGCATGATGAAAGGTCTTGTTAAGAAATACAATAAGTATAACGAGGATAAATTGCCACACATCACTCCACATAGTTTGCGACATACATTCTGTACCAACTATGCAAATGCAGGAATGAATCCAAAGGCATTACAGTACATTATGGGACATGCTAATATAGCCATGACGCTGAACTATTACGCACATGCAACATTCGATTCTGCAATGGCAGAAATGAAACGCTTGAATAAAGAGAAGCAACAGGAGCGTCTTGTTGCTTAGTAGTACAAATGAATTTACTACTTATTTACCACTTCTGACAGCTAAGACATGAGGAAATATGCAAAGAAACGTGAAGTATCTTCCTACAGTAAAAATACTCGAAAGCACATAGAATAAGGCTTTACGAGCATTTAAGAAAATATAAAAAGATAATTAGAAATTTATACTTTGTTTAATAGAAAAATACTTAAGTTATCATTTTTCTTCATTTGATTTTAATGTTAATATAATTCCAATGAGATTATAAAATAATTAGAAGGTGATTAACTATGAAAAAAGAAGAAATCATTTTGGGACAAACTTATGAATGCCATGCGATCGGATTGAAAAAGAAAGTGACTGGTGAAATCATAAAAAAATTAGAGAACTCAGTGATTCTTTGTGTAGAAGAATACGATAGTATCGATCATGCAGAAGTTCAGGATAAAGCTGGAAAAGTAATGGCTAAGTATTCTGAAGTTTATCCTCAAGAAGCTTCAGAGTATTGTTTGATTGAAATTGCCTAATTCAGTAAGTAAAACCATTAAACACCTAGCAAAGGTGTTTAATGGTTTTTTTTTTTTTGAAAAAATGATTGTAGTGTTTATTTACCCTTTAAAATTTACCGAAGAATGGCTATACTGGGAACTAGTTTTATTGATTACTTGAAAGGAATGAAGAAAATGGATATCCAAAAAATTGAGTACGACTCAGAAAAATATCAACAAACGTTAAACTTGCGAAATAAAGTCATGCGCGCTCCACTGGGGTTAACGATTGAAGAAGAGGATTTTTCACACGAGGCGGAGCAATACATTCTTGGAGCATTTGATGATGACTTCCTTTTAGGTGTTGGTGTGCTTAGTCAGAAGCTGGATGAATCAAAAATGAAAGTTGAGTATCTATGTGTTGATTCGCAAAGGCAAAGTGCAGGTGTAGGTAAACAATTACTGATACATCTGGAACTTCATGCAAAAAAAGAGCAAGCCAAAAGAATCGAATTAGAAGCGCGGGTAAGTGCTCAATCATTTTATGAAAAAATGGGTTACGTTGCGTATGGGGATACGTATTTGATGACGATTGCGCCAGTTGAGCATATTCGAATGGAAAAATTTTTATAGATTAATTGAATAAAAAGGGAAAGCATAAGAAGAAAGTATAACTATTTTCTGTTACAAAATAAAAAGAGCAGGTCAAATAGTTGATTTCATACAATATTCAATTGAAGAATAGGAGTCTAATTTAGCTACCATGAGTATTCTAAAAAATGTAATTTTTGACGATCTCGATTACTCTATTATTAGAGCCTATTGATTCTTTTAGAATGTAGAACGTTTCAGACTTTAATAAAGCATGAAACGATTCTATCGGTGCGTTATCTGGAGATGTTCCTTTATGGAACGCCTTCAGATAACGTTTTTTTGTTGAGATATAGATTCATTTACTTTAAGCAAGAAAAGGGCTCATTTTTTGATGATGTAGAATTTTCTCATTTTAAAGTGGTATATTTATCACTTCGTTTATGATTTAAATACAAAAAGTTTGTGTTTTGCTACTTTTCTCTATTTGACCAAAATAAAAAAACGTTGATTGAACAACGTTTTTTCGGATTATTGTTTGTCTCAACAATATAAATATGGAGACGGCGGGAGTCGAACCCGCGTCCAAACACATCGCCACTTAAAAATCTACGTTCATAGTCAACTCATTTAAGGTTTCGCTTTACAACTTGCCGAGTGACAGGCATTTTGTATTGCTAGTCTGATGCGCTCTTTTTCAACTTACAGACGGAAAGTTGAAATGTATCCCACTAAAGTTAGGACCCTTACTCGAGCACATGGGCGATACCGAGAGGATCTACGCTAACTGTTTTTAGGCAGCTAAAGCGTAAGAATAGTTTTCGTTTTTAGCAGTTATATTTAACTGTAACGTTTTAACGTAGACGTAACCTACGAAACGCAATTCAAGCTCAAACTGTGCCTGTCGAATCCGTAACGCCCCCGTAAAGTAACAAGGGTTACAGATGCATTATGCACAAAATCAGTATACCACATTTTCATTTATTTTCAATAAAAATGTGTTGTGTCTAAAATAGAAATCAAATCAGAGAGAGGATAAATCAGTTTCACTCTCTGAATCATGTGTAGTTTTATTAAAAACTCTCGAAGCACTACTACCTGCTTCGAGAGTTAGTCACTTCCTTTCTGGTTTTAAACTGAACAAGATAAGTGGAATCGCAATAGTCAAAAGAATACATAAAGTCATCACCCAAGTAATTCCAACAGTCATTGATGAAGGAATTGTCACGATACTTATCATGATCGTAATTCCAATAGACGCAAACATTTGACGAAGTGTATTATTCAAAGCGGTTGCTTGGCTGATTTGTGAAGGCTCGATGTCTTTAAAAGCCTCAGCTAGAGAAGGTGAAAAAATCAATCCAATTCCTAAGAGACAAAGCGCATAAGTCAAGGACAACAAAGCTAAATTGATTTCTACTCGTGAAAGAAAGAAGGGGATAAAGGATACGAGCATCAAAAAGCTGCCAGTTATGATTAATTTCTTTGGTCCATGCTTGTCGTAAATTCGTCCAACAATAATCGAAGAAAAAGCGTTCAAAATCGCTCCTGGTAATAAGATAAGACCAGCCGTCAAACTATCAACTGCAAGCGCCATTTGAGCAAAGATGGAGACTAGCTGTCCTAACCCAACCAAAATGATATAAGCTAGAATACTAATGCCAGTCATTTTTACAAAAGTGGGTTGTTTTAGTAAATGGATATTAATTAGCGGTTTTTTCATGCGTAATTGTCGTTTCAATAAAATCCAGCCAATCAAAAGTCCCAAAATAAAAAGAAAAATACCTAGGACCAGTTGGCTTTTCATCATAGTGATACTTAACATAATAAACGAGATAGATAAGAAAGATTCGATGACCGAAATAAAATCGATCTTAACTGATTTTCGCTGAGAATAGTTAGGAAATCGCCAAAAGCTGATGAGAAGGATTAAGAGCATGATTGGTAAGATACTAATAAATAAGTAGCGCCAATTTAAATAATTCAAAATGATTCCCGCAATTGTTGGCCCTACGGCAGGTCCAAAAGCAATGACAAAAGTAGAGAGGCCCATAATCATGCCACGCTGGCTTGGAGGGTAGATCGTCATCATAGTAGTCATTTGAAAAGCCATCAAAAAGCCACCTGCTGCAGCTTGCAGTAACCTACCTAATAATAAAAACCAAAAATTCGGTGCGATTGCACCAATTGACGTTCCCACAGTAAAAGCAATCAATAAGGATAAAAAGATGGTACGACTGGAGTATTTTTCATAAACATTAGAGGTCAGTGGTGTAACAACGCCAACCATTAATGTGTAGCCAGTTGTTAGCCATTGAACAGTAGTTAACGATTCTTGCATGATGTCTTTGAGTAATGGTAAAGCTGTAACCATCATTGTTTGACTCATCATACTGATAAATGTTGCTAGTAAGATGATGATAGTAATCGATTTCCGATTTTTTACGAGAAGTTGTTTTTCCATTTTCGGTTCAGGTCTCCTTACGTTACACTATTCGTTCGCATTAAATGCTTCATAAACCAATTTTAATTGTTCAGTAAACTGTTCTTGATTGATCTCTGGGTGAGCATGAAAGAACGAAATCCACCATTCTTCCATTTCATTTCCTAGTTGTTCAGCAATTTTTGTTCCTTTATCAGTTAAATCAATATGATAAGCACGTGATTCATTGCTTAGTGATCGAGTAATAATTTCTTCTTTTTCTAAAAACTTCAAATCTTTTGTCAATAAGCTTGGATCGATTGCCATCCGGCGCGCAATATCTTTTTGGATTTGATGAGGATTTTTTAGAGCAAACATAATAATATCTGTTTGTGTTGCCCTCAAAAAGTCAAAACTATTTTGATGGTTCCATGATTTTTTTGTTTGGCGATAAATGGCAGCTAAATATTTACTTAAATCTATTTCATTCATAAAAGTCACCTCGTAAGTTTTATATAGACATATCCATTAGTGGATATGTCTATTAAAAGATTTTTTCTTTTTTTTGTCAATTTTTTGGATTCTCCTATTCGACTAGGCAATGATTGATTGAGTTGTTTGTTGGTATTTCGGACCGTTTCTTTTTCTCAATAGAAAGAAAAAAATCTCAAAACAGTCTTATCTGCTTTGAGATTAATTACGGATTTTTTATTTTAAAAAATTAAATCAAATCAAAATGTTTCAATGCGTGGACAATACCACCTTCAGTATTTTTCTTAGTAACGAAAGTCGCTAACTCTTTTAGTCCATCGTAGGCATTGCCCATTGCAATTTTATTGTCGCAAGCTTCTAGAAGGGCGAAGTCATTCGGTCCATCACCAAATCCAAACGTGGGGACATTGGTCAATCCTAATTCGTCTTTTAGTCGCTTGACGCCAGCACCTTTAGAGATTCCTTTCTTTACGGTATCAATTGAATAAGGACCGTTTCGATAAAAGGTTAGTTCAGGAAACTGTTCATGGTAATATTCATCGCCACTTTGTGAAAGAATCAAGAGCATATTGATTTTATTTTCACGAAAAGCAAAAGGTTCAATTGGGGGGACTTCAGAATGAATGAAGTTATAGGCATCAATCATTATTTGGTTGTGGCCAGTGCACCAAATATTTTGGTGATTGTAGTACGAAAGTTCATGACCTTGTGACTGTACATGTTCATACATTCTTTGACATTCTTCTTCTGAAAAAAGTTCAGAATGGACTTCTTTTCCATCCACACGAATATAAGAGCCGTTCATGGTAACAGCTGAAGTGATTCCAGCATCTCCCATGATCTTTTGGATTTCGATTTCTGTTCTTCCAGTTGCAATGACAGGCAAAACGTGATTTTCTTTTAAGGTATTCATAGCAGATGCAACTTCTGGGGTGATTGTTGAATGCGCATCTAGCAGTGTTCCATCTAGGTCAAAAAAAGTAATTGCTTGATAGTTTGACACAAAAAAAACTCCTTTATCTTTTCAATAAACCTATCTTAACAAAGAATGAACAAAAGACAAACCTTTCATGAAGAATTATTGAATATATTGGTTCGTAAGACTATTTGGAGTATACTAGAAAGAGAACTTTTTAGGAGGAAATCAATGATTTTTTTAGTTGTAGGCGTTGCTTTAACGACTATTGGTATTTTCTTTCGCTTGTTTCCTTCCAAGGGAAACTTGCCATTTTATGGTTACCACTCACCGTTAGCTGCTAAAACAGATGAACACTGGCAGTTAGCCCAGAAAGTTAGTGGCAATTATTTTATTATTTTTGGCTTGATAATGGCTGTGATCGGCTATTTATTAAAAGTAACAGGAAATACGAATTACTTTTTGATTGAACTATTGGTATTAGTTTTTCCAATTATGCCGATCTTTATTTTAACGGAAAAAAAATTACAGAAATTTGACCAGAAATCCGGAGGGGATGACTATGAACATTTTAATGATTGAAGATAACCAATCTGTTTCTGAAATGATGCAGATGTTTTTTTTGAATGAAGGCTGGGAGGCAACGTTCAAGTATGATGGGAAAGACGGTCTGGATGCGTTTTTAGAAAATCCTGCACATTGGGACATGATCACACTTGATTTGAATTTACCAACAATGGATGGCATGGTTGTTGGGCGTGAGATTCGGAAAATCTCAAGTACAGTACCAATCATTATGCTGACTGCACGCGATTCAGAAAGCGACCAAGTTATTGGGCTGGAAATGGGGGCAGATGACTACGTAACGAAACCATTTAGTCCACTAACTTTGATTGCACGAATGAAAGCTCTGCATCGTCGAAGCGAACTGGTCGATGCAAAAGAAGAAGCCAGTGAATCAGATAATCATTTCGACATTCAAACAGAACATTTTAAAATGAATACCAAAACTCGTGAAGCTTATCTTGATGGTCAATTGATTGAAGGGTTGACGCCAAAAGAATTTGATCTTTTATTTACTTTGGCGAAAAAACCACGACAAGTTTTTTCAAGAGAACAGCTATTGGAATTAGTTTGGGATTATCAATATTTTGGTGATGAGCGAACAGTTGATGCACATATCAAAAAGCTTCGTCAAAAAATTGAGAAAGTCGGTCCACAAGTCATCCAAACAGTTTGGGGCGTCGGCTATAAGTTTGATGATTCTGGTGTTGCCTAATGCGTTATCTTTATCAACAATTACTTGCTTTTTGTAGTATGATTGCCATGATTATTTTGATTGTCGGGGTTTCATTTACACAATTGACGAAGCAGACGATTGAAGAAAATAATTACCAACAACTGTTTGGTTATGCGGAATCTGTTGAAAAAACCACACAAACATATGCCAATACGTTTCCACAGTTGAGTCAAGATCAGGCGTTTCAAAATGCCTTGCTTTTGACAGAACAAGTGTTGACGGAGCAAAATGTCAATTTTATTTTTATTGATAAAAATGAACGACTTATTTATCCAACGGACGATTCTATGTTGGATTTTACGATTAGTCCAGAACAATGGAAAAATTTGCGCAACGGGGAACAACAAAAATTTACCGATCATAAAAATATTTTAGGGCAGCAACAAGCAACCTCATATGCCCTAGTACCATTTAATTTAAACCATGAATTTTATGGCGCTTTGGTTGTGAGCCAACCCGCACGAAATATTGATAATAGTGTACGTTCAGTTACGTTGAATCTTTTCAAAGGGTTTATTTTTTCCAGTATTGTTGCGATTATTGCTAGTTATGTATTTGCTGCGTTTCAGGTGAAACGGATCAATCGTTTGCGCAATGCAACCAAAGAAGTAACGAATGGAAATTTTGATGTCCAGCTACCTGTTCACGACAAAGATGAATTTGATGAGCTCGCAGATGACTTCAATAAGATGACGAACTCGCTCAAAGAGTCGCAAGCAGAAATTGAAGAACAAGAGAATCGACGCCGCCAATTCATGGCAGATGCAGCACATGAGATGCGCACGCCTTTGACCACGATCAATGGCTTGCTAGAAGGTCTTGCCTATGATGCGATTCCAGAAAATCAACGAGAAAATGCAATCAAATTAATGAAAAATGAAACGGAGCGACTTATTCGTTTAGTCAATGAGAATCTTGATTATGAGAAAATCCGGACTGACCAAATCACGATGGTCATCAAGAAATTCAATGGAACGGAAACCTTGAGAAATCTTGTGACGCAACTTGAAGCAAAAGCAGAAGCAGCTGGAGACACGCTGATTTTAGAAGCGCAGGAAGAAATTGATGTGTATGCCGACTATGATCGCTTCGTGCAAATCATGGTCAATATCATTCAAAATGCGATTCAGTTTACCGAGAATGGTCAAATTACTATTAGTATAGAAAAAGGTTATCTTGAAACGATTATTAAAATCAAAGACACAGGAATCGGCATCTCAGAACAGCAGATGAAAAATATTTGGGAACGTTACTATAAGGTTGATCCATCAAGAAAGAATACAAAATATGGTGAATCTGGCTTGGGATTACCAATTGTGCAACAACTAGTTCGTCTGCATAAAGGAAAAATCGAGGTCGAGAGTGAAGAAGGAAAAGGAACAACATTTACTGTCCGACTGCCAGATGTAGAAATAAAAGAAGAATCTCAAGAAAACTAAAAAAAGCCAGAGGTGAAAATGTTCGCCTCTGGCTTTTTTTGATGAGATCTAATTAGTAAGAACAATTGAGTAAAGCACATAAAAATACTTTAGGAAGCATCTTCTAAATGATCAATATAGGGACTGTGGGCAATGATGGTATTATTGGTGAACAGTAGGATTGTTTGGTTTTCTTGACGAGCTAACAAGCAAAGAATGTCTAACAATTCTTGAGTTTCGGTGATTGTTAGGTCGTCAAATGCGTCTTCCACAATGATCTGTGTACGTTTAGCAAGTAAAGAATGCAAGAGTTGCAGTTTGATTTTTTCTAATAAAGAGAGTTCATCAGCTGACTGCTTTTCCCATGAGGAATCAAGCTTCAATTGTGCCTGATAAGCGGAACTAGTTGATTTGATTTCTTTACTTGAAATATCTAGATAAACATGATCTTTCAATTTTAAATAAGGAAAAATCGGCCAATTTTTTTGAATAATCGTGTAACCTGGCGTATCATCTAGCACTAAATGTTCTTTCCATTCATTAAGTAAATGTTGTTGTTTTTCTTTTGAACTAAGAATAACAGTAAGACAGTTGAAATGAGTCGTATTATTTGGTTGTTTCATGGCGAGTGAACCTCCCTTTTTGCAATCTTCGAGAAAAATAGAGAAAGGACAAAACACTTATAAATAAGCTAACAAAAGTTAAAGTGAGAAGAGTTTGAATGATTCCTTTAAATGTATCAACAAGCAAAAACTCAGTCGTAAAATCAATCTGAAAAAAAGCTTCTTGATTGATAGGAATGGTCAATCCACTAACTGAAGAAGGAATAGAGAAATCAGGAAACTTAAATATGGTAAGAACAGTTAAGTTTATTTTTTGGAGCAGGGTTTCGTAGAGATGTTGGAAACTGATACTCCATAATAATAAACCTAAACAAGCGACAGCAATTGGTACAAACATTTGCGTGTAGACAAAGAAGAATAATTTTTTTTGAGAAAATCCAGTCAAACGCCAATTCATCAATTCTTGTCGATTTTGTTTTAAGATATGGATGAAAAAGAAGAAAAAACAAAGCGCAAAGCAAAGGACAAGAACCAAAATAACGGATGAATAGAAGTGACTAACACTATCCAGTTGTGGAATCTTTTCTTCTTGGCTAGTTGAACTAAAGATAGTTAAACGGTTTTGGATTTGTTCGTGTAGGGTAGTTTGTAAATTATATAAATTAAAAGAGATGAGTAACAAAAAAGCAAAGAAACTAGAAAATAAAGTATATACAATTGTTTGCTTTTTATAATATGCTAAACGCGCAATAGCATAACGGATTATTTTCATACTTTTCACCTCTATTAAAGTATAAAAAATGAATATGAATAAAGTATGAAATTCTTTTTGAGAAATTACGAGTTATTTTTCAAAGAGGGGGGAATCTGTTATTTGAGAGTACAAAAAAGCGTGAGAAGTTAGTTTCTCACGCTTTTTTGATTGTTTATTCTTTTGAAGAAGCATCAGGTGTTGGTGTACCGTTTATTTCTTGGTAGGTTTTTGTTTCATAAAGATCAGTTGTAGATTTGTTACCATTTTGACTAAATACGCTCGTCGATTTATCACCTAATTTTTTCTCGATTTCAGTCATTTTTTCTAGGCCTTTTTTGTAATCGTAGTTGGCAGAGTCAATTGGATCAAGGTTGCTATTGGTGTAGAAACGAAGTAAATCACCGTTATTGATTTGATCCGAAACAGCTAATTGTTTTGAAACTTCAACTTTCCATGCATCGATTTTTGCTTGAACTTCAGGGGAAGGATCAGTAATGGCTTCACCTGTTGCGTTATCATAGATCGTACCACCGTAGTAAGTATAGGTTGGGGTAACGAAATCACCATCACGGAAGCTTACCACTTGATCATGATCTTTAGAGAATAGATCTTGTCCAAGTTGAATATAATCTTTGGTATCCACACCTAGTAAGTGAAGTAATGTTGGTAACGCATCAACTTGTCCGCCGTAAGTATGATTGATCCCGCCGTTTGTTTGACCAGGAACATGAATCATATAAGGGACACGTTGCATTTGTGCATTATCAAAGTTTGACCAAGTATCACTTGATTTTCCAAGTAGTTCTGCTAAAGTTTTGTTTCTTGAATTTGAAACACCATAGTGGTCACCATACAAAACGATGACAGAATTATCATATAATCCACTTGATTTCAAATAATTAAAGAATTCTTCGACTGCTGTATCAAGATAATTGGCAGTTGCGAAGTAGCCATTAATTGTTTCATCACTGGTTGCTGCCATCGGGAATCCTGCTTCTTCATTCGTAAATTTTGAATAAGGATAGTGGTTCGAGACCGCAATGAATTTTGAATAAAATGGCTGTTGTAAATGTTCTAAATACTGAACGGACTGGTCAAAAAATGGCTTGTCATGCAAACCATATTGGAATGAGTTTTCATCGGTTACATCGTAATAAGATGAGTCAAAGAAATAATCATAACCAAGATTTTTATACGTCTCATTTCTGTTCCAGAAAGTACCAGAGTTTCCGTGGAAAACAGCACTAGTATAATCTTGTGTTTGATTTAAGATGTCAGGTGCAGCTTGGAAAGTATTTTTCCCACCCAATTGTGTAAAGAGTGATCCTTGGTTTAACCCAAATAGAGAATTTTCCATAAGTGTTTCAGCGTCACTCGTTTTTCCAGCTTTGACTTGATGGAAAAAGTTATCAAAGCTATAGGTGCTGTTACTATGGAATAAACTATTAAGGAAGGGTGTTACTTCATGTTCAGCGCCTGTTTCATCTTTTAATTTGTAATCAATCAGGAATTGTTGGAAACTTTCCAGATGGATATAGATAACGTTTCTTCCTTTTGCCACGCCAAACATCTCATCGTTTGGTTCAGCATAGTGTTCCTTAACGTAGTTCTCAACTTCTTTCATATCATTGGGGCTTGCTTCAGCGCGAACTTGGTTTGTTTGATACGTTTGGAAACCATCATAAGCCATAAAAGCATTAAGACCAAGATACTTAACTAAATAATCACGGGAGAATGTTCGAGTTAATAGTTCAGGACGATCAGCTTCAGCTAAGAAAAGATTTCCAGAAAAAATCATAACCGCTAATGTGGAAATGGCAAATGCCATACGTGCCCGAATAGGACGTTCATCCATTTTGATTTTTTTAGTGACTAATAAAACGGTTAAGATTATAAAATCTATCCAATACAATAAATCGTAAGGTCGGAACAAACGGAGGGCGCTTTCACCCAAACCACTAGCAACTTTTCCAGCACCTAAAATAGTATTGATGGTAATAAAGTCTGTAAATTCACGATAGTAAGTGACATTTGAAAATACCCACAAAGTGAGTAAGAAAAAAATCACCATCATCGTGATGTACGAAGCTCTTGCCCGTCTCACATACAAAGCAATACCAAGTAATAATAAAGTAGTCGCAATTGGATTGATAAGTAGGATGAAGTATTGTACTCCACTTTCAATCCCTAAATTGAAATCAATCAAATAGGCGAAAATTGTTTTTAGCCAAACTAAAACAGCTAACAAAGAAAAAAATCCGAGCCGCTTATTTAAAAAAGCGGGCGTTTTTATATGTTTCAAAGTAACCTTCCTTTCTACACTCAAAAAATAAGGATAAGAGTGTCGTAAAACCCATAATACACAACTTACGTATTCTAATCTATTTTACTAGTCGAAGATTTTAGTGTCAATTCTAACCGATGATTTATGGCAGTTGGTTAAGGGATTCTTTAAGCTTTCTTAGAGGTTTGTGCCTTAAGACAAGCCGTTTGATTTTTGTTATACTGAAAGGTGAGAAAGTAAAAGCAGGTGAATGAATGAAAATAAAAGTAAAAAAACGAGCAAGCACCCAGTTCAGAAAAGGCTATCCGCTCATTCAAACAGAAGACTTAGTCGATACACAAGTGGACACTACTGAATGGATCGATTTGGTAGATCAACAAAATCAATTTGTGGCAAAAGGTTATTTAGGAAAGCAAAACAAAGGAATTGGTTGGGTATTAAGCCGAGTGGATGAACCATTTGATATGGCATTTTTTGAGGAGAAATTTGCAACAGCTAAAGCAAAACGCACAACTTATTTTAGTGATGACTTAACAAATGCCTTTCGTTTGTTCAATGGTGAAGGGGATGGCATCGGTGGTTTGATCATTGATTATTACGATCAGTTTGCTGTCTTTTCTTGGTATAACCAAACACTGTATCTTCATCGAGAGTTACTGATTGAAGCATTTAAAAAGACATATCCAGAAATTTTAGGTGCGTATGAAAAAATTCGTTTTGATACAAAAGATTTGCCAGAAAGTCAGTTTATTTACGGAAAAAAAGCACCAGAACCGTTGACTATAAAAGAAAATGGTGTTCAGTTTGTAACTTATTTAAATGAAGGTTTGATGACGGGTATCTTTTTAGATCAAAAGGAAGTTCGCGGGATGTTAGTTGATGGGTTAGCGTTAGGGAAATCGGTACTAAATATGTTTAGTTATACAGGTGCTTTTTCGGTTGCGGCTGCAATGGGTGGTGCTGTTGAGACGACTAGTGTTGATCTTGCTAAACGAAGCTTGAAAAAAACGCAGGAACAATTTGAAGTCAATGGTTTAGATCTTGAACAACAAAAAATCATAGTTATGGATGTTTTTGAGTACTTTAAGTATGCGAGTCGTAAACAATTGACTTATGATGTCGTTGTTTTAGATCCGCCAAGTTTTGCCCGCAACAAAAAGAAAGTTTTCCGAGTGGCAAAAAATTATGGTGAATTGGTCAAAGACAGTCTGGAAATTTTAGCAGATGAAGGAGTGCTGATTGCCTCAACAAATGCGGCGAACGTTACGATTCAACAATTTCAAAAAATGATTGAAGATGAGTTCATTGCAAAAGGTGTCTCCTATGAGCAAATCGGATTTTATCGCTTACCAAATGATTTTCAAACGATCAACACTTTTCCTGAAGGAAATTACTTAAAGGTATTTATTTATAAAATCAATCAGATGTAAGAAGGGAGTCGTTACGGATGATCCAAGTGAAAAATTTGCAAATCGGGACTGGCCGACCAAAAGTTTGTGCGCCATTAACTGGCGTGAACCAAGAAGAAATCTTAAGTGAAGCACGTCTCGCGCGCGAAGCAGGTGCTGACTTAGTGGAATGGCGCGTCGATTTTTATCAAGAAATCTTGCAATTAGAGAAGGTGCTAGAAACTCTAGTCCTTCTTCAATATGAACTTCAAGGATTACCGTTACTTTTTACATTTCGAACGCTGGCTGAGGGCGGAAAACGAGATTTATCGATTAGAGAATATCATGATTTGTACGAAATAGTGGTGACTGAACAGCTGGTCGATATGGTAGACATTGAATTGTTTCAGATTGAAAGCTTAGGACGCGGAATGATTGATCGCATCAAAGATCATCACATTCCAATCATTATCAGTAATCATGAATTTGAAGAGACACCAGCTGATCCGGTCTTGCTTTATCGCTTAAATATGATGGAACACTTTGGTGCTAGCATCGGAAAATTAGCGATGATGCCACAAACAGAACAAGATGTTTTTCGCTTGCTTGAATTGACTAAACGAGCAAGTGCCTTTGTTTCAATTCCGTTGATTACTGTGTCAATGGGAGAAATGGGTAAGTTATCAAGAGTAGCAGGATGCTTAACGGGTTCAGCAGTTACTTTTGGGGCAATTTCAAAAGCGGCTGCCTCGGCACCAGGACAATTACCTGTGAAAGAACTGCAACAAATAATTAAGAGTTTAGCATGATTGATTATAGTAACTAATGGTACTTTGAATTTATCATGCTGGTTGCAATGAGGTGGAAATATGGCAAAGAAAAAACAAGTAAAAACAAATGCAATTCGACTCGTAGAGCAAAAAAAAATCGCGTATACGGAACACGAATATGAATGGGATGAAAATCATTTAGGTGCGACAGCGATTTTTGATCAGATTCCTGGGAGTGAACAACGAATTTTTAAAACATTGGTGGCTGTAGGAAATGTAACTGGTCCGCTAGTCGCTGTCATTCCGGGAGAAAATGAGCTGGATTTGAAAAAGCTGGCAAAAGTTTCTGGAAATAAAAAAGTAGAAATGCTTCATTTACGTGAGCTAGAAGCAACTACTGGTTATATTCGTGGTGGTTGTTCACCAATCGGGATGAAAAAATTATTTCCAACTTATCTCGATCAAATTGCGGAAAACTATGAACAAATCATTATTTCTGCTGGCAAACGAGGCTTACAAATGGAGTTAGCCCCACAAGCTATTTGCCAATTGACAAATGGAAAATTTGTCGCTATCAAGGTATAAAACAATCCCCTTCAAGTTAGCATCTCATCTAACTTGAAGGGGGTTATTTTTATGCGCAATCAATTAATCATTTCATTGGGTGCGTAGTGCTTTACATGGATTGTGCTTGTTGACCAGCATTCATGCCAGAAACATGACCCGTAGCAAAAGCCGCAGTGATATTGAAGCCACCAGTATAACCGTTGACATCCAGTAATTCACCTGCAAAATATAATCCAGCTACTAGTTTACTTTCTAAGGTCTTAGGATTAATTTCTTTCAACGACACACCACCGCCAGTTACAAAAGATTTTTCTATCGGAAAAGTTTTGTTTATCAAAAGATGAAATTCTTTACATAATTGGACAAAGTCTTGAATTTGTTTTTCCGTTGTCTGTTGGCCAGTTTGTTGTTCCATATTTAGGCGATTTAAATAAAAAGTCAGTAATCGTTCGGGTAAAAAGCCGTGCCAAGTATTGACCAATGTTTTTTTCGATTGCTGACTCTTAGCAGTTAGTTCTTGAATCAAGTCATGACTGGATCGAGTTGGGAAACAATCTAGAGAAATTGTAACTGATTCGCCCGTTTTCTTTAGTTCCTGATTAATAAAACTTGAACAGCGTAAGGCAGCAGGTCCTGAAATACCAAAGTGTGTGAAAAGTAAATCCATAACGTGTTCAGTAATTACTCGTCCCTTTTTATTCAAGACACTTAAAGAAATATCTTGTAAAGACAATCCTTGTAAGGTTTTTTCTTGAATAAATGGTTCTTCGGAAATCAAGGGAGATTCAGTCGCATATAATGGTGTGATTGTATGACCAACTTTTTTTACCATTTTGTAGCCATCACCAGTTGAGCCAGTTGATGGATAAGTACGTCCACCAGTTGTTAAAATCACACAAGGAGCTTGGAATTCTTCAAATTCTGTTCGAATGCCATAGATTTGTCCATTATTGTGCACCAGTTTTTCAACTTTAGTACCAAAAACTAGCGTGACACCAAGTTCATTAAGACGAGTAATCAATGCTTCGATGATTGTTTTTGATTTATTTGTAACGGGGAACATTCGGCCATGATCTTCTTCTTTTAAATGTACACCTTGTGTTTCAAAAAAATTCATAATATCAAAGTTATCAAATTGTGAAAAAGTGCTATATAAAAATTTTCCGTTTCCGGGGATATGTGCGATTAAATCTTCCACTGGTCGATTGTTTGTAACGTTACAACGCCCACCACCAGTCATTAGCAATTTTTTTCCAGCTTTTTTATTTTTTTCAACTAATAGCACTTTGGCACCTTGTTCTGCGGCACTAATAGCTGCCATCATTCCACTGGTACCAGCGCCAACAACGATTACATCGTAGTTCGTTTCCATTCGCTTCACCTCACAAGTGAGTGTAGCATATTTCAAAAATAAACGCAGAAAAATTTTTGAGTGGCGACCCAAAATAAGCTAAAATAAAAACTAGCTAATCGAAGGAGTGTGACACAATGACAAATGCAAAAAAATATGTTCAAACGATTCAAGAAAAATTACATCAACAAGATCGTGGCGAAGTCGAATTTTTACAGGCAATTGATGAAGTACTTCCAACAGTTACGCATTTTTTAGAAAACCATCCTGAATACATCGAACAAAATATTTTAGGAATTCTGGTAGAACCTGAACGAATCATTCAATTTCGAGTACCTTGGCAAGATGATCAAGGAAATTGGTGCGTGAACCGAGGTTATCGCATTCAATACAATTCAGCCTTAGGTCCATATAAAGGTGGTCTGAGATTTCACCCAAGTGTCAACTTGAGTATTTTGAAATTCTTAGCTTTTGAACAAATTTTTAAAAATAGTTTGACTGGGCTTCCAATTGGTGGCGGAAAAGGTGGGAGTGATTTCGATCCTAAAGGAAAATCAGATGGCGAAATCATGCGTTTTTGTCAAAGTTTCATGCTTGAACTTTCTAAACATATTGGCCCTTCGTTAGATGTTCCTGCTGGCGACATTGGGGTTGGTGGAAGAGAAATAGGTTATTTGTTTGGTGCATATAAACGAATCAAACAATATGATGCAGGTGTGTTAACCGGAAAACCGTTGAATTTTTGGGGAAGCAAAGTTCGCACAGAAGCAACGGGCTATGGATTAGTTTATTTTGTAAAACACTTGTTAGCTCAAGAGCAAGATTCTTTTACAGATAAAACAGTTTTTGTATCTGGTAGTGGAAATGTTGCGATTTATGCAATTGAAAAAGCGCAAGCGCTTGGTGCAAAAGTAGTGACTTGTTCTGATTCGAGTGGCTTTATTTATGATCCAACAGGTATTGACTTAGATTTATTGAAAGAAGTAAAAGAAAAAAATCGTCAACGTTTAACTGAGTATGCAGCTCAAAAAACATCTGCTGTTTATCATGAAGGAAAATCGGTATGGTCCTTAGAAGAAGTATGTGAGATTGCTTTGCCATGTGCTACCCAAAACGAAATCACAGGTGAACTAGCTGAAATCTTAGTGAAAAATGGTGTACAAATTGTGGCGGAAGGTGCGAATATGCCAGCAACAGTTGAAGCTGTCTCCGCTTTTCATGATGCAGGAGTCTGGTATTGTCCAGGAAAAGCTGCAAATGCGGGAGGGGTCGCAGTATCTGCCTTAGAAATGAGCCAAAACTCTCAACGTTTAACTTGGGAAAGTGAACAAGTAGATCAACAATTAGATGAAATCATGCAAACAATTTATGAAACATGTCGTCAAACTGCTGCTGAGTATGATGAAGAAAAAAATCTATTACTTGGCGCGAACATTGCCGGTTTTGCAAAGGTTGCGGAAGCAATGTCTGCACAAGGATTGGTCTAAATGTGAAATTTTCTTGGAAATATTGAAAGGTTCGTAGATATTTGCTTGAAAAAAAAGTAAAAAAAACGTAAAGTATACCTGTATAGTGAACTTTTAAGGAGGAGAACAAATGGCACACATTCATTTTGACTATTCAAAAGTAGCACCGTTTGTCAACGAACATGAATTAGGTTACATGCAAAGTCAAGTAACAGCGGCTGACAAATTATTACGTGAAGGTACAGGCGCAGGTAGCGATTTCTTAGGCTGGATCGATCTACCTACAAATTATGATAAAGAAGAATTTGCACGTATCAAAGAAGCAGCTAAAAAAATCCAATCTGATTCAGAAGTATTAGTAGTAATCGGTATTGGTGGTTCATATTTAGGTGCACGTGCTGCAATTGATTTCTTGAACCACACTTTCTACAACTTATTAGATGGTGACAAACGTAAAGCGCCACAAATCTTTTATGCAGGAAATTCAATCAGCTCAACATACTTAGCTGACTTGATCGAAGTAATTGGTGATCGTGATTTTTCTGTGAACGTTATTTCTAAATCAGGAACAACGACAGAACCAGCAATTGCTTTCCGTGTATTCAAAGAATTATTAGTGAAAAAATATGGTCAAGCAGAAGCAAACAAACGTATTTATGCAACAACTGATAAAGCACGCGGTGCTGTAAAAGTTGAAGCAGATGCTGAAGGTTGGGAATCATTTGTTATTCCTGATGATATTGGCGGACGTTTTTCTGTATTAACTGCTGTTGGTCTATTACCAATTGCGGTTAGCGGAGCAGATATTGATGCTTTGATGCAAGGTGCGGCTGATGCAAGTAAAGAATATACAAGTGATAAACTAGAAGAAAACGAAGCTTATCAATATGCAGCAATGCGTAACATTCTTTACCGTAAAGGCAAAGTTACAGAATTGTTGATCAACTATGAACCAGGAATGCAATATTTCTCAGAATGGTGGAAACAATTATTTGGGGAATCTGAAGGTAAAGACCAAAAAGGAATCTATCCTTCAAGTGCAAACTTCTCTACTGACCTACATTCATTAGGCCAATATATCCAAGAAGGTCGTCGCAATATCTTTGAAACAATCGTTAAAGTGGAAAAACCTCGCAAATCAATCACTATTCCTGAACAAGAAGCTGACTTAGATGGGTTAGGTTACTTACAAGGAAAAGAAGTTGACTTTGTTAACACAAAAGCTTTTGAAGGAACATTATTAGCACATACAGATGGCGATGTGCCAAACTTACTAGTTAAAATTCCAGAAATGGATGCTTACACTTTAGGTTATACCATGTACTTCTTTGAAATTGCTGTCGGAATTTCTGGTTACTTGAACGGAATCAATCCATTTGACCAACCAGGTGTAGAAGCCTACAAAAAGAACATGTTCGCCCTACTAGGCAAACCAGGCTTTGAAGACTTAGCAAAAGAATTGAACGAACGTCTATAATAGTTGTAGTAAATGAAAGAAGTTGTGGCTTATGTCACAGCTTCTTTTTTTAGTAAAGAAAAAGAATTTTATATAGCAAAATAAAAAGAGGTTTGCATCGTCTAAGACGTACAAACCTCTTTTAGATTTTTTCCGAGAATGATTTAGATATCATGGGGGTGGCCAGCTCCTTAATTAGATTCATGTAATGCTCGGACAGCTTGTTCGATTGTAATACCGAAAGCGACATTGTGTTCATTTTTTGCGTCAATTGCCATAAAACGATTGGTTGAAGTGTCGAAGGCTACGCGATAAGTCATATTTGTTTTGTTAAAAGTCATGTTTCGTTCCTCCTTTCAATTTATTGAGATAAAGTCGAGAAATTTTCAGTTAAATTCTCTGTAAACTTCCAAACTCATCTGTAGTGTAGCACCAACTTATTTTTCTTGCAATTAAGAGGTATCTATAAACGAATGTTTTATTTAAAACAAAAGAAATCAACGATCTTCTGTTAATCCAATGAGTAGACCAATTGTTAAAGTAATAAAGATTACTGCTTGAATAAGAACCATGCTTATCCCTCCTTTTACTCAGTGTATGAAAAAACAGAAAAAACTACACGAACAAGAAGCAACTAAAAAAGAACAGTTTTGTCACCTTTCTTACGTGACGAAAAAATAGGGGATTTAAGTGATATTAAATAAAAAGTGAGATAACTTTATATTTGGTTAAATTCCTGATATTTTAAAGAAAAAAATACGAAAAAATAAAATAAAACGTTTTCAATCAGTTGGTTTTCTGTTATTATAAATAAAACAAATAATAATTAAGGAAGTGAATTTTGATGTTAGATATCGAAGTTGGAAAGTCTTACATATGCAAACCTATTGGTGTAACTAACGAAATCGTTGGTTACATCGAACATACCTATACCAACACAGCTGTTGTTTTAGTTGAAAGCTACGAGCAATGCGACCACTCTGTTATTGATGAGAAACAATATCGTGTACTAGTTAAGCTGAATGATATTTACGCACCAGTTGAAATGGTATCGTGATGAATCGCTTCTTTTGAGAAATTTGAAAAAATTTTTTATACTTAAGGAAAGAGAAGGGAGAAGATGTTATGACAAAGAAAAGAAATTCAGGGAAACTAGGAATTTTTCTCGCAGTTGTCTCAGCAATTCCCGCAGTTTTAGCCATCTTTCGGGCAGTTAAAGACGCGAAAAGAGAATAATAAAAACAGCGATCGTTGACACATAGCGATCGCTGTTTTTTATTATTCTTGATTTAGCCAACACCTAGTACGAAGTTAAGTAATTTATCTGAATAAGTTATCTCCTCATCAAGTGATTGTACTTCCTCATTTAAAATGCCCATCTGATCGGTAATGATTCCGTCTACACCATAAAACATCATACGACTGACTGCGTCTGAGTCGTTGACTGTCCAAACATAAACTTTTTTATTATCCTCATGAGCAGATGAAATAAAGTTTCGGTTAATTGTACTATATTCCATTGTTAAAAAGTCTGCAGAAGTAATCGGTGGACCCACAATATTAAAAGGTAAAATATAGCCAACGTAAAATTTTGGTTCAATTTTCTTCAAGTCTTCGACGGTTTGGTAAGTCAAACTCTGTAAAATATGATGTTGTTCCAAAATCTCTGAGCGATATTTATTAGTGAAACGCTCAACAAGATCCTTTGAATCATGTTTCGTTGTTTTAATTTCAATCAGTAATTTTTGATTGATTTTTTTAGCAGCTGCCAAATAATTATCAAAAGAAACAAGCGGTGCTTCTTGAACATTTTCTTTGACTGTTAGCTTTTCTAGTTCTTCTAAAGTCAAATTTTGTGGTATCTGATTGAGACCAGTCAAATTCTTCAAATTGAAATCATGCATCACGACGAACTGGCCATCTTTTGTTTCTTGAACATCCATTTCAACGTAATCGGGATGATAGGTTTGACTCGTCTGTTCTAGGGCAGATAAAGTATTTTGAACGCCATTTTGATTGCTGACACCACGGTGAGAGATGGTTAAAGGTGTAGTCTGTGCAGCAGAAGTCAAGTAGTTCATATTATATAAACAGACGCCAACGCCAAAGAAAACACAAAAAAGAATCAGTCCAGTATTCTTTAAGGTAGAATGTCGATGTAAAGGCGGCTCAGGAGTGAACCATTCAGGAATTTCTGGCAAGAAGCCTTCATCATCCATGAAGTCGACAATAATGTAAAATATTCCAACGGTTGACATAACTATATTAAACAAAAGTATCAATTGTAATAGTGTCATTGCAAAAACAGCACTAATCAATGAATAATCAGGTAAAAAATTCTCAACAGCTGTCTGTGAAAGGATAATCAACAGATAACCGAGTGAGGAAATCAGTAAGATACTACCACCAATGATAATAAATTGCCCTAGAATCGCAAAGAAACGTGATTTCGTAAGTCGCCAGCTTTCTCGAATTGATTCGCGAAATGGTCGATCCCGCAAGATCATTTCTGGTAACGCAAAAATCAGCCGAATGCCGATGTATGCTAAGAAAAGGTAAACTAAAACGAATAAACTAACAATCACGAGCCGATTTTCAAAAATAAAATCTATAATAAATGAAGGGATTTTAACTTTTGATAATAAATCAGAATTAAAACTCAATCCGCTTAACGGTAAAATCAGTAGAAAATAAGCTAAGAAAAAGAGAAATGTAACGGGACGAACCTTTTTTAGTTGTAAGATGGTCATGCGAAGCAATTGTTTTAAGGAAATAGGTTTTCTCTTTTTGATGAAATAAACACTGATTAATAAAAAAGTGAACTCAAAATAGACCAGAAGTAAAATCAGCAACAAGACTAAACAAAGCGCGCCTAATACGCCAGGATGCTGAGAAAATATAGTTGCGATATTGTCATAAGATAAATAATCAATTGCACCACGATGTAAAATGAAGCGAGTTGTACTATTCAATAACGGCAGACAAACAAATAAAATGAAGCCGTGCATTAGTAAAACATCACGAAAATAATTTTGTGTTCCTTTGAGAAAATCCCAAGCATTCCCTAAACTATGTTTTAAATAATTCATTTTTATCACCTACTAATTCTATTGTATCTTAAAAAGAAAAAAAACACAGGTTAGAGGTCAGACCACTAATCTGTGTCAGAATGTTTTCATTTATTTAATCTCATTATCCAAGTAAACCAGTCAAGTATTGTCCACCGTAAATCAATGCCATACTATATAAGAAAATAGAAAGTGGTTTAGCAAGGAGAATAATTAGTGAAAATTTCTTTACGGAGATGTTTGTTAAACCAGCCATCAGACAAAGTGCGTCATCGGGCGCGACTGGCAAGAAAATTGCAAGCGCAAAAAGTTTCTCAAACCGACTTTGATTATCCAACCAACCAATATATTTGTCGTATGTTTTATCACTGATTAAAGACAAAATAAATGGTTTTCCGTAGCGTCTACCTAATAAGAAGATAATGATTGAGCCAATACAAATCCCAACGTAGTTATAAACAAAACCAGCATAAGGACCAAAAATCAGAACACCAGCTGCGGTACTGATACCACCGGGGATAATCGGAATGACTACTTGTAGAATCTGAATCAAAATGAAAACAATGGGTCCAAGAATAACTGAGTGGCCAACAAGACCTCTCAATGTATTGATGTCTTTGAAGACTCCAAGATTGATAAAGTAAACAGTCAGTGCGATCGACACGCCTAAACCGATAATTGAAATAAAGTTTATAAGTTTTCTTGATGCTGCAACGCTCATTTTGAATCATCTCCTTGAAGGTTTTTAATCTAAGATTACTATACGCGATAAAGTGGCAAAGACGCTACTTATTTAGATGACACTACTCAAACAGTTTTGTAAGTTCGAAGTAAGTATAAAAGATTTGTGAAGAAATTGCATCCTACTAAAGACTTATTTAAATTTTATCGGAGAAATTTCTTTAGTAATTATTTCTTTTTGAAAATAAATATAAATAACGGCAGTTTCCTTATCTGGTTAGTAACGATGTTTTCACCATAGCTGACAAAAAAAGAGTGAAAAAATAAGGAAAAATAGAATGCTCAAAAAATGAAAGGGAATGCATAATTTGATGAAGAAACATTTCCCTATTAGAATTTGATTAAATAGTTTATCTTCATTTGATTTAAATATAACAATTATGAGTAAAATGTTTGCAAAGATGGTTAGTTATCGGTTACAATTAAAGAACATATACGCAGTACAAAGTGGGGGAGTTTTTATGAGAAGAAAAGTCTATACTAAAGATCAAATTCTAAAAGCAGCATACGAAGTTGTTGCTAAAGAAGGCTTCAAGGGATTTACTGCTCGTAACATTGCAAAGAAGATGGGGATTTCGACGCAACCTATTTATTTAGAGTTTAAGAATATGGAGGATTTAAAGAATACACTTTTAGATTCCATTTTTGATCAACTCAAAGAGGAAGTTTTTCCTGTGGAGCATACTGGCGACAAAATTATCGATTTAGGGTTAAATTATATCAATTTTGCAAAAAAACATCATAGTCTGTACATGGCATTGTATATCGATGAGCATGGCGATGGTAAAAAAATGCATGATTTTTCATATAATTATTTCTATGAAGCCGCAAAGAAAGACGAAAAATATAGTCATTTATCTGACGAATATATAGATGCGTTACATACGGGTACTTGGGTAGTCGTAACTGGATTAGCTTCATTGATGTCATCAAACATCATGCAGCCGACAGAAGAACAAATCATTTCCTTGATTTCCAGAACAATTGACTCTGTGCTGTCCTTAGACAATCCAGAAATTATCCGCTAAAAATTTATAAAAGGCTAGCGTAGATGTTTGACTACGTGTGGCCTTTTTCTTTTGACCTGAAACGCAAAGACTGGACTGAAAAAATGTTACTTGACATTTTGGCTGAAAAGATTAAAAATAGAAATCGCGGAAGGTTGGCAGAGTGGTAATGCAGCGGACTCGAAATCCGCCGAACCGGCTAATACCGGCGCGCAGGTTCAAGTCCTGTACCTTCCTTTTTAATTTGTAAATAGAGAGCTGAGAACATTGATACAGAGCCATTCTGTTGATGTCCTCAGCTTTCTTTTTTTGCTTTCCACGGCATTTCCACTGCATATGGTCTAATTTTCGAGATAATTCATCACTTGATCAACACTTTCACGCTTCCTTTTTTCGGTTATGTGAATGTATAAATCACTGGTGATTTCTATAGAAGCATGACCTAAGCGATCAGATACATCTTTTAAGGTTAACCCAGATTCAAGCATCATCGTTGCTGCAGTATGTCGTAAGCCGTGCAAAGTAATTTTTCTTAGCCCAGCTTGTTTAAGAACAGTGTGCAGCCATTTGCGAGGTGTAGCAAGTTCGATAAATGAATTGTCCTCTAGACTTGAGAATACAAGCTGATGGCGATTGATAGAGTTATGGCCAAAGCGTAGCAAGTCTTTTCGTTGCTGAAATCGCCACTGCTTTAGCATATCCATTGTTTTAGAATCTAAAGGGACTTCACGCTTAGAACTTTTCGTTTTAGGTAACTCCAAATAAAGCCGTCTGTTCTTTCCTCTGGAGAGCGTTTGAGTGATAGATATATAATTATCCTCAAAATTAACTGAACGCCACTCAAGCCCCAAAATCTCACCTCTACGGCATCCGCTCATCTCAAGTATCCGTAAAAATGTTGCTTGCTTTGGAAAGCTGCTATCATCTAATGCTTGTAAGAATATCTTTAACTCATCTTTCGTAAAAAAATTCTTTTTATCCTCACGATCCAATTTTTCTGGTGGAGTAGGGATAATGATTTTCTTTACAGGGTTCTCACGAATAAGTTCCGTCTTCATAGCATATTCAAAGATACGTGAAGTATTGCTTATAAACTCTCTGTATCGCTTGTATTGAACGTTTTGATTAGCAAATCTCTGCACGATAGCAGGAGTGATTTTATCCATCAAACGAGAGCCAAAGAAGGGAAGTATATGCAATCTATACTGCTCTGTCTGTTTAACAAACGTTGATTCTTTAACCGTCAATTCATAGTTCACAACCCATAGATCATAAACTTGTTGGAAGGTCATCTTCTCTGCTTGTCGAAAACCAGAGTTCTCTATCTCTGTTTGTAGTCTGGATAATGCAAGCTGAGCTTCTTTCTTTGTCTTGAAGCCTTGCTTTGTTTTATTGATACGTTTGCCAGTTACTGGATCAGTACCAAGATATGCTTTAAACATGTAGGCGGATGAACCGTCTTTTTTTGTATATTTCTTTATTGTTGCCATTGTTTTTCCTCCCAGTACCTAACGTGGGGCGTTTGGGTATAAAAGAAGGCTTGTCGTTCTAAGATAAATAAAAAAGCCAACTACCAAATATGATAGTTGACTTTAAACATGTAGCCTAGCACTCTTTCTTATGCACGCATAAGTGTAGAGCGGCAGCATTACCTGCTCTTTCTTCATCTAAAATGATATAGATTGTTTTATAGAAAGTCAACCAATTTGTATAAAATTATAAACATATAGTTTAATTGCCAATTTGCTTTGTACCAATCCTTATGTCTAAGAGAACGTTTTAATAGACGGATACCTTCTTTTTTTCTTAGATATCTAACGTGGCCAGATACATAAGTTTTGAATAATGAGAATAAACATATTGCATCGTGAACTTTTTTGAAACCAACTTGATAAGAATCGATAGAAATCAGTTTTGCAAAGGAAGAAACCATGGCTTGAGGATTCCCGTTGATGCGATTAGTCTTTCCGAAAACATTTATAGAGAGGATATTACTATGAGCTGCAGAGTTTCTTAAATATTTTGCAAACATCATTAATTTTGCAGCTTTTTCTAATTGTACATTTCCATATTTTTTGTAATACATTTTTACGAAACTACATAGACTACCAAAATCCATTAATTCAATTAAAGTCCATATAGGAATATCATTTCCACGTTTTTGATACATATCATTTAGATATCTACTTTTCTTAAATGTATTCAAAGTTTTAGTAAATGAATAATCATCATATAATTCAAATTCTTTAACGATTGAGAAACCATCTTCCTGATTATTTGTAGTAATTAGACGTAAAAGGATGGTCTTGATATTATGTTCGACATCTAGGGACATATCCATTATTAAATACCTAAGTTGCATATCAATTGAAGCTAGATCAATTAAATATGAAAAATCTAAATCATGATACAGCCCGTCCTTTTTCGTAAAATTTTTTCTAAAAGCTGTTAGCTTGTAATAGTAGTTTTTATTTTCCAGTGTATTGATAGCTTCTGCTTTACCGAGATATTTAAAGGTTATTCCTTTAGATTCCATGTGAGTGTACATTTCTTGAAAAGGAAGTTTTCGTTGCTGATGTACCATAAATACTCCTTTCTATAAATTTATTTTTTTACTACCTAACGTGGGGCGTTTGGGTATGTAGGGCGGATAGATACTAATTTTGTATTGCGTTTTGAGCATAGTTCATAATGTCTTCGTATGTTAATACATTGGTTAGTGATTGATCGGATAAAGGCAAACCTTCAGGCATTACATCCCAACTAAATGAGTATGCAAGGTCAATGGTTCGGTTATTACTGTTCCAATTTAAAGCAAAGCTATTACCAGAATTATAATCATCTTTTATCTTATCGGAAAAAGATAGAGCAAATTTGAAATTGAATGTTTCGAACAAGTCATTTATTAATTTTTTTATGCTGGTTACATTTTCTAGTAAAGATAAAAGGGATTCAGGATTTTCTTTATCTAAGTTTTCTAAATCATCTGTAAGTTTCATTTCCAAAAAATCGGGTATAGGTTGAATAGGAGTGTCATATCCTTGCTTTAATATCGCTGCCATTATGAAAGTTATATCATTATCTTTTGTTTGCTCATTAAAAAAATAAAAATGTGTCATTCTATTTATATGTTCAAAATTCACATAAAAAGGAATTGATGCATCTTGCATATCAATATGGTTCTTAAAATTGAATTTCGAAAATATAGTATTCATTTCATAATCTATAGAAACTGTATCAATATTAAAGCTGTAATCACTTTGGAATTCTATTATTTCTGTTACGGAAACCTCTAAATATTTTAAAATTTTATCTAATGTATCTAGTTGTATTCCCTGTGCTAAATTATTGCTAATGTTGGAAATAGTTGTTCGTGATAAACCAGTATTATCAGACAACTCTTGAATCGAAACTTTTTTATCGCTCATTACTTCCTTTAAAGAAAAACGTATCATCAAATCGTCTCCTAAAATTCTTTTTATTATTATCAAAATTATACCACAGCAAATATTTTAATCAATATTATGGTTATTATTGTTGACAATAACCATAAAAGAGTTTAACATATCGACGAACAACGAAAGGGTTGTTTTTTTAGTAAATAACCAACAAGAAGGTTACATTGTGAAATCAAATTTAGAAATTAGAGAAAAAATTGAATCAAACAGAATTTTATATTGGGAGGTAGCAGAAAAAGTAGGTATAAGCCAAGGAAACTTATCTGTATGGTTACGTACGGAAATGCGCGAAGATCGCAAAAAAAGAGTAGAAAAAGCCATTAATGAACTACTACAAAAATAGGAGGAGCGAGGATGGCAAAAATACAGATTGATGAACTTGATTTGTCACCATCTTTACAAGAAATGGTGAAGATGGCTGCAGCAGAGGAAGGAAAGCAACAAGCCCTAGCATTTATCAATGCTTACAAAAAGAAGTTAGAATTTCCTAGATTTATGAACTACAAGCAAGCAGCATCTTATATGTCAACAAGTTACAACACATTGAAGAAAGTATTTATCGATAAAAAGGGTTTGAAAGTAGTAATGATTGAAGGGTACGAAAGAATTGATCAGAAAGATGCAGATGCTTTCTTAGATCTATACAAAAAATAGACCTAGCGTGGGGCAAGGGACGTTCCGATTGAGAAGCACATAGTTTTACTTACAAATACTTGAAAGGTGGTGAGAGAGATGAAAAAAGGCGATTTATGTAAGGTGTTAAAAAGTAAGTTTATCGAAACTGGATCAGTTGTTGAGATTTTGGCTGAGATTCAAAAGGACATCTATTTAGTTGGTTTATCAGACTACTCAGCAAACTACATTTGTGTAGCTAGGAATTTAGAACCAATGGAGGATTAAGGATGATAGAAGATAAAAAAAGAGCCTTGAGCGGACACTCAAGACTGGCAAATCATGTTTCAACATATATTTGTTATGCTCTCATTTTATCTTCCTATTCTTTAGAAATCAAGTATTTGAATAAGAGGAGAGTATGAAATGAACGAATTTATTAAAAATACAGATATTTTTGTAAGAAATTTAAATAGAGGGACAATTGAACACGGCCAAATTATAGATACTTTAGAAATTTTATTGGACAAAGCGATGGACTACCAAACTGAAAATAATGCAGTAGACAGCTCTTTTACACAGATTCTTAGCTTACTGGAGGTTGTTATGCGTTCAATGAGAGAAAGACAAAGTATTGATGAAGATATAGTACTGGCATATGAGATGCGTACATTTAAGGAATTTAAAGAGTTAGTTAAGGAGGTAGCGTGATGGAAAAAAATAAAAAAGTAATTGTAAAAACAGAAGAAAAAATTCTTAAACTGCATGAAATTTACAGCAAAATTGAATTAGCACATTCAATTTTAAGTTTAGTAAAATCCGGTACAGAAGGTATTATCAAAGAGAATAATGATAAGAAAAACAAGATTTTATCCCCCGAAAAATTAAAGGCTTTATCTGATATAGATTTAGCCATTTTGAAAACTGATGATGTTCTTACTGAGTTAATGTTTGAAATTGATGGATGCCAAGGGAAATTACCAGGAGTTTATTATGAGCGAACATAAAAGTTACTATGCAACGATACCGGCAAATGTTAGGTATGATAAAAGCCTTACGGCCAACGCAAAGCTTCTTTATGGAGAAATAACTGCGTTATGCAATGAGAAAGGATTTTGTTGGGCTAGTAATGATTATTTTGCTTCACTCTACGATGTTAATAAAGTGACTATTTCAAGGTGGATCAGTGATTTAATAAGGTGTGGATATGTAAGTAGAGAAATGATTTATAAAGAAGGCAGTAACGAAATTGTTAATAGGTATTTAAGAATTAATCAATACCCTATTAACAAAAATGTTAATCACCCTATTAACAAAAATGCTAAAGATAATAATACATCTTTTAATAATACATTTAATACTACAACTAATACTAGTAGCGGCCATGGTGATATTTTGAAACCAGTATTAGCTTTTTGGGAAAACAATGGATTTGGGATGCTTGCTCCTATAACTGTAGAACATCTAGATCATTGGGTAGATGATTTTATCAAGATTGGTGCATCTGAAGAGAACATAGCACCATTACTCACCCATGCTTTAGAAATAGCGGTAAGTAGCGGTCATTGTAATTATCGCTATGTAAATGGCATCCTTAAAAACTTCGAGAAAAAAAGATATCTTACAGTAGAACAAGTAAAAGCAGAAGACAAGAAACAAAAAACAACGAATTCAGGAAAAATAGAAAACTATGAGTATTCTCCTGAGTATCTAAATTTGGACTTTTGACTATGGATAAATTAAAGAAGATGGGAAAAAGTTTTGGTGATCGGTATGGAAAGTTTTTTGTTGATGCTGGCCCTTGTCCTATCTGTGGACAAGAAATGTTTTACTGGAAGAATAAGGATAAAAATAACAAACGCTCTACAGCCCCTGTATGTCCGAATTGTAGCTATACAGACATGACTAAGAGAAATGACCAGAAGATACAAAAGAAGTCTGTAGAGGCTAAAAGAGCGGCTGCAATCAATCGAATGAAAAGTAACTCTGTTGTGACCGATACAACGGCTTGGAACTATGAGTTTAGTAATTACATTGTATGCGATGAAGAAACTAGAATTGCTAAGAAGAAGGCGGAATATTGGGTAAGTTGCATCTTAAAGAAAGAGCCTATTCATGCATTACTCACAGGAAAACCTGGAGTAGGGAAAACGCATCTTAGTTTTGCAATGGTTAATGCTGTTACAAAGCAATCAGACTACAAGATGAGTTGCTTAGTTATAAGCTATCGAGAGCTACTTGAGCAGATGAAAATTGGACTTAATGATTCTGAGGTGTATAAAGCAATACAGCAATCTGTTATCAGTGACTTGAAAAAGGTTGATTTTGTGATTGTTGATGATTTGGGAGCAGAACTGGGAAAGATTACAGCCCCCTCTCAACCTACTAACTATAACTTAGATACATTAACTTCCCTTGTAGAAGCGAGGATGAATAAGGCGACTATTTTTACCAGCAATCTAAACTCAAAACAGATGCTTGATTTGTATGGTGAACGAATCGTTTCAAGAATTATGAGCAGTGCAACAAATCAAGGGCAGATAAATGCGTTTCGCTTTAAGCAAACAGAAGACAAACGTATGGGAGGGGTTAAATGGAACTGAATAAAGAATTGACCATCATAGAAGAAGGGGTGCTACAATGCATCCCTCTGGGGTCAGAAAGAAAGGTAGCAATTAAAGAACTATCCTCTTTAGTTGATTTAGATGAACGGAGTATCTATGAGGTTATTAATCGGCTTAGAAAGAAAGGCATACCTGTCTGTGCACAGCGTAGTGGCAAGCTAGAGGAACGAGGGTATTATATTGCCACAAACGAACAGGAACGCTCTGAGGGCCTAGCAGCGTATAAGTCACAGGTTCAAGACATGAGTAAACTGATTGAAGATATCGAAGCGGCTGAATTAGATACATGGCAGCAACGGCTATATGGTGCGTAGAGATGAATCCATACATCAAAAAAGCGATGATTGCTTTAGAAAATGGAAATACTAAAGAGTACGAGCTTTATATGCGTGCCAGTCGGACACAACGGAAAAAGCGCCAGGCAATTTCTGAAAAGTGGGAAGGTAAACAGAAGACTTTTCTAAGAAAGAACTATCAAAAGATGACGGATAAAGAACTTTCTCATGCATTAGGGAAGACAATAGATGCTGTTAAGTTTCAGAGAAAGAAGCTAAAGCTATATAAATATCCTGATAACCGAACATGGAAGCCAAAAGACATTGAATTTCTTAAAGCAAATTACCAGAAAATGTCTTTGAAGGAGTTAGCTGAGAAGCTCAATAGAAAGCCTAAGCAAATTAGCTATAAAATAAGTAAACTAGGCTTATCTAAGCATCATAGATACAGAATGAGTATTAATGGCCATGATGTGGCAGAAGGAACAATTAGAGAAATAGCAGAACAAATAGATGCGAATGTATACACTGTGAAGAACTGGCGAACATCTGGTATAAGTTGGGCTAAATTTGAAATAATAGATAAATGAAATGTAGTAAAATGTAGTAAGCGAGGGATAGCGATTGAGTGAACAAAATAGTATAATTAAGGTAGTCCAAGAAGACAAACAAACCATCATGATTGTGCCACCTAAATATGGGCAAGTAAATCTTACTTTCCATGAGGGGAAACTTAAAACGGTGGATGAGAATAGAAAAACACAATATAAATAGATCCTACCTGAAAACAGGCGGATACAACTACTTAGCTTAAATGCTAATGGTGTATCTGTCTGTTTTTTTGTTGTAAAGAAGGTGGAAAAAAGTGGATACTCCAGCACTTATTGAAGAGTATAAACAAGATTTACGGTTATTAACGAAACAATATCAAGCAATTATAGCGAAAAAGGTACGTGAACCAATTAAGAAAGATGGTAAGACTGTCTATCAAATTGTTGATGAGCGGACTGCTCAAGAAGTGGCAGACCAAAAGACAATCGCTGGAGCAATCACCTCTACTCGCTACGCTTTGTATTGGCTGGAGCATGGCGTTGAGAAACCATATGACCAAGAACAAGCCAGTAAGATTCCAAAGCACAGACGAGCAATGAAGCTGGGAGACATTGATCAAACGAGTTATCAAGTCTATCTGCAAGAGATGAATAAGCCAGTGGAGGAAATCAAGTTCAAAGAAGAAGGGATAAAAGCCCAACTAAATGAGATAGAAGGAGCGTTATCAGATAAAGAAAAACTGCTATTTCATTTGATTCATATTGATTTATATACCTATGGAGAAGCGGCTAAAGAAATGGATTTAGCTCTTGGAACTGTTAAATCAACGTCGCAACGAATTAAAAATAAGCTGGATCAATACTTTAATGATGAACCATTGAACTTATTAAAAAACAATTGTGTGAGGTGAGTAGATTGGGTGACAGTAAAAAGATGAAAGAGGTCATAGAATCCTGTATCAGGTATAAGCGTTTTGTTCGACATCATAACTCAAAATAAGCAAATGAACGTTACCAGCAAGTAAACAAGTACACCACAGAACGAGTTATGTTGGAAACTGAGTTAAACTTTTGGGCTTTCTTAAATCAAGTTGAGTACATTGTTAGTTACTTACCCAATGAACCAAAAGAGACCTTTCATCTTCTTACGGATGATTTGAGACCAGGGCGACTGACTGCTAAAGAGATAGACGTAAGAATAGGTAAATCTCTAAGAAAACCTAAACAGGCTTACATGGCGCTTTGTGAAGCATTTGAGCATACGCAAAATGAGTTGATTCAAAGAATAAAAAAGGATGATGCATCTTGAATGAATTGTTTGGTGTGATCAAAGAGAAAGAAACAAAGGCAAAAGCAAAGAAGCTACTAAAAAATTACAAACGATTAGAAAGACAAGTCGGACACCGAGTAAGGCTACAAGGTGTACACCTATCCGATATGCCAAAGAGCCAAACAAAACATGATGCAATGGAAAACCAGTTAATTAGGCGACTAGATGCTGAGAAGAAGTGTGAAGAGATTATTGAAGCAGTCTATCGTCTTGATGAACAAGAGAGAGAAATCCTTCGTTTAACTTTTTTAGCAATAGATACACAAACTAATTATCAAATCGCTCAACAACTAGGCTATAGCGAGAGAAGCGTACAACGATTTAAAGCACAGGCATTAATCCATTTTGCAGAGACATATAAGTCAGGAGAACTTATTGTGTGGTGTGAAGAAGAACGCTCCGTTACAGGATAGTGAATCGGAGCGCTCTGATTGGCTGGTTGCAAAAAGGTTGCATACAAAAAATGAATGCAACTATGCTGAAAGTTCTGTCTATCCTTTGGTAATAGAACATCTGCTTACTGGTTAGCAGTCGTGATTACAAAACAAATGTTTCAAAACAAACATATGTGCATCTACAAAACAAACACAGTTTAGGAGGTGATGGAACTTGTCAAAACCTGTCAAAACCTGTCAAAACCTGTCAGCAAAGACCATAGAATCAGCGTATAAAGAACCTTACCAAACCTTACCTAAAACCTGACAAAACCAGACATTAAATCCTATGTTTTTAGGACTTATGGAACCTACGAAAACCTACTATTAAATCTTATAGTGACGGCGTCTAGAATGTTAGAAAATGTTAGAGCAAAAAGCTATGTAGCCAGCGTTTAAACACTTAATGAAAACCAGACATTAAACCTTATAAAATGTAGGCAAATGTCGGCATTACGAAATATGGTACCAGCACATAACGAACCTTACTAAACTTTACCTAAAACTTGGTAAAACATGGTATTAAATTGTATTACCAGCACATAGAAAACCTAATAAAACCTAATAAAACGAAAAGAGGAATAGAAATGGAATATCAATCAATGTATAAAGTATTAGCTAATATCGCTACACAAGCACAGGAAGTAGCAACAAAATTAGATGAACAACTTAAAATCAATATGCAACGTTTTTTAGGTGAATATTTGCAGGAAGAAAATAAAAGAATTGACAATGAAGCTAAAGAAAAATTAGCAGCGTTACAAGAAAGAGCACAACAACTTTTAGATGACGGAATAGCAGGTTATCAAAACGAATTAGATAAAAAGTATTTTGCAGATATTCAACCGAATCACGTTGGAGAGTTAGAAATGATTGCGAATAGCAATCTAGACTTAGCAGAGATGAGAGCTTATTTCCGTAAATTTAGAGATAATTATCCAGCATTACGCCGTTTAGAAAAGATTGCTGAGGATAAAGGATTTTTAGTTATTGGTAAAACGTATATGAATGAAATGGATTTTTTGGATGGAGTAAAGAATTCTGGTCAAGGTGTAGTTAATGCAATTTCTGGTGGAACTTCTACACGTTTGACGATTGCTTTAAATTTTATGCAAGGGAAAGTTGATGGGTATAATCAACTTGAAAATAAAGAAACCCAAGTATTACAAAAATAAGTACGAAGTCAGTCGTGAGACTGGCTTTTTTAAGTCATTGACAACGTATATCATTTATGCTTTCTTGACACTGTGTGATATTATTTGTGTAGATGAAATGTACAGTAAGAAAAGTAGAAAGGTGATGCATTATGTTTAGCGCAATGGACATAGCTGATTTTATTTTACAAAATAGAATTGATGCAGGGATGCCTATTTCAAATTTGGAGTTACAAAAATATTTATATTTTGTAAATGCAAGATTTTTGTTTGAAAGAAATGAACCATTATTTGAAGAACCTTTAGAAAAATGGAAGTTTGGTCCTGTTGTTAGTGATGTTTATCATGAGTATAAAAATAGTCAAGCAAACAAGATTACAGAACTTAGTAGTCATGAGAGTGTTGAAATTACAGATGAAGGCATTCTATTTAATGCTAACGAATTTGATATTAATTCTATCCCATTAGATGTGCAAAGTATTTTAAATGAAAGTATTGAGCACTTATCAACATTCAATCCATTTGAACTAGTTGAGGAAACGCATAAGCATACTGAATGGAGAAATGATGAAGCTAAGATTATGAACGGTGAGCAACATTTGGTTTATGATGCTGAGCTAATGAGAAAGTATTTTATAGAACATGAAGAAGCCAGAATATGGTGAATGAAAATAAGGATTTAGCTAAAATCTTTGTGGAAATAGTTCTTGAAGCTTCAAATGAAAATTATCTTATTGCCAATAAAAAGGCCATTATAGAAATATTGGAAGCTATCGATAGCCAGAAAAGCCCGTCACCTTATGATGCGATAACGCTCTATATTTTTGAAAAAGGAATAGAGAATCCAGATGAGTTGATTGCTCTTTTTGATGTTACTCAAAAATTATATGAAGATGATATTCCAGATGATATCAGTTTGCATCCTAATATTGATTTATTTTTTAAATCAATTAATAGACATATCAGGCTTGCTGTTATTCAGCAAGAGTATATTAAAAAAAATTCACTTGAAGCTCTTAAAATTAGTAAAGAAGCAGAAGATAAAATTTTAAATTTAGAAGAAAAGATCAAAGAAGCTACTGATAAATTATCTGATGCAGAATTGCAAATAGATAAAATGGAGCAAGTAAAAGGTAGTATCTATACTGAATTTATAGCTATACTTGGTATTTTTTCAGCTCTAATATTTGGATTGTTTGGTGGCTTTGACGGTTTGTCTGAAGCCATAGTAAGTTTAGGAAGTAAATGGTCTATGGGAAGAATGTTGATAATAAGCTCAGGTATCATGCTTTCTTTAACTTTATTGATTTTTGGATTATTACAATGGGTTGCGCGAATTACTGATAGAAAACTCACATCATGTGATTGCTATAAAAGAGGTCTTCCATGTGAACATTCATTATTCCAAAGACATAGAACACTCTTTTCACTTGTATTATCTTTCATATTTGTGTTTTTAATAGGCGAATATATTGAATCCTATGAAAATATTGCTGGAATTGATGTGTTTCAGGCAACACACCAATACCTGTTTAAAGTTCTAGCGTGGGGAATTCCAATTGTTATGATTATTATGATTATATTTGTTTTATATGAAGTTTTCAAAAAACCGGACTTTAATCTATTTAAAACTTTCAGAAAGCAAAAATAAAACCGCCCACAAAGTGAACGGCCGCCCCACGTTAGATTGAAGTTTTACTGCATATCCACTGCATTTGATTGCAGTGGATAGAAATACAGGTATGTCGGTTTTACTGAAATAGCTTTAGAATACTGATTTTTGAAGGTATGGGTATAGCTGAGAAAGCTCTTAGTTAAACCTGTACCTTCCTTATTTAAGCCACTAGAATAAACAGAAAAAGATTGAGGCTCATGTCTCAATCTTTTTTGTTTTGTCACATAACAACTAAACAAAAAATAATTGTGAATAAATGCAGGTTTAATAGAATAAAAATGAGGGGAAAGTTAAAAAAATCCTTTTTTAGACGTCGTGTAATTAAAAAAATAGAATAGAACAAATGAGAGAGTAAAAATTTCTTTTAACATGAGTGATTAAGATAGCATCATAAAAGAAAACATGTTAAATTAGTTATTGAAAAACTTTTTATTAAATGTGCAAAAGTTTTCATGACTTATTTTCATGTGACGAAACTGTTAGAGAAGAACCTTTCGCAAGCACTTTTCGAGTGTGTTAAGATGAGAAGCATGAAATAAAAAAATGAAAAAGTAATTTATATTAGGATGTGAAAGTTAAATGTGCGGGATTGTCGGTTTTGTCAATGACAAAGATAACAAGAGTGCAGTTGTAAACGCGATGATGGATCGCATTGTACACCGTGGACCAAATAGTTCTGGTGAGTATGTCGATAAACACGTTGCTTTAGGTTTTAGAAGATTGAGTATTATTGATTTAGAAGGCGGAACACAGCCTATTTATAATGAAGATGGAACAAAGATCATTATCTTTAATGGTGAGATTTATAACTATCGTCCATTGAGAGAAGAATTACTTGCCGCAGGACATGTTTTTCGCACACATGCTGATACGGAAGTCCTACTTCATGGTTATGAAGAATGGGGAACAGAATTATTACAAAAAATTCGTGGAATGTTTGCTTTCGCTATTTGGGACAATGAAAAAAATGAACTTTTTGGTGCCCGTGATCATTTTGGAATCAAACCTTATTACTATGCAGAGATGAATGGCACGTTCATGTTTGGCTCAGAAATCAAAAGTTTCTTACCACATCCTGATTTTAAAAAAGAATTAAATAAGGAAGCGTTGAAACCTTATATGACTTTCCAATATTCACCTTTAAATGGTGAAACGTTCTTTAAAGACGTATACCGTTTACCAGAAGGTCATTATTTTACTTATAAAGACGGCAAGTTAGATATTCAAGAATATTGGGATGCTGATTTTGAAACAAAAGGTACACATTCTCGCCAAGAATGGATTGACAAAATTGATGAAACAGTTAAAGCTTCAATCAAAGCACACACAATCAGTGATGTTGAAGTTGGCTCATTCCTTTCAAGTGGTGTTGACTCAAGTTACGTAACTTCTGTTTTAAAACCCGATCATTCATTTTCAATCGGTTTTGATGATAAAACATATAATGAAGCAATTGAAGCACGTAAATTGACAGAGATTTTAGATTTAGATAATACTGCGGCGGTTATCGACGGAGATATGTCATTCAAAGCATTTCCATTAATCCAATATCATTTGGATGAGCCAGATTCAAACCCTTCTTGTGTTCCTTTGTATTTCTTAGCTAATCTTGCTTCACAAAGTGTTCGTGTGGTTCAATCCGGTGAAGGAGCAGATGAATTATTTGCGGGTTATCAAACGTATGGTTTCCATACAAATTCAAAATTTATTCGTGTGATTGCACAAGGATTGAAAAAATTACCAAAAGGAACACGCTATAGTTTAGGCCGTAAAATTGGTAAAATGAAAAACTTCCACGGACGTATTCATTTATATGAATCGCTTGCGCCAGCTAAAGAATATTTCATTGGTCACGCACGTGTCTTTGAGGAAAAGGAAGCTGCTGATTTATTGACAGCGACTTATCAGGATGCACCATCTGTGAATGAAATCATGACCGTCCATTACGAAAAAACGGATGGAATCAAGGATGAAGTCAATAAAATGCAATATGTTGACCTGCACCAATGGATGCCAAAAGATATTTTGTTGAAAGCCGACAAATTATCAATGGCAAGTTCTTTGGAAGTTCGTGTGCCATTATTGGATATCGAAGTAATGAAATTAGCACAACAAATTCCAAGTAAATATTTATTAAACCAAAACAACACGAAAGATATTTTCAGACAAGCAGCAAACAAACAGTTGCCAGAAGAATGGTCAAACCGTGTGAAATTAGGTTTCCCTGTACCAATCAAAGCTTGGTTAAAAGAAGAACATGGTTATCAAGAAGTGAAAGCTTTATTTGAAGCAGACTTTGCAAAAGAATTCTTTGACCAAGATAAAATTATGGAATTATTAGACAATCATCATGAAGGAATCAAAGAAGAGCAACGTAAGATTTGGACTATTTTTAGCTTCTTGACTTGGTATAAAGTTTACTTCATTGATGAAACAATCCCTCAAGCAGAAGCAATTGATTATGTAACTGTTTAAGAAAGATAGAAACAAACGAGAGTTACTATTTATAAATGAAAAAGCATTTCAGCCATTGAAAAACTTATTTTTCAATGGTTGAAATACTTGAATTTATTCTAATGAGTTAGTTTTTCATTACAAAAAACCTAAGGCATTGAATGTAGTGACCTTCAAAAGTTAGAGTTTGGTCTAACTTTTGAAGGCTACTCCATTGATTGTCCTAGGCTTTTTTGTTTTATATCTATTCTAATGGATACAAATTATAGTTGAAGTAATTTTTCTAAATGGTCAGCTAAACCATCTTCTTGGTTTGTTTTTGCCGTAATATCATTAGCAATTCCTTTTAGCTGGTCTGTGCCATTTGCCATAGCAACTCCCCAACCAGCATATTCTAATAACTCAAGATCATTGTGTTCATCGCCAAACGCGATGACATCTTCTTGTTTGATATCCAGATAATTAGCTACTTGATGGACGCCCTTTGCTTTTTCGATTCCTTTAGAAACAATTTCTAGAATAGCTGTTGGGCCACCCCAAGTGCGGACATCTACATAGCTACCGAATTGCCGCGTCAATTCATTTGATACTTGCTCGGCAAATTGTTTTTCTGTACGAACTAATAGAGAAGTCGGATTAGTTATTAAGTTTTGGGGAGAAAGCAGATTTTTTTCACTTGGATTTGAAGAAGCAAAAATTTTTTCATCGAAAAATTCTAAGCTATCGATAAAAAATGTTTCGCGATTTTCAGCAGCAACGAAGTCAAGATTCAATGCTTTTTTTTGTGAGACAATTTCAAAGGCAATCTCACGGTTGATTTGTGATTCCTTTTCGCCACTCCAAAGTTGATTAGGAATGTGTACAAGAGCCCCATTAAAGTTAACCATTGGGGTCGTTAATTCTAACTGTTGATAAAATTGATAACTCATTCGAAAAGGTCTGCCAGTAGCGATACTAACATAGTGACCTGCTGCAATGGCTTTTTTTAAAGTTTGTTCGGTTTTAGTTGTAATTAAAGAGTCTTGATTCAGAGTAGTCCCATCTAAATCAATGGCAATTAGCTTTTTATTCAATGGCGATAGTCCTTTCTCAGCTGATATTTGTTTTAGTCTAGCATATTTGCCGTAATAAACAAGTGACAAACTCAATAACCAAAGAATGAAAAATAATTTTTTTTTGAAAAAACCGACGTAAAACACGAACGTTATTTGCTTTTTAATGTTTAAATATCATTTTTTAGTTGAAAAACGAATGAAGCGACTATATAATCAATAATTGTTCGAGGAAATTAGTTGTTGGTCTTATTTATTATCTTTCCTCATCAGAAAAAATCAGGGAGTGGAATTTTTTATGGATAAGTTTTTCGGATTGAAGGAAAACAAAACAAATGTATCAACAGAAATAATGGCGGGGGTTACGACATTCTTTGCAATGAGTTACATTCTTTTTGTTAACCCAACGATTTTATCAGCTTCAGGGATGCCGTTTCAAGCAGTTTTCTTGGCAACGATTATCGCTTCGGTTATCGGGACGTTAGTAATGGGTTTGTTTGCAAATGTTCCTTATGCACAAGCACCAGGAATGGGTTTGAATGCCTTCTTTACTTTTACTGTAGTGTTTGGTCTTGGTTATTCTTGGCAAGAAGCTTTGGCAATGGTCTTTATTTGTGGCTTGATCAATATTTTTATTACAGTAACAAAAATTCGAAAAATGATTATTCACGCAATTCCAGAAAGTTTGCAACATGCCATTGGTGGCGGTATTGGGATTTTTGTTGCGTATGTGGGTATTAAAAATGCTGGATTCCTTTCTTTCAGTGCGGATCAATCAGCAATTACGAGTTCTGTAGTTGAAGGCGGCAAAGCAACAAACGTAACAATTAATGGTGGAATCGTACCAGCTTTAGCCAATTTCAATAATGCACCAATTTTATTAGCAGTTATTGGGTTAGTTATTACCGCAATTTTAGTAGTTAAGAATGTTCGTGGCGCAATGTTGATTGGTATTGTTGTGACAACTATCTTAGGTGTATTAATGGGCGTGGTTGATCTTCAAGCCATTGATTGGCAAGCTAATTCATTAGGAAACTCAGTTAAAGAATTAGGAACAACTTTTGGTGCTGCTTTTGGAGCAGAGGGAATGCAATCTTTATTCAGTGATAGTTCAAGACTTCCACAAGTTTTAATGACAATCATTGCGTTTAGTTTATCAGATACATTTGATACGATCGGTACATTTATCGGAACGGGACGTCGTACAGGCATTTTCTCAAAAGAAGATGAAGATGCGTTGGAAGACGGAAAAGGATTCAAAACAAAAATGGATAAAGCTTTGTTTGCTGACGCAATTGCGACTTCAGTTGGTGCAGTATTTGGTACGTCAAATACAACAACGTATGTTGAATCTGCTGCTGGAATTGGGGCAGGTGGACGAACAGGTTTAACATCAGTAGTTGTGGCTATTTTATTTGCATTAAGTAGTTTATTTTCTCCGTTGATCGCGATTGTGCCGGCGCAAGCAACTGCTTCTGCGTTGGTTTTAGTAGGTGTGATGATGATGGCATCATTTGCGGATATCAAATGGGGAAATCTTGATGAAGCTCTACCTGCTTTCTTTGCTTCAATTTTTATGGGACTTTGCTATAGTATTTCTTATGGGATTGCTGCTGGTTTTATCATGTATACAATCGTTAAGGTAGTTAAAGGACAAGCAAAAGAAGTATCTCTTGCTTTGTGGGTAGTTGATATTTTGTTTATCTTAAACTTTATTATTTTAGCTACTATCTAATTAAATTTAATTAAACAAATCAATTAAAAAATAAACAAATTAATAGGAATGATGTTTTGTTTGTTAAAACTTTTAAGACAAAAGGTGCGTCTACTGACGTTACTTTTTGTCTTTTTCTTTAGCTGAAAGTTGTAAAAGTCAGAATTTTTTGTCTTTTTTTATTTTTACTTTCACATTCGTTGCTTGTTGCTTTAAAAATAGGTATGATGAAGAAAGATGAAAGAGGGATGATGAATGGGGATTAAATGGAGAAAAAATTTAATTATTGCATGGATTGGTTGTTTTTTCACTGGTGCAAGTATTAGTTTAGTCATGCCGTTTATTCCTGTTTACGTCGAACAACTAGGGACGCCTAAAGATCAAGTTGAATTATTTTCTGGATTAGCGATTTCTGTTACTGCTTTTGCGGCAGCAATCGTTGCTCCAGTTTGGGGGAATTTAGCAGATCGAAAAGGGCGAAAAATTATGATGGTTCGAGCGGCAGCGGGAATGACGATCACTATGGGCTCACTGGCTTTTGTTCCGAATGTGTACTGGCTATTGATCATGCGTTTCTTTAATGGAATTTTATCTGGGTATATTCCAAATGCCACAGCAATGATTGCCTCACAAGCACCAAAGGAAAAAAGTGGTTGGGCACTAGGGACACTTTCGACTGGAGCGATTGCAGGAAATTTGATTGGTCCGTCAATGGGTGGTGCATTAGCACAATGGTTTGGAATGGAAAATGTGTTTATTATCACGGGTGCGGTACTTTTAGTAACAACGATATTAACCATTTTTCTAGTAAAAGAAGATTTTCATCCGGTTGAGAAAAAAGATTTAGTTAGCACAAAAGAAATTTTTTCAAAAATGGACCACTTCTCTATTTTAGTAGGACTATTTATCACCACATTGATTTTACAGATTGGTGTAACTAGTATCAGTCCGATTTTAACATTGTATATTCGTCAATTAAGTGGGGATATCAATAATGTTCTTTTTATTAGTGGATTGATTGTTTCAGTTGCTGGGGTTTCGGCGGTGTTATCTTCACCTAAATTAGGAAAATTAGGCGATAGAATTGGTAATCATAAGGTGTTGCTTGCTGGATTGGTATTGTCATTTTGTTGTTACCTTCCTATGGCGTTCGTTCAAACACCACTACAGCTAGGGATATTACGTTTTATTTTGGGCTTTTCGACTGGGGCGCTGATGCCTTCTATTAATACGTTGATTAGCAAAATCACTCCTCAAGAGGGTGTAAGTCGAGTGTATAGTTACAATCAAATGTTTAGTAACTTTGGACAGGTTTTAGGCCCAATGCTTGGTTCGACTGTAGCGCACTCGTTTGGTTACAGTGCAGTTTTCGTAGTAACGAGTTGTTTTGTCTTATCAAATATCGGCCTTTCGCTTTTTAATTTTAGAAAGGTTTTGCGTAGTAAATTTTAAAAAAAGAATTGTAGACAAAAAAACAGATTGGGAAAACTTGCTTTCCCAATCTGTTTTGATTTACTATGAGTGCGATGAGGCTTCTTTTTTTGTTGGAGCAACTGCACCGATTAAGATGATAATGATACCAGTAACTAATGACAGAATTGCTGTCAAAGTAAAATCGTAAGTTCCTTGTGTCAAGGCACCACCAATGTAACCAACAACTTGTCCTAAAACTAGAGACCAAAATAACGTTACAATATATCGCATGAAGAACACCTCTTTTCTATCCCAATTTTAACAGAATTTTTTTGAATGTAAAGCAAGGTACAAGGCTTAATTGTATTATCGATAGTGAATTTTAACGAAAAAAAAGGCGGAATGCAAGATGTTTTTTCCACAACTGTATACGAGAACTTCGTATTCTTTATTACAAAGCACGATTCGCATCCAAGAATATGTCCATGAGGCTAAAAAGTTGGGTTACACTTATTTAGCTATCACGGATGAGGATGTTTTGTATGGTGCTGCAGAATTTTACCAAGAGTGTGTCAAAGAGGGCATCAAACCAATTATTGGTGTACATCTTGAGTATACTTTTGAAGACAATGACTACGGACTGCTAGTTTATGCAAAAGACAAGATTGGTTACCAACAATTGATGAATGTATCAAGCAAAAAAATGATTGAAGGTACTATCGAACTGAACATGTGGACGAAAACAGATCATTTAATCTTGGTGGTTCCGGATAAGCATTCTATTGCAAATGATTATGGTAAGGGAGAAACTTTTTCAAGTCATTGGCAAATGCTAAAAGAAAAAGTTCACCCACAAGATTTTTATGGAGGTGTGACTGTCCAAACCCCTTCAACTTCTCAAGAATGGTATGAGTTTTTGCTAACTGAAGAGGAACAACTGTGTGCATTGCATCCAATTGCAAGTCTGCATCAGGAAGATTTGTTTGCATTAGAAACAATGAAGCATATTAAAGAAGGAACACAGATTTCACCTGATGAATTAGCAGAAGTTAGTCAATTAGAAAATAAAAATTTCCTTGAACCAGAGAGTAAGAGAATTCAGCAATTTAATGAGAGATATACACACAAAGTTCTTGAAACAACTCAAAAATTAGCTGAATCAGTAAATTTTGAGTTTCAATTTCATCAAAAGCTATTACCACATTATCCAGTCCCAAATGATGAGTCGGCAGCAGTGTACCTCAAACAGTTATGCCAAAGTCAGTTATCAAAAAGAGTGGAATCTTTGACACCAGAATATCAAGAACGTTTAGACTATGAATTGTCGATTATTCATCAAATGGGGTTCGATGATTACTTTTTAATTGTATGGGATGTGATGGCATTCGCTCACAAACAAAAAATCGTTACTGGGGCGGGTCGGGGATCAGCAGCTGGTTCATTAGTTGCTTATGTTTTAGCAATCACAGACGTGGATCCTTTGAAATATCATTTGCTTTTTGAACGTTTTTTAAATCCAGAACGTTACACAATGCCTGATATTGACTTGGATATCCCTGATAATAAACGTGAAGAAGTCTTGAATTATGTCCGAGAAAAATACGGACAGTATCATATGGCACAGATTGCAACGTTTGGAACAATGGCTGCCAAAATGGTATTGAGAGACGTTGCTCGAGTGTTTGGTGTTTCACAAAGTGAGGCAAATCGGTGGTCAAAGGCGATTCCTAATCAATTAAAAATCACTTTGTCACAAGCTTACCAATCCTCGAATAAACTAGTTGAATTGGTGCAAGCAAATAAAAAAAATCAATTGTTGTTTCAAACAGCAACAATTTTAGAAGGATTGCCACGCCACGTTTCGACACATGCGGCAGGGGTGGTACTAAGCGACCGTAATCTATTAGAGCTGGTTCCTTTACAACAGGGATCAGACGAAGCTTTTTTAACGCAATACACGATGAATGCTGTGGAAGAAATCGGATTGTTGAAAATGGATTTCTTAGGTTTACGGAACTTATCAATTATTGATTATGCGCTTAAATCAATCAAACGTGTAGAAAAAATTGATCTTCAACTCAAACAGATACCTTTGAACGATGCGAAAACGTTCCATTTATTTCAAAAAGGTGAGACAACTGGTGTTTTTCAATTTGAATCAGCGGGAATTCGAAATGTTTTACGGCGATTAGGACCTGAAAATATCGAAGACATCGCTGCTGTGAATGCTTTGTACCGACCCGGGCCTATGCAAAACATTGATACATTTATTGCACGTAAAAAAGGAAAAGAACTTATCAAGTATCCGGACGACACATTAAAACCAATTCTGGAAAATACTTATGGTGTCATTGTTTATCAGGAGCAAATTATGCAGATTGCTTCAACGATGGCTGGTTTTTCTTTAGGTCAAGCAGATATTTTGCGTCGTGCGATTAGTAAAAAGAAAAAGGAAGTTATTGATAGAGAAAGAGAACATTTTGTAGCTGGTTCACTAAAGCAGGGCTATTCTAAAGAAAAAGCGATTGAAGTTTATGATTATATTGAACGTTTTGCTAATTATGGATTTAATCGGTCGCATGCATTTGCGTATTCATTTGTTGGATTCCAAATGGCTTATCTTAAAGCACATTATCCAGGCGCATTCTTTACTAGCTTGATGAATGCTGTTCGACACAATACTGCCAAGTTGAAAGAATACCTTGCTGAGGCGAGAAAGAACAAGTTGACATTAAGTCCGCCTTCTATCAATCAAAGTGCTTATGGGTTTGAGTTAGTTGATTCACAAATGATTCGTTTTGGATTGACAGCAGTCAAAGGGGTTCGGCGAGACTTTGTAGAAGAGATTATTAATGAAAGAAAGGCGAATGGCTCGTTCACATCTGTTGATGAGTTTTTGATTCGTATAGATAAGCGTTGGCTTAAAGAAGAGATTCTAAAACCTTTAGTTGCGGTGGGCACATTTGATGAGCTAGAAAAAAATCGAAAACAGCTCATGCTTGATTTAGAGGGGAAAATTCAAAATGTTCAATATAGTAGTGGCAGTTTGGATCTTATGGAAATCATGGCGTTGAAAGAAGAAGAAGTTGCAGACTATTCGTTAGATGAACGTTTAGCCCTGGAAGAAGAATATCTAGGTGTTTACTTATCCGGGCACCCCACGGAAGGCTATGAGCGACTACGTTTAGCTAAACGGATTCAATCGATTACCGAAATCGTGCCTCAACAGACAGTAAGTTTGTTGTTATACATCAAAAGCATTCGTGAAATTCGGACAAAAAAAGGAGAACGAATGGCCTTTGTGGATGGGACAGATAGCTCAGGCGAAGTAACAGTCACTGTTTTTCCTAAGCTGTATCGCCAATTCAGAAATCTTTTTGAGATGAATCGAGTATTGTTTGTACAAGGGCGTAGTGAAATAAGCCAATATAACCAAGAGTTACAATTGATTGGTGAAACATTTGCAGATGCAAAAGAATTTGAAAAACAGTTTCCGGATCAAACTTGTTATTTAAGAATTACGGAAAAACAAGAAGACCATGAAACCATGCGTCAATTGAAAACAATTTTTCAGAAACACCCTGGCTACATTCCAGTTGTTTTATACTATGAAAAAAATCAACGGAAAATTGTGTTATCAGAGGAAAACTGGGTAGATGGGAGTAAGAGTCTGAGAGGGCAGCTTTCTTATTTGCTTCAGGAGGAAAATGTTGTTTTCAAATAAGTTACGGTAAAAAATACTACGTGCTTTCATTTTTTTTCATTTTTTTAGCTATTAACCAAGACAAGTTAGAAAAATAATGTTAGAATGTTAGACGTGGTTATTGCAAACAAACGGTTATAGCCTAAGTCTTCTTAGGATAAAGTATTTTAATGAGGTGAATGTTTATATGAAACGCATCGGAATTTTGACCAGTGGCGGAGACGCACCTGGAATGAACGCAGCGATTCGCGCAGTTGTTCGTAAAGGAATCTATGAAGGTCTAGAAGTTTATGGAATCAACTACGGATTTGCCGGATTAGTTGCCGGAGATATTCGTCGTCTTGACGTTGCTGACGTTGGTGATAAAATCCAACGCGGTGGTACTTTCTTGTACTCTGCTCGCTACCCAGAATTTGCTACAGAAGAAGGACAATTAAAGGGTATCGAACAATTGAAAAAATTCGGTATTGAAGGATTAGTAGTTATCGGTGGCGATGGCTCTTATCACGGAGCGATGGCTTTAACTAAACGCGGTTTCCCAGCAGTGGGAATTCCTGGAACAATTGATAATGATATTCCTGGTACAGACTTCACAATCGGTTTTGATACAGCAATCAATACAGTGCTTGAATCAATTGACCGCATTCGTGACACAGCTACATCACACGTTCGTACATTCGTTATCGAAGTGATGGGACGTAATGCCGGCGATATCGCTTTATGGTCAGGTGTTGCAGGTGGTGCTGACGAAATCATCATTCCAGAACATGATTTTGACATGGCTGCTGTTGCTAAAAAAATCCAAGAAGGCCGCGATCGTGGTAAAAAACATTGCTTAATCATCTTGGCTGAAGGTGTAATGGGCGGAAATGAATTTGCTGAAAAACTTTCAGAATTCGGTGACTACCATACACGTGTATCTATCTTAGGACACGTTGTTCGTGGAGGCGCTCCAAGCGCACGTGACCGTGTGTTAGCAAGTAAATTTGGCGCTTACGCTGTTGAATTATTACAACAAGGTAAAGGCGGATTATGTGTTGGTATCCACGACAATGAAATCGTTGCTTCTGACATCATTGATACTTTGGAAAACAACAAACATAAACCAGACTTATCATTGTACGAATTAAACAATACTCTTTCATTCTAAAATGATTTGATCAAAAGAAAGAATGAGTAGAGCAAACTTTGTTTGACTCAACTGAACTATCTATATTAGTAGCTATTTAAGCTGTAAAGCTTTAAATAAACAAAATTGAATGGGAGCGTTTTGTAAAATGAAAAAAACCAAAATCGTTAGTACATTAGGACCAGCAAGTAACTCAGTAGAAACTATTTCTAAACTGATCGAATCTGGAGCAAATGTCTTCCGTTTTAACTTCTCACATGGGGATCATGAAGAACAATTATCACGTATGGTAATGGTTCGTGAAGCTGTTAAACAAACAGGTAAAGATGTAGGTATCCTTTTAGATACTAAAGGTGCAGAAATCCGTACAACAGTTCAAGGAACAACAGAAGCTGATTTTGGCCGTGCTGGCTATATCAAATTTGAAGTTGGAGATCAAACTCGTATCTCAATGGATCCTGAACATGTTGGTTCAAAAGAAAAAATTGCTGTAACTTATCCTGGTTTATTCGAAGACGTTCACGTTGGTGGACATATCTTATTCGATGATGGTCTTATTGACATGGAAATCGTTGAAAAAGACGAAGCAAACCGTGAATTAGTTGTAGTAGTAAAAAATGCAGGTATGCTAGGATCACGTAAAGGTGTTAATGCACCAGGCGTATCAATCAGCTTACCAGGTATTACAGAAAAAGATGCTGACGATATCCGTTTCGGTTTAGATAACGATATCGACTTTATCGCTGCAAGTTTTGTACGTAAAGCACAAGACGTTTTAGACATTCGTGAAATTTTAGAAGAAAAAAATATGACACACGTTCAAATTTTCCCTAAAATTGAATCTGAAGAAGGTATCGACAACATCGACGAAATCATCAAAGTTTCTGATGGTGTTATGATTGCTCGTGGTGACATGGGTGTTGAAATCCCAGCTGAATTAGTACCAATGGTTCAAAAACGTATCATTAAAAAATGTAACGCTGCTGGTATCCCAGTTATTACAGCTACACAAATGTTAGAATCAATGCAAGAAAACCCACGTCCAACACGTGCCGAAGCATCTGACGTTGCCAACGCTGTATTTGATGGTACAGACGCAACAATGCTATCAGGTGAATCTGCAAATGGTGACTACCCAGTAGAAGCTGTTTCAACAATGGCTCGTATTGACCAAGAAGCTGAAAAAGCTTTAGCTGAATTAGGTACATTCCAAATCAATCAATTTGACAAAACTGATGTTACTGAAACAATCGGTTTGTCAGTAGCTCGTGCTGCTAAAAACTTAGGTGTTAAAACAATCGTTGCTGCAACTGAGTCTGGCTACACAGCTAAAATGATTTCTAAATACCGTCCAGATGCTGACATCTTGGCAGTTACATTTGACGAACGCACAAAACGTGGTTTGATGTTAAACTGGGGCGTATACCCAACAGTTACTGAAAAACCAACAACTACTGATGAAATGTTTGAATTAGCTGCTAAAAAAGCAGTTGAATTAGGCTTTGCTTCAGAAGGCGATCTAATCTTGATCACTGCTGGTGTACCAGTTGGTGAGCGTGGAACAACTAACGTAATGAAAATTCAAATGATTGGTTCTAAATTATTAGAAGCTCAAGGCGTTGGTCAAAAATCTGTTGTTGCAAACGCAGTAGTTGCTTCATCTGCTGAAGAAGCAATTAAAAAAGCAAAAGACGGCATGGTATTAGTTGTTCCAACAACTGATAAAGAATATATGCCTGCTATTGAAAAAGCAGCAGCAGTCGTAGTTGAAGAAGGCGGCTTAACTTCACACGCAGCAGTTGTAGGTATCGCTCAAGATATTCCTGTAATTGTTGGTGCAAAAGATGCAACTTCAACAATCGTTGATGGTGAATTGATTACTGTTGATTCACGTCGTGGTATTGTATACCGTGGCGAAACAACAGCTATCTAATTTACTAGATAGTATAAAAAAAGCAGCTCCTCAATCTGAGGGGCTGTTTTTTTGTGTCTGAATGAATTCATTAATGACGCGGACAACTTGTTGCTGTAAATCAGTTGGCAATTGCTGTGTGCGTGTGACAAGTGAAATCAAAAAGCGTGGTTGTACAGTATCCGTTAGTGGAAGCATAATTAACTGGTCTTCTGGATGGATCGCAATCTCTGTTAGAAATCCTATCCCAACTTGTTCACGGATCATACTTTTTAAAATGGATAAATCATTACTTTGATAGACAATCTTTGGCTCAATATGTGCTTGCTTTGCTAATTTTGAAAAAGCAGTTGGATGGACGTAATGCTCGTTTAATAAAACGAATTCTTCGTCAATCAATTCTTTGAACGAAACAGCTTGCTTTTTGGCAAGTGGATGTTCAGGTGAGACAACAATCATAAATCGTTTATCTAAGAGCAACTGTGTTTCTAACGACTGATCGACAATTGGCTGAGTTGAACCGAGTAAAGCCAAATCAATTTGACCTTGATGAATCATCCCGTATAAGTCGCGAGAACCACCATCAATGATTTCCAATTGACTCATCAATTTTTGTCGAATAAAGTAGCCGGATAATTTTGGGAAATATTCATTTCCAATAATCGGTGGCATGCCAAGACGAATTTTTTTCGTTTGTAGTTGTTGGATCTCTGCTTTTGCACGAGTGATTTCTTGGAGGATAGACTGTGCATGGATAAATAGTTGGTGGCCAGCAGGTGTGATCAATAATTCATTGTGCGAACGATCGCGGACGATGAGAACAGCATTTAATTCTGTCTCCAAACGTTGGACAGCGTAAGTGATTGTGGGCTGGCTAACATGAAATAGATTAGCAACTTTTGTAAAATTTTTTAGTTTGATTAACTGGACATAGTATTCAATGTCTCGTGTGTTCATATGTTAGCTCCTCTCATTATCCATATAAATAATAGTTATTGTAATAGATTCATTTCTTGATAGCAACTGAAAGTTCAGTGAAGTGCTTTGAATAACTGAAGCAAAAGATTAAACAGATACACTTGGAAAGTTTGCGAAATCAATAAGCGATTACTTGTTATTTCGATGGAATGCAAATAAAACTTAAAATTTTTTTCGGAAAAGAATTCAGTTACATGAAAGACGTCTCAATAGAACTTTAGCAAAAAAGAAAAGAAGATTTTGCTAATAAAGTGAAAAAAGAAAATTGATTTTCCAATTAATGTACTGTTTTTTTATGAAGTGTAAGGTGTCAAGAAAATTTCATTGACAAGGACGTTTTTGCCCTGTATAATTGCTTTTGTTGCTTAGGAGTGATGAAAAATGAAATGGTCTTTACTAGAATTACGAAAATATCAAGAGACACCATTAGTATTTCATGAAACACTTGATTTAAAATCAAGTTTGATGAAACGCGATAATTTAATACTCGATGTTGCACCAGTGGCTGTTGAAGGATTTGTTTCCGTTGATAAAAAAGGCTATATCGTTCATTACACTGTGCAAACGACTCTGACTGTTCCATCAACACGTTCACTAGAACCTGTTGAGCTAGTAATGGATTTTCCAGTTGATGAATTATTCATGACAGTAGAGCAGTATCAAAGTCGAGACGACCAATTATCGGCTGATGAGATTTTGTTGATTGAAGGCACACAGCTTGATTTGACAGAGTCAATCGAAGATAATATTTTATTGGCAATTCCAATGCGTGTGCTTACTGAAGCAGAGGAAACAGAAGAAGCCAACCTACCTAAAGGCATGGATTGGGAAGTTATTTCTGAAGCAGAACATGAGCGCAGAAAAGTGGAAGAAGCTGAGACAAAAGTAGATCCTCGTCTTGCAAAACTATCGGAATTTTTTGATGATGAATCAAAGGAATAAAGATAACAAGTAAGATTGGAATATATTGCATCTAATTTGATGCAAGACTTTACAAGGAGGTGTAGCAAAATGGCAGTACCAGCTAGAAGAACATCAAAAGCTAAAAAAGCAAAACGTCGTACACACTACAAATTGACAATCAAAGGTTTGAACGAATGTCCTAACTGTGGTGAAATGAAAAAAAGCCATCACGTATGTACAAATTGTGGTTACTATGATGGTAAGGACGTAATGTCTAAAGAAGCTTAATACATTTTAATTAGAAAATGTAAAACCTCAAGGCTAACCATGGAGCCTTGGGGTTTATTTTTTTCTCGAAAAACGCCAAAATATTTTGCACATTGGTTTGCATTGCACCAATGATAGGCTATAATGAGAGAGATTAGGGGAGTAACCCCAAATGTAGGAGGAGTTCATATGACGAAACAACAAATCGGCGTTGTCGGTATGGCCGTTATGGGCAAAAACTTAGCCTTGAATATTGAAAGTCGCGGTTATTCAGTCGCATTATTTAACCGCACTGGTTCAAAAACAACAGAAGTAGTAGAAGAACATCCAGATAAAAACTTTAAAGCAACTTATACGATGGAAGACTTTGTTGCTTCAATTGAAAAACCACGTCGTATTCTTTTGATGGTTAAAGCAGGACCAGCTACGGATGCGACGATTCAAGAATTATTACCTCATTTAGACAAAGGTGATATTTTGATTGATGGCGGAAATACATTCTTCAAAGATACGATCCGTCGTAACGAAGAATTAGCGAATTCTGGAATCAACTTTATTGGTACTGGTGTTTCTGGTGGAGAAGAAGGCGCACTTAAAGGTCCTTCTATCATGCCTGGTGGCCAAAAAGAAGCCTACGAACTAGTGGCACCTATTTTAGAACAAATTTCTGCTAAAGCAGAAGATGGCGAACCATGTGTCACTTATATTGGACCAAATGGTGCAGGTCATTATGTAAAAATGGTTCACAATGGAATTGAGTACGGAGACATGCAATTGATTGCTGAGTCTTATGACTTAATGAAGAATATTCTTGGGCTGTCAGTTGATGAAATGGCTGAAATCTTCAAGGAATGGAATCAAGGAGAACTTGATAGCTACTTAATCGAGATCACTGCTGACATTTTGACTCGTAAAGATGATGAAGGTACAGGAAAACCGATTGTTGATGTCATCCTTGATGCTGCTGGCAATAAAGGAACTGGTAAATGGACAAGCCAAAGTGCTTTAGATTTAGGTGTCCCACTTCCATTGATCACAGAATCTGTCTTTGCTCGTTATATCTCTGCTTATAAAGATGAACGTGTCCAAGCAAGTAAAATTTTGTCAAACCCAAATAATTTTGAATACACTGGTGACAAAAAAGAATTAGTTGAGAAAATCCGTGAAGCATTGTACTTTAGCAAAATCATGAGCTATGCTCAAGGCTTTGCTCAATTACGAGTAGCTTCCAAAGAGTATGACTGGGATCTACCATTTGGCGAAATTGCTAAAATCTGGCGTGCAGGATGTATTATCCGTGCTCGTTTCTTACAAAAAATTACAGATGCGTATGATAAAGACCCAGATATCGAAAACTTATTGTTAGACGACTACTTTGTTGAAATCACGAAGAAATATCAACAATCTGTGAGAGATGTAGTTTCTTTAGCCGTTCAAGCTGGTGTACCAGTGCCAACGTTCTCTTCAGCAATTTCTTACTTTGATTCTTATAGAGCAGAACGCTTGCCAGCTAACATTATTCAAGCACAACGTGATTATTTTGGTGCACACACTTATGAACGTGTGGACAAAGAAGGAATCTTCCACTACTCTTGGTATCATGAAGAGTAAGTAGTTTTTGACTTTGCAAAACTGAAAAATTAGAGAAATCATGATAGAGCTGAAGTCATTTGTTACGAATAGACTTCGGCTCTTTTTAAAATTGTTTATTCATGATAGAATGACTATAGATTTTTAAGTAGAATATCGGTATAATGATAGAGTTTGTAGAAATCGCGTAGAGGGAAAGGATAAAATAATAGATGAGTAATATTCTAATCATTGAAGATGAAAAGAACTTAGCTCGCTTTGTCGAGTTGGAATTAAAGCATGAAGGGTATAATGCTGAAGTTCATTATAATGGCCGTACGGGATTAGACGCCGCTTTAAATAATGAATGGGATGCCATTTTACTAGATTTGATGTTACCTGAATTAAATGGATTAGAAGTTTGTCGACGTGTCCGTCAAGTAAAAAATACACCAATCATCATGATGACTGCTAGAGATTCTGTGATTGACCGCGTATCAGGTTTAGACCATGGAGCAGATGACTACATTGTTAAGCCATTTGCAATTGAGGAACTATTAGCCCGTTTGCGAGCTTTGTTACGTCGAATTGATATCGAAGGCGATAAAAACGTAGCAAAACAAACAACAATTACTTATCGTGACCTAACGATTGAAAAAGAAAATCGTGTGGTACGCCGTGGAAACGAAGTAATTGAATTAACCAAACGTGAATATGAACTATTGTTGACTTTGATGGAAAACGTCAATGTTGTATTAGCCCGCGATGTTCTATTAAACAAAGTTTGGGGTTATGAAACAGAAGTTGAAACAAATGTTGTCGATGTATATATTCGTTACTTGCGTAATAAGATTGATGTTCCTGGAGAGGAAAGCTACATCCAAACTGTCCGTGGAACAGGTTATGTGATGCGCTCGTGATAGAACCGAAAAAATCGGAAAAAAGAGAACTGAAAGGCCCTTCCTTGACTATCAAGTGGGCTTTTGCAAGTTCTTTCTTTATATTTGTTGTTTTTACTATTTTCGCAGTTATTACTTATAAGTCTTCAATTAATCTAATCGTTGCTAAAGAACGAAACAATGTGGAACGAACGATTTCGCAAGTGGCTTCTCGGTTAGCTAATTCTGATGAAGAGCTGACTTTAGTCAATACGTACCGAAATTTAACTAATACAACTACAAATGATAGTAATATTGATGATCAAACGACGAATATCGAAGGGAACTTGATGAAAATTGATTCCTTCATTGCTGAACTCGGTCAGTCGTCATTAGATTTATTCGTCTATAATTTAGAAGAAAAGTTGATATTTAAGACGCAACAGCATAGTCAATCGTTGTTACAAACAACCAGAAAAGTTCCGACGATTGTGACGATAGATGGTAGAACAGGATTTTTGTCGATTCAGCCAATCTATTCCAAAGGAACTCGTGAAAAAATTGGCTATGCACAAACTTTCTATGAATTGTCCTCTTTTTATGATATACGGAACAAATTATTGTTGACACTGATTATTTTAGAAGTCGTTTCGTTAATTCTAAGTAGTATCTTAGGCTTTTTCCTATCTTCTTATTTCCTGAAACCGTTAAAAGTTCTGCGAGATACGATGGATACTATCCGAAAAGACCCGCAGTCGAATATTCATATGCCTGAAATTGATACAAATGACGAGTTGGCAGATTTAGCTGAAATCTTTAATGAGATGCTTGATCGAATGCGTCTATATATGGAGCAACAAGAACAATTTGTTCAAGATGTGTCCCATGAATTACGAACACCTGTTGCAATTATTGAAGGCCATTTGAGTTTGCTAAATCGTTGGGGAAAAGATGATCCTGAAATCTTAGAGGAGTCTCTTAGCGCAAGCATGCAAGAAATTAGCCGTATGAAGAGCCTCGTTCAAGAAATGTTAGATCTTTCAAGAGCTGAGCAAGTCGATATTCATTATGGTAACGAAACTACAAAAGGAAAAGAAGTTACCTATCAAGTCTATAATAACTTTAAGATCCTATATCCAGATTATGTAATTACTTTAGATGATGATTTATCTAAAGAAGTGATTTTACAAATCTACCGTAATCATTTTGAACAATTGATCATTATCATTCTTGATAATGCAGTCAAATATTCTACGACGAGAAAAGAAGTGCATATTTCTATTTCTTCTACGTTGAGTGAATTTGAGATTGCGATTCAAGATTTTGGTGAGGGAATCCCACAAGAAGACTTGAAGAAAATCTTCAACCGGTTTTATCGGGTTGATAAAGCCAGAGCACGTACAAAAGGTGGTAATGGTCTAGGACTATCTATAGCTAAACAATTAGTTGAAAGCTATAAGGGAAGAATTATTGCTGAGAGCGTTGTTGGGCAAGGAACGATTTTTCGAATATTTATTCCAATAGTAAAATCTGAAGACAAGTAAAACGATTTCGTTTTACTTGTCTTTTCTTTTTTATAGAAAGTGGCTGCAAGGTAAGAGAAACGCAAGTGTTTGATGGACGAACTATAAGCAGTATTCTGCAAAACTTAGCAAGGAAATAGTAGAAAAAATAGAACAAAGAGGAAACATTTTTTTTGAATATTCGTTTTTTAAAATATTATTCAAAAAAGTAATTATTTCTGTTGCAATTTAAGAAATAGATTGCTATATTATTATTTGTTCTCAAATAATTCTTTACTTACTAACAACATTAATTTCTTTAAAAAATAGTGTTGACGAATAAAGAAGGACATGTTAGAATAACAAAGTCGCTTAGGGAATAAGCTTCTGAAAGTTTGGTATTTCAACAAAAAAGTTATTGACAAATAACAAAAGAGATGTTAAACTTATTAAGTCGTTAAATAAATGGCTAAAAATTAAAAAAACAAAAAGTGTTGACAACTTCTAAAAAATCTGTTAAGATATAAAAGTTGTTGAAACAAAAAATGATTAGACCTTTGAAAACTGAACA
>NZ_JAFLWI010000007.1 GCF_017315945.1 Candidatus Enterococcus courvalinii
CCTGTAACCATGCCGAACACAGAAGTTAAGCTTCTTAGCGCCGATTGTAGTGAGGGGTTGCCCCTTGTGAGAGTAGGACGTCGCCACGCAACGGTAAAAAACAGATGAGTGATTAAGCTCATCTGTTTTTTTGTATTCTTTTTACTATGATTATTCAGCAAGAAGTTTTTCAATGTCATCAATCATTTTTTCAGGAGAAGTTTGTGGAGCAAAACGTTTGACGACGTTCCCATCTTTATCAATCAAGAATTTTGTGAAATTCCATTTAATTGCATTGGTCATGGTACCAGGCGCATTTTCCTTCAAATAGGCGAATAAAGGATCAGTAGTTCCCCCATTTACTTCGACTAATTGATGCATTGGAAACGAAACACCATAAGTAGTTCGACAAGCTTGTGCCGCTTCTTCAGCAGAATCTAGTTCTTGTTTAAACTGGTTAGAAGGAAAGCCTAAAACAATCAATCCTTTTTCTTTATAGGTAGTGTAAATTTGTTCAAGCTGCTCAAATTGTGATGCAAGCCCGCATTTTGTTGCAGTATTAACGATGATCATTGGATGGTTTTGGTAGTTGTTTAAAGAGTAAGTGGTTCCATTTTTCAAAGTCGCGTCAAAATCATAAACTGTCATAAAAATTCTCCTTTACGAATTGAGTAAGTACATATTTATTATAGAACAAAAAAACTGAGAAGCTTAGATAAAAGCTCTCAGTTTTTTAGTTAAATTAGGCAAAGACTTCAGACCATTCGTCGCGTTTTGCTAAGAATTCACGTGCTAACTCTTGTGCACCTTCTAAAGTATGGCTTGCAGCCCAACCACATTGTGTTTCATTACTTGCAGGTACTTCAGTAGCTTCAAGAACATCCTTCATTGTTTTTTCTAAAACATCTAGAACATCATCATAGCTTTCATGATTTAGCACAGTTAAATAAAAACCGGTTTGGCACCCCATTGGAGACCAGTCTACAATGTAGTCAGCATGATTACGAATCAGTTCAGCAGTTAAATGCTCAAGTGAATGTAAGCTTGGCATATCCATATGCTCTTTGTTTGGTTGCTTGAAGCGGACATCATATTTAATAATCACATCACCATTTTCACCAGTTTTGCGATCGGCAACACGGATATAAGGTGCTTTTACTTTTGTGTGATCTAGATTGAAACTTTCAACGTTCATTTTCATGTAAATTCCCTCGATTCATTTTTTGTTCAGTGGTAATAGCTAAATTCTAACATTTATTTAGAATAAGTTATAGGTGCATCCATGATTTTTAACCTTATTTCTATAAATGAAGAAATTTACTTAATGATTTTCATTTTATCAAAGGCTTGAGTTAAGTCTGCTAATAAGTCCTCGACATGTTCGATACCTACAGAAAGACGAATCAATCCGTCTTTGATTCCCGCTTTTTCCCGCTTATCTTTTGGAATAGAAGCATGTGTCATAATCGAAGGAACTTCAACTAAACTTTCCACGCCACCTAAACTTTCTGCTAGAATAAATAATTTTAATGATTCAACAAAAGGTACTGCTTCTGCATCTTCTTTTAAGTCAAAAGAGACCATACCACTAAAACCGCTCATTTGTGTTTTTGCAATCTGATAGTTTGGATGACTTGTTAGTCCGGGATAATAAACCGATTCAACAGCTGGATGATTCTCAAGAAAATTTGCTACTGCCAAAGCATTTTTTTGATGTGCCTCCATTCGCACGCCTAAGGTCTTGATCCCACGTTGGATAAGCCAACTATCCTGGGGACCTAAGACTGCACCTATAGCATTTTGTAAAAAACCAATTCTTTCTGCTAAGTCTGCTTTATTAGTGGTGACTAAACCAGCAACAACATCACTATGCCCGCCGAGATATTTTGTCCCACTGTGAACAACGATGTCTGCGCCAAGTGCTAGTGGCTGTTGGAAATAAGGTGTCGCAAATGTATTGTCAACAATCGTTAAGAGATCATGTTTTTTTGCCATAGCAAGGCTGGTTTTTAAATCAGTGATTTTAAGAAGTGGATTACTTGGTGTTTCAAGATAAAGTGCCTTAGTGTTTGACTGAATTGCTTGTTCAATTTGTTCAAGATCACTTGTATCAATAATTGTGTATGCTAAACCAATTTTAGAAAATACTTTATCAACTAGACGGAAAGTTCCGCCATAAACATCATCACCAAGTAAGACATGATCACCGGGTTCAAATAGCGAGAGAACCGTATGGATGCTTGCCAATCCTGAGGAGAAGGCAAAACCTTGGATCCCACCTTCAAGATCTGCAATTAGTTCTTCCAATGCAAAACGTGTAGGGTTACCTGAACGAGAATACTCGTATTTTTTTGGTTGACCAACACCATTTTGTCGATAAGTGGATGTTTGGTAAATTGGAACGCTCACGGCACCTGTAGTTTGGTCTTCACTAATACCACCATGAATTAATTTTGTTTGAATATGCATGTTCATTCCTCCTATAAATAAATGTTTTTTGAAAGATAACGGTCACTTGCGTCTGGGAAAATGGTTACGATCGAGCTTCCTGCAGGTAATCGTTGTGCTTCTTTGAGAGCTGCTGCAAAAGCGGCACCACTTGAACTGCCAACTAATAATCCTTGGTTTTTAGCCAAAGCACGTGTGTAATAAAATCCTTCCTCATCTGAAATAGTTTCAAAACGAGTAATAGCTAAGGAGTCAAGAAATGGAGGAATGAATTCCACACCAATTCCTTCAATTTCATGAGAACCTGCTTTGCCGCCATTTAAAATAGAGCCTTCTGGTTCCACACCGATTAGTCGAATATCACTTAGCTGTTCCTTAAGATAACTTGCTGTGCCAGAAAAAGTACCACCACTACCAATTCCAGCTACGAAACTATCTATTTTTCCTGCTAGTTCGTCACCTAATTCTGGCCCAAGCGTGTGATAATAAGTTGCTGGATTATCAGGATTTTCAAATTGTTTTGGTAGATAAACATTTTCTAATTCAGTTGCTAATTCCTGGCTTTTTTTGATAGCACCGAGCATTCCGAGTGAAGTAGGTGTATGAATGATTTCTGCACCTAACGCTTTCATAAGTTGTTGTTTTTCAATACTAAACTTTTCTGGTACTATGAAGATCGTTTTTAAATGATAATTTAAAGCAGCTAAGGCTAATCCAATTCCGGTATTGCCGGCGGTTGGTTCAATGATTGTTGTATCTTGGTTGATTTTTCCAGTTTTCAAACCTTGTTCAATCAAGTAAAAACCAAGTCGATCTTTAACGCTACCTCCAGGATTCAAATATTCAAGTTTCGCATAGATTTTGGAACCTTTTGGTATTTCATAAGCATTGTGCGTAAATTCAAATAAAGGTGTTTTGCCAATATAATCATGAATCGTTGTTAGTATCATAGCTTCCTCCTAAAAAAATTCGATAAAAAAGGAGCTGACTATTAAATCAGCTCCTAAGTATCATAAATTCGCCGTGTTTTCCAAAAGAATACACGTAAATTATGAAGGGCAGTTAATAGACACGACAAATAGTATGCTGCTTTTTTGCACCATACAACAACAAGTAGTCAATTGGTTGAAGTTACGTTGTTTGTTCATCATGTCTGTTCCTCCAGTAATAATTTCATCAAAAATAGCATGAAAAAATGCCAGAGTCAAAGGATTTGACGATTTTTAGTGATAGGAATAATTGGATAGGGTGCATGATAAAGTGAATCACAGAAGAAAATGAAGAAGTGTTGCTAGATAAAAATGAAGATTTGCTAGTCTTATCCACTGTTGTTTGATACAATAAAAAAGATGATGATAAACAAAAAAGGAGCAATTTAAATGATTTCAGCAAGCGATTTAAAAGCCGGTATGACATTTGTACAAGATGGAAAATTAATTAAAGTTTTAGACGCAAGTCACCACAAACCTGGTAAAGGAAATACGGTTATGCGTATGAAACTAAAAGATGTTCGTTCTGGTGCAACATATGATACAACTTTCCGCCCAGAAGAAAAATTTGAAAAAGCACACATTGATACAAAAGCTGTTCAATACTTATACACAATGGATGATACAGCATTCTTCATGGACTTAGAAACATATGAGCAATATGAGATTCCCGTTGAAACAGTCGAAGAAGAAATGAAATACATCTTAGAAAATATGGAAGTAAAAATCCAATTTTTCGGTAGCGAAGTAATTGGTGTACAATTACCAACAACTGTTGTTTTACGTGTTGTTGAAACACAACCTTCAATCAAAGGTGCGACAGTAACTGGTTCAGGTAAACCAGCGACAATGGAAACTGGCTTAGTTGTCAATGTTCCTGACTTTGTTGAAGTAGATGAATTATTAGAAATCAACACAGCTGAAGGTTCTTATATCAAACGTGCCTCAAAATAATAAAAGATAAAAAAAGCCGCAAATCCCAATGGAGGGTTTTGCGGCTTTTTTTAAGGAGAAAATCAATGTCGAATCTAAATGACTAGTATGTGACAGTAGTATCTTCATTGGTAATTAGTTGAATGACATGAGCCAAAAATTTTTCAGGATCTTCTCCTACTAATTTTTCCTCACGTTTTCCATCAAGTAAATGATATATTTTTTGGTCATCTTGTAAGAGATAGTAGTCATTTTCACCTTCAATATGGAATGCTTGAAGATCATCTGGAAATTCAATATGGATGTCAATTACGCTGATTCCACCTAAACGACTGGTTAAATAATCTTCTACTTCTTTTGCTGTTACAGTTTTCATATTATTCGCCTCTTTGCTTTAATACTTTTATTATATACCTATCAAAAAAGAGTGGGGTAAAAAACGTCTTGCTAAAGATGAGGCATAATGATCAACGAAGTCTATTTGTTATGCTAAACTATGAAACAGTATGAAGAAGAAAGGACGTAATCGTGATGAAGACATTAGTAATTGTCAGCCATCCCAATCTTCAAGAATCATTAAATCAACAATTTTTTAAAGAGGCCTCCAAATCGCTTGCGATTACGTGGCATCATTTAGAATCTGTCTATCCAACCGGAGAAATCAACTTAAATGACGAATTAGCGTTGCTAGCGGCGCACGATCGCATCATCTTTCAATTTCCTCTTTATTGGTATAGTGCGCCTGCACATTTAAAAATATGGCAAGACACAGTTTTGGCTAAAGCAAGCAAAGTGTTGCAAGGAAAAGAATTTGGTGTGGTAGTAACGACTGGCGTGGCGGAAAAAGAATATCAAGCAGGTGGTAAAGAAGAGTTCACCTTGTCTGAATTTTTGCGCCCGTATCAACGAATTGCCCACAAATTTCAAATGAATTATTTGCCTCCATTTGTGTTAGCACAATTTATGTATCAGACTTCTGAGGTGCGATTTGAACGCTTGATTGCTTATCAGCAATATCTTTCTTTAACTGGAAAACCAAGTCTTGTTCAGCGAATCAACTGGTTTCTTGAACAAATAGAAAAAAAGTCGCATTTTTCAGAACCGCAAAAGTCCTATCTTCTAGATGGCTTAAAAGAACAACAAGAAATGATTGAAGATTTGACCTTCACATTGGGTGAATTAAAGGAGGAAAATGAATGAATAGGGAGTGGTTACAACAACAAATTGACGAACTAAATGAAAAAAATGTTCATTATGAAGATGCTGCTTTGTTATTTGAATTAAAAAAATTAGTCAAAGAAAGCGATGAGCGAATCACTCAACTTCAGGGAGAAATTGATGGGAAATCATGGAATCATCGTGAGTGGTAAAAAGGATTAGAAAATTTTAAGAAATAAATGTGCATAACTATTGTTATTTGTTACAATGAAGATAAGGCATAACACTATTTTTAACATAAATTATTGGTGGTGAACTTATTGAAAAACAAAAATGAACGAGATGAAAATGTTCGGATGTCTAGGAGGCGTCAGCAAAAGCAACGAATGCAAAAAAGATTGTTGATTATTGGTGCCTGTTTGGTAGCAGTCTTGGTGATTGGCGGCTCAGTTTGGGGATTGACGCAGTTCGGAAAATCAACTTCTAGTGCCAAAGAAACACCTGAAACAACTGTTTCTTCAACGCAAAAAAATGAAAAAAAAGCGAAGAAAAAACAAAGTAAAAAAGCGACAAAAACAACGGATAGTTCAACAAAATCATCAACAGAAACGAGTAGCACAGATAAAGAGTCAGCAGATGAACTACAAACGATTTTGACGACTTACTCAGAGAAGTTGACTGAACAAACACCGATATTGATTGATGAATATCAAACAGAAATTCAATCAAATCAAAATGGGGTTGCAGGATTATCTTCGATTGCGAATCAGAAAGCATTAGCACTGCAAGCAATTTCAAATGAAGGAATCAGCAAATTAAAAGCTACACACCAAGCAGATACTTCTTCAACTGTCGATATCAATTCTTTAGTTGATCAGTTATCAAGTAAATACACAACTGAAGTAGCAAAAATATCCGATATTTATTTACGAACAAGCAGCGCGCTACAAGCTGAAGAAGCGAACAAACAAGAAACAAGTAGTTCGACTTCAGAAGAAACAATGACTTCCACAGACGAACAGACGGCTGAAACAATAAATAGTCAAACGACCGATACGTCAGAGACTGTGACGAGTCAAGCTGCAACAACTGTTGTCTTAGCTGGTGAAGGCCCTAATCAAGTTGCACAACGTACGGGTGTACCAGTGGAAACGATCTTAGCATTGAATGGGATGACGATGGATGATTACTTCTTAACTCCCGGCGCTGTCCTTCAACTGCAATAAGTAATAAAAAAACTGCGAGATGTTACTACCTCTAGAAAAATTTCTTTTCAAGAGTAGAACAGACTCGCAGTTTTGTTGTTTAAGCTTTCTTCACTCGTTTTTCACGAAGAAAGTAGTGAATCGTCATAAAAAATAAAAAGGCTAAACCAATCAGCAAGGAAATTCTTGTTTCGGGATTGATAAACATAAAACAAAGAATAATAGCTAAAAACAATAAAGTTAAATAATTGGTATAAGGGGATAATGGCATTTTGAATGGATGCTCAGTCATTTGTTCCGCGTGGATTTTACGGAATTTGATTTCACTGATTAAAATGACAATCCAAGGAATCATTCCTGGTAAAATACTTGAACTATAAACAAAGACAAAAATATTTTCAGAGTGAGTAACAAACATTGGTAGCAAATAATTGATGACTAAACCAATCAAGATACCTCCTGAAATTGCAACAACTGGGTAAAAGGGTACCCCATGACGAGACAATTTTAAGAAACGTTTAGACATTTTCCCATTAACTGCCAATGTGTAAATCATGCGACTTGCGCTGAAAATGCCTGAGTTACAACCAGACAAGGCAGCAGTGATTACGACAAAGTTGATCAATCCAGCGGCAAAAGTAATCCCAATTTTTGCGAATGTTTGAACAAAGGGAGACCCAATTTCACCCAGTTGATTCCATGGATAGATACTTACGATAATAAAAATAGCACCAATATAAAAAATAAGAATGCGTCCAATTGTAGATTGAACAGCTTCAACGATTGTTTTTTGTGGATTTTTTGCTTCACCAGCAGTCATCCCAATTAACTCAATTCCTTGATAAGAAGCAATTACGATGGATAAAGCAAAAAAGAAACCTTTCACGCCACCGGTAAAGAAGCCACCATTTTTCCAAAGATTTGAAATACCAATAGGTTGACCGTGATTACCAAAACCAAAGAAGATAACGCCTAAACCAGCAACAATCATTAAAATGATCGTTACGACTTTGATCATCGAAAACCAAAATTCTAATTCACCGAAGGCTTTTACTGAGAACAAGTTAGCTAACATCAAGAAAAGTACTACAGTGATACCAGGAATGATGGTTGGTAAATTCGGCCACCAATAATTCATATACTCACCAACGGCAATGACTTCACTAATTCCAACTACGACATACTGAAAAATATTGCTCCAAGCCGTTAAATAACCAGCAACTGGATGGATATAATCACTTGCGTAATTAGCAAATGAACCTGTAGAAGGGTCGACGTAAAGCATTTCGCCCAGTGCACGCATAATCAAATATAAAAACAATCCGGCAACAGCATAAGCAATCATGACAGAGGGACCAGTCCAGCGAATGGTTGAAGAGGCACCCATAAACAATCCAACACCAATTGTCCCTCCCAACGCAATCATTCGAATATGACGTGCGCTAAGACTTCGATTTAATTTTCCTTCTTCCATACAAAAACTCCTTTCATAATTTAGAGAATAAGCCAACACATTCGATTAAATTTATCAGTCAAAAAAATAAATTATTGATAAATAAAAACAGTTATTAAATTAATCTCTTGATGTGATTTTACAGAAAGGATTCAAAAAACGCGAGAAGAATTTTAATTTAACTACAAATTTTTTTGTTGAAAATGTTTTCTTAATAGGTTAAACTATCTTTAAATAAAAAGTTAGGTAACCCTAAAAAGGAGTGCTTGGAATGGTGAAACCAACAATCAGCGTAGAAAATCTTTCCGTGGCCTATCAAGGAAAGATTGCTTTGAAAAATATATCTTTAACAATTCAATCAGAAAAAATGACAGGAATCATTGGCCCAAATGGTGCAGGAAAATCAACTTTTATGAAATCTTTGTTAGAATTGATTCCCAAATCTTCTGGTACTGTGACGTTTTCAGGGAAATCAGTAAAAGAGGTACGAAAAAAAATTGCTTATGTAGAACAACGAAGTGCAATGGATCTATCCTTCCCAATTGATGTTTTTGGGGTCGTATTGCTTGGAACATATCCTTCGTTAAGAATTGGAAAAAGACCTGGGAAAAGGGAGAAAGAGCGAGCAATACAGGCACTAGTCAAAGTAGGAATGGAAAAATTTGCTGATCGACAAATCAGTGAATTATCTGGTGGTCAATTACAACGAGTATTTATTGCACGAGCGTTAACGCAAGGTGCGGAATGGATCTTTTTAGATGAGCCATTTGTGGGAATCGATGCGGTTAGCGAAAAAAAGATTTTTTCAATTTTACAAGAGTTGCGTGCAGAAGGCAAAACGATTTTGATTGTTCATCATGATTTGCATAAAGTAACTGAATATTTTGATGAAGTGATTTTATTAAATCGCGAGCTAATTGCGGCAGGGACGGTTCAAGAGACCTTTACTTCAAATAATCTGCAGTTAGCTTATGGGGAAGTAATTGGTCAGTTGATAAAGGGGGAGCAAGCATGATTCAATCGTTCGTTGATGGTGTATTAAATTATCAGTTTTTACAATATGCATTGATTACATCTATTTTAGTGGGATTAGCTTCAGGGGTAATTGGTTCATTTATTATTTTACGCGGGATGTCTCTGATGGGCGATGCGATTTCTCACGCAGTTTTACCCGGCGTGGCAATTTCTTATATGTTTGGGTTTAGTTATATTTTGGGTGCAACTGCTTTTGGTGTGCTGACTGCCGCATTGATTGGTTTCGTCACACAAAAAAGTCGCTTAAAAAATGATACGGCAATCGGAATTGTTTTTAGTTCATTTTTTGCACTAGGGATCATTCTTATCTCCTTTGCTCAAAGTGCAACTGATCTTTACCATATTCTATTTGGTAATGTTTTAGCTGTTCGCGAGAGTGATTTATATCTCACCGCAATCGTTAGTGCTGTTGTCTTGTTGTTTATTTTTATTTTTTATAAGGAGTTAAAAATCACTTCCTTTGATCCAATGATGGCAAAAGCCTATGGGTTAAATACAACATTTATTCATTACGCCTTGATGTTCTTCTTAACGTTAGTTGCTGTAGTAAGCCTTCAGACAGTAGGCACGATTTTAGTGATTGCCATGTTGATCACACCAGCTGCAACAGCATATTTGTTAACGAATCGTTTATCGACAATGATTGCTTTATCTGCGAGTTTTGGTGTGTTGAGCGCAATCGTTGGTGTATTTTTCAGTTACAGCTATAACTTACCTTCAGGGGCAACTATCGTATTAGCATCAGCTGTCTTTTTTGCCCTAGCATTTTTATTTTCACCAACAAAAGGTATTTTGTTTCAAAGAAAGGAGCAAACAAATGAAGAAATCTAAATTACTAATCTTGTTATTCACATTAGGAGCTTTCTTAGTAGGATGCTCAACAAAGAGCGAGAAAGCAGAACAAACGAAGGACGGAAAACTGACCGTTGTTGCGACGAATTCCATTCTGGCAGATATGGCAAAAGAAGTTGGCAAAGACAAAGTAACGATTCATAGTATTGTACCTGTGGGAACTGACCCACATGAGTATGAAGTTTTACCAGAAGACATCAAAAAAGCCAGTGATGCAAAAGTCATCTTATACAATGGACTGAACTTGGAAACTGGGAATGGTTGGTTCAATAATTTGATGGAAACAGCTAAGAAAATCGAAGATGAAGACTATTTTGCTGTTAGCCGTGAAGTAGAGCCACTTTATTTAACAAGTGCTGGTCAAGAAACCCAGGCAGACCCACACGCATGGCTAGATTTGTCTAATGGAATCAAATATGTGGAAGAAATCACTCGGATTTTGGGTGAAAAAGACCCAGATAACAAAGAAACTTACGAAAAAAATAGTCAAGAATATCGTCAAAAGCTTGAATCATTGGATCAAGAAGCAAAAGAGTCATTTGCGACGATCAGTGAAGAGAAAAAGTTATTAGTTACCAGTGAAGGCGCATTTAAATATTTTTCCAAAGCGTATCAATTACCAGCGGCTTACATTTGGGAAATCAACACAGAAAGTCAAGGAACGCCTGATCAAATGACTGCAATTATTGACCAAGTCAAAGCATCAAAAGTTCCCGGTTTGTTTGTAGAATCGAGTGTGGATCCCCGAAGCATGGAACGTGTATCGAAAGAAACTGGTGTTCCGATTGCTGAAAAATTATTTACAGACTCAGTCGCTAAAACCGGTGAAGAAGGCGATTCTTACTATGGAATGATGAAATGGAATATCGACGCGATTCATAAAGGTTTATCAAAATAAACAGATCTTAAAGTTGGACAAAAACATTTTTTGTTTTGGTTCAACTTTTTTCTGTTCTTCTGAATTAGTTGTTAAAATAATGTGTCGATGGCAGGCAACGAGTTGAAATAAAAAATCGTCTACAAAAAACATATTTTTAATTCAATGAGCTGGTTACTTGAGATCATAATTTTTCACGTTTTTTTAGACTAATAATGTTTTTTTGCTTCGATTTCCGTTATAGTTAAAGGTAAGAAGGAGAGGTGTAGCTATGAATTTCACACGTAAAGATAAGCATCAAATAAAAGAAGAAGTCTTTCGTTTGCTTGACCAACAAGAAGCGACTGAAAAAGACCAAGACCTTCAATTTCTTGAAACTGAGATGGCAAAATTATTCATAGCGAATGCAACGGATGACGTAGTCGAACCAGAACGTTATGTTGGAAAGTGGATTTTTGATGAGTTTCAGCCACTAGATGAAACGACTGGAATTGGTTACTTTGTTTTCATTTCTGCCGTTGGATTCATACCAGGAGTCTTAGTCAAACAGAATCAAGAAATTCAAACTAAAGCTTGGCCAGCACTTTTTTCTGTCATTGGAACTGAAAATGTTATTCAGAAAATCCAAGCAGCTTATTATAAGAGCTCATTTATTGCACACAGTAAATTAATGAATAGCTATTATAACCAGTTGATGTTAGTAGCACGACCAGGAAAGATCCCACAAACATTTACTTACACACAACAAAAAAATTTACATGAAGATGTTTTATACTCTCGGGATTTATCAGAACTTCCTCAAACAGAGCAAGTACGTTTGCATCAATTGTTGAATACAAAACCAGTTTCTTGGAACTTTTTCCAAGCATTGGATGATAAGAAAAAGTTGATCTCAACGAATTATTGGGAAGTTTTTGTCACTCGTAATCGTTGGTTAAAAGAAAAGAAAGTCGCCGATCAACAAATTGAATTTGTTCAATTGAAAAAAGATAAATTATATTATGGGTTATATAGTCGGTAATCTTGATACCAATAATCTATTACTTAATATAGAAGAAAAATGAAATAAGTGAGGCAATTTATGACTTTAAAGGAAGAAATCATTCGCGAAAGTAAACGACTAGGCATTGATAAAATCGGCTTCACGACTGCGGAACCTTTTGCTCATTTAAGGAAATCTCTGGAAGAACAAAAAGCCGCAGGTCATACTTCGGGTTTCGAACATCCAGTGATTGAAGAACGACTTTACCCAGAAAAAACATTTGATCAACCCCAATCAATTATTTCTATTGCATTGGCGTATCCTACAAAAATTCATGAGGAAATTCCAAAAGATGAAAAAAGAGGACAGTTTGCCCGTGCTTCTTGGGGAATCGATTATCATGATATTTTGCGAGATCGTTTAAATCGTTTGATTGAATTTATTACGACTCGTGGAAAACAGTGGCAAACGGAGGAAGAGTGGCGCTTTGCTCCACAAGTGGATACAGGAGAATTGATTGATGTAGCAGTCGCACAGCGAGCAGGTCTGGGTTTTATTGGACGCAATGGTCTATTGATTACGGAAGAGTTTGGCTCTTTTGTTTATTTAGGTGAAATTGTTACAAATATCGTTTTTGAACCGGATGAACCTGGTGTATTTGGTTGCGGTGACTGCACCCGTTGTATCGACGGTTGTCCCACGAAAGCGTTGCTTGGTGATGGACGAATGAATGCTCAAAGATGCTTGTCTTATCAGACTCAGACAAAAGGGATGATGCCAGAAGAGTATCGGAAAAAAATGCGTAATGTCATTTATGGTTGCGACATTTGTCAGTTAGTTTGCCCTTATAATAGAGGCAAAGATTTCCATTTCCATGAAGAAATGGAGCCGAAAGTTGATGAAGTATACCCCAAACTAAAACCAATGCTTTCCATTTCTAATAAAGACTTCAATCAGCAATTTGGACATCTAGCTGGTTCGTGGCGAGGGAAAAAGCCACTTCAAAGAAACGCATTGATTGCCTTAGCGAATCTGGGGGATCGAGAGTCATTACCAGAAATCGCTCATTGCCTAAAAGATGTTCGTCCTGTGATTCGTGGGACGGCGGCTTGGGCAATCGGACGCTTAGGTGCAAAAGACCCAAAAGAGTGGGTAACTGTTCTGCAAGACGCATTGGCGAAAGAAACAGATGAAGAAGCGAAGCTAGAATTTGAAAAAGCAATCGCAGTTTTACAAACGAAACGAAGAAAAAAACAGAAATAGCTCAAAAGTGTAAGGTTTTTCCTAATTTTTGCTAATTCACTCATTTTTAGTCAGTAATTGTTGTAACAATTACTGACTTTTTTGCTGTTTTTGCATTTTTTTGACTGAAATTCGTTATTTAAGCAAAAAAAATCGCATTTTTCTTCTGAAATTTCTGTCGTAATGTTACAAAATGTCAAGTTTTTGTGAAAAAACATGACACTCTTTGAAAATGTTTTTTCCTTTGGTGCCAAAGGTTTCTAAGACTTTAGACTGAGATGATAGACTGGTGAAATGTTACAAATATTAAAAAAATTGTCATTTTGTCATCAAATGTCATCATTCTTTTACCTATGAAATATTTTCAAATGTTAAAGTTAATGACGTTGAAAGAAACTAAGAGGACATGAGGGAGTTTAATATATGAATTCAATGAAGAAGATCGTTTTAGGAACAACTTTTGCTGCAGGTGCTGCAATGTTTGTGGGAGCTACAGAAGCTCATGCTGACGAAACTTATACAGTTAAATCAGGTGATACTTTATCTACAATTTCACAACAATTTGCAGGTGACAATACTTTAATTAGCACAATTGCAGAAAAAAATTCTATTTCTGATATTAATCGTATCTACGTTGGTGAAGAATTAACAATCCCAACATCAGGTGAAGTTTCAACTAAAGCAGAAGTAAAAACTGAAACTAAACAAGAAACAACAGCAACTGAACAAGCAACTCAACAATATACATACGTTGCACCAGTTGAAACTGTTGAACCAGTAGTTGCAACACCAGCAGCTCCTGCAGCTTCAACAAGTGATGCAAAAGAATGGATCGCTCAAAGAGAATCAAGCGGTTCTTATACAGCTACTAACGGACGTTATATCGGACGTTACCAATTAGATTCATCATACTTAAATGGTGACTACTCAGCTGCCAACCAAGAACGTGTTGCTGATGAATATGTATCATCACGCTACGGTTCATGGGACGCTGCTAAAACATTCTGGTTAGCAAACGGCTGGTACTAAGTCGAGTAACCAACTGAAACCAAAATATTGAATCCAAGGAAATTACTTTTGAGTGATTTTCTTGGATTTTTTTGTTTAAAAAAATCGTGAATTTTGCATATCTAATGTTGTAGAAGAATCAATAAGGGGCGCCGTAAGACAAAAAAATAGTGCTGAGATATAATATTTATAAAGCGTTTTCTATTTTTGGCTTAAAAGGAAGGTGAACGAATGAGTACGATATCAGGTCATCAACAAGCAACAATCAACTCGAATAGCAGTTTATTTTCGAGTATTCGAGTAATTATTGAAACAGCATTTTATGGAAATAATGTACAATTGATTGATCATTTAGCACAGGCGTATCAGTTAGCAACCAAGAGTCCTGGAACGATTATCACAGATCTAGCTGTATCTCATACAGAAGAGTTAAAGCTTCCAAAGGACAGTAAAGTTTTAGTTTTTAATGATGGTGAAATTGTTGGCCGAACAGCGGCAGCTCGCAGAGTAATCGGTGAGCCAGGAATTAGCCAAGTGAAGTATGAAAAAATTTTGCGGGAAGCAATTTATCAAAGCAGAACACGTCAGTTTTATCATGGTGAAGTCATTGTTGGATTGGACCAGGAATTTTCAGTTAAATCACATGTGCTGATTCCTGAAGGATTTGAGAATAATTTATACTCTTATTTATTAAACTTTCAAGTGCTAACAGCAGAGATTGAAACTGACTATCAGCATTCGCAAACGTACGATGAGGGTGACCTGTACATTTTTGCTGATCCAGAATGGCAACACCCAGCATTTCCTGATGGTTTGGTATTGATTGATGCTACGCATAATGTTGCAGCTGTTTTGGGCTTGCGTTACTTTGGCGAGTTAAAAAAAGCAACGCTGACTCTTGCTTGGGCGCTAGCCAATCGGAATGGCTTCATTGCGTGTCATGGAGGATTGAAGCAATATCAATTTCCAACACATCATTACACAATGGCAGTTTTTGGCCTATCTGGTTCTGGAAAGTCAACGATCACTTTAGCGAGACGTGCAGATGATGTAGTCACTGTGTTACATGATGATGCATTTGTTATCTCAAAAACGAAAGGATCAACTACGGCATTAGAGCCAGCCTACTTTGACAAAACACAGGACTATGCTTCAGATGATCCAACAATCACCTCGTTTTTAACGTGTCAAAATGTGGGTGTTACGCTGAATGACTCTGGGAAAAAAGTATTAGTGACTGAAGATATTCGTAATGGCAACGGTCGGGCAATCAAATCACGGTTTGTTACGCCAAATCGTGTGGACCATTTAGATGATAAAATTGATGCAGTTTTTTGGATTATGAAAGATGATGTTTTTCCACCGGTTGTTAAAATCAATAATCCTATCTTAGCTGCAATTTTTGGTGCGACTTTAGCAACAAAACGGTCAAGCGCAGAAAACATTCGGAATGAAGAAGTGGATCAGCTAGTCTTTGTTCCATACGCTAATCCGTTTAGAGTATACCCACTAGCTGAGGACTATCAGGCTTTTAAAGAACTATTTGAGCAACAAGGTACCGATTGCTATATTTTAAATACAGGATTTTTTGACCAAAAAAAAATTACGCCTGAAATCACTTTGAGAAGTGTAGAGGCTATTGCTAAAAAACAAGCGCAATTTTTGCCACTAGGAAAGTTAACAGAATTGTCTTATTTACCGATAGCTGAATTTCCTGAGCCATTTAATGAAGCAACTTATCAAGAACATTTATATCAGCGCTTGACTTCCAGAAATCAATTTATCCAAGAACAAGCAGAGCTGTTGGGTGGCTACCATGAACTTCCTACTGAGGCAACGAAATATTTGGAACGATTATTGAAAAAATTGAAGAAATAAAGGGTGTTAATGAGAACCAAAAAGTTATCTTTAATGGGAAGATAGTGAGTCACGGATGAATGTATTCAAGCTAACTATTTTCAACAGATTTTTTTGGTGAAAGGAAAGTTAAAGAATCGATCAAATAAAAAAAGAGCGAGACAGAAGTCCGCTCTTTTTTGTGTTTACAATCAATCAACTGGCTTTGAAAGATAAGTTTTTATTTCTTTTTGATAATTTTTTTCCGGCCAATTTCCAGTGTTTAGGTAATTCGCTAACAAATACCCGATGTAAGGACCAGTTGTTAAACCGGATGAACCTAGTCCGCTTGCTACTAGTAAAGTAGGATCATCTGGAACTAAGCCGAAGAATGGTGAAAAATCAGAGGTATATGCACGAGTACCCACGCGGAAATGGTAACGCCAATCGTTAATTTGTTCCGGATTTGCTAAAAAGTCTTTCGTGTGAGTAGTAAGCATTTCATAAGCAGTTTCGGTAGGGGTTAAGTCCCACCCACCATCGTTTTCATGCGTTGCACCGACCAAAATTTTACCAGACATGAATGGAATAAAATCGGCTTCGCCATCCAGCATCGCTACAGGCCATTTGCTACTATTTTGATAAGGAGAATCAAAAACTAGAAGTTGTCCTTTTTGGGGCCGAATATCAACTGTATAGCCAACAGTTTCCAGCAAAGGTTTTAATGCGGGCCCAGGTGTAAGGATGATTCGATCAACTATTTTTTCGCCAAACGCACCTTGAACTAACCAGGCATCGCCTTTTGGTTGAAACACCACGCGGTCATTGATGATTGTCACTTGCTGGCGTGTTAAACGTTTTGCAAGTTGAGTTAAATAAGCTTTACCATCAAGCTTTCCACCGCCACTAATGTGAAGTGAAGGTGCTGGTTTAAGTAGTTCAAGCTTAGCGGCTGTTTGAGTGGGTGTTAATAGTTCAATATCACCGATTTCTGGTGCTTCTTTTTTACGTTCCTCCGCTAATTCTGCAAGTGAAATCAATTCATCTTGCGGTCGTAATAAAAGTGTTCCTGAACGATCATAAATGGTTGAATTTAGTTGGAAATCTTGAATCAATTTATCAAAAAAAGCAGCACCGTCTTTAGCTAGTTGATACCACTGTTTGTTTCGTCTTTTTGAAAGCCAAGGAGAGATGATTCCCGCACTGGCTTTGGTTGCTTGGCCAGTGGAGTCATCAAATAATGTGACTTCGAACTTGGTTGTATCTAAATAATTTGCAAGGGTCATACCGATAATTCCACCGCCAATAATGGCAATTTTTTCCATAAAAGAGCCTCCTTTTTCGTTCTCATTCTTACATAAAAAGAAGATGGATGCAAACACCCATCTTCTTTTGCTTATTGCTGTTTTTTATTTAAATAGTAAGGCATAAACTGGGCAAAGCTGATGAGTAGTAAGACAAGTAAAACACCTAATGCTGCTTTTGAACCTAAAGTAGTAGCTGCTTCATAGTGCAACGTGGAGTGGTCTTGTACAAGATTGATAATGATCGCTACTAGCGAGGTGGCAATCGCACCAGAAAACTGTTGAAGCGTGTTGAATAGTGCGTTTCCATCGCCTTGGAACTCTTCGCTTAAGGCATTCATCCCGGTAGTCATCATATTACTGTAAGAAAGTCCAATACCAATCATGTAGAAAACATGACAAGCTACTAACCAAATCAAAGAAGCGTGACCAATCAATAGAACGAGAGCTAGCCAACCAATCATCGATAAGATCAAACCAGCTAAAATTGGCTTTTTAGGCCCATGTTGATCGAGTAATTTTCCGGAGAAAGGAGACAAGATTGCACCAATTGCGGCTCCTGGAAGCATGGACAAACCAGCAATAAAGGCGGTATCTCCTTGAACGATTTGTATGAAGTTTGGCAAGACAAATGAAACACCAAGTAGTAAAAATTGATAAACTAAGAAACTAAATAAAAATAATCGGAAGGTTTTATTTGATAGAATCGATAAGCGGATCAAAGGTTGCTCAATTGTTTTTGAACGTTGATAGAACACTAAGAAACCAATGATTGCGATAATCAAGGCAATCCAGCTAATTAGCTGACCAATCGTGCTCAGGAATGTTAAAGCACCACTGAAAAGTAAACATAACCCTAATACGCTAAGTAAATCTAAGTGACCACTCTTTTCTACCTTTGTTTCTGGGATGGCAAATAGACCAATCACTAATGAGACCAGTAAGACTGGCACAAGAAATAAGAAAATATGATTCCAAGTAAAAGCGGAGGTCAAAATCCCACCATAGGTTGGTCCAATAGCTGGCGCAATCGCTGTAGTCAATGTTCCGACACCAATCATCGCACCGCGACGATTCATGGGTGCATACGTCAAAATGATATGAAACATCAATGGAAGCGCGATACCAGTTGCAATCCCTTGTAATAGGCGTCCTATTAGGAGAATCATGAAAGTTGGTGAGAAGAAATCAACTAGAATGCCGGCAAGAAACAGAAGATTTGAAAATAAAAATAATTTTCGAATACTAAAATTGCGGTTTAAATAGGTTGATAACGGTACGATGATTGAAATCATCAATAAATAAATTGTTGTTACCCATTGGACTTGAGCAGTTGTCAAATCAAATTGCTTGATCAACGTTGGGAAAGTTACATTCATCGCAGTTTCAATCAGAACACCTGCGAAGGACATGATCCCCGTTGCAATCACTGCGGGAACAAGTAGTAGTTCTTTTTGTTTTGTCATACATTTCACCTCTTAAAAATTTCGCAAAAAAAGAGAGAAGATTTCTATTGGAAAATAGAAATCGCCTCTCTCTCGACACGCATTTACGTGTTATCTGTACGATTGTTTGCTGGAGTTATTTTAGCATAGACTCAAATTTTATGTCAATAAAATTAGTCAAGATCCTTCAAAAAGGTTATGATTAAATGGCGTGTGAAAATGGAAACAAACCAAGAAAAACAATCGCAAATACATAAAATAAACTAGGAGAAAAGAAAATGGATAAAATTGAATGGCGTAAAACTGAACCAGGCTATCGAGTAACAAAAAAAACACAGATTTTAGAAATGCCAGCGCAAAACTTTTTCACGATCAAAGGTGTAGGCGATCCAAACCAAGAGGATTTCCAAAGACGCATTGGAGCTTTATACCCGGTGAGTTATGCAATTAAAATGTCACCTAAAAATAATTGGGCTATTCCTAATTACCAACCATACACGGTTTATCCACTAGAGGGTCAATGGGGGTTACAAGAAAAATATTTGCAGGAAAAAGTGATGTTGAAGGAACATTTTGCTTATCAACTGATGATTAAACAACCTGATTTCGTGACACCGGAGATTGCCCAACTTGCAATGAAGCGTTCAGCAAAAAAAATTCCTGAAGACCTGCTTGCACAATTACAATTTGAGACAATCGAGGAAGGTTTAGTTGGACAAATTTTACACATTGGTTCTTACGATGAGGAACAGATGAGTTTTGATAAATTAGCAGTCTTTCTCGAAGAAGAAGGGTATCAGCGGATAGGAAAAGAACACAAAGAAATTTATTTAAGTGATCCTAGAAGAGTGGCGCCAGAGAAACGAAAAACAATTTTACGTGTGTGCATTGCCAAAAAGTAAATGATCAAAAGTAATTTCTAAAGTAAAAACGCCAATAATTGAGTAAATTTGTTATAATTATGGATGAGAGAGGTGTCCAGGATGAAAAAAAGTCAACGACAGGCATTGATTCGCCAAATAATTACAGAATATCCAATTAGTACACAAGAAGAATTACTTGCACGGTTAGAAGAAGCAGGTGTTAGTGCAACGCAAGCAACAATTTCTCGAGATATCCGTGAAATGAAAGTAATCAAGGTTCAAGATGAAGAGCAACGAGTTCGTTACTCTCTGTTTAGTCAACCATCCGTTTCATTAAATGAACAACGTTTGCGTTCAGCTGTTAAGCGGGAAGTTTTACGAATTGAGACCGTTCAGTTTATGGTTGTGGTGTTGACTGAAAAAAATGGCGCAGATGTGGTGACAAACTGGTTAGATGAAGTGGCTTATCCGGAAGTTGCAGCGACAATTGCAGGTTTTGATACGTTTATCGTCGTTTGTCGTTCAGAAAGTGAAGCCCAAGCATTCGCGGAAAAATTAGAAAGTATGCGCGAATAAATAATTAGTAAATAGCTAAGACTGTTTTTGACACAAAGATTGTGGATTCGAATTTTTGGTAGTTATTTACAGGGTGCACTTATGAAAGCGTTATACAAAGAACTTAAGTTGCTGAAAGCTTTGTCTGAGTGTTATGGTGAGTATAAAGTCAAGAAATGGGGAAGTTTCGTAGTTTTCCAGTAATGGAGGAGGAAGAATGATGACGGGGATGATTATTTTTTTGACTGTGTTGGTGTATGGAGTAAATTTTTTAGTATATATGTATCTTAAAATCAATAAAATCAAAGATTATTTAGAAAAAATAGCTATTTATTTTGGAACAAATATGACACTGTTATTTACAAGTGGCATTTTTATGTTTTTTGGTAAATTAGTTGAAGACGGTATTTTAGTATTTGAATGAGCAGATTCTTTGAATAAACCGCTCCACTAGGCTTACACTAGAAATGTAGTAAGAAAGTCGAAAGGAGTAGTACAATGAAAAAATTATACGAAACAGCGATGATTAACCACGGCGGACGAGAAGGTTCAGTCGAAGCACCAAATGGTTCGATGCACATGAAAATCACACCACCAGGAATCCATGCGGAGGGAACAAATCCTGAACAATTATTTGCAGCAGGATACGCTTCATGTTTTAATGGTGCATTGCAACATATGGTTAAAGAAGCAGGCTTAGATGCTGACTCAACAGTTAAAGCACGCGTTTCACTTTACACATTAGATGACGGTGGCTACCAGATTGGTGTCGTTCTAGAAGCCCATGTAGAAGGTGTTAGTGAAGAAGAAGCACGAAAATTAGTTGATGATGCACATGAATTCTGTCCTTATTCAAAAGCAACTAAAGGAAATATCGAAGTACAAGTGGACCTTGTCTAAAAATACTAATGAAGTAATACTTGAACGTAAGAGCTGACTTAGCTGTCAGTTTTTACGTTTTTTATTTTTGATCCGGACAAACATTTATAATCAATTATAAAGAAAAGGAAACCACAGTTGTCATGGGCTGTGGGGTTTGCTATTGTAGATGCAAGAAGAAAAACTAGGAGGAGCAGTCGATGGCAAAAATCATGGTAGTAGAAGACGAAGAAGTCATTCGTCAACTAATTATGGAAGAGTTAGAAAAGTGGCAATTTGAAACATTTGGAACAACTGATTTCAATCAGGTTTTTTCAGATTTTGAAGAAGAAGCACCGCAATTAGTGTTACTAGATATCAATCTGCCAGTTTTTGATGGATATTACTGGTGCCAAAAAATCCGCGAAGTATCAAAAGTACCAATTATTTTTATCTCCAGCCGCAATACAAATATGGACATGATCATGGCAATGAATATGGGAGCAGATGACTTCGTAACCAAGCCCTTTCAAGTAGATGTGCTGATTGCTAAAATCAATGCCCTATTGCGTCGTTCATATAATTATACAGAACTTTCCAGTGAGATGATGAGTCATAATGGGATCACGCTAAATGTTGATAATGGAAGCATGGAGATTGATGGAGAGATCATTGATCTAAGTAAAAATGAGTACCGACTATTGTTTATTTTAATGAAGCAACATGGAAAAATTTTGAGTCGCGAAAAGCTATTACGTGCTTTGTGGGATGATGAACGTTTTGTGGATGATAATACACTAACGGTGAATATCAATCGCTTGCGAAGAAAAATCGAGCAAGCTGGAATCATGGGATATATTGAAACAAAAGTTGGACAAGGATATATCGTTCCTTAGAAAGGGCGGATAATAGCCAATGAATTTTTTTAGGTATTTAAAAGATCAATGGTCTTTGATTTTAGGCTGGCTTTTTTTTGTAGTATTAACGGCTTTTGTTATGTGGTTAGCCCCCAATATAGAAGTAGATTGGGAAACGATTGCTTATTTAGCTGTCATCCAGAGTGTTTTTCTAGCGTTTTATTTACTGGATGGTTATCTTGGAAAACGCCGTTGGTGGGCACACTTGGCAAATGTGAAAGAACATTCTCCATTGCAAAGTTATTTGGAGGGTGGCCATACGGAAGAAGAAAAGCTGGTTGAAGAATATATCAATCAACTGATCCGAGAACATCAGGAATTGATGCAACAAGCAATCAGTAATCAACAAGATCAGAAAGATTACATTGATTCATGGGTGCATGAAATCAAAGTGCCGTTAGCAGCTTCAGAATTGTTGGTACGTTCGATTGAATTTGATATTGATGACAAAAAATATATGTTGTTAGAAAATGAACTGTCAAAAATTGATGAGTACGTCGAGCAAGTTTTATATTATGCACGCTTAGATAGCTTTTCGAGAGATTATTTAATTCAAGAGTATAGTCTAAAAGGAATCATCCAACCTGTGATTCGTAGTCAAGCTAATTATTTTATTCAGAAACAAATCCATTATGAAATTGTTGGCGAAGATGCGATGGTATTAACCGATGCGAAATGGGTTGCTTTTATTTTCAAACAATTATTAAGCAATGCAATCAAATACACACCAAGTCATGGGGAAATCATCATTTTAATTGAAGCGACAAATCAAGGAGTAACTTTAGCAGTGAAAGATTCAGGTATCGGGATTCCTGCCGAAGATGTGAAGCGAATTTTTGATAAGGGCTTCACAGGTGTCAATGGGCGATTGACACAGCAACATTCAACTGGGTTAGGCTTGTACTTGGCAAAGAATTTAGCAGAAAAATTAGGACTGAAGTTAACAGCAGAATCAATCCAAAATCAAGGTACAACAATGACTATTTTATTTCCAACCTTAAATTTCTACAATGAAGAACGTTAGAAAATCGTTAGAAAAGAAAAAATTTGCTTGTGTTGTTAACGTTTTCCCTGATAAGTTTCTTTACATGTGAAATAAAAGGAGAAAAGTTATGGAAATATTAATAGCATTAATCCCTATGCTTGCTTGGGGAAGTATCGGCTTAGTCAGCGGAAAAATTGGTGGCGATGCCAATCAACAAACGTTAGGAATGACAATCGGGGCATTCTTGTTTTCTTTAGTCTTGTTTTTTGTAGTAAATCCAGTAATCACCCCTTGGATTTTCTTGATTGGATTTTTATCCGGTTTAGCATGGAGTGTTGGACAAAATGGTCAATTCCATGGAATGAAATTTATGGGTGTATCTGTAGGGCTACCATTATCAACAGGTTTTCAGTTGATTTTGAATACGATTGCGGGCGCGGTGTTCTTCCATGAATGGACGCAAACAAAAGATTTTATTTACGGTTTCATTGCTTTAGCGTTACTTGTAAGCGGTGCTTATTTGACTGCTCGTCAAGATGAAGACGGAAAAGTAAATACAGATAATAAAATGCTTGATTTTGGAAAGGGTTTTAGAGCACTAATCTATTCAACATTAGGTTATGGTGTCTACACCATCATCATTACTTGGGCACATCTTGACGCATGGTCAATTATTTTGCCACAAAGTGTTGGGATGATCTTAGGTGCAAGCTTTTTTGCCTTCAAAAAAGTTAAAGTCGATCAATTTGTTTGGAAAAACATGATTTCTGGTTTACTCTGGGGAATCGGGAATATTTGTATGTTGTTAACAGTTAAATCACTAGGTTTAGCAGTAGGATTTTCTTTATCACAAATGGGGATCATCATCTCAACTTTAGGTGGTATTTTCATTTTGGGTGAACACAAAACCAAAAAAGAAATGGTTTATGTGATTGTTGGTTGCCTTCTAGTCATTTTAGGTGGTATCCTTTTAGGGTATATGAAAACAGTTTAATCACTGTTTTCCAACCTAAAATGGGGAGGAACTTCAATGGATTTATTTCGTAAGAAAAAGATCGAGCTCAATCAAACGAGTGGTATGAAAAAAGAATTAAAAACATCGGATTTGATTATGCTAGGTATTGGTGCAATCATCGGAACCGGGATATTTGTAGTGACAGGAGTTGCGGCCAATCAAAATGCAGGCCCAGCACTGTCACTTTCGTTCGTTCTAGCGGCAGTTGTTGTCATTCTGTCAGGATTAAGTTTTGCTGAATTTGCTTCACGCGTGCCAATTCTTGGTGGTCCGTACGCATATCTATATGTTGTATTCGGCGAATTTATCGCATGGTTGACTGGTTGGTTACTGATTAGTGAATTTCTATTAGCTGTTTCATCAGTTGCATCTGGTTGGTCTGGATATGTTCAAGGATTTTTAGCTAGTCTGGGTGTAGAGTTACCTACAGCGTTGACTGGGGGATATAATCGTGAAAATGGCACATATCTGGATTTAATTGCAGTCTTAGTTGTTGTGTTTGTAACGTATATCGTTTCGCTAGAAGCAAAGAAAGCTTTGCGTTTAAATAATGTAATGGTATTTGTTAAATTTGGAATTATTGCTTTATTTATTGTTGTAGGAATCTTTTTTGTGAAACCTGCAAACTGGACCCCATTTACACCATTTGGTTTTTCGGGAGTGTTGGATGGTGCAGCATTAGTTTTCTTTGCCTTCTTAGGTTTTGATGCGGTAGCGATGGCAGCAGAAGAAGTGAAAAATCCGCAAAAAGATGTGCCAAGAGGAATTATTGGTTCGATTTTGATTGCAACTGTTTTATACATTGTAGTGACATTGATCTTGACTGGAATCGTACCATTTACAGAATTAGGTGTGAGTGATCCGGTAGCTTTTGCAATGCGTTATGTAGGTCATGGAACGGTCGGAGCTGTTATTGCAGTTGGAGCGATTTTGACGTTATTAACAGTGACCATTTCAATGATGTATTCTTTGGCACGTTTATTGTTTGCAATTAGTAAAGACGGTTTATTACCAAAATACATGACGGAGATTGACGAAAAACATCGGACGCCTAAAAAAGCAACTTACACAGCTGGTGTGGTAGCAGTCTTTTTTGCGGGGGCGTTTCCGCTTGATATTTTAGCTGAGTTGACCAATATCACTGCATTAACGTACTTGATTTTGGTGAGTTTAGGGTTATTGAAATTAAGAAAGCAATTTGGGCAACCAAAAGCGGGAGAATTCAAGGTACCACTTGTGCCAGTTCTACCGATTATTTCTATTTTGACTTGTGTCATATTGATGTTACGCTTACAGGCAATTACGTGGATTGTTTTTGCAATCGTTATGCTGATTGGACTGATTATTTACTTCACGTATGGGTATAAAAACAGTGTCATGAATCAAAAACAAGGTGAATAATAATTAAATAAGTACAAGATAAAAGCTAGAACAAATAGATTACTATTTGTTCTAGCTTTTTTGATTTTATTGAGTTAAATCCAGTAATTTTTGTTTTAAGTCTTCTTCCATATTTGACAATTCAAGTTCGGCATGACGACGTTTTTCTTTACCTTCTTGTTGGATACGCAAGGTTTCTTGGATTGTTTCAACGAGGTCATTTTGTGTTTTTTGCAATGTTTCGATGTCCACGATTCCTCGTTCGTTTTCTTTCGCTGTTTCAATAGCAGAAATTTTCAACATTTCTGAGTTTTTCTTCAGTAAGTCATTGGTTGTTTCAGAAACTTGACGTTGTGCAGTGACTGCGTCTTTTTGACGAAGTAAAGTCAATGCAATAACAACTTGGTTTTTCCATAATGGGATCGCTGTTGCAACCGAAGCTTGGATTTTTTCTGCCAGTGCTTGGTTTGTGTTTTGGATCAACCGAATTTGTGGTGCTTGCTGAATCGTAATTTGTCGGGCTAAACGTAAATCATGCGTACGTTTATCTAAACGATCTAAAAATTGGGTGTAGTCGTTCGCAATCTGGACATCCATTTGGTCGCCTGTTTCTTCAGCTTTTTTCATTGCCTCAGGAATCGTCGTTTTTTGCAATTCTTCCATTTTTAGTTCACCAGCGGCAATATAAATGTTTAAAGCATCAAAGTAGTCTTTATTTTTTTGATAAAGTTGCTCAAGCATCAAGTTATCTTTTAATAGGCCATCTTTTTCTTTGTCTAATTTGACAGCAATTTTGTCGATTTGTGCACCTATTTTTTGATATTTGGCAGTTACTTCATAAATGGATTGTTTTACTTTACCAAAAACACGCTGGAAAATATTTCCTTCGCCAGCTCGTAACTCGTCGGGATTTGCTTCTTGCAAACGATACATCAATTCTGTTAAAGAATCCCCAACAGGACCAATATCTTGTACTTGTACATGATTCAGCATAGATTGTGAAAATTCACTTAGCTTAGTTTGTGCAGCAGAACCATAGCTGATAACTGATTGCGCATCAGTAGCATCAATCTTTCCGGCAAGCTGTTTTGCTTGTTCTTGTCTTTCTGGGGGTAGTTTATCAATCAAACGTGCGGCTACTTGTTGTTCTTGTAAAGCGTTGATTTCTGCTTGTTGTGTTTGAGTTAATGTATCTGTCGGTGTTGAAAAAGGATTGTTTAACAGGTCATCTAACGTACTATCTACAGGTGTAACATTTTTTAGTTCATTTGGATTGTTCTTGTCCATCTGAATTCCTCCTTAGGGCTTGTGGTGAACTTTTTAAAAAATCTGAGAGACAAAAAATGGACAGCTAAGTTTGAAAATAACTCGAAGCACACCGAAAAAGCGGCAATTGCTTCGAGTCATTAGCTGACTATTTAAGTGACTCAGAAAAGATAAAGATTAGTCTTCTTCACTTCTATTATCACGTTTTAAGTTTTGTTTCGCAACTGATATCTCTAAATCTAAGTCATCTAAATCATCTGATACAAATTGTTGATAATCTTGTGTAATCAAGCTGGCAAGTTGATCGATGATCTGTGCACTTTCTTCTAGTTTGGCATAAGTCTGCTTATTTTTGATTTCATGATCATTGATCTCAATATACTTATCCGTCAAATCAATGAGGTTTGGCAGATGTGTGTAAAGAAAGTGACTCGCATCATGTAAACGATGTGGCTCTTTGACCAATTCTTTGAAGAGTGCCTTGGCAGCTTTGACTGTGTCATGACGAAGATCAATTGCTTTTAGTTTTGCTGTTTGATTTAAGTTTACTTGAAGTCGATTGATTTGTGTTTTTGTGTGATTCATCGTTTCTCGGAAAAAATTGATTTCGCTCGGCGTCATGCCAACTTCTGTATAGTGAACTTTTAGATCATCTGATAGTTCAGGAATTTCTTTTGAACGTTTCTTATTCTTTCCAGAACCAAATAGTTTCCATAAGACTAATAAAATTCCGGCTAAAATGATGATGCTACTAATTAGCGAAGAATCTCCACTAAATGAAACAAACATCAGGATTAGTCCGATTCCTAAAATCCATGGCCATTTTCGTTTTTTCATAATATGCCCTCCAGATTATTCTTTCCATTGAGTATCTATCATTGTTTCTGTTGTCTCGGTTCAGTTCCCGTTTACATCTTTTATTTTAGCATATCCAGCTTAAGAAAGAGTATCGGGCTAAGGATGGATTTTCATATTTTAGGAAAATTCTAAGGTTTTTCTATGGTAAACTAATAAGGAGTTTTTAGGAAAATTGAAAAAATAGAAAAAAGCAGTTATTATTACAAAAGAAAGCAGGAAGTAGAATGCTTAGTTATGACCAGTTTGAAGAAAAAACAATGATGCGTAAAGAAATTTTTCATGGAAAAATTATTGATGTTGCTTTAGATGAAGTTCGTTTGCCTGATGGAAAAACCGCTCAACGTGAATTAGTTTTTCATCCGGGTGGCGTAGGAATCATTGCTTTTGATGAACAAGAACGTTTATTGTTAGTTAAACAATTTAGAAAGCCACTCGAAAAAGTGATTTTAGAAATTCCTGCTGGTAAAATTGACCCGGGAGAAGGACAAGAACCTGAATTGACTGCGCGCAGAGAGCTAGAAGAAGAAACTGGTTATCGTGCTCAGGATATGATCCACGTTACTTCAATGTATTTATCACCAGGTTTTGCTAATGAACTGCTGCATGTTTATCACGCAACAAACATCGAAAAAGTTGTAAATCCATTAGCCCAAGATGAAGATGAAGTATTAGAACTTTATGCGTTGACGATGGCAGAGGCAAAACAAGCAATGACGGAAGGGCTCATTTGTGATGCAAAAACCATTTTTGCGATTCAGTATTGGGCATTATTGTCTAAAGGAAAGTAGAGGGATCGGCTGATGGCCAAAGGACCGCTGATTACGCGTTCAGAATTACGAAAACGACAAAAAGAACAGATGAGAGAACCAGTTGATGAAGCCAATTATCAGGTAAACAACCAGAGTGACCTAGAGCCGGCTAACAGCTCAAATTTTTATCGTAAAGTAAGTAAGAAGAAACAAAAGACAACCAAGACTCGAACAAGTGAGCGAGAAAAAACACATAAATGGAATGTTTTTTTGATGAAAGCATTAGCGATTGTAATCTTGTTGCTTTGTGTTGTGATCTTAGCAATCATATTTATTTAAGAGAGAAGGAAATTTTATGAAAATCGGTATTATCGGAGCAATGGAAGAAGAAGTAAAAATTTTGCGAGAAAATTTAAGCGAACCTCTATCTTGGGAACGTGCGGGGGCATTGTTTATTTCTGGATCGCTAGGAAAACACGAAGTTATCGTTGTTCGTTCAGGCATCGGCAAAGTATTAGCATCTGTCACAACTAGTTTGTTGATTCAACAATATGGTGTGAATATGGTTATCAATACTGGATCTGCCGGTGGTATTGGTGAGGGCTTAGCTGTTGGTGATATTGTCGTTTCAGATAAAGTTGCCTATTTTGATGCAGATGCCACAGGATTTGGTTATAAACCAGGGCAACTACCAGGAATGCCTCTTTATTATGAAGCAAGTACTTATTTACGTTCAGAAATGGTGAAGGCAGCAAACGCAACGAACTTGAATGTAAAAGAAGGCTTGATTGTGACTGGTGATACTTTCGTAGATTCTCCAACAAAAGTACAAGAAATCTTAACGAACTTTCCAGAAGCACTAGCATGTGAGATGGAAGGGGCAGCGGTAGGACAAACTGCACGCCAATTTAATATTCCTTTCTTGATTGTGCGTGCAATGAGTGATACAGCAGATCATTCAGCTACACAAACATTTGATGAATTTATTGAAGATGCAGGTAAACGCTCAGCGGAAATGGTTATCCAATTTGTTAAACATCTTGTTTAAGGAGGAAACACGTGAAAGCATTAGTGTCGATTGATTATACAAATGACTTCGTTGCAACTGATGGGAAATTGACAACGGGTGCTGCTGGACAAGCAATTGAACCAGCAATTACAGCACATACCCGTGAATTTATTGAAGAAAATGAATATGTGGTATTTGCAATTGATGCCCACGATCCAAAAGATTTATTTCATCCAGAGAATCGTTTATTTCCACCTCATAATGTGATTGGGACTGATGGTCGGAATTTGTTTGGGAAATTAGCACCGCTTTATCAAAAATACCAAGAACAGGAAAATATTTACTGGATCGATAAAAGACATTATTCGGCTTTTAGTGGAACAGACCTGGACATTCGCTTGAGAGAACGAAAGATTACAGACGTATATTTAACTGGTGTCTGCACCGACATTTGTGTTTTGCACACGGCTGTTGATGCGTATAATTTGGGCTATAACTTATTTATTTATAAAGATGCTGTGGCAAGCTTTGATGAAATTGGTCATGAATGGGCGCTCAGACATTTTGAAAACACGTTGGGGGCAACGATTGTCTAAAAGGTTGTGAAAGAAGTGTTTATTCCAATAAATAAGAATAAATTTTCAAAAATTACTTCCCAAAAATTTGTGAAATTTAGACTCATTTTTAAGGAGTTACTTCTTGAACCTCGTGAAGGTTACAGCACAAAACACTTAGCTCTATTTAGAGAATAAAAAGTTTACCTTCACCAAGAAAAAATAAAAAAAGAGGACTGTTCAATCAGTCCTCTTTTTTTATAGCTCTTTCGTTATCAAATATCCAGAAAAAGACAGAAGGTTAAGTATTTACATTACCAAATATGCACACGCTTTTCTGGTGCACGATACATAGCATCATCTGGAGTAACGTCGAACGTAGCATAAAATTCTTCTAAATTTTGTGGTTGGATATTTGCACGAAGTTTTGCTGGTGCATGAACATCTACTTGCAATAGCAATTGTTGATATTCTTTTTTTGCTTTGGTACGCCAAATGGTTGCCCAGTTGACAAAGAAAGATTCTAAGGAAAGATCTTCTTCACCTTTCGCAGCTTCCAAGGCACAGCTTAGCCCGCCTGCATCTGCGATATTTTCTGAAACAGTGAGTTTTCCATTCACAGCGCCATCTGCAAATTCAATTCCATCAAATTCTTCGATCATTGCTTTTGCTTTTTCTTGGAAATGAGCTAAGTCATCATCTGTCCACCAGTTGTTTAAATTCCCATATTCATCAAAAAGTGCGCCGTTATTATCAAAGGCATGCGAAATCTCGTGTGCAATGACAGCACCAATGCCCCCAAAGTTTGCAGAACTTGATTGATCCAAACTATAAAAAGGTGCTTGTAAAATTGCTGCTGGGAAAACAATGATATTTCTAAATGGATGGTAATAAGCATTGACTGTGTCAGCACTCATTTCCCATTCTGTTCGATCAACTGGTTTGTTCCATTTGCTGAAACGGTCAATCAACACTTTTTTACTAAAATCGAAGGCATTTGAAAGTAGAGTGCCACCTTCTTCAGAAGATACTGTTTGGAATTGATCAAAAATCGCTGGGATTTTCTCAGGATAACCAACTTGAATACCTAATTTGTTTAATTTAATGATTGCTTTCTCACGCGTTTCGTCACTAAGCCAATTGTTTTCTTCTAATCGTTTTTGATAAACAGCAATCATCTTTTCTACCATTTGTTCAACATCTTTTTTGGCAGCTTCACCAAAATATTTTTTGCCGTAATAATCTCCTACGACTTGGTCGAATTGGCCGGAAGCTAAATAGAAAGCCGCTTTCTTTTGTGGCATCGCTTCATCAGCGCCAGAAAGGGTACGAGAATAGATACTGCCGATTTGTCGAAAGTCTTCTGAAAGATAGCCACTTAAGGAACGTACCGTTTTAACCAATAACCAACTTTTCAATAATGAAAAATGGGCATCAGTTAGTAACTCATTCAAATGTTCAAAGTAAACGGGATCCGTTACGATTACTTTATCTGGCTGTGTGCCAATCAAACCAATTGTCAATTTTTCTAAGTCTAACTTTTTGCTGTAACCGACAAACGTTTCAAATGATTTTGGGTTATACATTTTGCTGTAATCGGCATTTTCTTCCGCACTTTTTACGTGTGGAGCAATCAGTTTATCAAATTGGATAGCTTGTTCCACGATTGCTTCAGCATGTTGTTTTTCTTTACCAGTAAGCTCTAATAACTGAACCATCATGTCAAAAAACACCGACAAAAGTTGTGCACCGTTTGGATGTTCGGGTGTGTAATACGTTTTATCAGGCAAAAATAAAGAAGGGGAATAAGCAAAATAAGCATTTGTTTGCGCATTTTTCATATCTGCATCAACATCAACTGTGAATGGCAACGCAAATCCTTCCAATGTCCAATCAGGAAACAGTGCATTTAAGTCAGAATAAGAATTGATGGCTTCGATTTTTTCCAATAAAGGTAAGAGCGGCGTTGCGCCTAAGTCATTTCGTTTAGCGTAATCGTTGGCCAGTTGATAATAGGCTAGAAAGTTTTTCATTTTTTCGGAAGAAACTTTTTTAGGATGTGCAAGTAAGTCGTCTACTTCTCCCATCAAAAGCTGATCGATTCCTTCGACTAAATCTTGAAATCCACCTGTAGCAGGTTTGTCAGCTGGAATTTTCGCTGTCTTTAGCCAGTCTTCATTGACTGCTTCAAAGAAATCTTGTTTCAATCGTTCTTTATTCATTCATCAGTCACTCCTTTTTTCTCGTGAACTCATTATCTAACAAAAAGTTTTTTTAAACAAATACTATGGTGTTTGTCGATTTTTTTGTAAGAAATGAACAATCAAAGTCATTTGTTTTTTAGTTGGCATCTATTATAATGAAAAAAAGGAGGCGAAGGCAACTGAAATCAGAAATGAGAGAGTTTTCTTCAGCTGGAGCAGCCAATCAAACAATGAAAGATCAGTGGATTGGTTTGCCAGAAGAACGTTTTGAGAAATACCAGAACTGGAAAACCCCATCAGGCTATTTATGCGGCACTTATGCAGCGGCAGTTTTGTTAGCTTATTATCAAGATTACCGACAAGAGTTCGCATTGCCGGAACGGATTCGTGTCAAAGAAAGTCCAGATGAAACTATACTAATTGATTTATTACGTGCTTACATCCAACCATTAGGAATGCCGACAATTCCGTTACAAGTTAGTCATGGACTCTCTCAGTTTTTAAAAGCAATGGGAGAAGAGCAACGTGCTAGAGGAACCTTGTTTGGATCATGGCAACGTGCTACCAAACGGATTCGTCAAGGAAAGCCCGTGTTAGTTGGCTTGTTGAAAGGACTAGGAAGTACCTATGGAAATCATTGGGTGGTTGCTTACGCATATTTTGAGTCATCCACAGGAAAACGCTATTATAAAGTGCATGATAATTGGGGAAATACGAAAAAAATCATACCAGCAAGCTGGACGAATGGAACTGTTTCACTTTCGTAACAATTTGCTGAAATTACCAGAAAATATGTTGAAAGTATGTTAAACTAACGTGGAATAGAAGTTTTAGGGAGGCCTACATGAGTAAAAAGTATCAGGATGACACGCTGAAAATTTTTAGCTTGAATGGAAATCGTCCATTAGCTGAAAAAATTGCAAAAGTGTTTGGGACAGAACTAGGAAAAAGTGTAGTAAAACAATTTAGTGATGGTGAGATTGCAATCAATATTGAAGAAAGCATTCGCGGGGATCATGTTTACATCGTTCAATCGACGAATGCGCCGGTAAATGATTATTACATGGAACTATTAATCATGATCGATGCAATGAAACGTGCAAGTGCTAAAACAATCAATGTTGTTTTACCTTATTATGGCTACGCACGTCAAGACCGGACAGCAAAGCCTCATGAACCAATCACAGCAAAATTAATCGCTAATTTAATTGAGGAAGCTGGAGCAACACGTGTCTTAACATTAGATTTACACACAGTTCAAGTACAAGGATTCTTTGATATTCCTGTAGATAATTTATTTACGATGCCACTTTTTGCACATTACTATCGCGAACTTGGCTTAACCGGTGATGATATTGTCGTTGTTTCACCAAAAAACAGTGGTGTCCAACGTGCGCGTAGTCTTTCTGAATACTTGGATAGTACTTTGGCAATTGTTGATCATGCGGACGACGCTGACTTAGATAGCGGTTATGTGATTGGTGATGTTGAAGGAAAAACATGTATCATGGTCGATGATATCTTAAATACAGGTGCGACATTTGCACGCGCTGCGAATGTTTTGAAAGAAAATGGTGCGAAAGATATTTATGCTTGTGCCTCTCATGGATTACTTTCAGTACCTGCAAAATCCATTCTAGATGGCGCACCAATCAAAGATATTTGTATCACTGATTCTGTTTGGACGAAGGACGAATTCCATCCAGAAAACTTGACGATCATTACTTGTTCGGAACTAATGGGTGAAGCCGTGAAACGAATTCACGAAAACACGCCAATGAGTCCATTGTTCAAGTTAGAAGAAAAAGCTTTTGACTAATCAATCGAAAGGTTGCTAAGCAAAATGTGAGAAAAGTGAGTAGTTTCCTCAAGTTGTTTGAGGCGCTACTCGCTTTTTTTATTCAAAAGGTTGCTTACTTTTTGTGAGGAAAAAGGATTTATTTTTGGTAAGTAAGCTATTCTGTGCTAGAATGTGCCTAGCTATAAGTGGAAGGGATGAAACAAGGTGGAAAACATTTATTTGGATCATGCGGCGACAACACCAATGCATCCTCAAGTAATCAAAGCAATGACTGACATCATGAATGAAACATTTGGCAATCCTTCAAGTATTCACGGCTTCGGAAGAGTAGCACATGAAAAACTTGAAACAGCACGCCAAATGATTGCGGACACATTGCAGGTGAAGTCGCATGAAATTATTTTTAATAGTGGTGGAACTGAAGGCGATAATACAGCAATTCTTGAAACAGCTTTTGCAAGACAAAATGAAGGGAAACATTTGATCACCACGGCAATCGAGCATCCTGCAGTATTGAATACGATGAAATATTTAGAAACGCAAGGATTTGAAGTGACTTATTTGCCTGTTGATGAAAACGGGAATCTTTCAATCATTGACTTCCAACAAGCGTTACGTGAAGATACAATTTTAGTTTCAATTATGTATGGGAATAATGAAATTGGAAATTTAATGCCAATCAAAGAAATCGGTGAGTTGTTGGCAGAACATCCTGCTTATTTTCACACTGATGCTGTCCAAGCTTATGGAAATCAAACGATTCGCCCGGAGGCTTTGGGAGTTGATTTGTTAAGTGTTTCTGCACATAAAATCAATGGGCCAAAAGGTGTTGGGTTCTTGTATAAACGTGATGGTGTGGCTATCCCAGCCTTGCTTTTAGGGGGGGAACAAGAAGAAAAACGACGTGCAGGAACAGAAAATCTAGCAGGTATCTGGGGGATGGCAACAGCTGCAACGATTTTAGATGAGAAAGAACGTCAAGCTAGAAGTGAAAAATACCAAAAATTCCAACAAATGATTTTAACAGCGTTAGAAAATCACGGAATCGCGTACCAAGTGAATGGTGATTTAGCGAATAAATTACCTCATGTTTTGAATTTGAGATTACCTGGTGTGACAAATGACTTATTGCTTATGAAGTTGGATCTTAGAGGAATCGCTATTTCAACAGGATCAGCATGTACAGCAGGAAATATTGAACCTTCTCATGTGTTAGAAGCAATGTATGGCGAAGACACACCAATCCTAAAAGAATCCATTCGAATTAGCTTTGGTTTTGGGAATACGGAAGAAGAGATTCAACACTTTATCGAACAATTGCTTTCAATTTTAATAAAATAAAAAAAGGACGGAAAACGAGATTTCGTTTGACCGTCCTTTTTTCTTGCCCTTTTGTAAAACTTTTGTCAAAGAAGCTAGTAAATTAATTTAGAACCTTTTATAATTGAGATAGAAAATAATTTTATCGAGGTGAAGAACGTGGCATTTGAAAAAACAGCGACAGTTCTTGGTGCAGAAACTAGTTATCGCTTAGCACCAAGTGCAAAGCGATATACACTGAGAGATAATGGCTTTATTGAAACAAATGGAGGAAATTACCAATTGATCCGCCCTTTAGATGCAACTCCACAAAGCAAAGAAGGATTTAAATTAAAAATAACTGTATCAAAAGACATTGAAACATTAAAGATGTCGATCACAACAGCTAATGGTCTAAAGGCTGTGAATATTTTCAAAGATCCGAAGCAAAAAATGAGTCAAGATAAGTTTTACTTCTTGATGGATGGAATGATTAGCCGAGGCCTATTTGAAAAAATTGAAGATTAAGCAAAAAATAACTCACCTCTTAGATGAATGAGAGGTGAGTTATTTCTTTTTTATAACAAACATATCTATTAGTAGATTATTCTATACTATTTACAAAGCTTGGATACTCAATATTTATCTAGAAAAGTAATTTACGCATTTTTGGTAAAAAAACACCCCAATTTTTTGTAGTTTTTATGTTTTTCTTGACTACTGGATACGCTATCAGTATCATAAGTGGCAGATAGAAACAGCCAAATAAAAAAGGCACCTCGGCAAATGGTGGCAGCCAAATGCTGAGGCCTTGAATCAGTCAACCAAACGGACCAATCAAGTTTGCCATAGTCAACGCAATGCATCGACCTCGTTCATTGTAACGAATCTGGAAGTATAAATCTAGTTTTTTAGAGAAATTTTCTAGAGGATGTATTCGTTTTATTTGCTATGCTGAAAGGTATTGGACTGATTGGTGTCCGATACCTTTTCTTTTGTCTTAAAATACGCGTAAGAGACAAAAACTACTAAAAAGTAGCATGATTTTTGCTAAAAAATTACAGTAGTGAAGATTTTTATGATTTTGTTGTCTTTTTTCATCATTTGGAATATAGTCTGCGTATTAATTTACGAAGGCGCATTTCAATGTGGCTGTTTCTGTCATAAAAAGGAGGCATGCAGGTGCAAGTGATTTTGATATTGAATCATAATGCAGTCGTTGCAAGATCGAAGAAAGGAGAGTGGGTGCTCATTAGACGAGGAATCGGATTTGGTAAGAAGGTCGGTGATATCGTCGAATCGAAGAATGTAGAATGTATGTACCAAAAAATATCAACATGAAATCTAGGGGAGTTACTGTCTGGCAGGCTTGACCCATTCCAAAGTTTGGAGTGAGTCAGGTCTATTTTTTTTAGGAGGATGATTGGTTGGAAGCACTTGATATTCGGGAAATTATTCATAAAGATTTACTTGTTGTAGATTCAAAAGCAACGACCAAAGGGCAGATTCTGAAAGAACTGGCCGATTTGCTAGAACGTAAAGGTTACGTAGCAAGTTCAGAAATCTTTTTAACAGATGTTTACCAGAGAGAAGCAGAGGGAACTACTGGTATTGGTCAGGGAATCGCGATACCTCACGGCAAATCAACTACTGTGAACCAAACTGTCATTATCATCGCTACTTTAGCACAACCAATTCCTTGGGAAACACTTGATGATCAAGCTGTCAAAGTTGTTCTTTTATTTGCAGTAAAAGCGGAGGATGCCAATCTTAAGCATCTGCGGTTATTACAAAAAATTGCCAGTTGACTTGCAGATAATGAATTTATTCATGAATTAAAAGAAGTAGAAACAGTTGAAGCTTTATATCAATTAATGATTAACAAATAAAAAGGAGTGTCGATCAATATGTTAGTAACAGGAAAAGAAATTTTAGCAGTGGCAAAAGAAAAAGGATTTGCAGTACCAGCATTCAATGCGGGCTCTGGTCAGTTGTTGAATGCAGTGATGGAGGCCTGCGAAGAAGCAAATGCGCCTGTCATGATTGCGATTCACCCAGAAGAATTACGTTTTTTAACAGATAGTTTTGTTTCACAAGTAAAATATTTAGCAGAAAAAGCAACGATTCCTGTTTGTATCCATCTGGATCACGGAGCTAGTTTTGAGCAGGTCATCCATGCAATCCAATTAGGGTTCACATCTGTAATGATTGATGCCTCCCATCATTCGTTTGAGGACAACGTAGCGATTTCTAAAAAAGTCGTGGAAGCAGCACATGCAGTGGGTGTCTCAGTCGAAGCAGAATTAGGAACAATCGGTGATACAGGGAATACTGTTGAAGGTGGCGTTAGTGAAATCATTTATACAGATCCAAAAGTTGCACAGAAATTTATTGAAGAAACAGGTGTAGATAGTTTAGCTGTGGCAATCGGAACAGCTCATGGAATTTATCCGAAAGATGTTGATCCAGAGTTGCGTTTAGATATTTTAGAAGAAATTGAATATTTGACGGATGTACCATTGGTTTTACATGGTGGTTCAAGCAATCCGGATGATGAAATTGCAAAAGCTGTAGTTATGGGTGTCAATAAAATCAATATTTCTAGTGACATCAAAATCGTTTTCGCAGAAAAACTACGTGGAATTTTAAATGAAGGAAATCTGGAAATTCGTGAACCAAATGTGTTGTTCCCACCATGTATGGAGGCTACAAAAACAGTTGCATTACAAAAAATCCACTTATTTAAAGCTGACAATAAAGCTAAATACTACACTACATCTAAATAGGAGAGGAGCTTAGTCTATGAAGATTGTTGGAATTGCTGCATGCACAGCGGGAATTGCGCACACTTATATCGCCCAAGAAAAATTACTTCAAGCTGCTAAGGAACGAGGACATGAGATCCATGTGGAAACACAAGGATTGGCTGGTACGCAAGATGCCTTGTTATCAAGAGATATCGAATCTGCCGACATTGTGTTGATTGCTGCGGATATCAAGGTAAGTGGTCGTGGTCGTTTCACAGGAAAACGTATCGTGGATGTGCCTACAAGTCTAGTTGTCAAATCACCAAATAAACTGATAGAAAAACTAGAAGAGATGCTCAAATAAATTTCAGGAGGACAAAATGGATAAAATCAAGACTTTAGGCATCAAAAAACATTTGATGACTGCAATTTCATTCTTTTTACCAATCGTTGTTGCTTCAGGTTTTTTATTAGCAATTGGAAATATGCTAGATGGTGTTGCAATTGAAGATTTTTCTGAGGGCTTTGCATTTGCAGATACACTAACCTCAATGGGAAATTATGGGTTAGGTTTGCTGCCAATGGTTGTTTCTTGCGCAATTTCTTATTCTATTGCTGACAAACCGGGAATTGCCCCTGGTTTGATTATTGGAATGGTTGCAAAAGGAATTGGCGCTGGTTTTCTAGGAGGAATGCTTGGTGGGTACGTTTCGGGAATTATCGTAGTACTCTTGACAGCGGGGATCAAAGTACCTAAATGGATGGAAGGACTGATGCCAACGCTTGTTTTACCATTTCTTAGTTCATTGATTGCGGGTTTAGTGATGTACTATGTGATTGGTACGCCAATCAATTGGTTTACGAATTTGATCACGAACTACTTGACTGGCTTAGATACTTCTTCACTTTTCTTATATGGTGCAGTAATTGGTGTGCTTTCTGCCATTGATTACGGTGGAGCAATCAATAAAGTCGTCTTTGCTTTTGTCTTTGCTTTATTCTCAGAAGGAATCTATGAACCTGTGACCGTTCTGATTTTGGCATCAATGGTAACTCCTTTTGGTTTGACGATGGCATTTTTCCTTGGAAAAATCATTCAAAAAGAAATTTTTAACCGCCAAGAAATCGAAACGTTAAAAACAGCTTTTCCAATGGGGATTTGTCAAATTACAGAAGGTTGTTTCCCTATTGTATTGAATGATTTAGTCCGAAATGTTATTGCTACGGGTGTTGGTGGTGGAATCGGTGGTGGACTAAGTATGTTATGGGGAGCTGATAGTCATATTCCTGCTTCCGGAATGTTTGCTGTCGCTACGATGACTAGACCTTGGGCGTTCATAGGTGCATTAGTGATAGGTTCGTTTGCTACTGCTGTAACGATTTTGGCTTTGAAGAAACGCGTGGATCCAAATGCAGAAGTTATAGTGGTCGAAAAAGCAGAAGCAGAAATTTCTTGGGATGATCTGACAATCAATTGAGGAGAATAATGATGGACTATCAAACAAAAGTAAAAAAACTCTTTTTGGATTCTGGAATGGTTTTTACAAATAAAGAGCTAGAAACAATTGAATTTGTTGACTTTGGATTAGGTGCTATCGAAATTGAAGGACTAAACTTATTTGTATATGAAAATAATGAGCGATATTGTGGAAAAGAATTAGCTTTGTTACCTTATCAAACATGTCCAGAGCATCGACATCCGCCGAGAAAAAACGATGTTGGTAAAAGAGAAACTTTTCGGTGTCGGAAAGGAATCGTCTATTTATATGTCGAAGGAGAAGGACCAGAAGTTCTATCATGCAAATTGCCTGAAAACAGTCAAGCAACTTATACAGTAAGAAAAGAAATTATTTTACAGCCTGGTGATCAGTATACGATTGAGCCCAATATCAAACATTGGTTTCAAGCAGGTGAGACTGGGGCTGTAGTAACGGAATTTTCTTCTAGTAGTGATGATGCGAGTGATATTTTCACTAATCCGCTGATTCAACGGTAGTAAAAGGGAAAAACAGAAAACCAGACTACTTGAAGAATAAAAAATAGTTAGTTCCTTTTGTCAAAAAAAGATGGAAGAGGTTAGAATTTTTTCTGGCCTCTTTTTTGCGTTTTGCGAAACATATTTGTTTAGTGAAACATAACAAATAAAAAAAATTTTAGAGAAAAATTTGAAAATAGGTTAATCAAGTTGAAGAGATGAAACAACCTGTGTTTGAAAAAAACGTGTTATTCTTTCACACAAGATAATAAATAAGCGAATGGGAAAGAAAGTCATTTCAGTTGTCAGAAAAAATGTTATTTTTTTATCTTTTTCATGAAAAAGATAAAATAAAAATTTTATGGATAAATCACTATATATAGTATGTTTTTTGTTGTATACCACTAAAAATGCACAAAATCTAGTCTTTTATTTTAAAAAAACACGAGTAGAATGAAGATAGATTTTAAAGCGAGGAAGTGTTTTTTTGAAACTGACTGTTTTTTGTGGTTCCCGTTTTGGCGAAAAAGAAAGTTATAAATTTATTGCCCAAACGTTAGGAAGATATATGGCACAAGAAGAAATAGAGCTGGTTTATGGTGGTTCGAATGCCGGAATCATGGGAATTATTAGCCAAACTGTGCTCGAAAATGATGGGAAAGTTACTGGAATCTATCCAACTGGTTTATTCGAAGCAGAAACGCCAGCCGAAGAAGTAACGACATTCATTTCAACAGAAACAATCGATGAGCGAAAAGAGTTATTGTTTAGTGAGGGTGACGCTGTTTTGGTGTTTCCAGGAGGATTGGGCACACTAGAAGAATTTTCTCAACTTCTTTCGTGGATCGCTATCGGATTAGTACCAGAAAAACCAATCGGTATTTTGGATATTGGTGGGTATTATACAGGATTAGAGCAGCTATTGAAGAATTTTGCCAAAGAAGGATTTATGGAAGAAAAATGGCTGGATCAAGTCGTTTTTTCAAATAACCCATTAAAGTTAGTTGATTTATTAAGAGGGGCGCATCACGAGAACCGTCCTTTAGTGAAGGAGATTTATTAATGAGCCAGATTTATTTAGCAGGACCATTTTTTTCAGAGGAACAAGTTGAACGCATTCAACGAATCGAGCAAGCACTAGAAAAAAATATCACTGTTTCAACCTTTTATTCGCCACGACATCATCAAGAAAGCAATTATGAAATGTTTAGTGCAGGATGGGCACAAGAAGTGTATCAACGAGATATGACAGAAGTAACCGATGCGCAAATCGTAGTGGCTATTTTAGATTTCGAGCATCAAACGATTGATCCTGGTACGGCTTATGAGCTAGGTGTTGCGACAATGTTAAACAAACCAATAATTATTTTTCAAGAAGAAACAGTACCAGTGAATTTGATGGTTACGGAAAGTCTTCATGCTTATTTAAAAAATGACGAAGAAATTCAGCAATATGATTTTGAAAAAATGCCGAAACAAGCATATATTGGTGAGTATTTATAGAAAAGGAAGGGTTGTATGTCAGTGATTTTAATTTCAGGAACAATTGGTGCAGGAAAAAGTAGTTTAACAGATATGCTTGCAACTGAAATCCGCTCAAAACCATTTTATGAAAGTGTAGAAGATAACGAGGTGTTACCACTTTTTTATTCTAATCCAGAGCAGTACGCATTTTTATTGCAAATATTCTTTTTGAATAAACGATTTTTGGCGATGAAAAACGCGTTAATCAATGATGATAATGTTCTTGATCGTTCAATTTATGAAGATAGTTTATTATTTCATCTAAATGCAGATCTTGGTCGCGTGACGGATATTGAAGTACAGCAGTATGATAATTTATTGGATACGATGTTGAATGAGTTAGATGACGTAGCACCTAAAAAACGTCCTGATCTGATGGTTCATATCAAAGTTTCTTTGGACACGATGTTAAGTCGAATCAAAAAACGCGGTCGTGATTATGAACAATTAGAAAGTGATGAAACATTATACAATTATTATCAACAATTGAATGAACGTTATAACCAATGGTATGAAAACTTTGATGTGTGTCCTAAGATCCAGATTGATGGGGATCAATTTGATTTTGTTGAAAAACCAGAGCATGCGAAGGAAGTCATTGAACAAATCAAACAAAAATTGATTGATTTAGAAGAAGCGCCTGCTGGAAGTTATTACACAGACAATCATTTAGCAAAAGGACAAGAATTAGGATAAATAAAAGAGGCATCGTGATTTTCTCACGATGCCTCTTTTTAAATTAATGTGGCTTATTGCTCACTTTTTGAATGTTATCTGGAACGTACGCATCAAAGGATTTGAACGAGTCTTTAATCAGTTTATGGCAGTTATCACAAATGCTTAAACTTCCTTGATCGCTAAATTCTGTATGGATATTTTTATTACTGGTGCATGTACAATAGTCATGACTATCAAATATATTCATTTTTTTCTCCTTAGTAACCAATCTAACTTTCCCAATATAACAGAAAAAAAGAAAATAGGGAGAAAAATTAAGATAATTTAACGTGTTATAGTTTTTTATTTTTTTTATAAAAAAAGCAATGACGAATTATGGATTGTCATTGCAAATCATATGCTGGATCATCATTGTTTAAATGCTATAAACGTTCCCATCTTCATCTTTTATCTGATAGTTACCAATTTTAGTAAAGACAATGGAAACTTCTTTTTTGTCTGCCATCCCAGTAATTGTGTAAGTGTCACCTTTTGTGTCAATCTGAATGGATGTTAGTATAATGTTTTCGCTGGACTCAGAAGAAGTTGTACTGTCTTCATTGTAGGTGCGTAACCATTCCATTTTATCCTCGGTAAACGTGATTTTTCCACTAACTAAATTCATGTTTTTACGCACTTTCAAAGAATAAACACTATTTGAAATATCAGTTTTTTCTGCTTTAAGCGTAGAAGATTCGGTGGTTTCGTTCGTTGATTGGTTTGATCCACCCAGCATATTACAGCCAGTTAAGGTAAAAAGTACCAGTCCTAGAGTAAATATAGCCAATAGTTTCTTCAAAATACTGCCTCCGTCTAATAGGATAAAGAAATTATACCATTTGAATGAAAAACAGGAAACTAAGGATTGTAAAAATGTTTTTAAGGAAAACGCTTAAAAAGTAGTTGCAACTTAGGAAAGTGTTTGTTATATTATTTTTGAACCGGTTCAAAAATCGGTAGAACAAATAAATATACTTCACTACAAAAAGAGGTGAACAAGGTGAGTTCAATTCGTGAAGTAGCCAAATTAGCAGGTGTCTCTACAGGTAGTGTCTCACGTTACCTCAATGGTCAGACGCTAAAAGTAGCCAATATGGAAAAAATCGCTGCAGCAATCGATCAATTGAATTACAAAGAGAATATTATTGCTAAGGGGTTAAAAAATAATCGAAGTTTTTCAGTCGGATTGTTAATGAATAATTTATCAAGTCGACTAAGTGCGGATATCGTAGCAAGTATTGAAGCCTTGATGGAAGCCAATGGTTACAGTTTGTTTTTAAGTTGTTTCAATGGTGAAGCGCAATTAGTTTCACAAAAAATCGACTATCTGCTTTCGCATGCTATTGATGGACTGATTCTTTTTGAAGCAGACGAAACTTGGCCGGGAATGGAAAAATTAGCAAAGCTAACGATTCCAATTATTTCATTAAACACGCCTAATCAGTTGGAAAATGTGGATTCGATTTTGGTCAATGATCGCAAAAGTGTACGCGAAACAATTGAACAAATGATCGTGATGGGCCATCAGTCAATTGGTATTATCGCAGCACCACAAACAGAATATGTGGCTAGAGAGCGATTAGCTGGAGCATTAGAAGCTAAAAAATATAACGAAAAAGAAATAACTATTAACATTTACACGGGCGATTACTCACGATTGAGTGGTTTTGATGGTGCAAAAGAATTACTAACCAAAAACATAACAGCCTTATTTGTTTGTAACTATAATATGTCTATTGGAGCACTTGAATATTTTAACAAAAGTGATCAACAAATTGACCAAGAAATTTGTTTTGCACACTACGACTATTTAGATGAGCTGCAAACAGTCTTACCAGAACGAATGATCATTCAACAACCTGCTGCGACGATCGGCGAATTATGTGGGAAGCGTTTAATTGAAAGAATGGAACACCAGCACATAAGTGGTAAAACGATTCTTTTAGAAAATAAAATTTATGGAATGAACAAAAATAATTAAAAAAAGAGGACGAGCAAATGACAAACTATCAATTTCCTGAAAATTTCTGGTGGGGTTCAGCAGCAAGTGGCCCACAAACAGAAGGACGCGTAGCAAACGATGGTAAAGGTGATAATATTTTTGATTATTGGTATGCAAAAGAGCCAGAAAAATTTTTTGATGAAGTAGGGCCAGGTACAACATCACAAGTTTATACCAAGTACAAAGAAGATGTGCAATTAATGAAGAAAACAGGACACAATTCTTTCCGCACATCGATTCAATGGAGTCGTTTGTTACCAGATGAATCTGGTGAAGTAAACCAAAAAGCAGTTGATTTTTATAATAGTTACTTTGATGAGTTAATTGCAAACGGGATCGAACCATTTGTAAATCTGTATCACTTCGATATGCCGATGTACCTTCAAGAAAAAGGTGGCTGGTTAAATCGTGAAACAGTTGAGGCTTATGAACGGTATGCAACGATTTGTTTTGAGTTATTTGGACAAAAAGTCAAGAAATGGTTTACTCACAATGAACCAATCGTTCCTGTTGAAGCCGGCTACTTGTATCGTTGGCACTACCCTGAAGAAGCAAACATGGAACATGCTGTGCAAGTTGGTTACCACGAAGCTTTATCCTCTGCGCTTGCAATCAAAGCGTATCATTCGTTAGCTTTACCTGGGAAAATCGGGATCATTTTGAATCTAACACCTAGTTATCCACGTGATGAGAATAATCCGGAAGACGTCAAGGCAGCAAAATTAGCTGATGCATTCTTTAATCGCTCATTCCTTGATCCAGCTGTTAAGGGCGAGTTTCCACAAGAACTGATGGATGTATTAAAAGAATTAGATTTGTTACCTGAAGTCAAAGAAGGTGACAAAGAAATCATCAAAGAAAATACAGTTGATATTTTAGGAATCAATTATTATCAACCACGTCGAATCAAAGCAAAAGAAACACCAATTGATGAAGCGCTTTCGCCAATGCCAGAAGATTTCTTTGATAACTATGAAATGCCTGGTAGAAAAATGAATCCTTATCGTGGATGGGAAATCTATGAAAAAGGAATCTATGATATCTTAATTAATGTTCGTGACAATTACGGAAACATAGACTGCTTCATTTCTGAAAATGGCATGGGTGTTGAAGATGAAGCAAGATTCATTCAAGAAGATGGGATGATCCATGATGACTATCGAATTGAATTTGTAACCGATCACTTGAAGTATGTGCATCAAGCAATCCAAGAAGGAGCCAATTGTTTAGGGTATCATATGTGGACATGTATGGATAACTGGTCTTGGACGAATGCTTACAAAAATCGTTATGGTTTTATTTCAGTTAATTTAGCTAAGGATGGCGAGCGTACGATTAAAAAATCGGGCCATTGGTTCAAACAAGTTTCTGACCAAAATGGATTTGATGCGTAAGAAATATAAGTGAAATTTATTCAAATTCTCAAAAATAAAATAAAAACTGTGGTTAAATCACGTAAAGATTTAACCACAGTTTTTTTACTAGGAGAAGTGTTATTGATTACAATGAAATTTTATAGTCAAGTTGTCTTTTCAATGACAGTTTGCTTATTTAAAAAAATAACTAGTTATTTATTATTTTTTTACAGCTTTTTTACCTTTAGATTTCATTTTTTGTATATAATAGAACAGGTAAATTCAAATAGGAGTGGAAGAAGGTATGAGAAAGAAACGTCCCGTTCTTCTCTTTTGGTTAATTGGTTTTTTCCTTTTACTTACTTTATCTGTAACGATTTCTGGACGAATGACAACAGAAATCGTTCATACAAAAACGGAAAAAATCGTTGCGAGTAAAGAATCAGTAGATAAATTTAGAAAAGAATTCTCAACCTATTGGTGGGAAGACTATAAATTTGAAGCCGACTATGATCAAGGCGAATTAATGATTTATTTACCAAAAGGAAAAGAAGAAAACCAGTTTACAAATATCGATGATGTTTTAAGCGCAATTTCCTTGAGACAATATCAGTTTAAAGATAAACGACTCACAGTGTTACTATTATCAAATTCGGGAGATCCACTAGCCCGATTAAAAAATGGAAAAGTGATAGAAGGATATTCTGACAAGGTAGATAAAAAAGTAGTAGCCAGTCGTTTAGCAGAATGGAAAAAGACAAACACGCCAACAAAAACCAGTGATTCAAGTCATCCAAAAACAATTGACTCAACAAATACACCAGTATCAACAAATTCGTCTGAAAGTACATCTACAAGTAATCATCTTTCTGGGACGAGCCAGTAATCAAAAATAGCGAAAAAAGTTGTGACAGCTGTCGCAACTTTTTTTAGAAAAGAGGGATAAAGTGATTTCATATCTGAAAACTAAAGAGTTAACACAGCAACAGTTGTTTGAGTTGTATGAAGACGTTGGCTGGACAGCGTATACGAAAGATATTGAGCAACTGCAACAAGCCGTTCAACATTCCTTGTCTGTTATTACTGCGTGGAAAAAGAACGAACTAGTTGGTTTGATTCGGGTCATTGGTGATGGGTTAACGATTATTTATATCCAAGATATCCTCGTCAAAAAAGAAGTTCAAAATCAAGGGATTGGTTTTGAATTGATGCAACAAATTTTATTGGAATATCAAACAGTTCGCCAAAAAGTCTTACTAACAGAAGAGGCGCCAGCTATACGTCATTTTTATGAAAAGTGCGGGTTTACTTCGGCAGATAAAGGCGACACAGTCGCTTTTGTCAACCTATCTTAAAATATAAAAATTTATTAAAAAAAATCGTCTTTTAGCTTATTCTCATTTTTTAAGTTCAAAATGTACGAAAAAAGTGAATAGAGAGAAGTGATGGTCGTGACCCCAATCAAAAAGTGGTGTCAAAATCGTTTGTTTATTGTTATTTTGGCAGGTGTGTTTTTTTGGTTAAAAACTCTTTTAGCCTATTATGTTGATTTTTCTTTAGGTGTTGAGGGAATTGTCCAAACGTTTATCTTATGGATTAATCCAATTGCAACAACGTTGTTATTATTTGGGGTATCTTTGTATGTGAAAAAAGCAAAACCAGCGCTATTTTTACTATTGCTTTTAGATGTTTTGAATACAGCTCTGTTATATTGCAATATTATTTTTTATCGAGAATTTACTGATTTCATTACAGTTAAATCAGTTCTAGGTTTTTCAAAAGTATCACAAGGACTGTCAGGAAGTTCCTTTTCTTTAATGAAACCTCACGATATTTTGTATTGGTTGGATATCCTGATCTTTCTTAGTTTGCTAATTTGGGTAATTGTCAAAAATGTACCCATTAAAAGTCAACCAGTGAAGAAACCAATGGCAATTGCAATAAGCTGTCTTGCTGCATTTATTTTTTCTGGAAACTTAGCGTTGAGTGAAGCGAATCGTCCGCAATTATTACAGAGAACCTTCGATCGTTCTTATATTGTTAAGTATCTAGGTATTGACGCGTACACGATTTACGATGGAATCAAAACAGGAATGACAAGCAGTGTTCGTGCGCATGCAAGTAGTAACGGAATCACTGAGGTCTTAGATTACACGAAAGGCCATTATGCGGAACCTGATACAAGTATGTTTGGAATAGCAAAAGGAAAAAATATTATTGTGCTCCATTTGGAAAGCTTTCAACAATTTTTGATCAATATGAAGGTTGATGGACAAGAAGTGACACCTTTTCTTAATAGTATTTTTGACAATCAAGCAACTATTAGTTTTGATAATTTCTTTCATGAAGTGGGACAAGGAAAAACAAGTGATGCGGAAAATATGCTAGAAACTGGCACATTTGGTCTACCACAAGGATCATTATTTACTGAACTAGGTTCTGATAATGTTTTTCAAGCAGCGCCAGCTATTTTAAAGCAAAACCAAGGCTACACAAGTGCTGTGTTCCACGGAAATGTGGCTAGTTTTTGGAATCGAGATCATGTGTACAAAAATTTAGGTTATGACAATTTCTTTGACCGTTCTTACTTTGAAGATACGGATGAAACTTTGGGCTATGGTATTTTAGACAAAAATTTATTCAACGAGTCGGTCGGCTATCTTGAACATTTGCAACAGCCATTTTATACAAAATTTTTATCTGTAACAAATCACACGCCTTATTATACTGATGATAAGAACTTTGATTTTCCAGGATTAAATACTGGTAACAGTACAGTAGATAATTATGTACGAACAGCTCATTATCTTGATCAATCATTAGAACAATTTTTCACTTATTTGAAAGCTTCGGGTATTTATCAAAATTCAATGTTTGTTATTTATGGCGATCATTTTGGAATTTCAAATTCTGATAACAAAGATCTAGCGACAGCACTGGGTAAAGATGCGAATACTTGGAATGAATTCGATGATGCTCAAATGCAACGTGTACCATTGATGATTCATATTCCGGGGTATACAAACGGAAAAGTTAATCACACATATGGTGGAGAGATTGATGTTTTACCAACATTACTTCATTTAGTTGGTATCGACGATAAAAATTATGTTCATTTTGGGACAGATTTATTGTCTGCTAAACATGATCAGGTCGTTGCCTTTAGAAATGGTAATTTTGTTACTCCAAATTACACTGTTTTGGGGAATAAAACATATGATAATAAATCAGGAGAGATTCTAGATACTGAGGCTCTGGGTATTCAAAAAGAAATCACGAGAGATCAAGACAAAGTGAAAAAAGCGTTAAGTTTGTCAGATAAATTGAATCAAGAAAACTTATTACGTTTTTATGTACCAGATGGATTTACGACGATTGATCCACAAAAAATCGATTATCAAAAAGAAGCAGAAAAAAATGAAACAATTGAACAGCAAAAAGGAAAAGAGTCAACTAGTGTCTATTCCAAAAATGGGAATAGAACAACTAAAAATCTATATCCTAAAATTATAGACTCTACTGTGAATTAAATAGCCAGTTTGAACTTCTGAAAAACAAATTTTTGTTTTTCAGAAGTTTTTTTTATGTTTTAATATTTTTTTCCTTTTTTACGTATGTAAATAGTGAACCCAGTAATTCTTTTATTACACGTATCAGAAAAAATGATAAATTTGGTAGCCATTTCCTACTGGCAGTACAATAATTTAAGGAGGAACACAGCAATGCATGACGGTAGATTGATCAGAAGCCTACGAATCAGTAAAAAATTAACTCAAGCCGAGTTGGCAGAGGGGATTTGTTCGAAAACATCATTAGTAGGACTGGAAAAGGGAACAGTAAGGAAAATTGCATTTACGACCTTACAAGAAATCTTAGCTCGCTTAAATGTGTCTTTAGCAGAGTACGAAGTTTTGCGCCACCGATTGGAAGAACCAAAGAAAAGTAGAAGAGCGAGACGTTTATTAAGTAAGGTACAAGAAGAAAATTTTGATCCATATAAGGAAGTGGGAAACAATCGAAAACGATTCAAGCAAACGGGTGATTTATATTACTTAGTGTTGAATATCCACATGTTTTTAAAAACTGATAGCCAAATGCAAAAAGAATTACAATTTGAATTTTTGCGTTATGAATGTAAAAAAATTGAAGACTATTTTATGCGAATACAAGAATACAGTCAGTTTGAAATGACAATCCTAGCTGAGCTACCTTTTTTATTTAGCGAGTCCTTCATCGAAAACAACTACGTGAAAATCAAAAAAAGATTGCGAAATTTCTCTTTGACAAATAATCCTGATCAATATATGGATTTATTTTTATTAAACTTAACGAATCATTATATTAAGAAAAAACGATTTAAAAAAGCACGGAATGTCAATGATGATTTAGCGAGGAGCCTTGCAGCAAAAGCTAAGAATTTAATTATTTATGAAACATTAATGATGAATTATCAAAAGCAGATGATTCTTGTTGGATTGGGCGAGTTGATTGACGAGGACGAGTGTGATCAACTGTTTTCTGTTATGGAATATAGTTTGGGCAGACAGCAGCGCAAGCAGTTGGAAGAACAATTTCGCGTACTTTTACCCTAAAAAAGGACGTGTAAGGCGTGTCTCGTTCAATAATTAAGAATATAATTCCAGAAATTACTTCTCATATTTTTGAATAATTTAGGTTTGTTTGGGAGGAGTTTTTTAGGGAACGCCTTGGATAAATGTTGTGGTGCAAAGCGCTTAGCTTCAAGTAATAAGGACGCTCTTCTAAAAATAGCTTTCCATGTTTTTATGAAAAGAGGACTTATTGCTAAAGAAGCTGCTTTGGGAACACCTTGGATATGGCTGTGGCGCAAAGAGTTACCTTTTGAAGTGAGGTAACTTACTAGTGGAAAGAATGTTTGGGTAACCTGAAGAGGATGACAAAGATTTATGAAAAAGTTACTTAATAGATTATTTTGACAGATTTTCTTTGAAAGAAGCAGATAGTCGAATTGCGATAGTCGGTAGCTAGTTAGGACAAAAAAAGCTAGGAATAGAATATCCTAGCTTTTGGTAGTGTATTTTAAGATGGAAAACTGCTACTTTCTAGCATAGCTTCCTGTTCATATTGATAATGTGTTGGTGGGAAGAATCGAGCAATCTCATTTTTTGAAGCATCACGAGAATCCGAAGCATGAATGATGTTTGCCGTTCCGGGAAGTGCAAAATCTCCGCGAATTGTTCCAGGCATTGCATCCACAGCCTTCGTAGCGCCAACCATTTTTCGGACAATATCAATGACATCATCGCCCTCTAGTACAAGATAAACGACAGGACCAGAGATCATGTAGTCAATCAATTCTTGGAAAAAACTACGACCAGCTAAGTGTTGATAGTGTTCTTTTGCAAGCTCGGGAGTCATTGTTGCTAGTTTCATGTCAACGATTGTTAGCCCTTTTTCTTCGAACCGTTGAATAATACGACCAATTAGATGTCGACGGACACCATCTGGCTTGATAATCACAAGCGTGTGTTCCATAATAATCACTCCTTTTGTCCATTACTATAGTTTCATTATAGTAATGAAAAACTTTTATGACAAATGAAATTCGAAAAAATATTGTTTTTTGTTAAATAATCCGAGAAAATAAATGCACTTTATTTGCGAAAGAAGAAAAAAATTGAAAATAAATTTGACATTTCTGTCAATCGTTGTTACAGTAACCACTGGAAAACTAAATAAGATTTGTTAGGTGAGGCTCCTATACAAACACAGGCTACTGCCCAAAAATGTCGAGAGACGCCAATGGGTAGAACAGGAATTGTCGATCTAAGGCTTTTCATAAGGTAGCTAAAGGCAGAGGTATTTGCTTTTTACGTTGTATAGTGTCAAAACTCAACGATGAGATCGAAATAGCTTCTTTTTGCTGTGCTTATTTCAACCTTTCGCTGAGTTTTTGGCGAAAGGTTTTTTTGTTGCCAACCTAACAGCTTAAATGTTAGTAATCCAAAAAGTAAGGGAGCTGATTTTTGTTGGGACATTGATGTGGCAGGTACGAGCAGATTTTTGTAAAGAAAAAGAACAGATTTATGAGAGCGTAAGGGAGATGAGAACAAATGGATGACAGTTTACCGAAACCGAGGGGACAAGAGAAAAGTAAAAGTTTGCTGAAACTATTATCTATCTGTTTTCAGCCCACTTATGTAAAAATGCTTCTCTCTTGACCCGAAAAATAGGAAAAATAGTACAATACCTGTCTGTTTTTCTGATACAAGGGAGAGAATAACAATGGAAAAAAAGAAAGATACACAAAAATTATATGCAAGTTTTGCACAAAAAAGTGAACGCGCATTATTTGACTTATTCCATAGCAGTGAAAAAGGAATGAGCACAGAACAAATTGAACAATCGAAAGAAAGCTATGGAGATAACACGATTTCATATGGAAAGAAAACACCTTTTTTAATTGAAGTATTGAAAGCTTATGTTACACCATTTACTTTAGTACTGATTGCTTTAGGGATTATTTCGTTTATTACAGAATATTTATTACCAGCTCCAGGTGAGAAGGATCTATTCGGTGTAATTATTATTTTTAGTATGGTAATTGTGAGTGGTACAATGACCTTGATCCAGTCAGTTCGTTCAAATCAAGCAGCTGAGAAATTAAAATCATTAGTAAAAGTGACAGCCGCTGTAAAGCGACAAGGTAAATACCAAGAGATTCCAATGGAAGAAATCGTTTGTGGTGACTTAGTTCGATTATCTGCGGGTGATATGATTCCTGCAGACATGCGATTACTCTCTGCAAAAGATTTATTTATTTCACAAGCAGCTTTGACAGGTGAAAGTTATCCTGTTGAAAAGAATGCTTTAGTTGCAATGGACGGAAGTAAAAGTGAAACAAGTTATGAAAATCTAGCGTTTATGGGAAGTAACGTAATTAGTGGAAGTGCTACAGGAATTATCGTAGCCGTGGGAAACCAAACTTTGTTTGGCCATGTAGCACAAACGTTATCTGAAAAACCAATCAAATCAAATTTTGAATTGGGCATCCACAAAACATCAATGCTATTGATCAAGTTCATGGCGTTGATGGCACCAACCGTGATTGTCATCAATGGATTGACTAAAGGGGATTGGCTAGAAGCGTTCTTATTTGGATTATCTGTTGCAGTTGGTCTAACGCCAGAAATGTTGCCAATGATCGTGACAACCAACTTGGTTAAAGGCGCTAGTGTGATGGCAAAAAAAGGAACAGTTATCAAAAACTTGAGTGCAATTCAAAACTTTGGCGCAATTGATGTTTTATGTACGGATAAAACAGGAACATTAACTCAAGATAAAATTATCTTAGAATACCATATGAATTGTGAGGGTGCTGAAGACGACCGAGTATTGCGTCATGCATATTTAAATAGTTATTATCAAACAGGTTTGAAAAATTTGCTTGATGTTGCGATTATTGATGAAGCGGAAGAAACACTTGATACAACCAACACTCGTTACAGAAAAATAGATGAAATTCCATTCGATTTTGAACGTCGTCGAATGAGTGTTGTTGTAGAAGATATGACAGGCAAGACACAGATGATTACCAAAGGCGCGATTGAAGAAATGTTGAGTATTTCTAAATTTATCGATTTAGAAGGAGAAGTTACGCCTTTAACGAAGGAAAGAAAACAGGATGTTTTGGAAAAGGTAACAGCTCTTAATGAAGACGGATTACGTGTAATTGGTGTGGCACAAAAAACAAATCCTAGTGTAGTCGGAGAATTCTCGGTCAAAGATGAATCAGAGATGGTGTTGATTGGTTACTTAGCGTTCCTTGACCCACCAAAAGAAACAACGAAACAAGCACTGCAAGCATTGAAGGATCACGGAGTGGCTGTAAAAGTGTTGACTGGAGACAACGAGTTAGTAACGCGCTCTGTTTGTCGTCAAGTCGGATTAGAAATCGATGAGCTAATCACCGGTGAAAAAATTGCTTCTATGGATGATCACCAACTTTCACAAGTTGTTGATGACAATGATGTTTTCGTAAAACTAAACCCACAACAAAAAGCACGCTTAACAACAGCGCTTAGAAATAATGGACACACAGTTGGGTTCTTGGGAGATGGTATTAATGATGCTCCTGCGATGAAAGTAGCGGATATTGGTATTTCAGTTGATACAGCTGTTGATATTGCAAAAGAATCAGCAGATGTCATCTTATTAGAAAAAGATTTGATGATTTTAGAACGTGGACTTTTAGCTGGTCGCGAAACATTTGGTAATATTATGAAATATATCAAAGCGACGGCTAGCTCAAACTTTGGGAATATGTTTTCTGTTTTGATTGCTAGCACCTTTTTGCCATTCTTACCAATGTTGCCTTTACAAATTTTATTCTTGAATTTGATTTATGATGTTTCTTGTATTTCATTACCATGGGATAAAATGGATCCTGAATATTTAGTAAAACCTAAAAAATGGGAAGCTTCAAGTATTGGTAAGTTCATGGTGTATTTTGGTCCAACAAGTTCTGTCTTTGATATCACAACGTATTTATTGATGTATTTTGTTATTTGTCCAGCGGTTGTTGGGGGAGATTTCCATACGCTGAATGGCACACAACAAGTAGCATTCATCGCCTTGTTCCATGCAGGTTGGTTTGTGGAATCACTTTGGACACAAACTTTAGTGCTGCATGCGTTACGTACACCAAAATTACCATTTATCCAAAGCAACGCAACTTTTGCTATGACAGCAATCACTACGTTAGGGATTGTCGTTGGTTCAGTTTTACCATTCATAAGTTTTGGCGCAGAATTAGGTTTGATGCCATTACCAGGTAGTTATTGGATTTGGTTAATCGTAACTGTTTTAGCTTACTTAACACTGGTTACAGTAGTTAAGAAATATTATATCCATAAATTTGGCGAATTGTTGTAATTCAAAAATTAAGAAAAGCACAAGCATGTGGAACATTTTTTCTCAAGAAAAATTTCTGCATCCGCTTGTGCTTTTTTTAATTTCAATCAAGTTACAAAACGTTACTGGAATGTATCATTTTTAAAATTTCCTTAAGACGAGTATGTTTTTTTGTTAAAATAAAAGTTAGGTGATACATACATCAAATAAAAATACGCGGGAAAAAGGAGAAAAAATGAAAAAAACGATTTTTTTACTTAGTGTGATGGTACTAGGCGGAATCGTTTCAACTGCTACTCCTGTGAGTTTTGCAGATGAAACTGGAGTGAATGATGAAACAGTCGTTCAATCAACAATTAGCACATATGGGGATGCGATTGCTACAACTGAAACACAAGACAGCACAGCCACAACTCAAACAAGCCCTATTACAGACACTGCTGAATCAACTACTGTGGGATCAAGTGAAATAGTAGAATCAACAGTGGAAGAAGCAACACCCGAATCAGAAGAACCATCTACTGATACGCCAGAAGCTACGGAAACGGTGGAAAATCAGTTGGATGATGGAGAGGTACTTGTTCACACAACTCAAACAGATCTTTCGCAATTTGAAGTTTCTATTGCTTCACGCTTCGCGCGTTCATCATCAACTACACAACAGCAATTCATTGATAGCGTGGCACCCTCTGCAAGAACGCTAGCAAGCCAAAATGATTTGTATGCTTCTGTCATGATTGCGCAAGCGATTGTGGAAAGTGGTTGGGGAAAGAGTCAATTAGCTTCTGCACCAAATTATAATTTATTTGGAATCAAAGGTAGCTATAACGGGCAATCTGTTACCTTCCCAACAGCGGAGTATGTGAATGGTCAATGGATTACAGTAAATGCTGCGTTTAGAAAATATCCATCCTACAAACAATCTTTAGAAGATAATGTTCATATTTTAAAAACAACTTCTTTCCAAGCAGGAACTTATTATTATTCTGGTGCGTGGAAAAGCAATACAAAATCTTACAAAGATGCGACTGCTTGGTTAACGGGACGTTACGCGACAGCACCAAATTATGCTTCAACTTTGAACAACGTGATTGAAACATACAATTTAACGCAGTATGATGAAAGCCAAACACAAGTTACTACCTCACCAATGTATCGCTTATATAATCCAAATACCGGTGAACATTTGTATTCATTAAACGAGGGTGAAAAAAATAATTTGCCAAAATTTGGCTGGAAATATGAAGGCGTAGCTTGGTTGGCACCAAATAGTGGTACAAAAGTTTATCGTATGTACAATCCATACAGTGGTGATCATCACTATACGGCAGCTCAATCAGAAATCAATTTCTTGAAGAAACTAGGCTGGCGTTATGAAGGACTAAGTTTTTATTCTGGTGGTTCAAAAGCTATCTTGCGTCTGTTCAATCCAAATGAAAAAACAGGAACGCATCATTACACAATGAGCACGAAAGAAAGAGATTACTTAGTGAAATTAGGTTGGCGCTACGAAGGAATCGGATTTTACGGCAATTAATGATTAGGTAATCAAGCAGAGGACTTCATGAATAAAGAAGTTGCTTTGTAAGTCTTGGATAAATTAAAATAGTAAAAAATGATTGCTTAGAGACAGAGTGCGGAAGTGCTCTGTCTTTTTTTGATTTGGAATGAAAAAAATAGAATAATTTTCGTGAAACTTACACGCATGCTATGATTTTCTCAATGAATCATGCTAAACTAAGGATATTGTTTTTTTGAAAGGAAACGTGGGGAAATGAAAGGCGCAATATTTGATTTAGATGGATTATTGGTTGATAGTGAGAGAGCTTATCGTGACGGTTGGGTTTGGGGATTTGCACAATTTGGGATCGAGATTCCACGAGAAATCGTTAATGCTTGGGGTGGAAAAAACTGGAAACAAAGTTTTGATATCTTAGTTCAATTAGCTGGTAGCCCAGAAAAAGTGCAAGAAGTACGAGAAAAAAGAGAAGAATTTTTTTATGAAAAACTAACGACTGGAGAAATCCAGCTTAAGCCATATGCCAAAGAAGTATTGAGTTATTTAAAAGAACAGAACTTTAAACTTGGTTTAGCAACGACGACTGTTACTAAAAGAGCGACAGCTATTTTAAATCAATTTGAACTAATGGATTATTTTGATACCTTTACTTTTGGAGATGAAGTATCAGAAAACAAGCCTTCACCAGTACCTTATTTAACCGCATTGGAACGAACTGGATTAGCAGCAGATGAAGCTTTTGCAGTTGAAGATTCATTAGTGGGCGCCACTTCAGCCTCGCGTGCAGGCATGGGTGTGTTTCTGATACCCGATTCAAGTTTTGAGCGAAATTATTCGGAAAAAGACAAAGAAAACTTGCAAATTATTGAACAAGGAACAGATTTGAAAGTTGTTATTGATTTTGTGGATAAAAAAACAGCAGGAAATTCTTGAAAAAAAAGAATGAAATTTATGCTTGACTTTCATTTGTTCATCCTGTAAATTAGTCGTCAACAACCAAATAATTTTTTTCGATGAAAAGGAAAGTAAACTTGGAGACTGCGTAGAGAGACTCTGGCTGGTGAAAAGAGTTCAGTATAAGAAAAGTTGAAAATGGCCTTGGAGAAAAATTTGTCGACAAGTAGGCAAATTCGGATTCGTTCGACCGTTAAAACGAACACCAATCTCTCATTACAGATGAGACGTTGGGCTGAGGGAAGGAAACTTCCGAATAAAGGTGGTAACACGATACGTCGTCCTTTTACTAGCATTTGCTAGTAAAAGGACTTTTTTTATATATTTTTCGCGATGAAATGGTAAGTACATTTGTAAAATCTTTAACAGAGAGCTTCGGCATGCTGAGAAGAAGCAAGATTAAACTTTTGGAAAATGGCTATTGAGCGATTCACCCCGAGCAATTTGTAAGGCGGTGACGGCTGCGTCCGATAGCACGCTAGAGTATGTTTGTACTTGAAGAGGAACTGTGTGTGAATGCAGTTCGAACATGAGGTGGTAACACGCAAAAAGGCGTCCTCAAGCAAGCGACACTAGTCGTTTGCTTGAGGATGCTTTTTTTTAGTATCGATAAGGGAGGAGAAAGAATGATTGATTTACGAAATATATCTGTCACCTTTCAACAAAAGGGGCAAGAGATCCATGCAGTAGATTCCGTTAATCTAACGATTGATGAGGGCGATGTTTTTGGTATTGTTGGCTATTCAGGAGCCGGAAAAAGTACGTTAGTTCGGGTAATCAATTTGCTTCAGCCACCAAGTAATGGTGAAGTTTGGATCAACAATGTGGAACTAACCAAGCTCTCACCAAAAAAATTACGTGAAAAAAGAAGAAAGATCGGGATGATTTTTCAACACTTTAATTTGATGAATAGTCGGACAATTTTTGATAACGTTGATTTTTCGTTGAAATACACAGGAAAATCTAAACAGGAACGTCAACAAAAAGTGACCGAATTATTGGAGTTGGTCGGTCTTTCGGATAAAGCAAACGCGTATCCAAATCAATTGTCAGGCGGTCAAAAACAACGTGTGGCAATTGCTAGAGCGTTAGCCAATGACCCTGAAATTTTATTATGTGATGAGGCAACTAGTGCTTTGGATCCGAAAACGACGCTTCAAATTTTAGCTTTATTGAAACAACTAAATCAAAAATTAGGCTTGACCATTGTGTTGATTACTCATGAAATGCAAGTAGTCAAAGAAGTTTGTAACAAAGTAGCAGTGATGGAAGAAGGGAAAATCATTGAACAAGGAAGCAGCATTCAGATTTTTAGCCGTCCAAAACAAGCTTTAACAAAAGACTTTATCCGAACAGCAACACATATCGATCAGGCATTGGAAACAATTACTGCATACCCTGATTTTGCTGAGCAAACAAATGACAAATGGCTAGTGGAATTGTCTTACGTGGGAGAGCAAACCAATGAGCCATTGATTGCACAACTTTACAGTAAGTATCAAGTAACGACTAATATTCTTTACGGAAATGTTGAACTGCTTCAAGATGTCCCGCTAGGAAGTTTGATTGTGACTTTAGCGGGTGAATTAAATCAACGACAAAAAGCTTTAGATTTTTTATTTGAACAAGGTGTGACAGTTCAAGTATTAAAGAAAAGTGAACGCAGTGAACAAATAAAAGTGATTGAGGGAGGAAGATAGCATGACCAAATTCCTAGAAACATACTTACCAAATGCTTCTGCGATTCCTGATGAATTTATTGAAGCAACAAAGCAGACACTGTATATGTCATTTTGGACGGCATTAATTTCTGGAATTATTGGGATCACGCTAGGTGTGATCCTAGTTGTGACTCGACCAAATGGGTTATTAGCACATCGGTTATTTTATGAAATTTTAGATAAAGCGATCAACGTTATTCGTTCGATTCCGTTTATTATTTTATTGTCTCTTTTAGCACTTACGACTCGCTTTTTAGTTGGAACGACAATTGGTGCGAAAGCAGCATTGGTTCCACTAATCGTTGGTGTTGTACCATTTTTTGCTAGGCAAATTGAAAATGCTTTGTTAGAGGTTGATTCTGGGGTAATCGAGGCTGCGGAGTCAATGGGAACGAGCCCGTTTGGAATCATCGTGCGTGTTTATTTATTAGAAGGTTTACCAGGAATTGTCAGAGTATCTGCTTTGACGATTATCAATGTTATTGGATTGACCACGATGGCAGGTGCGGTTGGTGCCGGAGGACTAGGCAATTTAGCCATTTCTCGAGGGTATAATCGATTCCAAACAGATGTCACGATTGTTGCGACCTTATTGATTTTGCTTTTGGTATTTTTAAGTCAATTTATTAGTAATCAAGTTATTAAAAAAATTAGTCATTAATTGGAGGAAAAAGAGATGAAAAAAATTATTCGTTTAGTAGCAGTTGCACTTATTGCCGTGGTTTGGTTAGCAGGGTGTAGTAAAGGATCAGCTGAAACCACTGATAAATCAAAGGAAACAACAGTTAAGCTAGGTGTGATTGGCGAAGACACCGATGTTTGGGATGACGTGAAAGATCGCTTGAAAAAAGAAAATATCAATTTGGAATATGTTAAGTTTACCGACTATAACCAACCAAATGCAGCATTAGCAGATGGATCAGTCGATCTGAATGCTTTTCAACATCAATTCTTTTTAGATAACTATAATGAAGAGCATGGAACAGATTTAGTTTCGATTGGAAATACAGTCAATGCACCATTAGGTATTTACTCAAATTCACTCAAAAAAATAACAGAATTGAAAGATGGCGCAAAGGTTGCTATTCCCAATGATGTGACCAACGGTGGTCGTGCATTATTGTTATTACAAACGGCTGGTTTAATCAAAGTAGATGACTCAAAAGGACCAGCACCAACTGTTTCTGATATTACTGAAAACAAAAAAAATCTAGTGATTTCTGAACTAGATGCTTCACAAACAGCACGTGCATTATCTGATGTAGATATTTCTGTCATCAATAGTGGTGTCGCAGTCGATGCAGGATTTAATCCAACGAGTGATGCTATTTTCTTAGAACCTGTTGATGAAAATGCCCGTCCTTATGTCAATATCATTGTTGCAAGAAAAGAAGATGAAAAAAATAAAACATATCAAAAAATTGTCGATGCGTACCAGACAGAAGATACAGCTAAAGTAATCGAAAAAACATCAAAAGGTTCAAGTGTTCCTGCATGGGAAACATTTGGACGTAAATAAATCAGCCAAAACTAAGGGAGGAATTTTTTATGAGTACAACACAAACGACAACATCTGTAAAAGAATTTATTACTGAAAGATTACCAGAATATCAAGAGCTCGCCTTAACGATCCACGATCATCCAGAAGTCAGTAACTATGAATTTTTCTCCTCAGAGGCGTTGATTAAACAACTGGAAAAAGAAGGATTTACTGTTGAAAAAGAAGTCGCAGGTCATCGAACAGGTTTTGATGCTCGCTATGCTTCAGGAAAACCTGGTCCAACCCTTGCTTTTTTAGCCGAATTTGACGCATTACCAGGCATTGGTCACGCATGTGGACACAACTTATTTGGAACGTATTCAGTATTAGCGGCTAGCGCAGTAAAAGAATGGATCAATGAATTTGGCGGAGAGATTCGAGTCTATGGGACGCCTGGTGAGGAAGGCGGCGAAAATGGCTCAGCGAAAGGAAGTTTTGTTCGGGAAGGATTTTTTGAAGATGTGGATGCAGCGCTTTGTGTTCATCCAGCCTATCGTTATGGAAAAACTACAGAATCTTTAGCAAATGATCCAGTTGATATCAAATTTTACGGGGTTGCTTCCCATGCTGCAGGAGCACCGGAAAAAGGGATCAATGCACTTGAAGCGTTGATTCAAGTGTTCAATGGGATCAACGGCTTAAGGTTACATTTACCAAAAGATGTCAATATTCATGGCATTATTACAGACGGTGGAGTTGCTGCTAATGTTGTACCTGAATATGCAGCTGGACGTTTCTATTTGCGAGCAGCTAACCGTGAAACGTTGAATGAAGTTTATCAAAAAGTTGAAAATATCGTGAAAGGTGCGGCACTCAGCACTGGAACTTCTTATGAATTTGGATTGTTCCAAAATGCAGTAGATGATGTGGTGGTTACGCCATCGTTTGATGCTCTCTTTTTTGATCATCTTCAAGAATTGGGGATTCCAGAAGAAGAAATTGAAACACAACAACGTACAAGTTTAGGTTCATCTGATGTTGGAAATGTTAGTCAGGTGATCCCGACAATTCAACCAACTGTCTCCATCTCTGATGCGTATATTGCAGGGCATTCAACTGAATTCAAAGCAGCAGCAAGAAGTGAAAAAGGATTAGCATCAATTGCGATTGCAGCAGAACTTTTAGCGAAGACAGCACTTGATTTGCTTCAACAACCAGAAACATTAGCTACTATCAAAAAAGAGCATCAAGAACAGCTTGCGAAGAAGAAAAAACAGGGCTCTTCTTTCTAAAATGTTATCTTTTATTTTGAGTGAAGAAAAATAAATCAGATTTTTTTGTTGACAAATTTTTCTTGAGGATGTAAACTTCATGAAAGTCATCTTTTCAACAGTAGTAACAGAGGTGTTTTGTTCAGAAAGTCGGTGGTTGCTGCGAACCGATCAAGCCTTGTTAACGAATTACATGAAAAGTTCAAACAATAAAATATGTTATTTAAAGTGAAAAACAGATCTGTTTTTAATTAAGGTGGTACCGCGGAGCAATTCGTCCTTAGTTGAAAACGGGTCTTTTTATTTTTAGCCAGAGGAGGAAGCCAAAATGAATTGTGGCGGGATGATTCGATATTATTTCTTTTTTAGTACCTAATATTTTTAACTAAAAAAGGAGAAATTATCATGGAGAAAAAAGCAAATCCGAGTTTTGTAGAAGCAACATTAGTATTAGCAGTCGTCGTATTGAGCATTGCAGTTGGGGTAGTGGGATTGAAAATCTCACCAAATATTGCCATTTTAGCAGCTATCGGGATGGTCATGATTTACTCTGTTGTAAAGAAATACCCTTCAGAATGGTTGCATGAGGGAATTATTAATGGAATCAAGCCAGGAATTATTCCAATTTTTATTTTTATTTTAGTTGGTTCATTGATCGCAGTTTGGATTCAAGCGGGAATTATCCCAACCTTGATGGTGATTGGGTTTGATTTGATCAGTGTTCAATGGTTTGTCCCATCTGTCTTTGTCGTTTGTGCGATCGTAGGGAGTGCAGTTGGTAGTGCTTTTACAGTTATGTCAACGATTGGTATTGCCTTTTTCGGTATCGGAACAACGCTAGGTCTAAGTCCAGCTTTAGTCGTGGGAGCCATTGTTTCTGGTTCTGTCTTTGGAGATAAGATGTCCCCATTGTCAGAGTCAACGAACTTGGCAGCAGCGATTGTCGATGCAGATTTATTTAAACATATCAAACATATGATGTGGTCAACTGTTCCGGCATTCGTACTTTCGTTTTTCTTATTCATGTTCTTGGGACACACGGATAAAGGTGCAAGTCTTTCAGCTATCCATGAAGTCACAGCTACGCTGGAAGCTAATTTTACAATTTCATTTTGGTCATTGATTCCACTTGTTTTAATGTTAGTATGTGCTTGGCGCAAGGTACCAGCCATCTTAACCATTTTATTGAATATTGCTGTAGCAGTAGGAATGATTTTTATTCAAAATCCACAAACATCTGTGAATCAATTAGCTTCTGTAATTGAATCAGGATTTGTGGCAAATACTGGGAATGAGCAAATTGATGCGTTACTAAGCCGCGGAGGGATCGAAAGTATGATGCCGACCGTTGCATTGATCATCTTGACCTTATCACTTGGTGGTTTGTTAATTGAATTTGGGTTGATTTCAACTGTGATGGATGTTGTTTCTAAGCGAATGACCAGCACACCAAAATTGATTTTTACAACATTGTTAACAAGTATTGGAGTCAATGTTTTCATTGGTGAACAATTCTTATCAGTTATTTTGCCAGGGAATGCGTTTAAAGATACCTTCAAAAAAGCTGGACTTGACCCAACTGTTCTAGGACGAACACTGGAAGATGGTGGAACAGTTATTAACTACTTGGTTCCTTGGGGGATTGCGGGTAGTTTCGTAGCAAGCACGTTTGGTGTTCCAACGTTAACGTACCTACCATTTGTTTTCTTTAGTTTATTATCGCCAGTCTTTTCAATGGTGAGTGCGTTTACTGGTTTAGGCATTTCAAAAATTGAACCAGAAGATGAGTCAGAATTAGTTTCTGAATAAGAGCGGCATATTTAAAAAACAGGAAGAAATAGGCCGTGAAAAATAAGATTAGAGGGTAAAATCAAAAGAGGTTGATTTTACCCTCTAATTATCTAGTAAGGTTTGGCTCCGATTGATTAGCTTCAAGCAATAAGGAACAACTTTATAAAAATAGTCTCTCATCTATTGATGCAAGTAAAACTTATTGCGAGAAGTTGTTTCTTGAACACCACCCATTAGAAAAAGGAAGGTATGACAAAAGGTTTGTCCTACCTTCCTTTTTGTTAGGATTTATCAGATAAGGCTAAAGGCTCCTTTGGTTTTCGATAGCTAAAGAAAATAATTAAGTAAAGTAAAGCAGTCAATAAAGTAACACCAAGTATATTGGTCATTAGGATACCAATGAAGATTAACGACAATGCAACTAACGCAAAAAAATTGAGACTTTTATCGAACAAAGTACCTTTCTTTAGTGAAAGAGCAAAAGCAGCAGAAACAATCATCAGCCAAATGACTAATACGGTATAAGAAAGTGAGCCCGCTAGATAACCAAATAACTCATCACCAACAAAGTAAGAAAGGATGACACCAAGGTAAAGAACACTGGTACAAAAGAACACTGAACGTTGAGGTACTTGATGTTTATTTAAGACCGCAAATGTTTTTGCAGCGCCTTTTTTGTCTTTCAATCGGAAAAACAGTGTACGTGAAGCCGCGTAGACGCCTGAATTGATAGAAGAAAACAAAGCTAGAACGATGACGAAATTGACAATGTCCGCAGCAAATGGAATATTCATTTTTTCAAAAACCATTACGAAAGGACTCACGTTACTATTAGCAAGTGTGTTCCAAGGGAAAATGATCAACAGTAAAAATAAAGGAATAATATAGAAGGAAACGATTCGACCCATCACACCTTTGACCGCTTTTGGGATGGCTTTTTTAGGGTCGTCTGCTTCACTAACCGTAATAGCAATCAATTCAGAACCACCGTAAGAATAAATCACGACTAATAAAGAACTAATGACCCCTTTCATTCCCTGTGGAGTAAAGCCACCGTGGTTCGTCATTTGTTGTAGAGTGGGGAAAACGCCATGTCCAAACATCTGTTGTCCAACTAAATAAAGACCAAAAAGAATGAGTGCAATAATGACACTGATTTTAGCAAAAGCTAACCAATATTCTGTTTCAGCAAAAAGTCGCACAGAATAAAGATTAATCAATGTTGTGAGAAACGCTAAAAGCAATACGAAAATCCAAGCAGGGACATTAGGAAACCAAAGTTGTAAAAAAGATGCTGCTGCTACAGCTTCTGCAATAATATTGATCATCCATAGTGACCAGTATACCCAGTCAATAAAGTCGGCAGAGTGATCACCAAGATAAGGGCGGATCAATCCAGACAAACCATGTTGGTTCTCGCCATCTAAGACAAGTTTTCCTAAACCAGTCATAACAATAAATAAAACAATTCCACCAATAGCAAATGCTAGTAAAACGGAAGGACCTGCGATGCTGATTGCTTCACCACTTCCCTTAAATAAACCTGCACCAATCGCGCCACCTAATGCCAGCATTGTAATATGACGTGAACTCATTTGTTTTTTTAGTTTTGTATTTTCCATAAAACAACCTCTTTTCTATACATATTTCATGAATGAAAAATAACGTTGCTTAATAATACCAAATATTCTGACAATTTCAACTATTCTAAAAATTTCTTTGGATACTTTAATCAAATCATCATAAAATTAAAAGATAAAAACGAAAAGAATTGATAAACGAGAGATTAATTTTATCAATTCAGAGCATAATATTCGCTTTTCTATTTCTATAAGAGCTATGATTAGGAAAATTCTTTATGGAAAGTGAGGAGAATGAAATGGCTGACAATCATGAAATTTTACTTGTTGCGAAAGACAAAAACTTATATTTTTTTCCCTTCATCGACTCATTTGAAGTGATTTCTGGGAAAGAGCTATTTGATGAACAGTTCCTGCAACTAAATGCTGCTAAATTTCGCCAATACCAACTGATTATTTTTTTGGATTTTGGATTTGAGGTAGCGATGGCTGTGCAAGTTCGTCCATTGACACGTGCAAAAATTGTCGTCTTTTTTTGGAATCACTTTAAAGAGGAACATTATGAATTATTGAGGCAAATACAAAATGAATCAGCAATTGATGAAGTCTATCATTTTGATGCGTTGGAAGCACATACGTTAGGTTTAAAACATAACAGCTCTTTTTACTCTGCAAATGTCCAATTACCGGAGGAACGAAGCACAACAGATTTATTCTTTGGCGCGACTGACAATGGTCGAAAGGAAATTGCAAAACAGTATCAAGAAGAATTTTCGTCAAGAGGTGTGACTACTAATTATTTTATTTTACCGTTGAGAGGTAACGAACAAGCTGGTTATTTAAGTTATTCGGAATATTTGAGATTAGTGGCAAAAAGCCGAGGAATTTTAGAATTGTTGCGTGCAGGACAACAGGGTGTGACATTGCGAACGTTTGAATCCATGTACTTCCAGAAGAAATTAGTGACTGGAAACGATGTGATTTTTGATTATCAATGCTATCATCCAGATAATATCTTTTTATTGTCGCAACGGTCGTTGGATGAGCTACCCGCATTCCTTAATCAAGCTTATCAACCAATTGCGCCAGAAATTCTTGATTTCTTTGATGCGCCAAACTGGGCACAGCGTTTCTTAACTATTGATGAATCACTTTTTGAGCGTTACGAGTACCGAGCAAATTTGTTGGCAAGATTGAAAAAGTAAGGGCAATTAAATAGATACACTAAAAAGAGCGTAAGCCACTTGGTTTACGCTCTTTTTTCTATTTTGCTCCCAAAAGACCTTCTTTTGCATGAACGAGTTGCGTTAAGAAAGCACAATAGGGTGTTTGTATACCATATTTTTGTCCTTTACGCCAAACAGCGCCGTTAATGTAGTCGATTTCGGTCAGACGGTGATTTTTGATTAAATCTTGATACATTGAAGGATAATGAAGACCGATATTTGTAGGATCATAAGTTGCTGCAATGTGCTCGTTGACTTCTGGTTGGTCAAGTTGAATGCCTTCTTCAGCGGCAACAGCGGCAAATTCTGCTACAATCGTTTCAACGATCGCATTTGCGACAGGTTGTTCCCCAAAGCCAGCGATGTTGCAGTCTAAAATCGTGCATAAGCCATTTAACGTACCGTTGACACAAGCTTTACGCCAAATCGAATAACGAACATTTCGGCTATAAACAGGATTCAAGTTTGCTTCGTCAAAAATGTGAACGACTTCATGTGCAAACGCTTCGCCTTCAGGTTCAAGGTTTTCTAATTCGATTTCACCATTTCCTAATAAAGTTACTTTTCCTGGTCCATCCAACCCGGCAGTCCACATCGTGATACCAAATAAAATATTTTTCTTAGGTACATATTTTTCTAACACGTCTTCATGTCCTAAGCCATTCAATAAACAAAGAACGTGAGTTTTTTCAGTAATGATTGATTGAATGGCATGAAACATGCCATCTAATTGATTTGCTTTGGTTAAAGCAACGATCAAATCGACTTGTGTGTGACTTTCAATCATTTCTTCAGGTGAATAAATAGGAATTTTGGCAACAATTTCTTCTCCATTGAAGTCTGCAACCAAACCATTTTTGCGAATAGCCTCAATATGTGCGGGCCAACGATCAATCAAAATCACGTCATTCCCACTTTGATGAAGCATTAATCCGATCCGGCTACCCATAGCGCCTGCACCAGCGATAGCAATTTTCATGTCAATTCTCTCCTTTGAAATTTGTTTCTTAAACAGTTCTATTCTAGTATATAGAAAAAGTGTCAAAATTAGGATTGTTTTGTTTGATAAAAACGAATAAAAGTGTCTAACTAAAAGAAAGAGGAACTAAAAATAGTACATTAGGAGGCGAAAGAAATGAACATTTTAGTTGCAATTGATTCATTTAAGGGAAGCGCAACTTCATTTGAATTAAATCAAGCAGTTGCTCGAGGTTGGCAAACTGTTCAGTCAACTGACCAGTTGGTAAACGTCCCTATTGCAGATGGCGGAGAAGGAACAGCGCAGGCTTTGTTCCACGCGCTAGGTGGAAAATGGCAAAATTTCTCTGGAATCGATTTGTTATTTAGAAAACATGAAAGTCACTATTTGATTACACAGTGGCAAGGGAAAAAAATCGCAGTGATTGAGTCAGCTGAAGTAATTGGCATTGATTTATTGGAACATGTAACCAATCAAACGATTCAGTTAGCTTCCAGCTTTGCATTAGGAGAATTGATTAAGGACGCACTAGCGCAACAAGTCGATGAAATAATTGTTACGCTAGGTGGCAGTGGCTGTTCGGACGGTGGGTTGGGTTTACTGCAATCTTTAGGTGCAAAGCTGGAAGGTGTAACGGATGGTAACCCATTGCTTACAACGAAAAAAGTCGATCTTCAAGCAAGTAAAACACGCTTTTCCCATACAAAATTACGAATTGCTGCGGATGTAACTAGTCCATATACCGGTGAATATGGAGCAGCAAGATTATTCGGAAAACAAAAAGGAGCGTCATCTGAAACAATTGAATTTTTAGATAAACAGGCAAAAAAACTAGCGGAACAATGGTCCAAGGAATATCAAATTGACCTTGAAAAAATTCCAGGAAGCGGGGCAGCTGGCGGTATAGGTGGTGCGTTATTTTTACTTGGGGCACAGATGATTAATGGTTTTGAATTAGTGAGTCAAATGATTGGACTAGAAGAAAAAGTAAAACAGGCAGATTTGATTGTGACGGGTGAAGGGAAAATTGATCAACAGACAATTCATGGAAAGGTTCCTTATGGTGTAGCCGTGTTAGCAAAAAAATACGATAAACCGATTGTTGCTTTTTGTGGTAGTCGCCAGCCGAATCTAGGTGAATTAACTAACTATTTGCCAGCTGTTTTTAGTATTCAATTAGGAACAATTCGGTTACGTGAAGCAATGGAATATGAGCGAACGATGGAAAATATTGCTATTTTGGCAGGAAATATTTGTCAACTTATCCGACGTTAATTTTTTTGATTGACAAAAATTTCAACTCTGTGTTAACGTAGAAGACAAATAAACCAAAGTGAGGGATCCGTGCATTGAAAAAATAAGTCAATTGATTGAAGCTGCATTCAGACTGTACCTTGAAAAGACAAGGGAGCAGTGTGCAGATTTTCAGGATTGGCTAGTTTTCAATGGAGGGTCTTTTTTTGTGCCCATACCTTTGTGACCAGTTCTGAGAATAGGACTGGTCTTTTTTTACGAGGTGAATGATTGATGTCTAAAATTGAAATAAAACAACTGACTTTTGGTTATGATAACCAAGAAACAACTATTTTTAATGAAGCAAACTTAAACTTTGATACACAATGGAAATTAGGATTGATTGGCCGAAATGGACGTGGTAAAACAACGCTCTTAACGATTTTACAAAACAAATTACCTTATCAAGGACAAATCATTCATCAACAAGAATTTGTCTATTTTCCGCAAAAAACACAAGATACTAGTCGCTTAACTTATTATGTCTTGAATGATGTGACTGACTTTGAGATTTGGGAAATTGAACGAGAATTGAATTTGATGGGAACAAATCCGGAAATATTATGGCGTCCATTTGATACTCTTTCTGGCGGAGAAAAAACAAAAGTTTTATTGGCATTGTTATTTGTAGATGAAACGCATTTTCCTTTGATTGATGAACCAACGAATCATTTAGATTTAGCCGGTCGGCAACAAGTAGCAAAATACTTGAAGAAGAAACATCAAGGATTTATTGTGGTTAGTCATGATCGAACGTTTATTGACGAAGTAGTGGATCATGTATTGGCAATTGAAAAAACACAGTTAGAGCTCTATCAAGGAAACTTTACTGTTTACGAAGAACAAAAACGCCTTCGTGATGAATTTGAATTGGCACAGAATGAAAAAATAAAAAAAGAAGTTAGTCGATTGAAAAAAACAGCGGCAGAAAAAGCAGAATGGTCTCGTTCACGTGAAGGCGATAAAACGAAGAAGCGTGTTGGATTTGTTGATACGGAAGATCGCCGAAAAAATCTTGGAGCAATTGGTGCAGATGCTGCTCGAACAATGAAACGTTCAAAGGCAATCGTCAATCGAATGGAAACCCAGATTGGTGAAAAAGAAAAATTGTTAAAAGATATTGAATATATCGATGCGTTGACAATGAATTATCAGCCTTCCTATCATAAGCGTTTGTTGAGTGTTGAAGATTTGCAAGTGGGCTATGAGTCACCATTGTTTGAAAAAATTAGTTTTGCGGTTGAGCAGGGGGAACGAGTTGCATTAGCAGGACCAAATGGTGCTGGAAAGTCTTCAGTAATTTACTACTTACTCAATCAATTTCAAGGAATTACTGATGGGAAAGTGAGTTATCCTCAGAATCTCCGCATCAGTTATGTGCGCCAAAATTATGAAGATAATCGTGGAACACTTAGTGACTTTGCTGAAAAAAATCAAGTGGACTATCAAGCTTTCTTGAATAATTTACGAAAATTAGGTATGGAACGCGAAGTCTTTCATAATAAAATCGAACAAATGAGTATGGGCCAACGAAAAAAAGTTGAGCTAGCAAAATCGTTAGCGCAACCTGCTGAATTGTATATTTGGGATGAACCATTGAATTATTTAGATGTGTTCAATCAAGAACAACTAGAACAATTATTACTCACAGTAAAACCAGCAATGCTCTTTGTGGAACACGACCAAACTTTCTTGAAGAAAGTCGCGAATCAAGTGATTACTTTAACGCCACTCAACTAGTTCTTGCTTTCTTGAAAGGTGGACGTTATTGCTAGCTTTTGGTATGTTGTAGGTAGTTTGTAAAAATCAAAGACAAAGAGCAAAGGGAGTTTTATAAGATGTTATATGTAACTAGGCACGGAGAAACTACTTGGAATGTTCAAGGACTTGTTTGCGGGAGAGCAGATGTTCCTTTAACAGAAAAAGGAAGACAGCAAGCAAACGCATTAGCAGATAAAGTTGCCACACTAGAGGTACCAGTAACTAAAATCATTCATTCGCCGTTACAACGAGCAAAAGATACAGCACAAGCTGTTGCTGATAAAGTAGAGTTACCGTTGATAGCTGATGCACGTTTGATGGAAATGGATTTTGGTGCATATGATGGCATGCCTAGCAATGAAACGATATTTCAAGAAGCACGTTTAGAATTTGGGGTACGATTTCCGGAAGGTGAATCACTCTTTGATATGTACGCGCGTGTTGTGCCAGTTTTGCAAGAATGCCTAGCAGATGAAGAAAATACTTATTTGTTAGTCTGTCATAATGCGTTGATTCGGGCAATCAATGCGTATTTTACGCCAATGCCAAATGATAAATTTTTTGATTTCTTTGTGGAAAATACCGAATTATTATCCTATAACTAAATGAATGAAAATAGTGTGACAGAGAATAGTCACGCTATTTTTTTACCTATCTAAGAAATAAAATTTAATTATTTTTATAAAAGTATTGAAATTTCATTTCTTAAGCGTTATACTCTGTTCATAGAAATGAAGACGGATACATAAAGTGAGGGATGAACATGTTTGGGTTTTCAATATTTATGAATGAGCCATTAACTCCGCAAAAGAAAGCGTATATTCATAAAATGGCAACTAGCGGTTTTATTGGGATCTTTACTTCGATGCATATTCCAGAAGATGATGTCAGTGCTTATCAAGCACGTCTAAGAGAACTGGGGGAGGAAGCAAAAAAAAATCACCTAGAACTAATGGTGGATATTTCAGGTGATGCGTTGAAGCGAGCCGGATTTTCTTTCACTGATCTGACACCACTAAAAGAAATCGGTGTAACTGGCTTACGAATGGACTATGAATTATCTAATGAACAGATTGCTGATTGGTCACATCAGTTGAAAATTAGTTTAAATGCCAGCACAATCACACCAGAAGATATTAGCGAGTTAAAAAGTTATCAAGCGGATTTTTCTAATCTTGAAGCGTGGCACAATTACTATCCACGTCCAGAAACGGGCTTAGCTAAATCATGGTATCAAGAAAAAAATCAATGGTTAGCTGACCAAGGCTTTACAATTCAGGGATTTGTTGCTGGTGATACTGATTTACGAGGTCCTTTATATCAAGGGTTACCTACTTTAGAAAAACATCGTGGTGTGCATCCATTAGCAGCAGCTTTAGAGTTAGCTGAGTGCAAAACGGATTTGATTTACATTGGTGATGCAGGTTTATCAGAAAGCGTTCAACAACAATTTGCAACTTATCAAAATAAACAAATGATTTCATTACAAGTAGAAGTAATTGATGAAAAATTGAGTGCATTAGTCCTGGGAACTCACGTTAATCGCCAAGACGAAGCAAGAGATGTCATTCGAAGTGCTGACGCACGATTTAAGAAAATCCCACAAATTTTACCTAATCAAACAATTGAACGAACAGTCGGAAGCGTTACGATCGACAATGAGAATTATCTTCGTTACATGGGTGAGATTCAAGTAATCAAAAGAAATTTACCAGCAGATGAAAAAGTGAATGTTGTGGCTCAAGTGATTGCAGAAGACTTACCATTGATTCAACAGATTCATGCAGGTGTCAACTATCAACTAATTCGTAAAGAGGGAAGAAAAGATGAGCAAAATTAATTTAGAGAACTTAACAACAGAACGTAGAAACCAAGAAACATTTGGACTAGATGAGATGAGCGTAACCCAAGCGGTTGAGCTGATGAATCGCGAAGATCAAAAAGTCGCAGAAGCAGTTGCAAAAGAACTAGGAAGTATTGAACCAGTGATTGCCCACACGATCGACTCATTTAAAAAAGGTGGACGTTTGATTTATATGGGTGCAGGTACAAGTGGTCGTTTAGGTGTACTAGATGCAGCAGAATGTGTACCAACATTTGGTGTTGAGCCAGAAATGGTGATTGGCTTAATCGCAGGTGGTGAAGCAGCAATGACCGTGGCTGTTGAAGGTGCAGAAGATTCATTCGAGCTTGGCGAAGAAGACTTGATTCATTTAAACTTAACGAAAAATGACATGGTCATCGGGATTGCCGCAAGCGGACGCACACCTTATGTCATTGGCGGTTTAGATTATGCACGTTCAATTGGTGCAGTAACTGCAACGATTTCTTGCAATAAAAATGCTGAAATCAGTAAACATGCAGATTTCCCAATCGAAGTCGATGCTGGACCAGAATTTTTGACTGGATCAACGCGTCTGAAGTCTGGAACAGCCCAAAAATTGATTTTGAATATGATTTCAACAATTAGCATGATCGGTATTGGAAAAGTCTTTAATAATTTAATGGTCGACGTTAAACCAACCAACGAAAAATTAGTGGAACGTTCAAAACGAATCATCATGCAAGCAACAGAAGTTGACTATGAAACAGCTGCGCGATACTTTAATGAAGCGGAACAAAATGTTAAATTAGCAATCGTTATGATTTTGACAAATAGTGACAAAGAAACGGCACAGGACAAATTAGTTGAGGCAAATGGTTTTGTAAAAGGAACCTTATAAGGGGGAGCAACTGATGGCTAAAAATGAATTGACTTTAGAAGAATTAGCAAAACGTATTTATGAAGAATCTGGTGGAATGGACAATGTTGAAAGCATTGTCCACTGCATGACACGCGTACGAATGAAAATCAAAGATGATGAACTCGTTGACACAGAAAAATTAAAAGCGATTCCAGGTGTCTTAGGTGTTGTTGAAGATGAACAACTACAAGTAATCATCGGCCCTGGGAAAGTAAACAAAGTTGCTCAGCAAATGGTTGATCTTGCAGGTGTGAAACTAGGCGAAAAATTGCCGGAGCATGCTACGGCAGAACACTCAGCAAATTCAGGCAAAGATTTGGTGAATGAGCGAGCACAAGCAATGAAAGAAGCACAAAAATCAAAACAAAAACCATCGAAAATCAAATCAATCTTAAAAGATATTTCTAATATCTTTGTTCCAATGATTCCTGCTTTTGTTGGAACTGGGATTGTTGCGGGGATTGCTGCTGTATTGGCTAACTTAGTCACAGCAGGAAGTCTTGATGCAGCAACTTGGCAACAATATATCGATGTAATGAATATCCTGAAAAACGGAATGTTCAGTTACTTAGTCATCTACACAGGGATTAACGCAGCACAAGTTTTCGGTGCAACGCCAACTCTTGGTGGGGTAATTGGTGCTGTTGTGATGCTAACTGGAATGAATCCAGAAGCCCCATTGAAAAATTTATTTACTGGTGAAGCTTTGGCAGCAGGTCAAGGTGGAATTCTTGGCGTCATCTTTGCCGTTTGGTTACTTTCAATAGTAGAAAAGAAATTGCACAAAGTGGTACCAGATTCAATTGATATCATCGTGACACCAACGTTATCTCTGATCGCAATTGGTTTAGTGGAAATCTTCTTGATTATGCCATTGGCTGGTTTCATTTCAGACGGCATGGTTGGCGGAATCGATTGGGTATTAAATGTCGGGGGAGCATTTGCAGGGTTTGTTCTAGGAACATTATTCTTACCAATGGTTATGTTTGGGTTACATCAAATTTTGACACCAATCCATGTTCAAATGATTGATGAAACAGGTCGTACACTATTGCTTCCAATTCTTGCGATGGCAGGTGCCGGACAAGTTGGTGCAGCGTTAGCTTTATGGATTCGTTGTAAAAAAGATAAAGAATTAACAGAAATGATCAAAGGTGCTTTACCAGTTGGTATCTTAGGGATTGGTGAACCACTGATTTATGGTGTGACTTTACCACTTGGTCGTCCATTTATCACCGCATGTATTGGTGGAGGTATCGGTGGTGCAGTGATTGGAATGATTGGTAATGTTGGTGCGATTGCTATTGGCCCTTCAGGTGCGGCATTGATTCCATTAATTTCAGATGGTAAATGGTGGGGCTATGTTTTAGGTTTACTTGCAGCTTATGCAGGTGGATTTGTGGCAACATTCTTCTTTGGAATTCCGAAAGAACAATTAGAAAAAGAAGCATTAGTAGAAGAAACAAGTGACAACGCAACAACAAATGAAGTTGTATTGACAGCTGTTGCTGATGGAACAGTTTTATCATTAGAAGAAGCAAGTGATCCTGTCTTTGCACAAAAGATGATGGGTGAAGGATTTTTCGTTGAACCAACTAACGGTCAAATTTATTCTCCAGTTGCCGGCACAGTTCAATCTGTCTTCCCAACAAAACACGCAATTGGGATTACCACACAAAATGGAATCGAAGTATTACTTCATATGGGGATTAATACTGTTGATCTTGGTGGTACGCCTTTTGATGTGAAAGTGACAGAAGGACAAAAGGTTACGACTGATACATTGGTAGCAAATGCTGATCTTGATGCAATCAAAGCTGCTGGAAAAGAAACGTCGATGATGGTTCTTTTGACAAATATGGATCATGTGGAAAATTTTGTTCTGGAAAAAACGGGTGAAATGAAAGCTAAGACAGCTGTGATGGATGTGAAAACGGTGTAAGAAGGTTGTGGCGCTAAGCGGTCAGCTCCAAAAAAATAATGAGCAACTGACAGAAATAGCTTTTCATATTTTTGACCAGTTGTGAATTATTTCGAGGAGTTGCTTGGAGAACACCGTAGATAAGGTTGTGGCTCCAAGCAGTTCGCTCCAAAAAATAATTGAGAAGCTACTCAAATTTTTTAACCCGAACAAACGTACAGCAGTTCCAACAAGCAACAAAGAAAAGAATCGCCCAACGGCGCTTTCATAAGCGGTGTTGGGCGATTCTTTTTATCGTTAATTGGTTAAGTTTGTTACTTAATCAATGTTCTTCTAGTTTATTGATTTATTGATTGTCGATAAACACTTGTGTCAATGTTTGATAAATTTGTGCCACATCAGTTGGTGTGCCACGTAGTTCATAATCAGCCAAGAAAGGAAAGCCAAATTGTTGCGCGTATTGTTTCGCTGTTAAGCAATATTGGTTATTGAAATTTTTGTTGCCACTACCAACAACACCTAAACAATAGCGATAATTATTTTGAAATTCTAGATATTCACGCATCGTTTCAGTCAAAATTTCAGTATCACCATTATCAACTCCGTTCCCGCCTTCCAAATAAGTCGGAACAAATGTAAAGAAGGGTTCAGTTTCTTGTTCAAAATCACTATTTTCATGAATTTCTTTCAGCGTGATTTCAGGTAAAGTGTTATCTGTTTGATGTTGTTCTTTCGCATATTCCATCAAGTGACGAGCAAAAGCACGCGTATTACCAGAGATTGAGATATATAAAATGTTCATTTGAATTCCTCCTATTCGTCTGTTTAGTATAGCATGTTTTTCAGGGAACAGAAGGAAGAAAAAGGAGAATGTTTATGCGGTGTTATGTGAATAATTAGAAAAAAATGTATAAAATAATAATTTTGTGAGAGTTTTGATGAAATGACGAAAAGCAACAGTGGTTTGTTATAATTTGATAAAAGCGGTTTTTTATTTGGAGGATACTTGCATGAATGAGATAGAGCGACAGAAAAAAGGGATCGGGCTAATTCCATTAGCTGCCATGGTCATTGGTTCGGCGATCGGAGGCGGCGTTTTTGGTATCATGACGGACATCTCAGGTTCAGCAGGAGGTGCAGCGCTCTTTAGTTGGTTACTTGTCGGCTCGGCAATGTTGATGTTATCTTTGTCTATTAACAATTTGAACAAGAAACGACCGGATTTAGAAGGCGGAATCTTTAGCTACGCAGAAGCGGGCTTTGGTCGGTTTGCAGGATTTATCAGTGGCTGGGGCTATTGGCTGACTTGTTGGTTAGGAAATGTTGCCTTTGCAACGTTACTGATGAGTGCGTTGGGCTATTTTTTCCCAGTATTTGCTGGTGGTCAAAATATTCCTTCCGTGGTGATGAGCACTCTTTTACTTTGGGGATATGCTTGGTTGGTCAATCGTGGCGTAGAAAATGCGAGTATCGTAAATGCAATCGTGACGATTTGTAAATTAGTGCCACTCTTTTTGTTCATTGTTGTAGCAATCAGTACGTTCTCGATTCAACAATTTATTGCAAACTTTTCAAGTGATATTATTTTGACAGCCAATGGACAAGTTGTTCCATTTTCAAGTCAAATTTTAAGTTGTATCATGGTAATGCTCTGGGTTTTTGTTGGAATTGAAGGAGCGTCTGTTGTTGGTTCGCGTGCAAAGAAAAAATCAGATGTTGGAAAAGCAACGATTTTAGGAATTCTGGGCTTAATTTTGATTTACGTGTTGGTTTCCATGCTTCCATATGGAACGATGCCCATGAAAGAACTTCAATCGATCCAAACACAACCAGCTATGGGGTATGTGTTTGAGAAAATGGTTGGTAAATGGGGCGCCATAGTGATAAATGGTGGTTTGATCATTTCTTTATTTGGTGTATGGCTTTCGTGGACGATTTTGCCAGTAGAAACAATGCGTAATATGGCACAAGATGGTCTGTTACCAACCAGTTGGAGTAAGGTAAATGCGCAAGGTGCGCCGACTTTCGCAATTGTTTTAACAACGTTATGTACAAATGTCTTCTTGTTATCACTTTTATTTACGGATAGCGCGTATAATTTTGCGTATACTTTGGGGACGGCAGCAATTTTCTTTACGTGGTTATTTCTTGGATTGTATCAAATGAAGCTGTCTTATCAACGTCGTGAAATTGGACAATTTTTGATTGGATTGTTAGCAAGTGCCTTTCAAGTTTGGGCAATGTTTGTTGTTGCCTTTAATGAAGTCATGCTCGTCTTAGTTCTTTTCTTGCCAGGTATTTACTTCTATCTTCAAGCTAGAAAAGAGCAGGAACAACCAGTCGATCATGTGAAAATCGATCGCTTCTTGTTGATTTTGGTCACTTTAGTAGGTGTTGTAGCTTTGATTTTATTTGGAACAGGAAGACTTCATGTGTAGTTGACAGCAAGTGCTTTAAAGTGAATGAAAAATAGTCATGAAGTCATGAATAGAAAGTTTTGAAGTAATAAATAAAGAAGGTAGCTAAGTAGAAGAACCTTAGTTACCTTCTTTTTTCTTTAAAAAGAGCCAATTTACTCGCACACTTATTAATAGCGTAATACAAATCAATAAAAATGACAGCTATTTTTTTGACGTAACGTACGCAAATTGACTCAATTCATTTTTTCTTCCTTTTTAATGCCCACTTGTCATTTTGATGCCAACGATACTAATCAATAAAAGACCGACAAAAAGCCAAGTTGCTGTATTCAATTTGTCATGGAACAAGACAACACCGATAATAACAGAACCCAGTGCCCCAATCCCTGTCCAGATAGGATAAGATAAACTCATTGGTAGGTGTTTGATGGCTTTTGATAAAAAATAAAAACTGGCAATCATGCCAATAATCGTATAAATCGAATAATTGACTTTTGAAAAGCCATCACTCCATTTCATCATTGTTGACCAAAATACTTCTAGAACTCCCGCTACAATTAATTCTAACCATGCCATAGCCAATGCTCCTTTCTAAAATTTTGAACACAAAAAAGAGGAGGACCATTCCTTCAAAGACCTAACGGAATGATCATCCTCATATACTACCCGGTGGCAGCTTTGTATTCGATTGATAGTGCCAGTATAGCACATTTTAAATACATTGGCATTTCTAACGATAAAAAAACACGATCCAACAAAATTGTAAGAGAAATAATTGTTCTTAGAATGGTGGCATCTCTTACTACTTAGTATACTTGATAAATGCTATTAAATAATGAAAATCGTTGGAGGTTCAAGAGTGGCTTTTACAGGAATAAATAGTTTTCAATTGAAATGGTTAGCAATTGTTTTTATGGCCGTGGATCACGTAAATAGTTATTTTGGGTCACAGTTAGGCTTTCCCTTGTGGGTAGCTTGGTTAGGAAGATTTGTTGCGCCATTATTTGTTTTTCTATTAGTAGAAGGGTTTAGGCATACACGGAGCCGATCAAAGTATGCGAAGCGTTTGGGCTTGGCAGCACTTGTTACAGCAAGTGGAAATGTCGTGTATCAATTGCTGACAGGCGCTTATATCGATCCCATGACACATCAGCCTAATTACTTTTTGTTTTTAGGTCCACATAATATTTTTCTTACATTATTTCTTTTGTTTTGTATGATGTGGGTGCTAGCTGTCATGAAACAAAGTAGCATGGGTCAAAAAACTATTTTGTTTCTGACATTTTTAGTTTTGCTAATGCTCACGGCAGCTTCAGAAGGAGGAATCTACCTGATTCCAATGATGCTTATGATGTTTGCTTTAAATGAAAAAAGACAAAGAAGTAAATTATTCATCGGGATTTTTGTTTATACTATGATTTTACTTGGCCTAGCTATTTCTAGTTACATGCAGATGCCGGTATATCAAAGTTTGTATGCATATTTAACTTTTGATAACGAATTTATGATGGTAACAGTTCTTCCGCTAATTGGATTGTATAATGGACAATTAGGTGGGACAGGTAGCAAATGGAATAAATATTTCTTCTATGTTTTTTATCCTGTCCACCTTTGGATCATTTATTTTATCTTCTACTTGGTAGGCTAAATTTCTTGTAAAAAACTGTAATCGTTGAGCGACTGATTACAGTTTTTTTATTTTGATAATTAATTGACAGAATTTTTGCACATTGAAGTTTTTTCATTCGATTTCAACTATATTTTCATCCAAATTTGTTTTATAATTAAGAAATATCTTGTCATTTGGGGGAGGAAAACAAATGGAGAATTATCTTAGCCTTTTAGGCGTTTTAATTGTTATTATTGGTTTTGCACTAAAATTAGATTCAATCTTGATTGTGATGGTTGCTTTAGTCGTGACTGCTTTAACAGGTGGGTTAGGGATTAATGGCATGCTTGAATTATTAGGAACCAGCTTTGTAAATAATCGAGGAATGGCTATTTTTATTATTATCATGTTAGCAACCGGAACGTTAGAAAGAAATGGGTTGAAAGAGTCTGCTGCTACTTTAATCCAACGATTTAAAAAAGTTTCAGCTGGTATGATTATCGATATTTATGGCGTTTTCCGGATGATTTTTGCTGCGTTTAATGTAAGCTTTGGGGGCGTTGCAGGATTTGTTCGTCCAATTATTTTACCAATGGCATTAGGTACAGTTGAATCAAAAGGTCTGAAAGTTCACCCAGAACATGAAGAAGAGCTTAAAGGAATGGCCTCTGCTATGGAAAATATTTGCTGGTTCTTTGGACAAGTTTTATTTATCGGTGGTGCGGGTGCCTTGCTTGTACAATCAACGCTGAAAGACTTAGGTTATGAGGTGACTTTAGGACAACTAGCCTTAGTTGAAGTACCAGTGGCCCTTACGGCATTAGTTGTTTCTAGTATTTATTTCTTTTTAAAAGAAAAGAAATTAGCGAAGAAATATTATTCTCAAGAAAAGGAGCAATAAGATGAATTTTTTTACGAATCCTGCTATTTTATTAAGTGATAAATTACTTGAAATTTTATATATCATCATGGGTCTAGTCTTGGTTTATACAGGGCTACGAAATCTACTTGATAAAACGAATCCGCATCGTTATGGCTCAGCCTTTTTTTGGGCAACATTAGGTGTCGTGATTGCAGCTGGTCGATGGTTGCCACCGCTAGTAAGTGGTATCTTGATTTTTGCTATGACGATTCCAGCCATTGCAAAAAGAGTCAGCAAAGGTGACAGTCGCTTGCCTTCAAAAGAATATATGGAAAAAATGTCAAGTAAACTAGGAATGAAAATTTTTATTCCAGCGTTAAGTATTGGGATATTTGCAATTTTGTTTGCCTTGTTCACTAAGTTAGGTGCTTTAGTTGGTGTTGGTGTCGGCGTCTTTGCAGCGATGGCAATCTTGATGTTCTTTTCCCGCGACAATCAGCCTACCACGTTCTTAGATGACGCAGCGGATATGTTAGGAACAGTTGGCCCGTTGAGTATGTTACCAATGCTACTTGCTTCATTAGGGGCGGTGTTTACCAGTGCAGGAGTAGGAACGGTGATTTCAAATGCTGTTGGTACGATTGTGCCCGAAGGAAACGTGAATATTGGGATTATTATCTATGCAGTGGGAATGGTTGTCTTCACAGTAATTATGGGGAATGCTTTCGCAGCAATTACCGTGATGACTGTTGGGATTGGTGCACCATTTGTCTTTAGTCAAGGAGCAAATCCAGCGCTGATTGGAATGGTTGCTTTGACTTGTGGTTTTTGTGGAACGCTCTTGACACCGATGGCTGCAAACTTTAATATTGTTCCAGTCGCTATGTTAGAAATGAAAGACAAGTATGGCGTAATCAAAAATCAATTATTTATTGCTTTATTTATGTTAGTATTCCAAATTGCTTATATGATTTTATTTAAATAATTAGGAGGAACAAAAGATGAAAGTATTAGTAACAGGTTTTGATCCATTTGGCGGCGATAAAGTAAATCCAGCATATGAAGCTGTAAAAAAAATGCCTGCAGAGATTGCAGGAGCAGAGATTATCAAATTAGAAGTACCAACTGTATTTGGCAAAAGTAGCCAAGTAGTTAGAGAAGCAATTAAAGAACATCAACCAGAAATTGTTATTTGTGTTGGACAAGCAGGAGGCCGTTCAGCTGTTTCATTTGAACGAGTAGCAATCAATCTAGCAGAAGCGCGTATTCCTGATAATGAAGGAAACCAACCGTTTGATACAGCATTGGAAGAAAATGGACCAGCCGCTTATTTCACTACATTGCCAATCAAAGCAATGACTAAAAATGTTCACGATCACGGACTACCAGCGTATATCTCTTATACTGCAGGAACGTTTGTCTGCAATGATATCATGTATCGTTTATTACATGTCCTTCATACAGAATTTCCAACAATTCGTGGTGGCTTTATCCATGTGCCATTTTCACCTGATCAAGTAATTGACCGTCCAGTAGGTACAGCATCTATGTCATTAGATGATATTGCCGATTCATTAACGTATGCAGTTGAAGCTGCAATTGAAAATGAGCACGATATTTCTGGTAATGCAGGTACGACTCACTAATATTTAGGAATCAAATAGTAGAGGCTGGCAACTAACGAATCGTTAGTTCTCAGCTTCTTTTTTTAAGGGGGAAACGTTATGGAAGAATGGAAAGCAGTATTTGAAGAATGGTTTCCCAAAGAATTAAACAAAAAAAGTTATCCAATCAAAGTATCAAAACAATATACCAGCAATCAACGCTTTGAAATCTATGAACGGTTGACGAAACCACAACGCCAATTAGTTGATCAATATCGTCGCTATTTAATCAATTCACGTTTCATGGAAGAAAATTATTTAGCTGCCACAGACTGGGTATTTGCCGACTTTAAAATCAATCCTTTTTTTCGGACTTCCCGAAGACAAGAAAAGTTGTATTGTGATTGTGGACGAGAATTAAAAGTTCAATACATCGTTAAATCACCAAAAACAGGGAGAATTCTGAAACTAGGAATCAATCACTTTGCCGAGCATTTGCACGTTTCACCAACAATTGCGAGTTCAATCCATCAAGGGATGACGAAAGTTGATTTAGCATTGGATGAACTACTGTGGCTAAAACAACAAAATATCGAATTTCCAGAAGAATTATGGCAAGAATATCTCTTTTCTTTGTATCACAATCGACGAGTGAAGCGTCCGTATTTGCCAGACGTTCATTTGGCTAAACGAGTAGCGGATTTTCGAGAAGCACAGATGCCTATTTATTTAGCAGACTATCAGGCATTAGAGCATGAAATCAAAAAAATCAGTGAACAGATTGCTGACCAACCAAAGAAAAGTCGAGCAAAAAAGGAATTATTTGAGGATTTTACAGAAGAGTTAACGAGGAACGTTGAAGAATTTCTGACAAATTACCGTTCATTTTTACGTAAAGATTGGCAAGCTGTCTTGCGAGATACAAAGGCAAAATTACCAGTCAGTTACTTTGACTCATTGATCGCGGAATTGCGTTCGTTTAATCGAGAACAACCAACACATCAGTTAGCTGAAGTGAGGGAGCGTGCACAACAACAGCGTTTTATCCAACCGGCTATTTACACCTTGATTTGGGAAAAGTATGCTTGTTATGGATTTACAGAAGGTTTTTTTGATAGTTTGCCGAGGGTGATCCGTAATGGGTTTTTAAAAGCCCTACGTCGAGAATCCTCGAATGACCAATTGCCGACAGCTAAAGTCAAATCAACTAGTAAAAAGGTAGGTGCACAGGAATGGCAAAGCCTTGCACACTCGCTCCACGACAAAAAAATCGCTGAAGTGCTTGTTGATTTTGAACAACGAGAGTATGTTTTTTCAGAAGAACAAAAAACAGCGTTAGATTATTATCAAAAACTAGAACATTCTCTTTACTTAGAAAAGCCAGAAGTTAAGTCACTATTGAGAGAATTACTACAAAAAAACTACTGTGACAAAAAGTCACAGTAGTTTTTTTGTGTGTTTCAAGATGTTCTCGGAGCTAACCACTTGGAGCCACAACCTGATTCACGGTGTTCCCAAAACAACTCCTTAATATAGCTTGCATTCACATCAAAATATGGAAAGCTATTTTGAGTGACTGCTCGCTATTTAGTCGGAGTTTAACGTTTTGCGCCACAACCTTTATTCACGGTATTCCCCAAGCAACTTCTTCGATAATAAGTCCACTTTTCATAAAATATGAGAAGCTATTTTTAGAGAAGCATCCTTATTATTTGAAGCTAACCGCTTGGAGCCACAACCTTTATTCACGGTGTTCCCAAAACAACTCCTTAATACAGCTTGCATTCACATCAAAATATGGAAAGCTATTTTGAGTGACTGCTCGCTATCTAGTCGGAGTTTAACGTTTTGCGCCACAACCTGATTCACGGTGTTCCCAAAACAACTCCTTAATATAGCTTGCATTCACATCAAAATATGGAAAGCTATTTTGAGTGACTGCTCGCTATCTAGTCGGAGTTTAACGTTTTGCGCCACAACCTTATGCATGTTGATGCGTCTGATAATATTCTTCTTCCATTTTTTGCATTCTTTCACGTTCTTTTTGGTTGTACCAAGGGGAAACTGTGAAGGCCAAAACATCGTTTAGCAAGTAAACAGAGCTGTTAACAAACATTGCTAGACTTGCAGAACCATGTGTAAACGATACATACCAAAGAACCATTTGAGCTAAACCAGAAGCTAACCACCAATAGTATTGATTGTTGTACCGCAAGAAGCTAATGATACCAGCTGAAAGACTGATTGAAAAAGCAATTGCATCAATCCAAGGACGAGGATCGTCAGTATAGCGACCAATCAAGAAACCTGAAACAAAATAAACAAGAATTGTGCCAATAATTGCGATGAACCAACTTTTACCAGTAAATTTACGAATTTTTGAAGCCATATTGTGATTCCATTCTTTACTTAATAAAACTGGAATGTCCAAAGTCACCATATAAGCAATCTGTTCACCAATACTTAAATAATTTTTAGCTGAAAAGCCAACAATGATGAAACAAATGGCAGATAAAATGCCTAAGATACCATTCACGGATTTCGCAGCGTTGATCGATAGAATACATAAAACACCTAAATTAGTTCCGATAAAGGCAATAATCGATAGCCAAGTAATAGGGTTATTCACGAGTGTCATGATCTGACAACCCAGACTAAAAAAGAAAAGATAATAATTTTGTTGAGGCCAGCCTTTTAGCTGGTGAGCTAGAAAATGAAAATATGATTTCATGTATAAGAACTCCTTTAAACACAAAATGTAGTGTCTTTAGATTTTTTTACCACAATCTATTGTATGCTTTTAAATGATAAAATCTAGTCTTACAATTTAAAAAAATCTATGTTATGATATTTTTATTTCAAATTTCTGAAAAAAACAGAAAACATTTCAAAGTGTAGTTCAAACAAAAAAGCCATGAGTCAATTACCTGACTCGTGGCTTTTCTTATTGAAGTGAGAATGTCATCTGAACTGGATTATGGTCTGAATAAGCAAATTGCGTATCAATTACTTGGATATCTTTGACTGAAAGATTATCAGAAACCAAAAATCCATCAATTAATGTGACAAAGGTTTTGTCTGGTTGGTAAGCTTCATTTAGATTTCTCACAGAAGGAACTGCTTTTTCGGCTAAATCTTTGCGAACGATGTGCATGCCCTTCGGTAAAAGTTCTTCAGGAAATGCGTGTGTCCAACTCAGTTCTTCTTTTGCTTCGCCAAAAGTTTTTTCACTGTCAGGCAGTAGCGTATGATTATAGTCGCCCCCTACAATGATATAATTTTTTTCTGCTTGATCTTTTTTCAATTGTGCAGCTAATTTTTTGATTTGTGCTTTTTGGATAGCAGGATCTTTTGTATAGGCCGAAAGATGTAAGTTATAAAGGGAAAGAAATCTGCCGTTTGCAACAGGAACCTTACTTACTGTAAACGCACGGTCTAAGTCAAAAAATTTATTGAATCCAGTTTCGATTGGTAAAGAATAACGTGTGCTTTCAGTAATCGTTCCTTTACTAAAAGTGACCAAACCAGATTGTGATTTACCAATTGGTTGCGTGATTGGATAAAAAAGATAAGCCGAGTTATAATTTTGACCATAAACAGATGAATAGTCGCTAAAATTTTGTGAAAGTGTGGCAACTTCATCAACGTTATATGAACGAGTTGCCTTCTTGTCAACTTCTTGAAAGAAGGCAAAGTCTGGTTGTTGTTCTTGGATAACACCCTGAATTTTCTGTAAGTTATGTTGAACATTTTGTTTACTAAATGCTCGTGACTCAGTGCCTCCATCCATGAAAAAACTATAATCAGGTGGATAGGCAGCGTAACCAATATTATAGGTCATGATTCGATAATCATGAGCTGTCTGGATATCTTTGGCTGAGCTACTTGACTGAATGGGAAGTAGCTGATCATCGGCTTCCCGGTGATAACTTAGATACACATAGCTAACATAGCCTGTTATAATAAGTGCAAGAATTGCGAATATTGATAAAAGTATTTTTAGTAATTTTTTCATTTTTCCCTCCTCGAAACATCTATATCTTAGCAGTAATTCAACTAAGAAGCGAGGAGTTTGTGATTATAATAAATGGATGAAATTATCATGATTCTAACAGTTTTTCTAACAAATTTTTGTTTTAGTTAAGAAAGGAAAAAAATAATGAACTTATCAACTATCCATCACGTAGCAATCATTGTTTCTGATTATCAAAAGTCACGAGAGTTTTACGTCGAAAAATTGGGTTTTGAAGTAATTCGCGAAAATTATCGCGCAGACAGAGATGATTACAAACTAGACTTAAAATTAGGAGAGACTGAGTTGGAAATTTTTGGGATTGCTTCTGCACCAGCAAGACCCAATTATCCAGAAGCATGTGGGTTACGCCATCTAGCTTTTAAAGTCGATCAGATTGAACAAGTTGTAGCTGAACTTCAGGAAATGGGGATTGAAACAGAACCGCTTAGAACAGATACCTTTACAGGTGAAAAAATGACGTTTTTCTTTGATCCAGATGGCTTGCCACTTGAGTTACATGAATAGATAACAAAACTGTCACTTCTTTTTCACTTGCTTCGATTTTTCCCCAAATAGAGTCTTGGTATACTGAAAAAAATTGGGGAAAGGGAGTAGGCAAATGAAAAAAATCGTTCTTACTTTGGCTGCCTTAGTGTTCGTTGGTGTTGCGGGTGGAATGGGCTTGTTAAATGCGACTTTTCAACCAGACGATCTGAGTGAGCAAGATTATCAAATTTCTCTAGAACAAGCCATTTCAATTTTTGAAGAGGAAGTACACAGTCAGAAAGTAACAAGTATCGGCTTTTTTTTACCTGATGAAGTTAAGAAAACTGCTAGTTCCGCTTATAGTTATTTATTTGTAGACAAAGAGCATGAAGTTGTTGTCAATCCAACGACAGGAAAAGCAACGATAAGAGCTGTTAGCCAACAAAAAAAACAAAATCAGAAACAATTAGATATAAAAAAACTGCGCAACGCTAAAAAACCGCAAATGGCTATGAAAGAGGCAATCGCTGTCTCTGGGATGAAACGAGCAAAAGTTCATGCTTGGGAAATTCTCGAAAAAGAAGGAAAGCTTTACTACAATATCCATCTTTTAGCTGAGAAAAAAATCCGACAATTTTTAATATCAACATAGTTCGAAAAGAGAAGGTTATCACTTCTCTTTTTTTGCATATAAGAGTAATCTAAAGGTGTGAAAACCGAAAGGAAGTTGAGATTATGGAAAAGATGGTGTGCCCACATTGTGGTAAGAGGTTTGCGTATCATGAAGTTGGAAATGTTGTAGAACACGTAGATAAAGAGGTACCAATTGTCTGTCCTTATTGTCGTGAAGAAGCAGCGAAACGCGTCTCTCACGGTTATTTTGTTACCCAAAAAATTGAAAATTATTTAAAATAACGAATTTTGCACTTTCTTTTTCCAAATGCTACAATGGCAAGAAAAGGAGAGAGAATAACTATGATTCGTTTTGCAAAAAAAGAAGACGGACCTGAAATTGCACCGTTGATTTTGGTCATTTTGAAAGACATGGAATTACCCTTTGTTCAAACCTTTGGTGAGCAAAAAACAATTGAAGTTTTAATTGATGCAATTGCTGATCCTAACTATCGTTATAGCTATACTCGTGGGATTGTTGAAGAAATAGATGGCAAAGTGGCAGGTATTGCTTTTGGTTACACAGATGAGGAAGAACCTGTTATTGATTTACCATTGGCTGATATTTTAGAAAAACATGGACTTCCACGTGATCAATATTTATTTATAGATAAAGAAACGCTTCCTAATGAATGGTATCTGGATACGATTTCTGTTTCTGAGAAATTTCGAGGAAAAGGAATTGGCTCTAAGTTGTTAGAAGCATTGCCGATGTTAGCAGAAAAAGCGGACCGAACAATTATCGGCTTGAGCGTTGATCAACAAAATCCACAAGCAAAAAAATTATATGAACGTCATGGGTTTAAGGTCGTTGAAGAAACAGAAATCAGTGGGCATCAATATGAACACATGCAAAAAACAATATAAAAGTAATTGATAGATTGACCAAAATTTGATCAATGAAAAATAATTAAACGCCCCAAAACAGTTGTTTTGGGGCGTTTAATTTTGTGGGAATTTAGCTATTCAAATATAACTTAGAATATTGAGTTGATGAATGTTTGCTCAGTTCAGCATAAGTAAAACACAAAGTACGTACTTGCCTTCGCCGAGGTCTTTTGACTAAGTTTGAAGGTTATTTTTTGTGTTCTTTTTAGTTAATGAGGTTTGCATTGTTAGTGTGATTCACGAATAAAATCATTTTTATAATCTCGGACATATTCTTGAATGGTACGTGGCGGACGATTTAATACTTGTTCAATCGTGTTCGTTATCTTTTTAGCATTACCTAACTGAGTAATTAGATAAAGCACGACCATAACGTTGACATAGTCTTTTGGTATCCCGCGTTGAATCATCACTCGGCGGAATTTAAGTAAAGTTGGCTTGCTGTAAGTAATTTTCGTATCCAAGTTCGTTGTCATTACTTCGGCTATCTCGTCATAAGTTAGTGCTTTTGCTCCAGTAAGTTCTAGCTCTTGATTCAAGTAAACTGGATTTGTTAAACAGACAGCAGCTACTTCACCAATGTCTCTGGTATCAATAAAACTTGTTTTTGAATGACCAGCTGGAATAAACAAATCATGATTGTTCTTGATATCATTTTGATGCGTCGTATTTAAATTTTGCATGAAGAAACTAGGTCGGATAAAAGTATAAGGTATCTTTGCTTCACGGATCATTTTTTCAATTTTATGATGAGGAGTCACCGGATTTTTTTCCACACCAATTAAAGAAACGAAAACGATTTGTTCGATATTTTGTTGTTTGGCATAGGTTAAAAAAGGTGCCATGTCTTCTTTTGGTTTAGATAACTGTGGTGGACGAATAAAGAAGACTTTATTCACGCCTTCAAAAGCTTTAGGGAATGTTTTTGGATCTAGAAAATCAAATGGAACAAGTGTTAGTTGGTGAAAATGTTGAAATGTTTCTTGAACTTTTGAAACAGTATGCACACCTACCGTGAGTTTTATTTTATCGTTTTTTGCTAATGTTTCAATCAAAGGGTAGCCAATATTTCCTGTACCACCAATAATAAGTATATGATCCATTACATATTCCTCTTTTCTATTCGATTATTTTCTTGGTTTATTTTTGTTAGTAAAACATTCAAGGTTTCTTGTTCCTTTGTAGACAAAATTGTTAAATAGTTTGCAAGAATCTGTTCGCTAAGTGCTTGGCATTCAGCTAAAATTTCATGCCCAGTATCGGTCAATGAAATCAAATGAGAACGAAGATCTGAAGGATTCGCTGTTTTTATGATGAATCCTTTCTTTTCAAGCCGCTTAATGATGCCTGAAATGGTTGGCTTGTCCATGTCTAATGTTTCTGATAGTAAGACCGCAGTCTGTTCGTTTTTGAGAAAGAGTTGTTGAATTACTGCCCATTGCTGGACGGTAATTCCTTTTGTATTCAATGCTTGATTTAAATTGTATTTTAGTTGTTTTGAAATATTCATCAGTAAGTAACCAGTATCCATTTAAGTCTCCCTTCAAATAAATGATCAACAAACGATATTTAGTTAGTATGCTAACTAAATTGAGAGGACTTGTCAAATTTTTTTGCTTTGGCTGTGGAAAACTACATGGAAGTTTTAATTTTGAGAGAAATTGACATTTTTTTTAGTTGTTATTTGATGGTAAACTATTTTTTGAAATCAGCTGAATTCAAAAATGAAATTCCTTCTTCAAAAGCAGTTCAAAATAATAAAAAGTACATGAGGTGTTCTACGTGAGAGGTAGTATAGACAAAAGTTTCTACTGCTTACCAGTCATCGTTTCGTTTGTTGTTGTTTTCGGAGGTTATGGAGGATTTGATCTGATTACTTCTATACTTATAACATCTTTAGATATATAAACTTGTTTATCGCTATAAACATATTCATGACAACTTACATGCTAGCAAAATTATCGAAAGAAGAAAAACAGAAAAAAAAGTGGTATTTATGAAGAGTTTTGCTATACTTTTCCTGTTTTTACCACAAATAGAACAATGTCTAATTTTATATACACTTCCATTAAACCTAAACTTATTTCTAATAACCACTAACGTTTGGTTCAGTAAAGTTGTTATTGCTGGAATTTCTTCTTTCCTTTTTCACTTACTATATATGGTATATGGTAGACGAAGTTATTCAAAAGATAGCATTATTGCTATTGTTTAAGCTAGTTCTTTAGTTAGTCAAATCATTACAAAAAGCACCCCCAAAAGGATTAACTTTTGAGAGTGCTTTTTGATTGTTGACAGGAGCTAATTCAAATCCAATCGAAAATCAAGTGGATGCTCCTTATTTTTACTTTTATGATAGAGCCAATAATCTAAAACAGCAGCAATACAAATGCAAAGTGGCGCATCTTCATCCTTGGTCACATCTAGTACATAGTAATCACCAGTAAACAACGTAGCTTTGTTCATCGCCATAATTGGCTGATTGAAATGATGGATGTGGTATCGGTGGTTGTAAATATCACCTTGAACTGTCCAATGAAGGTGACGAATATAATAAAAATCACCCGGCCAATTAAAAATTTTTTGCATGGTGCCAACTTTTTCAAAATCCTTGTAGAGTTCAAATCGAGTACCAAATGTCAGGCTGATTTGTTTGATGTGCGCAACGAGTTTTCCATTCATTGAATAAAGCGAAAGTGCATCGCCTTTCGTTCCCCAACGACCAACCATTAAGAAAAGTGATTTACCATCCTCATTTTTAACGATTGTCCGAGTCGCACGACTAAGCTGTTTTTCTTGAATGAAAAATTCTGACATCGTTATCCCTCTTTTCTAACTAAGAACTATAAGTCTTCAGCAATCGCACGTAAAATTGCTTTGCCAACGCCAGATTCTAAATTCGTTGCAGTTGTGTATTTTGCATATTCTTTCACGTCAATTTCTGCATTTCCCATAGCGAAGCTTACGCCTGCTACTTGCAACATGCTGACATCATTGAAATTATCTCCGATAGTCATGACATCGTCTAAAGAAATGCCACGGTCGTTTGCAACGTGTGCAACAGCAATGCCTTTTTGGGCGTTTTTATGATTGACTTCAATATTATTTTGACCAGAAGAAGTAACTGTTAGATTACCAAGTTCGTCAATTTGTTTGCCGACAGGGCCAAGAACACTTGGTCCTTCAGTATGGAAACAAATAATTTTTAAGACTTCAATTTCCTCATCTTGTTGCAAAAGATCACGAATACTATCAATGTAATTTATATGAAGTAATTCTAAATTTGCAGAAGCCATTGCGATGGCCATTTTGTAAGTCAAATGTGGTAAGTGCGTTGCAACCATGGAGGCAAAACTTTCAATTCTTTTTGCTTGGCTTTCAGAATATAAGCCTTTGTTTGTCGAAACTTCATAATAGATGTTGTTTTGATCTAAAATATCTAGTACAAGTGTTGCTTCTTGATGAGGAATCGCAACTGTAAAAAGAGAATTGCCTTCTTTATCAAAAACTTGCGCGCCGTTTAAAGTAATCATCGCACAATCGATACCCACTTCGTCTAACGCTGCACGCGCTTCTTGATAATTACGACCAGTAGCTACCATGAATTCGATTCCAGCTTGTGTGGCAAAGCGAATTGCTTCGGCATTTTCCGGTGTCACGCTCATGTGTGAATCTAATAATGTACCATCCATATCGGATGCAATTAGTTTGATCATAATTGTTTACCGTTCCTTTCTAATTCTTCTTCTTAGTTTACCATATTAAGGAGGCGAGGCGGGGAAGATTGTCCCTTGTTTAAGAATAATTTGTAGGTTATCCTTTGAAAAGGAGGTGAAGGATTTTGAAAGAAATCATTCATAATAGTTGGCAAGAAATCTTAGCAGATGAATTTGAAAAACCGTATTATCAATCTTTACGTGAATTTTTAAAAACAGAATATCAAACACAAAAGATACATCCCGATATGTATCATATTTATGAAGCATTAGAATTAACGCCCTATGAAAAAGTCAAAGTAGTCATTTTGGGTCAAGACCCTTATCATGGTGTAAATCAGGCACATGGTTTATCTTTTTCGGTGCAATCGGGTGTGAAGACGCCGCCGTCACTGGTAAATATTTACAAGGAAATGCAGTCGGATCTGGGAATTCCACCAGTCCAGCATGGCAATCTAGTCTCTTGGGCAAAGCAAGGCGTTTTATTGTTAAATACTGTTTTGACTGTTCGAGAAGGACAGGCCTATTCACACCGAGGGAAAGGCTGGGAACAATTGACGGATCGGATCATTGAAAAATTAAATGAACGAGAAAAACCAATTGTCTTTATTTTGTGGGGGAAACCAGCGCAAGAAAAAATCAAAATGATTGATCGTAGCCGCCATATCATTTTGACTTCTCCACATCCAAGTCCATTGTCAGCACATCGTGGTTTTTTTGGCTCGAAACCATTTTCAAAAACAAATGATGCGTTGGTAGCTTTAGGTGAAACGCCAATTGAATGGCAACTGCCTGAAACAGTGTAATAAAACAGCGCTTTCCTGTTATAGTGCAGGCTTGTATGTATGTGAAAAACTTCATTTTTATAGCGTTTATGACTAATACAGATAAAATAAACTGTTCTTTTTTTTGAGAATAGTGTATGATTGGGTATATAAAATATCTGGAGGTCATCTCGTGGAATTGTTTGATAATTTAAGATTTAAAATTGTTCGTCGTGGTATTAAAATCGTTTTTCCAGAAGCAACTGATGCAAGAATTTTAGGCGCTGCTGCTCGTTTGAAAGCAGAAGAATTGATGGAACCAATTTTGATTGGTAACCCAGAAGAAATCAAAAACGCAGCCCATGCACGCGGTATCAAGGCTTCAGGATTTACAGTCATTGACCCTGCTAATTATGCACAATGGGATGAAATGGTTGATGCTTTTGTTGAGCGTCGTAATGGAAAGGCATCCAAAGAACAAGCACAAGAAATTTTAAAAGACGTCAACTACTTTGGTACAATGTTGACTTATATGGGAATCGCTGATGGCATGGTTTCTGGTGCTATTCACTCGACTGGTGATACAGTTCGTCCGGCTTTACAAATCATCAAAACAAAACCTGGCGTGAGTCGTACAAGTGGTGCGATGATCATGGTTCGCGGAAGAGATCAAGAAAAATATGTCTTTTCTGACTGTGCAATCAATGTGAACCCAACGGCTCAAGAATTAGCTGAAATTGCTGTTGATTCAGCGAAAACAGCTGAGTTATTTGACATTGAACCAAAAGTTGCACTGATGAGTTTTTCAACAAAAGGTTCTGCTAAAGCAGCTGAAGTAGATAAAGTCGTAGAGGCAACAAAAATTGCGAAACAATTAGCACCTCAATACATGATTGATGGTGAATTACAATTTGATGCTTCTTATGTGCCAGCAGTTGCACAATTGAAAGCACCTAATTCGGATGTCGCAGGACAAGCAACTGTTTTCGTATTCCCAGAGTTACAATCTGGAAATATTGGGTACAAAATTGCGCAACGTTTTGGTAACTTTGAAGCAATCGGCCCAATCTTACAAGGACTAAACAAGCCAGTTTCTGATTTGTCACGTGGAGCAAATGAAGAAGACGTTTACAAATTGTCAATTATTACGGCAGCACAAACTTTGATGGACTAATAAGCTTGTGAAAGAAGGTTGTGGCACCAAGCGTCTAGCTTCAAGCAATAAGGAAGTTTTGCTAAAAATAGCTTCTCATATTTTTATGAGAAAAAGACGTATTGTCGAAGAAGTTGCTTGAGGAACACCGAGGAAAAGGTTGTGACGCAAAACGTTCATCTTCGAATAAATAATGAACAACTGGCTCCAACAAGCAAATCAGCGACCGTTTGACTTTCAAAAATTTGATTCTTGCTAAGGGTGTATGACCTCGGTCGTGCACCCTTATTTTTTCTTTGAAAATTGGCTATTCCACGTTATACTTGCACATAGAAGCAGGATGAAGCATAGAGTATAGAAAGTAGAGAAGAGAAATGATTGAATTAACAGGATTAGAAATGACAGAAGAACTTGCGAAGGTAATTGGTCAAGTTGCTGAAGCAGGTGATAATTTGATATTAACTGGCGATCTTGGCGCTGGAAAAACGACGATGACTAAGGGAATTGCTTTGGGATTGGGCATTGATCAAATGATCAAAAGTCCTACATATACAATCATTCGTGAGTACGGGCAGGGAAGATTGCCATTGTATCATATGGATATCTATCGTGTGGCGGCAAGTGGTGCAGACTTGGGATTAGATGAGTACTTTGAAGGCGATGGACTTTCTGTGGTTGAATGGGGAAATCTACTGGAAGAAGCTGTACCAGAAGATTATTTGGAACTGATTTTAGAAAAAAGTGATACAGATTTGAATAAACGCTATGTGAAATTCCGCGCATATGGTAGTCAAGGAGCAGATTTTGAAAAAAGAATACGAAATGGATGGGAAAAAATTAATGGCTGAGGAAATTAACGTGGTAATCCGTGAAGCTACTCCAGAGGATGCGCAAGAAATTTTGACAATGAGTAAACAAGTTGGCAGCGAAACAGAGTTTTTAGTGATGGATGAAGAGGGATTGCAGTTATCACCAGAAAGACTTGCTTTAGAACTAGGTTATTTGGCTGAAAGTAGGAATAATTTGTTGCTAGTTGCTTTGGTTGGGGAGAAAATCGTTGGGACAGCTTCTGTAAAAGCTACTAATGAATATCGAATCGCTCACATTGGAGAAATTGGAATTAGTTTACTAAAAGAGTATTGGGGATTTGGATTAGGAACACTGATGATTGAAGAGATTATTGATTGGGCAAAGAACAGTGAGAAAATTTTTCGCTTAGAGTTACAAGTTCAAGTTCGAAATGAACGAGCAGTACATTTGTATCAAAAATTGGGGTTTGAAATTGAATCAACGATGCCAAGAGGTGCGAGAAGTGATGCAGGTGAATTTTTAGATGTTTATCAAATGAGTTATTTGGATTTATAAATATTAGATGTGTTTCTGCTAAAATAATCAGATCAAATGTGGACACAAATGATGAATTTTATCAATAAGATGTTAAAAAGGAGAACAACAATTGTCAAAAGCTAAAAAAAATTTGCTTATAATAGGGATAGGAACTGCTATTTATTTGCTTACAGCATATGTTTATAGACACGTCATTTTATTTGCAGAGCCTTTAGATCAATTATATCAATCTGATTCAGGGATAATTAAAAATTTTAGTGCTATTTTGATATGGTTATTGTTTAGCCCAGCGCTTAGGGTTATGACTATTATTGTATGCATAGTTCTTCTGATTACTGTAAATAAAAAGAAGAAATAAAAAAGAACCTTGTTTATCCATTCAATAGACAAGGTTCTTTTTTTACTAGATTTCGAAGTGCATTTAGTTACTTTGGGTGTTCGGAGCTGAACGCTTGGCACCACAACCTTTATCCACGGTGTTCCCCAAGCAACTCCTCGAAATAATTCATAACTGTTCAAAAATATGAGTAGCTATTTTTGCCAGTTATTCTTTATTTTTTCAGAGCTGAACGCTTGGTCCCACAACCTTTTTCACAACTTTACTTCAAAGTAACCAATTTCTTAAGCGGCTCCGTCCCAAAATGCTTTTCTTGATAAAGCAAAATTTCAGCACAAGCTCGACTATCTTCTAGCGCATCGTGATGATGATCTAGTGAAATAGAGAGATTCTCACAAACCGTATTGAGTTTGTGGTTAGGGAATTCTGGAAATAGTTTACGACTACTTTTCACCGTACATAGGGATAAATAATTTGGTTGATCGAGGTGATAGTAGTCCAAACAGCCAGCTAACACTTTAGTATCAAAAGCGGCGTTATGCGCAACAACCAGCCGATTTTGTTGAAAATAATTTTGAATAGTTGACCAAACTTCTGGAAATTTTGGTGCATTTCGTACATCTTCTTGATGAATGCCATGAATTTGAACATTACGCCAGAAAAAAGGTGTTTCCGGCTGGATCAAAGTATAGTACTCATCAACAATCTGACTATTTTGGACCATCACTAATGCCAATGAACAGGCACTATATGGTTGATGGTTAGCTGTCTCAAAGTCCATTGCGACGAAGTTCATTTTCATAAAACCTCCTTTTTAAAAAGTATTCTAACACAGATTATCGAAAAATAATTTGTTTCTAGAAATCAAAATAAATCTTTACATGTTTAAGTCTAATTCAACTGGACAATGATCACTACCAAAAATTTCAGTATGGATTTTGGCATCGATTAAGTCGCTATCCAAAGAACGACTTGTTAAAAAATAGTCGATACGCCAGCCGGCATTATTTTTCCGTGCATTAAAGCGATAGCTCCACCAAGAATAAATACCTTCTTTTGTTGGATAAAAATGACGGAAAGTATCAGTAAATCCTGTATCAAGTAAGTATGAAAAAGCATTTCGTTCTTCAATGGTAAAGCCGGCATTCTTTTGATTTGTTTTCCAATTTTTTAAGTCGATTTTCTCATGGGCCACATTTAGATCACCACAGAGGATTACTGGCTTTTGCTTGTCTAACTCATTTAAGTAGTTTTCCAAAGCTTTTTCCCATTCAAGTCGATAAGCTAATCGCTTTAATTCGCTTTGCGAGTTTGGTGTATAGCAGGTAACTAAGAAGAAGTTTGGGTATTCTAATGTGATCAAACGACCTTCTTGATCGTGTTCATCAATGCCCATCCCGTAAGAAACGGTTAGTGCCTCTTCCTTAGCAAAAATGGCAGTACCTGAATACCCTTTTTTGACCGCATAATTCCAATATTGATGATAACCAGGCAAGTCTAACGCTATTTGTCCTTCTTGTAGTTTCGTTTCTTGTAAACAAAAGAAATCTGCATCTAGTTCATGAAAGACTTCCATAAAATTCTTTTTCATAATCGCTCTAAGGCCATTAACATTCCAAGAGATAAGTTTCAAAATAGACACTCCTTTTTACTTAAGTACGTCTTTTTTTCTGTTCTCATTGTACTTCAATTTTATCGAAATGAAAAATGGTGTAAGATTAAGTTAAGAAAGCTTTATTGGAGGAGAAAAAATGAAGATTGGTGTAATCGGCGTTGGCAACATTGCAGAAAAAGCGTATCTACCCACTTATGCAAAAAATCAAGGAACATTGACCTTTTATTTTGCAACTAGAAATGAACAAACGAAAAAAAGAATCAAAGAGATGTATGGATTTTCTCATTTGTATGAAACGGTTGATGAATTGATTGCAGAAAAAATCGAAGCATGTATGATTCACGCAGCAACAAACGTTCATTATGAACTCGCAAAAAAATGTTTAGAACATGGAATCCATGTATTTATTGATAAACCATTAAGCACTTCGTTGAGTGAAGTAGCTGAGTTACAAGCCTTAGCAGAAAAAAATCAAGTTGTGCTGATGATTGGATTTAATCGTCGTTTTGCACCAATGGTTGAAGAGTTGAAGCAACTGCCAAACAAACGTCTGATTCAGTTACAAAAAAATCGGATAGCTGCACAAGAAACAACTGAATTTGTTGTGTATGATCTCTTTTTACATTTAGTAGATACAGCTGTTTATTTATTGGATGAACCTATTACTCGAGTGAACAGTAAAATCATTGAAAAGAATGACTACTTAGAACTTGCTTTGCTTCATCTCGAAACAGCTAATCAGACTGCCATTTTAACAATGGATTTGCGAAGCGGTGCGAATACGGAACAGTATCAGGTAACAAGCGAACAAGGGACCTATGAAGTGCGCAATCTGACACAGATGACGATTCAACAAGAGGGACAAACACGCCAAAAGGAGTTTGGGGATTGGACGAATACTTTAGAAAAACGTGGATTTGAACCAATGACTATGGCATTTTTTGAACAAATCCAACACGCACAACCCAAGAATCAACAGTTAAAACAAGCAGGAGTTTATCAGAGTCACGAGCTTTGTGAACAAATGATTCGGACACATCTTCGTCATCTGCTTTAACATCGAGGGTAGTAACTTTGTTTTAAGCGTGATAGAATAATGTGGATGTTTGAAAAGAAAGGAAAATCCTCCGTGAATAAAGAAGAAGTAATGAAGCACTTACCAGAGATAACTTTGCTCTTAGATGAACCGTTGATGAATTACACATTTACCAAGACTGGTGGACCAGCAGATGTCCTTGCTTTTCCAAAAAGAAAAGAAGAAGTCAAAGAGATCGTTGATTATTGCAGAATGAATCAAGTGCCTTGGATGGTATTAGGGAACGCTAGTAATTTGATCGTTCGTGATGGCGGGATTCGCGGTGTAGTTATCATGTTGACTGAAATGAATGCTGTTCATGTAGAAGACACGGTCGTTGTAGCAGAAGCTGGTGCGAAACTAATTGATACAACTTATGCAGCTTTGGCGGAATCATTAACGGGTTTTGAATTTGCTTGTGGAATTCCAGGAAGTGTCGGTGGGGCTGTTTATATGAATGCCGGAGCATATGATGGTGAAATCAAAGATGTATTTGCAGAAGTAGATATTTTACTTGAAGATGGAACGATGCAAACACTAACCAACGAAGAAATGAATTTTTCTTACCGTCATAGCGAAATCCAAAAAATGAATGCAATCGTGTTAGAAGCACGTTTTCAATTAAAACAAGGGGACTACCCGCAAATCAAGGCACGAATGGATGAACTAACTGAATTGCGTCAATCTAAACAACCTCTTGAGTATCCTTCTTGTGGTAGTGTGTTTAAGCGTCCTGTTGGGCATTACACTGGACAATTGATTCAAGAAGCAGGTTTGCAAGGCTTAAAATGGGGTGGCGCACAAATTTCTGAAAAGCATGCAGGATTTATTGTTAATATTGATCATGCAACGGCGACAGATTATGTGGAATTGATTGGTCATATTCAGCAAGTCATCAAGGAAACGTTTGATGTGAACTTGGAAACGGAAGTTCGAATCATTGGTGAATTGGCTCCAGAAAAAAATTTAACAAAATTTTAAAAGAAGGTTGTGAAAGAAGTGCCCAGCTCCAAGAAATAAGAATAAATGACCAGAAATTGCTTCTCAAATTTTTGAGTCATTTAGACTTATTTGGAAGGAGTTACTTCTTGAACACCGTGAAGAAGGTTGTGGCGCCAAGCATTTAGCTCCGAACAAATAAAGAGTAACCAATAAGAAATAATTTCTTATATTTTTGAGTAATTATTTAAGAAAAGACACCAAAAGTTGTGACGATTGTCACAACTTTTTTTGTTGATTTAAAGTTATGTTATCTCTTTATTTGTCAGATGCTTGATAGTGTCTGTTTTTTTCTCTGTCTTTTAAATTTTTCTCATAGCTGTTGTTATTGTGATTTTGTTCACTTATAATGAGCTTTGGGAAAAAAGGAGGAAAAAAATGAAAAAATTATTAGCGAGTTTATTTATTGTTACATCTGTTATCACGATGAGTGCCTGTTCATCAGATAATTCAGCTTCAAAAGAATCATCAAACTCAAGTACAAAAGAAACAACAGATGTATCTTCTGGTGCATCTGAACAAGCATATACGGATCCAAAAGAAATGAAAGATTCCTATGACCTAGTGATTGTTGGTGCTGGTGGAGCTGGAATGACTGCTGCAATTGAAGCAAAAGATGCTGGTCTAAATCCAGTGATTTTGGAAAAAATGCCAGTTGCGGGCGGAAATACTTCAAAATCTTCAAGTGGAATGAATGCCTCTGAAACTAAATTCCAAAAAGCAGATGGCATCACAGATTCAAATGACGCGTTTTATGAAGAAACCTTAAAAGGTGGCGGAGGAACGAACGACAAAGAAATGTTACGCTACTTTGTTGATCATTCAGCAGACGCTATTGATTGGTTAGACACAAATGGTATTACTTTAGATAACTTAACGATTACTGGTGGAATGAGTGAAAAACGTACACATCGTCCATCGGATGGTTCCGCAATTGGTGGCTACTTAGTTGAAGGGCTTTTGAAAAACGTTCATGAACGTGAAATTCCAATTTTTGTAAACACTGATGTTACAGATATCAAGAAAAATGACGGTACAGTGAATGAAGTAACTGTTCAAGTGCAAGGTGAAAAACCAAAAGAAATTACTGGAAAAGCAATTGTTGTAACAACTGGTGGTTTTGGTGCAAGTAAAGAATTGATTGAAGAATATCGTCCAGATTTAAAAGGGTATGTAACAACTAACCAAGAAGGTTCAACGGGTGATGGTATCAAGATGATTGAAAAACTTGGTGGACAAGCAGTAGATATGGATAAAATTCAGATTCACCCAACTGTTCAACAAGACAAAGGTGTTTTGATTGGTGAAGTTGTCCGTGGGGAAGGTGCAATTCTTGTCAATAACGATGGTGAACGATTTGTAAATGAAATGGATACTCGTGATAAAGTGTCAGCAGCAATTACTGATTTACCAGATAAATCAGCTTACTTGATTTTTGATCAAGGTGTACGCGATCGCGCGAAAGCAATTGATTTTTATGATGAAAAAGGTTATGTTACAGCTGGTGACAGCATTGAAGATTTAGCGAAAGCAATCAACATTCCTGAAGAAACATTGGCAAAGACAGTTACTACTTGGAATAGTGAAGTAGCAGATAAAAAGGATACACAATTTAATCGTACAACTGCGATGGATAATGACCTATCAAAACCCAAATATTATGCCATCAAAATCGCACCAGGAATCCACTATACAATGGGTGGTGTGAAAATCAATACGAACACAGAAGTATTGAATGCAGATAATGAGCCAATTAAAGGTTTATATGCGGCTGGTGAAGTTACGGGTGGCTTACATGGAGATAACCGAATTGGTGGAAATTCAGTAGCAGAAATTATTATTTTCGGACGTCAAGCTGGTCAACAAGCTGCTAAATTTGTTTCTGAAAGTTAAAAATGAGCTTGGGATAACTACTATCCCAAGCTTTTTTGTTACTTAAAAAGTTACTTTAGTATTTCAATCTTACGACAGCAAACAAGCATGCAAACTAAAAAATAGTTGGCATGCTTGTTTGCTTTTTCCGAGTGAATCGATTGGAGTTTACAGCTTCTTTAAATGAACATCGAGAACAAACTTACTTTGATTACTAATAAAATAAGATTTTGAAAATTCAAATGCCCGCCCTTTTTGATCGTAACCAATTTGTTCGATTACCAATACAGGATCATTTTTTTTGATACCTAAAGAGTCACTAACTTCTTCATTTGCATGATCTGCATAAACAATTCGACGTGCATCAACTAGCTGTAACTTCGCTTCATGACCTAAATAGTCATACACAGATCCTTGCAAGATTTCTTCGGTGATTGATGCGATAGCGACAGGCATAACAACATGTTCAAAACTGTAATACTGACCATTCAATAAACGAACGCGCTTAAATTCATAGACAGGGTCCGTTTTATTTAAAGATAGATTTTGCTGTTCTTCTTCTGTAGGCAAACGAGCATCAAAAAATAAAATATTACTTTTGATTTCTTGATCACGATGGGAATAAGTTACCCCCACAGGTAAATCTAAGGGAAGTAATTCACTTGTATTATTTTCAATCGTTGGCCGAATATATGTACCAGATCCTTGCTTGCTAAATATTAATCCCTCGTTTTCTAATAAAGATAATGCTTTTTTTAATGTAATACGAGAAACATCATATTTTTCTGCAAAAAATTCTTGGGTAGGTAATAAAGTCCCAGCACGGTAATGATTTGTTAGGATATCACGCTTGATATCTGAGTAAATTTCGCGGTATTTATACAATTTGTAAACCTCACTTTTTATTATTTGTATACACATTTTAATATAAAATAGATAATTTGTATATATAATTATAAAAATTAAGTGTTTACAAATTATCTTAGTTGTATATAATTAAATCAGAAAACGTTTTCTCTAAAAAGTAGAAAAGGGAGTATTACTATGAAATTTGATGTACAAAAACTTCAAGAACCATTGTTAAAAGTTTCAGCTTGGGTTGAAGGCAATACTATTCTACAGGCTGTAAAAAATGCGTTTGTTCGCACTATCCCATTTACTGTTGTGGGGTCATTTTCAAACTTAATTAAAATGCAGATCGATGCGCTGATTAAAAATCAAGGAATCGATAATGCAATTCTAACAAATATCAGTAATTTATTTGGTTACTTAGGTAATGCTACATTAGGAATCGTTGCTATTATTGTTGTTTTTTCTTCAGCTTACTCTTATGCGATTGAATTAAAACACAAAGAAAAAAATGAACGCTTAAATCCAATTATTGCAACATTACTTGCGTTGTCTGCTTACTTTGTAATGGTACCAAATAATGTGAATTATCTCGACTCTAAGGCAGAAATAATCGAAGGTTTTGCTTCTTCTTTCTTCAGTTATGAAGGAATGTTTACTGCATTGATTGTTGGAATGATCGCAGTTGCTTTATTTGCTCGATTTACACGAAGTAAATTTACGATCAAGATGCCCGGGAATGTCCCACAAAATGTTTTTGATTCCTTTTTCTCATTGATTCCGATCAGTGAAGTATTATTGATTTTTGGTGTTCTTCGTATCGTGATCCAATCATTAGGATATGTTTCATTGTTACAAATGATTTCTGAAGTATTGATCAAACCATTGTTGACTGTTGGAACAGGATTACCTGCAATTATTATTGTCATTTTATTACAACAAATTTTATGGTTCTTAGGATTACATGGTTTTAATATCGTTTGGGGAGTTGTTTCCGCATTTTGGTTACCGGTTTTCTTAGAAAATGTTGCGAAGTTTGCAGAAACACAAAGTTTTGCTGGCATTTCAATCGCACCAAATACTATGACGAATGTCTATGCAATGATTGGTGGTTCAGGGGCAACCTTTGGCTTGATCATCGCCATGCTGATCTTTACGAGAAAAGGTGAGAAAGAACGAGAAGTTGCTAAATTAGCATTGATTCCTGGCTGTTTTGGTATTAATGAACCCGTTATTTTCGGTTTACCGATTGTATTAAATCCATTGATGTTCATTCCTTGGATCGTTGTACCAATCGTCAATGCAGTGATTGCTTATGTAGTAACTTCACTTGGTTGGGTCGTACCATTAGTTGTTTTGAATTCAGGAAATGAACCAATTTTTATTAGCACTTGGGTCTTAGGCGCATTCCATATTAGTCCAGTTATCTTGACTTTTGTATTGGTTGTCTTAGATATCATTATGTATGCACCTTTTGTTATTTTGAATCAACGACAAGAAAGAGCAGCAGATCAATTGATGGCTCGTTCAGCTGAATAATTGAATGAATTGTAGAAGAATAGAGGAGTGTCACTCATGAAAGATATTTACACAGTTGCACATACCCATTGGGATTTTGAATGGTATTTTACCCGTCAAGAAGCACGCGTTCAATTTATTTTCCATATGGATGAAGTCTTAGAAGCTTTAGAAACGAATCAATTAGATTATTATACGCTTGATGGTCAAATGTCGATTATTGAAGATTATTTAGCTTTGTTTCCAGAAAAAGAAGCAGAAATCAAAAAATTTGTGACAGCAGGACGTTTGTTTATTGGCCCATGGTTCACACAAATTGATGAAATGACCACGTCAGGTGAATCGATTGTTCGTAATCTAAAAATCGGAATTGCAGAAGCCAAAGCATTAGGTGGTGTGATGCGAGTTGGTTATCTGCCAGATTCTTTTGGACAAGGACAAGATATGCCAAAAATTTATCAAGGATTTGATATTTCTCACGCATTATTTTGGCGAGGGATGCCAAGAGAAGCGAATGCTCGGTACTTTTACTGGTCCAGCAATGATGGCTCAAAAGTCTTAACAGCAAATATCAAAAACGGATACTATGCTGGTGTGGAATTGGTTGAGCAAAATCAATTTGATGATCTTGCAGAAAAAATCAGTACACAGACATCAAGTGAAACACATTTGTTACCAGTAGGCGGTGACCAACGAGCAGTTGACTTTGATTTGAAACAACGAATCAATTTAGCCAATCAAGAGAGCGAAGAAACAACTCGATTCATTGAAAGCAACTATCCGATTTTCTTTAAATCTTTAGAAAATGAGTCTGAAAAACTTCCTGAGTTCTCTGGAGAATTTATTGAACCGTCTGATTCAAAAATCCATCGTGGCATTTATTCTTCTAGATATGATTTGAAACAGGTTTACGATCGATTAGAACGGAGCTTGACGTATCAATTAGAACCATTATCTGTCGTAGCAGCAAATCATGGTATTCCTGTCAAACAAGGACTGATCACAAGTCTGTGGAAAATCGTTGCCAGAGGACAAGCCCATGATAGTGCAGGTGGTTGTAACAGTGATAAAACGAATCAAGATATCTATATGCGTGGGATTAATGGATTACAAGAAGCTCAGTCTTGTGTGGATTATTTATTGCGAAAATTGAGCATTTCTTTGAACCAAGGACAAGAAAATCAAGTATTTCTTTGGAATCCATTACCTTTTGAATTGTCAACGATTCGTAAAGTGGCACTTTCAACTAAAACACCTGATTTTTCATTAGTTGATCAAAACGGTGAAAAAGTCGAAATTGAATTGTTAAGTCAAAAACGAGAAAATGCCGCACTCTTGCGAAGAGATCCTGACGCAATGAGTGATGAACATTACTATGTAAGTGAAGTAGCAATTGAGTGTGCATTACCTTCAATGGGGTGGCTTTGTTTTACTGTCGAAGAATCGGCTGCAAGTGTACCACAGCTTGCAAAAGCAACGGAGTTAGAAAATGACTGGTATGTGATCCAATTAAAAGAAGGAAAACTAAACCTTTACTCAAAAGAATTGAAGAAATGGTACCATGATTTCTTATGGTTTGAAGACAGTGGTGATGAAGGAGACACTTATGATTATTCACCAGCGTTTAATGACTGGTTCCTAGAACTTGATTTTGCACAGCATCAACAAGTAGTGGTTGAACAAGGCAACTTGATTAGTCGAATGACGATTGAGGGAGAATGGGCATTACCTTTTGACTTACGTTCACGAAAAGAACAAGTAACCGATGGAACAGTCAGCTATACGATGGTTCTGGAATGCAACAAACAAACGAACTTGATCGATGTGCATCTAACTTTAGATAATCAAGTCCTTGATCATCGTTTACGTTTGATGATAGCAACCAAAACAGCGGCAAATGTTTCTACAAGTGATACGCCATTTGGCATCATTCAACGGCCAATTGAAGAAAAACATCTACCTGATTGGAAAGAAATTGGCTATAAAGAAGAGCCAACAAGTATGCGACCAATGTTACATCTTGCCAATCTTCATGATGAAAAAGAAAGCTGGTCATTTTTAACTAGAGGTACGAAAGATTTCCAAGTGATCGATGGTGAAAGACAGCAATTAGCAATCACTGTTTTACGTGGTGTGGGTTACTTGGGACGTCCAGATACGTGGCGAAGACCTGGAGATGCTTCGGGACTTCAAACAAAAGTTGTTCCGACACCAGATAGCCAATTAGTGGGAACAATTGTATTTGAAGGAAGTATTGTTTTAGATGAACTTTTTGATAGCCAAAAGTTACAAACCAACTATTTAGAAACAACACAAGAAGCACTTGACTATCAAATACAGGAATTGAATCGATTTACAACACCCATCCAATATTTCCCAGTCAATCCAAAATCACTTGTTGAAGATCCGCGAGGAAAAGTGACAGCTAGTGAGTTGACTGTTGTATTTAGTAGCCTTCAATCAACAATTGATGGAACAGGGGTCGAATTACGTTTGTACAATTCAACAGATGTAGCACAAGAAATACCGGGAAAGCTCTCTTTTGATGTACCTGCGGAAGTAAAATTGCTGAATTTGGAAGGCAAAGTAATTGATTCAGTAGTCGAAAATGTGACTACTTTATCAATGAGTGCTTTCAAGCCAGGTGAGATTCGAACGTATGGCATTTTTTTCAATCAAAAAGAAATGGAGTAGTGACGTGATCAATCAAACAGACTTAATCAATGAAATCCAACAATATGCAATGACTATCAATTTAAAAGATGCAAAAGCAACAAAGTTATTTCAACAGGCGCTCGTTGATACAATTACGAATACTGTCTCTGTGAGAGAAAATGGTGAAATCTTTGTTGCTACAGGTGATATTCCCGCCATGTGGTTAAGAGATTCAACTTTTCAAGTCTTGCCTTATTTAGAAATCGTCCATGAAGTACCAGCAATCAAACAATTGATTCATGGCGTATTGAAGCAACAATTAACGTATATCAAGCATGATCCGTATTCTAATGCGTTTAATAAAGAAATTGGTGGTGGCCATTATAGTAATGACACGTCGAATATTCCAATTTCACCATTAGTTTGGGAAAGAAAATTTGAAATTGATTCGTTATGCGCACCATTTTTTTTAGCATTTCATCTATACAAAAAAACAGGCTATAAAGCGCATTTGACACCTGATTTTTGGGCGGTTGCTGAGTTGGCAATCGATACATTCATTACAGAGCAACACCATGAAACATCAGAGTATCTTTTCCAACGTACAGATTGTCCGCCATCGGATACTTTAGCGAGAGAAGGAAAAGGCGCACCGATAAGTTATACGGGAATGGTCTGGAGTGGCTTCCGTCCAAGTGATGATGCATGCACCTATGGTTACTTTGTTCCAGGAAATCTATTTATTCTAGTTATCTTGGAACAATTGCTGGAATTGTTAGCAGTGAAACCGGAAGAAAACCAGAAAGTATTACGTCAAAAAATCCAGCAGTTACAAGAAGACATCTCAAAAGGTGTCCAACAATTTGCTATTTTACATGACGAAAATGGTGAAAGTTATTATGCATATGAGGTAGATGGTTTAGGAAATCATTTATTTATGGATGATGCAAATGTTCCTAGCTTATTATCTTTACCGTTTTTAGGCTACATGAAAGAAGACGATCCACTTTATCAAACAACACGCCAGAAAATTTTAAGTGAAGAAAACCCTTATTATTATTCTGGGACTTACTTGGCAGGAATTGGCAGTCCGCATACGCCACCAAATTATGTATGGCCGATTTCACTTGCGATGGAAGGCTTGACTTCAACGAATCATGACTTTGTTGAAGAAAAAATAGACCAAATTGCTAAAACCGACGCTGGAACTTTGCAGTGTCATGAGGGAGTTGATGTGGATAATCCTGAGAATTATACGAGAGAATGGTTTTCTTGGGCGAATATGACGTATTGTGGTTTGGTTTTCCACTATTTGAAATTAAGTGGAAAATGAATTGTTAGTGAGGCTTGACGGGATGTTTTACAGAAAAAGAGGAGAAAACAAAATGAAGAAAATGAAGGTTGGATTTGCTGCACTCGTTTTTTTTGCTATGGCACTTTTTATTCCTGTAACAGTTCATGGACAAGAACAAGAACATTCAACACAGACGATGGTTTACTATCGAGCTTGGCGGGATAAAACAATGCACGGTGTCAATACTAGTTTACCTGATGAAAATTGGCTGACAATGGATGACATTCCGTATGGTATCGACATTGTAAACATCTTTAGTTATGTACCAAAAGGAGAAGAAGAAAAAGCAGCACCATTTTTTAAGGAATTGAAAGAACAGTATGTACCTAACTTACATGCACGCGGTGTGAAATTAACCAAAGCAATTGACTATTCCGAATTGTTGAAAATTCCTTATGCTGGTTCGTTTCCAACAGAACAAGAATTTGATGCGTATGCAAATCAATTACTAGATGAACACGTACGTGCTTTTGGTATTGATGGTCTTGATATTGATATGGAAACCTTCCCAAGTGCCGCAGACATTGCTCTTTCAGATGGTGTAATCAAAGCGTTAGCGAAATACATTGGGCCACTGGCGAACAATGGGACCGTTTTTGTTTACGACACGAATGGCTCTAACTTGGCACCTTTACAAAATGTTGCATCAAGTTTCACTTATTTAGGATACCAACAGTATGGATCGGATGACACACGAACACAACGCGCAATCAATGATTATGCCAATATCATTGAAAAAGAGCGCTTCATGCCAGGCTTGACTTTTCCAGAAGAACAAGACAACAATCGTTGGTATGACACAAAAGAACCTTATGAGACAAGTAACATCTATAAAGTAGCAAAATTTACCGCAGAGCATCAATTATATGGAATGTTTTTATATGCTTTGGATCGAGATGGGCGAACATATCATGCAGATGATTTGAATCATGTTGTGCCATCAAACTTTTTATGGACAAAAACGGCTATTTTGCAAGCAAAAGGATTTACTTTAGAGCAAGCGAAAAATATTGCGATTCATCATTGGAACCGAGTAAGCGAAGAAGGACCACTAAAAAATTCCGTCTTAGAAAAAATCAATTTGGCACAATCTATTTATGAAGTGAACAAAGTATTATTAGGGTCAAGTAGTGATTTTATAAACGATGGCGCAAGCATCACCTATGATCCCATTTATGAATTAACACTTATGAAATAAATAAAGGTATGGCAACTAGTTGCCATACCTTTTTTGCTATTTAGTTAGTGCGTTTGCAATTTCTTCTGTTCCTTCCGAAAGAACAATTGTCTTTCGAGAAAAAGCAGAAGTATCGACTAATTGACTTAAGAATGCAGCAACTGTTTGGCGGCTGATTGTTTTGGCAGCTGATTCACCAGGCGCAGTTAATTGAATGGGTGAAACTTTTTCCTCATTGGTCAAAGTAACGGGTTGAACAATAACATAATCTAAAGTTGTTTGATGCTTCAACCACTCGTCAGCATAGTGTTTCGTAATGTAGTAGTCGATCATTGAAGCAGGCCAGTTTGCTGGATTATCTGCAAAAACGGCACTAATCATTAGGTAACGTTTGACCTCAGCTTGTTCTGACGCACGAATGGTTTTGATTGCACCGTCAAGGTCGACTTGTAATAAGTTTTTTCCTTGAGAACCAGCTGCAAAAATAACTGTATCGATTTCTTTAAAAGTGTTGACCATTTCTGCTACAGTCCAAGTCAAATCAAATGGAACGTAAGTAACATTGTTCGCTTCGATTAGTGATTGTTTAGCAACATCTCGAACACCAGCAATGATTTGGTGATCCGTCTTTGCAAGGTCTTCGATCAAGTGGCGACCAATTTGACCATTGGCGCCGACAACAAAAATATTCATAGGAATCTTCCTTTCCAATTTCTTTCGAACTCATAGTAACACGAAGTTATTTAAATGTTCAGTGTTAACCCTTGAGAGGGGAGAAAGAATGAACGATATAGATACACCCAATACGAATGCTTGGCCACTCTGATTGTAAAAGGGGGAAATACTTGTTATAATGAACACGAAAAGAGGAGTTGCGCGAACAACTCCCCTTTGGACAGCACCGCTAAAGACGGTGGCGAAGACATTAATATATCAAAAAGAAATAGCTAGTCGTCTCGCTAAAGTGACGGCTATTTCTTTTTGTCATTTTTAAGCATAGCAACAATCAGACCAATCAATGCGATGGTAAACATACCAAAGCCGAGAATGATTTGAATTGTTTCATATGCGGACAAAAGGGTTACTCCTTTCGTAGCGTCCAGTACTTATATTCATAAGCACCACCACCTTTCGAAAATTAACCACCGTCATTCAACTTCACTGTCAAATTTGATTATAGCATAAGCCTTCCTAAGCATACATGAATGTTTGGGAAGGCTTTCTTTTTTATTACTTCTTTTATTTAATGAACATGGGGAAAGCGAGGTTGGCTGTCGAAAACAGCCATTTTTATAGTCAATTGCTTGAAGCTGACCGCTTTGCGCTACAACCTTTTTCTACGGTGTTCAAGAAGTAAATCCTTCCAAATAAGCCTAAATTACTCAAAAATTTGGGAAGCAATTTCTGGTAATTTTTTCTTATTTATTGGAGCTGGGCACTTCTTTTACAACCTTTTACACGGTGTTCCCAAAACAACTCCTCCATATAGCTTGCATCCACTTTAAAATATGAGAAGCTATTTTGAGTGTCTGCTCACTATCTCGTCGGAGCTAAGCGTTTTGCACCACAACCTTATTCACGGTGTTCCCCAAGCAGCTTCTTCGACAATAAGTCCGCTTTTCATAAAAATATTGAGAAGCTATTTTTAGAAAAGTATCCTTATTGCTTGAAGCTGACCACTTGGAGCCACAACCTTTATCTACAATTCTTGCGTAGGGTTTACCTTAATCAACTTAAGAAGAACACTTGCCACAGCTGCAGTTGCCAGTCCTGCAACAATTGCCTCAGGAATTCCACTAGTAAAGATCACAGCAAGAATCGCCGAGTAGACCGCGTTTGCATTTGCACCAATTACTTGAGCATAATCTTGTTGGAATAAAAAATAAATCAAATTCATTACTAAAATCGTATTTGTAAGTGAGCCGGCTAATCCTGCGATAAATAAGGCAACAGGAGAAGTATTTCTCTTAGAAAATCGCTTGATGCTCAAATAAACAAAGTAGGGAACGATACCAATTAAAATTCTTGGAATAAACACCACCAACAACGCTTTCCAGCTTCCTTGAGTGGTACCAATTACAGGAACTAAAGGAGAAAAAACAAAAGAAAGTGGTGTTTGGATAATTGTGCTACGGATTAAGCTGATGAAGCCAAAGACACCACCAAGAAATGCGCCTAATCTTGGGCCTAGAACGATTGACGCAATAATGACTGGAATATGCATCGTTGTTGCATTGATTGGACCAATCGGAATAAAGCCGAGTGGTGTGACTGCTAGTAAGATAAGAATGGCTAAAAACATTGCGGTTAAAGTGAAATTTTTAGTGTTTTTCATCACTTTTCCTCCTCTACGTTGTTCGTTGATTCAAGTGGAATAGCACTTGATCAATAATTATTTGGACATCTGCCAAGGCACCTTTGCCAAAATCACCACAAGCCAGTAGTGATTCCCTTGGTTCGATTTCTTGATAACCAACAGATTTCAAAGTGGATAAGTTTCGTTGGTTGATTGGATTTGTGTACATGTTTGTGTTCATGGCTGGTGCAATCAATTTAGGTGTTTTTTCAGGTAAAGCAAGTGCGACTGTAGAGAGTAAATCATCCGCAATTCCATTTGCTAGTTTTCCAATGATATTGGCAGTTGCCGGAGCAACTAAAAAGAGGTCAGCTTGCTTTGCTAATTCAATGTGGTTGATTACTTTAGGATTAGCTTCTTGCATGACATCTGTGTGAATTGGACGTTTGGCTAAAGATTGTAAAGTTAACGGTGTAATGAAATGAGTGCTGCTTTCAGTCATGATGACTTCAACTTGATAACCCAACTTCATCAATTGGTTCGTGATATCTGCACTTTTGTAGGCAGAGATACTTCCAGAAACACCAAGTAGAACAGTTTTCATTTAATCATCTCCTTTATTTTTTGAACATTTGCAACAATCAAATCCGCAATTTCTTTTTTTGTAAATGCTTCAGTAACGGTTCCGTCTGCTGCGAGTAAATACCCGTGATGGTGTTCTTGGGAAATTTCAGTTAAGTCATTAGCTAGAATGAAGTCAGTTTGATTTTTCACCAGGCTTTGTTGCGCAATACTTAGTAAGTGTTCTTTTGAAACATCCACAAGTAACTTAAACCCAACAATACATGCAGTAGGTTGCCAGTTCCGCAAATAACTAATAATTTTGGGCGTCTTTTCTAAAACAATGACTAATTGATCTGTGTCAGAAGAAATCTTTTTGGCAGAGTTACGATCAGTTTCTTTTGTTTGGGTCAGCCAGTTGTCAAAAGAAGTTTCAGTTACTTCATTTGTACCAAAACTTTCGATAAAATGCTCTTTTGACAAACTGAGACTAGGGGTGAAATCACTGACAGCCATACTATGGATGATGACGTCATATGTTTTTGTTTGTAAAAGTGTTTCTAGAGTTGTTAATAAATCATGTGTGGATTCAATCATATGCAAGTGAATCGTGGCACTCGGCTTAGGTAACACACTGTTTTTAGTGGTGACATAGTCAATGATTGTTTTGGGATTTTTCGAAAAAGCATCCGCGATTTGTTTACCTAGACGACCAGTTGAATGATTGGTTATTGCACGTACTTGATCAATTTTTTCCGTGGTTCCACCAGCAGTTATCAAAATGTTCATTACTCTTCACCTACATGAACTAAAGTTCTTCCTTGATGTGTTCCAGCTAATAATTGAGCAATTGTTTCTGGTAATTGAGCAAGTGAAATTTCTGTGACCAATAAGTCATCCGCAATTGCTAGTTCAGCCAATTGTTGCCAAATTTTTTCTCGTCGTTCATGAGGCACATTGACGGAATCAATCCCAATCAACTGAATGTTCCGCAAAATAAAAGGTAAAACGGTCGTAGTTAATTCAATCCCGCTGGCGTTGCCACACAACGCAGCGGCCCCATTATAAGAAATCAAAGGTAAAAGTTGACTCAATTGAGCGCCACCAACTGTGTCAATTACATAATCGACGGTTTGTTTTGCTAATGGTTTTGGTTTTTCTGGCAAAAAAGAATCTGGTTGAACAACTTGTGTTGCACCTAATTTTTTTAGCCAAGATTCAGCAGCCGTTTTCCGAGAAAGACCAGTGATAGTTGTAAAACCTAATTTATGTAGTAAAGCGATTGCTACACTACCTACACCGCCTGAAGCGCCTGTAACTAACACGTGATTCGTTGGTTTCATTCCTTGTTCTAACAACGCATTGACTGCAAGAGCCGCAGTCAATCCAGCTGTTCCTAACATCATTGCTTGTCGCGTACTTAATTGTTCAGGTAACTTGACTAGCCATTCACTTGGAACCGCTTGATATTGACTGTAGCCACCAGGATGAGTAACACCTAGTCCGTAACCAGTAACTAAAACTTTTTCACCGGGTGAGAAGTGTTCAGTTGAACTTTTGATAACAGTTCCAGCTAAATCAATGCCGGGTGTCATCGGATAAGTCCGAATCACATTTCCGGATTCAATGCTAGCCAAAGCATCTTTATAATTAACATCTGAGTAAGCAACTTTAACAAGCACTTCATTGTCTGCTAGGTCGATGGGTTCTTGCTCAATAATCTTTGCTTGAAATGTTGGTTCCTTTGTTACTTGAAAAGATTTAAAAGTTTCCATAATAAAATGAAACCTCCCTCAAAATTTTCTTATATCATACCATAAACGCATCATTTTTTTCGGAGTTCTTTCTCTAAGCTTTTTATAAAAAATGGTGAACGCTTCCTGAAAAATTTTTTCTCTTCTTTAGACATAAAATTATTTTTTTCTCACGTGCTTTTTTCTCAAAAAAATAAACTGAAAGGGTTGCGTTTTTTGTCAAAATTCGTATACTAATACAGGTGATTGTAAACTTTAAGTTTACTATTAGAAAACTTCCGCTGGAGGAAAAAATGGAAATTGGAGAAAAGTTACGAAATTTACGAATTCAAAAGAACTTGACACAAGAAGAACTTGGTGAACGGACAGATTTATCAAAAGGCTATATTTCTCAACTGGAAAGAGACTTGAGTTCGCCCTCAATGGAAACTTTTTTTTCCATACTTGAAGTCTTGGGTGTCTCACCAGAAGAATTTTTTCGCCAAGAAGCACCAAGCTTGCAAATCGTTTATTCAGCAGAAGATCATACGATTTATTTTGATGAAGAAAATGGGTATGAACTGGAATGGTTAGTTTCTGATTCAAATGAAAAAGAAATGGAACCCGTTCTCTTGACGTTTGAGTCAACTGGTGAGTATAAGACATTTGAACCTTCTTTATCTGAAACGTTTATTTTTGTGTTAGAAGGGGAATTAGAGTTAACCTTAGGTGAGAAGAGTTATTTTGCAAAAGCTGGTCAGTCTGTTTATTATCAAGCGACGAAGCAACATCAATTAAGAAATCACTTGACGACCAAAACGAAAGTATTGATTGTTGCGACAAAATCGTATTTATAAATTGGAGGTAGGAAGAAGTGGGGAACCCAATTATTGCGTTTGATCAAGTAGTGAAACGCTATGACGATGAAACGATTTTAAAAAAGGTTAGTTTTGAAATTGAACAAGGAAAATTTTATACATTATTAGGACCTTCGGGATGTGGGAAAACGACGATTTTACGAATTATTGCTGGTTTTACGGAAGCGACTGAAGGTGATATTTATTTTGAAGGGAAACGACTAAACGATCTTCCTGCAAATAAACGTCAAGTAAATACAGTTTTTCAAGACTATGCGTTATTTCCTCATATGAATGTATTTGATAATGTTGCTTTTGGCTTACAAATAAAAAAAATGCCTAAAAATGAAATTCGAAAAAAAGTGACAGATGCGTTAAGAATGGTTCAGCTTCCTGGCTACGAAACGAGAGAAATCAGTGAAATGTCTGGCGGACAAAGACAGCGCGTCGCAATTGCACGCGCAATCGTTAACGAGCCAAAAGTCTTGCTACTTGATGAACCCTTATCTGCTTTGGATTTAAAATTACGAACAGATATGCAATATGAATTACGTGAATTACAGCAACGTTTAGGAATCACTTTTATTTTTGTGACACATGACCAAGAAGAAGCCTTGGCAATGAGTGACGAAATTTTTGTTATGAATAAAGGAAAAATTGTTCAAAGTGGTACACCAGTAGACATTTATGATGAGCCAATCAATCATTTTGTTGCTGACTTTGTTGGAGAAAGTAATATTGTTGATGGCGTAATGATTGAGGACAACTTAGTTGAATTTGTTGGAAAACAATTTGAGTGTGTGGATGGTGGGATGCGTCCGAATGAACCGGTTGAAGTTGTTTTACGCCCAGAAGATTTGAATATTACGACACCTGACAAAGGAAAATTAGTTGTTACAGTAGACACGCAGCTATTCCGTGGCGTACATTATGAAATTATTTGTTTCGATGAACAGCACAATGAATGGATGGTTCACTCAACGAAGAAAGCCAAAGAAGGAAGCAAAGTAGGACTTTCTTTTGAACCAGAAGATATCCATGTTATGCGTTTCAATGAATCAGAGGAAGACTTTGATGCACGACTAGAAAGCTATGAAGAGTAAGGAGGCTGTGTCATGAAAACAATGCGAAGAATTTATTCAGTCCCTTATATGCTTTGGTTAGGATTATTTGTCATTGCACCAGTTATCATGATTATTTATCAATCATTTTTTGATATGAATGGACACTTTACTTTAGCAAATTATGCTACGTACTTTACTTCAGGGACATATCTTTGGATGACTTTCAACTCTGTTTGGTATGCGTTGTTGATTACAATTTTTGCGTTGTTGATTAGTTATCCAACCGCTTATTTCTTGACTAAATTGAAACATAAGCAATTGTGGTTGATGCTGATTATTCTGCCCACATGGGTCAACTTATTGCTGAAAGCCTATGCGTTTATTGGGATTTTTAGCATCAATGGAAGTGTCAATCACTTTTTTGATTTCATTGGTATTGGAACAAAACAAATCTTATTTACCGATGTGAGCTTCTTATTTGTTGCCACTTATATTGAGATTCCGTTTATGATCATGCCGATTTTTAACGCATTAGAAGAGTTGAACCCATCGTTAATTAGTGCAAGTCGAGATTTAGGAGCAAATAATCTAGAAACATTTCGTCGAGTGATTTTTCCTTTATCTTTAAACGGTGTAAAAAGCGGCGTCCAAGCAGTATTTATTCCTTCACTTTCTTTATTCATGTTGACGCGATTAATTGGAGGAAACCGGGTGATCACGTTGGGGACAGCAATTGAACAACACTTCTTGGTTACCCAGAATTGGGGAATGGGTTCGACGATTGGCGTTATTCTAATTATTGCGATGTTTGTGGTCATGCTTTTAACAGGTGAGAAGAAAAAAGGAGGGCGCTCTTAATGAAAAAATTCAAGTGGTCTTATGTTTATCTAGCCATTGTTTTTTTATTGTTGTATTTGCCAATCTTTTATTTGATTTTCTATTCCTTTAATGACGGCGGCTCTATGACAAGTTTCACTGGCTTTACTTGGGAAAATTACCAAGCAGTTTTTGAAGACACGCGGTTGATTATTATTGTGCTGAACACCTTCATGCTTGCCTTTTTGTCTGCGCTATTGGCGACAATCATTGGGACATTTGGAGCAATGGGAATCTATTACACGAAAAAAAGAAGATCACGGACAGCATTGTTGAGTATGAATAATATTTTATTGGTTTCACCAGATGTTATTATTGGTGCTAGCTTTTTGATCTTTTTCACTTTGCTTGGCTTTGGTTTAGGATTTCAAAGTGTGTTACTTTCACACATTGCGTTTAGTATCCCGATCGTTGTGTTGATGGTATTGCCAAAATTACAAGAGATGAACGATTCTATGGTGGATGCTGCTCGAGATTTAGGTGCCAATAATCTGCAAGTAGTAAAAAATATCATTTTGCCTTTTCTTTCTCCAGGAATCATTGCAGGTTATTTCATGGCGTTTACTTATTCATTGGATGATTTTGCTGTGACGTTCTTTGTTACGGGTAACGGGTTCACTACCTTGTCAGTGGAAATCTATTCTCGTGCGCGTCAAGGAATTAGTTTAGAAATCAATGCGTTGAGTGCACTCGTTTTCTTGTTCTCAATGATTCTAGTAATTGGTTACTATTTTATTAGTAAAGAAAACAGTCCAAAAAGAGGCAAAAAAAATCGTCGCGTGCGTGAGGAGGTGGCAAAACTACAATGAAAAATTTGCAATCTTTATTTTTTGGTATCGTGATGATTATTGTTATTTTGTTATTCGGCGTTCATCAATTGGAAAAATCAAGTGGTATGGCAAATGCTAAAATTTTAACGATTTACAATTGGGGTGACTATATTGATCCTAGTTTGTTGACTAAATTTGAAAAAGAATATGGCTATAAAGTCAACTACGAAACATTTGACTCAAATGAAGCAATGTTTACGAAAATCCAACAAGGTGGAACGAATTACGATATTGCGATTCCAAGTGAATACATGATTCAAAAAATGATGAAAGAAGATTTATTGTTGCCACTGGATCATTCCAAAATCACTGGATTAAATAATATCAACCCTCGATTTTTAGATTTGGCTTTTGATGAAGGAAACAAATACTCGATTCCTTATTTCTGGGGAACATTAGGAATTGTTTACAACGATCGATTTTTAGATGCAAAACAAATGCAACACTGGGACGATTTATGGCAACCAAAAATAAAAGATAGCTTGATGTTGATCGATGGGGCCAGAGAAGTGATGGGGCTTTCTTTAAATAGTTTGGGCTATTCTTTGAATAGTAAAAATCTTTCAGAGTTACATGAAGCTGCAGATAAATTGAATCAGTTAACACCAAATGTCAAAGCAATCGTAGCGGATGAAATCAAAATGTACATGATTAACGAAGAAGCATCAGTTGCAGTAACTTTCTCGGGAGAAGCAGCTGACATGATGTCAGAAAACGACCATTTACATTATGTTATTCCAACAGAAGGTTCAAATTTATGGTTTGATAACATTGTGATGCCAAAGACTGCAAAAAATACGGAAGGTGCATACGATTTTATCAATTTTATGCTTCAACCAGAAAATGCAGCTCAAAATGCAGAATATATTGGTTATTCGACGCCAAACGCTGCAGCAGAGAAACTATTACCAAAAGAAATTTCTGGTGATAAGCAATTCTATCCATCAGATGAAACGATTGCCCATCTGGAAGTCTATGAGGATCTTGGTCCTAAGTATTTGGGCATCTATAATGATTTGTTTTTGGAATTCAAAATGTATCGCAAATGATGGCAAAACTCAGTCAGAATGGGAATTTGTCAACGTTCTAAAGAGCTTAAAACCGGCCTTTTCTATCTGAGTTTTCCAATCTTCTACCAAAAGCGTCTTTTTAGGCGCTTTTTTCTTACCTTCCCACAATAAAAGTGAGTTCTTACAGAAATCTTCTGAAGAGATTTGTAATGGAAGCTAAAAAAATGAATTGTGATACAATGTGGATAAAAGAAATTGGTAAGGGAGAAAGCTAAATGAAAAAAGAAGAAAAAATTTCCATTTTGCAAGATATTATTCGTATCAAATCAGTGAATGGGAATGAAGCTGAAGTAGCGTCCTATTTGAAAAAACTTTTAGCGGAGCATGGTATAGAAAGCGAAATAGTTTCGTATGCGAATGGTCGAGATAATTTAGTTGCTACTTACCAAAACGGTAATGCTGGAAAAGTTCTAGGTCTATCAGGACATATGGATGTTGTTTCTGTAGGTGATGAAGATGTCTGGATTTATCCACCTTTTGAAGCGAAAATTGAAGGAAATCGTTTATATGGTCGTGGATCAACAGACATGAAGAGTGGACTTGCAGCAATGGTTCTTGCAATGATTGAGTTAAAAGAAACTGGGAAAATATTTAATGGCAAAATCAAATTATTAGCTACTGTAGGTGAAGAAGTAGGGGAACTAGGGAGTGAACAATTAACCACAGCAGGCTACGTTGACGACTTAGATGGGTTGATTATTGGTGAACCAACCAACTACAATTTGATGTATACTCACATGGGTTCAATCAACTATACTGTCGCATCGTACGGTAAAGAAGCACATAGTTCAATGCCGCAAGAAGGATATAATGCCATTGATCACTTGAATGAATTTATGACAAAAGTCAATACGGAGATGAAACATATTGCAGAGACAGTCGAAAATCCTGTTTTAGGTCGGACAATCCATAACGTAACAATTATCAACGGCGGAAATCAAGTAAATAGTATTCCAAGTTATGCACAGCTACAAGGAAATATTCGTTCGATTCCAGAATTTTCAAATGATAAAGTCATTGCAGTGTTGCAAAAAATCGTGGATGACTTGAACCAAGGAGCTGAATTTCAACTTAAGTTAACGATTGATTTCAATAAAATCCCGGTAAAAGCAAATCCCGAATCTTCTTTAATTCAAAGTATTCAAAAACAATTTGAACAACCATTATCACTATTTGGTGCTGCTGGAACAACTGATGCAGCTGAGTTTACTAAAGCAAAACAGCCATTTGATTTTGTTGTTTTTGGGCCTGGTGAACCAACTTTGCCACACCAAGTGAACGAGTATGTTGAACTTGATAATTATTTAGCGATGATTGATAGCTACCAGTCAATAGTTTTGGATTATTTAGCCTAATATAATCGTTTATTTGTAATAATAGGACTATTTTTGTGAGGTAAAAATTTCATAGTAGCTTGCAATGAAGGCTAAAGACTGGTTAGTTAATGACTGACCAGTCTTTTTTACGAAATTTCGTTCATTTTTTCTCGTAAAGCAAAGAGTAAGGTAACTTTTCGACTCATAGATCAATCGAGAAATATCAAAAAGAAAGTAGAACAAACGATTGATCGAACACAGCGGTCAGAACAGTAAGGTCTCCATTTTTTTAGTTAGCTGAAGTTATCAACTAACTATTTTTGATTACGTAAATAAGATGTTTACTTTTTCTTAAACAAATCCAAAAAAAAGACAAGATTTCAATCATAATTTCTTCACAATTACGTTCTATTATAAATACATACCAACAAACAACCCTATACTTTTTCATTTTTACTCCTCAAGTAAAAATAACTCCTAAGGCCGCGGCTACCCACCGCGGTCGTTTTTTTTGGTAGTTTTCTAGAAAACTGCTTCTGTAATGGCTGTAGTAAAAAAAACATTGACAGCGTTTTCTTTATTTGCTATATTGGGCGTATAAATAAAGAGGGTGCAACTATTAAATTAGGCACGACCTAGGAAAAGTACTTTTCTTAGGTCGTTTTTTGTTGTTTTAATAGTAGATCACATCAAATTATTCTTTAGAGAGGATCTGTGCAGCAATGAAAGTTGTAAAAAAAATCAATCATAATGTGGTGTTAATTGATGATGAAGGAACAGAGAAAGTTGCGATGGGGAAAGGAATTGGCTTTTCCACTTCTGTCAACGAACTATTTGATCCAACTGTTGCAGACAAATTTTTTACTTTAGATTCTAAAGAAAAAACGAAAATGTTTACGGAAATGGCTGCTCAGATTCCAATCGAATTTATTGAGTTTTCCGAAGAGGTGATTCAATTTATTTCAAAAAACATCTCATCTCAGCTAGACTCAAACATTTATATCGCGTTGACAGATCATATTTATTTTGCAATCCAACGCCAAAAGGAAGATAGCCAAGTAACAGCTATTATGTTGCCTGAGATGAAGTTGCTCTATCCCGATGAATATGAGACAGCAAAAGAAGTCGTTGCTCTTATCAATCAACGGTATGGAACACAACTGGGTGCTAATGAAGTTGGGTTTATTACAATGCACATTATCAATGCGGAATTAGGCGAGCAAAATAGTTTTAATAGCTTGAAAATATTGGAAATGACCAAAGAAATCATCTTGGCATTGGAAGAAATTTACGGTTATCACTTTGATACGGACTCCCTGATTTATTCTCGAATGATGATCCATATCAAATTTTTGGCAAAGCGGTTAGTTTATCAAGAAGATTCTCCAAGTGAAAATATTGGTTTTTTTAGTAGTGCTTTTAAGGAAAGCGAGCCATATCGAGTAGCATCTGCAATCAAAAAAATGATTGAAGAAAAGTTTCAGTTAAACGTTCAAGAAAACGAAGTGACTTATCTCGCAATCCATTTAGCAAGAATTCAATAATTAGGGCGTAACTATCAGGTAGGCGCAACCTTTTGAAACACAGAAGTTTTTTTGTGGTCATGAGGTTGCGTCTATTTTTAGTGAAAAAAGAAAGGAAGGAAAAAATGGGAAAAGTAATAATTAATTCAGATGATTTCGGTTATAGCAATGGTGTCAATTATGGAATTGTTGACGCACATCAACATGGGATTCTAACTTCAACAACTTTAATGGCAAATATGCCAGGATTTGAGCACGCAGTAAAGTTAAAAAAAGAATTACCAGATTTAGGGGTTGGTGTTCACTTAACGTTGACATGTGGAGAACCACTTTTGAAAAATGTAGATAGTTTGATGGATGGACCAAACTTCAAAAAATTAGCTTTTTATCAACAACCTTTTGAAATAGATAGTGATCAGTTATATCAAGAATGGAACGCACAAATTCAAAAGGTTTATCACGCTGGGATCATTCCGACACATTTAGATAGTCATCATCATACGCATACTTTTGGAATGAATCAGGAAGTTGTCGTGACGTTGGCGAAAAAATACGGGTTACCTGTTCGTGGAAACTTTGAAAAAAGAGCAGAAGTTCGCCACGTTGATTATTTTGAACCATATTTTGATGATGTTGGAGAAAGTATTGTAGAAAAGCGTCAGATTAATTGTTCAGTGGAAGAATATTTAGAAGGGTTACTAAAAATTTTACGTGAAGACAAAACTGTTGAAATCATGTGTCACACAGCTTATATTGATCAGTTGCTGTTAAATGGATCAAGTTTTATTTATCCGCGAGTCAATCAAGTAGAATTTTTGATTCACTCAACTTTTGCGCAACAAGTGAAAAAGGATGCCTTGATTGAACGAATCACGTACAAAGAACTATAGATAAGGGGGAGAAAAAGTTGTCAAATTTTAAAGAAAGCGTACAAAAGCTTGGTAGAGCAATGCTATTACCGGTCGCTGCGATGCCTTTAGCTGGATTGATTATGCGTCTCTCTGCTGATGATATGTTAAATATCCCAGTGATTGGGGCTGCTGGAAATACTGTGTTTGGAAATTTGGATATTCTATTTGCGATTGGAGTAACGATTGGATTTGCGAAGACGAAAGACAAAGGGATTCCAGCCCTTACAGGTTTCTTGGCAATTGCCACATTGAAAAAAGGATTGGAAATCATGAATCCGGCAGTCAATATGGGAATATTTGGTGGGATTATTTCTGGTTTGATTGCGGCTTGGACGTATAACCGGTTTAAAGAACAACGATTGCCAATGGTATTTTCTTATTTTGCTGGTGAGAAGTTTCCATTGACGATGGTTATGATTTTTCAGACGATCACTGCAGTTGTTTTTGGCATTTTATGGCCATTTGCACAAGCGGGGATCGACAGTTTTGCTCGATTATTGGTCAACATGGGCGCTTTTGGTGTCGGAATTTTCATGTTCTTGAATCGGCTACTGATTCCTTTTGGACTGCACCATGTGCTTAACACGTATGTCTATTATGATTTAGGTAGTTATACTGCACCAAATGGCGAGGTTTTTCGGGGAGAAATGACACGTTTTATTAATGGAGATCCACAAGCGGGATTGTTTTTATCTGGATTTTTTGTAGTCATGATGTTTGGAGTGCCAGCGATTTGTTTAGCTATTTATCGAGCTGCGTTTCAAGAAAATAAAAAGATGGTAAAAGGAATTATGGGGAGCGGAGCAGCTACTTCTTTTATCTCGAATATCACGGAACCAGTTGAATTTAGTTTTATGTTTATTTCACCAATGTTATATGTTGTTCATGCAATATTTGCTGGTTTGGCTGGAATAGTTTGTTACTTGTTGAATATTCGGATTGGCTTTACATTTGGTGCTTGTATCGTAGATTATCTAATCAATTTTAAGATTGCAACGAATGCGATTTTGATTCTTCCAGTTGGCCTCGTGTTTTTTGGATTATACTATTTTACTTTTTATTATTTAATCAAGAAACGTGACATTCCAACTTTAGGAAGAGAAGTGGCAACAGAATATGGAGCTGAGGCAATCGCTGAGGAAAATGAGTTGGTTTTAGCAAGTAAAAATTATGAATACATGGCAAAAAAAATGTTGCAAGCTTTTGGTGGTTCCGAAAATATTTCTGATGCGTTTAGTTGCAACACACGTTTAAGAGTTGAAGTGGAAAAACCAGAAATCGTTGATGAACAACGTATCAAACAGTTGGGAATCAGTGGTTTGATAAAACCAACAGAAAAAAATTATCAAGTCATTATTGGATTAGAGGTTACGTATGTAATGGCGGAATTCAATAAATTATTAGAGCAATAGAAAGGAAGAAAAATATGACAAAAAAACAAATTATTACAATTGCTGGTGGAGGTAGCACTTATACACCAGGAATCATTCAAGCAGTATTAAATAATTCAGAACGCTTACCACTCTCGGAAATTCGGTTGTATGACATTGATGCACAAAGAAATGAGGACATGTACATGATTATTCAGTATATGTTGGAGAAAGAAGGCTTTTCAAATGTCGTAATCTCATCAACAGAAGATCCAGAAGTAGCTTTTACTGGTTGCGACTTCATTTTCTCGCAAATTCGAGTTGGTGGTCTGAAAATGCGTGAAAAAGATGAAAAAATCCCTTTGAGTCATGGTTTAGTTGGTCAAGAAACTTGTGGTTTGGGTGGCTTTGCTTACGGGATGCGTTCAATGAGTGGACTCTTGGAAATCGTAGGATATGTACAGAAATATGCACCTGAAGCATGGATTTTGAATTATACGAATCCTGAATCAATTGTTTCGGAGGCTGTTCGTCGACGCTATCCAAAAGCAAAAATGATTAATGCTTGTGATATGACAATCTCAATTGAAGAAACAATCGCGATTAACTATGGTTATGATCGGAAAAACTGGATTCCGACATATTATGGATTAAACCATTTTGGTTGGTACACAGCTATTTATGACAAGAAATTGAAACGTGATGTTATGCCTGAAATCATCGAAAAGCTGAACGGTCAGGAAATGCAGGTTGCAGACTTTAATGCTGGAGATCAAACATGGCAAGAAGCATTTAGTATGATGTCTGTAATTACAAAGAACTTTCCACAAAATATTCCGAATAATTATTTAGAGTATTATTTATATCCCGATATGGTTATTGAGCATTCTGACAAAAACTATACTCGTGCTAATATGGTGATGGAAGGACGAGAAAAAAATACCAAAGAAATGGCGAAGAAAATTCGGAATGGTGTAACCAAAGATGTTTTAAACTTTAACTTTGGTGAACATGGTCAATATATTGTTGATATGGCAACCTCTTTACTAAACGATGAGCGCCGACGTTTTATGTTAATCGTTCCGAATCAAGGTGCTATTCCTAATTTACGTCCAGATGCCGTGGTAGAAGTTCCTGCTTATGTCGGGGCAACAGGTGTGGAACCAATTTCTTTGAGAGAACCAATTTGTGATTTTCATAAAGGCATGATGGAAGCACAAGTAGCGGCAGAAAAACTATTAGTTGACGCTTATTTTGAAGGTTCATATCAAAAAGCATTACAGGCATTTACACTAAATCAAACAGTTCCTAATGCCAGAGTTGCAAAAAAAGTTTTGGATGAAATGATTGAAGCGAACAAAGAATATTGGCCAGAATTAGTTTAGGAGATGAAAGGATGCTTTTTTTTAAAACGAAGAAGGTGTTGAAGTCTGTTGCAAACGGCTATGTTATCCCGTTAGAAGAGGTCAATGATGAAGTTTTCTCTTCAAAAATGATGGGTGAAGGCTACGCCATAAAGCAACATGATGGTAAGGTTTACGCACCAGTTGAAGGATGCGTGGAGAGTATTTTTCCAACGCTTCATGCACTCACGATTGCATGTAAAACGGGTGAGAAATTATTGATCCATATGGGGATAGATACTGTGGAATTAAAAGGTAAACCTTTTTCAATTCAAGTAGCCAAAGACCAGAAAGTAAAAGCTGGCACATTATTGGCTATTATTGATCTTCCACAATTAGAAAAAGCACAAAAAGAGGCTACACTTATGGTTGTTTTTCCAGAAATGACTAAGGGGAAACTTTTGAAAGAAGAACAAAAGGTTTCCTTGCAAGAGGAGTTATTCCAATTTTAGCGCAACAAGAATATCATTTATGTTTATCTTGTCTGAAGTAAGAAGTATCATATACTTTAAGGAACTGACCCAACAAACTGAGACAAACTAAAAAAGCACCTCTTGTTGAATTCAAATAAAATGAATTTAACTAAGAGGTGTTTTTTGGAGGAAAATCGAGTCACTTATCCGATTTACATCAAAGAAATGGTTATACAGATGAAACAAAAGAAAATTCTTGTAAAAACGATAATGGGGAAAATAGGTGTTAAGAACAAAACACAAATAGAAACATGGTGGCGCTGGTATCATAACGATGAGAATCACCATCTGGTTCAATTGGAGCCACAATCTAATTCACAGTGTTCCCCAAGCAACTCCTCGAAATAATTCGCAACTGTCTAAAAATATGAAGAGCTATTTTTGACAGTTATTTATTATTTTGTCGGAGCCGACCGCTTTGCGCCACAACCTTATTCCTCAATCATAGTTGCCTTGATACCAAAACCTGCCAAAATTCGAGCAGAAGTATAGGTATTTAATCCTTTTCTAAAAGTAATAAAGACTTGCTTCTCTTTAGGAATCTCGGCAATTCGATCACGCAATTCATTCATCGGAATATTTTTGGTTGCCTCAATACTTCCCGACTTAGGCTTGTCTGCCTCACGGATATCTAAAAAGAAACCGTTTTGTAATTCTTCTTTGGTTAATTCACTGGCTTTTATTGTTTTCACTGTATTGTTTAGCTGATTGATTGCAACGTAGCCAGCGATATTCAATGGGTCTCTAGTGGTTGAATAAGGCGGAGAGTAGGGTAACTCAAGATCTGGCAAATCAAAGACAGTTAAGTTACCTGTAATTGCAACAGATAATTCACCAATTCGTTTGTCTACACCATGCTCACCAACTGCTTGACCACCTAAAATTTTTCCAGTTTCTTCTTCAAAAATTAGTTTGAGATTTAGTCGAGTAGCACCTGGATAAAAATTTGCATGGTCGAAAGGAGTGATAAAAATCGTTTTATAGTTCGTGATGCCAGCTTCTTTTAATTGATGTTCCGTAAGACCAACATAACTTGCAGTATAGTCAAAGATTTTTGCTACACCAGCGCCAATGTAACCACGATACGTAAAAGGTGCACCATTGACGATATCCGCCAGTAGATGTCCTTGGCGATTTGCAGCACTTGATAACATACTTGGCGTTGGTTGATGCGTAATGACACTGGTTGTCTCGATAATATCACCGATGGCGAAAATATCAGGAAGATTCGTTTTTAATTGGTTATCAACGATAATTTGTCCATTTTCACTCATTGAAATACCAGCAGACTTAACGATTTCATTATTTGGTGCGACACCAGTGGCAAATAAAATCATGTCAGGATGTAGAAGAGCACCATCCGATAATTGGACTTCGTTTCCTTTTTGGCGAATGTCATTGATATGCGTATTTAAATGAACGGTTAAGCCTTGTTCAATTAATTTATCATAGACTAAATCAGCAATTTCATGATCGTAAGGAAAAGCAACTTGATCTAGCTGATCGACTAATGTAACTTCCATACCGCGATGCTTAAAGTTTTCAGCTAGTTCTAATCCCATAACCCCCGCACCTAGAACTAAAACATTTTTTGGCGCCTTGTTTTGAATGAAGGCTTGGATTTTATCGGCGTCAGTTACGCTGCGCAAAACAAAACCATTTTCGGCTTGGTCTGCACCAGGAATTGGTGGTAAAGTAGGGCGAGCTCCCGCAGAAATAATTAGATAATCATAATTTGTTTGGCTGACTTGGTCAGTTGTTAAATCATGGATGGTTAACTCTTTTTTATCTGGATCAATCAGTGTGACTTCATGCTTCGTAAAGACATCAATATTATTTTTAACTTTTAAAATTTCAGGTGTTCGCTCGATCAATGAATCACGATCATCAATTACTTGTCCGAGATAATAAGGAAGCGCACAACTAGCGTAGGAAATGTGTTCACCTCGTTCATAAATCACAATTTCATGTTCTTCATTTAATCGGCGTAAGCGTGTCGCAAAGGAAGGACCGCCAGCAACACCGCCAATGACTACAAATTTCATAAAAACAACTCCTTTTCTAATTTGAATAGTACTATTTTATTTGCAATCCAGCAAAGAATTGTGCCGGAAGTAAAGTAAGGAATGGGAATGAACAAAAAGAAAAAAGCATGTGAGACGAAAAAAGTCGCAACATGCTTTTTGATAAGTAAATAATTGTTTTATTTTGTAGTGAAAATTTTGAATTTTTGTGTCAGCTGAATGCTATGTGTCACAACTTTATCTATC
>NZ_JAFLWI010000008.1 GCF_017315945.1 Candidatus Enterococcus courvalinii
AGAGTAGGACGTCGCCACGCTGGTGTTATTCCGGCATAGCTCAGTTGGTAGTAGCGCATGACTGTTAATCATGATGTCGTAGGTTCGAGTCCTACTGCCGGAGTTCTCATTTTGAGAAAAGAGTAATGAGCTTCTTTCACTCTGGAGAGTTGTCCGAGAGGCCGAAGGAGCATGATTGGAAATCATGTAGATGGTGAACGCTGTCTCAAGGGTTCGAATCCCTTACTCTCCGTTAGTAATATAACTGGCCCGTTGGTCAAGCGGTTAAGACACCGCCCTTTCACGGCGGTAACACGGGTTCGAATCCCGTACGGGTCATAACAATTGAATTTTGGAGGTTTAGCTCAGCTGGGAGAGCATCTGCCTTACAAGCAGAGGGTCAGCGGTTCGATCCCGTTAACCTCCATAATGAGTTGGTTCCGTGGTGTAGGGGTTAACATGCCTGCCTGTCACGCAGGAGATCGCGGGTTCGATTCCCGTCGGAACCGTCATTATTTATTCGATTGATTTAATTTCATTTGGCGCGGTAGCTCAGTTGGTAGAGCAACGGATTGAAGCTCCGTGTGTCGGCAGTTCGATTCTGTCCCGCGCCACCATGGAGGAGTAGCGAAGTGGCTAAACGCGACGGACTGTAAATCCGTTCCTTAGGGTTCAGTGGTTCGAATCCACTCTCCTCCATTTTTGTTAATAGGGGTATAGTTTAAAGGTAGAACAGCGGTCTCCAAAACCGTTAGTGTGGGTTCAATTCCTGCTACCCCTGCCATGGCGGATGTGGCGAAGTGGTTAACGCACCGGATTGTGGCTCCGGCACTCGTGGGTTCGATTCCCATCATTCGCCCTTTTTTTATTGGGGTATAGCCAAGCGGTAAGGCAAGGGACTTTGACTCCCTCATGCGTTGGTTCGAATCCAGCTACCCCAGTTCTATAAATTTTATAGATTGATAATCGTATAATGGCGGTATAGCCAAGTGGTAAGGCAGAGGTCTGCAAAACCTTCATCACCGGTTCAAATCCGGTTACCGCCTTAGTACAATTTATCGACATGCCGGCGTGGCGGAATTGGCAGACGCGCTGGACTCAAAATCCAGTGCCCGTTAAGGGCGTGCCGGTTCGACCCCGGCCGCCGGTATTACTAAGGTGTTTTCATCTTAGTTTTTTATTGGGTAATTAAATAACATATGTATGATGGCGGGTGTGGCGAAGTGGTTAACGCACCGGATTGTGGCTCCGGCACTCGTGGGTTCGATTCCCACCATTCGCCCTTTTTATTGGGGTATAGCCAAGCGGTAAGGCAAGGGACTTTGACTCCCTCATGCGTTGGTTCGAATCCAGCTACCCCAGTTGAATTAAATTAAGTTTCACTATGCCGGCGTGGCGGAATTGGCAGACGCGCTGGACTCAAAATCCAGTGACCGCGAGGTCGTGCCGGTTCGACCCCGGCCGCCGGTATCAATGAGACACCAACATGTTAAATATGTTGGTGTCTTTTTATAGAAAATTTATTTATTATACGTAGTGAAACTAAAAAGGATTGATGAGAAAATTCCTGCATCAATCCTTTTTGTATTATACGTTTATAAATTGTTCAACCATGTTTTAGCTGATTCTAGCTCTGCCATTCTTAATTCGTGACCTTGGTTGGAAGAATAGACAGAAAAAATGCTACCACTTCTTTCAAATTCATTCACTAGTTCATTAAAAGATTCTTTCGAAACAATCGGGTCCTGTTGTCCATAAGAAAGCCAGACCTTTTGTTTTTTTCCATCAATTGAATGATTGTTTACACCGAGTGACATAGGGTGAAAAAAGATTCCCTTCGATAGTCCATGTTCTCTTTCTAGTAATAGGTGGGCAGCAATGTTTGCTCCGTTAGAATAACCAAGTAGTATCCAGTTTTCTAAAGGAATCTTTTTTTCCGTACTAATTTCTTTAATTTGCTTTAATAAGTTATCTGTTTCTTTTTCTAAACTGTTGAGATCGAATTGGTTGAGAGCATGTCGCTTAAAGAAGCGATTCATTCCATTTTCTTGGATATTTCCACGAAAGGATAAAATTGTGCTGTCTGGATCAATAAACCTCGCAAGTTCGAGTAAAGAATGTTCATCTCCACCTGTTCCGTGTAGTAGAATAAATTTTGCTGCATTTTTTGTTCCTTGCTCAAAAATGTAGTCCATATTGCTCACCTCGAGTTATTGTTATTCTGTTAACGTTGTATATTCGCATCACTTGTATCAAAAGGACGAACGATTTCTTCGATGACTAGACGTTTTTCTTCAAAAGCGGGTGGTAAAGACAGCTTTTCTCCTGCATGTTTTTTTTCTTCATCTTCAAAAAAACCAGGACCATCTGTTGCTAATTCAAAAAGTACATGTGAAGAGGCAAAAAAGTATTCAGATTGAAAGTAAAAACGATCAACAAAACCGGAATCAGGTAATTCCACTTGTTGAATTTGTTGAATCCAATGACGTAAAGCTTGCTTGTCAGTAACTCGAAGTGCAAGGTGATGGATATTACCAAAACCTTCGATTGCATCGGGTAAATCATTGCGGACCTCAACAATGATAGTTGCACCATTTCCACCTTTACCAACTTCAAATTGATGGAAACTTCCTTCTTTAGCAGTTTCATGAAACCCAAGTAATTTCTTGAGAACTTGTTCAATACTTTCTAATTGTCTGACTCGAACAAAAACTGGTCCAAGACCGATAAGTGCAAATTGAGTAGGGACATTGCTTTTTGTCCAAGGAACGCCAGCAGCGACTCCTTGATTTTGTTGATCTGAAATCAATTGATAGGACTGGTTATCAAAGTCTTCAAATTCCAAGTATCTTTTACCAAAACGTTCCTTGATATCTGAGTGAGTGATTTTATACATTGATAAACGTTCATGCCAAAAATTTAGTGCAGAGTCGTTAGGAACACGGAAAGAGACACGAGAAATACTGTTTGTTCCTTTAGAGCCTTTAGATTGATAAGGAAAGTCAAAAAAAGTCATATCTGTTCCAGGTGCACCATTTTCATCGGTAAAATATAAATGATAAGTTTCGATATCATCTTGATTGACGGTTTTCTTTGCCAGTCGTAATCCCAAAACATCAGTAAAAAAACGATAAATTTTGGTTGCGTTGGAAGTCATAGCAGTAACGTGATGTATGCCTTTAATCTGTGTATCCATAATTGTTCCTCCAAAAAACACTTACGAAAAGTAAGTTAGATTTTTATAAGTATAGTAAGAATCCGCAGATAATGCAATTATTCTGTCCTTTTAACAAAATAAAAAACGGTACCCAGGTTGGGTCCGTTTTTAATTTGATTGAACATCTAAAATAGAATAGCTACGTACATCAAAACGATTGCGACTTGTTGAATATTCAATTGGTTGACCATCTTTTAAGTAAACGATTTGTTGAACTTCTAAAATAGGATCAATTGTTGAACAATTTAAATATTCTTGATCGAACGCTGTGCTTTTATCTGCAGAAATTGTTCGGTAAGCACCAGCAAAAAAAATATTTAGAGACTGATGTAAGTAATCATAGATAGAAGATAACAAGTGCTCACGTTTTAAACCGGGAACTAGATGGACAGGCATATAGGTATGCTCTAAAATATATGGTTCGTTTTCTAAAATTCGTAATCGTTGAATGTTATAAACAGGTTGTTCGGGTTGAATCATTAAATGCTCTTGTATTTGTTCATTTGGAAATTCAACGTCGAACTGGATAATTTGACTAGCTAATGACTGCTGACGACGCGCCATTTGATGACTAAGACCTTCGTATTCATTTGCTGGGGAAGTATCTTTTTTGAAAAAGGGATGGTTCAAAACTTTTGTTCCAGAACCTCTCTGAGAATAGACAAGCCCTTCCATTGCAAGAATATTGATTGCTTTTTTGATTGTCATCCGGCTAGCGTCAAATTCTTTTACTAGGTCAGTTTGATTTGGTAAAAAACTATCTGGTGGGTATTTTTTTGAGCGAATACGATCTCTTAATGTGTTCGCTATATCTTCATATTTTGGCACAACATTCACCTCTCTTTGAGTATAGCGAAAGTTGGAACAACGGACAACTACTAGAAGAGAGAAGTAAAAAGAAAAAGACCAAACTCATTAGAAACAATCCAATGTTTTGGTCTTCTTGTTGCTTTTTAAATGTCAGTCACTGGTTGTTTATCTAAAACTTTCAGGAACGGATACCAAATGAGTCCAACAATAATGAAATCAATCACTTGTAAAAGACCACCTAGCCATGAATTAGTTGCAAGAATACCACTAGCGATAATGGGGACAGTCCATGGCACAGAAACACCTGTTGGAGGAGGAACGATCCCAGCCGCCATTACTAAATAGTTTAATGTAGTAACCACAAGTGGTGCAATTACCCATGGTATCAAAATTGTTGCATTCAAAACAATTGGTAAGCCGAAAATAGCAGGTTCATTGACATTAAAAATACCAGGTGCGAGGGCAAGTCGGCCAACGTCACGGTATTGCTTTTTCTTTAAGAAAAACGCCATAATCAAAACCACGGCTAACGTCATTCCAGATCCGCCGAGACCAACAGTAAATGTTTCCATGAAAGGTTTTGTGATAATGTGAGGAAGTTCTTTACCAGCTTGATAGGCTTCCAAGTTATCTAACATTAATGTATTCCAAATTGGATCCATTACAGAATTGACAATAATTTGTCCATGAAGTCCGAAGAACCATAGAAATTGAACAAAAAATAAAGCAAGTAGGGTTGCAGGTAAGCTACTACCAAGTCCTGTTAACGGTTTTTGGATCACTTCGTAAACAACATCGTGTAAGTTAGTGTTAAATATACCAGTCACAAGTCCATTGATAAATAAGAAGACTGTTAATGTTACAACAGCAGGAATCAAAGCAGCGAAAGATTTCGTAACTGCAGGTGGCACACCGTCAGGCATTTTGATTTGCCAACCACGTTTTGTAATACGGCAATAGATTTCCGCTGCTAAGAAGGCAGCAATCATTCCAATAAACATTCCTTTTGCGCCAAGGCGATCAAGTGTAAGTACACCGGAAACTTCTTCGCCACTAGCTGTAGTCATAACAAATGGGGTCAGAATCAAGAAGCTAGCAAAAGAAACAGCACCACCAAAAATACCTTCGACGTCATAAGATTTAGATAAATAATAGCCAATACCAAATGTAACAAAGACGGACATGATACTCATTGTCGCATTCTGTCCATTTCCAAAGAGAGTCGATAGCGTTCCTTTGGTCGCGTCATTGAAAAAAGGAAGATTATTGATCACCACGACTATTGAACCAAACATTGTTAATGGAAAAGAAAGCATGAAAGCATCACGTAAAACGGTCAAGTAACGATTTTGCCCCAAAAGATTAGCTAAGGGCATGATTTTTTCGGAAAGTTTGTCCATAAATCCATTCATATTATTCACCTCTAATTTTTTTGCAATCGATTACAAACAAAATATAGCACCGATTTATATAAATGTCTAGTCATTTATATAAAAAGTATTGATTTTTGTTTGTCCGTCAGATAAGATAGCGTTATCAACTGAAAAGTGAGGATCTTTAAGATGAAAAAATATAATTTTCCAACTAATTTTTGGTGGGGATCTGCTGCAAGTGGTCCACAAACAGAAGGACGCATTGCTGGAGATGACAAAGGTGAAAATATTTGGGATTATTGGTATGCAAGAGAACCTGAAAAATTTTTTAATGAGGTTGGACCAGATAAAACATCGCAGGTTTACACAAAATACAAAGAAGACATTCAACTAATGAAAGAAACAGGCCATAATTCATTTAGGACATCTATTCAATGGAGTCGATTATTTCCAGATGGAACTGGCGCTATCAATCAAACAGCGGTTGCTTTTTATCGAGAATATTTTCAAGAATTACGAGAAAACGGGATAGCACCATTTGTGAATTTATATCATTTTGATATGCCTATGGCTTTGCAGAAAAAAGGAGGATGGTTGAATCGTCAAACAGTAGATGCATATGTGAACTATGCGAAAAGCTGTTTTGAGTTGTTTGGAGATCTTGTCCAAACTTGGTTCACACATAATGAACCGATCGTCCCTGTTGAGGGAGGTTATTTGTATCAGTTTCACTTTCCAAATCACATTAGTTTAAAGGAAGCAGTCCAAGTTGGCTATCATGAAAATATTGCGAGTGCTAAGGCAATTCAAGCTTATCATCAAATGGAACTAGCAGGAGAAATTGGAATAATTTTAAATTTGACACCAAGCTATCCAAGAGATAACGGTAATCCAGAAGATGTTAAAGCAGCAAAAATTGCGGATGCATTTTTTAATCGTTCCTTTTTGGATCCAGCTGTCAAAGGAGAATTTCCAGAAGATCTAGTTACAATTATTCAAGAATTAAATTTGCTTCCCGAAATTATTCCAGGGGATTTAACATTGATAAAAGACAATACCGTTGATTTGCTAGGAATCAATTATTATCAACCACGACGAATCAAAGCAAAAGAATCCACACCGGATAAGTTATCCTCACCGATGCCAGATGATTTCTTTGACAATTATGAAATGCCAGGTAGAAAAATGAATCCTTATCGTGGTTGGGAAATTTATGAAAAGGGAATCTACGATATTTTAACGAACACGCGAGAAAACTATGGGAATATCAAATGTTTTATTTCGGAAAATGGTATGGGCGTCGAAGGAGAAGAACGATTTGTGAATGAGTTTGGCATGATCGAAGATGATTATCGTATCGAATTTGTTAAAAATCATTTGAAATATGTTCATCAAGCAATTGAGGAAGGAACCAATTGTGTTGGTTATCATATGTGGACGTGCATGGATAATTGGTCTTGGACAAATGCGTATAAGAATCGTTACGGATTCATCTCTGTTGATTTAGAGAAAGAAGGAGCGCGTACAATTAAGAAATCTGGTCATTGGTTTAAACAAGTAGCTGATGAGCATGGATTTGATTAATTGATTAGATAAGTTATACATGTGAGAGACTGGAGGAACTGTCAAAAATTTTCTCCAGTTTTATTTTTTGCTGGGGTATTATTTCCCTTCTGAGAATATTCGCAGTAGACTAATACTAGAACGAATGAGAAAGAAGTGGAAAATATGCGAAACAAAGTAAAAAGTTCGTGTACAACGATTTTAGTTGGGAAAAAGGCGAGTATCGATGGATCAACGATGATTGCTCGAAATGAAGATAGTGAGAAAGCAATTGAACCAAAACGTTTTATTGTTGTTCAACCCGAAGCTCAACCTAAAGTTTATGAATCTAAGATTAGTCACGTATCAATACCTTTACCTGATAATCCTTTACGATACACAGCCACACCGAATGCCGATGATTCAATCGGAATTTGGGGCGAAGCGGGAATCAATCAAGTGAATGTGGCGATGACAGCAACGGAAACCATTACCTCGAATTCACGAATTTTGGGTGTAGATCCATATGTAGAAAATGGAATTGGAGAAGAAGATCTACTAACAATTGTCTTACCTTATATTTCTAGCGCCCGCGAAGGAGTTACACGACTAGGTAAGTTATTAGAAGAATACGGAACTTATGAACCAAATGCTCTCGCGTTTTCAGATAATGATGAAATCTGGTACTTTGAAACAATCGGTGGCCATCATTGGGCAGCAATCAAGGTTCCTGATGAAGCGTATGTGATTGCACCAAATCGAATGAATATTGATACTTTTGAGGTTGATTCAGAAAATACCATGTGCTCTGCAGATTTAGTCGAGTTAATTGAAAACTATCACTTGAATCCTGATCCAGAGGGAGCACTTAATTTGCGTCACATTTTTGGGAGTGCCACAATCAAAGATCATCATTATAATAATCCACGTGCTTGGTATGGCCAAAAGTATTTCACGCCAGAAATCGTACAAGATCCAATGGATGATAATTTGCCGTTCATTTGTTATGCAAATCGAAAAATATCAGTTGAAGAGATCAAATTTGTTTTGAGTTCACATTATCAAGATACTATGTTCGATGCGTATGGCACAGGAACAGAGCAACAAAGGAAAAGCTTCCGTCCAATTGGTATCAATCGTAATATCCAATGCCATATTTTACAATTGCGAAATGATGTTCCTAAATCAATTTCCGGTATTCAATGGCTAGCATTTGGACCGAATACATTTAACGTGTTGGTCCCTTTTTATACCAATGTTGAACAAACACCTGCACGTTATTCCGATACGTCGACTAGCTTTGATTTTAATCATCCTTATTGGTTATTCTGCATGGCAGCATTGATTGGTGACTATGACTATGACCGATTTACCGATATTTATGCGGACTATGAACAAGAAAGCATGGCTTCTTTTAGAAATAAACAATTGCTAGCTGATGTACAAGCAACAAAGAGTTTTAGCACCGACTATTTAGAAGAAGTCAATCAACAGCTTGCAGAAGAATGTTATGATCGAACAGTTGCCTTATTAGGTAAAATGCTTGAAAAAGGAGCTACACACATGACTTTGCGTTTTGATCTGGGAGATTAAATCATGACCACATTGGTTGTCCCCAGAAAAGAACAGTGATAAACTAAAGAAAAGGGAGGCGTTTACAATGACGGACACATATCAAAATATTTTAGTTGCAATTGATGGCTCAGAGAAAGCAGAAAAGGCATTTCTTGAGGCAATTGCGATTGCGAAACGAAACCAAGCAACTTTGCACATCTTATATGTTAATGAAGTAACAGGAAATTATTTTGGTGATTTTGCGTTTGTAACAACTAATTTACAAGCAGAGCTCGATGAAGTAGCAGAAAATCAAATGAAAGCTCATCGAAATTTAGCAATTGAAAAAGGGTGGACAGATATTGAAACGTACATCCTCTATGGCTATCCTAAGACACTCATTGCCAATTTCAATGAGTCAAAGGAACCAATCGACTTGATTATTATGGGATCAACTGGGTTAAATGCAGTGGAACGTGTCTTGGTAGGTTCGACTACCGCATACGTGGTGAACCATGCCTCATGTAATGTGTTAGTAGTAAAATAAAAAGTAAAGAAAAAAGCAATCAACAACAATTGACGAAGGTGAGCCAATCAGTGGCTTCACAATAAGATACGTCGATTTGTTGGATTGCTTTTTTTATTTTGTCTTTTTTATAAAATTGGTGATAATAGTCGGGAAATTTGTTGTTTGAATAACAGCCAGGTCGACATTTCTTTGACTGTTTCTGTCGTCATAGTAGAACAGTTTTCTTCATCTTCAAGAAACTTGTTCGAAAGTTGCTCTAAAAATTCATGATCATAAATGACTGCACTAGTTTCAAAGTTTAGACGATAGCTACGGATATCTTGATTGGCGGAACCAACCATACAGATCTCATCATCCATGATCAATGTTTTTGCGTGTAAAAAGCCAGCTTCATAAACTAAAATCTCAATGTTTTCTTTAATCAATTGGCGTGCATAGTATTGTGTAGCACGGTAAATAAATGGATGATCGGGTTTATTTGGAATCATAATCTTGACATGGACACCTGAAGCAGAAGCAATTTTTAACGCAGCAATCACACTCTCATCAAGTACCAAATAAGGTGTTTGAATCCAAATTCGTTTTTTTGCTGAAGTAATTAGTTTGATAAAAGCTAACTTGATTTGTTCACGTTCATTATTTGGACCACTTGAAACTAATTGAATATCAGCACTGCCATGTTGCTCGTTATTTTCGTCCACTTTCTTAAAAAAATAATCCAAATGATAGCCAACCTTTTTTTCTTCTGAAACAGAAACGTTCCAATCCATTAAAAAACGAAGTTGCAACAATGAAGTAGCGGCACCGAAAATTCGAATGTGGGTATCGCGCCAGTAACCGAACTTTTTGGTCGTATAGACGTACTGATTGGCAATGTTGAAGCCGCCGGTGTACCCAATTTTTCCATCAATCACAACGATTTTTCGATGATCATGATAATTTAAACGAAAACGAAGTAATGCTTCTTGAGAAGTTAAAAAGGTTTGCGCTTCTCCGCCATTAGCAATAAGTTGATTAAAATCTTTTGCTTTTGTACCATGTGAGCCAAATGCATCATACAGTAGGCGAACTTGAACTCCTTGAGCAGCTTTTTTTTCTAATAAACGTAAAACCTGATTGCCAATCTCGTCAGTTACAAATGCATAATACTCAATATGGATAGAGTGTTGAGCCTCTTCGATATCGTTTAACAAAGAAGTTAACTTTTCTTGTCCATCAGTTAGTAATGTAAGTTCATTTTTTCGAGTTAAAGGCATCTGATTCAAGGATGAAAAGAAGTCAACGAAGGCTTGTTTTTCGACTTCATTTGTCTGAGAATCGTAGTGTTCAATGGTATCATCTCGAAAGTTTTGGAAATTTTCCAGTTCCTTCAAATCACTTTGTCGCAAATAGAATTTTTTCTTGTCTGTTAAACCACGGCCAAAAAATAAATATAGAACAAAACCAACAACGGGTAGCGCAAACAGCACAAGTAACCACGCCCAAATTGCTGCAACATCGCGTGGCTTGATTAAAATAGTTATCAATGCAAAAATAGCATTAATTAAATAAATTGCTGAAACGATAGATCCTACCAAATAATTATCCTCCTTTATTTCAATAGTGATAGTATAACATGAGTCGAAAAATAAACCTATGTGTGACGACTGGTTTCAATCATGGAAAATCCAGCAAATTCGCTGAATAAATGGAATAAAATAGTTGCTTTTTGTCATTTAATACGATAGGATAATAATACAGTTGAATATCTCCTTAGGGGAGTAACCGGCAACAAATTGTTGCGATAATATCAACAGTAAGTTAACCGATGGTTTTCTGGTATTGTATGAAATGGTGAGACCTAAGACAAATGTTGATTTGTCTTGGGTCTCTTTTTTTTCAGGCAAATGATGCCAGAAGCAAAAAGATTAAATGGGGGATGAAATTTGGAAAACAAGGAACAAGCACAACGAGTGATTTATCAAGAACCAATTGATTCGTTGATGCAGCAAACAAACAGCTCAAATGATGGTTTGAGCACGACGCTTGCAAAAGAAAAACTAGAAAAAGACGGGCTAAATCAACTGAAAGAAGCACCAAAAAAACCGACTTGGAAGTTATTCTTAGAAACATTCAAAGATGCGATGGTAATTGTGTTACTGATTGTTGCGCTTATTCAAATGATCATGGGAGAATACGTTGAGTTCTTCGTTATTTTTGCAGTATTGATGCTTAACTCGGTTATCAGCGTGGTACAAGCGAAAAAAGCAGAAGGTTCATTAGAAGCATTAAAAAGTCTTTCGGCACCTGATGCGCGTGTCATTCGCGATGGCAAAGAAAAAACAGTCCCAGCAAAAGAATTAGTAGTTGGTGATTTAGTATTACTTGAAGCCGGGGACTATGTTCCAGCTGATGGTCGTTTAATCGAAGCTGGTTCGTTACAAGTAGATGAAGGTATGTTGACAGGTGAGTCGACTGCAGCTGAAAAAGAGGTTGTTGAAATCACAAATACTGTTCCAATAGGTGATCGTGTAAATATGGTCTTTAGTGGAACGATCGTGACCTATGGCCGCGGGAAATTCTTGGTTACTTCAACTGCAAATAACACTGAAATCGGACAAGTGGCTGGACTGTTAGAAAGTACAACAGAACAAACAACACCACTACAACGTGGACTAGACAAATTTAGTAAGAAGTTAAGTTTAGCCATTCTTGCTTTATCATTATTGATTTTAGGCATCCAATTATTACGTATTTTTCTTGGTGAAGGTACTGGTGATTTAACTGCTGATATTGTCAATGCTGTAATGTTTGCTGTAGCTGTAGCCGTTGCTGCAATTCCAGAAGCTTTGCAATCAATCGTTACGATCGTATTATCTTTAGGAACAAATAAAATGGCTAAACGTCATGCGATCATTCGTAAATTACCAGCAGTAGAAACATTAGGTTCAACAAGCATTATCTGTACGGATAAAACGGGTACTTTGACTCAAAATAAAATGACTGTTGTTGATTATTACTTAGCCAATGGTGATTCAGGAGACTTTACGGACAACCCAGAAAAATGGTCTGCTGATGAACGTCGCTTGATTGAAATCTCTGTATTAGCAAACGATGCGTCAATCAGTGAAGACGGAACAAAACTGGGTGATCCAACTGAGGTTGCTTTTATTGATTTTAGTGAAAAATTAAATCAGCCATATCAAGAAATCCGCTCAAACTTCCCTCGTGAAGCAGAGTTGCCATTTGATTCAGATCGTAAATTGATGTCAACGGCGCATACGTTTGATAATGAGAAATATTTGTTAGTTAAAGGTGGACCAGATATCGTCTTTAACCGTAGTAAAAAGGTCTTGTTAAATGGTGAAGTTGTACCAATGACAGATGAATTGATGACAAATTTCCAAAATCAAAACGAAGCGTTTTCTAATCGTGCTTTACGTGTGTTGGCTTTCGCTTATCGTCCAATCGATAACTTAGACTTAACATTTGATGATGAAAATGATCTGATTTTAGTCGGGATTTTGGCAATGATTGATCCACCAAGAAAAGAAGTAACACAAGCTGTTGAAGAAGCTCGTAGTGCAGGAATCAAAACAGTGATGATTACTGGGGACCACAAAACAACAGCCGTTGCGATTGCAAAAGAAATCGGCATTTTTGAAGAAGGAAACCAAGCATTAACTGGTACAGAACTAGATGCTTTATCAGAAGATGAATTGATGAATATCTTAGAAAATGTGACTGTTTATGCACGTGTTTCTCCTGAAAATAAAATCCGGATTGTTCGCGCTTGGCAAGCGAAAGGGCATATCTCTGCGATGACAGGTGATGGTGTCAACGATGCTCCTGCATTGAAACAAGCAGACATTGGGATCGCCATGGGAACTGGGACAGATGTTGCCAAAGATGCAGCGGCAATGGTCTTAACAGATGATAACTTTGCTTCAATTGTGAGTGCAGTAGAAGTTGGACGTAATGTATTTGATAATATCAAAAAAGCTGTTGCTTATTTATTTGCTGGAAACTTAGGTGCTATCATTGCAATCATCTTTGCTTTGGTTGCTGACTGGTCCAATCCATTCACGGCATTACAATTGCTTTTCATCAACTTGGTAAATGACTCTTTACCTGCAATTGCGCTAGGAACAGAAAAAGCGGAACCTGCAACAATGAGTCGTCCACCGAGAGATCCAAATACAGGAATCTTTACGGGCAGAACGTTGATTTCAGTAACTTATCGCGGAATCTTGATTGGTGTCGCTGTTATCTTTGCGCAGTGGTTAGGGATGCAACATTCACCTGGATTTGGCGTAGCAATGTCATTTACAACTTTGATTTGGTGTCGTACGTTGCAAACATTCCCAGCACGTTCAAATACACAAACTGCATTCCAAGCTGGCTTCTTCTCTAATAAAGTTGTCTTGATTGCGGTAGTTGTATGTAGTGCTTTGTTTAGCTTAACAATGATTCCAGGTCTCAAAGAAGTCTTTTCTATTCCAGCAGCCTTTGGTGTATCAGAAGTCTTGATGTGTCTAGGTATTGCAGTTGTAACAATTCTTTTAATGGAAATCACAAAATTGATTATTGTTCATGTCCAAAATGGAAAAGTAACAGAATAAGAATTGATTAGTCAAAAGTTAGTAAGGTAAAAAATAAAAAGAAGTGTGCTAAGTGATTAGCATACTTCTTTTTTGAAATTAAGGGTGAAAGAAATGGATGAAATAGCATGGGATGAATTTGCTGAAGAATATTACATTATTCAAGAAGAGTCACAGATTCCAATCGTTACAGATATTGTCGATTACTTATATAAGGAATCTGTTTTGCCTGCAGCTTCACTAGTAGATGTAGCAGGAGGAGCAGGCCGTTACCTACCTGTACTTGCTGAACAGGTAGACAAGTACGAGCTAAATGATTTTTCAGCAGTGATGTTAAAGTATGCGCAACAAAAAGCAAAACATTCTAAAGTGTCGAATGTGGTGTTCAAGAAACAAACGTTTACTGCGTTTTTGAATTCAACGGAGCAGTATGAAGTGATTTTTTCAGCGGCGAATCCAGCTTTTACTAAAACAGAACAAGTGGAAAAGTTAATGAAAAAAGCAAAAAAATGGTGCGTTATGGTACGAGTGATCAAATCAGAAGATGATCTTTTTACAGCAATTGATGACGAGTTAGGCTTAGCAGTAGAAGACCCAAACAGTACACCCACTATCAGTAATCGGATAGAAGCATTTTTACAGCGTAAGAAAATTTTAGTTAAGAAAAAAGACTTTACGTATCAAATCAAAGAAACGATTTCAAGAGAATTTTTGACTGAATACTACGAAGCAGAGATGACAGCTGAATTGAAAGAAAGAATCGAAAAGTTATTTAACAAAAAAAATGAACTTATCAGTACAACGACCGTAACTTATCGGTTGTTACTTTGGCAGATAACAGAGGAATCTTCAAAAGCTTAATAAGAATAGATCGTACGTTTTGCAGTAAGGGTAGAAAGTAAGTTATCTTTTTAACGTATATATGTAATTGAAGACAGAAAAGCCCCGTACAAATCTTTTTTGATTTGTACGGGGCTTTTGATGTTTATTCTGCTTCTTTATAATAACGAATATCGTTTTCTACTTTATAAATTGAAAATGGTACGTTACTGTTGTATTCTGCCTGTTGGCCATGTTCTGGTAGTGTTTCAGTAAAAATTTGTTCATATTCTGCTACAGAAACTTGTTGGCGATTATCAAATAAAGCTTGATGGTCTTCTTTGTCTAGGAAATCTTGGTAATTTTCTTCCAAAGTACCAGTGAAGAATTCACTGACAGCTCCAGAACCATAACTAAATAGTCCAACGCAATCACCGGCACGTAAAGATGTTGAATTTTCAAGTAAGGAAATCAAACCAAGGTAAAGCGAGCCAGTATATAAATTACCAACACGACGACTGTATTGGATACTTTCATCATAACGAGTCAACAAACGTGATTGGTTTTCTTCATCTGTTTCAGTTAGAACACTTTGCAATGCTTTTTTTCCCATTTTTGTATAAGGAATGTGGAAGCATAATGCTTGATAGTCTTCCAAGGTCAAACCAGTTTGTTTTTTATGTTGTTGCCAAACTTTTTGGAAAGATTCGATATAGGTCGCATTTGATAACGGACCATCAACAACAGGAAATTCGCTGTAATCTGGGCGCCAGAAATCATAGATATCTTCCGTTAAAAAGACACTGTCATCTTCAATTGAAAGAATTCTTGGATTTGCAGTGACCATCATCGCAACAGCTCCAACACCTTGGGTAACTTCTCCGCCAGTTGCTAAACCATAACGAGCAATATCACTAGCAATCACTAAAACTTTTCGTTCCGGATGATTGTGGACGTATTCCTTTGCCATATGTAAAGCGGCAGTTCCCCCATAACAAGCTTCCTTTACTTCGAAAGAACGAGCAAATGGTTGGATTTTTAATAAATGATGAATAATGACTGCACTTGCTTTTGAATGGTCGACGCCGGATTCTGTTCCGACGATGACCATGTCGATTTGTTCACGGTCTTCGACTGTAACCAATTTACTAGCAGCATTCGCTCCTAAAGTGATGATGTCTTCTGTTGCGCGGTTAACCGCCATTTGATCTTGCCCAATACCAATATGATACTTGGCAGGATCATCTCCACGACTTTCAGCTAACTCTGTCATGTCTAAATATAAATTTGGAATAAAAAAGGAAAGACGATCAATCCCGATTTTCATTTCAACACCTCTTCACTCATAATTAAAACTTACTTTAATAAAGTATCATAAAATGTTTAAAAGAAATATAAAAAAGACAATATTTAAGGATTGTTAAAATTTTTAAGTGGAAAAAATGATCGATAGTGGTGAGCTATTTGTTTTTACTTGAAAGAATGTTATATTTTTGTAGGAGGTGGCTTACTTGAAAGAAGTCGTAATTATAGATGCTGCAAGAACCCCCATAGGTAAATACCGTGGGAGCTTGAGCCGTTTTTCTGCTGTCGAATTAGGAACGTTGACTACGAATGAATTATTGAAAAAAACTGGTATCAACAAAGAACAAATTGATCAAGTCATTTTTGGAAATGTTTTACAAGCCGGTAATGGCCAAAATGTTGCTAGACAAATTTCTATCAATAGTGGGATTCCTACAAGTGTACCTGCAATGACTGTCAATGAAGTATGCGGTTCAGGAATGAAAGCAGTTATTTTAGCACGTCAATTGATCCAATTAGGTGAGGCACAAGTCGTTATCGCTGGTGGGACGGAAAGTATGTCCAGAGCACCTTTGCTTCAATCCTATGAATCTGAAACAAATAGTTATGGTGAACCAATTTCAAGCATGGTCAACGACGGATTAACCGATGCTTTTTCAAATACTCATATGGGATTAACAGCTGAAAATGTTGCCCAACATTATCACGTTACTAGAAAAGAACAAGATGAATATGCGCTTACTTCACAACTTAAAGCCGCTAAAGCAACAGAAGCTGGAATTTTTTCGGAAGAAATCATTCCAATCGAACTTGCGGAATCACAATGGCTAGCAAAAGATGAATCTGTTCGCGGAAACAGCACGGTAGAAAAATTAGGAACACTGCGTACTGTATTTGCTGAGGATGGCACCGTGACGGCAGGAAATGCTTCACCATTAAACGATGGAGCCTCTGTATTGATCCTGGCTTCAAAAGAATACGCTATCGCGAATAATCTTTCTTATTTAGCAACAATCAAAGCAGTAGCAGAAGTTGGCATCGATCCATCAATGATGGGCGTTGCGCCAATTACTGCCATCAATCATTTAATGGCTAAAACAGATGTTTCTTTAGCAGAGATTGGTTTATTTGAAATCAACGAGGCCTTCGCAGCTTCCTCATTTGTTGTGAATCAGGAACTCCAGTTGGAAAGTGATAAAGTAAACATTTATGGAGGTAGTATTGCTTTAGGTCATCCAATCGGTGCAAGTGGTGCTCGGATCTTGACGACTTTAGGTTATGGGTTATTAAGAGAAAAAGAGCGTTACGGAATTGCTTCATTATGTATCGGTGGGGGACTAGGATTAGCGATGCTGCTGGAAGCAAATTTAGAACTAAATGAGGAGCAGTCTTTGCAAAAAAAAAAATTCTATCAGCTGACACCAATGCAACGCCGGGCTCAATTAGTTGAAGAAGGAGCGTTAACGGAAAACACTGCTGACCTATTTGCTCAACAAACATTACCTGAAGAAATAGCGAATCATCTGATTGAAAATCAAATCAGTGAAGTTGAAATTCCTTTAGGAGTCGCACAACATTTTCAAATTAATGGAATTAAAAAATGGATTCCAATGGCTACAGAAGAACCTTCAGTGATTGCAGCAGCCAGTAACGGTGCAAAATTATGTGGCGATATCAAAGCAGAAACACCACAGCGATTGATGCGTGGACAAATTGTTTTGACTGGTCAATCAGAGTATCAAGAAATCATTCAAGCACTTGAAGAGCGCAACGAAGAATTAATTTTGTGCGCAAATGAGAGCTATCCCTCCATCGTGAAGCGTGGTGGGGGTGTTCGGAAAATTACAAGTCGCGAGTTTCAAGGTGAAGACCAAGCTTACTTGTCAATTGATTTCTTAATTGATGTGAAAGATGCGATGGGTGCCAACATTGTCAATGCTATTTTAGAAGGTGTGGCAACAAAACTTCGGGGATGGTTTCCAGAAAGAGAAATTTTATTCAGTATATTAAGTAATTTAGCCACTGAATCTTTGGCGACAGCTCGTTGCATCATTCCCTTTGAACATTTAGCTGCTGATCGTCAAATGGGCGAGCAAATTGCTAAAAAAATCCAACAAGCGGCAGAATATGCTCAATTAGATCCTTATCGTGCAGCAACGCATAACAAAGGAATCATGAATGGAATTGATGCAGTTATTTTAGCAACAGGAAACGATACTCGCGCAACAAGCGCAGCTATCCACGCCTATGCTGCTAAAAATGGTCACTACGAAGGTTTGACGCAATGGCGTGTAACTGAGGATGGTTTGGCTGGAGAAATCACGTTGCCATTAGCTGTTGCAAGTGTTGGTGGTGCATCAAAGGTATTGCCAAAAGCTGCAGCTTCTTTTGACCTACTAAAAGTGGATTCTGCAAAAGAACTTGCACAACTAATTGCGGCTGTTGGTTTGGCTCAAAATTTAGCGGCGTTACGTGCTTTAGTGACTGATGGTATCCAAAAGGGGCACATGGCACTTCAAGCAAGAACATTAGCGATGACTGTTGGTGCTAAAGGAATTGAAATCGAACAAGTTGCACAAGCGTTAAGAAGTAAGGAAAAAATGAACCAAGAAATCGCTAAAAATCTTCTGGCAGAGATTCAGCGAACAAAATAACAATTAGTTGAGTAAAACGATTCATACAAAACAGCAGAAAAAAACTGGGGGAATCAATTCCCCCAGTTTTTTCTGCTTTCTAATCTGTTATCTAATGTAGTAAGAAGAGTTTTACATTACTGTTATATAACCTTTTTATAACATCTATTTATTTTCTGGCTTTTCTGTAATGCTTAATTTGTCGCTTTGTTTATTGGATTTGTTGATGATAAAATAATCATGTGACAAAAATAAATAGGATTGGAGAAAGAAAGTGAAAAAGAAAATAGGAGGACTGTTCCTTCTCGGAATCGTTTGTCTCGGGTGTCTAATTCCAGTCATCCAAGTAAGTGCTGAGATGAGTGATTTTTATTGGGTAGGTCGAGAGAAAAATCGCTATTGGATGAGTAGTATCAGAGAGGATGCTCGCTTGTCTGAGTTGTCGATTCCAGGAACACATGATTCAGCAACAAACGGGATTAGAGATATTGTAGGGATGGGGTATGTGAAGACGCAAAGTATTGACATCACTCGACAGTTGAATAACGGGATTCGTTTTTTAGATGCGCGGGTGTGTGAAACAAATGGTTCTTTTGCTATGCACCATGATAGTTATTACTTGAATCAAATGTTTGGCGATGTTTTGAACAAAGTAACGAGCTTCCTGACGAAAAATCCAAGTGAAGTGGTTTATATGCGTTTGAAACAAGAAAATAGTTCAGTGAATGATCAAGTGTTTAATCAAGTTTTAAATGAGCAGTATCTAAAAAAGAGTTGTTGGAAAAATTTCTTTTATTATGGTGGAAGTAATCCAACTTTGGGTGAAACCAGAGGGAAAATCGTTATTCTACGCAACTTTTTGGGAAACAATGTTGGAATTCCTTATCCGGATCAATTTGATATTCAAGATTATTGGGAACCTGTAGACCCTGCAGATAAGCGCTGGGCGATTGAGCAACAATTGGTAAAATCAGCAAAAAATCAAGGAACAGATCAGATTAACTATATTAACTATTTAAGTGCGACGAATTTCTGGTATCAAATTAAAGGATTTGCACAAGAAATGAATCCATTTGCCTTAAACTATATTCGCAACAATCAAATAAAGCATGTGGGAATCGTAGTAGCTGATTATCCCAGCAACGAGTTAGTGAATACGATCATTGATCTAAATCATCGGCTTATCAAAAATCCAGATGAGCTTGGAAAATATGATGGCTCGATTGTAGCAATCCAAACCTTGTTGGATACAAATAAAGTTGTCGACTGGTACAAAGACTATGATTTGGGTATTATTTATCCAAATAAAAACGGAAATAATCAAAAATGGCAAATGTGGTATGACGCAAAAGCAAAAGCTTATCGCATCCATACGTATGATTTTGGTCATTTGGCATTGGTACAGGCAGCGACGCCTTATGATAACCCACGATACAAGGTCGTGATTGATCGCTCAAGTGAAGAGGATCGAGGGTTATGGCAGCTAATTCCAGTAAGCAAAAGTGGAGATAATAATACTTATTACTTAAAAAATTGTGCAAGCAATCTTTATTTGGATGTCAAAGAAAACATACATAATCCATCGGGTGACCTGATTACTTTTCCTTATACCGGGAGAACGAATCAACGATTTGTTCTAAACATACTTAGATAAACAAAGTTGTGGTGCAAAGCAATCAGCTCTGAAAAAATAATTCACACCTGGCAAAAATAGGTTTTCATATTTTTAGACAGGTGTGAATTATTTCGAGGAGTTGCTTTGGGAACACCGTTTATTCGGAAAAAGGGACTGTGACAGTATTGTCACAGTCCCTTTTTGATTAGCGGTTAGCGATTGGCATTGCCGCAAATTGTTCAATCAATGGTACAAGCGTTAATTTCACTTTATATTTTCTTTCAAGTGCTTTTTCAACTGTAAATTCATTTTCAGTAGTCATTGAGACCTCAGCTAGTTGACGTGGTTCATCTGCTGTTTTTTCAAAGATGATTGCAGTGTCTGCCGTTTTTTCGACATAAAATTTTGGGTATTCTGCAACAGCCGCTGTAAACTGATCAAAGGTCAAGTCAGAAGTAGTTGCTGGTGCTTCTTCAGTGACAGGCTCTACGTTGACTTCTTCAGCCGCAACTGATTTTTCTGTTGTTTCTTCTTTTGCTTCAGTAACAGGAGCCACTGGCGTTGAAACAACTTCAGCAGTTGGTTCATTATTTTTCATTCGTTGATCGTTCCAATAAGAAACGATTTCGATCAATAGGTTATCACGAAAACGTTCGAAGATATCTTTTTCGCCAGAACGAATACGTTTCAACACGCTCGTAAAGTTATCATCAATAGGTACATTGATACGGGTGGATTCATTTGAATTTCCAGCCAACCCGATTGTTAAGATCTGACGATTTTTTGGATCAAGCATTACTTGTAAAGGTAAGCCGTAACGACGCAAACTTTCTTCTTCTAATGAATTGAATAGTTGAGTTCTAATTCCATCTAAAGAGGGACGAAATTGATTTAATAATTTTTGTTTTTGTTTTTTCTTCATATTTTTGATTTCTCTCCTTCACTCATACCTTATCGATTATAAGAAAAATTTTGCCAATTGAAAAGGATTTAAAGGAAAAAACTTACGTAAGTACGCATAATGGTCCAATAATCGTTCATTTTTGTCGAAAATTTTTGGTTTTTTTAAGTTTAAGTGGAAAAACCAATAAAAAAGTTTTCTTAAAAAATAAGAGAAGAAGAGAAATGGTCAAAAAAGAAAGCTTGGACAATTTTTTGTCCAAGCTTTCTTTACTCTTTTGGTAGTACCGCAAAAACGTTTAGTTCTGGCGAGTAAATAATTTCATGATCTTTCCAGTAAGTCACCATCAGCGAATGATCCAAGCGTTTTTTGACTTCTTGGATTTTTTGATTATGTGACATATTTCTGGCTGGAAAATGTTGGATTTTATCTGATTCAATCAAAAAGATAAAATCTGGATGAAATGTTTGAAGAATCTCTGCGGGTAATTCTTCTAATCTTTGGATAGGGTTCATACGTTCACCTACTAAATTAAAATTCAGTTGTATCAGGATTTTTAGCTTTCCCCACGACGCCATTTAACGAATCGATTTGTGCCATTTCTGTTTCAGTCAATTCAAAGTCAAATAATTCTGTGTTTTCTTTGATTCGACTTGGTGTGACCGATTTAGGTAAAGGTAAAAAGCCATGTTGTAAAGACCAGCGTAACGAGATCTGTGCAATTGTTTTTCCATGTGCTTCAGCAATTACTTGCATTTCAGGAACATCAAAGATTTTTCCTGTTCCTAAAGGACTGTAAGCTTCAAGAATCATGTTATGTTTTCGTGCATAGTCAACGACTGCAGGTTGTAGTTCACCAGGTGCTAAGAAAATTTGATTCACCATTGGCATGATGTTTGCTGTTTTGGCTAAAGCATCTAAATGATGAGGCAAGAAATTACTTACACCAATTGCTTTGATTTTTCCTGCTTCGTATAACTCTTCAAAAGCACGCCAAGTTTCAGCATTTGCTTCTTCCCAGTTTTCACGGAAGGTGACTGGATTTGGCCAGTGAATAAGAAAAAGATCAAGATAGTCTGTTTGTAGTTTTTCTAAAGACTCTTCAAAAGAAGACATTACTAGATCATAGCTATGATTGGTATTCCACAATTTTGTTGTTAAGAAAATTTCTTCTCTAGGAATACCACTTTCTTTGATTGCTTGACCAACACTTTCTTCATTTTTATAGCCCTGTGCTGTATCAATATGACGGTAACCAGCTGCTAATGCTTCTTTTACGGAGGCAACAGCTACATCGCCATCCGGTGTTTGCCATGTACCAAAACCAACGACTGGGATTTCATAACCATTTGCTAAACGATACGTGCTTGTTAAGTTTTCCATATTCACATCTCCATTTCTCTTTTCTTTCTCTAGTTTAGCGCATTTTTTACAAAAAGTAAGGCATCGTGCTTTGATTTTTCTAGAGAAAAAGGAAAAAAATATGGAGAAAAATCTTTTTGGTGATGCTAGCTTTTTTTTATTTTTTCAGTAAACTAGAAAAGAAGGGAATGAGCACATGGATATTTATTTAAAGAAGGCAATCTTGCATATTATTGATCGCGAAACAGGTTCACCTGTTTTTTCACAAAAAGAATTAGACTTAACGAAGGACTTCATTCGTGATTTTTTACAAAAAAAAATTCAAAAAATTTCTTCTGCGCAAACTAAAACGGGACATTTGGCAGAAGACAGCCAATTTGCTAAAAGTATCCAACATTTTTCTGAGGATTTTATTGTAGCAAGTGAAGAAATCGTAACGCGCTGGTATGAAATTTATCAAGAAAGTGAAGAAGCACCAAGCGCTGATGTATTTGTTGTGATGTATGAAGTAGATACAGAACTATATGTAGCATTATTAAAAGTAAACTATCGTGAAGCATATACTCATTTTGTTGATGCAGATGAAACGGGGATTGAAAATAAATTGATCTTGAATCGTGCAATTTTAGGCTCTAAATCCCAAAAAGCTGATGAAGCAATTGCAGTCAATCTGCGGGAGTTATCTTATGAACTCTTGGAAAAAAAATATGAATTTTCTGGAAAAAAAGAGTGGTATTTCTCAGAAAAAGTAATCGAAAGTGTACCAGCACCTTCGTTGGAACAAAATGTCAAAGTAATCCAAAAAGTGGCGAAACAAATAGGTAAGAAATTTGAGACGGAAGAGTTTGATATGGTTGCAGACCTGAAAGAAGCTGTTTACGATACCATCGAAGAAAAAGGTCGTCTTGATCACGAAATGATTGCTGAAAAAGTATTCAAAGAAAATATCTCTGCTAAGATGGCTTTTAAAGAAGAGGTACAAGAGCATGGTTTTGTTCCAGAAGCAATTCCCGTGAAAGAAGTACAAGAAATCTCAGAGAAAAAATTTGGCAAACAAAAATTCAAGTTATCTAATGGAATTGAATTGATTGTTCCAGTAGACGTTTATCGTAATCCAGATTTGATCGAATTTGTGAACAATCCAGATGGAACGATTTCTGTCATGATCAAGAATGTCGACGAAGTTTTGAATCGACTATAAGGAAAGTTAGATCGATCCACGATAGCGGAAATAAAAAGCAGTTCAGATATATCTGAACTGCTTTTTATTTCAAGACCATGAGACGTTACTCCATTTTTTCTAAAGCTTCTTTAGGAATATCAGTTTCTTTGACTTCTTCCCAACTCATGACGCCTTTACGTGGATTGACCTTAAGTTTTAAATAAGCATTTAGTTTTAAAGGACGTTCTCGCGCTTCATTTAAAGTAACTCGTTTGGCTTCTCCGTTTTTATTGTAAGCATTTTGTTTATACGTATAGGTGGTATAAGATTCTCCGTTATCAGAGAGTTCAGTATGCTTTTCCCCATTTGTAGTAATTTCAGTATAGTAAGTTTCGCCACCATAAAAATAATTATAAGCGAACATACTTCCACCAATAAAGACAGCGAGTAGGGCAACTAGTCCAATTATTTTTTTCATATTTTTCACCTCTGTTCTCTATTATTCCTGAAAAATTATGATTCGTCTATTGAATCTTCTCAAACTAGTTTTATTTATAAAAAAGTATACAAAAAAGGGCATTGGAAAAGTGAATGTGAAGGAAAGTGTTCGTAGTTGACTTTGACCAATTTTGACGTATAATAATCATTGTTCCAACCTTACAAAAAGTAAGGAGGACATATTCGTTTTTATTTTATAAAAAAAGGACTATAATAAAAACGTGAGAGCTGAAAGTTCAGTGATCTATATTATTTAGGAGGTTTGTAAATTATGGCAAAAGAACATTATGACAGAAGTAAACCACACGTTAACATTGGTACCATTGGACACGTCGATCATGGTAAAACCACTTTAACTGCTGCAATCACAACAGTATTAGGGAAAAAAGGCCTAGCAAATCCTCAAGACTATGCAAGTATCGATGCAGCTCCTGAAGAACGTGAACGTGGAATTACAATTAATACAGCACACGTAGAGTATGAAACAGACAAACGTCACTACGCACATATTGATGCACCAGGACATGCGGATTACGTTAAAAATATGATTACCGGTGCAGCTCAAATGGATGGTGCAATCTTAGTAGTATCTGCTACTGATGGCCCAATGCCTCAAACTCGTGAACACATTTTGTTATCCCGTCAAGTTGGCGTTAAATATCTAATCGTTTTCTTAAACAAAACAGATTTAGTTGACGATGAAGAATTAATCGACTTAGTTGAAATGGAAGTTCGTGAACTATTAAGTGAATATGGATTCCCAGGCGATGATACACCTGTAATCAAAGGTTCAGCTTTGAAAGCTTTACAAGGTGATCCAGATGCTGAAGCTGCAATCATGGAATTGATGGATACAGTTGACGAATATATTCCAACTCCAGAACGTGATACTGAAAAACCATTATTATTACCAGTGGAAGATGTCTTCTCTATTACTGGTCGTGGTACGGTTGCATCAGGTCGTATCGACCGCGGTGCCGTTCGCGTTGGTGATGAAATTGAAATCGTTGGTATCAAACCAGAAACTCAAAAAGCAGTTGTTACAGGTGTTGAAATGTTCCGTAAAACACTTGATTATGGTGAAGCAGGAGATAACGTAGGTGTATTACTACGTGGGATCCAACGTGAAGATATCGAACGTGGACAAGTAATTGCTAAACCAGGTTCAATCACACCACATACAAAATTCAAGGCAGAAGTTTATGTATTAACAAAAGAAGAAGGCGGACGTCACACACCATTCTTCAATAACTACCGCCCACAATTCTACTTCCGTACAACGGACGTAACAGGTACAATCGTATTGCCAGAAGGTACAGAAATGGTTATGCCTGGCGATAACGTAACAATCGACGTAGAATTGATTCATCCAGTCGCAATTGAAAATGGTACGACATTCTCAATTCGTGAAGGTGGACGTACTGTTGGTTCAGGTATCGTTACTGAAATCGAAGCATAAAAACCTTCAGAAAACAATTTGATTACAACTAAAAAGGATTCCAGAAATGATTTCTGGAATCCTTTTTTTGCTATTTTTTAAACCATTTTTTAAATCCTTTTTGTAAAGGGCTCATTTTCCCATTTTTTTCAACAGGGGCATTGTCGATAATCAGTAACGCAATCATGACATACGCAATCCAACTGTCTCGAGAATAAAGCGTATATCGAGGGGTCCAATGTGTTGCATATTTTTCTTTGTATTCACGCAATCCGTGGAAAGAATAAAAATGGGAACCAAATTCATAAACCAAGTAAGCAATTCGTTCTTGAAGAAAACTTTTTCTCGACGTGCCCACATTCGAAAGAGGAGCCATTCCTAAGTTGAACCATTGAACCCCCTGTTCTTTCATATGATTGAACAAGTGGATGAATAAGAAATCCATGCTACCAGAAGGCGCCTTTTTTGGATCATAACGCATCAAATCGATTGTTCCAACTTTGTTATCCGTATAAGTTGGCATAATATTCGCAAAGGCAACGATTTCTTGTTCCGAATTTCGGACAACAGCAATAGGTCCACGTTGGAGATAATCTTCAGCAAAAAATCCTAGCGAAAACCCTTTTTCTTTGCGACTACCAAGCCAGTTATCGGAAATTTGTTTAAATGTTTGCATTTGTTCCGCTGAAAATGGAGGAGAGAGGACTTCAAATGTGTAGCCATCCCGTTCGATTCTGTTAATGACTGCCCGAGTTCCCTTCATTTTTTTCCCAGAAGTAGTGAATTCAGGTAGCTCAACGTACGCTTCTTCTCCCATTTTGATAAAATCATAGCCTACGTCATGGAGAATCATTACAAGTTCTTCACTTGACTCATAAAAAACAGGTAAGTAGCCAAGACGATCTGCTTCTGTGATAAATGCTTCAATTGCTTTTGGAAAGTCTTCTTTTTTCCCAGAAGGATCCCCCATAACAACACATTTATTATTATGGGAAGCAAACTGCAATAACACAGTTGGCTCACCATTTGATTCGTAAGTGAACATCCGTTTATCTTTCAAGAAAATCAGTTGACTATCGGAATTTCCTCCATAATTAGCCAACACAGCTGTTGCTTTTTCTTCATCAAAAACTTCACCAACTAATTTCTTTTTCCCTTGTAAGAAATGAACAAAGAGGATCATGATTAAACTAACGGTAACAATTGCTAAGAAACCAGAGAGCCAAATTTTTTCAGATGGAAATAAAAAGAATGAAATAAAGTGATGCTTCCGATGTGGAAATGTTGGCAGGTTATAGACGCCAATTACTAGATATAAAATAGTCAAAGTGCCAATTATCAAGCCGTCGACGGTTAACCATTCCCAAGAATAAACTAGTTGTTCTCGAAAGAGTTCATTTTTTGAAGCAATGATGATTACTAATAATAAGGTCAAGAAAATTGATCCAGTTAAGGTGAAATCGCCAAGGATAACGTACATTAATGCAAGACCTACAATGATAATTGTTGGTAAATAGGCACGAGTGACTCGTGCAGCAATTCCGCGTCCCATAATTAATAGTAAGAAACCTAAAATAATGCTTGGAAATTGCACGATAAAGTGGAACTTAAGTGGGTTCAATGTGTGCAGCCAATGAAACTCCGAAAAGGCTTGTGGAATTGTAGCTGATAAGACGAGCATGATTCCAGAAAAATAAAGTAAAACAACAACAATTTTGTGCGCAATTTCTGTCGCCAATTGTCTAGGGATACCAGAATATCGCTGATTGAAAGAGGCACCAATATTTTTGAAGAAAAAGACGATACCTAATAAAAATGGAATAAAGTAATAAAAAATCCGAAAGAGTAAAATCCAGACCACTACAATTTCACGAGGAATCCCGATTGCTGATAACCCGAGAATCATCATTACGTCAAAACTTCCAATCTCACCGGGGATCATCGACACGATCCCAATCACAGATGCCGCAATAAATAAAGGAATTGTCTGCCATAAATCAATCGGAATCTCCATTAAAAAACCGACCGAAAGAAAACTGAGCAGCACACCTGTCCATTCTAAAATAGAAACAAGAAGTAGTTGCCCACGCAATTTCCAAGTCAAACCACCCAAGTATCCTTCTTTTTTTAAGGTAGTGACTAACAAGACAACCGGGAAATAGAGCCCACCACCAATTAACCAAATCCAATATTGTTTGATGAAGGGAGTAACAGGGGTAAAAAGCACCAGCAAAAATGACAACAAACTATAGATAGAGAGTCCTGCCATCAAAAATAAGAAAATTTTCGAGAGGGCCTGCATGACTTTTTTTCCATCTTTTTTCTGCCCATAAAGTTCTGAACGAAGACCGATACTTACAAAACCACCAAAGCCTGCTACATTGTTAATCGTATTGATCAACCAACTAGTTTCGAGTAAATAGCTCCACGATAATTTTTGACCTAATAAACGATTTAAGATTACATCATAACCAATCATTGGTGCGACACAAAGTAACCCAATGATGAACATCAAAAATGTTTTCCAAATCGGAATATTGGAGAAAGTTTGAGCTAGCTGATCGACAGACAAAGTTTTACCGATTGATAAGAGTTCTCCAAAAATAATCACAACAACAGAAATTAAAAAAATTGTTTTAAATAGTCCTAAATGATTCTTAAACCATTGAAGGGCTGTTTTTAACACATAAATCACCTACTATTCTTCTAAAAAATTGAGTACTTCTTGATTGAATCGTTGTGGATCCTGGCGTGCTAATTGATGGCCACTTCCTTTTACAAGTACAAAGGAAGCATTAGGCAAAGTTTTTGCTAAGAAAAGCGAGTGCTTAAGCTTAATCACATCTTTTTTCCCAACTAAAATCAATGTCGGACAAATAATTTTGCTTAATTGTGTTTCAGTCAAACCAACATTATGTAACAGTAAAGAAATCACTGCTAATTTTTTTCGTAATTTTGGCCAAAACAAGGAAGCAATCCAAATTATGCCATAGTGAAGATAGCTACCAACCAATGGAAGTAGGCGGACACCCTGAACTAAGGTATTTCCGGAATTTAAAATCAAACGATGAACATTTTTTGGATACGTACTTGCGAAAACCAAAGCTAAATTAGCACCATCGCTAAATCCTAAAATATCCACTTGTCGAATATTTTCCAAAGCTAAAATCATCGCTAAGTCTTCTGCCATTAAATTGAAGCTCAAATTAGCTGATTCGTTGGTTGAATGTCCTTGACCACGACTATCAATTAAATAAACTGTGAAATGTTGTTCAAAGAGTGGAACTTGTTGTGAAAAAAAAGTTCCATTACCTCCATTACCGTGAAGTAAAAAAAGAGGGAATCCACTACCACTTTTTTCATAATAGATTTGACTGCCGTCTGCCATTTTTGCATATTTCTTTTCTTTTTTCACATTATCACCTACTGTTTAAAGTATAACGATTTTTTCTGTTTTTAGACAATTGTTTTTCTTGAAACTTATCGATCAATTTTGTAAGTTGACAAATTTTTATGGAAAAATTTCATTTTTTATTAAGTAATTTACAGAAAACAAATAAGAAATGGCGAATCTTGAAAAGAAATAGTAAGATAAAAAAAGATGTCTAAATAACTAGGTGATGTATGATGAAGAAAAAAAGATTTTCAATAGGGAAAGCTTTCTTTTTTACGATACTACTCGTGCTCGTTGGAGGCGCAATCTTTTTTGCTAATCGGACGTACCAATCTGTAAAAAAAGTAGAAGCTTATCAAACAGAAATAACAGAAGCTACACAAAAATACCAAATGGAAAATGACGAAACGTTAATCAAAGCGATTATTTTGACGGAATCAAAAGGTTCTGGGAAAGATTTGATGCAGAGTTCTGAAAGTGCGCATGGTGAAGCGAACGTGATTGATAGTCAGCAAGAAAGTATCAATCAAGGTGTGAGCTATCTGGCAGAAATGATCGCGGAAGCTAAAAAACAGGGATGTGATTTAGCAACCGCTATCCAAGCGTATAATTTTGGCAAGGATTATATTGCGTACGTAAAAGAAAACGGTGGTGAAAATACGGTTGAATTAGCTGAAAAATATTCTAAAACAATTTTGAGTCCATTGTTAGGAAATGAAGAACAGACACAATATCGCTATTGGCGAGTCCAATCTGTTTTGTACAATGGTGGCTATCTTTATCATAATGGAGGAAATATGTTCTATGCAGATATTGTGATGATGAATGAAAAAATAATCCAAGCGTACGAAAAGATAGTTAATTAAGTAAAGATGAAAGCATTATCTGTCTGAATTTTTATTTAGACAAATTTGAGAAACAGACTTTATTTTTTTAGTGGAGAATCTGTTTAAACCTTAAAAACAAGTTGTTTTTAAGTCAGGAAACCGCTAGACTTAAAGACGTGATTATTTTTGAAAGTTGGCGAAAAATGGAAAATAAAAAAATGATGGGTCTAACACAGGAAGAAGTTAGGCAAAAGCTGGCTTTAGGTCAGCAAAATGACTATCAAGAAGATGCTTCAAAAACAACTAGACAAATTTTCAGCGATAACATTCTGACATTATTCAATTTTCTGAACTTTGGGATTGGAGTCTGCCTACTTATGGTTGGTGCTTACTCCAATATGGCTTATATCGCAATCATTGTCATGAATATCGTTATCGGAATCTATCAAGAGATTCATGCAAGAAATCTTGTTAGAAAGTTGTCGATTGTTTCTCAATCTGAAGTAACGGTTGTACGAGAGGGAAAAGAGCAAGCGATTTCGACAAAAGAGCTTGTGCTGGATGATTTAGTGAAAATTGGTGCAGGAGAACAGATTCCTGCAGATTTGGAAGTGCTGAGTGGCCGAGCAGAAGCAAATGAGGCTTTATTGACGGGCGAATCAGATCTAATCGTTAAGGAAGCTGGAGCAGAATTACTTTCTGGTAGTTTCTTAACAAGTGGTTCAGTCTTTGCAAAAGTGATTCGGGTTGGGGCAGACAACTATGCAGTTCGTTTAACGAGCGAAGCTAAAAAACATAAAAAAATTCAATCTGAATTAGTTGACTCAATCAGAAAAGTATCAAAGTTTACCAGTTTTGTCATTATTCCATTAGGGATTATTTTATTCTTACAAGCATTATTCATTAGAGATGCGTCAATCAAATTATCAGTTGTTGCTTCAGCTGCTGCGTTACTAGGAATGTTGCCAAAAGGATTGGTTTTATTAATCAGTATTGCTTTGACAACTGGAGTTACAAAGTTAGCAAAAAAACGGATACTTGTTCAAGACATGTACGCAATTGAAACATTAGCTCATGTCGACACACTTTGTTTGGATAAAACAGGAACAATCACGGAAGGAAAAATGAGTATCCAACATGTAGAAGCATTAGATAAACGTTACGAAAAAGCAATTCCAGAAATTATTGGGACTTATTTAGCAGAAAGTAATGATAATAATGTGACGATGCAAGCGTTACGTAATTATTTTGCTATTTCCAATCGCTATCAGGTAGAAGACGTCTTAGCATTTTCTTCTGATCGAAAATGGGGGGCAATGGAATTCCCTGAATTAGGTGTAGTGTACGTTGGGGCACCAGAACGATTAGTTCCACAAAGTCAGTTGCCAGAACGATTAATGTCTGCACAAGCAAATGGTTATCGTGTCTTGATGTTAGGTGTTGCACCTAATCAGAAATTATCTGAGGATAAACCAACTGGCATTGAGCCCATTGCTTTATTTGAAATTGACGACCCTATTCGGAAAAATGCACCAGAAACATTGACCTACTTACATGAAGAAGGGGTGGATCTAAAAGTTATCTCTGGTGATAATCCTTTTACTGTTTCTAATATTGCGCGACGTGCGGGCCTACCTAACTACGATGCATATATTGATCTTTCAGATTTAATGAACGAGGAAGATGTTCGACAAGCCGCACATGACTATACAGTTTTTGGTCGAGTAAGTCCTCAGCAAAAGAAAACTCTTGTCAATGAGTTAAAAGAAAGTGGCCGAACAGTTGCGATGACAGGTGATGGCGTAAATGATGTATTAGCACTTCGTGAAGCTGATTGTAGTATTGCAATGGCAGAAGGAGATGGGGCAACTCGTCAGATTGCTAACTTGGTTTTACTTGATTCAGATTTCACCACATTGCCAGAAGTTTTGTTTGAAGGCCGCCGAGTGGTTAACAATGTGACTAAAGTTTCGGGAATTTTCTTTATCAAAACAATTTATTCTTTTATTTTGTCTATCTTATGTGCGATTACAGCAGTGGGATTCCCCTTCATTCCAATTCAAATCACACTAATTGATTTAGCTATCGAAGGGTATCCGTCATTCTTCTTATCTTTTGAGCAAGATAAACGAAAAGTGAATTATCGCTACTTGCCAACAGCGCTTATCAATGCGTTACCAAATGCAATTTTAGTTGTTTTAAATGTTGTGACGGTTTATCTGTTGGGACAACGATTGGATTGGTCAAGTGGCGAAACGACAACATTGATGTATTATTTATTGATCGGAATTAGTTGTTTAGCTGTAATTAAAGCATGTTATCCTTTCAATCCATTACGAATTTTCTTAGCTGTAACGACGATTGTTGGAATCTATGTGGCAGCGATGCTTTTCCATGGCATTTTAGAAGTAAACTTAGGCGTGGGAAATCAACTTGGTTTATTCGTCGGGTTCATGGTAATAAATATTGTTCTTCGTCTAGCGTATTGGCGTGCTAATATTCAAGAAAAGCTTTTGAATAAGTTTGCTTAAATGATTCATTAACTTGTTAGAACGTTATACTTGAAAAAGAACAGGAATATGATACAATCAAACATGTATAATTGTGTCCTTTAAAATCGCGCTGATTTCGGTTGGTGCGATTTTTTACCGGTTATTCTCCTGATAGATTTACTCGATTTTTATGGAGTATACAAATGAGGGGGTGGAAACAATGGTTCAGCGAATTCCTCAGGAAGTGATTGAAAATATTCGGAGTCAAACGAATATTGTTGAGGTGATTGGACAATATGTTCAATTAAAGAAATCTGGGAAAAATTATTTAGGACTTTGTCCCTTTCACGAAGAAAAAACACCTTCGTTTTCCGTAGCGGAAGATAAACAGATTTTTCATTGTTTTGGTTGTGGAAAGGGTGGAAACGTCTTTACTTTTCTTCAAGAACTTGAAGGATTGACTTTTCCAGAATCAGTTGTAAAGGTCGCAGAATTTGAACAAATTCCCTTAGCAGATCAATGGAAACAACAAACGTATGTTGCTAATGAAACAGATTCAGCTACTAGCAAACTACTTGCGGCACACGAAAAAGCTGTAGAAGTTTATCACCATATGTTGTTACACACGAAAGCCGGACAGCCTGCACTTGATTATTTACTGAAGCGTGGTTTAACAATGGAACTGATTGAAACGTTTAAGATTGGTTTCGCACCAAATGAACGTTCCTTTTTAGTTCAAGTGTTCAATAATGAATCTTTATCGAGTGATGTTTTTGAACGTTCAGGATTGTTTATCAAGCATGATGATGGTAATTTTTCTGATCGATTTTATCAACGCATTATGTTTCCAATCAATAATCCACAAGGTCGAACGATTGGTTTTTCTGGTCGATGGTTAGCACCAGAGAAAGGGCAAGAAAAAGATCAACCTAAGTATTTAAATAGTCCAGAAACAGAACTATTTAATAAGCGCCAAGTTTTGTTTAACTTGGATAAAGCAAGAAGTGACATCCGAAAAAGTAGTGAAATACTACTGTTTGAAGGATTCATGGATGTGATTGCAGCCTGGCAAGCTGGAATCAAGAATGGCTTGGCTTCAATGGGAACTAGTTTGACTGCTCAACAAATCCAGCAAATGGAGCGTTTAACAAAAGAGCTTGTGTTCTGTTATGATGGTGACCAGGCAGGGTTTGAGGCTACCAATCGTGGAATCGAACTTCTGCGTGAAAATAGTCGATTACAGTTATCTATCGTGGTTGTACCAGAAAAACTGGATCCTGATGAATATTTACGAAAATATGGTGAAGCATCCTTTCAGGAATTGATTCAACATGGTCGTGAAACAGTCTTTACATTCAAAACACGTTATCTGAAACAAAATAAGAATTTAGATAATGAAAAAGATAAATTAGATTATCTGCAAGAAGTGTTGATTGAATTAAGTAAAGTAGTCTCGCCAATTGAGCAAGATATGTATTTATCACAGCTGACAAATGAATTTCAAGTTAGTCGCGAAACGATTCAAAAACAATTACGTGAGTTGAAGCGAGCCAACCGGCAAGAACAGCAACGGACTGCCGAACCAAACATACCAATGGTCAAGCAGGAGTTACCGCAACAAAAACAACCGCTGACACAAGTTGAAAAAGCGGAGCAAATGTTGTTGTATCGTGTGTTCAAAGAAATCTCTGTTCGGAATCTATTAAAAGAACAAGAATTTCAATTTATTCATGATGAGTATGCAGAAATCTATTTTTTGTTCGATGCTTATTTATCACAATATGAAGAGTTTAACCTTGCAGATTTTTTAAACTTTTTGCAAGATGAAAAAATTAGGCGTTTAGTGGTTGAGATTGCTTATTTGCGAGTGGCTGAAGAAAGCTCTACGCGAGAAATTCAAGATTTACTGGCTGTTATCAGTAAATCTGGCTTAGCTGATAAAATAATCGAAAAAAAACAATTGCAGCAGGAAGCCAGGCGTACAGGTAATAAACAGTTAGAATTAGAATTGACAATCGAGATCATTAATTTAACGAGACAGTTAAAACAAGCCAAATAGCTACTTGAAGGGGGCCTTCTTTTATGGCAAATGTAACAGATAAGAAAAAATATGAAGCAGCAGTAACAGCTTTCATCAAAGAACACAAACCTAAAAGACAAGTTGTTTATGACGATTTATCAAACAAGCTTGCTACACCATTCACATTGAATGCTGAGGAAATGGACAAATTGATCCAAAAAGTGGAGGATGCTGGAATCAGTGTTGTTGACGAAAATGGTGAGCCATCCATCCACAGTCTAAAAAGTGGTGAGAAAAAAGCTGAAAAAGCAAAAACAGAAGATCTATCTGCACCAACTGGTGTAAAAATCAATGATCCAGTTCGTATGTATTTAAAAGAAATCGGCCGAGTTTCCCTTTTAACAGCTGAAGAAGAAGTAGCACTTGCCTTAAAAATCGAAGAAGGCGACCAAGAAGCCAAACAACGTTTAGCTGAAGCAAACTTACGTTTAGTTGTAAGTATTGCGAAACGCTATGTGGGTCGTGGTATGCAGTTCTTAGATTTGATCCAAGAAGGAAATATGGGCTTAATGAAAGCCGTTGAAAAGTTTGATTACCGTAAAGGATTCAAATTCTCAACTTATGCAACTTGGTGGATTCGTCAAGCAATCACACGTGCGATTGCTGACCAAGCGCGTACGATACGTATTCCAGTTCATATGGTCGAAACAATTAATAAATTGATTCGTATCCAACGTCAACTACTTCAAGATTTAGGTAGAGAACCAACGCCTGAAGAAATTGGAGCAGAAATGGACCTACCTACAGAAAAGGTACGCGAAATCTTAAAAATTGCTCAAGAACCTGTTTCATTGGAAACGCCAATTGGTGAAGAGGATGATTCACATCTTGGAGATTTTATTGAAGACCAAGAAGCTACAAGTCCTGCTGAACATGCGGCTTATGAATTGTTAAAAGAACAATTAGAAGATGTATTGGATACACTGACAGATCGGGAAGAAAACGTGTTGCGTTTACGTTTCGGTTTAGATGATGGTCGAACAAGAACTTTAGAAGAAGTAGGGAAAGTTTTCGGCGTAACACGTGAGCGGATTCGTCAGATTGAAGCAAAAGCCCTAAGAAAATTACGTCATCCTTCACGTTCAAAACAATTAAAAGATTTCTTAGAATAAAAAATAAAAAGCTGGCACAAAACGAACCAATGTTTTGTGCCAGCTTTTTTAGTTGCTCAAATAAAAAATTTTCACACAATATTTATTTTCTAAAACTTGTGCCAGAGTTTAAAAAAGATTTTTCAATACACAAAAACTTTTTAATTCTTATTTTTAACGTTCGATTTACTTATTTGTTAGAAAATCGTAAAGATAAACTATTGGCTGATAGGTCAGAATGTGATAGATTAAATGTTAGCGTTAAACTTAGTTAAAGGAGCCGATCACTAAGTGAAAAAAAAATGTCCAAAATGTGGATCGAAAAAGATTAAGGGCCAAAAAGTTTGTCCAGATTGTGGCTTTAGCCTTGAAGAAAATGATCAGCACATTCAAAATAAACGAGATGTTGTCGAATCAAAAGACCAATCTCTTGAACAACTTCCTGAAGAGAACAACCAACCGGATTTTCCAGATACAGAGTTAAATGACCCGATTGAATGGGCAGAACTAAAAGATTTACCACTTGAATCCGTTATGGAATTGTTTGATGCTTCGGAAAAGCCAGAAGCAGCAACGGAAAAAGAAACTGCGGATGAAAGAATGGAAGAAAAGAAAGAGAAAGCTGTCAAGCCTATGAAAAAAAATCGAGATAAGCAACCAAAGGATCAAAATGAAATCAACACTGAAAAAGGACTTTCAGTTGATGAAGTGGTTGAAAAAGAAAAACAAGAACGTATTACACAACTAAAAGAAAATGTTAAAAAAGAAGATGATCAATCAATTCTTGCAGCTTATATCCAAGCACATCGTGAAGACGTGGATGAAGAACAATCAAAAGAATTGATGCAAATGATCCATGAAAAGATTGCTGCTGATCAGACACCTGAGATTGCAGAAGGTGCAACCAACATCAAAGAAGAAAAAAGCACTGACACAGAAGCTGTCGTATCTGACTCTGTTAAAAGTGATGACGAAAAAGAGAAAAAAATAGAACGTCCAGAAGATTTGGCCACGAAAGAGAAAACTGTTGAGTCAGTTGTTGAAGAGCAGGAATCTAAAGTTGACGAAGCGGAAAAAACAGTAGAAGAACCAGTAACTGTTTCTCAGAAACAATCAGCAAAGGATGAATCTTTAAAGATTGCTAAAGAGGGTTCAAATGAGAATTTAAAAAAAGCTTCAAAAAAAGAAAAAGTGAATTCTCCCAAACGGGATGCTATCGTGAATCAACCAGCGGAAGCGGAAGAGCCGGCTGAACAAATGACTAAAAAGCCTGCTGTAACATCTGTTAAAGCAGATCAAAAAACTAGAAAAGAACCAGCAACGATAACTCCAAATCCAGAACAACCAACTGAAAAATCCAAAAGAGTTAAAAAAGGACCTTACCTACTGTTAGCTGCAGTTATTCTATTAGGTGTTGGCGGTTGGGCATATTATGACAATCAACAAAAAGTCGAAGCTGAACGAATTGCTGAGGTAGCCAGACAAGAAAAGCAAGTCTCTGAAATCAAAAAGGAACTAGCTAGTTTTTACGTTGGTGATACAAATGAGTTCATTCGTACAGACCACTTGAATCAAGATTTGTCGAAAATCAAACAAGAGTTAAACGAAGTGGATTCTACAAAAGATTATCAAGAATTAAATGAAACGTATAATGATATTCAGGCAAAGATAATCAATATCAAAAAAATAAATGATTTATTTATTGATCCAGTAATTGAAGAAGATCATTTAGCTGAAAAACCAGTGCTAAGAAGTACTGATAAAATCGAAGCAATTGAAACAGATGATTCAGATTTTGGGAAACTTATTCAAAAAGCACAACAAGAGGCGCAGAAACAACTCGAACAAATTGAAACAGCCAAAGAAAAGACAAAAGTTGTTTTTCAAGATGAAAAAGTCGTTGATTCAGCTACACGTGATCAATACAAAGTAGCGAAAGAAGCTGTTGATAAAATTGCAAACAAAGAACTTGCCGATCCTTTCAAGCAACAATTAACAAAAGTAGATCATCAATTAGCGGAGAAAGAAAAAGAAGCAGCTGAGAAAAAAGCCGCAGAAGAAAAAGCAAAACAAGAAGCAGAGCAAAAAGCAAAAGCAGAACAAGTTGCTGCGGCTCAAGCAGCCCAAGCAGAAAAAGCAGCTCAGGAAGCTGCGAAAGCGAACGCAGCTTCTAGTACCACGACTGTGGGTTCAGGATCGACAGCGAATCAACCAATCATGGGAACGAATGCAAGTGATGTGGCAGATAGTTCTAATGCTGCGTGGAACTGGGCGTCAGGAGTGAGAGAAAGCGTCATTGCTACTTGTATTCAACGAGGCTATATTGTTGAAGGCGGTTATAAGTTGGAAAAAGCACAAATCAGAAATGGCGAAGGCTATTACAATCTGTATGCAACTTCAACTAAATCGTCTCTAATGAACGGGATTGGGGAAAGTGCTTTACCATTTTATATCGTGACAATCAACTGTAAAACAGGTTGGTTTGGTGGAAATGGAAGTAACTAAAAAATTTACTAATTAAATAAATGAATGGCTTAGGCGAATCAAGATAGATAATCGCCTAAGTTTTTTTTATGCTGTACTGCCTGGAACATTGTTCTTGATGAAAGCTGTATGTTATGATAGCAGAGAAAAGTGATGGGAAAACATAGCCTTTCAATTAAAAGGAGATCGAAATGAATAATTTATTAGCAAATATATTTACAGGAATTATTATTGATGAAAATGAAAAAAATTATTTTGTCCAAAAAAATGGGCAAACTTTTGGTTTAAGTAAATCGGAAGGCGAGCATCAAATTGGTGAAGCGGTTGAAGGATTTGGGTATCAAAATCAAAAACATGAAAATCGTTTAACAACGTTGATTCCCAAAAGTCGTATTGGTCATTATGCCTTTGGAACAGTAACCGCAACTAGAAGAGATCTAGGTGCTTTTGTTGATATTGGCTTGCCAGATAAAGATTTTGTTGTTTCTTTAGATGAATTACCAACAATGACAGAATTGTGGCCTAAAAAAGGAGATCGATTAATGATTGCCTTGAAGGTGGATGCAAAAGATCGTATTTGGGGTGAGATTGCGGACGAAAAAATCTTTAAATCATTGAGTAAGCATGGAAATGAAGAACTAAAAAATAAAGATGTTTCGGGAACGACTTATCGTTTGAAATTAGCAGGAACATATGTCTTGACCGATGATTTTTATGTGGCGTTTATTCATCCATCTGAACGTTACCAAGAGCCACGCTTAGGTGAGCATGTGAGTGGGCGTGTTGTTGGTGTTCGGCCAGATGGTGTTTTAAACATCTCTCTGAAACCACGCGCCCATGAAGCAATCAGTGATGATGCACAAATGATTTTGACGATTTTAGAACGTTCAGTAGAAAAACAATTACAATTTACGGACAAATCAGAGCCAGAAGATATTATGAAAACTTTTGGAATCAGTAAAGGCGCTTTCAAACGTGCAATGGGAAATCTGATGAAGCAAGGATTGATCAAACAAGAAGACGGTGTTACAAAATTAATCGAAAAATCTAATTGAGAATACCTTGCATGTTTTTCTTAACTAGCTTATAATTATTATAATTTAACAGAGTATTATCATTTGCTTATTTATAATTATTATAAATTGTTGGAGTTGAATGGATGAATGAATGCTATATTGGCAATGAAGAAAACGAAACAACAATTACATGAATCGGGTTTTAAATTGACTCCGCAGCGAGAGGCGACACTGCTTGTGCTCTTAGAAAATGAAAAAGAGCATCTGTCTGCCGAAGAAATCTTCTTTTTAGTTAAGAAAAAAAGTCCAGAAATTGGTCTTGCAACGGTTTACCGCACGTTAGAAATTTTGACTGATTTAAAAATTGTCGATAAAGTGAGCTTTAATGACGGATTAGCTCGTTATGATTTACGAAAGGATGGTGCGAAACATTTTCACCATCATTTGCTATGCCTTAATTGCGGTGCTATTGAGGAAGTCGAAGAAGACCTTTTGGGAGAAGTCGAACAAGTTGTTGAAAAAAGATATCATTTTTTAGTGAAAGATCATCGTTTGACCTTTCATGGAATTTGTCATGATTGTCAAGAAAACGAAAAGAGAAAGTAGCCCGTCTGTTGAAAGACGGCTTTTTCTTTGTGCAGATAACGTAAATGGACTATCGAAATAAAGGTGTATCTGATATGATAGAGAAAGCATGAGGTGGGTTATAGTATGAAAGAAGAACTAAGTGAGTACCTTCATTATTTGAATATTGAACGTGGACTCTCTGCCAATACGCGTAAAAGTTATGAACGCGATTTGGAACAATATTTGCATTTTATGGAAGAAAAGAAGATTACCTCTTGGCAAATGGTCGATCGTTATTTAGTTATTCAGTATTTAGAAAAATTACATGAAGAACAAAAAGCGACTGCAACAATTACCCGAATGATATCTAGTTTAAGAAGATTTCATCAGTTTTTGCGACAAGAACGCTATACAGACCATGATCCTATGCAACATATTGATACACCAAAAAAAGCACAAAAATTGCCAAGTACATTGACGCTTAAAGAAGTCGAAACATTGATTGAGACCCCGGATACTTCAAAAACATTAGGAATTAGAGATCGGGCAATTTTGGAAGTAATGTATGCAACTGGCATGCGTGTTAGTGAATTGATCAATCTAAAACTTGGGGACCTTCATCTTTCTCTCGGTTTATTGCAAACAATTGGTAAGGGAGATAAGGAACGGATCATCCCTTTAGGAGATTATGCAATCCAATGGCTAGAACGTTATTTGGATGAGGCACGTCCTTTGTTGGTGAAAGATACTTCTGAACTACATGTATTTGTAAACAATCATGGAAAAGGACTTTCTCGACAAGGAATCTGGAAGAACTTAAAGCAATTAGTACAGCAAGCAGGTATTCGTAAAGATGTTACACCACATACTTTACGTCATAGTTTTGCTACGCATTTGTTGGAAAATGGAGCAGACTTACGGACTGTACAAGAATTATTGGGACATGCAGACATCTCAACAACACAAATCTATACACATATCACGAAAAAAAGAATGACAGATGTTTACAAGCAGCATTTTCCAAGGGCTTAATTAGAGGAAGGTGAAACAATGTTAACACATTACCGAAAAGAGAACCGAAAAATTGCAATGGGCTTGTTAAGCTTCCATAAAAAATTATCGGATCAAGCAGATTTGCTAAAAGAAATCGATGTTTATGAAGCAGAAAATGAGTATGAATTATTTTTCTTCACCCCAGAAGACTCGACGAACATCCAAGGAATCATCGGTATTGAATGGATAGGTAAGGATCAATTGATCATTCATGATATTTCGTTGAATCCTTCTTATCGCGGAGAGAATATGGGCTTTCTGATGCTGAATGAGCTTCAGGAAAAATACCCCGAAGTGACCTTTTTAGCGACCGAAGTGACGAAACCTTACCTATCTAAATGGCAATGAAGCATAACTAAGAAAGAGTGAAACATTTGACTGAAATCAATATTAAACTAGATATTTTTGAAGGACCACTGGATTTATTGCTTCATTTGATTCAGCAAATGGAAATTGATATTTACGATATTCCAATTGCGACGATTACGGAGCAGTACATGAACTATATTCATACGATGAAAACAATGGAGCTAGCTTTAGCTGGAGAATATTTGGTAATGGCAGCCACACTGATGGCAATCAAGAGTAAAACATTACTGCCCGTCCAGGAGCTAGCGATTGAAGATGATCTGATATGGGAAGAAGATCCACGTGACGAATTGGTTACACAACTTTTAGAGTATCGAAAATATAAGTATGCAGCGGAAAAGTTGGTTGAAAAAGCTGAAGAACGCAGTTTGTATTATTCGAAAGAACCAACTATGGTAGAAGACTTGGCAGAAAAAGAATTGCCTCTCAAACGAGGGCAAGTAAAAAAAGTCGATTTATTTCGAGCAATGCAGGCTATTTTGGAACGGAAACAATTTTCACAAAAAGTGGAAAAAACGATTGCCCCAGATGATACGACAATCGAAGAACGTATGAGTTTTATTAAGGAAAAGTTAGTGAACAGTCAATCAGGCTGTACATTTGAGTCATTTTTTGAAGCACCAACAAAAGCAGAAGTTGTGACGACCTTCATGGCGTTACTTGAACTGATGAAAAACGGGCAGATTTTTGCTGAACAGGCAGAAAATTATGATTCAATCATGCTTTATCCAGTAGTAGGAGATACAACGAATGACAAAATTAAGTGAGTTAGAAGCTATCCTTTTCGTTGCCGGTGAAGCAGGAATTGGCAGTGACGAGTTAAGTTATTTATTGAATATTGACAAACAAGAATTATCTGAATTGCTTGTGGCCTTAGAAAAAAAATATCAAGCGACTCTTGATTCAGCGTTACACATTTTTGAAACTGAGGACCATTTCGTTTTAACAACTAAAAAAGAATTAGCACCACTCTTAAAAAAATATGCACAGGGTTCATCAAATACGTTATCACAAGCAGCAGTAGAAACATTAGCAATTATTGCTTATAAACAACCAATTACACGTACAGAAATCGAACAAATCAGAGGTGTCCAAGCTTCTGGTCCCGTTCAGCGATTGGTTGCTCATAAATTAATTGAAGAAAAAGGGCGCGTGGAAGGACCAGGCCGTCCAATTTTGTATGGAACGACAGGCTATTTTCTTGATTATTTTGGGTTAAAAGACTTAACAGAGTTGCCAGATACACAAGAACTAGAAAACGCGTTAAAAGATGATGCATCATTGGATTTATTTTTTGATGGAGTGAGCGAAGGAGAACAAAAGTAATGGAAAGATTACAAAAAGTAATTGCACATGCCGGAATTACTTCTCGAAGAAAAGCAGAAGAATTTATTTTGGCTGGTCGTGTAAAAGTCAACGGCACAGTTGTAAGAGAATTAGGTGTAAAAGTTGGCAAACACGATGTTGTCGAAGTAGACGAAGTACCTATTTATCAAGAAGAATATGGTTATTATTTACTTTATAAGCCAAAAGGAGTTATTTCTGCAGTATCAGATGATAAAAATCGAAAAGTCGTTACTGATTTACTGCCGATGGTAAAAGAACGAATTTATCCTGTAGGACGTCTGGATTATGATACATCTGGTATTTTACTATTAACAAATGATGGCGAATTTGCACAACGCTTGACACATCCAAAACATGAGGTTGATAAAGTATATGTTGCAAAAGTAAAAGGGATTGCTACAAAATCAGGGTTATCTCCTTTAACGAAAGGGATCAAATTAGAAGGCCGAAGAACGGCACCTGCTAAAGTTCAAATCTTATCAGTGGATCCTAAAACGAACCATAGTATTGTTGAGTTAACAATTCATGAAGGGCGCAATCACCAAGTAAAAAATATGTTACAGGCAATTGGCTTACCTGTGCAAAAACTAAAACGAGAAAGATATGGCGATTTGACTCTTCAAGGGTTACGTCCAGGAGAATATCGTGAGCTAAACAAAAAAGAAATTAGTACGTTACTCAATCACTCAAAATGATAGCTTACTTTTTGTAAGAGATAAATGTTGCATTTTTTTCAAGGCTATGTATAATGTAAGTGTAAACAAAATAATATAAAAGGTTCGTCTTCAGGGGCAGGGTGCAATTCCCGACCGGTGGTTATAGTCCACGACCTATTTCTTTAGGAAATAGCTGAATCGGTGAAATTCCGATACCGACAGTAAAGTCTGGATAAAGAAGATAGAGCTTATTTGACTAATCATTTATCAGATAACTCTAACTCTATTTTCCCTGTGAAAGTAGAGTTTTTTTGTTTGAAAAAATTAGTTGGATAGTTCGCTGAAGAGGAGTCCTAACAGGAGGATTTCAAATGAAGAACACACGGGTACAAAAAATGGTCATGGTAGCGATGTTCGCTGCAATTGGATTGGTCTTGCAATTTATTGCTTTTCCAATTATGCCGGCATTTAGTTTTTTAAAAATTGATTTCAGTGATATACCTGTCTTGATCAGCATGTTTTTATTCGGTCCAGTAGCTGGTGTAGCCACGGCTTTCTTACGCTCATTGTTACATCTGGTGACAACAGGATTTTCACCAGACAATCTAGTGGGGGATGTTGCAAGTTTCTTGGCAACGACCATTTTCACATTACCGATTTTCTACTTCTTCAAAAAAAATAAAAAACATGCAAATAGAAATAAAATTTTCGGTGTTGTTTCCGGAACTTTAGCAATGACGCTTTTTATGAGTGTCGCAAACTATTTTGTTATTACACCCTTATATCTGATGTTCTTCGGATTGAACGCAAATCAAATGCTAGGTATGCCACTGGTTAATTATGTATTGATTGGGATTGTTCCATTTAACTTGATCAAAGGATTTATCGTTAGTGCCGCGTTCTTAGTTTTACACGCTAAGTTATTGCCTTGGTTAAGCCGTAAACAACATGCCTTAGAACAAAGACATACGATTTAAAAATGAATATTCAAAAGGACCAGTAATTTTTTGGTCCTTTTTTTTTGAAAAAAAATGCAATAAAACCGCAAATGTAAACGTTTTATTAGTTGTTACTGAGTATTTTATTTTTTTATGTATAAACATGAATTTGTAATAAATGAATGTGAAATTCTTCTCTTTTTGAATGACGAATAGGCTTGTTTACAAAACAAAGAGACAGGCTACAATTACTTTGAAAGAAGTATCTTAGATGAAAGGAGGCAACGATTCGTCACTATTAATGGATTTATGAACAAAAAGTATCATTTATTCGAGATATTATTTTTGTTCTGCCACTCTTTTTGATAAAATAACGATAGAACCAATATTACTTGATTCTAAAAAATGAAAAAGGGAAAGGAAGAAGAAAATGGAACAAAAAAAGAAAAAATTTCAGATGCCGTCAGCGTATACGGTCTTATTCATTATCATTGCAATTATCGCTGTCCTTACTTGGTTCATTCCAGCTGGTCACTATAGTGTAGATGATGCAGGCAATATCATCGCTGGATCGTATCAACGAGTAAAACAAAATCCACAAGGTCTTTGGGATATTTTTATGGCACCAATCAATGGGATGTTGGGGGTTGAAGCAGGTGAGCTAACAAGTGCGACGCCAGCAGCTATTCCGATTTCATTCTTTATCTTGATCGTGGGTGGATTTTTAGGAATTATCAATAAAACGGGTGCATTAGATGCTGGAATCGCTTCTGTCGTTAAGAAATTTAAAGGCAAAGAAAAAATGTTGATTCCTGTTTTAATGATTTTATTCGCTTTAGGTGGTTCAACTTACGGAATGGCCGAAGAAACAATTCCTTTTTATGCGTTACTAATTCCAGTTATGATGGCTGTTGGTTTTGATACTGTAGTAGCCGTTGCAATCGTTTTAGTTGGTTCACAAGTAGGTTGTTTGGCTTCGACAGTTAATCCGTTTGCCACTGGGGTAGCCTCACAAGCTGTTGGTATCTCTATGGGTGAGGGAATTGGCTTACGTTTCTTAATGTTTGTGATCTTATTAGGTATTTCAATCGTTTATGTTTATCGTTATGCTTCAAAAATCGAAAAAGATCCAACCAAGTCTTTGGTTTATAACCAACGACAAGAAGACATGAAACACTTCGATATCGAATCGATTGGCCGTCAAGAAACCATTACAAGCAAACAAAAATCTGTTAACATCTTATTCTTTATTACTTTTGGCATCATGATCATCAGCTTGATTCCTTGGACAACGTTGAATGAAAACTTTACTATTTTTGAATCATTAACAAACTGGTTAACAGGTCTTCCTGTAATTGGTACAGTATTAGGGATTGACATGTTACCACTTGGTGACTGGTACTTCCCAGAAATCACTATGTTATTCCTAGTTATGGCAATCGTTGTTGCATTCACATACGGCATGAAGGAATCTGAATTCATTTCAGAATTCTTAGCTGGTGCATCAGACTTGATTGGTGTAGCAATCGTTGTTGCTGTTGCTCGTGGTATTCAAGTTGTTATGAACAATGGGTTGATTACAGATACTATTTTACACTGGGGAGAACAAGGATTGAGCACATTATCTTCAAGCGTGTTCATCATTATCACGTTCATCTTCTATATTCCAATGTCATTCTTGATTCCATCAACTTCCGGTTTAGCTGCGGCTACAATGGGAATCATGGGTCCTATGGGTGAGTTTGCTGGCGTAGGTAAAGACTTAGTTATCACTGCTTATCAATCTGCTTCTGGATTGGTCAACTTGATTACTCCAACTTCTGCTATTGTTATGGGGGCGGTTGCGATCGCTCGTTTTGACATCTCAGTTTGGTGGAAATTTACCGGTAAGCTGATTGCTATTTTATTTGTAGCTATCTGTGTGATTCTCGGCGTTGCAGCAATGATTTAGTTTTGCCTAGACAAAATGAGCGGAAACATCTATCATTGAATAATAAAGTAAACAAAGCTAACTGAGTTGGCTTTAAGAAGACTCGGTAGGCAAACTATCGGGTCTTTTATCTTATTAGGAGGTAAGCGTAATGAAACAATTTGTTACAAAAGAACATCATGAACAAGCATTACAATCACTTAATGAACTAATCAGAATCCCTTCTGTATTAGATGAAGAGGATACTGGGAAAGGACATCCTTTCGGGACAAAAGTTGTTGAAGCATTAGATAAGGTTTTAGCAATCAGTGAAGAGTTAGGATTCCGTACATTCAAAGACCCAGAAGGCTATTATGGTTATTCAGAAGTTGGTTCTGGTGATGAATTGTTTGGTATTTTGTGTCACATGGATGTTGTTCCTGCGGGGGATGAAAAAAATTGGGATACAAAACCGTTTGATCCAACTGTAAAAGATGGTTGGTTGATTGGACGTGGATCACAAGATGATAAAGGACCATCGATCGCAGCAATGTATGCTGTCAAATCATTGATGGATGCTGGTATTGAGTTTAAAACACGAATTCGTTTTATTTTTGGGACAGATGAAGAAAACTTATGGCGCTGTTTAGATAAATACAATGAAAAAGAAGAAGGAATCACACAAGGTTTTGCACCAGATGCTGAATTCCCATTGATTTACGCTGAAAAAGGATTACTACAAGCCTATCTAACAGGTCCTGGTACTACTGATTTTTCTGTGAAAGCAGGTGGTGCATTAAACGTGGTTCCTGATGCTGCTCCATATTCTGGTGAAAAATTAGAAGAAGTGAAAGAAGCATTAAACAAACTTGGTTTTGATTTTGAAGATCATGGAGATTCAATTATTGTTCTTGGAAAAAGTATTCATGCGAAAGATGCACCGGAAGGCGTGAATGCTATTTCACGTTTGTCTATGGCTTTAGCTGAAGTCTTCGATTTTGCACCAATTGATTTCTTAGGAAAATTGGTGAAAGAAAATGCAACTGGTGAACATGTTGTTGGAAAAACGAAAGATGAACAATCTGGCGAATTAACAATGAACTTTGCTAGCTTAGAAATCACACCAGAACAAACAAAAATTGGCGTGGACATGCGTATTCCCGTAACATTCAAAAAAGATGATCTGGTAGCAAAATTAACTGAAACAGCGAAGAAATATGAATTAACTTATGAAGATTTTGACTTCTTAGATTCGTTATACGTGCCACTAGATAGTGAGTTAGTAAAAAATCTTTTGCAAACTTACCGTGACATTACTGGTGACATGACTGAACCATTTGTATCAGGTGGCGCAACTTTTGCTCGTACAATGAATCAATGTGTGGCATTTGGAGCGATGTTCCCAGATACACCAGATTTCATGCACCAAGCAAATGAACGTTGGGAATTAAGCAGCATGTATAAAGCAATGGAAATTTATGCTGAAGCTGTTTATCGATTGTGTGCAAAATAAGTAGCTTGTGAGTAATCTTATAGAAACATCTTAATTCTATGAGAGGAAATTTTTGTACAATGTTTAATCAAAGAGGTGTGACGATGCTGTCACATCTCTTTTTTTGAAGCAATTAAGAAATTTCTTTCGTCATTTTTTTGAAATACACGTATAATAAACTAAAAGATGATTGAAGGAGGATGGAAGCTTGAAAAAATTAGGGAAAATATTCTTAGGCATGCTGATTGTTTTAAGTTTGATTGGTATTGGAAGCTATTATTATTTAAAAGAAAATACTTATGAACCAAACCAAACAGCATTAACAACCAGTAAAAAAGCAATTGATAACAAGGAGTATCTTTTATTTGAAAGTCCAAAAAAGAAGCTTGCAAAACAACACCCAATCATTATTTTTTATCCAGGTGCTTTAGTTGAGCCAGCGAGTTACAGCGTTTGGGCAAGCAAACTTTCTGAAACTGGCTATGACGTGGCAATCGTCAAGATGCCACTTAATCTAGCGATACTAGATAAAAATCGCGCAGAAAAAGTGATTGAAGATTTTCCAGATCGTACCTTTGTTTTTGGCGGTCATTCGCTTGGTGGAGTAATGAGTAGTCGGTATGCTTCTCAAAATGTGACAGATAAGAATAAAGGTATCTTTTTCTTAGCAAGTTATCCTGACAAAAATGGGACATTATCTCAGTCAAAAATCCCGGTACTTTCAATTACTGCATCAAAAGATCAAGTATTAAATCATGAAGCATATGAAGATGCTAAACAATATTTGCCTACGCAAACAAAGTACGTGGTGATTAATGGCGGAAACCATAGTGGGTTTGGTTCGTATGGGGAACAGAAAAAGGATGGACAAGCCGAAATTACGAATGAGGATCAGCAAATTGTTCTTGTGAATACGATTGAAAATTGGTTAAAGCAAAATGGTTGGTAGTTTGTTACTTTTGACCACTAGTAAATAAAAACGTGAGCCTAGCGAAACAGTTTAAAAAAGTAGCAATTGAGCTAACTTTTTTGAGAAGTTTCTGACTGGACTCACGTTTATTTTGAGCAAAATTTTTGCTCATTCTATCTTGATAGACAAATCTTTCTATAAAATTCATAATTGATTTGTCGAAGGAATGATAAATTATGTTTGTTCTTCCAATAGTATTGCTCGAACGGGACACTTCTGATAGGCTTTCTTTACATGCTCAGTTTCTGCTTCGGTGACGAATTGTTGATGTGCTTCTGGTTCTTGTGCAAAGAGCACGATTCCTTCTTCATCGTAATCAAAAATATCAGGAGCCTCAATTTGACAAAGGCCGCAAGCGATACAACGTTCGGGTACAAGTTTACATAATAATGACATTTTTAACCATCCTAACTTAAGGAGAATTGCTATGCTTTTATTTATTCTATCTTTATTTCCCTCAAGAAACAAGTTGAGGATCAGTTCTTTTTATCAATTATTGACAGGCAAAAAAACAACCTCCGTATTGATTTTTGGGTTTTTAAATGAATTGTTGCCGGCCCACAACAGTTTACCAGAACTAACTCAGAAAACCTATCAAGAACGATTAACTGAGTTAGAAAAATCCGGTTTGATTCAGATTGAAGAAAATGAAGTTTTCTTGACATCTAAAGGGAGAGAACGCCAAAAAAAATTGAATGTCTTGTATCCAGATTTACATTTTGAGCGCTATGGTAGAAATTGGGAAGAGGCCTGGCGATTGGTAAAATTCGCTATTCAAGTCGTTTCTCATTTAAATGCGCATCAGTCAGAGTATTTACCAACAGAAACTAGCCCATTTTATACCACTAGAATCAAATCGTGGCTAGCTCATAGTGGCCGTTCAAAAGAACAGTTAGCTGATACTTTTTATCATGAATTATCGACTTGTTTAGGTAAGTTAACAAAGGAACAAGCTAATTTATTAGCCAATCAGTTTTCTGGGTATGAACAAATCGGGTTACTGCCCTATCAACTAATTGAGCCAAGTGAAGATGAAACGACAGTCTATTTGCAACAGGCACAAGCTGTTCACGCTTTTTTCAACCAATTGCAACAGTTTCCAGATTTTTTATTCAGTCAGTTGTTGTTACCTATTTTAGAACAAAATTACAATCAAAGTATGCTAATCACGCGACAACTTTTTCTGCAAGGGTATTCTCTCTCTGAAATCATGGTACGCCGTCATTTGAAAAAAGGGACAATAACGGATCATTTAGTTGAATGGGCATTGTTCTTAGACGATTTTCCATTTGACCAGCTGATTTCGAAAGAGACGAACCAATTATTAGCTAGTCAAACAACACCTGTCCAAACTTGGCGTTATCAAGAGGTAAACAAAATGGGTACACTTGATTATGGTGAATTTCGTTTTTACCAAATACGAGCTTTAAAAGGAGGCCGAAAAGATGAATTTAACAGCTGAGTTAAAACGTTATTTTGGCTTTTCAACTTTTCGCCCAGGTCAAGAGGAAATTATTCAAACATTGCTGAACAAAGACGATGTATTAGCTGTTCTGCCAACGGGTAATGGGAAAAGTTTATGTTACCAGTTAACAGGTTATCTATCCGAAGGGTTGGTCGTTGTGGTTTCACCATTGCTATCACTAATGGAAGATCAAGTTATGCAGTTGCAAAAAATGGGCGAAAAAAGAGTTGTGGCCTTTAATAGTTTACTGACCTTTTCAGAACGCAAATATGTTATGGATCATTTATCTCAATATAAATTTTTATTCTTAAGTCCGGAAATGTTATTGCAATCAGAAATGTTAACTCAATTAAAAAAGCAAAAAATCGGACTTTTCGTTGTTGATGAGGCACATTGTGTTTCACAATGGGGCATCGATTTTCGCCCGGAATATCAACGTTTGGGCGAAGTAAGAACACAATTGGCAATTCCAGTGACCTTGGCGCTTACAGCTACAGCAACAAGTGCAGTCCAACGAGATATAGAAACGGTTTTATTTACGAATAAACCTAAAATCGTTAAGCATTCAGTGAATCGAGAAAACATAGCTCTATTTGTCAGGGAAACGACTCAAAAGACGGAAGAGTTAGAGTCGATTATGAAAGAAATCAATGGTGCGACCATCATTTACTGTGCAACGAAAAAAGAGGTGGAACGTTTATATACAGAATTGCGTGGTCGATTCTCTATTGGCTACTATCATGGTGGTCTAGATGCGAGCCAAAGACGCCAATTACAGCAACAATTTTCTCAAAATCAATTGCAATTTTTAATTGCAACAAACGCATTTGGCATGGGAGTAGACAAAGCAGATATTCGTTATGTTATCCATTATGATTTGCCAGATAGTTTGGAAAATTATGTGCAAGAAATCGGACGAGCTGGTCGTGATCAAAAGCCAAGTACAGCCATTTTGTTGTACCAAACGGGAGATGAAGCGATACATCATTTTTTTAATCAATTAGCGAAAGAGCAACGTCAAGGATTTGAAGTTTATTTAGCACATCAGCAAGAGCTAGAACGACCCTCTGATGAACTTCAACAAAAATGGTTAGAAATTGTCAAAACAACAAATCAACCAGATCGATGGATGGAAAAATTAAAGCTTCAAGAAAAAGAGAAACAGTTTCGTTTGTACCAAATGTTACGATATATCCATGCAACTACCTGTCGCAGAGAATTTATTTTGAACTATTTTGGCGAAAAATTGACAGCGAAACCAAAAAATTGTTGTGATTTTGACGAAGCAGCATGGTTTCTTTCAGCGGAAACAAAAGTAAGAACAAGTCATTTTGAGAATAACTGGGAAGAGATTTTACTAAATTTATTTAAAAAAAACGTAGAGGGATAATTTTTTTCGGCATGGCCCATTTTCCTATGGTATAATACTCACGAAAGAATTTAGGAGGTAGCAAAGGTGAGCAGAAAAGATAGACATCAATCATCAGAAAATAACGAAACACAAGAACCATGGGAGCAACCGATTTATGATACTGAAGATGAAAATTCTTCAAGAAGCTCTCAAAGACAGCAAAAGAAAGGAAACACTGTTTTCTTATCACTCTTTTTGTTTTTATTAGTACTTTGTATCGCAATCCCGGCAGGAGCTTACTTCTGGATTAGAAATGGTTCAAGTAATAACGCAGCAAGTTCGTCTTCAACATCGACAACTTCATCAATCGTTGAAAGTTCAACCATGAGTTCAAAAGAAGAGTCAACAACCGTTTCTTCAACTGCTGAAACAGTTCAAAGCTCTGAAACTGTAGAATCAAGTATCGCTGAACCAGAGACTTCAAGTTCAGTTGCACCAGTTATACCACCAGCTTCAAGTGAAACAGTCCCACAAGAAACAGAAACAACACCTTCTTCATCAACAGAAGCAGCGGCTGGTTCAACGACAGTTGTTCAAGCAGGTGAAGGACCAAAACAAGTAGCTGAACGTGCTGGAATCACGATTGATCAATTATTCCAATTAAATGGAATGGATCCAAATAATTATATGTTATATCCTGGACAAGAATTACGAGTGAAATAATGTGAGCCGCATTTTGCGGCTTTTTTTTGAGGAGCGTTTTTATGACAAAGATTAGTATTGCAATTGATGGGCCGGCTTCTTCTGGCAAAAGTACTGTAGCAAAAATTTTAGCAAAAGATTTTCAATATATTTACACCGACACAGGAGCTATGTACCGAGCAGTGACGTATTTGGCAATCAAGCATCAAATTCCTTTTGCTGACGAAGCTGGATTAGTTACTTTGATTAAAGAAAATCCGATTTCTTTCCAACAACAAGCAGATGGTCAGCATGTGTTTGTTTCAGGACAAGATGTGACAGCTGAAATTCGACAACCAAATGTGACAAAAGCTGTTTCAGAAGTTTCTGCACACGGAAAAGTCCGAGAAGAGCTTGTTGCTATTCAACAACAAATTGGTGAAGATGGTGGCGTGGTAATGGATGGGCGTGATATTGGCACAGCCGTTCTACCCCATGCAGAAATCAAAATCTTTTTAGTAGCAAGTGTTTCTGAACGAGCACAACGCCGTTATAAAGAAAATCAAGAAAAAGGAATCCCAACTGACTTAGAAACCCTAACAAAAGAAATTCAAGAGCGTGATCATTATGATTCCACACGTGAAATTTCTCCGTTGAAACAAGCAGAAGATGCAGTACGAATTGATACAACGGGAAAATCTATTTTAGAGGTGGTAGCAATGATTAAAGAAGTTGTTTCCGAAAAAGGCTATCAATTATAAGTATTGGTTGGAAAAAACGATGAAATGAGCGGAAAGTCGAGAATTTTCAAATAAACCGGGCGAAATCGCTTTATTTTTTTTTAAGAATCAATTAAACTTAAATTAGTACCGTACTTACGGCATAATGTTGGTTAGGAGGACAAGTGTTATGACAGAATTTGATCAAAATCAAGCAGATAGCAATCAGTCAATGGAAGATGCAATGAAGAGCGTTCAAGAAGTTAGTGTTGGCGATGTAGTTAAAGGTGAAGTTTTAGCTATTGAAGACAAACAAGTAATTGTTGGAATTGAAGGTGCTGGCGTTGAAGGTGTCGTTCCAGCAAAAGAATTATCGACATTACCTGTAGATGACATTGATGAGCTTGTTCATGTCGGCGATCTTTTAGACTTAGTTGTTATTAGTACAATTGGTAAAGATAAAGAAAACGGAAGTTATTTATTATCAAAACGCCGTTTAGATGCAAAAAAAGTTTGGGAAGATATCGAGAAAGATTTCCAAGCTGGTAAAATTATCGAAGCACCAGTAACAAACGTAGTTAAAGGTGGCTTAGTTGTTGATGTTGGCGTACGTGGATTTGTACCTGCATCAATGGTTGAAGATCACTTTGTAGCTGATTTTTCAGATTATAAAGGTCAAACGTTGAGCTTCAAGATTATTGAAATCGAACCATCAGAAAATCGCTTGATTCTTTCTCATAAAGCAGTGGTTGAATCTGAAAAAGAAGAAAAGAAAAAAGAAGTGTTAACTGCTATTCATGAAGGTGATGTCATTGAAGGACGTGTTGCACGTTTGACTGACTTTGGTGCCTTTGTTGACTTAGGCGGAATTGACGGACTTGTTCACGTTTCAGAAATTTCTCATGGTCACGTAGCAAAACCAAGTGATGCATTAGCTGTTGGGGATGAAGTAAACGTAAAAGTTTTATCAATCAACCCTGAACAAGAACGTGTATCACTATCAATCAAAGATACATTGCCTGGACCTTGGACAGACATTGAAGCAAAAGCACCAGTTGGAGCTGTTTTAGAAGGCACAGTTAAACGACTAACAAGTTTTGGCGCTTTCGTAGAAGTTTTCCCTGGGGTAGAAGGTCTTGTTCATATTTCTCAAATTTCACATAAACATATTGCGACACCTCATGAAGTACTTCAAGAAGGTCAAACAGTTGATGTGAAAGTGTTAGAGGTTAATCCAGATGAACATCGGATTGCTTTAAGTATCAAAGCCTTGGAAGAAAAACCTGCTTCTGAAGAAGAACCAAAAAATATTGAATCCTATGAATTGCCAGAAGAAAATACTGGATTCACAATGGGTGATATTTTAGGCGATGCGTTAAAAGAAGAAGTGGAAGAAACAACAGGCGACGAATCAGATAAATAATTAAGTAACGTCAGTTTATGACTGGGACGAAAGTGAAAGCTTTTGTCTTGGTCTTATTTTTTTCGTTATTGATTACAGATAATCAAGAAAAATGTAAAATAGTTGGAGGAATTGAATAACTAAGCTTGAAAGTTTGGGGTTCATTCGTTAAACTAAGTAGGATTGGAAACTTGTGAGGAGGAAAAAATATGGCAAATCCAACAATTGCAATCGTTGGCCGTCCGAACGTCGGTAAGTCTACGATTTTTAACCGCATCGCTGGCGAGCGTATCTCGATTGTCGAAGATACTCCAGGAGTGACTCGTGATCGTATTTACGCAAAAGGCGAATGGTTAGGTCGTGAATTCAGCGTGATCGATACAGGCGGGATTGATTTAGGTGACGAACCATTTATGGAACAAATCAAGCATCAAGCAGAAATCGCGATTGATGAAGCAGATGTAATTATTTGTGTAGTTAGTGGACGAGAAGGTATCACTGATGCGGATGAAATGGTTGCAAAGATTTTATATCGTAGTAATAAACCTGTTATCTTAGCAGTTAACAAAGTAGATAATCCTGAAATGCGTAATGATATTTATGAATTTTACGCATTAGGACTAGGTGATCCATACCCTGTTTCTGGAAGTCATGGTCTGGGAATCGGTGATATTTTAGATGAGGCAGTCAAATATTTTGCCACTGATACGGAAGAAGAAGACGATGATACAATCAAATTTAGTTTAATTGGTCGTCCAAACGTCGGCAAATCTTCTTTAATCAATGCAATTTTAGGTGAAGATCGCGTAATTGTTTCAGACATTGAAGGAACAACTCGTGATGCAATTGACAACCATTTTGTATCGGAAAGTGGTCAAAAATTCTTGATGATCGATACAGCGGGGATGAGAAAACGTGGGAAAGTGTACGAAAATACTGAAAAATACAGTGTTATGCGTGCTATGCGTGCCATTGATCGTTCAGATATCGTTTTGATGGTCTTAAATGCCGAAGAAGGAATCCGTGAACAAGATAAACGTGTTGCGGGGTATGCACACGAAGCAGGTCGCGGAGTCATCATCGTGGTGAATAAATGGGACTTAGTGAAGAAAGAAACGAATACCATGCGTGATTTTGAACAAGAAATCCGTGATGAATTCCGTTATCTTGACTATGCACCGATTGTTTTCGTTTCTGCAGTGACAAAACAACGTTTGAATCGTCTGCCAGAAATGATTGAAGATGTTAGCATGAATCAAAATCTACGCGTTTCATCCGCAGTGTTGAACGACATCATCATGGACGCTGTAGCAATCAATCCAACGCCAACAGACAAAGGCAAACGCTTGAAGATTTTTTATGCAACACAAGTGGCTGTTAAGCCGCCAACCTTTGTGGTATTTGTTAATGAAGAAGAATTAATGCATTTTTCTTACGAACGATTTTTAGAAAATCAAATTCGTAAGGCATTTACTTTTGAAGGAACTTCGATTCGAATCATTCCAAGAAGAAGAAAATAGGCATTTTACCATAGTCATTCTTTTTTTTCAAAGGATAAAGGTACTTTCTTTTATTACGTTTTAATGACCAAAAAAAGCACGTTAAAATCAGTAAAAACCTTGCCATTAAGCGGTTTATATGATATCGTGATAACAGAATATTGAAGTAAGTCAATATTTCTATTAAACTTTCTGGACCACTCAGATTGTTTAATTGGTTGATGTTTTACATCATATCTCTTGTTGAGGAGGTGAATCTAATCCATGGCAAACAAAGCAGAATTAATCGAAAAAGTTGCTTCAGCTACTGATTTAACTAAAAAAGACGCAACTGCAGCTGTAGACGCTGTATTTTCAACTATTCAAGATGCTTTAGCTAACGGCGAAAAAGTTCAATTAATCGGTTTTGGTAACTTCGAAGTTCGCGAACGCGCAGCTCGCAAAGGTCGTAATCCACAAACTGGTGAAGAAATCGAAATCCCAGCTAGCAAAGTACCTGCATTCAAACCAGGTAAAGCATTGAAAGACGCAGTTAAATAATTGTGTAATAAAAAGCGCTTGTAGCCTTAAGGCTACAAGCGCTTTTTATTACACAATTACATTATTGATTAGTAAAAATAAAGAGTCACAAAAAATATTCAATTAATGTAATGTGTCTCCGAAACGTATTTTTTATTTCAGATGACACTCCCAACCTAACCCCAAATTAAATTCTTCTAGCACACTTGTGTAATTGAATTGCCCATCATTTTCTTGAATCAAATAATTGATCATCGAAGTATTCGCTTCGTTTTCCATTTTTGAGTGGAAGACAGGATTGCTATATAATGCATTGAATTCTGAATGGTTTAGTGCATGATAAAGTTCATGAAGAATCACTTGTTTTTGCTTTTCTTCTGATTGATTTTGATTGATGACCATTAGATTCAAGTCATCAAAATAATAGCCTCTTTTTTCTAATTCCATCACGACTAGCTCAATTCCATGACTAGCGAGTAGCTCCTTTACTTTTTCCATAAAAAAGACTCCTTACTTACTCATTCGCCCTTCTAAAAATGCACGAATGGCCTCTCTGTCATTGTCCGTCATCGGTTTTCCATCAAAGCTTTTCACATTGTCTAAGATTTTATTGAGATCCTCAGGTATCGTTTGTTTGGTGCCCAAAGAAGGTGTATCTGTTCGTCCAAGTAAATAATCTGTTGAAACGTGAAAGTATTCTGCGACTTTTTCAAGAGTTTCCGCTTTTGGACTACTTGTCCGCCACTGATAAATCACATTTTTTGACAGCCCAATATCTTCTGCAAGCTTATTTAAGCTGATTCCTTGTTTTTTTGAAAGATCCGAAACTCTTTCGTATAAACTCATTATAAAAACTCCTTTTTATATTTTTTTATAAAAATATTGAAAATTATAAAGTAATGGGATAGTATTATTTATAGATTATACATACAAAAACAAAGTGAACAAGAAGTGTTGTTTTTGTTACTTTTATTTTATAAAACTTTATGATTGAAGTCAATGTAAGTTTAGATTATTCAGTTAATTATATTTTTTTATGAAGATAGTAAGAGAATGATGTCAACAAAATATTTTACCTATATAAAATTAGTTAGGAGTGGAGCATTTTGCGAAAATCAACATTTAATTATATTAAGGATATTTTATCCGATTATTATCAAACAGATGCGTATATTAAACAAAGAGAAGAAGAATTACGCCATCCATTTATAGAAGCCGATTTAAATAACTCTATTCGTGGACAAGGAAACCATAGCATAGCGACTGAAAGGATGGCCATCACCATTGCAATGGATCGTCGACTTTGGAATTTAGAAAGAAACCGTGATGTAGTGAAAGATTGTTTGGTGCGCGCGGATGAAAATACGAGAGAAATCATCGAAAAACTCTATTTACAAAAAAATGCAACAGTCAATTTATTGGGAATGAGTCAGCGTTTGTTTATTAGTAAGAGTAAGGCTTACGAACTAAGAAATGAATTTTTTGAAGCTGTTGCAGATGAGCTAGGTTTGTAACTCTGGAAAAACTCAGGAATTTTTTTCGTAGTCAACAGGCTAAAATAATATCATCAAGAAAATCAACATTTCAGAATGAACTAACTTGCTTCTTTAAAAATGAAGAAAACTAAATTAGAATTGAAAAATTTTCTTGAAGTTATTACAAGGTGGTGGTTTCTACTTAGATCAACGTTTTTTGTTTCAAAAAATCTTCAAATAAGATAGTCAAAAACAGCTCTATTTTGTTTGAACCAAAAACAGGAGGAAGAAAAATGGAAGCATTAAAAGGAATCGATGTTATTTTGCTTTATCGTTTATTAAGTAAATCAAGTGAAGGGCCCGCATGGAAAATGGCGTTTCAAACAGAACATGAAAATGGCTTAACTCGTGAGTCAGAAGCAACTGTGACTAAGGATGGAAATGTTCATACTTTGAGTCCCGTTGAATATGATTTCTCTGCAACTTCGATTGTTGCCAAAGGAGATACACATGTTGACGAGATGAAAAAAGCATTGTTGGACGGCGAAATTGTTGAAATTTGGGAAATCAACAAAGCCGAAAATGGAGTTGGTGAAGACGCAGATAAATATAAAGCAACCTATTATCAAGCTTATGTTTCAGAATTTACACCCAATGCGACAGCAGAAGACAATGTGGAACTAAGCTTAGCTTTTGCTGTTAACGGTGTTGGTCAAGAAGGATATGCAACGTTATCAGAAGACCAAGCTAAAGTGATTCAGTATACATTCAAGGACACTGTTTCAGAAACAGTTTAAACCAATGATGGATTGTGTAGTTTTATGACGAACACAATCCATTTTTATCAAAAATAATTGATTTTCAGGATTAAAAAGGAGAGAAAAAATGAATTTAGTGATTAAAGAAAAGGACTACCAATTTGTATTTGGTTATGGCTTTATCAAGGAAATGAATCGTCGTTATTCGGTAACAGAAAATGGCTTAACTTTGAAAATGGGGCTAGAAAGTATTTTATCGAATTTCTTTAATAAAGATGTTGAAACGTTAGTTGAGATGTTAAAGGTTGCAAACAGTACAGAGACACCAAAAGTAAGTGAAGATGACTTAGCCAATTATATTGTGGAAAATGGGGCTGAGGTATTGTTTGAAGAACTCTTGGAAGAACTAAAAAAGTCGGAATTTACGAAGAACAAGACCCTACAGTTGTTAGAACGCATTCAAGCAAACCAATAAATTTCACTGAGGTATACCAGCAAATGCAGCTGAACTGTTTGCGTTATTTAGAAATGAACGATTTTCTTGAAATTGATCGAATGACGATTTCTGAATATCAGTTACGGCAAAAAGCATATCAGCTAAGACAACTGGATCAGGAATATTTTCTACATCTTTCAGCATGGAAAAACTATGAAGTTCAAGCACAGAGTAAAAAAGGAAAAAAACAAGTACCGGTTTATCCAACGTTTCAGTCATTCTTTGATTACGAAAAACTACAAGAAAAAATTGTTGGCTATTTACCACAAGGTGAAAATCAAGAATTCTTGGATCTGGTCAAAAAAGCAAATACTTAAGAAAGGAGGGTATTTATGGGAGACTATACAGCGGAAAGTATTCTTGCAGCTTTTAGTGAAGGGGCTGTGGGAGTAATGAATACAGGCATTGAGAAGGCAAGCAAAGCAATCAAATCAATGACAAGTAATCTTTCTGGTTTTGACTCACTTAATTCAGTTATTAACACAGTCACTGATTCATTAAAGGAAACAGTCAAGCAATTTGAACAGCTTACTAGTAAAGCTTCAACAATGAATCTAGCTGGTTCCTCTTCAAAGGAAGTAGAAAGTTTTCAAGACTTGATTGGAAAAATTTCTGAGGTGACGAGTGCTGTTGATAATGGGATACAAGGGGCTGGTTTTGGTGAAACGATGGCGGGTTTTGATGATGTTTTAACCACCTATTCTACAGTTGTTGGAATCCAGGATAAGATTGCTGGTTTAGGTACTGCATATCAAGCTTGGACAAAGGCTACGGAAGGTGCAACGATTGCACAGAAATTATTAACGACTGCAATGAATGCGAACTGGATAGCAATTATTATCACTGCTGTCGTGACTTTAGTTTCAACATTGATCTATTTATGGAATACCAACGAAACCTTTCGTCAAGCAATCATTACTGCTTGGACAGCAATCCAGTCATTTCTGGAGCCAGTCATCACAACGATTACGACTTTTGTTCAGACCATGTTTACGATGCTTTTAACTTGGTGGCAAACAAATCAGGAGACAATTATGAATGTTGTCAGTACGGTGTGGACAAGTATTCAAAATGTTTTTACTATTGTTTTGGCTGCAATTCAACTAGTTGTTCAAGTTGTTTTGAGTCAAATTCAAGCATATTGGACTGCATGGAGTACGGTGGTACAAGTAATCGTTCAAACAGCATGGACAATTATCTCCAATGTATTCAAAACAGTGTTATCTGTCATTTTGTCAGTAGTTAGCGGTGTCTTTAATCAAATTCAAAACACAATTAACTTTATTATGGGCTTCATTTCGGGCATTATCCAAACGGTATTAGCGTTGATCAAAGGAGATTGGGATGGCGTATTAGCGGGAATTCAGTCAATTGTCAGTACTTTTGGTGATTTTGTAACATCTTCTTTTTCAACCTTTATGGCGACAGCAAAAGAGATTGTCAATGGCATTATTGAGGGAATTCGAGATTTGTTTAGTTCATTGTCAGAAATCAATCTTTTAGAAGCAGGAAAAGCGATTATTGATGGCTTTATCAATGGCTTAAAAGCAGCCTGGGAAGCAGGAAAAGAATTTGTTAGTGGCATTGCAGATTGGATCATTAAACATAAGGGGCCAGTTAGTTATGATAGTAAAATTTTGATTCCTGCAGGGCAAGCAATGATGTCAGGACTAAATCAAGGCTTAACAAATGGCTTTTACACTGTTCAAAAAAACATTGGGACAATGGCAGACCGTTTAACCGATGGGTTTCAACCAGTTCGCGACTTAGATTTAGAAGCGACATTAACTCGAGCAAATGGTCAGATGAATACGCAAGTTGAACATCGGATAAATTCTACAGATTCCACAAAGCCAGCAGTATTTACGATTACATTAGGCAAACAAAATTTTAGAGCTTTCGTGGATGATATCTCACAAGCTTTAGGTGAAGGGACAGAATTGAATTTAGAATTTTAGGAGGGAACAATGGAAGAATGGAAGAACAAATTATATTCATTTAAAGACACTGTGATGAGTTGGCAGATGTTCGAACAATTTCTGCCAACTTCTGCTATGAGCTACGATGGAGTTTATTTGGAAGAGCTGATTGATGGGTATCAGACACTGAAGGTTGAGGGGAGGGAAATGCTTTCGACAGAAATCGAACAACAAGCCATTCAAGTGGGGGCAATTGTTATGAACCAGACACTACCAGTACGAGAATTAAAAATCACGTATAAACTTGAGGATCGTAATCCAGAAACCTTGCAATTTAAGTTTAAAACTTTGTTGAATCACTTGTATCGTTCAAAGGATGTTGAAATTCGTTTTTATGATGAGCTAGATTACCATTATTATGGCCGCTATGCCTCTGCTGAAACAGTCAGTGGAGAATCTAATTCTGTTATTTCCAGTTTTACGATTCTTTGTGTTGATCCATTAAAGTATACGAAAGAATTTATGACAGACGGCTATGTCGGCGTACCAACTTTTTTCCCGGTGACACCTCGTAAAATCGAAGCTGTATTGTCAAGTAATCAATCAATTAAAATCACTAATGGAAAACAAACGATTAGCATCAGTGATGCACCAATTCAAATCGGTGATAAGATTGTTTTTCATTTTGCTGAGCAACGTGTACTAGTAAATGGAGCAGATTGGACACCGATAATTGATCTAGACAGTGATTTTGAAAATTTTTGTTTGGAACAGGGGCAAGAGATAAAAAGCAGTAATGGGACACTAAAAATTTATTATAAGGGGGCGACTATTTGAATTCATCGGTTTATTTTTTTGATAACTTTCAGCATTTGATCAAACGAAAAGATGCGAAGAATTTAATTGAAGTTTCTCAAGAAAAAGAAATTACTGCGGAGAAAAAAGAATTATTGAACGACGTACTTTATGTTACAACGAAATTCGATGAGACCATTACAAGCGCGCAATTCATGGCGGTTCGTGAAAGCGAATCGTCTTTTTCATTGTATCGAATCACGAAAATTAGTGATCCAAACGAAACACTTGAATTTACTGGGATTGGCTTTGCGTCTGATGAACTAGACTCGTATATCATCAATCAGATAGTAGCAAATAAGCAATCCATTGATTCTTTACTTAATGAGCTATTGGCTTTTACTAATGGTAATTGGCGAGTGGGCTACGTCGAACCAGGGCTATCCAAGATTACAACAACTTTTGATTATGTATCTGTACGAGAAGCACTAAAACAATTGCAAACTTTTGGAATGGAGTTTTTGTTTTGTTGCACACTAGATTCTGATGGGATCAAAGATAAGTGGATCGAAGTATATCTGCAGATCGGCACAATTTCTAATAAGCGATTTACTTATGGCAGTAAGGCATTAACTGTTATCAAAGAAGTCGATCAAAGTGCCATTTATACTTCAATCATCGGGCGTGGAAAAGGTGAAAATGTTGGAAGTGGTCAAGGAAAAAGGCTAGATTTTACCAATATTGAATGGAAAAAATCCAAGGGAGATCCACTTGATAAACCAAAAGGACAACCTTTTCTTGAAAACGTTGAAGCAACGCAAAAGTACGGCGTTCCACAAAAAAATGGAAAGATGTACAAACGAGAAAAAGTTGTTGTTTTTGATGATATTGATGACCCACAAGAATTGTTACAGAATACCTATCTGACTTTACTAGATTCAGCTAGACCGTTAGCTCAATTTCAAGCAGAAGTAACGGAGGGTGACGTCATAGGAAATACTGTAACTATTCACAGATATGACAAAGGATATCATTATGCCACACGGATTTATAAAACAAAAATCAATCGTTTAACCGGAAAAGCAACTGTCGAATTAGGTGATAATCTAACAAAAGATACAAGAAAACAGTCAGCAAAAGTTGCAACTAATTTGTCTGAATTGGAATCAACCAAAATGACTTTTTATCAATCAACTGAAATTGGAAAATATCAAGATGATATTATGCGTGGTGCTGGTGAAAATGGTGGTTCTGTTTATCAGGTGAATGGAATTGAAGCAGGTGTTAGCAATAGTCGGGAAGTATATGAAACGGTCTATATGGATGGGGAAAATATTCCTAACTCGAAGTATTTTATGATTGAAAATAATTCTGGAATTTCATTTAAGCAATGTAAGCAAGGTCAATGGAAAACAATCAAAGATGTTCATAATGGTCCGTCAACGACTGCATGGTCCTTAGATGGTCAATTCAATGCAAATTTTATTCGTACAGGTATTTTGAACGGGGTACTTGTGGAAGGCGTTATGTTGAAATCGGCTCATCGAAATATGACTTACCAAGCTGTTTTAGATAGAGGATCATTAGAATTTCAATACTACAAAGAAACACCAGAAGATTTAAATTATACGAATGAAAATTGGCAAAACGCAGTTGAGGGAGAAGTTGTAGGTAGAATCGAAGGAACTTTGGGAGCAGCTGGTAAACCAAATGGATTTGCAGTCATCCAGTATCCAGGACAGATTTTTTCCATTAATTCTGCTTATGAAAATGGTAGTACGGGAGCTGTTTTCCAGATTCCTAAAGAATCTAGTGGTGAAAAGCGGAAGTACAAGCTTTTGGGAGAAGGTACGTTTAGCAATGGAAAAATTATTTTTGAAGACGATGTGACATTTGAGGGAAAGGTACAAGTCAATGGACGACTGGATGCGAAAGAACTCTATATCAATGGTGTAAAAATTGACACAAATGGTGGCGGAAGTTCTGGTGGAAATAACGGAAGCTGGAATGGACAATATCCATCAGAAGTCACTTCTGATCGTGACAAACGTTATTGGCAGATTTGGGCAATGGCTATTAGCGCTGGGTTTACGAAGCAAGCTGCTGCTGCACTATTGGGTAATGCACAAGGTGAATCAGATGCCAACCCAGTTGCAGATGAAGGCAACGGTGTACCAGGCTATGGTTATGGTGTATGGCAATGGACAGATAATACAGGTGTGAATAGTGGGCGTGTGTATATGATTAATCTCATGACACAAGCAGGAGTCACAGAAGATCCAGACACAATCACAGCACAGTTTAAGTTGTTAATGTGGCATTCATTAAATGGGCAATGGATTGCAACTAGCGCTTATCCACTCACATGGACACAATTTATGAATTTAACTGATATCAATACAGCCGCACAAGCATTTGTGACCAATTTTGAAAGACCACGCGATCCACATCCGGAAAGAAGTGTATGGGCGCAAGAATGGTATGACAAATTCGTAAATTTGGATATTCCAAAAAATGAAGGATACACCAAACCTATCGCGAGTCCAATCACCGTTACAAGTGAAATGGGATGGCGCATTTCGCCAATCACTGGACAACAAGAGTTTCATAATGGAATTGATTTGGTGAATGGAAATCCGAACACCCCGATTTTTGCAGCAGGCGATGGTGAAGTCATCACTGCGGGGGCAGAATATTTTGATTGGTACGGGAATTACACGGTTATAAAACATACGGATGGAATGTTTACTGGATACGCACATCAAAGTCGAGTAGATGTCTCTAAAGGGCAAACAGTGGTTGCTGGTCAGCAAATTGGCTTGATGGGAACGACTGGACCATCCACAGGTGAGCATCTGCATTTCCAATTTATGGATGAGTTTTACCCATCATCGAGTAATCATTTTCATAATCCAAGAAACTATATTGACTTTTAAAGGAGGAAAACAATGACAAATCATAAAATGATACTAAGTACGACCACACCTAACAACAATGTACCTTTAATCCGTATCATTCAAGACGATAAAAATAGCCAGATTTTTGAAGCTGAAATGACAGAAGAAGGAAAGTTACTAGATTTTGAGGATAAAATTGTTTTCTTTAATGCTCAAATCGGACCGTATAAAGTACGCGATAAGGTAGAAAGTGTTGATTATACAAATAGTCGCGTCTCATATACGTTAATTGATGCTTTCTTGCAAAAAGTGGGTAATTTTGAAGCTTGGTTTAGCTTTGCTGATAGTGACATACCAGAGTCGGACTCATTCAGTACGATGAAATTCGCTTATAAAATCCTTCCTGGAATCAGAAAAAATATTTGGGAAGGAAATTACTTTTGGGACTTAAAAGAGTTAGTTGACTATTATCAACGTTATAAAAATATTATTGCTAATATTATTGAAAATGAGAATTTCAGTGGATTAGTTGATAAAATTGCTGAAATTGAAGGAAAAACGAATCAAATAGATAATTTTTCCACTGCTACAAAGACAGAAGCGGAGCAAGGAACAGCAGTCAATAAGTTCATGACGCCGCAAAGAGTTGCGCAACAAACAGATGCGCGATTAAGTACAAGTAGTGAAGCTATTAATGCGATGGATGATAAAAAGCTAATGACTCCACAAAAAACTGCACTTTTGATAAATGAAAGTCGAGTGCCTACAACTCAACTTATTGGTAAAAAAGAGATGTTTCTCGTTTATAATCCAGAAGCTGAACCAACGCTCGTGTTAGAGCGAATGGGTGATTGGGTTTTTATGATGATGCGGTGGACTTCTCCGACAAACGTACAAGCAAATAAAGTAATTGATCTTTTGACTATCCCGAATGGATTCAGAAGTTATGGTTTATTAAATGTTGGTCTAACAGCGCAATATGATGCTACTAGTATACCAACTTATTCAAGAATCAATGCAGGTAAAACCATTCAGTTGAAGATGGTTGAAGGAGGTTCTCATGGCTATTCCGTGAATGGAATTTGGAGGACAGGTGATCCTTTCCCCGATGATGCCGGCGACATTATGCCGGCTCTCTATCACATTGACGCATTAGAAGAATTCAGACGCAAAATCAATCCTAAAAAAGTTAACATTGGTTTTGTAACAGATTCACATTTTGATGAATACACTTACAGAGACGCTTATTCTCGATATGCATTAAAAAAATTAAATAATATTTTGTATTTGCAAACAAATTTCGACATCCTTCATTCAAATGGCGATAATTGTGATAGTGATCATGAAGACCATGAGATGTTATTGTCTTATTATAAACGTTATACAGATAGATGGTTTAGATATAGAGAAACACCTAAATTTATGGTAAACGGCAATCATGATGATGGTAGTTTTGGTTATGCAGTAGTAAATAATAATCATTATTTACCTAGCGCTGGAATCCTCACTCAAGAAGAATTTGCAGAACTTTTTAGAGGAAATGATCGTTTATATGGTGAGACAAGATCAAGTACAAAACAAGACTATGTCTACGATATAGACAAAGAAAACCATACTGTACGCGTGATAGGCTTAGATTCACTTATTCGCTCTTCTATTTTAGATTCAAATGGATATATCAAGTATCCTTCCCAAAATACTTACGGTTTTTCTGTGGAGCAACTTCAATTTATATACGAAGCATTAAAAAACACAGACAGTAAAACACATGTTGCTATTTTGATGCATGTACCTGTTACTGATTATTTAGACGGAAACGGTGTAAATGTCAATGTAGATTCCTTCATTCAGTTAATTAGCGCTTTTGTAAAAAAAGAGACATTGACCATCACTGGCACAAATATTGATTTTCCGTTTGCAATGGAAGTTGATTTCACGAAAACTGCAGGTAAATTTATTGCAACTTTTACTGGTCATACGCACTCTGAACATTTGAGGTTAATTGACAACACGTGGTACTCAGTATGTCATGGTAGAGCTATGCATAGTGAAGGCAATTCTTTGACAGGCACAGTGAAAGAGGACTGCTTCTATTGTATTGAAATTGATACATCCACGAAAACCGTGGATGTTAAAGGGTACGGGAGGGGAACTGCCTCACGAAAATTCACTTATTAGGAGGAATAAAATGTCAAAAAAAATAGGAAAAATTATAGTACCTACAAAACCCAAAAATTCACCAGTAACTATCACTGGATTTACTTTTAAATCATACGATAAAAATGCCGGTTTTCTACAATTCCAAATACAGAATCAAGATGGAAGCCCAACTGACTTGTTCGGAGCAACTGTTCGTTTGTTTATGTATATTTTTAAAGGGGAAGAGAAAAAAGAATTTCCAATTTTTGATAATCAAATTATTACTGAGAGCTATATGCAAGGTACTGTAAAATATCAAGTTCCAGAAATGCTACTTTCATACAATGGAAAAGTTGATGCTTATATCTATATTGATTTCCCTGATGGAAGTCATACCGACAATTTGGCGTTTACATTTAACATAGAAAAGTCTGTTATTGATAGTGATGTTCAATCAAATGGCGATTATTATTTTAAAGATTTTGAACAATTGTTAAAAAGCGTTGAAGATAAAACTGCAAAAAAAATTGAAGAGTTGGAAGATAACGCGTCAGAAGTAAATAAAAAGTTTGATGATTTGAACGAAAAGCTATCTTCGCTGAATTTTGAATCTTTTCAGAAATTAAAATTAACGAGAGATGACGGTAAGTCGCTGCGTTTAGCTGACTTAAATCATCTACCAACAACCATTGATGAGTTGACGCGACCGGGATACTACTATATTACTAGTGCAGAATCTAACACTTTTATTCCAGCTAATCACTACATTCGACAAATTGGCATGTCTGGTTCAGGATGGTTGACTGTTTATCCGGGAGATACAAGCGGAATGGTCGTCCAAGAATGGTATCGAAATACGTCGAGTACTGTAGCGAGCACTCGACACCTATATCGCAGGCAAGAATCAGCTGCACCTGTTAGCTGGAATCCTTGGTCAGAATATGCACAGACAAATAGTACAATGTTGTCTAGTAACTACTATCAAGGTGCAGCGCACAGGTTAGCAGAAGCAACGACTACTGGAAAACAAGCAACTAGTTACCTTGAATTAAGTGAGAATACAGGAATATATTATTTAACCACAAACGAAAGCAAATCAATGACCGATTTTTCTAGTTTACCACCAGAGTTTATTTACGGGATATATATCGAAAATATTCCCAACTCTTCTCTTGGTAATTATCTTCAAAAAATCACTAGCAATATCTTAGATGGAAAAGTACAACCACCAACCAGATATTGGCGAATTGTGGTAAAAACGGATAGTGGCTATGATGTCACAAAATGGCGTAAGTCTTTATCACAAGATGATGCTCAAATGTACAAGACAACTAAAGACAACGGTGACAGTTGGAGATTAGAAGATTTACCTACTAGACCAGATGGGTTAGAACAGTGGGCTAGATTGTACAAAGGTTGGTATTATATACCGAACTCTAGCTTAAAAACAATGAGTGACTACAGTACACTTCCAGTTGAGTTTGCTAACGCACATGTGCATATGGAAATACAAGGTGGCGCTGGTAGTGTATATGCGCGTCAAACTTTGACGATGTATCAAGCACCGTACACTCAAATATATAGAGTAGTCACAAATACTTTAGCTCAGCCATGGCAAACAGTAGCTATGAGTTCAGATTTGGATGCTGAGCGTCAAAGAATGATTGACCAGACACACGGATCGCTTGAATGGATCGCACATCGTGGGAACAATACGAATTTTCCGGAAAACAGTACAGTTGCATTTGAAAATGTAAAACGTCACTGGGGGATTGAAACAGATATTCACTTAACATCAGATGGGAAATGGGTAGTGATGCATGACGAAACAGTAGACCGGACAACGAATGGAACGGGAAAAATTACAGAAATGACTTACGCTCAATTTAGGGCTTTAAGAATAGATACTGGTCCCAATCTGAACGCATTGAGCGATGTAGAAAAAAGACCACCAGATTTAGATGAATATCTAACAATTTGTAAAAACAATAATAAGATTCCAGTTTTAGAATTAAAAGCTTCATCAAATTATACTCTTGATGAGTTAAAAAAAATAAAAAGTTTAGCAGACGATTTCGGAATTACTAATAAAATTGTATTCATTAGCTTTAGTTACGAGACTCTTCTTAATTTGAGAAAAATTTTTCCGTACAACATGCTACAGTTTCTGTTTAATGGAACAATTAGCACAACAGATATGATAAATAAAGCTTTGGCATTGCGGTTGCCTTCTGCAGTGAGTGTGAATTATGATAACGCAGGACTTAACTGGTTGTTTGTTTCGAAGATGCACCAAGCAGGTGTAAAAGTTGCGGTTTGGACTGTTCCAGATGCCTCATTCCAAGTAATGAAAAATTTAAAAGTGGATTATATTACGACTGATAGTCTGTCTGGAAATCTACGTTATCAAAAATTAAAATTACTAAATGGTTTCACTGAAAGCATAGACGCGGGTAGACTTAAAGAATCTTATGTTGAAGAGATCGGAGGTGGTATGATACATCTTAATTTCAATGTTTCGACTGGAGCTAATGATCAAAACAAAGCAATCGCTGAGTTACCTGATTGGGCTAATCCGATGTACAGACAATACAATAATTGTGCTATTAGAAATTCAAGTGGTGTTCAATTTGGAACTTTTGATGTGACGGGGCGACTATCACCAGAAAGCGGAACTCCCAAAACGTTAAGCGTTGGTTTAAACTGGTCTGGCAGAACAATGTGGGCAGCTGGATCATGTGTATACAAAGTAGATTGATAAAAAATATAATAAAAAGCACTCTTTTGAGTGCTTTTTGTATGCTCAAAATAGAAAGCGAAGGGTGGGAAACATGGTGTTAGTTGATAATACGGTACTTCTGGGAGAATTCCGAGGATTACTAAATAACATTTACATCCAAATTTTTGTTTGGATTGTGATTGCAGATATTGTGACAGGTATTTGTAAAGGAATTTTTGTTAAAGAAACGAATAGTACGAAAGGTTTAATGGGGATTGTAAAACATTTGCTCGTTGTTGGTTTGGTTTTGATTGCTTATCCTTATCTAAAAATTATGGGGTTTGAAGGAGTAGCAACAGCGTTTGTTTTTTCTTATATTGCTGTTTATGGTATTTCAGTGATTGAAAATCTAGGGCAGTTAGGCATTCCTGTACCAGAATTTGTCAAAAATCGTTTTAGTAAATTAAAAGAAACATCAGAAAAACAAGGCGAAGAAAATGGAGGGGAAAAATAATGGTCAAAATTATCAATAATTCTGTTTGCCGCGGTGTAGCAGGTAAGCGGGTGGGAAGTGTAAAAGGCGTTGTCATCCACAATACTTGGACGAACACGACAGCAGAACAAGAAATGAATCGTTTAGCTTCCATGTCAGCTAAACAATTAGAAGCTGGCTTTGCCCATTATTATGTGGATGAAAAGACAATTATTCGCACGGAAGACACTTACAATCGTGCTTGGCACGTGGCGAATTCAGATGGTAATAATAGTTACCTTGGTTATGAAGTACGTGGCAATCGCGAAACGCCTAGAGCAGTATTCCTACAGGCAGAACAAAATGTTTTCTGGCAAGCTGCGATTGACTTACATTATTATGGCTTACCAGTCAATCGTGACACAGTTAAATGCCATCATCAGTTTTCAGCAACTGAATGTCTGAAGCGCTCGTTGATGGAACATTGTGGATACGATTCGACGTTTGCCGTACCAACAGAGGTGACTGGTAAAATGCAAGATTACTTTATTACACAAATCAAAAAATATTATAATAATCCAGCTTTGCAGCCTGATGGAAGTAGTGAAGGAAACAATGAACATGATGAAATTATTGCAGCAAGTCCTGCAAAAACGATTAATGGGATGACTGCAAAACTAGACATTTTTAATGAAAATCCAACTGGTTCTTTCCGCGGAGCAGGCTGGATGATTCCAGGTTATAGTTATGGATTTGTATTTTTAATGGACGGAACAAATAAACAAGAACTTGCAAGAAAGCTGTCGTCTGGAATCGTACGAGATGATGTCAATCAAGCATATGGATTGCCTCTTGGCTCAAAATATGGATTAGATTGTACATTTGATATTACAAAATTAAAGGGACGTAAGGTGTATATCATGTTTAGACGAACAAATGATAAAGATGGAAATACGATAGGTGGAGCAAAGGATATTCATTTCGATGAGTATGTATTAACTGTACCAGAACGATAAAAAATATGAAAATTGAAGGAGAGAGAAAAATGGGAACACAAGAACAAACAGCAAAACAAATTTGGGATTATTTGACAAGCAAAGGATGGACAAAGGAAGCAGTTTCCGCAATTTTGGGTAATATGCAGTCGGAAAGTGGGATTATTGCTGATCGTTGGGAATCAGATATTGTTGGTAACATGTACGGTGGATATGGTCTTGTTCAATGGACACCAGCTACTAAGTATATTGATTGGGCCGTAGGGAATGGGTTAGACTATCGAAATGTGATTAGTCAATGCAAACGAATCGAGTGGGAAGTTGCAAATGGTCAACAATTTTACCATCCATCAATGACGTTTAAACAATTCACTCAAAGTACACAAAGTCCTGAAACGTTAGCTGATATTTTTATTCGTTATTATGAAAGACCAGCCAATCCTAATCAACCTGTTCGTCAAACACAGGCTCGCTACTGGTATAATAAATTTAAAAATTCAAGTACTGAAGGAAAAACGCCACAGGAAATCCATGATGAAGCTATTGCTAGTTCATCAATTAAAATTTCGAATGGTGTACAAGCAAAAATCGAAATTTTTAAAGAACAACCTACGGGTAATATTACTGCAGGTGGTTGGATGGGCCCTGGTTATAACTATGGGTTTGTTTTGGTATTAGATCATAATACGGGAAAAGAATTGGACAGAAGGATGTCTCCAGGAATTGTACGTGATGATGTAAATGCCCATCTAGGGTTACCTAATGGATTGAAATATGGAATCCAAGGTGTATTTCCAAAAGCACAATTTAAAGGTAAAGTAATTGATGTAGTGTTTCGTAGAACAAATGATAAATCAGGAAATACTGCGGGGGGCTATCAGGATTTTCGTTTTAATGAGTTTTATTTAACAATCTGATATTTAAGAAAGCTGCCAATCTTACAACGACAAAAACACACAAATAAACTCTAAAATTTAACAGACATAGTAACTTTATTTGCACGAATTTTGATTAAACAAAACAGAAACGTGCCTGAAACATGAATCAAAATGGTTATGTTTCAGGCACGTTTTCATAAATAAAAGGTGATCAAAAAGCAATTCTTTCTTAAAGTTGCTTATTTTTTGCCCCTGTTTTGTTCTACATAGAAATAAAAATGATCAACTAATATACCCATTATTTTTTAACGCTTTTTGATGTTCACAAGGTTCCCCAACAATTGTAAAGTTAGTGATTCTAGCGCTTTCTTGTTGATTTGTCCAATCGTACGTGTAGTTTTTGCCAGTCCAGATGCTATCACAAGCAAAGCAATGATATTCCACTTCAATTAGTCCAGCTGGGGTTTCAGCTTGAATCCACCCAATACATTTAGCCGTACCATTTGTAATCGTGGCTTGGTCTAAGTCAAAATCATAAGGATTATAAGTAAATTCTGTTAAAGGTATCGCTTCAGTAGTTAGTGCTTTTGCTAATACAGGATCGACAGGAGCTTTCTCTTCTGGTACTTTCTGTTCTTTTGATGTTTGTTCTTCTGATACTTGTTTTTCCGGTTGTGTCTGTCCTGTTTGTTGACTTGTTTCAGTTGAAATAGTTGAAGAAGCAGTCTGATAGACTACTTGCGTTGATAAAGATGTTGATGCTGTTGCTGTCTGTTTTTCTGAAGTAAGCAATGGGAAAGTAAGCATTCCTAAAATAAAAACACCAATTAATACTACGATTCCTGCCAATACTCCTACAATCACTTGCCATGTTTTCATCGTTCAATCCTCCATTCACTATTAAGTTTAGCGCTTCAATAGTGTTTCGTAAATATAAGATATTTTTGTGGTACAGCACACGAAGAGATGAAGTAGGAAAAGCTTACTTTCCACTTAATACCTGTTTCAATGCTTCTTCAATTTGTTGAACATCGTCAGGATATTGTCTTTGAAGTTTAGTTGCTTCAGCAGTTGCTGCACTTTTAGGTGTTTGAACAGAGTGTTTGATATAAGGATCTTCTAATGACTCAATATAATCCGTTTGTTCTTGCCAAGATGCTTTGATCGAGTAATAATAATTAGTTTTTTCTGAAGATGCTCTTTCTTGGTAAATTGTTTCTGATTGCGTGCTAGTTGTCTGAGGAACTATTTGGTTTGTTGAAGTGGTTTCGTTTGTGAATGATAAATTTTCAGAACTATTTTTGGAACCACAGCTTACTAGAAACGACAGGGAACAAATAAGGATATTGACCAACATTATTTTTTCATTCTTTCCACCTCTGGACGTTTGTTACTTTTGAAAACTTTTTCTTTTACTATTAGTATAATACAAATACATAAGAATGGTTTGCGCAGTTCATGTACTTATTTTTGAGTGAACAGTTTATCGTTTTTGTTGAAGAAGCTGTATCAGTTTTCTTTTCTTTTCAGGATTTTCCTGAATAATGGTAAAATAAAGAAAAGGGGGGATGCGTGTTGGAACTTACGTTTTCCATGGTTGATCAAACCACAACGATTTCTTACGGTGAAACGTTAAGCAGTCTGCTAAAACCATTGGCTATTAGAGAACCAATCTTGTTCTTAACGAATCAGCGTTACTATGATTTGTTTTCAGAAAAAATGAATCAATTTTTTGCAAATCAGGCGAATGTTGATTGGTATATTTGTACGAATAGTGCGCAATGTAATAACTTAACAGAACTCGCGCATCTCTTAGACTATGTCAAACGTTTTCCGGAAAATCAGCAACTGATTGTGATTGGATTTGGAAATGAAGGAATGATGGAATTAGCTAGTTTTTTTCAAAAACACACGATTCTCACAACGAAACTTTGGTTGATTCCTGTGTCTGCTCGTTCATTTGGTGGAGCATTAACAAACAAACGCAGCATTTTACAGTTGCCTTATCAGGCTGTTTTAGAAACAGAGAATTTGCCAGAACAAATTTTCTATGACCAAACGATTAGTGATCGCCAAGTTGAAGGCAAACAAATCGACTTTTTAACGTTCATTGTTTGTGGATTGGTTTGTGATTATGGTTTCTTACAGAATTTATACAAAAATTACTCAACCCAGCAAAAATTACACAATGTACCTTTTGCCGGGATGCTTGAAGAATTGGTCCATTTTTACCAAGAAGAGGCGGAAAATCTTGCAACTTATGGTAAACTATTTGAGCAAGCTTTTTATCTAACAGAAAACGGACATTTATTATCAGCAAGTATGAAAAAATTTTTAGGATTGATTTTTCAACTAGTTTGGAATATCGAACGAAATGAAATCTCTTTTCAATTGAAAAATTTTTTTATTTGGTTGCAACATCTTGGCTATCCAATTGATTGGTTGGAACAGCTATCTGAAGCTGAATATTTAGAAAATGTCTTGAGTTTAGCAGAAAAAAGCAAAAAGATTCTTGTTTTAGAAAAAATTGGTATAATAGAAGGATACCATTCACCGAGCGAGAATGAATTGTTGAAAATGATGACAAGATATCAACAAATTGTCAACGAGATTAGAGGGAATTGAATGAAAACGTATAGTGAAAAAATGTTACAAGCCTTGTCTGAAGAAGATTTAGCACAGGCACAGCTATTGCTTGTACAGGCTTTAAAGGAAGACCCAGCAGATGTTTTAGCTGAATTAGGAGAAGAGTTACTAGCAATTGGCTTTTTGGAAGAAGCAAAACAAATTTTTGAACAACTTGTAACACAATATCCTGAAAATGATGGCTTAAATATTCCATTGGCAGAGATCGCGATTGAAGATAATGAAATTGACGAAGCATTTACGTATCTAGAAAAGATAAGTAAAGAGAGTGATTATTATCCGCAAGCGTTATTAGCCATTGCTGACTTGTACCAAGTAATCGGGATCCCAGAAGTAAGCGAAGCGAAATTAAAAGAAGCAGCTAGTTTACTTCCCGACGAGCCATTGATTCAATTTGCTTTAGCAGAATTGTATTTTTCAGTGGACCGTTTTAAAGAGGCCGCTGTTATTTATGACAACTTGTTAAACAGTCAGATCAAAGAAATTTCTGGTATTTCGATGCAAGAACGTTTAGGTCAATCACTAAGTATGCAAGGTGAATTTGAAGCAGCAATCAAACCATTAGAAGCAGCATTGGAAGAAGATCGTACAGATGATCGATTGTTCCAGTTAGCTTTTACGAATTTACAATTAAAAGAAAATCAACAGGCAATCAATTATCTGCAAGAATTACGGACAGTTAATCCGCACTATCAATCACTTTATTTGTATTTAGGACAAGCGCTACAAGAAGAAGAATTGGTTGAAGAAGCACAAACAGTGTTGGAAGAAGGAATCAAAGAAAATCCTTATCAAGTCGAACTGTATCATTTGGCTTCTGAAAACGCCTTTCGTTTGCATGACAAAGAAAGTGCTGAAAAATTATTGTTGCAAGCTCTTGAATTAGGAGAAAAACAAGATGATACGTTATTGACTTTAAGTAATCTTTACTTAAATGAAGAACGTTATGAAGATGTTATTAATGCAGTCAACCAAATGGAAGAAACAGCAAATCCATATGCCGAATGGAATTTGGCTCATGCGTATAATGAATTAGAAGATTTTGCTGTTGCAGCGCTCCATTATGAGCAAGCTTTCCACGAGTTGCAACATGAACCAGATTTCTTGAAAGAATACGCATTTTTCTTACGTGAAGAAGGAAAACTGGATCAAGCAAAAGAACTATTAAAACATTACTTACATCATGAACCTGGAGATATGGAGGCCCTGTCTTTATTAGATGATCTATCATAAGGGGTGATCAAGATGTTTATAAATGTGCGAGAAAAAAAGAATTTCTTAACGTGGATGGTGAACCATGTTTCGTTTAGTCGCCGTGAAGTTTTTTGGATTTTGAATTACTTGTCAAATCATGAAGCGATTTTGAAAAATGTTCATTTTGTTGAGGGGGCGGATCAAACTTCCCGTGGCTTACAAATCAGCGACTTGTCTGTAGCTGGTGAACCAATGAAGTTGTTTTTAAAAGGCAAAGTATTTACTGATACGGATCAAATTTTTCATGAAATTCGATTGAATCGAACGGAACCGTTGTACGTGGAATGTTTTTTTGAAGATGCTTGGCAAACGAGTGAATATCTATCGATTTTAGAAGATAATCCTTTTGCTACTTGGGATTCAACGATTGCAGAAGAAGAAACAGAAGCAATTGAAAAATACTTTCAAGCAAAAGAACAAGAGGCACAGTTAAAGATGCTTTACGCACAAATTGATCAAGCATTAGAAGATGGAAATAAGGATGCGTTCTTGAAACTATCCGATGAAGTCAATCGCCAAATTCTAGCAGATGCGCAAAAAGCGTCAAATAAAAATGGCGTTAGCTAATCAAAGAAGCTGCTTGGGGAACACCATGGATAAGGTTGTGGCGCAAAATGTTTAGCTCCGACAAGATAACGAGCAGACATGTAAAATAGCTTTCAATTGTTTGTTATTTCGAAGAGTTATTTTGAGAACACCGTTGATTTGGAAGAAAGGCTGTGACAATATTTTTGTCACAGCCCTTTTTTTTGTCTGAATGTCAATCGTTTCGCTTGAGGCTTTAAATAGGTAAATCCTTCACCGGCCACTTCATGAACATTAATGACGGAAATAAAAGCTTGTTCATCAATTTCATAGATGATTTGCTTGGCAGAAGCTAATTCACTGGAACTGACAACTAAGTAAATTATTTTCTTCGAATAACCAGAAAATCCACCTTCACCATTTAAAAAAGTGACGCCTCGTTGTAGACCAGTCATCAATAACGGTGCGATTTCTTCGCTTTTATTAGAAACAACTAGTAGCCCTTTTGCGGAATAGCCACCATCAAGAATCGAATCAACCACTCGACTAAACACGTACGAAACAATCAAGGTGTACATCATTCGTTTCAAATCAAGATAAGTTAATGAAGCCAGTAAAACGATAATATCAAAAGTGAGTAATGAGCGCCCCATAGAAATACCATAATTCTTTTCTAAAATACGTGCGATGATGTCACTACCGCCAGTCGTTCCTCCCATACGATAGACCAAACCGCTACCCACGCCAGCAATGAGTCCTGCTAATAAAGCAACAATCAATAAGTCATGTTCTAAATTGATCTCGATGGGGACACGTTGCCAAACCCAAAGAGCAGCTGATAAAGAAACGGTTCCTAGAATTGTGTAAGCTAGTGAGCGTCTACCAAGAATTTTTCCACCAATGAGAATCAACGGAATATTGATAAGTAAAGTTGTATAAGCGGGATCAATACCAAAGAGTGCGCGTAAAATCAAAGTAATCCCTGAAACGCCCCCTTCAGCTAAGTGATTTGCGATATTTAGATAAACAAGTCCAAAGGCATAGATACTTGTTCCAATAATAATAAAGAAAACCTCTTTAATTGTTTTTAATAATGTCATGTGATCCCTGCTTTCGATAAAAATAGCTGACAAAGTTAGAAAATTTTTTCAATTCAATATTTAATGTAGCATGTAATTTTCATTTTCACAATTGCTCTTAACTATGTTTTACTGTAAAGTTTTGTTAGGATAGTCTTGAAAGGGGAACGTTATGAAGAACGAACGGACATTAAGAAGTATGCAGATAGAAGTGGATGAGTATATCCAACAATTCAAGGTCGGTTATTTTTCTCCTTTAGCGCAAATGGCACGCTTGACGGAAGAAGTTGGCGAGCTTGCGCGAGAAGTCAACCACTCTTATGGTGAAAAAGCGAAAAAGAAAACGGAGAAAGAAAATTCTGTTGCACAAGAGCTAGGCGATGTGCTTTTTGTTACAATGATTATGGCTAATTCACTAGAGATTGATTTGACAGAAACTTTTGAGAAAAATATGGAAAAGTTCAATCAAAGAGATCATTATCGATTTGAGAGAAAAGATGGCCAAAGCGGCGAAGAATAAACGTCCTATCAAAGAGAAATACTAAAGAGGTAGAAAAATGAAATTAGAACAATTACCGTTGGAGTACCAAAAGGCGATTCCAGTTTTACAAAAATTAGAACATGCCGGATATGAAGCTTATTTTGTCGGTGGGAGTGTTCGCGACATCTTGTTACATCAAGAAATTCATGACGTGGATATTGCAACGAGTGCGTTCCCACAAGAAATCAAAGCGCTATTCCCTCGAACGATTGATGTCGGCATTGAGCACGGAACCGTTTTAGTCTTAGAAGAAGAACAATATGAGATCACAACCTTTCGAACAGAATCGACCTATCAAGATTTTCGACGTCCGGATAAAGTGGAATTTGTTCGTTCGCTTGAGGAAGATCTAAAGCGTCGTGATTTTACAATCAATGCATTTGCTTTAAAAGAAGACGGAAAAATCATCGATCTTTTTGATGGGTTGGCTGATTTACATAACCATGTTTTACGAGCTGTAGGAAATCCTCACGAACGTTTTCATGAAGATGCACTACGAATGATGCGTGGGCTGCGATTCGTTAGTCAATTGGGCTTTGAATTAGAATTAGAAACAGTGGAAGCAATCAAAGAAAACCATGCCTTATTGGGGAAAATTTCTGTTGAGCGAATCAATATTGAATTTGTTAAAATGCTTTTGGGAAAAAATCGTCGAGCGGGTTTACAGGCATTTGTTGAAACCGAGTGTTACATCTATTGTCCAAATCTAAGTGAGCAAGGTGAGGCCTTACTGCGAATGGCCGATTTGCCAGAAGTTCCGTTGAAAACGGAAAGTCAAGCATGGGCATTGTTACTAAATCAATTAGGTCTAGCTGGTTCAGCAGTCCGCCCCTTTTTGAAAAGTTGGAAGTGCTCCAATCAAATGATCAAAGAGGTACAGGCGTTAGTTCAAGGATTGACTTTGCGACAACAGGGACCGTTATTACCAATGTCTCTGTATCAACTAGGCGAAACAGCAGCTGTTCAAGTAGAAGAGTTAATGGTTTACTTTGAGAAAACACCTGAGCTTACGAAAGTGAAGAAAGATTATCAAGAACTTCCAATCAAATCATTACGAGAATTAGCGATTGATGGGAAAATTTTACTAGCTACGATGGAGCGAAAACCAGGTCAGTGGGTCAGTGAGGCGCTGCAATCAGCAGAAGAAGCGGTCATTAATCAAGTAGTGAAAAATGAGCGTGAAGCATTATTGACTTACGTGAAGGAGCAACTCAGTAATTAAAGTATAAGAGAGGGGCCGTGGCAAAAAAATATTTTTGCAGGCCCTTTTTCTGAATCAATATTGTTTCCCAAACAGCTTTTCCAAGTAGCTTGCATCCACTTCAATACAGGAAGAGCTATTTTGTGTCTGGCTATATTGTCGGGCAAAAATGTTTTGAGGCACAATTTCTATTCACGGTGTTCCTCAAGCAGCTTCTTCAACAATAAGTTCTCTATTGATCAAAATATGAAAAACTATTTTTAGAAAAATATCCTGATTGCTTGAAGCAAATCGGTTGGAGCAATAACCTCTTGATTTTTAGAACTTAAAATGTGACCACTTACATTTGTTATGCTAAACTTGTAGTGCAATGCTGATTATTATTTGGAAGAAGGAGATTTTTTATGAAAAAAGAAATGACAGCGCTAAAATTTTATTTCCGTAATGGAGAAACTTGGACGATTGATCGTCGTCATATTGGTGACTTATGGATCAAACAAATTACAACGAGCTTTGGAAGAATCAAGGGAAGTGAATTTGTTGAGATTCATCCATGTGCTGGATTTAAAATCGAAATTTTTCAAGAAGGCGACTCAGTTGCAACTCATGATATCAACTTGGGCGGCTTAGAAATGGGCATGTTTAGCCGTGCGTTAAAATATGAAGATATTGAACGAATGGAAATTTTATATCGTAATGGTACGCCTGATATGGTTTACTTCCCTTACATGGACAAAGGAACAGAAGGTTTGGATAATCAATATCAATCAACAAAAATCAGTGAACAAACTGGAAGCTTGTACATCGTCATCAATCCTGAACAACGTGTAGAAGAAGTTTACGGACAATTTTTCGAATAGAAAAAGTAGTAAAATGTATTTGTTTTTTCCTCAACTATGGGGTGAAAAATGGATACATTTTTTGCTGCATTCATTTGTAAAATTGCTTAGTGCAGTGAAATGAAAACTTCATTTTTATTTTCTGAAAGAACTTTTTAATTTTTTTGCGGAAAACTTGCTATCTTGCATCTTTTGGAATAGAATAGGGTCTTGAAAAATCATTGTAAACAGCAAACGGACAATAGTGAGACAAGGGATGAGCTCGATTAAAAGAGTTCAAAGTTTTGCTATCAGATGTGCAGTTTGTATATAGGAGATCTGAAAAATGAGAGAGAGTTTTGAAAAACAAAAAAGACTGTTGCATGATCGCTATGGGGCATTTTCGATGGAAGATCGTCGTCGAATTCTTTGCTATTTACGAAAGAAAAATATTTTAACATATCGTCAAATGGAACGTTTGAAACATGAATTACTTCGTTTAGAATCAAAACGAGTACAGTGTGAATTAGATGGCAATGAAGTACAAGCTGAAGCTGTCGAAAGTAAGATTTTGAAGAAAAAGGAACAATTTTTAAAAGTACTTGCACAAAATAAAAAATAGAGGAGATGGGCCATGGAATTTGCTGAGTTAGTAATCATCTTTGCTGTAACGATTACTGCATCAAACATAGTCAGCCGCATCTTACCGGTAATCCCAGCACCATTGATTCAAATTTTTCTTGGAGTTATTTTAGGTCTAACGGAATGGGGAGAATCTATCAACTTTGAACCAGAATTGTTTCTGGTGATGATCATTGCTCCTTTGCTGTTCCGTGAAGGTGAAAAAGCAGATGTTACATCGATTCTTAAAAATTTTGATACGATTCTATTTCTAGCCTTTGGAGGAGTTATTTTGACTTTGCTTGGTGTAGGGATGACATTGTCATTTTTACTACCAAGTTTACCTTTTGCTGCCTGTTTTGCCTTTGGCGCGGCACTTGGACCAACAGATGCCGTTGCAGTCAGTTCATTGTCAGGACGAGTGAATATTCCCAAAAAAGCCATGCATATCTTAGAAGGCGAAGGATTGCTCAATGATGCGTCGGGCGTTACAGCCTTCCAATTTGCGTTAGCTGCCCTGATCACTGGGTCTTTTTCTGCAGTAAATGCAGGAGTGAGTTTAGTGATCTCAAGTTTGGGTGGGGCACTTGTTGGTTTCTTGTTGGTTTGGGTTAAACGAAAAGTCATCAATATGATTGAAAAAGCTTCAGCTAGAGATGTGACAGGATATCTATTAATCGAACTTTTGCTACCTTTTTTGGCTTATGTGTTGGCAGAAGTCTTTGGTGTTTCAGGTATTATTTCTGCGGTCGTTGCTGGGATATTACAAGCATCGAGTTTTCGAAAAATCACGATTTTTGATGCAGAATTATCTAGTTTATCTAACAGCACTTGGACCACTGTGACATTTACGTTGAATGCGCTCGTGTTTATTTTCTTAGGAATTGAATTGACACAAGTCTTTTCTCCTGTCTGGGAGAATGGAGCCTATCCCAATTGGATGTTGATTCTTGTCATTTTGTTGATCTCAGTGATGTTGTTTGTCATTCGTTTTGTTTCAATTACGGCTTTTTATTTATTTAAAGGTGGCTTGACCAGATTTAAAGAGGAACTCAATGAAATTTTGATTTTAACTTTTGGTGGAGTTAAGGGAACAGTCAGCTTAGCAACGATTTTTATTTTACCGCTGACAATTAATGGCATGGTCTTTCACCAGCGATCATTGCTACTATTCTTAACAGCAGGTGTCATTTTGGTTACTTTAGTTGTTGGGATACTTGCATTACCAATCTTGACTGAAGAGCAAGAAACAAATGGAACGGATTTAAACGCATTGATGATTTTAGAAGAAGTTGTCGAAAGTTTGCGTCAAGAAGCAAAAGACTTACCGAAAAATTCAAAAGAGTATCTAGCGACAGAAGCTGTGATTGAAAATTATCAAGAACGAATCCGAGAATTGTATTTTGAAGATTTAACAGAAGATGAAAAACAAGAAGTACAAGAAATCCAAGCACTTATTTTGTCGATTGAACGTGATGGATTAGATGAAAGCTATCGTTCAGGAAAATTGACAGTCAATGGTTATCGCTTCTATTCGCGCTTTTTATCACGTTTTGAACGCTCAATTACAGGTGAAATTCTCTCTTTTATCGGTTTTTGGTTATTATTTGTTCGTCGAGTCATTCGAATTATTTTGCATCCAAAAATGTTCTGGGAACGTCGCAAAAGAGAGCAACAAACGATTGTTACGAAAAAAGATATTAGTGATGTAAGAGATGTCTACCATAAAAATACGCAATTGATTATCGAAAGCTTGGACAACTTAACAGATGTGTATGGTGATGTGATGATCCAATTCTTTATCGAACAAAGGAAAGCGCAAGAAATGCGGATGATGTCGAAAAACTTTTTCTCTACAATGATGATTCAACAAGAAACTTTGTTTACGAAAAAAATGCTTCGAGGCTATTATTTGGAACGAAAGGTTGTCGATGAATACGAAGTTGCTGAAACGATTACCACTTTTTCAGCAAATGATTATCGTAAAAATATCAATCTTTTAGAATCCTACACAATGAATAAACCGGCTGATGCTTCACCTTTACGATTTGCGTATGGTCGAAAAAAGCGTGAGCTACAAACTCAAAAGATGAAGCAACAAGCGCACGATAAATAATTGATGCAAAGAATGAATTTAAGCAAGCTTGAAAGAAAGATCATGATGATTTTTGTTTCAAGTTTGCTTTTTTGTTTTTGATAATAGTTAAGTGAAAAAGTCTCATTATTCCTGTAGATTTTATGATACAATAACCGAGATAAGGAGGGGACAAGTTGAAAGAATTAAAAGTAACTGACCTCAAAAAAACTTACGGAGAAAAAGATTTATTTAATCAAATTTCTTTTTTGATTCATGAAAAAGATCGGATTGGATTAATTGGAACGAATGGTACTGGCAAGACCAGCCTCTTAAATATCTTAGCCGGCATAGATAGTGGTGATGGGGATCGTCAAACAGTTTTTTATCCGACGAATTACCGAATAGGCTATTTATCACAATCAACAGATTTTTCAGATGAATTAACTGTTTTACAAGCAGTTTTCCAAGGTACAAGCCCGCTCATTCGAACGGTGCGTTCCTATGAAGAAGCTTTGCTACGCTTGAGCACTAATGGTGATGATCCGGCTGCACAAAAACAATATGCACAAGCGGAAGAAGCAATGAATAAAGAAGATGCTTGGACAACAGATACGAATGCAAAAATTATTTTGCAAAAGCTAGGTATCAGTGAATTAGATAAAAAGATTGGTACACTTTCTGGTGGACAAAAGAAACGTGTGAGCTTAGCTCAAGTCTTGATTGATGAACCAGATTTATTATTGTTAGATGAACCGACAAACCATTTGGATTATGCAGCAATTGAATGGCTTGAATCTTATTTGAAGCAGTATCGTGGTGCATTACTAATGGTTACCCATGATCGTTATTTCTTAGATCGAGTGACGAATCGAATTTTTGAGTTGGCGTTTGGCGAGCTTCATGAATATAAAGGAAATTATGAAGCATATGTTCTAGAAAAAGCGGAGCGAGATCGTGTCGAAGTCGAACAAGAAGAAAAGCGCAAGCGTTTATACAAACAAGAACTTTCTTGGATTCGCGCAGGTGTGCAAGCACGAGGTACAAAACAGCAGGCTCGAATCAATCGCTTTGAAGATTTAAAAGAAAACTTGTATCAAGTAAACCAAGAAGCGGACCTAGAGTTAAACATCGCAACACAGCGTCTTGGGAAAAAAGTTTTAGAAATCAAAGATGGCTATTATTCCATTAACAACCAAATTTTATTAGCTGATTTGCAATTGTTGATTCAAGCAAAAGAACGACTGGGAATTACTGGAAAAAATGGTGCTGGAAAGTCCACCTTGCTAAATATTTTGGCAGGACGAATAACCTTAGATAGTGGCACATATTCCATTGGTGAAACGGTGCGATTAGCGTACTATACACAAGAAAACGAAGAGATGGCGCCAGATCAACGAATGATTTCTTATTTGCAAGAAGCTGCTGAAGAAGTGAAGACGGCTGACGGCGCACAAATTGGTGTAGCCGAATTATTGGAGCGATTCTTATTTCCAAGATATATGCACGGCACACGAATCGGCAAACTTTCTGGTGGCGAAAAACGACGTTTATATTTATTAAAACTTTTGATTCAACAGCCAAATGTTTTATTGTTAGATGAACCAACCAATGATTTAGATATTGCGACGTTAACCATTTTGGAAGATTATTTTCGAACATTTCCAGGTGCGGTAATCACTGTGTCCCATGATCGTTATTTCTTAGACAAAGTAGTTGATAAATTACTTGTGTTTCAAGGAAATGGCAAACAAGAACTCTTTTATGGAGACATGTCCGACTATTTGGAAAAGCAAAAGGAAGAAGATAAAGTAGTCATTGCTAAAGCAAAGCCAAAAGCTACACCAAAAGACGAAACAAAAAAGAAAAAGCTCTCTTATATGGAACAAAAAGAATGGGTAACCATTGAAGATGATATCGCAGAGTTAGAAAATAAACTCGATGAATTGCAAGAAGAAATGAACCATCAAGGAGATGATTTTACACGTCTTCAAGAATTACAAAAAGAAGTGAGTTTGACAGAAGAACAACTGGAAGAAAAAATGGCTCGCTGGGAGTATCTTAGTGAGTGGGCCGATAATTAGGAGGAGAATGAATGGAACAAGCTTATCTTGATTTAGGAAAAAAGTTGTTGGAAGAAGGAAATCAAAAAGGTGATCGAACAGGGACAGGTACACTTAGTACGTTTGGTTATCAAATGCGCTTCGATTTACAAAAAGGTTTTCCATTGTTAACAACTAAAAGAGTCCCATTTGGTCTCATTAAAAGCGAATTACTTTGGTTTTTAAAAGGAGATACGAATATCCGCTATCTTTTAGAAAACAATAATCATATTTGGGATGAATGGGCGTTTGAACGCTACATCAAAAGTGAGGATTACACTGGTCCAGATATGACGGACTTTGGTCATCGAAGCTTAGTTGATGAGGCATTTAATGAACTTTATCAAGAACAAAGTAAACGATTCTGCGAACAAATCGTCAATGATACAGAATTCGCAGCTAAATATGGAGACCTGGGACATATTTATGGGTATCAATGGCGTCATTGGGAAACAAAAGATGGCAGTTTTATTGATCAAATCAAAGAAGTGATCGAAGCTATCAAAACGACACCAGATTCCCGACGTTTAATCGTTTCAGCGTGGAATCCTGAAGATGTACCAAGTATGGCATTGCCTCCTTGCCATACTATGTTTCAGTTTTATGTTTTTGAAGGTCGCTTAAGTTGTCAGTTGTATCAACGAAGTGGTGATGTGTTCTTGGGTGTTCCATTCAACATTGCTAGCTACGCGCTGCTTACTCATTTGATTGCGCATGAAACAGGATTGGAAGTCGGCGAATTTGTTCATACGCTAGGTGATGCGCATTTGTATTCCAATCATGTAGAACAAATGAAAGAGCAATTAAGTCGTGAAGTACGTGCGTTTCCAAAATTAAGTTTGAATCCAGAAAAACAATCTGTATTCGATTTTGAAATGGAAGATATCCAACTAGAAGGATACCAACCACATCCAGCAATTAAAGCACCGATTGCTGTGTAAGAAAGGATGAGAAGATGCTAGCTGCAATTTGGGCACAAGATGAAAATGGATTGATTGGAAAAAATGAGCAACTTCCTTGGCGATTACCAAATGACTTGAAATTTTTTAAACAAACAACCGAATCAAATATTTTAGTAATGGGAAGAAAAACGTTTGAAGGAATGGGCAGTCGACCATTGCCAAATCGCCAAACAATTGTCCTTACACGTGATAAAAATTATCAAGCAGACGGCGTAACCATCATGCATGAGCTAGAAGAAGTCCTTGCTTTTGAAAAAAAAGCAGATGGCATTGTCTTTATCGCAGGTGGTGCTGCCATTTACCAAGAATTTTTACCTTACTGTAATGTATTGTACCGCACCGTGATTCAGCACGTTTTTGAGGGAGATACATACTTTCCAGCTGTTAATTGGGAAGACTGGTCATTGATCAATGTCAGTACAGGTGAAGTAGATGAAGCCAATCCTTATGCACATCAATTTGAGACGTACCAACGAAATGAAAAATAATGACGACAAGCAAATTTCATTTTGCTTGCACGCATAAAAAAAGAACTTTGCGCGTCCTTCGCGTAAAGTTCTTTTTTTATGCGTTCTTTTTAGAATCAAGTAAAGAATAAGACAGAAAAATACATGAATCCTGCACCTAACATAACGAAAAGGTGCCACACGACGTGCATGAAACGAACGGATTTCAAACTATAAAAAAAGGCGCCGACTGTATAAGAAAGTCCACCTAAAACCATTAACGAAATCCCCATTAAACCTAATGAATGGTAAAGAGGAACGGCAGCAATCAGGCAAAGCCAACCCATCACGATGTAAATGAAGGTTGAAACTTTTGAGACCGTTTCTTTTTTGTGTAAGGTTAGTGACTTATAAACGATTCCTGCAATTGCAAAGACCCAAATCAAACCAAAAAGTGTCCATCCTAACCAGCCTTTAACACTTAAGAGACAAAAAGGTGTATAGCTTCCAGCAATCAATAGGAAGATGGAACTATGATCAAAGACCTGAAAAACGCTTTTCGCTTTGGTAAAAATCAATGAATGAAACAATGTTGAAGTTAAAAATAAAAGAATCATCATAGATCCATAAATAGCATAAGTGACAACATGAAGTGGAGAATGAAGATGCGCGCCTTTAACGAGTAAAATGACTAAGCCAGCGATACTTAATCCAGCACCAATTCCGTGAGTGATCGCATTAAAAACCTCGTTGACAATCAAGTAACTGCGACTAAATTTTGTTTTTTCCATGAAAACGGCTCCTTTGTTTGACGTATTTAATGAAAAATCATTATTTGTCTGTTATACTAAAAAAAGAAATTGCCTTGAATGTAAGTTTAACATGAATAAGGCAGCTGTTAAAGGAAGAGTGAGAAAACAATGACAAATGTAAAAATTGTAACAGATTCTTCTTGTACAATGGAAAAAGATGTACGAGACACTTTAAATATTCATGTCATGCCACTATCAGTAATGATTGATGGCGTTATGTATCCTGATGATGATCAGTTAGATGGAGAAACATTCATGCAGATGATGTCTACTGCTAAGGCTTTACCAAAAACGAGCCAACCACCAATTGGTGAATTTGTTTCATTATATGATGAATTGGGCAAAGATGGCAGCGAAATTATTTCCATTCACATGACAAAAGGATTAAGTGGAACTGTAGAAGCTGCACGTCAAGCGAGCAATTTAACTAAAAGCAAAGTAACGGTTATTGATAGCGACACAACGGACCAAGGCTTGTCTTTCCAAGTCATTCAAGCAGCAAAATTAGCAAAAGAAGGTAAATCTTCAACCGAAATTTTAGCTGAAATCGAAAAAATTCGAGACAATACCAAATTATATATTGGCATCGCTACTTTAGATAACTTAGTCAAAGGCGGACGAATCAGTCGTGCGACAGGACTGCTATCAAGTATGTTGAACATTCGTGTGGTCATGAATTTTACCCATGGAGATTTAATTCCAGTTGCCAAAGGCCGCGGAAAGAAAACTTTTGATAAATGGTTCGATAGCTTGAAAAAAGAACTAAAAGAATTGCCGAATGTTCATCAAATTGCTATTTCCCATGCTGATGCAAAAGAGTTGGCATTAGAGTTCAAAGAAGGTCTACAAGAACTATTTCCTGAAATGCACATCCCAGTTTTACAAACAAACCCAGTAATTGCTACACATGCGGGTAAGGGTGCTTTTGCGATCATGTATTATGTCGATTAAAAATCAATAGCGTCACAAAAAGAACTAGTGATAGTTTCCTTTCACTAGTTCTTTTTGTGTGTTTTTTGAAAAAAAGATAAATTCTTATGATTTCTTTCGAAAAGCTACCTTTTTCAAATAACTTTTGATAAGATTAGACACAATTGAAGACAGAGGTGAAAAAATGAAATTAGTTAAGAGATATGGATTATTTTTTATTCCAATCGTCATTGCAGTCATCGTTTTCGCTGGATTATCATTGACTATTCCGAAAGCAGAACCCTTAGTAAAGCCATCAGTTGCGACGAAAAAAACGTCGAACATGAAAAATAAACTTCATTATGTAGCAATTGGCGATTCTTTGACTGAGGGCGTAGGTGACCAGACCAAACAAGGTGGTTTTGTGCCTTTAGTTGCCAATGATTTACGAGAAGATTATCAGTTGAAGACTGTTGAAACAGAAAATTATGGTGTCAATGGCGAACGAAGTGACCAGATACTTAAGCGAGTGAAGGAAAAAGAAACAATCCAATCAAACATTAAGTCCGCTGACTTTATCACGTTGACTGTGGGTGGAAATGATTTGATGAAGGTGATCCAAAATAATTTTTTTGGGTTAACAACACGCTCTTTTAAAAAACCTTTAAAAAACTATCAAGAAAACGTGACTGAACTTTTAGCAGAGATCCGAGACTTAAACTCAAGTGCGCCGATTTATGTTCTAGGTATTTACAATCCTTTTTATTTGAATTTTCCAGAAATTACAGATATGCAGACAATTGTAGATAATTGGAATCAAGGAACAGAAACGATTGTTAAAGAGACAGCTAATTGCTATTTTATTCCAATCAACGATTTACTTTATCAGGGATTAGATCAAAAAGTTGGTGTAGCTGAGGAACAATCAGATACAACTGATAGTACAGCAGAAAGTCTGAATGATATTAAAAATAATGTGTTGTATGAAGAAGATCATTTTCATCCAAACAACTTAGGCTATCAATTGATGGCTAATGCAGTAAAAGAAAAATTAGTTGAGACTAAAGAACAATGGCTACTAAAGGAGGGCGACAAATGATAGAACCAGAAAGTCCAAAAAATCCAGAAATAAAAGTAAAAGAACCCTTGAATGAGAAAAAACGTCATGTGTCAAATTATTGGCGAATGGCTTTCTTGATTTTATTAGGCGTTGTGGTTGGCACAATCGTTTTTTTAGGTGCTCGAATTTTTTCAAGCCAACCCGAGTACAAAAATATGCCAGAAATTACAGCAATCGAAGGTGAACCAGTTCTAACAATCAATTCAAATAAAGAAAAAGTCAATCAGCTGATTAGCTTTTTCTTGAGTGATTTTCAAAAAGAAGGCGACATTGAGTATAAATTCTATTTAGAAAATGAAGCCATGCTAAATGGTCAATTTGAAGTCTTAGGTTTTCCTGTAAATTTCTATCTGTATTTTGAGCCTTATGTTATGGAAAATGGGAATGTTCAGTTGAAAGCAAAAAGTTTATCCATTGGTACATTGAGTTTGCCAATCAAAGATGTGATGAACATGGTTAAACGTAATTATAATTTACCTAAATGGGTCGAGATTGATACGAAAGATTTAACAGTTATGATTCGACTTGATAAGTTTCGAATGCAAAACGGAATGTACATTAAAGCCGATAAAATAAATTTAGTAGACGATGATATTCGTTTTAGTCTATACTTACCCGCAAGTGAAGAAACAACAAAAGAAAGTTCCAATCAATAAGTGAAATCAATGAAAGAATCAAAAGGGGGAATTTGATGGAACGTGCAATTTTTGCAGGTGGCTGCTTTTGGTGTATGATTCAGCCATTCGATACTCTACCAGGTATCCACTCCATTATGTCGGGATATACTGGCGGACAATTGGCTAATCCGACATATGAGCAAGTGAAGAGCCAAACAACTGGTCATACAGAGGCCGTTGAAATTATTTATGATCCACGGGTGATTTCCTATCAAGAATTAGTTGAACTATATTGGGAACAAACAGATCCGACTGATGCGTTTGGTCAGTTTGAAGATCGAGGGAGTAGTTATCGACCTGTCATTTTTTATTCAACAAAAGAGCAACAAATGATTGCAGAAAAAAGCAAACAACAGTTAGCTGAGAGTGGTCGTTTTACAGAAAAAATTGTGACGACTATTGAACCCGCACAGCCGTTTTATTTGGCTGAAGCTAATCACCAAGACTATTATAAAAAGAATCCAGAAAACTTTGCACGCAATCATGCAAGAAGAGCGGCTTTTGTCGAGAAAAATTGGAGGAATCATCAGTGAATCGAAGTTTTTACCATTATTTAATGACCCTTCGTGGACCAAACCATCTAGATCCAGTGACTGAATTTGCAAATGAAGCAGGAAAAGATATTCAATTTCCAAAACATAGCTCAGATTATGAAGAACTTTCTGATTATTTGGAAATGAATGTAGACTATCTGGCTTCCATGGATGTGTTCGATGCAGCCTGGGAACAATATTTGGAAAACAACCATGCCTCTTGAGTTTCTGTTTATCTTTGAAAGAAGATTAATTTTATCTCTTGGTCGCAATTTGTTTGAATTTTTTCTATAATAAAAATAGAACTACAAATGAGGGATGAATGTTGACAACAAAACAGAAGTGGACGAATCGTTTTTGGTTAGCTGTGAAATATTTACTGATTTCGATTTTTCTGGCATTTATTTTACGTGGCTTTCTTTTTATTCCAGTGCCGGTTGAAGGAAATTCAATGGAAAATACATTGAGTCAAGGAAATATGACAGTAATGGAGAAGTTTACCGAGATCAAACGATTTGATGTCGTCGTTTTTCAATTAGCAGATGGAACGATCTACATCAAGCGAGTAATTGGGCTGCCTGGTGAAACAATCAGCTATCAAAATGACACACTACAAGTGAACGGAAAAAAAATCAAAGAACCTTTTTTGAATAAAAATATCCAATCAGATCACGAGACGGCTCCTTATACGACAGATTTTACATTGCAAGGATTGACTGGTGAAGCAAAGTTAGCTGAAGATAATTATTTTGTCATGGGAGATAATCGAAGAATTTCAAAAGATAGTCGTTCTTTTGGTACAATTTCTCGTGAAGATATCTTGGGTAAGGCACGTATGGTGTACTATCCTTTGAGTGAAATAAAATGGATCAAATAATTGATGGCTTGAAATAATATCAGTCAAAAAAGACAATTGAGTAAAATCAATTGTCTTTTTTTGTTTTTTTAAAATATAGATAAAGTTATTTTTTGACAGTTTATAACGGGATATGTTAACGTTTTCTTGGGCGATGATTTTTTTTATTTGTTGTTTTATCTTATCTTTTTTGGAGGAGGTGAAAGTTGAAAAGAGCGATTGAATAATTTGTTGAAAAAAATAAAACAAAAAAAGGAGAAAGAAAATGAAAAAGATCGTTGGGTTGATTTTTACTTTATTTCTATTATTTCCTCAAGTAGTGGTTCATGCAAATGAAACGGAACAAGAGATTGACGCAAAAAGTAGTGAAATAAATTACGGAATGGAGTTTGTAGTTACCAGAAATGCTGAAGTATCTTCATTGCAAGAGGGTTGGGGAATACAAGGAATGAGAGTAACAGAAGATGTAATTGAATTCGATGTTGATATGTCTGACGAATTTTACAAATACTGTCAACCAAAAGAGATACAAACTTTAACTAGTGGACCAGGGGGCCAATACCAAGTAAATGGCAAACGAATTCTTCGTGAAATAAAAAATGGGAGACGCTATTACACAATGCGTTTTGATAGAAACCAATATATAAATGGTTCTAATACAGTTATCTATATAAAGACAGTTGTGGATTCTCAATTTGTATACAACGAGCTAATTATCTCTTTAGATACAAAGATACCAATCAATTACAATGACATACTTGTTTCGATTCAAAGCAAAATAGATCCTTGGAAAGTAGTTGATTGGTATCAAGAACGAAATACGGCAATCAGTTTTAATAATGATGGAAACAGTAATCAAAAATGGTATTTACATTACAATGAAGCAAAAAATGCTTATAGTATACATAGTTATAAATCTCTCGCTTATAGCTTAATAGAAAATGCCAACGGAACTGTTGGTGTTAAACCAAATGTTAGTGACAGTGATAGTGCACTGTGGCAATTAATTTGGGAAGGGTTTCATGAAAATGGGAGTGCATATTACTTGAAGAATTTGAAGAGCGGAAAAGTAATGGATGTTGAAGCAAATCAATTAGATGGCGGCAATATTATTACATTTAATCAAAGAGAGACAGAGAATCAAAAATTTATTTTGCACATTGAAGGTAGAAAATGAATCCTAATAACATTTCCTGTAAAACATGAAGATAAACTAGCAAAAAAGGAAACACATTCATGTGTTTCCTTTTTTGTTTACTTGAAAAACTTTTTATAACCAAGAAGAAATCAGTCAAAATTGTGGGGTGATTTTGATGATAACTTCTTGACTGTTAGCCAGACAGTTATCCAATTTTTTCGTTTCCTTTTACATTGCCATCCAAGATGGTTCTAACATATTTCCATCTAGGTCCTGCACTTCAAGACCAAACATCTGATCTTCTGGAATACCCATGTCAACGTGGTAATAAGATCCACCATTTTCTTTCGCTGTTTCAGCAAACTTTTTGACTGCTTCTGCATTAGGCAGACTGAAAGCAATCAGTGCGCCACTGGTTGTCTGTGCATTTGCAATTTTTCGGTCGTTGATAAATGTTTGATAAAATTCATGATCCAATAGCATAATCCAAAAGTGATCATCCCATACCATAGAGCTTGCTTGTTCTGTCGAGAATTCTTGATTTTGTTTAAAGCCAAGCTTCGTATAAAATTCTGTTGACTTTTTCACATCTTTAACTGGAAAATTAACAAAAACCATTGTACTCATTTTTTTCGACCCCTTTCTACCTTTTATCATCCTCTGTTAAGTAAGCGCTGTCAAAAAATCTGCTTAACTTTTAATGAAGAAAAGAAATGTTTAACATTGAATGTTCAAAACAATAGCTGGTTTTATTTTTAAGGTAACTAGATATGAGATGGTTACACCGCTAGCTATTATTTGATTTATCTAATGCGCAAGATTATTTCCTAGTGAGGAGCTTTTTTTGATTTGTTTTATTGGATGGGTCATTTTATACTTTTATTGTCTATTCTCTATTAAAAAGTTGGTGGTTTTGATAAAGAGAAATAGCACAAAAAGCATAATGGAAAATGTAGCTGGCAGTTATTAACTGAAGCAGTTTTATTTTTTCTAAACAATAGGCGTTTTGCCAGAAGGAGTAAGTAAAAAATGTCAAAGAAAAAAAGGTTTGTTAATCGGGGGAGACCATTGAAAAAAGGAAAAAATTGGCTTGTCATAAGTATTGCAACGCTAACAATCTGTGGAAGCATTCTTCAAAGCAGTCCTATTTTAGTTCTGGCTGCCGTAAGCGAATTTAAACAAAACACATTTAAATCTACAGAAGACTTAGCACAAACAGCTGTCACAGCTGAAACTATCGCTGTATTAGGCAGTGAAGAAACAAAAGAGACCGAAGAAATTTTGACAATGCCAACGGAGTCTTTGACAAGTGAACAGGTGACTAGTCAATCAGAGGATACGAGCCCTGCAACAAGGACGACGGTCGATTCTTCAACCACCAATTCGTCAACGAATGAGGCAATGGAAGCCATTAGCCAGAAAGAAGTAAGTCAAGAATCAGAAACCAAAATGGTAGCTGCTGATTCCGATGTCAAATATTTTGGGGTAAAAGATGGGATACATTGGTACATAGATCATGCAGACACACTTCACTTAGGTACAGAGAATCTTGGAGGAACAGATTCTTGGATTAACTATCAGAAAACGATAAAAAAAATTGTTGTAGAATCACCGATAACTTTACCACGATATGCAGCTGGCTACTTCGCAAACATGGAAGAAGTAATGTCTTTTGAAAATGCTGAATTAATCGACACAAGTAAAGTCGTGGAAATGAGTCAGATGTTTCAAAAAAATCTTAAATTAATTTCCATTGATGTATCAAATTGGAATTTGGAAAATGTAACTACAGTTCATTCGATGTTTTCTGGATGTACGGAGTTGAGAAAACTTGATGTATCAAAATGGGACACAAAAAATATTAAGGATTTCAATTCAATGTTTTCTAACACATGGTCTCTAACTGAACTTGACGTATCAAATTGGGATGTATCGAATGCGACAAATATGGAAAGGATGTTTTTTTCGTACAATGGTTCAAAATTAGATGTCTCGAACTGGAATGTAGGGAATGTTGTAAATATGTCAGACATGTTTGGACGATCCAGTATCAAAGAATTGGATTTATCCAAGTGGGATGTGAGCCGTGTCACTAGTATGTACAGTATGTTTACTCAAATGGCTGAACTTGAGGCACTAAATCTATCGAATTGGAATGTTGCCAATGTTAAGAATATGGAGAGAATGTTTTATACTTATGGAGAACCGACGAAACTAAGGTCATTAAATCTTGCCACTTGGGAAAACGCTTCAGCTGAAGGAATGAAGTTAATGTTTGCCGACCTAACTCAATTGACGGAACTGGATCTATCAAGTTTAGACATGTCGAATACACTGAATAAGGAATCGATGCTAGAAAATTTACCTAGCTTAACGAAGCTGACTTTAGGTAAGAAAACAAACATTGCTGGAACAAATTTGACTGAACCAGCTAATGAACAAAGATGGCGTGCAGTTGGATTAGGAACACTGGACGATCCTGCTGGTAACGAACTCTTTTCATCAGCCGATTTGATGGTTAACTATGAGGGAGATACGATGGCGGATACCTATGTTTTGTACAGTGCTAAGCCTATCATCGTTCATTATGTTGATGAAAATGGAGATGCCATCAAGGGTGTCGCAGATCAAGAGTTGAAGTATTCTAATCAAGGAAATATAGTTGGTGAAGAATATGAGGTCACCCAGAATATCATACCGATTACAGGTTATCATTTTATGAATCAAGTTGATGACACTAAAAGTGGATTGCCGATGTCTGGTAGGCTTACCAACGATATGGTTATCCATGGTGGAGACATTTATCTGCAGTATCATTCGATTGACTTTTCAACTCAGATTGTTTATCCAGACAATACTGTGAAGAAAGTTCCGACTATATTTGAAAAAGTGATGACCGTAACTGAAAATTCTAAGTATGGGATTGACTTAGAAAAGACCATTTTTCTAATGAAAACTGAAACCTCAGAAGAAAAAACGATAGGTTCTCTAGCCGATTTTGCGAAAAACTTTGGGATGGATTTTGGTGGAAAAACACGAGTTTTTAGTGTAGATGACCTCACTAAAGTACAAATAATTATCGATAAGGTTCAATCGGTTTTAGAAAATCCTACTGCTGAAAAACAGAAAGCATTCCGTGGTTCAGTGATTTATACCGGGCCCTATCGCTTAGATTATCAATTAGTAGAGAATAAATCAGAAATTACAGGAGTTAATCAAACGGTTTTTGTTAATGAGTATAGTACTGACAATAAGCCATTAAAAGATAGCTATATTGACAAAGTAATCAACGCGTTAGGAGAACATAGTGATATAAGCACCGAAGAAATTGTTGTAGATGATAGTCGTGTTATCTGGGATACAGTTGGAGATTATCAAGTGATCTTGTCTTATACTGATAGCTTAAGCGACAAGGTGGTCACTGCTGAGGTAACGGTTCATGTGAAGGCGACTAGAGCCGAAGTGATCGGTCACGATAGTACACTAATTGCAAGTCCTAACCAGAAATGGGAAGCAAAAGACAACTTTGACTCCGCAGTTGGTGCAAATGGAGAAGTAGTTGACTTTAAAGACATAAAAGTAAAAGGTGAGGTTGATCCAACAACTCTGGGTGATTATGAAGTCACTTATAGTTATGAAGACACATTTGGCAATGTTGTTTCATCAACGGTGACAATTCATGTCGTGAAAGAAAAGGTAAGTACACCTGATAGTGAAGAACCAACAATTCCAGTGAATGAATCTTCCTCTCCAGAAAGTAAAACAAACAATAAAAATAAGAAGAATGTATTTCCGAAAACGGGAGAAATCCTTAGTTATTCGATGGAATTGATAGGCATGCTATCCAGTACGCTTGGGTTTATTGCTTTAGTTGTACATAAAAAAAGGAATAAAAAGAGTAAATAAGTTTAGCTTAAAAGATGTTTACCAAATAGAAAAAGTCTGACTATCTAGTTAGAATAAGAAAGATTGAAAAGGTGTATAAACAAGTAAAATGTAACAAATTATTTTTTGCGGAGTAGATAAATTTACTTCGCTTTTTGTTGTCAAAAATAATTAGGGTCAGTGCAATTTACTGATTAAATTATTTTTGCTGAGTAATGAAAATTGATAAGATTTGAACAGTTCCTCAGTAAAATTATTTATTTTATTAGGTAGAGAAAGGTAAGCGCGACAAAAAACAAATTTGAATGTCAAAATGAAAGCCAAAAATGGATTGTGAATTATGCTTGAAAAAAGAAAAACTGCTTGTAAAAAAGCAAAGACTTGCAAGTGTATGGGTTATTGTTTAATCTAGCAGAGATTTATGGTAAAATGCGAAAGATGTCTAGTGATAAGATAATACATGGAACAGTTTTTTTACAAAAGAAAAAACATGGTTCTATGAAAGATATTTTATTAGAAATGAAACAGTTTAAGGTTCAATAAACCTTAATACGAAAGGAGTTGCATTTACAAGATGGCTATCCAATGGTTCCCTGGACACATGGCTAAAGCACGTCGTGAAGTGTCTGAAAAAATGAAATATGTTGATATCGTGTTTGAATTAGTTGATGCACGTTTGCCATTATCATCAAGAAATCCAATGCTTGATCAAATCATCCAACAAAAACCACGGATTGTTTTATTAAACAAAGCTGATTTAGCAGATCCACAACAAACAAAATTGTGGCAAGAATACTTCAAAAAGCAAGGTCACGCAGCTTTAGCAATCAATGCACAAAAAAATAAAGGTGTTAAGGGTTTGATTCCAACCGCCAAAGAAGTGTTAAAAGGAAAAAGAGCGAGAGATGCGGCTAGAGGATTGAAACCACGCGCGATTCGAGCAATGGTTTTAGGAATCCCGAATGTTGGAAAATCGACATTAATGAATCGCTTAGTTGGAAAAAAAATTGCACAAACAGGAAATAAACCTGGGGTTACTAAAGGTCAACAATGGTTACGTCATGGGACAGAACTAGAATTATTAGATACACCAGGAATTCTTTGGCCTAAATTTGAAGATGAAGAGATTGGTAAAAAACTGGCATTGACTGGTGCAATCAAAGATCAATTACTTCATTTAGATGACTTGGCCATCTATGGGTTGGATTTTTTTGCCCGTTATTATCCAGGGAGAATTCAAGAACGTTACCACTTAACAGAAGAACAAGAACAAGGACTTGCACCAGAAATTTTGATGGATATCACGGCTAAAAGAGGGTTCAGGGATGATTACGCTCGTGGAAGTGAACTAGTTGTGTTTGAAATCAGAGATGGCAGACTGGGTCGCTACACGTTAGATCGTTGTGAAGAAATGGGGCAAGTAATGAATGAGTGAGTCGATTCAAGCCATTAAGGAAAAACTAGCCACAATCACTTCCTTCACTGATCCTTCACTTGAATATTTGAAACAAGATCCGCGAAAAGGCGTGCAACAAGCACTTAATTCCTTAGCAAAGCGACTAGAAAAGGAAGCAAAAGTCAAAGAAAAGTATCAAGAAATGTTTATTTTTGAAAAACAAGGGTATGCCAATGGTCATCAATGGATTGCAGGGATTGACGAAGTTGGTCGGGGGCCTTTAGCTGGTCCGGTTGTTGCGGCAGCTGTTGTATTACCCAAAGATGAAGAAATCCTTGGCTTGAATGATTCTAAGCAGTTATCTGAGAAAAAACGTGAATTACTTTATCAGGAAATTCAAGAGAAAGCTTTGGCTATTGGAATTGGAATTGTTGATGAAAAAATAATTGATCAAGTCAACATTTATGAGGCAAGTAAACTGGCAATGATTCAAGCAGTTGAAAAATTAGCAGTTAAGCCAACTTACTTATTGATTGATGCGATGAAATTAGATTTACCCATTCAACAAGAGAAGTTAATCAAAGGTGATGCGCGTTCTGTTTCTATTGCCGCCGCCAGTATCATTGCTAAAGTTTACCGCGATCGTTTGATGGAAGAATACGACCATTTGTATCCAGGGTATGGATTTGGGCATAATGCTGGTTATGGGACAAAAGAACATTTGATTGGTATGGAAAAACAAGGAATTACGCCAATTCATCGTCGAACATTTGCTCCAGTGAAAAAATATTTATAAAAATTTAAACTCATCTTTTGCGTATCTTATCAAAAAGAAAGCAAAAGGTGGTTTTTTTATGGAAAAAATAAAAGAATATTTATTGCGTTTGACTTATGCAAAGGGGATCAGTAGCCAAGGAAAATGGCAAGTGCTTCAGTACTTATTGGCAAACCCAGAAGTGCGGTTAACAATAGAAGAGATTTGTAAGATTGCTTCCATTACGAGTCATCGTGAACTGTTTCGACAAAGCTGGTTGGAAATCGAAAGCAACTGGGAAACGATTAAACAAGACCAACAATATATTACTTGCTTGGATTCATGCTATCCACCACAATTACTGGATTTGACATATCCTCCCATTCTATTATTTTATCGAGGAGATGTATCCTTATTGACGTGCAAGATGCTGAGTGTTGTTGGAGGAAGACGTTCGTCAGTTCTGGCAAAAAAAACTGTACTTCAGCTCTTACGTCCGGTGATTGCTGATGGTTACGTGATTGTGAGTGGCTGTGCCAAAGGAATTGATACATATAGTCATTGTGCAGCAATTAGGGAAGGCGGACGAACGATTGCGGTTGTTGGAACAGGCTTGGGAAAATTTTATCCGAGAGAAAATGAACAATTACAAATGAAAATTGCTGAGGAGCATTTGCTGTTAAGTGAGTATCCGCCAGAAGCGGGACCAAGGAGACATCGCTTTCCGATGAGGAATCGAATTATTGCTGCATTGTCACTGGGAACTTGTGTGGTTGAAGCAAGGAAAAAAAGTGGTTCACTAATAACAGCACAGCAAGCATTAGACTTAGGTAAAGCTATTTTTGCCGTCCCAGGGAACGTATTAACAGAACACTCTGAAGGCTGTCATCACCTCATTCAAGATGGCGCAATTTGTACGATTTCAGGACAAGATATTTTAGCAGAATTGAAAGAATAACATCACATTTCCCATTTGCTTTCCTTGACAAACGATTTCTGAATGGATATGATTAGCTACGATTTGTAGGAAACCTCTAATATAAGTATATATAGTAGGAACTCGACAATGAAAGGAGTCCATTCAAGAATGGCATATAAATATTTAGTGATTGTAGAATCACCAGCAAAGGCCAAAACAATTGAAAAATATCTGGGCCGAAATTATAAAGTAATGGCAAGTGTAGGCCATATTCGTGATTTACCGAAAAGTAAAATGGGAATTGATGTCGAAAATAATTATGAACCCCATTATATTTCTATCCGAGGAAAAGGCGACGTTATCAAAAGTTTAAAATCTGCGGCTAAAAAAGCACAAAAAGTTTATCTCGCAAGTGACCCGGATAGAGAAGGAGAAGCTATTGCTTGGCATTTAGCTTATTTATTAGGATTAGATCTTGAAGACAAAAATCGTGTTGTTTTCAATGAAATCACTAAGGATGCTGTGAAAGCTGCGTTTAAAGAACCTCGTTCAATTGATGTTGATTTAGTGGATGCACAACAAGCACGCCGCGCATTAGACCGATTAGTTGGTTATTCAATCAGCCCAATTCTTTGGCGTAAAGTGAAAAAAGGATTGAGTGCAGGACGTGTTCAATCTATTGCTTTAAAAATTATCATTGATCGTGAGCAAGAAATTCGCGAATTTATTCCAGAAGAATACTGGAGTATCGATGGAAATTTTAAAAAAGCACGTAAGAAATTCAAAGCGAACTTCTGGGGAATCGATGGGAAGAAGAAAAAATTGCCGAATGCAGAAGCTGTGAAAGAAGTCACTGCTAGAATTGATGGTCAAGACTTCGAAGTAAAAAAAGTTGAAAAGAAAGAACGAAAAAGAAACCCAGCAAACCCATTTACTACGAGTAGTTTGCAACAAGAAGCTGCACGTAAGTTGAATTTCCGTACAAGAAAAACAATGATGGTCGCGCAACAACTTTATGAAGGAATTGCATTAGGAAAACAAGGGACAGTGGGGTTAATCACCTATATGCGTACCGATTCAACGCGAATTGCCGACACAGCAAAGGCAGAGGCAGCCTCATTTATCCAAGAAACGTATGGCAATGAATTTTCTGCTCATGGAAATAAAAAGGTAAAAAATGCTCAAGGCGCACAAGATGCCCATGAAGCAGTAAGACCAACTAGTGTTTTACGCACACCCGACGAAATCAAACAGTATTTGGATAAAGATCAATTAAAATTATATACATTGATCTGGTCACGTTTTGTTGCCAGTCAAATGACGCCGGCAATTTTAGATACAATGAAAGTTACTTTAGACCAAAATGGTGTCATCTTTATTGCTAACGGTTCAAAGGTGAAATTCAAAGGATTTATGCAGGTGTATATTGAAGGGCGCGATGATGGGAAAGAGGACAAGGAAAATATCTTGCCTGAATTAACAGAGGGAGATATCGTTCAGTCTGTGGACATCGAACCAAAACAACATTTTACGCAACCACCAGCAAGATTTAGTGAAGCAACACTTATCCGAGCATTGGAAGAAAATGGTGTAGGTCGTCCATCTACTTATGCACCAACATTGGATACGATCCAACGTCGATACTATGTCAAATTGACACAAAAACGTTTTGAACCAACAGAGTTAGGGGAAATTGTCAACTCATTGATTGTTGAATTCTTCCCTCAGATCGTTGATATTCATTTCACAGCAGAAATGGAAAATGACTTGGATAAAGTGGAAGAAGGGAAAGAAGCTTGGGTCCAAGTAGTTGACCGGTTCTATAAACCGTTCGAAAAAGAATTGAGTAATGCAGAAGAAAAAATGGAAAAAATCCAAATCAAAGATGAACCAGCTGGATTTGATTGTGATGTCTGTGGACATCCAATGGTGATTAAATTAGGAAAATATGGTAAATTTTACGCATGTAGCAATTTTCCAGAATGTCGTAACACAAAACCAATCGTTAAAGAAATCGGTGTTACTTGTCCTGTATGTCACGAAGGCCAAGTGATTGAACGTAAATCCAAGAAAAATAGAATTTTTTATGGTTGTTCTCGTTTCCCAGATTGCGAATTTACTTCTTGGGATAAACCAGTGGGCAGAAATTGTCCAAAATGTAATCAATATTTGGTTGAGAAGAAAGTTAAAGGCGGCAAACAAGTTGTCTGTGTAAATGGCGACTATGAAGAAGATGTTCAAAAATAATCGAAAAGAGGTTTTTACTTGAAAACTGTAAATGTCATTGGTGCCGGCCTTGCCGGAAGTGAAGCAGCTTGGCAAATTGCACAAGCTGGAGTTCCTGTTCGTTTATATGAAATGCGTCCAGTTAAATCAACGGAAGCACACCATACTGAAAATTTTGCGGAATTAGTTTGTTCTAATTCTTTAAGAGGAAATAGTTTAGCAAATGCTGTCGGTTTATTGAAAGAAGAAATGCGTCGTTTAAATTCCGTAGTGATTACTTCGGCTGACGAAACAGCTGTTCCTGCTGGTGGTGCATTGGCGGTTGACCGAGATTCGTTTTCAGAAACGATTACTCGAAAAGTGAAGGAGCATCCATTAGTCACTGTTGTCAATGAAGAAATGACTGAAATACCAGAAGGCATTACAGTTATCGCGACAGGTCCGTTGACCTCTCATCCATTAGCAGAAGCGATCAAAGAATTTAATGGTTCAGATGGTTTTTATTTCTATGATGCTGCTGCACCCATTATTGATAAATCAACGATTGACATGGACAAAGTTTATTTGAAATCACGTTATGATAAAGGCGAGGCAGCCTACTTGAACTGTCCAATGACAGAAGAAGAGTTTACGGCGTTCCATGATGCATTGATTCATGCAGAAGTCGCAGAATTAAAAGCATTTGAAAAAGAAAAGTATTTTGAAGGTTGCATGCCAATTGAAGTAATGGCACAACGTGGATTTAAAACGATGTTGTTTGGTCCGATGAAGCCAGTCGGATTGGAAGACCCAAAAACAGGCAAACGTCCTTATGCAGTAATCCAATTGCGTCAAGATAATGCGGCTGCTTCTCTTTATAATATTGTTGGTTTCCAGACTCATTTGAAATGGGGCGAGCAAAAACGAGTATTCCGTATGATTCCTGGCTTGGAAAATGCTGATTTTGTACGCTATGGTGTCATGCATCGTAATAGTTTCATGAATTCACCAGAACTATTGAAACCAACTTACCAATCAGCTAAGCGTGAAGATTTATTTTTTGCAGGTCAAATGACTGGTGTGGAAGGTTATGTAGAAAGCGCAGCTAGTGGTCTGTTAGCTGGAATCAATGCTGCACGATTGGCAAAAGAAGAAGAGCCAGTAGTCTTTCCACAAGAAACAGCGATTGGAAGTATGGCATACTATATCACGCATGCCGAAGGAAAACATTTCCAACCAATGAATGCAAACTACGGCTTGTTTCCGGAATTACCTGAACGAATCCGCGATAAAAAGTCGCGCTATGAAGCATTAGCAAACCGAGCATTAGCAGCCAATGAAAAAGTGATTGCTGACTTATCTTCACCTGTATCTGCACAATAACCAGAAAATTTGATTCGACTTAGAGAATGATGATTGATTCATCTTTCTCTAAGTTTTTTTGTCGCGCAAAATGAAAGATTCACTGAAAAATTAGCGAGAAAAATGAAAACAAAACGAAAAATTGTGCGAATTGTGAACAAACTTAGAAATATTGATTAAATTCTGACAATTTATTTGTTTTTTTATAATGGCTATGCTAAATTTATTTCTGGGATTGTAAGGAAGGTGAGAAAATGGCAGAACTAAGCTTGGAAGAAAAGTTTCTACGCTATTTGATTGTCGAGCGAGGATACTCGGATAAGACGCGTCAAGCATATGAAGAAGACATTAACGACTTCAAGGAGTTCCTAAAAGAATCTGGTGAGGAAGACTTATTTAGTATCAATCACTTAGATGTAAGAGTGTATTTAGGATTTTTATCGGACAAAGAATACAGCAGAAACACAATTAGCAGAAAAATTGCCAGTTTGCGTTCATTTTATCAATATCTTTTAAAAGAGGAACTGATTGAGGAGAATCCTTTTTCTTATGTCCATTTAAAGAAAAAAAATATTCGATTACCACGCTTTTTTTACGAAAATGAAATGCAAGCTTTGTTTGAAAGTGTGGCAGGTGATAAACCTTTAGATTTTAGAAATCGAGCAGTGCTGGAAGTTTTATATGGCTCTGGTATTCGATTAAGTGAATGTAGTGGGTTGCAAGTGAAAGATATCGACTTTCAAGCAGAAGTAATGTTGATCCATGGAAAAGGAAACAAAGAAAGATATGCGCCGCTGGGATCATTTGCTCAAGAAGCTTTACAAGAATATTTTGAAAAAAGTCGCTCGTTCTTGATGAACAAATACCATAAAGAACATGGTTTTGTTTTTGTTAATCACCATGGTGATCCGATTACACCAACTGGAATTGAATATATTTTAAATCAAATAATTAAAAAAAGTAGTTTAGACAGTGATATTCACCCCCATATGTTGCGCCATACGTTTGCAACGCATTTGTTGAACAATGGTGCAGATATGAGGACAGTTCAAGAGTTATTGGGACATGCAAATCTATCTACAACTCAAATTTATGCTCATGTGACGAAAGAAAGTCTACAAAAAAATTATCGCTCTTTTCATCCAAGAGCATAGCAAAGACATTATTTTATTAGGGGGTCTACAAATGGTAGAATCACAATTTCATTCAACCACGATTTGTGCAGTTGAAAAAGACGGAAAATTTGCAATGGCTGGAGACGGTCAAGTAACAATGGGCGAATCTGTTGTTATGAAAGGAACAGCTCGCAAAGTTCGCAGAATTTATAATGATGAAGTGGTTGTCGGCTTTGCTGGAAGCGTAGCGGATGCCTTTACTTTAGAAGAGAAATTTGAAGGGAAATTGAATGAATACAACGGTAATCTGCAACGTGCTGCTGTTGAGTTAGCGCAAGAATGGCGAACACAACAATCCATGCAGAAATTGGAAGCAATGTTGATTGTTATGAATGATAAAGAAATGTTGTTGGTTTCTGGAACGGGTGAAGTGATTACACCTGATGATGGTATTTTAGCCATTGGTTCTGGCGGAAACTTTGCATTAGCTGCTGCAAGAGCAATGAAAAATTATGCACAAAATGAGATGAGTGCAAAAGAAATTGCTGAGAACGCACTGAACATCGCAGCGGATATTTGTATCTTCACAAATCATAATATCATTGTAGAAGAATTATAAGAGGTGATTAGAATGAATGAATTAAGACAAACACCAAGACAAATTGTGAGTGAATTGGATCAATACATCGTGGGACAAGAAGCAGCTAAAAAATCTGTGGCTGTCGCTTTACGAAACCGCTACCGTAGACTCCAGTTGGATGAAAGAATGCAACAAGATATTACACCTAAAAATATGTTGATGATTGGACCAACAGGTGTTGGGAAAACAGAAATTGCCCGTCGACTTGCAAAAATCGTCCATGCACCTTTCATCAAAGTAGAAGCAACTAAATTTACAGAAGTTGGTTATGTTGGCCGAGATGTTGAATCAATGGTTCGTGACTTGGTTGAAAATGCGATTCAAATCGTTGAAAAAGAACAATACAGCCGAGTGTATACAAAAGCTAAGAAAAATGCTGAAAAGCGGTTAGTGAAAGTTTTAGTACCAGGTATCAAGAAGGAGCAAAAACAATCGACAAATCAATTTGAACAGATGATGAATATGTTCAATGCTTCTACACAACAGGCTGAACCACAAGAAGAAATCACTGAAGATATTCGTGTTAATCGTCGCACAGTCTTAGATCAACTGGAAAAAGGTCTGCTTGATACACGTGAAGTGACGATCGAAGTCGAAGAACAAAAAAAATCTGCGCCAATGATGAATAATGGTTTAGAACAAATGGGTATTGATTTGAATGAAACATTAGGGGCATTAACCCCCGCTAAAAAAGTTGAAAGAACAGTCACAGTGAAAGAAGCACGTGAAATTTTGATTCGTGAAGAGTCTGCTAAACTTGTGAAAGATGCAGATATTCACAGTGAAGCAATCAAATTGGCTGAATCAAGTGGGATCATTTTTATCGATGAAATCGACAAAGTAACTTCAAAATCACAACAGTCTGGCGAAGTTTCTCGAGAAGGCGTACAACGTGATATCTTACCAATTGTTGAAGGCTCACAAGTCAATACGAAATATGGTACGTTACAAACCGATCATATTTTATTTATTGCTTCAGGTGCCTTCCATTTATCAAAACCAAGTGATTTGATTCCAGAATTACAAGGGCGCTTCCCGATTCGTGTCGAATTAGATGATTTATCAGCGGAAGATTTTGTGAAAATTTTGACAGAACCTAATAATGCATTGATAAAACAATACATTGCATTGATTGAAACAGAAAATGTTTCCGTTACATTCACTAAAGAAGCAATCGAGCGTATTGCACAAATTGCTTTTAATGTGAACCGTGATACAGACAATATCGGTGCACGTCGTTTGCACACAATCTTAGAAAAATTATTAGAAGATTTATTATTTGAGGCACCAGATATGCAGATGGGTGAGATTACAATCACAGAAGCATATGTCGATGATAAATTAGTTTCAATTGCACAGAATGAAGATTTGAGCCGCTATATACTTTAAGAATCGGAGGACGACTATGACGGATTTGCTAACAAAAACCCGAAAAATCAACAAGCTTTTACAACAAAAAAATACCTTTGATATGGATGCTGATTTACCATATGACAAAATGGCAGTGACACTAGGTGGAGTACTGGATAGTAATACGTATATCATAGGCAGCGATGGTGTATTACTTGGTTATAATGAACGTCATGATGTGAATAACGAACGTGTAAAAACAATGTTTGTAGAAAAACAATTTCCACTTTCTTACACGGATACAGTCGATCAACTAGTTAAAACCGAAGCAAATATCCCGATCACGAGTGAAATTACAGCTTTTCCAGTAGAATCGAGAGAAAAATATCCATTTGGCTTAACGACAGTCGTACCGATTTTTGGTGCGGGGGAACGGTTAGGAACAATTATTTTGTCACGTATGGAACAAGCATTTACCGATGATGATTTAGTTTTAGCGGAATATGGTGCAACAGTAGTAGGTATGCAAATTCTTTACCAACAGTCACGTAGTATTGAAGAAGATGTACGGAGTGCAACAGCTGTCCAAATGGCGATCAACACTCTTTCTTACAGTGAATTAAAAGCAGTTCAAGCCATCTTCCATGCCCTTGATGGCGATGAAGGTCGTTTGACGGCTTCAAATATTGCTGATGAGATTGGAATTACTCGTTCAGTAATTGTTAATGCTTTGCGTAAATTGGAGTCTGCAGGTATCATTGAGTCACGTTCTTTGGGAATGAAAGGAACCTACTTGAAAGTCCTTAATTCACGCTTCAAAGAGGAACTAGCAAAACACAGCTACTAATATTTCATTAGTCAAGACAATCAAGGAAAGTAGCAATTTTAAAAATGGGGGAGTAACAATGACCGTAATTATTCAAAATGATCAGCTTATTGCTAAAATAGCTGAACATGGAGCAGAGCTAATTAGCTTACAATCAAAAGAGCATAATCTTGAATATATTTGGCAAGGGAATCCAGAATTTTGGGGACGTCATGCACCGGTTCTTTTCCCATTTGTTGGTCGTTTAAAAAATGACGAATACATGTATCAAGGAAAAACGTATTCGATGGGACAACATGGTTTTGCAAGAGATATGGATTTTGAAGTGATTGAGCAAGGATCAGAGCAAGCAAGTTTTCGGTTGAAAAGCACACCCGAAACGAAAAAAAATTATCCATTTGATTTCGAATTAGTCATCACTTATGAATTAGGTGGCGACGGAATAACTGTTCATTACCAAGTTGAAAATGTTGGAGAGGAAGAAATGTACTTTTCAATTGGTGGACATCCAGCGTTTAATGTACCACTGGAAGAAGGCTTGACATTTGAAGATTTTTATTTGGCTTTCTCGCCACGAAAATCAAGATTGCGTTTACCGTTGGCAGGGCCTTATATCGATTTAGATCAACGAACTTTGGGACAAACCAATACGAACTTAGCTCTGGATCGTGAATTGTTTGATCAAGATGCACTTGTTTTTGAAACAAAGGGACTAAATGCGTATTCGATTCGTAGTGAAAAATCACGCCACAGTGTGACTTTAAGCTACAAAGATATGCCTTATGTTGGTATCTGGTCGCCTTATCCTAAAGAAGCACCATTTGTTTGTATTGAACCTTGGTGTGGGATCGCCGATACAGTGAATAGTAATGGTAGTTTGATGGAAAAAGTGGGAATCAATCAATTGGGTGCCCATGAAATTTTCCAAACAAAATATTCAATCACGGTGAAATAAATATAAAAAAAGTGAGCTACGACAAATGGTCGCAGTTCACTTTTTTTAGAAAAGAAAAATCATTTCTTTTTGCTACTATTTAAACCAAAAGGAATTCGGCTTTCCGTTTTGTTTTTGATTCGTTGGATGTTTTCTTTGTGGCGAAGAAAAATAAAGGAAGACACTAGAAAAGCGATGATCGTTAACAGCCAATTATGTTCTGGTAAAATGACTGGTGCGATATAAGGTAAGAAAATCGTTGATAAAGTAATCAGTACCGCACTGATCATGCTACTCAAACTTACCATGCTTGTGAAGTAAAGACTTACGACAAAGATTACTGCAGAATAGACGAAGAAAATGGGACTGAATCCTAGAAGCATGCCAGCGCTGGTGGCGACTGCCTTTCCACCTTTAAATTTGGCGAAAATCGGAAAAGTATGACCCAGAATTGCACAGACCCCAAACCAAAGTGGATTGATTGTCGTAATGTGAAAAATAAGTGGGAGACAAGTTGCCAATGTTCCCTTTAAGATGTCCATTAATAAGACAACGATTCCTGCTTTTTTGCCTAATACTCGAAACGTATTGGTTGTTCCAGTATTTCCACTTCCATATGCGCGAATGTCTTTATTGAAAAAGATTTTTCCAATCCAGACGCCGGAAGGAATAGAACCCAAAAGATATGCTACAATAAGTAATAAGATCAATTTCATTTTTTTACCTCTTTCAAGTTGAAAACTAATGTTTATTTTAGCATGAAAGAGTAGTAGGAACAATCGAAATTCACGAATGAAAGGAATGAGTAGGATGCCATTTGAAAATCCAAGCCAAGAAACGATTTTTGACTATTTAAAGTCAGCAAAAAATATTGCTGTTGTCGGTTTGAGTAATAACCCTGAGCGAACAAGTCATCAAATCGCAAAACTGTTACAGCAAAAAGGTTACCGCATTTTTCCAGTGAATCCAGTTTTGACTGGACAAGAAGTATTAGGTGAGAAAGTTTATGATCACCTGACAGAAATTACAGAACCAATTGATATTGTTGATATTTTTCGACGTGATGAATTTTTACCTGAAGTAGCAAAGGACTTTTTGCAAACAGATGCAAAAGTTTTTTGGGCACAGTTAGGAATTGAAAATGAAGAGGCAGCAAACTTATTGCAAGCTGCTGGTCGAAAAGATATCGTGATGAATCGTTGTGTAAAAATTGAATTAGCTAAGATGGAAAATGACAAGGTTGAATGAAAATAAATAAAAATTTTAATGTGCAAAAGTTGTTAGTTAAAAGCAGGTTGGGCGACTGTTTCTCTTGATTTTTTCCCAACCTCTTTTTTTTCGCAGTTTTTTTTAGTATGATTAGTTCGATGCGGTCTTTGCTATTTCCGCAAGTATTATTGAAGGAGCGTTTGCCTTGGCAAAAAAAGTAATCAATGAATATAATGATGCGTCAATCCAAGTTCTTGAAGGATTAGAAGCAGTTAGAAAACGACCAGGGATGTATATCGGTTCCACTGATAGCCGAGGCTTACATCATTTAGTGTATGAAATTGTTGATAATGCAGTCGATGAAGCATTATCAGGTTATGGAAATGAAATTGATGTAGTGATACATAAAGATAACAGTATCACTGTAGTAGATAGTGGTCGCGGAATGCCAGTTGGAATGCATGCTTCAGGAATTCCAACGGTTGAAGTGATTTTTACAGTGTTGCATGCTGGAGGAAAGTTTGGTCAAGGTGGGTATAAAACATCTGGTGGATTGCATGGTGTAGGTGCTAGTGTGGTAAATGCTTTATCAAAATGGTTGACTGTGACTATCGTCCGCGATGGCGTTGAATACCAGCAAAAATTTGTAGACGGTGGAAAACCACAAGGTACCTTAAAAAAACTTGGCAAAACAAAAAAAGCAAATGGAACCACCGTTCACTTTTTACCTGATGATACAATCTTTTCAACAGTGAAATTCTCATATGAGACGTTATCAGAACGGTTGCGTGAGTCTGCTTTTCTTTTAAAAGGTGTTCGAATTACACTAAGTGACCTCCGTGGTGAGGAAGAAATCACAGAAGTTTTTCACTATGAAGAAGGAATCAAGGAATTTGTTGAATACTTGAATGAAGAAAAAGACACCTTGACACCAGTTGTCTATTTTTCAGGTGAAAAAGACGGTATCGAAGTGGAAGTATCTTATCAATATAATGATGGCTATTCAGAAAATATATTATCTTTTGTGAATAATGTACGGACGAAAGATGGCGGTACACACGAAGCCGGAATGAAAACAGCAATGACGAAAGCTTATAATGAGTATGCCCGTAAAGTTGGTCTTTTGAAAGAGCGAGATAAAAACCTAGAAGGCAGTGATTTTCGTGAAGGACTCGCGGCAGTTTTATCCATTCGCGTACCAGAAAACTTATTGCAGTTTGAAGGTCAAACAAAAGAGAAATTAGGTACGCCAATTGCTCGGACGGCCGTTGATAATGTCATTGGTGAACAAATGGGTTTTTATTTACAAGAAAACAGTGAAATGAGCCAAATGTTGGTCAGAAAAGCAGTGAAGGCTCGTGAAGCGCGAGAAGCTGCCCGTAAAGCGCGAGAAGAAAGCCGTAATGGGAAAAAACGCAAAAAAGGCGAATCTTTATTATCAGGGAAATTAACGCCTGCTCAATCACGTAATCCTAAAAAGAATGAACTTTATCTAGTCGAAGGCGATTCTGCTGGCGGTTCTGCCAAACAGGGGCGTGATCGTAAATTCCAAGCTATTTTGCCACTTCGAGGTAAAGTCATCAATACTGAAAAAGCCAAAATGCAAGACATTTTGAAAAATGAAGAAATCAATACGATGATTTATACGATTGGTGCTGGTGTAGGACCAGAATTTTCGATTGAAGACTGTAATTACGACAAAATTATCATTATGACCGATGCGGATACGGATGGTGCACATATCCAAGTGTTATTGCTCACTTTCTTCTATCGATACATGAAACCTTTGATTGAGGCTGGAAAAATCTACATTGCTTTGCCACCTTTATACAAGGTCTCTAAGGGTCAAGGGAAAAAGCAAGTAGTCGAATATGCTTGGACAGATGAAGAGCTAGCTGAAGAAATCAAAAAAGTTGGTAAAGGTTACTTATTACAACGTTATAAAGGACTAGGAGAAATGAATGCTGATCAGCTGTGGGAAACAACAATGGATCCAGCTTCACGAACATTGATTCGAGTACGAATTGATGATGCGGCTCAAGCAGAACGACGTGTAACAACATTAATGGGAGACAAAGTTGAACCACGACGAAAATGGATCGAAAGCCATGTCCAATTTACATTGGAAGAAGATGGCAGTATTTTAGATAAAAAAGAAGACACTGAAATGCCAATTTCATCTTCAAGTGAACGATTAGATGAAGAATATGAAAATGTTGAAAAGCCAATTCAGTTGTTTGATGTAGAATAGGAGGTCACCTGATGGAAAATCGACAAGAAATCCAAGAATTAACCTTAGAAGAAGTAATGGGTGACCGATTTGGACGTTATTCAAAATATATTATTCAAGAGCGCGCCTTGCCGGATATTCGTGATGGGCTAAAGCCAGTCCAACGCCGAATTTTATATGCAATGAACAAAGATGGAAACACCTACGATAAAGGCTTCCGCAAATCTGCGAAATCAGTCGGAAATATTATGGGTAACTATCACCCACATGGAGATAGTAGTATTTATGAAGCGATGGTTCGTATGAGTCAAGACTGGAAGCTCCGAGAAGTGTTGATCGAAATGCACGGAAATAACGGTAGTATGGACGGCGATCCTCCAGCAGCCATGCGTTATACAGAAGCGCGTCTGTCTAAACTAAGTGGGGAAATGTTAGCTGATATTGAAAAAGATACGGTTGATATGGTTTGGAACTTTGATGACACTGAAAAAGAACCAACTGTTTTACCTGCTAGATATCCAAACTTATTGGTAAATGGTTCGACAGGGATCTCAGCGGGGTATGCGACCGAGATACCTACACACAATTTAGGGGAAGTCATTGATGGGACAATTTACCTTATCGACCATCCTAATGCAAGTTTAGAGAAACTGATGGAATTCATTCCAGGACCTGATTTTCCAACAGGAGGAATCTTACAGGGAAAAGATGAAATCAAAAAAGCATTTGAAACTGGGCGCGGAAAAGTAATCTTGCGTTCTAAAACAAAAATTGAAGCAATTAAAGGAAACAAGGAACAAATTGTTGTTGCTGAAATTCCTTATGAAGTAAATAAAGCAACACTTGTGAAAAAAATCGATGAAGTTCGTTTAAACAAAAAAGTTGATGGAATTGCTGAAGTTCGTGATGAAAGTGACCGAACAGGGTTACAAATCGTTGTAGAATTAAAAAAAGATGCAAACGCACAAGGAATCTTAAATTATCTATTTAAAAACACGGAACTACAAATTAACTACAACTTTAATATGGTAGCCATTGACCATATGACACCACATCAAGTTGGTCTACGAGATATTTTGAGCAGTTATGTGGGACATAGGAAAGATGTGATTACGAAACGTAGCCAGTATGATTTAACAAAAGCAGAAAAACGTCAACATATTGTAGAAGGTTTGATGAAGGCATTATCGATCTTAGATCAAGTGATCACGACAATTCGTGAGAGTAAAGATAAACGTGATGCGAAGAAAAATTTAGTGGATGTCTTCCAGTTTACGGAAGAGCAAGCAGAAGCAATCGTGACGTTACAACTTTACCGTCTAACAAACACCGATATCACTGAACTTCAAAAAGAATCCGAACAATTGATTGCGCAAATCACAGAATTAAATAAAATTCTTTCAGATGATAAAGAATTGTTTTCATTAATGAAAAAAGAATTGCGCGAAGTGAAAAAAAATTATGCAACAAAACGTATTACAACAATTGAAGATGAGATCGAAGAAATAAAAATTGATACGAAAGTATTAGTTGCACAAGAAGACGTAGTCGTTAGCGTTACGCGTGAGGGATATGTGAAACGAAGCAGCCTACGTTCTTATAGTGCTTCGAAACCAGAAGAGATTGGTATGCGTGAAGGCGATTATCTTCTATATACAGGCGAATTAAGTACATTAGATCATGTTTTGTTTGTGACGAATAAAGCGAATATGATTTATCGTCCTGTTCACGAGTTACCGGATCTAAAATGGAAGGAAGTTGGAGAACACATTTCACAAACGATTTTGAATTTGTCAATGGACGAATCCATTATTGCAGTGTTCCCATACACGAAAACCCATCCAGAACAAACCTTTATCTTTATCAGTAAAAATGGCATGATCAAACAGACTAGAATGACTGAATTTGAACCATGGCGTACGTATAAGAGTCGTCCCCTTAGTTCAATGAAACTAAAAGGCGATGACGAGCTGATTGCGGTCTATTTGGAAGAAGGACAAACGGATTTAGATGTCTTTTTAGTTACTCATCAAGGAATGGGCTTAAGGTATCCGCTGGTTGAAGTACCAGTCGTTGGTGCAAAAGCAGCAGGAGTGAAAGCCATCAATCTAAAAGAGGATGATACGGTAATAAATGGGTTATTAGTTTTGACTGAAGGTGATACACCAATCGTCATCGTCACGCAAAGAGGTGCAGTCAAACGAATGCTTGCGCAAGAAATCTCACAAACTTCACGCGCAAAACGAGGGGTGCAAGTTTTAAGGGAATTAAAGAAAAATCCTCACCGAGTGGTTTATATGTCAGAAGGAACAAGTCGTGAATTAACCATTGTGAACCAAAAAGGAAAACAAGTAGAATTTAATCCAACTGATTTTCCAATTGGTGATCGTACGTCGAATGGTTCGTTTGTGTTGGATGAAAAACAAGGCGGAGAAATTATCGATGTCCTTGAAGCTCCCATCACAAAAATAGAAGAATAGCTGTATCATTTTTTATTGAAGGAGCACAATCTGTAGTAGTACAGATTGTGCTTCTTTTTTCATTTGTTAACTAGAATAAATTGAACTTTTTTATTGGAATATGAAAGTGTTCACAATGCTTAATGCTTGGTATTGAAGCATTGTTTAGTAATGTAGTAATTAAAATCTAAAAATTGTTAAAGAAAAAACAAGAAAACCCTTGCAAAGATGCCGCTCTGTGTTATACTAATCACGTAAAAACTGTTACATAAAACAGAAACTTTTAGGAGGTCCATACAATGGAGCAATGGAATGGATTTAAAGGAAAAACCTGGAAAGAAGAAGTAAACGTTAGAGATTTTATCCAAGAAAACTATACCCCTTATGATGGTAATGACGAATTTTTAGCTGGTCCAACAGAAGCAACAACAAAACTTTGGGATCAAGTAATGGAATTGAACACACAAGAGCGTGAAGCTGGTGGCGTATTAGATATGGATACTAAAGTGGTATCTACAATTACTTCACATGGCCCAGGCTACTTGAATAAAGATTTGGAAACAGTTGTTGGATTCCAAACAGAAAAACCATTTAAACGTAGCTTGCAACCATTTGGTGGAATCAGAATGTCTGAACAAGCAGCTGAAGCTTACGGCTTTGAAATTGATTCAGAAGTTTCTCACATTTTCCGTGATTACCGTAAAACACATAACCAAGGCGTTTTTGACGCATACACACCAGAAATTCGTGCGGCACGTCGTTCAGGTGTTATCACTGGTCTTCCTGATGCTTATGGTCGTGGACGTATCATTGGTGACTATCGTCGAGTAGCACTTTACGGTGTAGATTATTTGATTAAAGAAAAACAAATTGATTTGTCTAACTGTGGGATTGGCATCATGTCAGATGATATCATTCGCCAACGTGAAGAATTGAACGAACAAATCCGTGCATTAAGCGAGTTGAAAGAATTAGGAAATATCTACGGTTTCGATATTTCAGGCCCTGCTACAAATGCAAAAGAAGCATTCCAATGGTTATACCTTGGATATTTAGCAGCAATCAAAGAACAAAATGGTGCAGCAATGTCATTAGGGCGTACATCAACATTCCTAGATATCTATGTGGAACGTGATTTACAAAATGGTGTTATTACTGAAGAAGAAGCACAAGAAATTGTTGACCATTTCGTTATGAAATTACGTCTTGTTAAATTTGCTCGTACACCAGATTACAATGCATTATTCTCAGGTGACCCAACTTGGGTTACAGAATCAATCGCTGGTATCGGTGAAGACGGACGCCACATGGTAACTAAAAATAGTTTCCGTTTCTTACACACATTATCAAACTTAGGACCAGCTCCAGAACCAAACTTAACTGTTTTATGGTCAACTCGTTTACCACATAACTTTAAAACTTTCTGTGCAAAAATGAGTATCCAAACATCAGCTATCCAATACGAAAATGACGACGTTATGCGTAAACACTGGGGCGATGACTACGGAATTGCTTGCTGTGTGTCAGCAATGCGAATTGGTAAACAAATGCAATTCTTTGGAGCTCGTGCAAACTTAGCGAAAACATTATTGTATGCAATCAATGGTGGGGTTGACGAAAAATCAAAAGCTCAAGTTGGACCTAAATATCAACCAATTACTTCAGAAATTCTTGATTACAATGAAGTAATGGAAAAATACGATGTCATGATGGACTGGATCACTGAATTATATGTGAATACGTTGAATATCATTCATTATATGCATGATAAATATTCATACGAACGTATTGAAATGGCTTTACAAGATACAGATATCTTGCGTACGATGGCAACTGGTATTGCAGGATTCTCAGTAGCAGTTGACTCATTATCAGCAATCAAATATGCAACTGTTCGCACAGTTCGTGATGAAAATGGTATTGTTGAAGATTACGAAATTGAAGGCGACTATCCTAAATATGGTAATAATGATGACCGTGTTGATGAAATTGCTATTCAATTACTAAAAACATTTATGACAAAAGTGAAACGTAATAAAACTTATCGTGATTCAACACCAACAACCTCAATTCTTACAATCACTTCAAATGTTGTGTATGGTAAGAAAACAGGGAATACACCTGATGGCCGTCGCGCAGGCGAACCATTTGCACCAGGTGCTAACCCAATGCATGGTCGCGATACACACGGAGCATTAGCAAGCTTGTCTTCAGTAGCAAAATTACCATATGAATATTCATTAGATGGTATTTCAAATACATTCTCAATCGTACCGAAAGCTTTAGGTCGTGACGAAGAAACACAAGAAGAAAACTTAGCAACAATGCTTGATGGTTATGCGAAGAAAATGGGTCACCATTTGAATATCAACGTATTCAACCGTGATACTTTATTGGATGCCCAAGAACATCCAGAAAAATATCCTCAATTAACTATCCGTGTTTCTGGATATGCTGTAAACTTCATTAAATTAACACGCGAACAACAAAACGATGTAATTGCACGTACAATGCACGAATCAATGTAACAAAAGTCAAGGAGGCGGATGGACTGATTCAGTCGATTCGCCTTTTTTTACTCGAAAGTCATTATTAGGAGGACACGTCTATGACAACACCTGTAACAGGTTTTATTCACTCAACTGAAAGCTTTGGGTCCGTTGACGGCCCTGGTATCCGTTTTATCGCATTTATGCAAGGATGTCGGATGCGTTGTCAATTTTGTCATAATCCAGATACTTGGAATATTGGCGGTGGTGTTGAACGATCAACAGACGATGTGTTAAATGAAGCACTTGCTTACCGAGAATTTTGGGGAGATAAAGGCGGTATTACTATTAGTGGTGGTGAGCCATTGCTGCAATTAGATTTTTTAATCGATCTTTTCAAAAAAGCAAAAGCGCAAGGGGTTCATACAACAATTGATACATGTGGTAAACCATTTTCGCGTGAAGAACCATTTTTCAGCAAATTTGAAGAGCTAATGGAATACACAGATTTGTTATTATTTGATATCAAACATATTGATAATGATCAACATAAAATTTTGACAGCGAATGGAAATCAAAATATTTTGGAAATGGCACAATACTTGTCAGAAATCGGTAAACCAGTTTGGATTAGACACGTCCTTGTTCCTGAACGTAGTGACTACGATGAGTATCTGATTCGGTTAGATGAATTTATCAAAACGTTGAATAACGTTGACAAAGTGGAGATCCTACCTTACCACACCATGGGTCGATACAAATGGGAAACATTAGGTTTGAAGTACCCGTTAGATGGAATTGAACCACCGACGAAAGAACGTGTAGAAAATGCAAAACAATTACTTCACACAGAAGATTACCAAGGATATTTAACTAGATAGTTTTGAAACGGAAAAGGAAGTTAGTATTGCTCTTTTCCGTTTTTTTGCTATTATTAAATAGGAGAAAGAACAAAGGAGCGAATGACATGTCAAAAATTTTAGTTTTTGGACACCAAAATCCAGATACAGATGCAATTGGTGCGGCGATCGCATTTTCACATTTACAAAATGAATTAGGAAAACAAACAGAAGCTGTAGCATTAGGAACACCGAATGAAGAAACGCAGTTTGCCTTGGATTCCTTTGGATTAACAGCGCCTCGCGTAGTAGAGTCAGCGAAGGCAGAAGATGCAGCTGTTATGTTGGTTGACCATAACGAATTTCAACAAAGTATTTCAGATATTGCAGAGGTAACGATTTTATCAGTTGTGGACCATCATCGCATCGCAAATTTTGAAACAGCTAATCCTTTATATTACCGTGCCGAGCCAGTTGGTTGCACAAGTACAATCGTTTTGAAAATGTACAAAGAAAATCAAATAAGCATTCCAAAAGAAATTGCCGGAATCATGCTTTCAGCTATTGTTTCTGATACACTGCTATTTAAATCACCAACTTCTACACCAGAAGATGAAAAAGCAGCGCAAGAGCTTGCTGAAATTGCGGAAGTAGATCTAAGTGTTTATGGTTTAGAAATGTTAAAAGCAGGTACAAAATTAAGCGATAAATCAGCTGCAACCTTGCTTGATTTAGATGCGAAAAGTTTCCCAATGGGAGACAAAAATATCCGTATTGCTCAGGTTAATACTGTTGACTTGAATGAAGTAATGGATCGTCAAACTGAGTTAGAAACAGCCATGGCTGAAGAAATGACTACAAATGATTATGATTTGTTTGTTTTGGTCGTAACGAATATTTTAGACAGCGACTCAGAATTATTGGTTGCTGGAGATGACAAAGAAAAAGTGGAAGCAGCATTCCAAACAAAATTAACAAATAATCGTGCATTTTTAAAAGGCGTTGTTTCTCGTAAAAAACAAGTTGTTCCTCAATTAACAGAAGTTTTTAGTTAATTTACTGATATAGCTGAGTCGAGCATAAACTGCGACTCAGCTTTTTTTATCAGAATGAAGATAAATGTTGAATGGAGTGAGGGAGCAAATGAATTATTTTTATTCACCAAAAAATAAAGTTTATCAAAAATTGGTGGCTGATCCGCTGTTCTCGCCAGTTGTTGTGTATTTAAGTGGGCAGCCCGAACCGGTCATCTTGAGAGAATTAAAAAAAGTCTTTCCTCAGCGAAAGTTTGAACATTTTTTGGATCAATTGATTGAAGCTGGCCTAGTGAAACGAGAGCAAAGAAGATATGAGTTAAGCTTCCCAATTTTCACAGAAGAGGAAGCTAACTATCAAGAAATCATTGCTAGTCAAGCTCAACGATTAAGTGAACAGCTTGCTAAGCTTTCCCAAGATGAGCAACAATTCATTCTAGGAGAAACCCTTTGGACTACTTGTTTTGAAGAAGATAGTAAAGTTTTTTATGGCTACAAAGGTGAGACAGAAGAAACAACACAAAAGACAATTGCAGGAAATGAAGCCTATCAATTTGTTTCAATTTCTACTACAAAAAACTTCCCAGTAACATTGGCTAATTATTTCTTCGTTCAAAAAAATAAGCCTACACAATTCCCAGATTTTTTACCATTAGCAACTTTGCTAGGGGATGTGAATGAAGCCTATTATTTCGATCAAGTGGAAGTGATCATTGAACGTATTCGACTAAATAAATTCAAAAATCGCCGTCCAAATATTTTTTTGGAATCCTTAATTGAAACAAAGACCATCCAATCAGAACCGACTTTTGAATTATTGTTACCGGTTCTTGAAAATGAAAAAGAATTGAGTGATGTTCAGTTTACTGAACTAGGTAGTCTAACAGAATCAGAAGCTGCTTTCGTTCACAGAAGAATGTATGAAGAAGTGAAACACGCTCTTGGGTTAACGGCATATTCTTATATCAAAGCAAAATAAAACAGCCAGACAAACGTTCAATCGTCTGTCTGGCTGTTTTATTTATATGTTTTGTTTCGTTGATATTGCCACATTAGGAATGCTAAACAAATCACAAATAAGAAATCAAAACAGTTACTGACATCTTGAATAATGGTTGTTTGGATCGTTGGTGCAAATGCCAAAAACAAAAAAGCAAAAAAGTTATAACCAAAACAAATTAGTGAGACCCAGCAAAAGAAAGGATTTAATTTCAATTCTTTAAAAACTAACGAGAAGAAGAAGAAAGAAAAAATTACTAAGGTAACCACTAAGCCGTTCAAAATAAAAAAGAAAAGCGAATTTTGATTAAAGGTATAGAGTAAAACAGCTAAAAATGAAAACAATTTTAATGCGATAAAAATAAATGAAGCTTCCGCTAGTTCCTTTGTTTTTTCTAGGTAAACATAGCGCGAAAAAAAGATGGCAAACAAAAGTGATGATAAAGAAGACAAGATAAGTAAGCCCGCGCTCTGGTCTAGTGTATTAAGTGTTGAATAATCCAGTAAGAGCCATCCAAGCGCATGGTTTGGCGCATCAGAAGTTGTAGAAAAGGTATGTAATACAAAAAATAGAATTGCCAATAGTCCAAATAGCGAAGCTAATTGGAGATAAATCATTGTTTTTCGATACATTTCAAGTAGTTCTCCAATACTAAAAAATGATATTTTGCATATATTATCATAACAAAACAATGAGCTTTTGTCGATGGTTTAGACAAAAATAAACCGGTTCAAGCAAGTAGAGTTGGTTGAACCGGTGCGAGAAAATCATTTCTTTTTTGATTAATAAAATTTAATTTTTTTGACGTTTCCGAACTTTTTTTGTCCAAAATCCACCAGAAATGTACTTTGGTTCATAAGAAATAATAAATGCACGTTCTTCGACTGTTTTGATCAAGTGATAGAGCTCACGTTCGCTTTTACGTGGGGAAAGGATTTCTAAAACTAATCGTTCACCCTCAAGCCCCATGGCAGAAGTTTGTGTAACTCCGTACCCATTTTCTCGCAAAATTCGAGGCAAATTTTTATCTTCAGAGGTATTTGTTGGCAAAATCGTCGTAACCATGATGTAGCCAAGTGCTAATTTGTCTTCGATCAAGATCCCTACACTGATTCCTACAGCATAGCCGAGTGCGTAAACAAAGAGATTTAAAGGGTTATCTAAACGATCAAGAACGAGAGAAAGGCCCATAATATAAATAATTATTTCAACCATACTCACTAAGGGAGCGATCAAGCGATAGCCCTTCATCGTTAGCATAAATCTTAGGGTATTTAGCGTAATATACGCAAAATTGATAATAAAAATCATTAGTAACATTTTTGGATCAACCATCAAAACACTCCTCCTAATTCTTTCTTCTCTACAATAGCAAAAAAATCAAAATTTGGGAAAAAATTAAAGTATCTTCATTTGAAAAAAATTAAAAAAAGATTATAATTGTATTATAAAGGCGATGGGTAGGTGATGCTATGAAAAAGATCAATCAAATTATTTGTGTTAGCCATCTATTGAGTATGGTCTTTAGTGTGTATTTAGCTGTTTATGCCGTTCAAGAAACGTTTGAGGTAGAGGATCTGTTCTTCTCACTATCCATCATTGATTACTTTCTATTAAGCGTTATATTCTTTCTAGTCCTTTTTATTGGGAGTATGTTTGGTGGAGTAGCTAGCTTTCTTCGTTTTTCTATTTATCCGGTATTTACACTGTTACTGGGAATAATCGGATTATCTTCTCTTTTTTTATTTCCGCAATGGTATTTACAATCGACTTTGCTTTTTTTTAGTAGTATTAGCATTTTTCAAATTTTAAGTAGCAGTTGGTTGTTTTTTCAAAATATAAATTTAATTAAGTTAGGTGACTCAAAGTGAATCCAATCATGATGAAACGTAAGGTGAAAGCAATTCCCGTGTTAGAAGTTGTTTTAGAAGAACTCAAACACAAAAAAATTCCAGTGGTTGTCTACTATCACGGCTGGCAAACAAGTAAGGAATTGGTTTTGACACAAGGTAGAAAAATTGCGCAGTATGGGATTCGAGTCATTTTGCCAGATGCAATGAATCATGGCGAGCGGAAACAGCCTGTGTCTTCCATTCCTTCTTACACGTTTTGGAATAGTATTTATGGGAATTTATTCGAATTTGAAACACTGATGGAACATCTCGATAAGCGAGATCTACTCCATGAAAAAGTAGCGGTAGGCGGTGTTTCGATGGGTGGGATGACTACTTGCGCATTACTTAGTCATCATCCTAGACTTATTGCGGGGGCTTGTTTAATGGGGTCACCTGCGCCACTAGCTTACGGGCAAGGGATCGAGGCGCGTGCTAAACAACTTGATTTTACTTTACCTAAGGATTATTTTGAATTGATTTCTTGGGTTGAAAGATATGACCTGTCTTTGAATCCACAGCGTCTAGCAGGAAGACCTTTGTTTTTCTGGCATGGAAAGGAAGATGAGAAAATCCCCTTCGAGCAGACCGCCGATTTTGTAAAGGCTAATCAATGGACTCAAGCAGGGCGACAGATTCTTTTTCATCCTTCAGAAAAGCAAGGCCATTTAGTTGAAGTTTCATTGATGGAAGAAGCAGCGGAATTTTTTTACAAATGTTTGATTAAAGAGAACCACGAGGAAAAGATGTAAGAGAATCGTATTTAGTAGTGGAAGAGGAATAAGAGCTTTTGAATAAAGATATTTTCTCGAGTGAATTTGTTATTTCTAGTAATAAAACATGAGATTGGAGATTTCTTTGATTCCAATCTCTTTTTTTGCTTGGTAATAGAAAAGATATGAAACCTTGACTATAAAACGAAAAAAATTTAGGTATAATAGAGGATGAAGTAAATTGGTCTATGTCCTTCATCGTGAGGTGTATTCGCGAAATTTTTGTTAGAAAGAGGTAGAGCTATGACAACTCTTGCAGACGTAGCAAAATTAGCAAATGTTTCAAAGATGACTGTATCAAGGGTGATCAATCATCCTGAACAAGTCACTGATGAGCTGAAAGAACTGGTTTTTTCAGCCATGGCTGAATTGAACTATCGCCCTAACATTGCGGCAAAAGCACTTGTTTCTAATCGATCACAAGTAATCAAACTGTTTATTTTAGAAGAAATCGATACAACAGAGCCCTACTATATGAATTTATTGATGGGAATCGCCAATCGAATTGGTCGAGCACATTATTCATTACAGCTAGTGACAACGAGTGGCTTTGACGTTGGTGCTTGTGACGGATACATCATTACGGGGATGCGTGAAAAAGATTTTGATTGGATCGCCCGCCTGGAAAAGCCAACTGTTTTATTTGGGGAAAATGATTTTGGTTATGATTATGTAGATAGTGATAATCAATACGGAACAACAAAAGCAACTGAATATGCTTTATCTCGAGGGTATGAATCGGTGGTTTATCTTGGGATGGATGTAGCAGAGCCTTTTGAACGTGCTAGAGAAGCGGGATATTTAGCAGTTATGAAGGAACAGGGATTATCAACAAAAACGGTTCGTTTTCCTAATCATTCGACAAAAGCGGAAGAATACATTGACTCACATTGGGCTGAATTTGACAAGAATACTTGTTTTGTTTGTAGTTCAGACCGTTTAGCTTTAGGTGTTGTGCGAGGAATTATGAAAGTTGGCGGGAAAATTCCTCAAGATTACGGTGTGATTGGTTTTGATGGCGTCTTTTTGGATCAAATCAGTTCTCCTAAGTTAACAACAGTGAAGCAAGATATTATTCGGATGGGTGAAGTTTGTGGTGAAATGTTGCTGAAAAAAATAGAAGAAAAAGGAGCAAGTCAAGGTTACCGACGATTTTTTCCGGAACTTATTTTGCGTGAAACGACCAAATAATTCACGTTTTCTTTAAAAATGGCCGTGATTTCTGAAATTTATCCGCGCATTATTACTGAAATAGCTGAAATTATGCTATGATTGAGAAAAGTTCCGTTTTGAAAAGGATGAGTTAAATGAAAGAAATCAAGCGAAAGCATTTTCGTTTTCCCGCTTATGATGATGAAACAGGGGTAAAATTAAGTACGGAGTCTAATCGAGTTTTGTTTGATGGTGTCGATGATTTGATGAACCAAACAGATCAACATCCACAACAACGTTATGGTCGAACAAAAGAGTTTCATTTTGATGAAAGCGAACGAGAACAGACACGCCAAAAAAAACAAAGACGTACGATGAGTGAAACGACAAAAGTTGCACCACGCCAAGAGAAGTTGGAACGTTATAAAGAAAGTTTGCCAGAATATGGAAAGCATTATCAACCTAAGACGTCGCCAACTGGGCAGAAGAAGCTTTTTGGTGAAAAAAATCATGTTCAAACTAATCAATCGGTGACATCACCTGCACGTAGTACAAAATCTTCAAAAACAAATAATGTCACTCATGAACGTTCCTACTTTGTGCCAAAATTTATTCCAGCATCAATTATTCCAGATCCAAGAGAAACACAAGTGACGGAAAATGAATTAATCCAATCAATGAAAAAAACAGAAGATGCGTACTTACTATTTGATACTGAGTCAACGCCGTATCAAGAAAAAAAAGGGGATAAAACAGTCAAGAGTTTTCACAAAGGTGAAGAAGAAACAGCAGTGAAGACAACAAACAAAAAGACAACTAAAGCAAAAAAAGCACATGGAGTGTTAGAACGCTCGCTTCATGGGTTGATCGAGGATCAAGGAAATTCATTAAAAGAAAATAGTTATTTCAAGCAATAACAATAGCTGATTGAAAATGATAAAAAGAGCAATGATGCAAATCATCGCTCTTTTTGTGTATGGTTGGCTATCCGTGAAGATGATTTGGCGATTGTTTCTTAGTTAACTGGAGACTTTAAGCAATCATCTTAAGTGTCAATCAGTTGAAGTGAGACTGAGGAGTTTGTGCCACAACCTTTATTACGGTGTTCCCAAAGCAGCTCCTCCATATAGCTTACAGTCACGTCAAAATATGAAGAGCTATTTTGAGTGCTTGCTGGCTATCTTGTCGGAGCTGGCCGCTTTGCGTCACAACCTTTAGAAAGTAGGAAGAATCATGAAAAAACAAATGAAAAAAATTGGCTTCTATCAAGGATTACCAATCGAAGAAAAAGAGAGTTTCATCGAAATAACTGACGTAGTTCCCGTTGCTACTGGGCACGATTTATTAGTAGCAGTGGATGCAATTTCTGTTAATCCAGTTGACACGAAGTTTCGCCAGAGTGCAGCAAAAAAAGATCAGTTAACGGTTTTAGGTTTTGATGCAGTTGGACGAGTCGTCGCTGTAGGTGAGAGTGTTGAAAAATTTCAAGTCGACGAACGCGTTTTTTATGCAGGAAGTAGCAAACGTCCAGGTAGTAATCAAGAGTTTCAACTAGTCGATGAAAGAATCGTAGCCAAAGCACCAGCTTCTTTATCAGATGAAGAAGTAGCTGCATTACCGCTAACCAGCTTGACGGCTTTCGAATTGTTATTTGAAAAATTTCAATTAACTCCGCAAGCAAAAGCAAATGTAGGGAAAAAAATATTAGTAATCAATGGTGGAGGCGGTGTTGGCTCCATTTTGACTCAGCTTGCTAAATGGAGTGGTCTTGAAGTATTTGCAACAGCGAGTGTCAAAAACTTTGAGTGGCTTCGTAACAATGGAGTGGATCATCCCTTGGATTATCATGAAAACTTAAAGAAACAATTAATTTCTTTGGGAACGGATCGAGTTGACTATGTGGCTGTACTATACGATATTTTACCCTATTTCCAACAACTATTAGAAATTGTTCAACCAGGAGGCCGGGTGGGAACGATTGTTGGTGTCAATCAGCCCTTGCCAATTGGTGAATGGAAAAATCAATCAATTAGTTTTGATTGGGAATATATGTTTGCGAAAACGGATTTTGATTATAAAATTGAAACACAAGGGGCGATTTTAGCAGAAATCAGCACTTTGGTTGAACAAAAAGAAGTGCATAGTCATCTAGGCAAAGTTTACCAAGGAATTTCTGTCACTCACTTGAAGCAAGCAACAAAAGATGTCGAAGAAGGCCACGTTCGAGGAAAAGTGGTGTTAACGGGTGGTTTTGTTAAATAGATAAAAAAAGAGCTTGGGTATCCGTAGCATATCTCAAAAGTTAGACTAAAAAGCGAACTTTTGAGGTGCACGGCATTCCCAGCTTTTTTAAGTTGAACAAACTAGTTGTATCAAATTGGTTCTTGATATTCCGGTAATTCTTCAAAAGGCGTTGCAGTTTCTTCTAAAGTCCCCATTGAATCTTTCGCTGATTGAAAGAAATCAGGAAGCTGAACATACTTTACTTTGTTTAACGTATAAGCTAAAACAGAGCAGCTTAGTAAAGTATATAAGAAGTGTCTAAGATCAAGGTATAAAAGAGACACGACTAAGATAATAAAAGTGACTAAGAAAAGACTCTTTCCGATTTTAACATGAAAATACTTTTCAATTGCTTGATATAAAATATCGGTTCCGCCCGTACTACCCCCAAAGCGGAAAACCAAGCCACAACCAATACCAGAAAGCAGGCCAGTCATCAGACTATTGATTAACAAGTTCCCAACGGCAAACTGTATATGAAGACTTTCCCATAAATGTAAAAAGAAAACTAATGCAAATGTTCCCACAATCGTACGAAGAAATGCATGTTTTCCAAAAATAAATAATGAGATCAGTAATAATGGCAAATTAAAGACTAATGAAGTGATTGAAGGTGCAAATCCAAAAAGGTTATTTAGTAGTAACGCAATACCTGTCACACCGCCATCAGCAAGTTTTGAAGGTACATTGATTCCAGTTACTGCAAGCCCGTAGATCCCAGCACCTAAAATAATTCCACCAAGGTCTGTAAATAAATGTAGTTTTTTCATCTCTAACCCCTTTTCTGTTTGAAAATTTTCAGCAACCCCTATATTATACAAATAGAATCAATTCTTCAAGAGGAAAAAAGAAATTTTTTTCTATGTGAAAACTTTTTATTAGGCAAACAAAAATAAAGGAGAAAATCATGCGAGCTGCTGACTTACTAACTATTTTGACTAATCCGCCACAAAACAAAGAATATCAAGGGATTTTCTTGCTGATTAACAATCAGAAACAGCCAGTCACGAAAATTGAGGTCACACCAAAAAACGAGTTGGTCTTACATTTCAATCAACGAAAGAACAGATTAACAATGAAAGAAATCTTAGTTGAACTAATGATGAATCGTGAAAAAAATATTTACTATCAATTGGATGCAGAAATAATGCCGTTATATGGTATTAAAGAAACAGGAACAGAATTAATGATTTAAATAAAAAAAATCGCGTGAAGCATTAGTTTTTTTTAAAATTGATATTTTCCGATGGAACGGTAAAATCTGAATAGATTTAAAGTGGCGAGTTTTGTTATTATTTAACTCGGGGAAAGCAATTATGTCACACAACGAAGGGGGGATGAAATGAGACAGAAAAAGCTAATGATCGGCACGACATTTCTGTTAGCTATTTTCTTGATAAGTCCAGTAGCATTTGCCACACAGGGGAACGAAACGTCACTTACCGTCCATGGGGTACTTTATAGACCAACATTCGGGGAAACAACAATCAGCATACCAGAACAATTGCCAAAAACAGCGGAGGTTCAATCAGAAGCATTGGTGTGGTTGGGAATATGTCTGGTCTGTATTTCATTCGTTGGTTACCTGCTTGGACGAGATGAAATGAACTTTCTTGGGGATAAGAATAGTGTCAAGAATAGAATCCAAAGTAGTGGTCAATCTTTTGCTCACTATATAAGAAGCATCCTTAAGAAAAAGAGATTCGTACATAAAACGTAGCAAAACGTTTATCTTGATGTTCTTTGCTTGAAACGACCAAAGAACATGGGAGCACATAGTGAAAATGAGTTGTTTTTTTTATAGATAGTTTACCTGATGGTTGTGAAGGGATCTCCTCTGGTTGTAAAGCCAAGTAATGTGTTCCTGTAAGAAAAATATGGGAACGACCATCAACAAGGTAAAAAGAAACAAAAAAAGAAAAAGAAACTAGGCTAAGAAAAGGGTCCCCCAAAGATTCTTCTCTCATCCTAGTTTCTTTTATTGCTAACGGACGTCCGTTGAACCTATGGTAGCAATGACTTAGTAATAATGCCAACAATTATACTTGTGAAAAAAGTCACGGCAAGAAAGAGAAAATAAACAACATCTTTTTTGTCAAAAATGGAAAAACGTCTTATTTTTTAACAGTTATGCGCAGAAAACAGCTTTTTTTTACAATTCTCACAAAAATTTCGTCTATTCACCTATAATTACAAGGGAACAAGCCAGTAAAGAAAATTATCTCCCCCACGAGATTTCCACTTTATTGGCTGTTTTTCTTCTTATTGATTTGTTGGGCTGAACTGCTAAGACAGAAGAGCTCCTAAAATTCCCCATCATTTTGTTGTTTTTTTAGATAAAACAAAAAGACCAGAAAATCATCATGATTTTCTGGTCTTTTTGGTGTAACAAGGCAACATACTTGGGGAAAGTATTTGAGAGGTTTATACTTAAGAGATGACAAAATTAATTAAGAAAGAGGAGACTAATGAATCAGTTTATTCAAATTCTCGATGAACGAAAAGCAGAATTGCTAACTGCCACATTCCAACACCTATCGATTTCTTTCTTTGCATTACTCCTTGCGGTTTTGATTGCAATTCCTCTAGCTATTTGGTCGGTGAGTCATAGAAAGTTAGCAGAAGTTTTATTACAAATCACTAGTGTATTGCAGACGATTCCATCATTAGCTTTATTAGGATTATTAATTCCGTTTGTTGGAATTGGTACAGTGCCAGCATTGATTGCTTTGGTTGTATATGCGTTACTCCCCATTTTTCAAAATACGTATATTGGTTTAACTGAAATCGACCCATCAATTGAAGAAGCAGCTGTAGCTTTCGGGATGTCACGGATGCGACGTTTGATCAAAGTCGAATTACCAATTGCATTGCCAGTAATTATTTCGGGGATTCGTACAGCGTTGGTTTTGATTATTGGGACAGCTACCTTAGCAGCGTTGATTGGTGCGGGCGGTTTAGGAACATTTATCTTGTTGGGAATCGATCGCAATACACCTGCGTTAACACTGATTGGTGCCATTAGTTCGGCATTACTAGCTATTATTTTTAGTAGTTTGATTCGTTTGTTACAACGTGTTCGACCGCTATATACATTGATTGTGTTAGCCTTGACGATTGGCATCCTTGGAGGAGTATCCGCATACCAAACATTTTTTGTGAAAGAAGAGCCCGTAGTAATCGCGGGTAAACTAGGCTCAGAACCAGAAATTTTGATTGAGATGTATAAAGAACTGATTGAGGAAAAAAATCCAGATCTTGCTATTGAAATCAAACCAAATTTTGGCAAGACGAGTTTTTTGTTTAGTGCCTTGCAGAATGAGCAAATCGATATTTATCCAGAGTTTACTGGAACAGTTTTAGAGAGCTTAGTCAAAGTTCCAGAAGCAATGAAAGCAACGAAGTTATCCGAAAAAGATACGTATCAACAAGCAAAAGAATTGCTCCAGCAACAAGAAGCAATGACTTTCCTACAACCAATGGCGTATCAAAATACTTATGCACTAGCAGTGAAAGAGTCCTTTGCTAAAGAGCATCAGTTAGAAACGATTTCTGATTTGATCAAAGTGAACAATCAACTCAAAGCAGGTTTCACCTTGGAATTTATTGATCGTAACGATGGTTATCGTGGAATCCAATCGGTTTATCATCTAGTGTTTCCAAGTGTCCAAAGCATGGAACCAAGTCTTCGTTATCAAGCAATCAAGAATGGGGACGTCAATATAATTGATGCTTACTCGACAGATAGTGAGTTAAAAGAATATGGATTAGTGGCTTTAAAAGACGATTTACAACTATTTCCACCTTACCAAGGTGCGCCTCTGATGAAAGAAAATTTTGCTAATAATCATCCAGAAATCGTGAGTGCCTTGAATGAACTTGGTGGGAAAATTACTGAAGAAGAAATGATTGAGATGAATTACCAAGTAAATGTTGAAAAACGAGAACCAGCACAAGTTGCCCACGAGTTTTTAGTAACGATTGGGTTGATCAAGGAGGCTGAAAAATGACAGAAATCATCGAGTTTCATCAAGTCCAAAAAAAGTTTGCTGAAAAAGTTGTGATCGATCAACTAAACTTTGTTGTTCATTCAGGTGAAATCTTTGTGTTAGTCGGACCGTCTGGTAGTGGAAAAACAAGTACGCTGAAGATGATCAATGGATTGATCAAGCCAACGAGTGGGGAGATTTATTTTAAAGGTGAGAACCTAACCAGCTACAATCTACAAAAATTGCGGTGGAAAATGGGGTATGTTTTACAACAAATTGCTTTGTTTCCAACTATGACTGTTAAGCAAAATATTGAAGTGATACCAGAGATGTTAGGTTGGGACAAGTCAAGACGGGAACAGCAAGTGGATCGATTGTTGGAAAAAGTAGGGCTTTCGCCAGCGGATTATCGGGATCGTTTTCCACGGGAATTATCTGGCGGGGAGCAACAACGAATCGGTATTCTACGTGCAATTGCTGCTAATCCAGAAATCATTTTAATGGACGAACCGTTTAGTGCACTTGATCCTCTTTCACGTGCTTCCTTGCAAGAATTAGTCCTTTCTTTACATCAAGAATTAGGGACGACTGTCGTTTTCGTTACCCACAATATGGAAGAAGCAGTCAAACTAGGGAATCGAATAGGTGTCATGAAAGATGGTCAGTTGATTCAATGTGATACACCCGAGAAACTATTGAAGCAACCAAATAACGCATTCGTTCAAAGCTTTTTTGAAGAAACTAATCAAAAAGAAATTTTAGTGGAAGAACTGATAGCTTTAGGTTTCTATGCCAAAGAAATAACAGATAAAAACGTTCCTATGATTGAGATTACAGCTCCATTAACTCAGGTTTATGCAAAATTAGCCCAAGCACCAGTCGTTCAAATCATCAATCAAGGAAACGTTATTGGAGAGTTGTCTGGTCAAGATGTCTTTGCATTTTTAAGTCGAAAGGAGTCGAATAAATGATGAAAGAGTATGACACAATTGTGATTGGTTCAGGGGTGGCTGGATTAAGTGCCGCTTATGAGTTGAAAGCAAAGCAGCAACAAGTATTAGTGATTGAAGAAAACTTATGGGGAGGGACTTGTCCTAACCGGGGATGTGATCCTAAAAAAATCTTGATTAGTGGTGTGGAAGCACGTAACCGGGTCAAACAACTACTTGGTAAAGGGTTCTCTGAAGTACCACCATTGAATTGGCAAGAACTTCAGTCTTTTAAACGAACATTCACTGATCCTGTCTCTGCAAACCGTCAAAAAGAATTAAGCCAAGCAGGAATTGATCATCTGACCGGGACAGCAAGTTTTCTTGACGAAGAAACGATTGAAGTAATGGGAAAAACATTTCGCGGAAAACATTTTGTACTGGCAACTGGACAACGTCCAACAATCTTACCGTTAGAAGGAAAGGAATATTTACAAACGAGTACCGATTTCCTAGCACTTTCCGATTTACCAAAACAACTGATTTTTATTGGTGGAGGCTATATTTCCTTTGAATTAGCGACAATCGCTCACGCGGCTGGGAGTGAAGTGACCATCGTGCATCACAACCAGCGACCTTTAAAAGAATTCGATGAAGAGTTGGTTCAAGAGGCCATTATTCAAATGAGAAAAGCAGGGATTCAGTTTGTTTTTGATGTGGACACCAAAAAAATCACGCGTCAAAATGGGAAATTACAGTTGATTGCTGAGAAAGAAACGTTTGAAGCTGACGCGATTTTTTGCGCAACTGGTCGCCAACCAAATGTTGAATCTTTACATTTGGAGCGTGCCAAGGTTGATTTTACGAAAAAAGGGATCGTGGTCAACGAATTTCTTCAAACAACAAATCCCCAAATCTTTGCGTGTGGAGACATTATTGAAAAACGGTTACCAAAATTAACGCCTGTGGCGACATTTGAAGGAGAATATGTCGCTAGAAAAGTGATAAAAGAACAGCAAGAAGCCATTAAGTATCCTGTCATTCCAACCATTGTTTATGGTAGTCCAAAGATTGCAACTGTTGGAGTAACGAAAGTCGAAGATGACAAGCAAACAGTAACAGTTACCCAGGAAATGACTGATTGGTTTACTTATCATCGAGTAAATGAACCGTTAGCTAAAGCAAAGTTATTTTTTAATAAAGAAAACTTTTTGATTGGTGCCAGCGTTCTAAGTGAACAAGCAGATGAACTGATTGATTTTCTTGCGATAGCTATCAACCAACAGTTGACAAAAGAAACCGTGGATCAATGGATCTTTGGTTATCCAACATTGGCTAGTGATTTACCTTATTTACTGAAATAGTAAAGGGATAAATCAAGAAGAATTGCTTGTTGCACTAATTTTGTTATGCTACACTGAAAAAAATGAATACTTGTTTCTGGGGATGTCGTAAACGGCATGAGAGTAAGTTGTGAACTTAGACCCATCGAACCTGTCAGTTAATACTGGTGAAGGGAGAAACATAGCAAACGCTTGTTTAAGTGAGACCTATGTTGTGTCCGTAAACAAGCGTTTTTTTGTTCCAGTGTTAAATTTGATTCATTTAGGAGGTGAACTATTGAAGAAACATTTATATCCAGCAATCAGTGTGGGTGTTCTGCTACTGGTTTGGCAAGTCAGTGTTCAACTTTTGCAGACACCAACTTTTATCTTGCCTAGTCCAATTGCCGTTTTTCAAGCATTGCTTGCTGATAAGCAAACGCTGTTTTTTCATTCACTCACGACTTTGAGTGAGGCCTTGTTAGGAGTAGTGATTGCAGGAATCATTGCGTTTTTCACAGCATTACTGATGGACTATTATGACTTATTAAAGACCGCAATTTATCCTATCTTGGTGGTGTCACAAACTTTGCCAATCATGGTATTGGGACCATTACTCACGTTGTGGTTTGGTTTTGGCCTAATGCCTAAAGTGGTTTTAGTTATCTTGATGAGTTACTTTCCGATGGTCGTTTCTTTTTCAGATTCATTGAGCAAAGCATCAAGGGAACAAATTATTTTTTTGCGAACAATGGGCGCAAGTACAGGACAGATTTATCGAATCTTCAAAATTCCTGAAGGACTTGCGGGTTTCTTTTCTGGGCTAAAAGTTGCGGCAACCTATTGTGTAAGTGGTGCAATCGTTGGGGAATGGCTAAGCGCACAGTCAGGATTAGGCTATTATATGATTCGTGTAAAAAACAGTTATCAAATCGACAAGGTTTTCGCAGCAATCCTTTGTGTGGTCGTTCTTAGTTTGTTGTTGAATGGCTTAAGTGTATTAGTGAAGAAAAGTTATTATTATTGGTTATATACTAGAAAATAGGAAGAGGAAGAAAATGAAAAAATTGTTATGGTTAGTACCAACTCTGTTACTATTTACCGCGTGTGGAGCAAATAAGCAAGAAATAAGTGATACGGATTCCACAAAAGAATTAACGGATGTCACTCTCGTGTTAGACTATGTACCAAATACGAATCATACAGGTATCTATGTCGCAAAAGAACAAGGTTATTATAAAGATGCTGGCTTGAATGTGAATATTATTGAGCCAGGAGATGACTCGACAAGTATCGGTCTAGTGGGTGCAGACAAAGCACAGTTTGGTGTGAGTTACCAAGAAGACATCACCTACGCCCACGCTGATGGACAAGCTATTCCAGTTAAGGCGATTGCGACAATTATGAAGCACAATACTTCTGGATTCGTTGCAGCAAAAGATAGCGGGATAACGAAACCAAAAGATTTTGAGGGAAAAACCTATGCTGGGTGGCAAAGTCCCAGTGAAGAAGCGGTATTGAAAGCAGTTATGGAGCATGATAACGCAGACTTTTCTAAGTTAACAATAGTTGGAAGCACTGGAGAAGGACCAGAAGCTTTAGGAAAAGGTGTCGACTTACAGTGGTATTTTGAAGGCTGGGATATGATTAAGGCTAAAGAAGCACAAATTGACTTGAATTATCTTCCGCTGAGAGAACTAGATGAACGTTTAGATTATTATACTCCGGTTATTATTACGAGTGATAAAATGGTTGAACAAGAACCAAAAATAGTTCAAAAATTTATGGATGCAACGAAAAAAGGGTATCAAGAAGCAATTAAACAGCCACAAGCAAGTGCAAAAATTTTGCATAAGTACGCACCAGACAATCAATTAAGTTTCTTAGAAGAATCACAAGCATTTGTTTCAGAAAATTATACCGATGAACCAGAAAAATGGGGGTTGATGCAAGAAAACGTGTGGGACAACTATACTGATTTTATGCAAGAGAGTGGACTAATCAAAGAAAAAGTGGATTCAAAAGAATTATTCACAAATCAATTTATTCAATAGGAGGAAGAGATGTGGCAATTGAAATCAATCAGTTAACTGTAACGATTGATAACTTAGAGATTTTAAAAGAAATGAATCTTATTGTTGAAAAGAATTCGTTTGTATCAATTATTGCTCCAAGTGGTGCAGGCAAATCGACCTTATTGAAAGTTTTAACGGGTGTAATGGTGCCAACGTCAGGAGATATTTTTGTTGATGGTGAACCAATTACGGGATTAAATACAGCGTTTAGTTACATGCCCCAAGAAGATTTATTATTACCATGGGCTAGTGTTTTTCAAAATGTCACATTGTATCAAAAAATCAACCATCAAAAAATTAACCAAGAAAAAGTAATGGCAGAACTAGAATTATTTGGATTGAAAAAATATAGTAGTTTTTTACCAGAACAGCTTTCCGGTGGTATGAAGCAACGGGTTGCATTATTGCGAACCATGATGAATCCAGCTGACTACTTATTGTTAGATGAGCCGTTTGGTGCGTTGGATGCGATGACTCGAAGTCAGATGCAAGACTGGCTACTTCAGTTACCAAGACAAAAAACGAGGACCACTTTACTAGTGACCCACGATATCGAAGAAGCGATCTATTTATCCAATCGAATTTTAGTGCTGTCTGCTCGACCAGCACGAATCATTGCTGATATCAAATTACCAGAAAAAAAACGAATAAGAAGTTGGCTTGGTGAACAAGCAACGCTGAAACAAAATATCTATCAATTGTTGGCGGGTGAAGCACATGTTGATTGATGGGCATTGTCATTTGGCAGGAAGTGCAGAATTAGCACAACAGCAACAAAAATATCAGATTTTGACGATTCTAAATTGTGAGTCGCCGGAAGAATGGGAAGAAAATCGACGATTGACTAAAGAGGGGCGTCTTCAAATGTTAAGTTTTGGTGTTCACCCTTGGAAAGCAGATCGCTACCAATTTGAAGAAGTCTTACCTTATTTAGAAAAAGCCAACATAATTGGTGAAATTGGATTAGATAACGTGTGGACGCAAGTGCCAATGTCGCGACAACTTACTATTTTTGAACAGCAACTGGCTTATGCAATGGAGCACCAAAAACCAGTTGTTTTGCATACAAAAGGCTGCGAAGCAGAAATTTTATCCTTGATCAAAAAATATCCCAATCGTTATTTGATTCACTGGTACTCAAGTATGGCACTTCAAGAAGCTTATATTGAACTTGGTTGCTATTTTACCATTGGGATTGATTTGATGCGAAATCATGCAGTCAAAGAACTGGCTAAAAAAGTACCACTTGATCGGTTGCTGATCGAAACAGATGGGTTGGCGGCTATCGAATGGGCATTGGGGCAAAAAGTAAAGGTAGAGGATTACGTATTGATAGTAACAAATCATTTGCAATCTTTAGCTGAATTAAGAACGATCAAGTCACCGATCTTAGCAGAGAAAATGGCGAAGAATCTTCAAACATTTCTTAATGGCAAAATTTAAGATCTGAGTGAGACAGCAAATGTTAGTGGTCATGTTGGACAATAACGAGGTTATCAGTTTTTACTTCTGTTAAAATGAAGAAAAGCTTGTCTCGTGGAATTTCAGTGCTCAAGTTTGATTCACTGTAAGAAATGGATTCTACACTAAAAGGCTGTGACAAGTTTTTGTCACGGCCTTTTTTTGATGACATGTTTAGTAAATGGAGGGTGACTGAGACATTCGTTCATAAAAAGAAAAACTATTCATGAGTAAGGGGGAAGTACAATGCAAAATTCATTTAAAAAAAATATCAACCAGTTATCTCAAGAACAAAAGGAGTTATTATTTTTAATTCACTTAGCAATGGAAGAACTATATGTTGTAGGGGAAGAAAATCAATCAATGAATCATTTGCTCACACAATATTCTCTTAAAGAAACCCTATCTGTTTTTGAACTTTATGCGTGCAATGTTCAGTATGACATCACCAAAAGCATGAGTAACAAAATTTCAATGACTAAATTCCATGAGATATTGCCGGACTATTCAACTTACGAGAATAAATACCAATATGAATTATTAGGCCAGATGTATCAAGAGGCTTGTTCGAATACAACGAGTACCTATCTACAAGGAACCAGAATGCAAAAGGACTTAATTACGAAGTTAAATGATACGAGAATGCGAAAAAAATTAAAAAAGATGGCAGCTAATTGGTAGATTTCATTGCTTATACTTTTTTATACCATCCTTATCAACAGAGAAAAGATAAAATAAAAAATTGATTGATGGACAAAAGACATTATAGTAAAGTTTGATTGAGTAATAAGGAAACTTATTACTCAATTTTTTTGTTTTTATAACATTTATAAATAAAAATATTTGATTATTCACTTCGTTTTGTTATAATAATCACATAGAAAGGCAATTATTTTAATCTTTTTATAATTTTACCGAAGGAACTTTTCCAAATATTCCGAAAAATTACCCATGGGAGCTAACTTTAAAATTATGCTAGGAAGTTGGAAAAATTACTAAGGAATTTGAAAATTGATCATTGTTGCTTTGTACTAAGAGCTTTTTTGGTTGGCAAATAAGAATGAATAACAAATTCACCGAAAACAAGAAAGAACATCTTTGGGTATTTGTTATGCGGTGAAAAAAATAATTTTGGTCATTCTAATAGCCTGGCTGTCGGTAAAAATTGATTTTCTAAAACGCTTTATAGCAATTATAATTCTACAGGAGCTAAGAACTGGTGGGATGATTGGTTGTTATTTTTTTGCTGATGCTGCTTTTGAGGAAATCACAAAGTCTTGATTTGTAAGGGAGAGACAGTTTATTTTTTGTCAAATGCCACTTCATTTCAATTGATTTTTTATTGATCGAAATGTTTGAAATGGAAAAATGGAGCTATAGTTTACATGGTTGAATGATGTTACATATTATTTATAGAGTGGGGTGTAAGAATGAGAGCTTGTCTAGATAGTCGTTTAAGTCGACAATTAGCAATTCTTGAAACATTGTGGGACTCCGAGTGGATGACCAGCGAGGAGCTAGCGGAACGAACCGGTAATTCTGAAAAAACGATTCGAACGGATATTCCAATTATCAATAAGTATATTTATCCTTTAAGCATTGAGACCTCATTTAAACTGGGGATATTTTTAAAAAAAGATGTAACTATTCCAAAGTCTTACATATATGCAGCAATTTTAAATGAAAGTTCAGAATATGCCATGCTTGAACAAATCTTTTTCGCAGACAATTTAAAAAAAATCGATTTGAGTGAACAATTATATACTTCCGAATCACAGATCACGCGTTGGCTAGCAAGAATCAATCAATCTTTAGAAAAGTACGAGTTGAGAATCGATAATGCGTTACAAATCAACGGAGATGAACAAAAAATTCGTACGTTCTTCTCCTGTTTCTTTTTAGAAAAGTACAGCTCACCAGAAAAAAATTTCCTTATGAGCAAGTTCAGTTGATTGATCGCTTGATCGAAAATTTTTTGAAGGAAAATATTGCCATTGTTTTTGCCTATTCTAAGCAACATTTTTCTCTTAGTCGTTTGAAGTTTCAATTACTCATCAGTATTGAGCGTATGAAGAGAAAACATGAGATTCAAACAGAAGAATTAGTTAATGAGTTTTCGTTTTTGATGGTGGAAGCTAGTTTGTGCGAGGAGTTTAAAACAGTCTTTGGTCTGGAACTGACGAGCCATGTACTACAGCAACTCTTCCAAGAATATTTTTATCCATTTTATCCCTCTCGGGTCAAACAAGGATATGAAGAACTAAGTCCACTAAAAATCAAAAATAAAATTGAAGAAATCATTGATGAATTGTCTAAGGTCTATCATGTTGAGTGTGATTACCGAGATAAAATCGTTCGTGACATTTATTGGACGACATTTCAAATTTGTGGACCAACTTATATTCTACACGATAAGAAAAAAGAATTTTTTGAGGGAATCTTAGCAGATAGTCCAGATTTAGCTCAATTTTTGCATCAAAAATTCCAACGAATCTTTTCAGAAGTAGACATTTTCAATCAAAGAAAAGTAGATGAAATGGTTCATCAAGCAATTTTTGAATTGATGACTTCATGGGCAAGTTTACGGTTGGGTGTGCGTCAATCAACAATCACAGTGACAGCCGCCTTGATGTTGGATACAACCTATGAGCATATGAAAATGGTCAAAGAAGAAATTGAATTTTATTTCCGGCATAAAATCAAAATCGATATTATCGATCCATATGTGAAACTTGATCGCGAAAATTTTTCCAAGTATGACTGCTTATTGACAGATACATATACAAATAACACGTATCCAATTCCAACAATTGGTATTTCGAATTACTTAAATGATGATACGATTTCAAAATTACTAGATTTTGTCTATTTAAAAAGAGAAGAGTCCAAAGAAATCTTTGCAAAAAGTCACTTAAATAGTATTGGTTTATTAAAAGAATAAGAAAATTATTTGCCAAAATAAAAAAACGGGGAACCCAATGGGTTGCCCGTTTTTTGTTTTGATTTTATCTTAGTACCAACCGTTTGCTAACCAGAATGATTGAGCAGCTTCCCAAGAACCATAACGTGAAGACACATAAGCGTCTGCCACACGTTCTTGATTGGCAGCTGAGTAGTCACCGTTTAAGTAAGATGAATCTAATTGGTAACGTCCGATGTAGCGACCGTTTGTTGCTGAATAAGAACCGCTTGATTCTTTTTGTGCAATCCATTCTTTCGCAGAGTTAGAAGTAGTAGCAACTGCTTCAGTTGTTTCTACTGCTGGAGTTGCTTGAACTGTTTCTTGAACAGGTGCTTGAGCCACTTCTTGTGTTGTTTCTTGTTGAACAGGTTCAGCTTGAACTGCTTCTGTTTGAGGGGCAACATAAGTTGTTGCTGCTTGCTCAGCAGTTGGGATCGTTAAAGTTTGACCTGCAAAAATCAGATTGATATCTGAAATTGAATTTGATTGAGCAATTTGGTTAATCAAGGAGTTATCGCCAACATATTTTTGTGAAATAGTTGATAATGAATCGCCTGATTGAACAGTGTACGCTTCGTCTGCGTGTGTTGTTGTTCCCATAAATAATGCAGCGCCGGCAGCCAAAGTTGTTCCTAGTAATACAGTTTTAAGTGATTTCATATAAAATAGTTTCTCCTTTTGAGTTGTTCGAATTTTGTTGTTGTGATCAACTTGGACTACTTTAACATGGAAAAATATTTCATAGGTAAAAGGTTGATGACAATTTATGACAAAACTCGTTCTTTTGTAATCTTTTTAGTAACGTACGTAAAATGAACGATTGGAAAGGCTGCTAAATCAATGGATTGCTTAAACTATTTCTTGTTTTTTGGACTGTTTGATTGTAAGAAAAGAAGATTATCCAAAATTTTTTTTATAGAAATAAAAAGTATGGATTTCAATTTCGTTTTGATGGTAAAACAAAACGCAAAACTCGTTATAATTCATTTTGTAATTATTTTTGGAGGTGCTTATGAAAAGAAATTATTCGATTGACTTGATCAAAACGATGGCTGCTTTTTTTGTGGTGGCTGTTCATTTCTTATTAAATAGTGGTTTTTACGATCAAATGATCCAAACAAAACTTACCTTTTTTTGGATGATGACGAGGCAAGTAACGATAACTGCTGTGCCATTGTTTTTATTATGTACAGGTTTTTTGATGAATCGCAAGAAGCTTTCTGTTTCCTACTTACTCAATCTGTTTCCTGTTTTATTTTTATATGTCAGTATTTCTTTAATCGGCTGGTTGAGAATGGTTGTGATGGGTGAAGGCGTGAGTTTGGTTGATGCACTTTTTGGTATTTTGGATTATTCAACCAATACTTATTCTTGGTATGTGGAGATGTACATAGGGTTGTACTTGATGATTCCTTTACTAAATTTGATTTGGCAAGCAAATCAGAATCAGTTTTTCCATCGATATGTTGTTGGGGTATCGCTTTTTTTATTTTTTGGACCATCTTTGTTGAACTCATTTGGAAAAGTGGTTCCAGATTTTTGGATTGAAGCTTATCCAATCGGCTATTATTTCATTGGTGCCTATTTATTTGAGTATCAAGAACAATTTAAAAAATTTAAGAAAACTTGGTTGCTTTTACTCATCGCTATTTTCACATTCTTTGTCTTAGACGTGATACTTGATTATCAAACAACTTATCAAGATTTTGCTGGCAATCAATACAATGGTTTTGAACCACTGATTATTAGTTTTTTGATTTTTGTGTGTTGTTTGCGCATAACAGTACCCAAAGGATTTCAATTGCCTATTAGAAAGCTGAGTCAATGGACACTTGGAATCTACTTGATGTCGGATGTCACAGATCAAATCGTTTACCCGCTTGCAAGAATATGGTTACCAACAATGGAACAACGCTTGATCTATGGTTTTGCAATTATCTTAACTAGCTTTAGTGCAGCTGTTCTTTTCAGTTATCCATTTGAACGAATAAGCGAATGGCTACGGCGAAAATTACGGAGTGAACAATCAGTAGAAAGGAAAGACCAGCATGTTTCTTCTAAAATTCATTGATTATTACACGATTGGTTATCCAATCCTGATGTCCATTTTATGGTCGGTTGGCGCATACTTTTCGAGAATCAAGTACACCAAGCAAGAATCATTAAAAAGTTATCCAAAAGTTTCGATCGTTTTATCTGCCTACAATGAAGAAGAAACGATTCAAGAAGCAATGTCTGCTTTAGAACAACTCACGTATCCTAATTTGGAAATTATTGTGGTTGACGATAAAAGTACAGACAATACATTAATGCTTCTTGAACAAATCAAACAAGGATTTTCTAAAGAAAAAGAATTAAGAATTCTTGTTCAACAAAAAAATGGTGGTAAGGCGACTGCGCTAAATACTGCTTTGGAAATAGTTGGTGGAAAGTATTTGTTGGTATTAGATGCAGATGCTTTGTTGGCACCCAATTCAGTTGAAATCTTAACTGCGGAGTTAGAAAGTAGTTCGATGATTGGGGCGGTAACAGGAAAGCCGGTCGTGCGAAACCGCTCAACCTTGTTAGGAAAATTACAGACATTGGAATATGTTGGAATCATAGACGGAATCAAGCGCACGCAAACATTTATGTTAGGTGCGATCATGACAGTCTCAGGCGTCATCGTGATGTATCGCGTATCAAGTTTAAAAGAAGTTGGTGGATTTAATCCCGAGGTTATGACGGAAGATATTGATGTCACTTGGAAACTGCATCGCGCAGGTTGGCGCGTGACCTATAACTGCCGCGCACTTTCTTATATTTTAGTCCCAGAACGTTATTTTAGTTTATTGAAACAAAGGAAACGCTGGTCAATTGGTGGTTTAGAAGTGCTTCTTGGAAATTTTTCATGGGTCATGCGGTTTGGAGATCTAAACTATAAATTGTTACTTAGCGAAATGATTTTAAGCCATCTTTGGGGTTGGACCTTTGTTTTTAGCACATTCAATTATGTTGTTGCAACTTATTTTCGACAGGAATTACATGTTGCGGGTGGTGTTGTCGTGTTGTTTATTTTATTGTCTATCTTATTATTTTGGATTGGTGTCAATGGCGATCAGAATGATAGTCAGCTCAAATTGCAAGATAAACTAACCGTTCCAGTCTATTTGATATTTTATTGGTTAACCAATCTGATTAGTGCAATTTCTTCAGAATTTGCTGTAGTCACAGGTAGAACAAGTAAAGGAAAATGGGAAAGTCCAGATCGAGGTGTATAAAATGGATCATTTGATTATTCGAAAAAAGATGTTCGTCCGTAACTTGCTTTCGGGCATGTATTTATTGATTGCATGGTGGTTGTTTTTAGCGTTATTATTTTTGATGTTTTGTTCGTTGCTGGGTTATTATTCTGATGCTATTGGTGCGATTTTTTTATTAGTTGATTTTCCGTTGACTCAAATAACAGATATTTTACATCTTATTTTTGCCTTATTAGCGATTTTTATCGTACCGATTTTAATTGGAATCGTCGCACTAAAAGCAACAGGAGGTACGAAATGAAACATGTCAATCGATTACTTACCAGTTTAATGAGTTTTTGTCTGATTGGTGTTGTTAGCTTTTTACTTTTTAGCCAGACAAAACAATTAGTTGAAAGTGAAGTGAGCATAGGTTTTTCTTATGCTCCTTTATCAGATGAAGATGGGGTGATCGTTTTATGCTATCATCGTGTACTAACAGATAATTTTGTGGTGGACGCTGTTTCAAAAATGTCAAAAAATACCCAACTTCATCAATTCAATGTACCACTGAGTGATTTTACCCAACAAATGCAAGACTTGAAGGAAAGAAACGTAACTGTTTTAACAATGGATGAATTGATCGAAAAGCATGCGAAGAAAGAGTTGACTGGGCGAAATGTAGTGATCACATTTGATGACATCGATGTTACACTACCGAACAATGCTTTTCCAGTTTTAGAGAAAGAAAAGTTTCCCTTTACAGCATTTGTAATTACGGGTGAGACTGGAAATAATCTTTCTGGTTCACAGATGGCGAGTTGGTCACAGATCAAAGAATTAGCGGCTTCGCCTTTAGTCACATTTGGTGTGCATACCAACGATTTACATTATCAGGAAAAAGGCAAACCTGTATTATCGACCAACTTATCGCAAAAGACAATGGTTGCTGATTATAAAAAAAGTCAAGAAGTCTTTAAACAGGAACTTGGATATCAAGCAGATTACTTTGCTTATCCGTATGGAGCAAAAAACAAACGACTAACAGACTACATGAGTCAAGACCGGATCAAAGGTATCTTTAGTTTAGAAACAGGAGTTGTGACAAATGAAACACAAACGACTGATATGCCAAGGCTGATCGTTACAAAAGAAAACTGGCCAACATTACTACACTGGCTAGATAACGATTCAAACTAAAAAGGTTATAAAAAAAATGAAGTTGATACTTCTTAGTGAATTTCTCGTACAAACAAAAAAGAGGAAGGGGTTAACTAAAAAGTGTTATATTAGGATGCAGGAAAATTTAGGAGGGTGTTATGACGATTAACAAATTAGATTTACTCAGCGATTCAGCTCGGTATCAGCTCGATATCTTACGAATATTTGACATGCGTAAGGGGCAATTCACTTCAGTTGAATTATTAGTTGAGTTATTAGGAATCTCAAAGTTTAAAGTAAATAAGTATATTGCTGAACTTGAACAGGCATTAGTTGCTGCAACTTCTGCAAAAGTTGTGCGATTATCGAAAGGTGAAATTGATATTCCCAACCTTTCCAATGAAGTGATTCGGCAGTTACAACTTTATTATTTGAAACAATCTGATTTGTTTTTGCTCTTTAACGAAATGGTTCAGTTTGGATCCACACCAGAAAAGTTTTCACAAAAATACTTTTTGAGTCGCTCCAAAGCGTATCTGATTAAAAGCGAACTGGAAGATATCTTGGCACCTGCTGGCATTCAAATCAATGAGGGGACATTAGTGGGAGACGAAGCAAAAGTTCGGCGAGAAATTTTTGATATTTACTATTATTTTTTCAATGGGTTAGAGTCGCCATTTGAGTCTTCCTTACGTCAAAAGACACATGAAGTGTTAGAGGTAATCATTCATACCTTGAATTTAGAAATGATCATGACTCGGATTGCCAAATTAGAATTGTTTTTGAGCATCACGCTTTTGCGCTTATCAAAACGAAGTTATGTGAATAGCGTCGAAATTGAATTTGAAGACGTCTACGCAAAAGAAATTCGGCAACAGCTTGTGTTTGTTCAAAATAAATTGCAAAAGGTCGCTGTGATCCCAGAAGAAAAACAAGAAAATGAGCAATTATGGCTCTTGGTTTTTTTATTAAGTGAGGAATGTCTTTCACTGACGACGCAACAAAAGACAATCAGGTGGAACCAAAATCTAACTGAGTTGACTACTTCACAGGTCGATTATTTATTTCAAACGTTGAAACTTGTTTTATCAACGGAAAGAAAAACAGAAAAAATTGTAGAGCTACAACAAGTTTTGGAACTAACAAATTTCAAGTTGGCGTTTGCCAATCATTCCCGATTGACATTTATTTCAGAGGATCAAGAGCTTTTTTTTGCTGAATTATATCCGCAATTTCATCAAGTGGCTAAGAAATTTGTTGAATTAGCAAAAAACAGTAAGATTTATGATCAAGGATTACTGACGAACGACAGTCTTTATTATGATTATATTTTTGCCATTATTTCAGTTATCCCACAAAAGTATTTATCTGATAAAGTTTACGTGTGCGTGGACTTTTCGAGAGGATCGGCATATACAAAATTCATTGCGGAAAACATTTTAGCTTTTCAAAATTTGAATATTGAGATTCAAAAAAAGGTCAATAACCAAACACAATTATATGTCAGCGATTTGTTGGTCGATAAGTTGAACTGTCCGCAGATTATCTGGAAAAATCCGCCAAGCGATCATGATTGGTTGTTATTTGGTGAAATGGTGATTAAAGTGAGGAATGAAAATGAAAGTTAAATCCTTAATCGTTAGTGGTATGTTAGCAACAACTTGTCTCTATCAAAGTGTTATTTTGAGTGGTCTCGTTGATCAACCAATCCGTGAAAAGAAAATTGAATTGTCAAAAGAAAGTCTGCTTCATGATATCCAAGTGGAAAATAACGGTGAGACATTGGTTTTTAAAAATCATCGTCGGATAAAACGAAATGAATTAACGATGCTGGAAAATCGGATTTCGGCTATGGAAAAGAATCCACAGGTGCCTTCTGGCGGCGGAGCAAGTCAGACTTTGATTGGCCAGCGCATGGCTCGATTTAGCGGGAGTTTGGTTTATGGAATGAGGCAAGAATAATGAAACGCAGTATTTATCGAGGAGCTTCTTTGTTTGTGGGTATTATAAGTTTGTTTAGCCCGTTTTTATTGGTAACTGCTACAAGCACCACACAAAAATCCACTCAACAAACAAGCACGCAATCTTTAGTAGAAAAACAAGTGTATGGAAATCAAGCACAACTTGATTTGGGCGATGGTCAAAAAGTTCTTTCTAATCAAGCATTTGTCACGATGTACCGCAAGTCCTTAAAAAAAGGAACCCATTCTAAAGAACTTTTAACTGTTGACCAGTCTTCAGGAAAGGCAATTCCAGGAGCTGTTTATGAAGTCAAAACTGGAGATGGCGAAACACAGAGATTAACTGCTGATGAAACAGGTCAAGTTTCGCTAGCTAAATTACCAAAAGGACAATATGTGATCCAACAAGTGGAAGCACCTCTTGGCTACGAACTTTCGGAAGAAACAGTCGAATTAGTTATCGAAAATCAAACAGCCATTCAGCGGATTTTTACCAATCAGCGACAAAAAAATACAATCCTACTAACAAAAATCACTGATGAGAATGAGCCGCTTGCTGGTGTGACATTTACACTTTATCAAGATGGAAAAGTGTTGCAAAAAAAGATCAAAACCAATCAATATGGTCAACTAGCTGTCGGTAACTTAGCAAAAGGTGAGTATTATTTTATAGAAACAAAAGCACCAAAAGAATACCAAACAGATGCAAGAAAATTGGAATTCACGATAGGGGGTGAAACAAAATGAGAGAAATAAAAAAACTTATTTTCTTCAGTGGTGTTGTTTTTTTCGCTTTTCTTAGTTGCAAGGCTTTCGCTGGTGAAAATCTATATGAGGAGCCCTTGACCCTTGGATCAGAAAACTTACAAGAGTATTTTTCGTTACAAGGCGCAGCTTCTTATGATCCAGTAACTGAGATTATTTCGTTAACACCCAATAGGCGATTGCAAGCTGGAAATGTTTCGTTGAACAAAAAGTTACCAGTCACAACATCTTTTCATTTAGAAGCAGAAGTAAACTTAGGTGATAAAACAGATGTAGAAGGTGGAGGAGATGGGGTGGCACTTGCGCTTCATACGGATTTACCATCCGCCATCGGAAAACCTGGAAATGGTATTGGTGTGTTAGGCTTGGCAGGTGTTCAAGCATTTAAGTTAGATACGTTTTGGAATCGCAGTGAAGAGTACGAGGAGCCACCTGAAAATATAGAGCGGATCTCAGGAAGAAATCAACCTTTCGGTGCCTTTTTAGTCTCTGACCCTACGACAGTTATGATTCAAGATTCCGTACAATATTTAGCGAACAACCAAGAAGCACCAACCGATGTGGATGGGCAATTTCATTCATTTATTGCTGATTACGAGGCGACAAGCAAGGAACTAACGATTCGCTTTCATTCAAATCAAGGGTGGATGACGTGGCGACAAATACTGCCTTTACAGGAAAATTATGCAATCGCAATCAGTGGTTCAACTGGTGTGAATGTCAACCATCAGCAAGTGAAACTGCATTCTTTCGTAACCAAACCAGAAACTATAACAGGGCAGTTCAATCTACAGTTAACAGACCAAGAAACGAAACAACCACTTACTGGTGGGCAATTCGAGATTCGTGCTGTTGCAACAGGGAAATTGATCCAGACAATCACGACAGATCAGAATGGAAAAGCAAGTGTAGCACAGCTTCCTATTGGCACTTATCAGTTGAATCAAATAACGACACCAGCAGGATATGAAAAAGCAGCCATCCAGACCTTTTCCATAACGGAAGATCAATTAACCCAACAACTTGAAGTAAAAAATCAACCCATTTTAGGCAAATTGAAGGTAACATTGACCAGCCAAGCAGATGTGAATCAGAAGTTATCTGGTGGTCGCTTTCATCTAATCGATGATTCTGGAAAAATTCTGGAAAAGAATCTTTTAACAAATGACCAAGGCGTATTTGAAGTTACCAAACTACCAATTGGAACGTATACCTTAATCCAAGATAAAGCTCCGACGGGTTATCAGATTATCGATAAGGAAACAACTATTTGGATTCAAGGAAGCCAGTTGCTGGAAGTGCCAGTACAAAATGCAAAAGAAGCAGAGACAGCTAAAACATCTGGTGATGAAAGTTCCAAAGAAACAAAGTCATCGGAATCAGCAACACCAAGCTCATCAACAATTAGTTCGTCAACAACGGAATCAACCAGATTAATAAGTTCAACGTCAGCAAGTGAAATCTTAGCAGAGAAAGACAATCAAACAATAGTGATCGAATCAAGTTCATCAACTATACACGAAGAGTTACTTCCCCAAAGTAATCAGACAATTATCCAGTTGCCGCCGAAACAAGTAACGCAGCTGACTATCCAACTGAAAGAAACAAATGGTCAACCAATTCAAGAAGGTTCATTTGAATTACTCAATATGCAAACAGGTCAAGTCCAACAACTAGCATCTGCTTTAAATGGACCAATAACACTGATGAATCTTCCGTTTGGAACGTATGAACTACGTCAAACAAAAGCAAAATTTGGTTTTGTACGAGCAACCGAAACGATACATTTTGAATTATCAAGTCAACACTTAGTCGAGACAATCACCTTACTCAACCAAAAATTGATTCCAACACAACTGACGCAAAACGCTGTAGTGAAATCAGCTAAACAAAGCCTGAATGGCGCTACAATTGAATGGAACACCAAGATTAAATTTGGAACAGATATTCTCGAAGCACCTCTAGTTATTTTTCAAAATGTGCTAGATCAATTAGTAGCAACCGACATTAGTGGTAGTTATCAGGGAGAATCCATCGAAAGCATGGGGCATTTCGATCAAAAAAATGGAATGGTACGATTTCTTTTTGATAAGAAGGACGGAAGCTATCATTATTTAGTTGCACAAGAAATCCAAATGAAGATTGTTACAACCCCAGATCAATGGTGAAAGTCAAAGAGTGAGAGTAGTTTTTTTATCAAAAATTGTGTATGCTTCTTGTTAGAATGAGAAAGTTAGCTAAAGGAGCGGATAATTTGTTTATCTCAATGTGGGCACAAGATCGGAACGGTTTGATTGGAAAGGATGGGTTATTACCGTGGAAACTACCAAATGATATGCGCTTTTTTCGGGAACATACAATGGATCGAATTTTAGTGATGGGACGAAAAACATATGAAGGGATGGGAAAATTAAGTCTTCCTTATCGTCATATTATTGTTTTAACAACACGACCAGACCTTGAAGTTGCTGAAAACGCGGAAGTCATGCATTCAATTGAAGAAGTGTTAGCCTACAGTAAGCAAGTAACAGAAGATATTTATGTTTCTGGTGGCAGTCGAATTTTTCAAGAATTATTACCAGAAACAGGGATCATTTGGCGAACATTGATTGACGAAGAATTTGAAGGCGACACGTATATTGGTGAAATCGACTTTTCTGATTTCACGTTGGCAGAAGAACACGTGGGGATTTTAGATGAAGAAAATCGGTACCCACATCGTTTCCAAAAATGGGTACGAAAAGACTAAGTGAAGTTTACCAATAATTCAAAAGAGCTAGGACTTCAATTGTCCTAGCTCTTTAATGTTTCAGAAGTTTTTTAGTTTAACTTTTCAGCAAGATCGTTCAACATGTCTTGGCTGGCAATTGGTCCATTGTACAACCAACTAGATTCTGGGCCAAATTCGAGCAAGTGATTTTCTTTGACTGCTTTCAGATTTTTCCATGCAGGTTCCTCAAACATGGCAGCACCTTGGTCACTGTTGACCAAAATCAAATAATCAGCATCTAACTCAGCTAATTTTTCTGAAGAAACGGCAGACCAATCAGAAGTAGCATCTTTGGAAATTTCTTTAACTAAGCTAGGAACACCAAAACCTAAATCGCCATAGACAATGCGACCACTTGAGCGATTTTCACTCACCATAAACGCAGAATTATTGGTTACCCATAGCACAGCTGCTGTTTTGCCAGTGATTTTATCGGCTAATTCTTCTTTGATTTTTTTGGCAGAATCTTGGTATTCATTGATGATTTCTTTTGCTTGATCTTCTTTTGCTAAAGCTTTACCCACATCTTTTAACTGATCTTCCCAAGTTACATCGCTACCATTTGTAACGACATAAGTAGGAGCAATTTTACGGTATTGGTCATATTTTCCGCCTTCAACAGTTGCCGAAGAAGAGATTAGAAGTAAGTCAGGTTCAAAATTTAAAACTTTTTCATAAGGTAAGTCATAAGAAATCGTTGGGATATCTTTCAGGTCATCTTGCAAATAATCTTGGATTGATCCGCTGCCAACCGTCCATTGTGCAATAGGTTTTTCATCTAGTGCAATCAAATAGTCTTCTAAGTAGCTTCCAATAATCCGTTTTGGTTGATTGGGAATGGTTACTTTATTGCCCAAAGTATCTGTCACAGTGTGCGTGCCATTGCTTTTTGCTGCAGTTGTTGAATTTGTTGTGTCTGTCGTTTTATTTTCTGTGGAGCAGGCTCCTAATAAACCCATTAATAATAGAGTTGTTGAGATTGTGAAAAACTTTGCTTTTCGTTTCATTTTCTTCCTCCTAGAATAATTGAGAATCATTCTCAGATGCTATTATTCCTGATAATTAAAGCACTGTCAACCAATTTTTTAGTGAAAGCAAAAGAAAACTTGTGCTTGACGAATTTGTGAAGTAGCGTCATAATTGAGAATGATTTTCAACGAAAGGGTGGGTGAAATGGCAAAAATCGAAGCAGTCGATATTGCAGCAGGATATCCCAAAAAGCAAATTATTGATGCTTTATCAGTAAAAATTCCTGAAGGCAAAATTACTAGTTTGATTGGACCAAATGGAAGCGGGAAATCGACATTATTAAAAAGCTTCACACGAATCCTTCCTGTGAAAAAAGGGAAAATCATTGTGAATGATTCTGAAATTTCTACATATAGTTCAAAAGAGTTGGCACAAAAAATTGCTTTGCTGGCACAAAGTAGTGATCACCCATTGGGGATGACCGTGGAAGAAATTGTTTCTTATGGCAGATACCCTTATCAAAAACCTTTTAGTGGTTTGACTGTAGAAGACCAAGAAGCGATTCAATGGGCGCTGGAAGCGACTAGTTTAGACACGTTAAAAGCAAGAGAGATTGCTACCTTGTCTGGTGGACAAGCGCAACGTGTGTGGATTGCTATGGCGTTAGCGCAAGAAACAGACATTTTGATTTTAGATGAACCGATTACTTTTTTAGATCCTGCACATCAATTAGAAATCTTACATTTATTGGAAGAAATCAATCGCGTAAAACAAACCACGATTTTGATGTCCATTCATGATATCAATCATGCCTCTCGTTTTTCGGATTATTTATTAGGATTGAAAGCTGGCCAATTATTAGTTGAAGGTCCACCAAAAGAAGTAATTACAAAAGAATGGATGCGAGAAATTTTTGAAATTGATGCACAAATCGTTCATTTGCCTGATTCTGACAAACCAGTCTTTCTAACTTACGATTTACTTTCACGACAGGAGGCAAATCAATGACGAGCAGAAAGAAGAGTCGTTTTATTTGGCTACTGATAGTAGTAAGTACGATACTTTTTTTATTAGCTGTTGCAAATGGTGTAGCGGCAGTGACGTTGAAAGATTTATGGTTATCCGTTGTTCAATTTGATCCAACGAATCAAGCACAACAAATTTTGCGAACGATTCGACTTCCACGAGTGCTAGGCGCATTTGTTGTTGGTAGCAGTTTTGCTTTAAGTGGGGCATTGATGCAAGGCGTGACACGTAATCCATTGGCAGATTCTGGGTTATTGGGAATCAATGCAGGGGCGTCTTTAGCTATGGCCATTAGTTTTGCTTTCTTACCAGCTGCTTCGTCTTTTCAAATGTTTTTGATTTCTCTGATTGGGGCATTAGCAGTGACGACCATTGTGTTTGGCTTTCTCAAATTTTCCAAAATGGGCATCAATCCAGTTCAACTAATTTTAGCTGGGGTGGCAATCAGCTCATTTTTTACTGCCATTAGTCAAGCGCTAACCCAATTATTTAATTTGCAACAAGATTTAGCTTTTTGGTTTGTTGGAGGAGCAGCAAATATCACTTGGCGACAATTGACAGTTTTATTACCTGTTTATTTAGTTGCTTCTATTTGTGCTTGTTTGCTGGGTAAAGCAATCTCATTAGTTAATTTAAGTGAATCGCATGCTGTGGCACTTGGTGGAAACCCACGAAGAACGCGTCTTATTTCTTTTGGAATGGTGGCGATTTTAGCTGCAATTGCTGTGTCACTTGTAGGTCCTGTTTCATTTATTGGTTTATTAGTACCACCCTTGGTTCGTGGTGTAGTAGGTTCAGATTATCGGTATGTGCTACCTGGCTCTTTTTTAGCGGGAGGATGTTTAGTAATGGTAGCAGATTTAGTTGCCCGGATGATCAATCCACCATTTGAAACTCCTTTTGGCTTAATTATTGCTTTGATTGGTGTACCATTCTTACTTGTTCAAGTTAGGAGGGAAGAGGAATGAAAAAATTCCGATGGCTGATAGTCTTCTTATTGCTCTGCTTGTTCATCAGTGCTTTGCTCAGTTTGATGATTGGGACACCAGTTTTATCCATTCAACAAGTTATTGATGGGGTTACTGGCTCTGCATCGCCAGTTACACAGTTGATCATCCAAGAATTTCGTTCACCACGACTATTAGTTAGTCTCATAGCGGGAATGTGTTTGGGTATTTCTGGATACTTACTGCAAGGAGTCACTAGAAATGAGCTGGCAGATGCTAGTATTTTAGGAATCAATGCAGGTGCTGGCTTTTTCGTCATGCTTTATTTAGGTTTCTTTTCACAAGCTGCAGCAACTTTTCTTTTGCCATTTGCGGCTTGTCTAGGTGGCTTGCTGGCTGCCCTTTGTGTGTATCTTACTTCCTATACTAAAAGTGGTGTGTTGAAAATGAATCGAATTTTACTTTCGGGAATTGCGGTAAATGCTGGATTATCGGCAATGACTTTGCTAGTGACAATCAAAATCTCAAAAGAAAATTACGGTTTTGTAAATTCTTGGTTAGCAGGATCTATTTGGGGTGCTAGTTGGGCTTATGTTTGGGCGTTGCTTCCGTGGGCAGTTGTTCTCTTGCCACTCGCTTTTTATTATAGCCAACAGATTGGACTTCTCTCTTTTGGACAAAAACGAGCACAAAGTTTAGGTTTGCATGTCCGAAGAAGTCAACGTACGTTATTGATTTTGGCAGTGGGTTTAGCTTGTGCCAGTGTTGCTGTCGCAGGTAGTTTATCCTTTGTAGGTTTGTTAGCGCCACATGTGGCAAAAACAATCGTCAAAAAAGAGAATCATTGGACGTTTTTACTAAGTGGTTTATTTGGCGCCTTATTAGTGAATGTAGCCGATATTATTGCGCGTGTCATTCTTCCAAGTGGTGAAATCCCGACAGGAATTTTGATTGCGTTAATCGGTGCGCCGTATTTTCTTTATTTATTATTCCAAAAGCAAGCTTAAAGGTTGTGGTTCAAAGCGTTTAGCTCCGAAAAAAAGAAAGAACATCTGACAAAAACAATTTTTGCTGTTTGAAAACTCGTAGATAAGGGTTGTGGCATCAAATCTTTACCTTAAAAAATCTGAAGCAAAGAGTTCAAGTACTCATCTTGAACTCTTTTTCTTTTGAGAGGAACAGTTATTTCTCTGTCACAGCATTGCTATTTTATTCATTTTTCGATAACATGCTATCAAGGAAGGTAGGTTGGAAGGTTGAAGCAAACGAAAGCACAATTACGTCAACTAGGCGTTCAGACATTAAAAAATCTAGCGCCGAGCGAAAAAGCAGAGAAGGAACGGCGGATCCATCAAAAATTATTTTCGAATTCAGCATTTCAAAACGCCCAAACGATTGGAATAACTTTAGCAAATGAAATCGAGGTCGCAACAGAACCTGTTATCCACTATGCTAAGCAACAGCATAAAAAAATTGTGATTCCGAAAACATTACCGAAACGTCAAATGGCTTTTTATGAGCTGACAGCTGAAACGGTTCTAGAACGATCCAGTTTCGGTGTCTTAGAGCCAACGAATTCACCCCTTTTTTTACCCGAACAAATCGATTTATTGATTGTACCTGGCTTAATATTCACAAAATCAGGTTATCGAATTGGTTTTGGTGGTGGCTATTATGATCGTTATCTACAACAATATCCAAATCAAACAGCGAGCTTGGTCTTTACTGAACAGTTGAATGATGAATGGTCACCAGAATCATTTGATCAAAAAATTCAACAATTGTTTATTGATTAATTTTATTACTAATAGGAGGTTTTCATGGATTATCAGCAAAAACGAAAATTCCAATTTTGGTTGAAAAAACCAATCTGGACATATATTTTTTTAGGAATTCAAACGATTGTGTTTGTATTGATGTACTTGTTTCCAGAGCTAAAAATAGAATCATTTGGTGGAATGTATGGTCCTTTTTTTGCCTATTATCATGAGTGGTGGCGCTTGATTACCCCAATTTTTATTCACTTTGGCTTGATGCACTTTGCAGTGAACTCAGTGACACTTTATTTTATGGGTTCGCAAATTGAAACGATTTATGGACACTGGCGTTTTTTCCTCATTTATTTATTGAGTGGCATAGCTGGAAATCTAGCTAGTTTTGCGATGAATCAAGTGGGTGTGTTATCTGCTGGAGCAAGCACATCACTGTTTGGAATGTTTGGGGCTTTCGTGATTTTAGGCTTCCATTTTCGAAATAACCCTGCAATTACACAGATGGTGAGACAGTTCTCGTTATTTATCGTTTTAAGTTTAGTCTTTGGCGGATTTGACACATCAGTTGATATCTGGGGTCATGTTGGCGGCGTTCTTGGTGGGGTCCTTTTAGGAAATATCTTGGGCTTGCCTGAACAAAGAGGAAACTTTTCAATTCATCAACGAATTATTTCTGGAATGATTTTTATTTTTCTTTTAGTAATTTGTCTGTTAGTGGGTTTAAAAAAGTATGGTTTACTTGTATAATGTGAAGGAAGTGCTTTAACATGGAAAGCTTGTATGACGTACAACAGCTGTTCAAAAAATTCGGCATCATCATCTATGTTGGCTCACGGATTTATGACATAGAGTTGATGACGATTGAATTAAGAACGTTATATGACAATCGCTTGATTGATCATGATACGTACATGACGGCATGGCGCATTCTGAAAAGAGAGCACCGAATAGAAGAAAGCCGAAAGAAAGGAAACGTGTAATGGACAAGAAAATTATTGGAATTGATTTAGGTGGAACAACTGCAAAGTTTGCAATTATGACTCCAGAAGGTGAAATTCAACAAAAATGGAGTATTGATACCAATATTTTAGATGAGGGTGTACATATTGTCCCTGAAATCATTGAATCAATCAATCATCGTTTAAATTTATATAACATGAAAGCGGAAGACTTTATCGGTATTGGCATGGGGACTCCGGGAAGCGTGGATAGCGAAGCTGGAACAGTTATTGGTGCGTATAACTTGAACTGGACAGAATTACAACCAGTGAGAGAACAAATCCAATCAGGTACTGGAATCCAGTTTGCGATTGATAATGATGCCAACGTTGCTGCCTTAGGTGAGCGTTGGAAAGGTGCTGGCGAAAATGATCCTGATGTTGTTTTCGTTACATTGGGAACAGGTGTTGGCGGTGGAATCGTTGCTGCTGGCAATCTTGTACATGGCGTTGCTGGTAGCGGCGGCGAAATTGGTCATATCACTGTGGATCCAAATGGGTTTGAATGCACATGTGGGAAACGTGGCTGTTTAGAAACAGTTTCTAGTGCGACAGGTGTCGTACGTCTAGGTCGTTTCTTAGCGGAAGAATATGCAGGTGACTCAACACTTAAAGCAATGCTTGATAATGGTGAAGAAGTTACAAGTAAAGACATTTTCGAATTGGCAGAAGATGACGATCCCTTTGCATTGATGGTTGTGGATCGTGTTTGTTTCTATCTAGGACTAGCTTGCGGAAACTTAGGAAACACATTGAACCCTTCAAGTATCGTTTTAGGTGGCGGTGTATCTGCAGCAGGCGAATTTTTACGTAGTCGTGTCGAAAAATACTTTATGGAATTCACTTTCCCACAAGTAAGAGAATCAACAAAAATTAAATTAGCAGAGCTTGGTAATGAAGCAGGTGTCATTGGAGCTGCATCATTAGCCTTGAAATTTGCGTAAAGATGGAGGCAACTCATGTTTTTTTGGATTAATATTTTTTTGATCGCGATTATTTTAGCGATTGTATTTTGGGAAGCATACTTACGTATCATGGCAAAACGTTCAGCAAAAATGTTAGAAGAAGAAGAGTTTCGTGAAGGAATGCGTAAAGCACAAATCATTGATGTCAGAGAAAAAGATGTTTTTGATGCTGGACATATTTTAGGTGCACGAAATATTCCTTATACCGTATTAAAGAATTCATTAGGCTCCATTCGTAAAGACCAACCTGTCTATATCTACGATCAAAGAAAAAGCTTGAGCATTCGAACAGCTAACAAATTACGTAAAGAAGGCTTTAAAGAACTTTATATTCTAAAAGGCGGCTATGATGGCTGGTCTGGTAAAATCAAAAGTAAAAAAGTTTAATTGACTATTTTTTAAAGGATAGAGGAACTAGTACTCAGTTTCTCTATCCTTTTTTATTTTTGTGCTCTCGTCCATTTTTGGCTAAAATAAGGAGTGAAAGGAAAGGGGCAAAGAAAATGATCCAATTGAAACGAGCTTATCAAAAAGCAGAAGAAACAGATGGGTTCCGAGTTCTTGTTGACCGTATCTGGCCAAGGGGTGTTTCTAAAGTGGAAGCAAAACTTGATTTATGGCTGAAAGAGGTCGCACCAAGTACAGAGCTGAGAAAATGGTATAACCATATCCCAGAAAAATTTTCTGAGTTCGCTGAACGTTATCAAAAAGAATTGCTAAATGAAGAAGCTTCTCACCAAGCATTTCAGGAACTACTGGCTATTTGTCAAAAAGAAAAACAAGTAACGCTTGTCTTTGGTGCAAAAGATGAAACGGAAAATCAGGCAGTCGTGTTGAAAAAATTGTTGGATCAACAACTAGCTGTTTAAATAAAGAGAAGGTGTAAGATGAAGATTGGCATTATTGGTGCAGGTCCACGTGGCTTAAGCATGTTAGAAAGAATTTTACGCAATAAACAAACGAATCAATCGCTTCAAATTTATTTATTCGATGTGATTGGCCCTGGTGGACGAGTTTGGCGAATAGATCAATCAACGGATTTGTTGATGAACTCAGTTTCACAACAAGTAACACTGTTTACTGATGACACACTTTCGACGGGAGGAGTCGTTTCTCCAGGTCCCAATCTTTATCAATGGGCAAAAAAAGAGGGAATTCCATTTGTGAAACAACAATCATTGAAACAACAAAATTTTTTTCTAGTAGAGATGGCGCAATTAGGAAAAAATGAGCACACAACGCGTTGTCTATATGGTTTGTATCAGCAATGGTTTTTCATGGAACTTCAAAAAGAATATCCCGATACGATTACTTTTGTCCGCTCGCTTGTTAATAGTGTCTCGCAAACAGAAGCAGGCTTTGATTTGAAGGCGGACGATACAACATTTTTCATGGATCAGATTGTGTTGGCGAGTGGTCATTGGGAAAATGAATTGATGAATGAGGAACTGGCTTTTGCTGACTATGCACAGCAACATGGTTTATTTTATCAACCTCCAAGTAACCCAGCAGATGTTTCAGTTGACGATATTCCTACGAATGAACCAATTTTTTTGCGTGGGCTAGGTTTAGCTTTTTTTGATTATATTGGCCTATTAACTGTCGGACGTGGTGGTTATTTTGAAGAACAAGAAGATCATTTTATTTATCACCCTTCTGGAAACGAACCAGTTATTTACGCTGGGTCTCGCCGAGGTGTTCCCTATTATCCACGTGGCAAGAATCAAAAGCAGGGTGGTGCGATGGCTCGACTCAAGTTATTAACAACAGAGAATCTAAAAAAATGGCAGATAAAAGGACAGTTGACAGGTGAACGTTTTTTTGACTTGTTCAAAAAAGAAGTCGAATTATTTTATTATCAAAAAACGATTGAGGAACAACAATTAGCAATCAATCCTTTTGAGTTTGAGCAGGTGTTCTTGTTAAAGCCTTCTGAAGAATGTTTGGCAGATTATCCGCAATTAGAACCTTATATTTGGTCATGGGAAAGGTTGGAACAGCCTCTCTCAACTTTTCCTGATGATTTTGAAAAAGGTGTTCGCTCCTTTTTAGCATGGCAAATCAACGAGGCTGAAAAAGGAAATGATACGGGTGCGTTTAGTTCCACCTTAGATGCAATCAAAGACTGGCGTGAACCAATTCGTGAAGCCATCGCGTGGGATGTTTTTTCAGTTGAAGAATATCGCGAACAACTGTGGTCTTGGTTTACACCGCTGAATGCTTTCTTGACTATTGGGCCCCCTTTGAAAAGAAGCAAAGAGCTTGCTGCACTGATAGATGCCGGTATTTTTCATATAGCAGCTCCACCATTTGAAATCAAACGAGCCAGAGGAAATTTTTGGATTGAAACAGCAGAGAAAGCATTTAAAAGTCGCTATTTACTTGAAGCACATTTGCCGATTAATAGTGTGTCTTATTCGAAAAACCCAGTCATTCAAAGCATGAGTAAGAATGGTTTGATTCGTGCCTATCAAAAAACAGAAGATACAGAACATTATTTTTCAGGTGCGATTGATGTGAACAAAGCAAATCAAGTTATAGGTGCAGATGGAAAAGTGATTCCCCACTTTTATTGTTATGGGATCCCAGTTGAAGGCGTCGACTGGTTGACGGCTGCAGTGGCACGTCCATATACAGATGCCTGGAATTTAAGACAAGCAGATTTGATTGCTCGCCATTTGTTGAATAATAAAAGAAAAGTAAACAAAAAAGACAGCTAGGATGAACAAGCCATAAGTGACTTGGACATCTTAGCTGTCCTTTTTTAAATAACTAATTAACGTGCAACACGTTTACGCATCGCTTTTTTTCGATTTTCTTCAATCATTGATTCTTTTTCATCAATTGGATCGATTACCGTTTTTTTAACTGAAGCGACAACACCTGCTACAGCAGCAACAGTTGCTAAACTTCCGACTAATAATCCAGATACAAATTTTTTCATTAAACACACCTCTTAATTGTTTGATACTTCTATTATGAAACAAAAACCGAAAAAAGGCTAGTTAGACGATTAGTTGAAAACCTTTACAAAAACGATTGAAAAAAATTACTAAATGTTTTATTATAAATTTACTAAATAAAATCATAGAAAAAGCTGGTGATTGCCAAAAACTGTTTCGAAACTTCCGTTTTCTTTTGGTACAATGAAAGATGGATGATCAAAGAGAGTCAACTATCAATAAAGGAGTGTTTAAATATGTCAATTTTAGTTTTAGGTGGTGCTGGATACATTGGCTCACATGCAGTCGATCAATTGATCCATAACGGATATGATGTTGCTGTTGTTGATAATTTATTAACAGGCCATCGTCAAGCCGTTCACCATGATGCACGTTTTTATGAAGGTGATATTCGTGACAAAGCATTTTTGAAAACGGTATTTGAAAAAGAAAAAGTCGAAGGTGTGATCCATTTTGCCGCAAGCTCACTAGTGGGAGAATCCGTAGAAAAACCATTGGATTACTTTAACAATAACGTTTACGGTACACAAATTTTGCTTGAAGTCATGCATGAATTTGACGTAAAACAAATTGTTTTCTCATCAACAGCAGCCACATATGGTGAACCAAAAATGTCACCAATAACAGAAGAAACCCCAACTAATCCCAAAAATCCATATGGGGAAAGTAAATTGATGATGGAAAAAATGATGAAGTGGTGTGACAATGCGTACGGGATGCGTTATGTGGCTCTTCGCTATTTCAATGTAGCAGGTGCGAAGGCGGATGCAAGCATTGGTGAAGACCATACCCCTGAAACACATTTAGTACCGATTATCTTACAAGTAGCATTAGGTCAAAGAGAAGAGTTAGCAGTTTATGGTGATGATTATGATACACCAGATGGGACTTGCGTTCGTGATTACGTTCAAGTGGAAGATTTGATTGCTGCACATATCAAAGCTTTAGAATATTTAAAAGCTGGAAATGAAAGTAACTTCTTTAATTTGGGAAGTAACAATGGTTATTCTGTCAAAGAAATGCTTGAAGCAGCTCGTGAAGTTACTGGCAAAGAAATTCCTGCAAAAATTGCGCCTCGTCGTGCAGGTGATCCAAGTAAATTAGTTGCTTCAAGTCAAAAGGCAAAAGAAATCTTAGGCTGGGAGCCTGCATACACTGACGTCAAAGCGATTATCAAAACAGCATGGGATTGGCATGTAAGTCATCCTCATGGCTACGAAGAATAGGAGAAGTGACATGTCTATCAGTCAAACAATTTGTGACTTTGCAACGCTTTCGATTGGCTCCGGTGGCTTCATGGAAATGGATCGAATTTATCTTCAAAATCGACTGTTAAGTTTGATCGGCGAAGAAGCGTTCACTGGAGAAGTCACACCACGTCCAGTAACGGTACCTGCAGTGGATTTGCTGGCAGAATTAGTTCAAGTAGCAAAGAATAATCAAGTCATTTCAGATTTGCCTGCGGAACAAGAAATATTTGAAGCACAGTTAATGGATTTTTTGACTCCACCGCCGTCTGTTGTTAATGCTTTTTTTGCTCAACACTATGCTAGTTCACCCGAGGAAGCAACCGAATACTTCTTTCAGTTGAGTCAGCAAAATGACTATATCAAAACGCGTGCGATTGCTAAAAATATCCAGTTTCCAGTACAAACTGCTTACGGAGACCTTGAAATTACAATCAACTTATCGAAACCTGAAAAAGATCCAAAGCAAATTGCTGCAGAACGAGAAGCAGTGAAAGTAGACTATCCAAAGTGTTTGCTTTGTATGGAAAATGAAGGATATCGAGGGCGTTTGAATTATCCTGCAAGAACAAACCATCGAATTATTCGTATGAATCTAGATGGCGAAAGCTGGGGATTCCAGTATTCGCCGTATGCGTACTACAATGAACATTCAATTATTTTGTCAGAAGTTCATCGTCCAATGCAAATCAATCGAGATACTTTCCGCCGATTGTTACGGATCACGGAAGTGTTGCCTCATTATTTTGTGGGATCAAATGCAGATTTACCCATTGTAGGAGGTTCTATTTTATCTCACGATCATTATCAAGCAGGGAGGCATGAGTTTCCTATGGCGAAAGCACCAATGGAACGATTGATCAAATTAACTGATTATCCCCAAGTTATTGCAGGAATCGTGAAATGGCCAATGTCAGTGATTCGACTTCAATCACCAGACAAAGAACTCCTTATAGATGCGGCAACAACCATTTTAGAAAAATGGCAAGCTTACTCGGATGCGTCCGTCGAAGTTTCAGCATATTCTGCTGACGGGACTGCACACCACACGATTACGCCGATTGCACGTAGGAAAGATGGCTACTTTGAATTAGACTTAGTGTTACGCGACAACAATGTATCTGAAGAACATCCGGATGGGATTTTCCATCCCCATCAAGACGTTCAGCATATCAAAAAAGAAAATATCGGCTTGATTGAAGTGATGGGATTAGCCGTGTTACCACCACGATTAAAAACAGAACTTGAAGAAGTGGAAAAATATTTGTTGAACCAAGAAAATCACTTAGCTGACTATCATCGTGAATGGGCAGATGAGTTGCAGGCATCTCATACAATCACAGCAGATCATGTGACTGAAATTGTGCAGGAAGCTGTTGGTCAAGTGTTCTTGCGTGTGTTAGAGGATGCAGGTGTGTTTAAACGGACAGAAGAAGGGCAAGCAGCATTTGCTCGCTTTACTGATTATTTATAATTGATCCAGTGAGGAGGAAACATCATGGCAACAATTAAAGATATTGCACAGTTAGCAGGTGTTTCTCCTGCGACTGTTTCAAGAGTCTTGAATTATGATTCGGAACTCTCAGTAGGCCTGGCGACCAAACAGAAAGTTTTCGAAGCAGCAGAGCAACTAAACTATACGAAACATAAAAAAAGTCTTCCGGCGAATCAAGCGACTTTGCGATTGGTTCAATGGCACAATGAAGGCGAAGAACTCGAAGATTTGTATTATTTAGCGATCCGTCTAGGTATTGAGAAGAAGGCAGAAGAATTGAATGTTGATTTGCTTAAAGAAACTTGGGATTCTATTAGTGAACGTGAAGTTGATGGAACGATTGCTGTTGGTAAATTTGACTTGCAACAATTGACAGAGTTGAAAAAATCTCAGTCAAAATTACTTTTAGTTGATTCCGATGGAACATCAGTAGGTATCGATTCGCTAACTGTCGACTTTTTCTCAAGCGTAAAAAAAGTAGTCGATTATTTTCTGTCATTACATGTTAAGAAAATCGCCATGCTAACGGGGAAAGAATATACTAAAAAAAATCGTCAACTATTGTGTGATCCAAGAAGGGTAGCTTTTGAACAAATCATGACTAGCGCGCAACAAAAGCCATTTGCTATGATTGAAGCCGATTTTTCGGTGGAGGCAGGTTACTTAGCAATCAAACAATTTTTAGATGAAACAATCGAAAAACCAGATGCTTTATTTGCTGCAAATGATGCATTAGCAATTGGCGCGTTAAAAGCAATTCAAGAGAGTGGCTATCATGTGCCTGAGGATATTGCAGTCATCGGATTTAATGACAGTAGTGTAGCCAAGTATGTGACACCTGCGTTATCGACGGTAAAAGTTTATACCGAATGGTTGGGGGAGATTGCTGTCGAAACGATTTTACAGTTGATTCAAACAGAAGCCCCCGTTCCAAGAAAAATCGTGGTTGGCACAGACTTGATCGTGCGAGAATCAACGTAACAAACAATTGAAATACTAATAATCAAAGCTAGCGAAATTTTTTGTAAGAACCTATTCATCAAGTAACATTCCCAACAGATGAGTTTACACGTGGTTCTTATGGAGTATCGCTAGTTTTTTTTGTTGTTATCTCAGACTAGGTTTCCATAAAAAGTGTGCTACAATAAGAAACGATAGTTAACGGAAAGGAACCAAAACATGATTACATTAGGAATTGATACAGCAAACCAAACTTTAGCTATAGGAATCGTGGAGGACGATGTGGTTCTTGGACAAATTCAAACGAACATCAAACGAAACCATAGCATTACTTTGATGCCAGCAATTGACCAATTATTTGCTGATCTTCAATTAAAGCCAACAGCGATTGATCGCATCGTTGTTTCTGACGGACCAGGTTCATATACTGGTTTGAGAATCGGCGTGACGACTGCAAAAACTTTAGCTTATACAATGAAAAAAGAGTTGGTGGGTATTTCCAGTTTGAAAACAGTCGCAGCTAACTGTGTGAATATAGAAGGTGTGATTGTGCCACTCTTTGATGCAAGACGTAAGAATGTTTACGCAGGAGCGTATCAATGGAAAGAAAATCGATTAGAAACATTGATTGAAGATAAACATTCCTCATTAGATGATTTACTCACAGAGTTAAAAACACTTGAACAATCGATTTATTTTGTTGGTAGTGATTGCCAAAAATTTGAAACAGAATTAAAAGCAACTTTACCAGAAGCAACAATCAATTTGATTCCTCAATGGAATATCCCAAATGGAACTGTGCTAGCAAATTTAGGAGCACAAGCTGATCCTGTCTCTGATGTTCAAGCATTCTTACCAAGGTATTTAAAAAAGGTAGAAGCGGAAGAAAAATGGCTAGAAACTCATACGCCTGGAGCCGAAAGTTATGTTGAAAAAATTTAAAAAATTAACGAAATATTTGTTCCGAGAATCGTCATTTTATCCTGCTAAAGAGCTAGAAATAAATCAAGACATCTATCAAATACGTCAATTGACGACAGCAGATATCAAGGATTTGTTGACAGTCGAGAGAGAAGTCTACCTTGGCGAATTGCCTTGGACGCGGAGCGCATTTATATCTGAATTTCGCTCTCCTTTAATTCATCTGTATTTGGGGGTCTTTATCAATGAGGGATTAGTGGGGTTCATCGGTTCACGAATCATTGGAACAGACTGTCATATTACAAATATCGCATTGATGTCTCGCTATCAGCGAAAAAGTATTGGTTCGTTCTTGATTGACGAAATAGAAAAGTTTGCTATAATGAATCGCTGTGAGACTCTTTCGTTAGAAGTTCGCGTAGGCAATCGGGATGCGCAAAAGTTGTACCGAAAGCTGGGTTTCGAATCAAAGACCATCAAAAAAGGGTATTACACTGAAAATAATGAAGATGCCTTAGACATGGTAAAAAATTTAGAAAAAGAGTGAAGATTGTTGATTTATCAAAAAGCAGCATTTGATTACAATGACTTGGCAGAAAAACTCTGGTTGATTAGTAATCAGGCGTATACGCATGGTTCACCATGGACAAAAACACAGTTTTTAGCAGATTTACAACAACCTCATACAGATTATTTGATAGCGATTGAAGCAAACGAAATCATTGGTTTTTTGGGTTTTAGCCGTGTGGTAGATGAAGTTGAAATTACCAACATTGCAGTAAATTCAACTTTCCAAGGAAAAGGACACGCGCGACAATTATTGAAAGCATTGATTCAGCAAGAAAAAGCTAATGATGTGTTTCAAGTTTTCCTAGAAGTTCGTAAATCAAATGAAAAGGCAAAATGTCTGTATGAATCAGAAAAATTTCGAGTGTTGGGCATTCGTAAATCTTATTACCATCAGCCAGTAGAAGATGCCTTTATTATGAGTACAAAGTTAAAGACGGAGACGATGAAATGAATAGAGAATTGATTCTTGCGATTGAATCAAGTTGTGACGAAACAAGTGTTGCTGTCGTAGAAGATGGGACAAAAATCTTGTCAAATATTGTCGCATCGCAAATAAATAGTCATAAACGCTTTGGCGGCGTCGTACCAGAAGTTGCTAGCAGGCACCACGTAGAACAAATCACGCTTTGTATTGACGAAGCGCTGACTGAGGCAAAGGTAACTGTAGCCGAGCTTTCAGCAGTAGCAGTTACCTATGGACCTGGATTAGTTGGGTCTTTATTAATTGGTATTTCTGCTGCTAAAGCATTTGCATGGGCAAATAACTTACCTTTGATTCCCGTCAATCACATGGCGGGGCATATCTATGCCGCACGATTTGTTAAACCATTTGAATTTCCGCTCATCGCTTTACTCGTTAGTGGCGGACATACGGAACTTGTTTATATGCAAGAGGATGGTTCTTATGAAATTATTGGAGAAACACGAGATGATGCAGCTGGTGAAGCCTATGACAAAGTTGGACGTGTCCTTGGGTTGAGTTATCCTAGTGGAAAAGAAATTGATGAATTAGCACATCAAGGAGAAGATAATTATCATTTTCCAAGAGCGATGATCCATGAAGCAAACTATGATTTTAGTTTTAGTGGCTTGAAAAGTGCGTTCATTAACTTAGTTCACAATGCAGAACAACGTGGAGAAGAGCTAGATAAAAATGATTTAGCTGCTAGTTTCCAAGCGAGTGTTGTGGAGGTACTAGTGACCAAAACACTACGCGCATGCAAAGAATTTCCGGTGAAACAATTAGTTGTTGCTGGAGGTGTTGCAGCTAATCAAGGGCTTCGCGAAGGATTAACCACAGCGTTAGCGGAAGAAATGCCAGAAGTTGAGTTGATTATCCCCCCACTACGTTTGTGTGGAGATAATGCAGCAATGATTGGTGCAGCAGCACATGTTGAACGACAAAAGGGAATTGTTGCTGAATTAACATTGAACGCAAATCCTAGTTTAGTTCTGTAAAAAAAGATTAAAAGAGAAAAAAGTAGCGAA
>NZ_JAFLWI010000009.1 GCF_017315945.1 Candidatus Enterococcus courvalinii
TTTTGTTCCACTCCTTTTTATTATCTTTAATTTGAACTAGAATCAAGCATTTCATTGATTTGTTCATCGTATAAGTTTTCAACGCTTTCGACAAACTTTTCAACTTCGGCTTTCGTACTTGTTCCCTCTTCCCACTTTACATAAAAGAGAAAATATTCTTTTTCCAATTCGTTGATAAACTTAGAAATAGCTAACGTTTGTTCCTCAAAATTTTTCCACGTTTGCAACCCCTGAAGTACAGCCACGATTGCACTGATAATTGAGATGACCGTTAATAGATACATGTGCTCGGGTACCATTGATGCCAGAACGGGTATACAAGAAGACAAAATCAATTTCGATGCATTGCTAACAAAGATGACATTCTTTAATCGTTTTCGTTTTTTTCGTAAATGAGTAATTGGTTGCTTGATTCTTTTCTCTATGTATTCATTAAAATTATCTTTCGTTTGATTTTTTTCCATACACAAAACTTCTTTCATTTTTATCCTATCGTTCTATTTAGTATAACTTTAACTTTAAAATAAAAAAAGAGCTTCAGGTAATCCCTAAGCTCTTCACATAATCGTCCCTGCCGCAAGTTCCCATCAAACCTACAACAGACGAATCATTTATTTTGTTAAATCAATTTTTTTACTCATCCAATAGATAATCACACCGCCAACGCCCATCGACACCAATTCTCCTAAAGCAATGATCGCCCAGTTAAAGAAAAAGGGTGCTTGATAGAAAAATGTCAACTGACCTGCCACCGTAAACATTGAAAAAGCAAAAATCAATGCAGTAATAATCATTTTCATTTTCATCTTCTGAACCCGTTTGGTTACTTGATAATTGATTAGTAAAACGAGCAATGTACTGACACTACCAATGACAACATCTACGAGGCCTAACGGAGAAGCCAGATTGGCCAAGGCAACACCAAGAGTTACTGAAATAATATATTTCTTATTGTACAACGATAAATAATTAAACATTTCTGATAGACGAATTTGGACTGCGCCAAAGCTAATGACAGCTAAAAAGACGGTCACTGCCACGTAAAGTCCAGTAACTAACGCCATTTTTGCCATTTCCGTCGTCGTCCAGCGACTAGCAGTCTGGCTATTTTTCTGTTCCATAATTGTTCTCCTTTGCAAGATCAACATCTTGGTAATAACTACGGCCAAAGGATGGGAATCTTCTTCCAACTGAAGTGCCGTAGTGCGGAAATTCCGCTATATTTATCATACAGGAATCAAGAAAAAACTCAAGATTATTTTAGCAACCAGCCACCATCGATTGGCACGATTGCTCCTTGGATGTAACTCGCTTGAGGCGTTGCCAAGAACAAAGTCAGTTCTGCCACTTCTTCTGGTTTTGCCCAACGCTTAACTGGTGTTTCATCTGCTACCCACTGAGCCATTTCTCCTGTTCCTACAAAATCAGCTGCGTTCATCGGTGTCTCGATTGCACCTGGCGCAATCGCTTTTACCCGAATCCCTTTTGCAGCATAATCCAAAGCAAGTTGTTTCGTAAAACCAACAATTGCATGTTTGGCACTCGTGTAGGCAATTCCACCACCACCAGCTACTAAGCCGGCAATAGAAGCCATGTTGATGATCACACCTGCTTGTTGGGCAATCATTTCAGGTAAAAGTAATCTTGTTACGCGAAACATACTTTTTACATTTGTTTCATAGATACTTTCCCATAATTCTTCACTTGTTTCAAGTAGTGGTTTATAGTCGTCCAAAATGCCGGCAGTATTTAACAAAATAGTCACTGTACCAAAATGCTCATGACATTGTTTAATTGCTTCTTCCACTGAGGATTGCTCTCTTATATCACCTACAAAAAAAGAAAACTGTTCAGGAAAATGTTGCGCAACTGTTCCCATTTTTCCGAATTGTCGATCAAACCCAAACACAAAAGCACCCTGCGCTAAAAAAGCGTGTACTTGTGCTTCACCAATGCCCGAAGCCGCACCAGTTACAAAAACGACTTGTCTGGCTAAGTCTGGATACTGGTTGTTCATTCAACAACTTCCCAATCATCTGCTAAAATATCACACACAGTTGGCGCAAAACTTGAGAATCCTTCATCACTTGTCTTGATTAAAAAATAAGGCGTTACTGGACAACCATCAAATTCATCATCTGCGACTAAAACGACATATAACTCAAAGCCACTCCAGCCCTTGCGAATCATTTTTGCCCCTCGTTTTACTTTTGGTAAAATTTCTTCAAATGTCATTGTTGTACCCCTTCTCATTTTTTTCTTTTTGAATTGTCTGCAATTTTTGAGTCAACTGAATATAATCTGTCAGCTGCAATTCCTGAGCGACAATAAAATACTCAAGGTCAGCCCAAGGTTTTTTATGCACCTTGCTCGTCGAAATCAGTAAATCAACTTCTCGCCCACGATAATTCGCCGGTAAAAAAACTAGTCGATAATCATTGCGGAAAAAATTACGGAGACTTGCCATCAATAATTCTTCTTCGAAGACCGGAAAATCAGTCATTAATAAAACAGTGATCTCTGGTAATTGCGTCATAAATGCGCCCAAGGTTTTCATAACCGTCAAATAACGAGCCATCAAAAACCCTTGATTTTGAAACGCTAAGCTAGCTTCGGTTTCTTTTGCCTCTTCAAAAAAAGATAGCAACCATTGGTTCAATTTAGGATTTCTCACAATCAGATGATTATGAAAGTCGCTACTGTTCCCATCAATCGTGGCCTTTGCATCTGGAAATAAAAAAGTAAAGATATGGCTACTAAATAAATAATTTTCTGCGTCCAACGACAAAGGTTCCTCAGGTAGATGCTGTTCTTTTTGATAAAGAAGCAAAGCACGTTCTGCTTCTCGTAAAGCTTTAAATGGCGGCGTCTCTGCTGAATGATGGAATGAGTAGATCATTTCTCTGATTTGAGAATTAGAATAATATTCTTCTCTAGTCATCAAAACTAAAAATAATGCTCCTAATTCATCCTCAACTTGAAAATAATTTGGAAACACTGGTGCCATTGCTTGGCAAAAACGTTTAAATAACAAGTTGTTAGAAATCAACTCTCGTTTTCTACGATTTAAAATAACGAAATGTTTTTGTGACTTCCGCAAAAAGAACGCACCTAGCATGTACTCTAGTCGTCTTTTCTTGATTTCATTCAGTTGAACGTGGAAAAAATCAATAATTTGATCAGCTATTTTTTTGACATCTGTTTGCGAAATTGTTTCGAATGGCCAGATTTTCCCACGGAACAATTGCCAAAAAGTCATATGTAAATATAAGCGGATGATTTCTTCTTCCCCTTTTGCGACATAACTTCTTCGTTGTAACGTGATTCCATATGAATGTAACTCTTGTTTCCATTCATTGATTTTTCGATGCGCCGTTGACTCACTGATATAATTTTTTTGAGCAAACTGGTACATCGTCCGAAACTCTTCAAAAAAAATGTCGTGCAACAACTGAAACTTCAGCGTACTTTGCACGAGATAGATTAAAAATCGTTCATGTTCTATCGGATCTAACGTCGTTGAAAAGTTGTAGCCTGATCGGCGATTTTTGCTAAAAAGCGCTTGTGCCTTCCCGCTGAAGCGCTGATAACTTTTCGTTAATTCACTCAAATATTTTGTGACACTCCGCGCGTCAAGCTGTACACTTTGTGCAAGCTGAGCCGCAGTGTGCCACTCATGATCCTCGAAGCTTTCCAGCAGGAGAATCTGATAATATAAGTCTTTATCAAACGTCTTGAGATAATCTGATGACAAATACATTTGCTAGGCTCCTTTGTGCTAGAACTTTTTGGTTATTGTAGCACAAAACGCCATTTCTCGCATTAAAACCAGCTAGCAAAGGGTTGGAAAATCAACGGTAGCAAGAAAACTGTGAGCATTCCATTCACACAAATAGCAAGTCCAGAAATGATTCCTTCCACTTCGCCAATCTCAATCGCTTTTGCAGTTCCTATAGCATGTGAAGTACTACCTAAAGCAACTCCTTGTGCAACTGGACTTTTGATTTTAAATAAACGAAAGATATGTGTGGCAATCAATGACCCAAAAATACCCGTTGATACAACAATTGCTAAAGTGACTGCATTAACGCCACCCATTGTATGAGAAAGATCAACGGAAATTGCTGTCGTCACAGATTTTGGCAGTAAAGAGATCACCATCTCCTTCTTCAGCAAAAAAAGATAACCGATTCCGACACTAACTAAACAATTCACCACAATTCCAGCAAGAATAGCCGAAATGACCGGAAAGAAATTTTCTTTCAGTAAATGTAGATTCTTATATAAAGGAATCGCTAAAGCAACTGTTGCAGGGGTAATCAACATCGTTAAAAAATTCCCGCCAACATTATAATCAGCATAACTAATCCCTGTAAAATGCAAAAATAAAATAATAACAACAATTGACAATACTAAAGGATTGATGATCGGTAATTTATATTTCCGCAAAAATTTATCTGATAATACATACACACCTAAAGTCAGGCTAAGACCAAACAATGGGTTTTTAAGAAACTCACTCAACTTGGTTATCCTCCACTTCATTTTTTGGGATTTTTCGCTCTTGCAAATAATTGATTGCTGCTTCGACACCTTCTGCTGTTTTCCCAGCAGCAACCATCGTAACAATCGCACAAACAACTACTGCACCCAATAAGATAGGCCAGATAGTTGCAATATCGTCATAATATTCCAATAACCCCACGCCAGCAGGCACAAATAAAATGGTCAGATTGTTCAATAAAAAATCACCAGTTGCTCCAATTTTTTCAGGATCTACTAATTTCATTTCAAATGCTAGAAATAAAAAGATAATACCTAAAATACTTCCTGGAATTGGCAAATGGGCAAACACTCGTATTCCCTCACCTAAGACAGAGAAAAAAAGAATAATGAAAAACTCTTGAAAAAATTTCATGTAATACACTCCTTACGTCTGATTTTCATTTTACTAACAATCTTTTTCTGAAAGTTTCAAAACGTGCTGTTTCTAAGAAGCATCTTTTGAAAAAACAAATAAGTTTTATTTGGTATATTTAAAGGTGAAGTTGGTGAGTTGTAGGGGACTTTTTTTCTAAAAAAAGGGTTAGCTTGTTCAAGTTGGTCTAAATCATTTTTTCTTTTGATTGATTGCACTTATTACGACCTCGAAGAATGGCTAGCACGAGACACCGCACCTGCTTTTGTGTTGATGTTTCTTTTTTTTTGCACTTTTATAAATTTTTGGAGGTATATATGGATTACTCATTAATGACTCGTCTTGCGGCGGAAGTGTTGGGTACAGCTTTATTGATTATTTTAGGTAACGGTGCTGTAGCCAATGTAGATTTAAAAGGTACAAAAGGTTATGGTAGTGACTGGATGCTGATTGCTGTTGGTTACGGTTGTGGGGTCATGATTCCAGCAATGATTTTTGGTGGGATTAGTGGAAACCACATCAACCCTGCATTTACTATTTCTCTAGCAATGAACGGATTATTCCCTTGGGCAGAAGTTGCACCTTACATTGGCGCACAATTCCTTGGAGCAATCATTGGACAATTAGTCGTTGTTGCTTGTTACAAGCCTTACTACGATCAAACAGAAGACGTAAACCACGTGTTAGGAACTTTCTCAACGATCAATAGTGTTGGTTCTAAATTCAATGGTTTCGTTAACGAATTCTTCGGTTCATTCGTTTTATTCTTTGGCGCTTTAGGAATTACCAAAGCACCTTTCTTCCAAGATAATCTTGGAACTGCTCACTTAGCACTTGGTTTCCTTGTTTGGACACTTGTAGCTTCACTTGGTGGTCCTACTGGTCCTGGATTAAATCCAGCTCGTGACCTTGGTCCTCGTTTGTTACATGCAATCTTACCATTGAAACACAAAGGTTCATCACAATGGAGCTATGCTTGGGTACCAGTTGTTGCACCTATCTGCGCTGGGATCGTTGCAGTCTTCTTATACAAAGCATTATTTATGGCTTAATCTTATCGATAAAAAGCGCACAATGAAAAATTTCATTGTGCGCTTTTTTTTAGTTAAATGTATTGTTCTTGCAATGTAAACGACTTATCCTGCTAAGTTGGCTTCACTTTTTGTTCATTTTCTTCAATAACAGAATCATTGACATAAAAACAAGATGGCCTGATGAAAAAGCTGGGACAAAGACACCATTTGTCCCAGCTTTTTCAATTCGCCACTCAATAGTCAATTATCGTCAGTGCTTGCTCGAACTCTTCTTGCAAATGTTTTTTTTGATAGGCTAAAAATGCTGGATGATGATCACGTAAAACACCACGTAATTTCATTGGATTATATTTTTCTACCAACTTTTCTTGCAGTACGAATTTTCTTGTCAATTGCCATTCATAATAATAACCAAATGGCCGACAGCTATATTTCGTTCCTTGAATCACCTGATCTTCAAACCGACGATGGGTATGCCCAAAAACGACTTGTTTTACATTGTCATACTGATCTAAAAGCTCCCCCATTGAAGCAGAACCTAAAAAGGCATTCAATTTGTTCCAACGTTCATAAGGCGCAGATTGATAGACAATAAATTCTTTTTTTGGTACAAAATGCGTAGCCAATATGACAGCTAAATTTTTTTGCGCAAGTGTTTCAAGAAGTTGCTTAGTTGCCGCGAGCACTTGCTCATTGACTTCCAGATCTGTCCCCTCTCGCTCAATCATTCGGTCATACCAATATAAACGCTTCATCCGTAAAATTTGTTCCTCATCAGTTAGTTCAGAAAACTGATAATCATACCAACCATTCATTCCAAGTAGAACAGTATGGTCATTCAATGCAAGGTACCGCTCATTCAAAAAATGGTTATCTGGAAAATGACTCATCATTGGCTCACCCGTCACGTCTGCTAACTCATGATTTCCAAAATTAAACGTCGTGGCCAATCCTTTCATCGCAAAAAAATCAACAACTGCCAAAGCCTGATTGACCTTATTGGCAATGTCACCTGCCAAATGTAGGCGTGTAATGTCTTTTTTTTGTAGCACTTGCCATAAATCATTCATTTGCGATTCGCCAAATTTATTGATATCTACGTGTAAATCACTGATTACTGCCAGTTTCCCCATTTTTTGCTACCTTCTTACTTGAAATTTTTTAATCTTTTCTAACAACAGGTAGATTGCCTTTTAATAACCCACTTGGGCCTTTCAGTTGCAAACTTTGATACGTTGGTTCTAAAGCTAAAGTTGTTGGATCATCTAAATACATCTCGGCACTTTTCTTGATACGAATTGGCCCTAATGGCGTATCTACTAAGATTGAATACAAACTAAGATCAGCCGTTGATTGTTTTTTAATCAAAATCAAGCGAAAAGCCGTATCTAATTGACAGGTGATCCGACTATCCGCAAATGGTCCGTCGCCATTTTCTAGATCCAACAAAATTTGTTCATCTTCTTCTCGATGGCTTTCTAACCAGTTTTGTGCTTCCTTTGTCACTATTAATTCCATAGTTGATGCTCTCCTAACATTTATTGATGAGCCGCCGCCCATTCACTTTTCGTAATGCCTCTTAATATAACCGAAATCACTTTTTCTTTCCAACGTCGTGCCTCAGGAATCATTCCTTCTTGTTTCATTCCGAGTTTTTCCATCACGCGACCAGAGTTTGGATTTTCAACATCATGGTAAGCAAAAATGCGTACGAGATCCAACTTAGTAAACCCCAAGGTAAGTAAAGCTTCCGCTGCTTCTGCGATGTACCCATTTCCCCAATAGTTTTTGTTCAGCACATACCCTAACTCAGCAACTGCTGCAACGTCTTCAACTCTCAAATCAATCGTGCCAATCATCTTACCCGTTTCTTTAACTTCAATGGCATACTTTCCCAAAGGAGCATTCATAAAATAATTGGCGATTGAAATTTTTGTTTCCTCTAATGTTTGATGACGAACAAAAACAAAACGAGTTGTTTCTTCATCATTCGCGTATTCAAACATATCTTCCGCATCCATGATCGAAATGGGGCGCAACCATAGTCTAGCCGTTTCTATTTGTTGATGTTCAGCAAAAATTAAGTTTCGATTTACTTTTAATTCCATCTGCACCACGCACCAATCTCTAGTTTTCTAATTACTGTAGCGAAATTTAACAGAAGAAGCAAGTATTTACCTGACTTTCCTTAGCCTTCCCTTAAAAGAACAAGAATAAAAAACAAAACAAGAAAGTTTTAATCACTAGTTGAAAAAGAATAATGATTTGTTCACAGTTTGTTAATATCTCTTAGCTATAGTTTTCTTATCAAAACAAATCAAGTACTTGGAGGAATCATTATGAGCGAGCAAATCAAAAATATTTATTTTATTGAAGAAACTCAGAATATCGAAGGTTCATATATTGAAGTAAAAACTCTTTTTGTCAATGAAGACAAAGAAACGGCTCTTCAATTTTACGAAACACAGGCAAAGAAACAACAAAAGTCCTTTGGTTTGACGCTCAGTGAATATAAAATCAAAGCTGAAGCAAGTTATTTTTATCAATTATTAAAACGCTGGAGCCATTTACCTGCCGATTTTTATCGTAAAATGAATATCGTTCAATACCAACCGCTCGCAGAATACTACGCGTAAGGTAAGTTAAGCTTCCTTTAAGGACCATCACTTACGATAGATTTATCCTAGAGGAGGCGATGAACGATGTTCTTACACTGGCTCGCAACTTTTTTAATCGATGAAACGCCACGAATCAGTCCTTATGAGATTGACAGTGAGTGCCTGTTACCAACTGATTTTCCGGACTGAGTATGAAAATAGCAAAAAGCCAAGACAAAACGACTAGTCGTTTTGTCTTGGCTTTTTCTTTCGTTCTTATTCAAATGCTTGATTCACATCATCTAACATTAATTTCATTGACTCTAATCCACCACCACTCAAGTACCATACATCAGGTTGTAATGAAATGATTTTTCCATTTTTTCCTGCATTCGTTTGTGCAATCAATTCGTTTTCTGCCAGATTATTTTGGCTGTCATCTCCACCAATTGCTTTAGTACGATCGATCACAAACAATAAGTCTGGATTTTTTTCTAACACATATTCAAATGAAACGCTTTGACCATGCGTTGAAGGTTCAATTGCATCATCTGCTTGTGGGAAGCCAAAAACATCGTGTACAAATCCGAAACGTGAGCCAGAACCATAAGCAGATAACTGTCCTTCATTCACTAAAACAACTAAAGCTTTTTGATTAAGTTCACTTGCTTTATCGGCTGTTTTTTCGATTTCAGTAGCTAATTCTTTGATTTGTTTCTTTGCTACAGATTCTTTATCAAAGATCTCACCTAAAGTTAAGACATTTTGTTGGATTGACTCCCATGGTTTTTCCGTATCAACTGATAAAAATAAGGTCGGCGCGATTTTACTTAGTTCTTCTTGAAAATCACTTTGACGACCAGAAATAATGATTAAGTCTGGTTTCATTTGATTGATTTTTTCTAAATCTGGTTCTTTGATTCCCCCAGCGGATTCTACTTCTTTGTAACTTGATAAATAAGCAGGTAAATTTTGCGTTGCAGCACCAATAACTTGATCTCCCACGCCTAAGGCATCAAGTGTATCTAATGATCCATTGTCAAAAACGACAACTTTCTGAGGATTCTTGGTTACTTCTACTTCACCATTGCTGTCTTTGACTGTCAGCGTTGTTTCTTCGCTGCTGGCAGTTTTTGTTGCTGTTGTTTCTTCTGATTTATTCCCTGTTCCACAAGCTGTTAACAATGATGCAACAACCACGAAACTAAACATCCATTTTTTCATTTTTTGTTCTCCTAACATTTATTTTTAGAAATAAAGACAGAATCTACGACCTTCAATTTCGCAAATTCGTATGTCCATTTCATATAATTCATCGAGTACAGCTTTTTGGATAATCTCATTGGTTTTCCCTTGCGTAAACAATTGTCCCTCTTTCATTGCCACAATTTCATCTGCATAACTAGCGGCAAAATTAATATCGTGAAGGACAATTACTACTGTTTTCCCAAGTTCGGTCACCAATTGTTTTAAAATCTGCATGATTTGAACTGCAAAATTCATATCTAAGTTATTCAAAGGTTCATCTAGCAAGATATAATCGGTATCTTGCGCTAAAACCATCGCAATATATGCACGTTGAAGTTGTCCGCCAGACAAAGTATGGACGAATTGATCTGCCAACTTAGTTAGTCCCAGATGTTTGAGCGCTTCTTCCACAAGCTGATGATCTTCTTGTGTCAAACGTCCTTTTGTATAAGGAAACCGACCAAACTCAACCAATTCTTTAACTGTAATTTGTAAATTCAATTCATTTGATTGACGTAAAATGGCTAATTTTTTCGCTAATTCATTTGACTTCCATGTCCGTACTTCATTATGATCCAAATAAATTTCACCTGTATCTTTAGGAACTAAGCGACTAACTAAGGAAAGCAAAGTTGATTTACCCGCGCCATTTGGTCCAATAAAAGCTGTTAGTTGTTGTTCTTGAATCGTCAAGTTGATATTATCTACCACTGTTTTTCCTTGATAAGCTTTATTCACACCAGCTAAATCAATCATCCTGCTTGCTTCCTTTCACGAATTAATTTTAGTAAAAAGTAACTACCACCCAGAAATTCAATCACTACACTAATTGTTGTGTTCCAACCAAAAAATTGTTCAACAAGTAGCTGCCCACCTGTCAATAACAACATCGCCACTAAAAAACTACCGACAAATAAAACTTTATGTTGATACGTTGCAAATAACCGGTAACTAATATTTGCTACGACAAATCCTAAAAAGGTCATAGGACCTACTAAGGCTGTCGCTGTTCCCGTCAGTAAACTAACCACAAACAGCACAAGAAATTGTAATCGTGCAACATCTACACCTAAGTTCATCGCTTGTTCTCTTCCCAAGTGAATAACATCTAGAAAACGATGCAAATAAAACAGCAGACACCAGCCAGCAACAATCAAACAAGTGGCTGGCAAGAGATATTGACTCTGGATATTCCCAAAACTCGCGAACAACCGACCTTGTAACAAATCATATTCATTAGGATCCATTATGACTTGTAAAAACGTACTCATGCTGCCAAACAACGTTCCTAGGACCATCCCAGTCATCAATAATAAAAATAAGCTAGCTTGCATTTTTTTTAATAAAAAATAGAATAAAATCAAACTCAAGCCCACCATTAGACTAATTGTCAGCAAAAAAAAGACAAGACTTGTTTGCTGTAACATCGTCACGCCACCTAACAAGAAAAACAAAATCGTTTGAACAAGCACATACAACGAATCTAGTCCCAAAACGGACGGAGTCAAAAATTGATTTTGACTGATTGTTTGAAAGCTAATTGTTGCTCCACTCACTGCTAGTGAAACCAAAAAAAAAGCACCAATTTTTTTACTTCTTAATGCCCAAGCAAACGACCAATTTCCATAAGTATTGATGATTAAATAACTTATCGTAACTAAGCACACCACTCCAACTAATAACAATAAACGCCAGCGTATAGTTTTTTTCATCGTTTCTCCCCCTTCACTAATAAAAAGAGGAAAATAATTCCGCCAATTATGCCAACAATGACACTCACTGGAATTTCATAAGGATAAATTAGAACGCGAGCCAAAATATCGCAAATTAATAAAAAAACACTTCCAAATAATGCAGTTATTCCTAAAGTTTGATGGACTTGATTCCCATACATTCTCGCCACTAAATTGGGGACAATGACACCTAAAAACGGCATTGTTCCAACCATAATCAACACGACTGCACTGGCTAAAGAAACTAATCCTACGCCTAATAACTGCATTTTGTGATAATTCATACCAAGATTCACCGCAAATGATTCACCCAATCCCACAATCGTAAATTGATATGCAAAATAATAAATAATTCCTAGTAAAGGGATTGTTAGATAAAGCAATTCGTAGTTGCCACGCAGAATGGTAGAAAAGTTACCTTGTAACCACGACGACATGTTTTGAACCAGTTGATATTGGTAAGCAAAAAAAGTTGCAATGGAACCAATAATATTTCCCCACATCACACCGATCAGTGGCAACATCAACTGATTTTTTTGTGGAATCATTCGTGCAAAAAAAAGAAACAATCCTGTCCCTAAAAAAGCAAATGCAAAAGCCGTTGCTGAACGTGTGACAATTGACGCATTTGGTAGAAAAAGCATCACAATCAAAATTCCTAGACGTGCACTGTCCATCGTCCCAGCAGTCGTTGGTGAAACAAATTTATTCTGAGTCAAATGCTGCATAATCAGGCCGCAAATACTACTTGTGGCTCCTACCAGCACAATACAAATAGTGCGAGGCAAGCGACTGATAAGAAACAATTGTGCACTTTGGGTATCCGCTTGAAAAAATTCTGTTACTTGTACCGATGACACTCCAATCAATAATGAAAGTAAACTGAGTCCCACTAAGCTGGCAATCAACCAGCGATAATGCATAAAATCCCTCTTTTCTAATTGAGAATGATTTTCATTCTTATTCTAAGTGAGAAGCTGAGCAAAAGCAACCGCTTTTTTGTCATTTATCTTATTTCAAGTAATTTGTGTTATAATCGCAGTATCAAACGCTATAAAGGAGGGCTTCTTTTGCCACAAGATGAATTGCAAAGTCACTTGGACAAAGGTCGTTATGGGACACCTTTGGTCAACCCAGAGGAACAACATAAATATCTAGGAACTTTTCGTGAGCGTTGCTATGTCAGTATGACCATTGGTGAAATGAAAAAAGCTGAGAATCAAGCAAACTTCCTCAAGGAACTTGAAAAATATCCAGATGAACAAATTTTATTAAATGGCAGCATGTCTGAAGACCTTCAAGCACGCTATATCCAATTGGCAACAAAACAAAAAGTTCGTTTCACAGTGATCAATGACTTTGTCAAAAATGATGATGATAGTCTTGGCCTAATTTTAACTGCTAAAGAAGCGGTCAATGAGCCCGTCATTGATATTGAAAAAAAATACCCAAAAGAACAAGAATCTGAACAATCAGAAAAACCGAAAAAAAGTCTTTGGGACAAATTGTTCCACTAAGATAGCAAAAAGCTCGTATAAAATTCATTGACGAATTTTACACGAGCTTTTTTTATTTAATTCACCTTATTTTTCTTCTTCGTTCCAATGGTTCAACGCCCAGACTTCTGGATACAAAAGTTTCAACACCGCTAATGTTAATCGTTGTCCCGTCCCAGAAAATGGATAGACGTGCATGTGCATGGCAGGATTAAAATTAGCTTCAATAATCCCATAAGCCTTCTCATCTGTTGCCGGATCAATTTCTTTATCTGGAATAATCAAATCGATTCCGCTGACTTTTGCTCCCAACGCCGTAACGGCTGCGACTGCAATTTTTTTGTACGCATCAGAAAATTCAGCTGTTACATCAATTGAATCTCCACCGGTACTGATATTGGAATTTTCACGCAAATAAACGATTTGATCTTTCGCAGGAATAGAATCAATTGTTAATCCTTGTTCTTTCAACATCAATTGTTCAAGATCCCCTAACTGAATTAACTCTAATGGTGCGCGATGGTTCGTCCCACGTAAAGGATCTTGATTTTTTTGAGCAACTAATTCCGCCACAGTTTGTTCCCCATTACCAATAACGTTTGCAGGTATCCGAAGTAAGATTGCTTGAACTTGTCCATCAATCACAAAAAAGCGATACTCTGTCCCAGGTAAAAATTCCTCGACTAAAACGGATGTGTCTTCCCGAAAAGCAATTTCTAACCCTTTGTGATAGTCTTCTTCACTCGCACCTTCTTTAAAAATGGTGATGCCTAATCCGTAATTCGTTGATTTTGGCTTAATGACAAACGCTTCATTGGCAAAACGGGAATAAGCACGTTTGGCTTCAGCCATTGAAGTAAACTCTGCACCAGCAGGAACACGAAAACCTGCTTCTGCTAGGATTTTTTTGGTCACTGTTTTATTTTCCATGATCAAGGGCACAATGTAACTATCTTTGCTTGTCATATTTGCATTTTTAACGTATTCGACATGGTTTTCAAATTGCAAACGTAAAAACTGATCTGCTTCATCAATCACTTTCACTTGAATTCCTTTTTGAATTGCATCAGATAGGAAAATCTGTGTGGATAGCTCCATCTCACGAAAACCAGCCAATTGATAAGGGCGCTCATGGCTTTCAGCATTGTATTTTCTACCTAAGGCAACGGCAACAGCCTTTTGGCTATCACTTTGTGTTTCTGTATATAATTGGGCAGCAATCGTTTGAGAGGGATTATTTAAGCGTTCAGTTAACTTGTCGATTACAGGCAACAATTCTTCATGTTGTAAAGCTTGAACCATTTCTTTCATTTGCGCAAAGAGCATCAGCCCTTCTTCATACATGGCCGTTTGATCCAAAGGACCTTCCAAAGCAACTCGATTGTTGTAAAGTGTTCCTTCTTCCACCCACTCGTCGACAGATGATCCTTCAGGCGCCCATAGCATAAACACTAAAAATAATTGTAAAAATTGGACTTGTTCTTTACTAATTCCTAAATGATGATACGGGTTCAAATCAATATTTCGCAACTCGATATAGCGTACACCCATCTTTGCAACGTCCGCAACTCTTTTACCTCCACGGAAACGAACAGGTGCATAGAATTCTTTTTCTTCAGATAACTTTCCTTCTTCAATCATTTGTTCAATATCTGCTAAGTACTGCTCCATTGAAGCATAAGAAACTTTTACATTTGAATGGTTAGTGTATCCATATTCGCTGTTTCGAATACTACGAACAGGTTCATGAGGATGTAACTCATCAACGAAATAATTTGCTTCGCTCAATGGAGAAGCCCCATATAAATAAGTAATCAACCAGCGATAGCGCAAAAAGTTTCTTGCTACTTTTAAATACACGTCTGTTTTAAATGCTGCAAACTCTTGAATCTCTGTTTGTTGAACAAACAAGGCACGAATTAATTCCTCACCAAATTCAAAATTAAAATGAATACCACTGACCATTTGTTTTCGTTTACCATATTCTTTTGCTAAATAGCGACGATACAAAACATCTTCAAACGTTGCTAGTTTGGCAATCATGATTTCTTCATCTTTTTGTGGCAAAGCAGGTGGCATACTTAGTGGCCAAATCATTTCCTCATCTGACATTGATCGAGAAGTCACATCATAAATTGCATCTAAATATTGAAAAAGTTCCTCAATGGAATCTGTTACTGGTGTAATCATTTCCACCTGAGTTTCACTAAAATCAGTTTGAATATATGGATGATACGTGCGATCCCCAAAAATAGCTGGATGATCTGTTTTTGCTAACTTTCCATCGTGTGTTACCCGTTGCCCTTCGCGTTCAATTCCAAATCGAGCTTGATCGATAAACGGTATGACACTTGAATGTTCTAATAATTTTTTAAAGTTCATCATTACATGTCCTCCACTTCATACATTGACATTATAGTAAAAAACAATCAGAAAAAGAACGATCTTGCTTTAAAATGAGGAGATTATGAAAAACTGCACAAAAAAAGAAGTATGCCAGTCTTTTTTCCGGCATACTTCATCCATTTCAAAATACCATGTTTACAGTTTAATTGACTACTCTTCTTTAAGTAGTCCTTTGAACAATCCGATAACAAAATCATTTGGATCAAATGGTTCTAGGTCATCGATTCCTTCGCCTAATCCAACTAATTTTACTGGTAAATGCAATTCATTTCTGATTGCTAAGACAATTCCACCTTTAGCAGTCCCATCTAATTTAGTCAAAACTAAGCCAGTTACATCTGTTGTTTCTTTAAATTGTTTTGCTTGAACCATTGCATTTTGCCCCGTTGTTGCATCTAATACCAATAATGTTTCATGTGGTGCATCTGGTAATTCACGTTGAATCACACGTTTGATTTTTTCTAATTCTTTCATCAAATTAACTTTGTTTTGCAAGCGCCCCGCTGTATCGACAAGCAAAACATCTGCTTCTTCTGCTTTCGCACGTTCCAACGCATCATAAACAACTGCTGCTGGATCACCACCAGCATTTCCGTGAACGACTTCCACACCAGCGCGTTCGCCCCAGACTACTAATTGGTCAATCGCTCCCGCACGGAATGTATCAGCTGCTGCCATCAAAACTTTTTTGCCTTCATTTTTGTATTGATGCGCAAGTTTCCCAATACTTGTCGTTTTACCCACACCATTCACACCAACAAAAAGCATAACCGTCAGACCTTCTGGTTGAATATTCAACTCATTCACTTCATTAAGACCTTCTTGTTCATATAAATCAACTAGTTTTTCAATGATAGCATTTTGAACTTCTGCTGGTTTCTTCGCGTTACGCAGTTTCACTTCTTGACGCAAAGATTCTGTAATTTGGATTGCTGTTTCAAAACCCACATCTGCGCCAATCAATGTTTCTTCTAACTCTTCAAAGAAATCTTCATCAACTGTTCGGAAATTGGCAAACAATTCATTCATTCGCTCGCCAAAAGTTTTTCTCGTTTTTTCTAATCCTTTGTCATACTTTTCTTGGACTTCAACGACTTCTTCTGGTTGTTCTTCACCAGTAAATGCTCGTTTGATTTTGTCAAAAAATCCCATTTGATTCCCCCCTATACTAAAACAAATTTCTCAATTGCTTGTGCAACACCGTCTTCAATATTGCTTGCAGTCAAATAGTCTGCACTGTCTTTAACTAAAGGAACAGCATTCGCCATGGCGACACCCATTCCTGCATATTCAATCATTGGTAAATCATTTTCTTCATCACCAATTGCCATGACTTCCGCTTGGGTGATCCCTAGCTCTTCTGCTAATAAAGAAATTCCATATGCTTTAGTAACACCTTTTGGCATAAATTCTAGCAACATACTACGAGTCTTGATGATTTCAAATTGTTCATGGAACACACTTGGAATTTCTTGAATCTTTGGATCTAATTCTTCTTGTGCATAAGCAATAACTGCTTTGTTCAAAACATCCGCCTTCTTAACATCCATTAAAGTTCCTGGACGGAAGTCCAAAACCTTATTCAACACGTTGTAAAGCGATTGTTTTTCAGGAGCTGTTGGCAATTGATAAACAACACCATCAGATAACACATCTAGCGGCAAAGACAACTCTTGTGCTAACTGGGTCAATTGCTCGATATCAGCAATAGTCATTACTTTTTTCGCCATGATCTCGCCTGTGTCATTCTTTTGAACAAGCCCACCATTAAACGTAATGCTATAGTCACCTGCATCAATCAGATCCAATTCCGTTAAATAATGTGCCATAGCCGCCAGTGGACGACCTGTACATAAAACGATTTTGACTCCTTGATTTTTTGCTTGCGCCAAACTTTCTTTATTTCTAGCAGAAATTTGTTTTTCTTCATTTAGTAATGTTCCATCTAAATCAATGGCAACTAATTTAATCATATTTACTTCCTACTCTTTCACAACAAGATTCTCATCTTCTTTAAGATCTTCCATACGGACAGAAACGATTTTTGAAACACCTGATTCTTGCATCGTTACGCCATACAAAACATTTGCAGCTTCCATTGTTCCTTTACGGTGTGTGACCACAATAAATTGGGTATCATTTTGGAAATTACGCAAATAGTTACCAAAACGTGTCACATTTGCCTCATCCAAAGCTGCTTCTACTTCATCAAGAATACAAAACGGTACCGGACGAACACGAATGATTGAGAACAGCAAAGCAATTGCCGTTAATGCGCGCTCCCCACCAGAAAGTAAACTTAGACTTTGTAATTTTTTACCTGGAGGTTGAACTTCGATTTCAATTCCTGTTTTCAACAAATCAGTTGGATCAGTCAAGACAAGTTCTGCTCGACCCCCACCAAACATATTCGGAAAGACGACTTTGAATTCTTTGCGGATTGCTTCAAAAACTTCTTTGAAACGTGTGCGAACTTCGTCATCCATTTCATCCATTGTATCAAATAACTGATTTTTGGCAGAAAGCAAATCATCTCGTTGAGTAGATAAAAATGTATAACGCTCATTCACCTGTTCGTATTGTTCGATTGCATTCAAGTTAACTGGTCCCAGTGCTTCAATACTTCGTTTCAATGCCACTACTTTTTCTTTGCTACCTGAAACATCTGCTGTTGGTTGATAATCGACCACAGCTTTCTCAAAGGTCATTTGGTATTCTGTTTCTAAGTACGTAACGTGTTGGTCTAACAGCATTTCTGCACGATCTTTTTTCACTTCAAGTTTTGATTGCTCAGTCAAGCGTAGTTTGTGTTTTTGGTTTTGCTGTGCCAATACTTCAGCTAATTGATCGATTTCAACTTGGGTTGCGTCACGAGACGCTTTCACTTCTTGAAGCTCAATCTGGAGCTGTTCACGTTGGGTAGATAATTCGTGAATTTTTTCGTCTAAACTTTCTTCTGTCAACTCATGATCAGAAAAGTTTGCAGTTAACGCTGCTAACTGTTGTTCTAAACTTGTCTGGCGCTCCATTGCCTCTGTTTTTTGGACACGCGCACCACGTAACTGGATCTGCAAGTGATTAAACTGCTCTTTTAATACAGCAAGATTAGCTTGCTCTTGCGCTTTTTGTCCTTGGATTTGCACACGACGGGCTTCCATTTGATCGCTTTCTTGACTTAAAGATTTGATTTCTTCGTCAATTTTCGTGCGTTGTTCTTCCAATTTTTGTTGCTTCGTTGCTAATTCCGTGCGTTGTTGTTCATACGTTTCGATAAATTGATTTAACTCACGGGTCTCAAAATTAGAAATCTGTTGTTCTTTTTCAAAACGGGTTAAATCATTTGAGATATTTTGAAGTTTATTTGCAACTTCTTGTTCTTCGAAACGCAACTGTTCCATCACACTTCGTGCAGCTTCGTATTCTTCACTAAGTGTCGTGACTTTTTCTTGTAAAACTTGAACTTTCTTTTCTTGAACTTGTAGTTCTTGATTTGCTTGGTCAAACTCACTAGTCAATTGTTTCAATTCTTGATTTTGAGCGAATAAACTTCCTTGATTTCCACGTTTATTGGCTCCACCAGTCATTGAACCGCCTGCGTTTATCACGTCACCCTCTAAGGAAACCACGCGATATTGATAATGAATCGTTTGTGCAATCGCATTAGCACTAGCTAGATCTTTTGCTAAAAGAATCGTTCCCAACAAATTATTCACCACTGACTGGATTGCATCTGGGTAAGTCACTCGTTCACTTGCTACGCCTAAAAAACCCTCGATAGTAGCTGCTTGTGCTGCAACATGAGCAGGTAATTGACGTGGTTTAATCGTTGTTAATGGCAAGAAAGTTGCACGTCCACCTTTTTGTTGTTTCAAATAAGTGATTGCTTGTCTTGCATCCACTTCATTTTCAACAATAATATGTTGTGCAGCCCCGCCGAGTGCGGTTTCGATTGCTAAGGTGAAATCTGCTGGAACATCGATTAATTCTGCAACTGCACCTACAACACCAGATAATTGTTGTTTGTGTTGTAATACTAAACGTACACCTTGATAAAAACCAAAGTAATTTTCTTGGATTTCTTGCAAACTCTTTTGTCGTGCACGTAACTGTTGTACCTGATTCATCAGTTGATACATTTTTGGGTGCTCAGTATTCAACTGTTCTTGGAATTTCTTTCCTTCGGTCTGAATAGCTGTCACTTTTGCTTTTGTTTCTTCTGATGATTGAGTCAGTTTCGTTTGTTGCTCCACTAATTCTGCTTTTTTTGCCGACAATTCTGCGACAGTTGCTTGAACCTCTGTTTGCTTTGCCAGCGTTTGTTGACTCTTTGCTGTCTCTTGCTGATACTGACGTTCTAAATATTTCAATTCATTTCCGACAGCAGCTTGTTCCTGCATTAAATCGACATACTGATCGCGTAATTCAGCTAATAATTCTTTTGTCGATTTTTGATATTTTTCAAGTTCTTGTTGAGTTACCATCAATTGCGCTTCTGCTTGTTGGATCTCCGCTTCTTTTTTATCGACATCTTTTGTTAAACTAGTTTGTTGTTTTTCAAAGTGCTGAACTTTTTTCTGTGCTTCCGCTAAAGATGCTTGATATTCTTGTGTACTTTGTTTGGTATGCTTGGAGCGTTCCAGTAAGACATCTTTTTGTCCCTCTGTTTGCTTTAGGCTTTCTGACAAAGCAAGTAATTTTTGCTGATTCTTTTCAATCACACGATCCGCTTGAGCATTTTGTTTACGCCAAGTTGTAAGTGTTGATTCACGCTCTTGGATTTGTTCAGTTACGCTCGCTAACTCTTGGTTAAATTGTTCTAATTCAGTTTCTCGTTGTGTCCACTCAGTTCTTGCCGTTTTGATTTCAGCAATCATTAAAGCAATATCTGTTTCAGTCAACTCTTCTTTTAAGCGTAAAAACTCCTTTGCTGCCTTACTTTGAGTAGCTAAAGGAGTTAGCTGTTCTTCTAATTCATAGATGATATCTTGAACTCGGCTAAGGTTATCTTCTGTTTCAAAAAGCTTTTGTTCTGCTTTTTTCTTACGTTGTTTATACTTTAAAACACCCGCTGCTTCTTCAAAGATTCCGCGACGGTCTTCTGGTTTACTACTAAAAATCGCTTCAACTTTCCCTTGTGAGATGATTGAAAAAGATTCTTTTCCTAAGCCAGAATCTAAAAACAATTCTTGGATGTCTTTCAAACGACAAGATTGTTTATTGATAAAAAAATCGCTTTCCCCTGTTCGACGGTAACGACGTGTCACACTGATTTCATTGTATTCCAATGGTAGATAATGGTCTTCATTATCTAAAATGACCGTTACTTCTGCTACGTTTAGTTGTTTACGGGAATCTGAACCTGCAAAAATAATATCTGGCATCTTTCCACCACGCAGACTTTTTGCTGATTGTTCACCTAAGACCCAACGAATGGCTTCCGTGATGTTACTTTTTCCGCTACCATTTGGGCCGACAACTGCTGTGACACTGTTTTCGAAGTCAATCACTGTTTTATCAGCGAATGACTTGAATCCAGCGATTTCAATTCGTTTCAAATACACGAAAGCTTTCCCTCACTTACTCTTCCAAGGCTGCTAATGCATTTTCAGCGGCAGCTTGTTCTGCTAATTTTTTTGATTTCCCTTGGCCCGTACCTATTAATTGATCATCCACATAGACTTCAATCCAAAAGATACGTTCATGGGCTGGTCCTTCTTCTTTAATCAATCGATATTCAATAAAAACATCTCCTGATTTTTGCAAGACTTCTTGCAATTTGGTTTTGTGATCCATCTCATGTGAAAAAGCACCTGCTTTGACTTTTGGGAAGATAACTTGCTCGATAAATGCGTGTGCTGTTTCGAAGCCTTGGTCCAAATACAAAGCACCTAGAAAAGCTTCAAATAGGTCGCATAGTAACGCAGGACGTGTTCGTCCACCAGAGTTTTCTTCACCTTTACCTAACATAACATGTTGATCAAAGTGACATTCTTTTGCAAATTTTGATAAACTGTCTTCACGAACGATTGCTGCACGCATTTTTGTCAATTTTCCTTCTGGTAAATCTGGATACAAGCGATACAAATACTGAGAAACCATCAATTCTAATACTGCGTCTCCCAAAAATTCCAAACGTTCATTGTCTGATAGGTGTAAATTGCGATGCTCATTCACATAGGATGAATGAGTAAAAGCTTGTTCAAGTAAATTTAGATCGTGAAAAACGATTGTATATTTTTCTTTGAGTTCTTTTGTCAGCTGATTGTCCATTTTCCACATTCCTTTTATAGGATATTTTTCATACTTCCTTATTATACTGGTTTTTCGATAATTTTGAAATGTTTGGCTAAAAAGTAAGAAAGCTTTAAGAAAAACGCTGTGGTTCAAAATAGTTTGCTTTAAACAATTGGATTTGTTTCTAGAAAAAATTTTTCGAATTTTTGCAAACACTTGACCCAATCTTTTCCTCTTCATCATTTTTTATATCCAACTAAAAAATAAGGTCAACCAACGAGTGGTTGACCTTATTCATCGTAAAATCATTAGTGAAAATAGTTCCTGTTAAAAATTGGATTAACGTGAAGCATCTGTTACAGAAACTTCTGCCCAAGGATTACGTTCGTCGTATGCCCAGTTCCAGTCTTTCACACGATCATTTACAGGTAAGACTTCATTACGGAATAATGTTGGAATTGCAAAGGCTTCTTTAAACGCATATTCTTGCCATTTTTGGTATGCTTCTTTTTGGAAATCTGCATCAAACGCATCACTTGAATTGATTGCATCAATTAATTTTGTGTTTTCTTCAGATTCATAACGTGTATAGTTAAATGCTGCATTTGGTCCCCATAGTCCACTTGGATTTGGATCAGTTCCTGTATTCCAAGCCGCTTGGTAAACATCAATTTCAGGATCATCATTTTTTAGTTTGTCATAGAATGAGTTAAACTCAATTAGACGTCCAGTTGTGTATTCAACATTTAAACCAATTTGTTTCCATTGTTGTACATAGTAATCAGCTAATGGTTGTGCTGTTTCGCCACCTGACATTGAAGCAAATTTGATTGTTAGCTCTTTGCCGTCTTTGTCTTCACGAATGCCATCCCCATCAACATCTTTAAATCCTGCATCATCTAATAATTTGTTTGCTTTGTCGATGTCTTGTGTATAACCTTTTAATTTAGAATCATGGTAAGACTCGAACACTGGAGGAATCAATGAAGTTGCGTTGCTTCTTAAGCCAGCGTAGAATTTGCTACCAACAGAGTCATTGTCTAAAGCATAACCCATTGCTTGACGTAATGATTTGTCAGCCATTTTTGAATTAGGATCATATTCAACTGTGCTTTCTTCATTATTCCATTTACCCAATTTGAATCCAAGGTAAGTGTATGAAGTTTGTTCGCGTCCTAAGTTTGTATAGCCTTCGATATCTTTATATGTTTCATAAGTATCTGTTGGCATTTGGAAAATCATGTCATACAACTTAGAGTTCAATGCTTCTGTCGCACTTGCTGTTTGTACTGATTTCATGGTGATTTTTTTCAATTTTGGTGTGCCGTTCCAGTAGTACTCGTTTGGTAAGTATTCTACTGATTCACCAGCAACAATATTGCTCATGTAATAAGGACCAAAAGTTACAGGGTGTTTACGAACTTGATCGCTTGATTCCATATCTTTGATTGCTACGCCTTCAAGTGTATGTTTTGGAGCAGCATATGAGTAAACGCCACCGCCGGCTTGTAACATACTTGGCTCAACTTTTTTATATTCAATCTCAACTGTTTTGTCATCTACTTTTTTGATTCCAGAAATTGTATCTGCTTTGCCATCATGATATTCTTCCATACCAATTACATTACGGAAAGTATCATCATAACGAATACCTGTATAGTCTTTGTGACCGATGATTTCGTAAGAGAAGATCACGTCGTCTGCCGTAACATCCACTCCGTCAGACCATTTCACATTGTCTTTTAGTTTGATTGTTGCAACTTTTTTATCTTGGTCTAAGTCTAAAGTAGCTGCTCCATCATCCGTGATTTTGAAATCTGTATCATTTGAGAACAATGCTTCGTGTGACGGTGCCATGAATGCTGCATCAAACGCATCTTGATAGAATTCCCATTGGAACAAACCAGCAAATTGACTATCTGTTGCAACTGCGGCTTCTAATTCACCATCTTCAATTGCCTCTTTATCATTTTTTGTTGCAAGTGGGAATGATAAAGCTTGGCTATCCCCTTTATCTCCTGAAGCATTTCCAGAAGAATCTGTACCGCTGCCGCCGCCACAAGCTGCTAGTGTTACGACAGATAACAATGTTACTACTCCAAAAATCGTTTTCTTCATTCCTATATCCCCCTTATTTCGTTCTATCCTAAACGTTGACGCGCATCAGCAGAACGCTTGAATGCTTGACCAACATAGTTTATACACAACATCAAAACTAAAATTAGCATTGACGCGGGTAACCAGATCCATTGACGATTGACTAACACTTCACCACTACTTGCGTAACCAATTAACGTTCCTAAACTTGGTACATTCGTAGGTAATCCAAAACCTAAGAAAGTCAAAGTAGTTTCAATTCCAATATTTGCTGCAAAGTTCATCGTTAAGTTGGTAATAATCAATGAACTTAAATTGGGCATAATTTCACGGAACATGATTTTAAAATCACTTGTCCCCATTGTTTTTGATGCGCTGACGTAATCACGTCTTGCTTCTGACAATGTTTTACTTCTAAAGAGTCGGGCTTTCGCTACCCAGTAGAATGCACTCATGATAAAAATGAATGACCAAACATTGTATTTAGGAATAATTGAAACAAATACGATAATAATCAGCATAATTGGCAAGATCATGACGAAATCAACAATTCGCATCAAAATATTATCAATCATTCCACCGTAATAACCAGAAATAATCCCTAGTCCTACCCCAATGATCGAAGTAATGATCGTAATTGCAAAGCCAATCAACACAGAGTTTCTAGCACCAATCACTAATTGACCAAAAACATCACGGCCACCTTCATCTGCGCCAAGCAAAAATTTATGACCTTGTGTAGAAATTGCTCCAGGTTCAGCATATTTATCAAAAATACTTACATACATTACTTTATCTTGGTCTGTTAAAATAGCGCCAATAAAGACAAACAACAATAAAAGAACTAACAAGCCCAATGAAAACATGGCTATTTTGTCTTTTTTAAATTCACGTGCAATCATACGCAAGCCCATTGGTGGGACACTTTCTTGCGCTACGACATCTTTCTTTTCACTCATTTGACTCATCCTCCTTTTTTGATTGATTTTTATTGGATTCTAATACGTGGATCAACAATACTCATGATAATATCTGAAAGCAAGGTCCCCACTAATGTTGCAATCCCTAAAATCAATACTAAAGAAGTAATAACGGCATAATCACGTTGGCCAATGGCATCAATAAATAATTTACCAACACCCGGATAACCAAAAATCTTCTCGATAACCACTGAACCAGCAATCAATGAAGTAATTTCGTACCCCATCTGTGAAGCCATTGGTAAAGCAGCATTTCTAAAGATATGACGACTAAAGACTTTCTTAGTTGGTACACCTTTTGAACGTGCTGTTCTTACAAAGTCTAATGATTTTGAATCAATTACTTCACTTCGAAGATATTGAATTGTAACCGCCGTAGCCAAAAATGCTTGCGTGATTGACGGTAATAAAATATATTTCATTCGATCGGCAAATTGAGCAAAAAATCCACCACTTAAACCTAAAGTCTGTGAACCACTTGTTGGGAACCAACCTAAACGGTAACCAAAAATGAATAACATGATTAAACCAAAAATGAACAATGGTACAGCAAAACTGAAGAAGTTATAGATAACTACGGCTTTGTCTAAAATCGAATTTTGGTAACGACCCGCTAACATTCCTAACGGTACAGCAATCAAATACGTTAGAATAACTGTCAAGATAGATAAGTACAACGTATTGACGATACGTTCACCAATCAAGTCAGCAACTGAACGTTTGTATAAGAAACTTTGACCAAAATCTCCATGTAACGCATTTCCAATCCAACGGAAATATTGTTCATACCAAGGATCATTTAACCCAGCAGCTTGTCGCATTTGCTCGATCACAGCTGGGTCTTGGTTTGGATTGATCAATCCAGTAAATGGGTCACCAGGCATGGCTTTTGCCAACATGAAAATTAAAACACTAAGAATAATAACTTGAGGAATCATCAATAACACACGACGTAGGATTGTTTTCCACATTAGCTAGCACCTCCATCTTTTAACGCTACTTTATGAGTAGTTGATAATGTACGTAGATCGTACACCCGTCCAGTTGAATCATAATAATCTTTTTGACTATTGATGTATTCTTGTTCAACTCTTCGGCGATTCTCTTTATGCAATTCGCGATTCTCAACATCGATTCGGGGAATTGCAGACAGTAAACGTTTTGTATAGATGTGACGCGGGTCATTGTAGATATCTTCCCTTGTTCCGATTTCAACGAAACGACCTTTGTACATGATAGCGATATTATCGCACATGTGTTTAACAACACCTAAGTCATGAGAAATAAATAGATAACTAAGTCCAAATTCTTGTTGGATTCGTTTCATAAAGTTCAAAACTTGCGCCTGTACAGATAAATCAAGCGCTGAAACTGGTTCGTCCGCTACAATCAATTTTGGATTTGTTGCTACGGCACGGGCAACGCCTAAACGTTGACGCTGACCACCAGAAAACTCGTGTGGATATTTGTATAGCGCATCCTCTGGCATCCCAACAATATCAAGTAAACTTTTTACTTTTTTCTTCTCTTCTTGGTCACTTAACCGCTCAAAATTGCGAATTGGTTCCGCAATAATATCTAATACTCGCTTTTTAGGGTTTAAACTAGACATTGAATCTTGGAAAATCATTTGAACATCTTTGTTGTACTCGATTTTCTTACGATTACTACGCTTTGTTACATCTGTTCCTTGATAAATGATTTGACCATCTGTCACTTTTTCTAGCCCAACAATCGCCTTACCCGTCGTTGATTTTCCTGAACCAGATTCTCCAACTAAACCATACGTCTTTCCTTTTTCAATAACGAAGTCGACGCCATCTACAGCATAAACATAATCATTTACTCGATTGAAAAAACCGCTGCGAATCGGATAGTGAACTTTTAAATCATTAATTGTGATTAATTCTGTCATCTACACCTCTCCTTTTTCGTCTCTAAAATGAAAATGTTTATAGCATGAACAACGAACAAGATGGTTCGGTGCTACTTCATGAAGAATTGGGTCTTTCTCATGATCACTTTCTGGAATCCATGGAATTCGTGGAGCGAAACGACAACCCCGGCGTGGCATATTTTTCAGTGAAGGAACAACACCTTCAATTACATGTAGCTCTTCTTCATGTTGTCCTTCTTGAGGGATGGAGTTCAATAATGAACGTGTATATGGGTGTTTTGGATTTTCAAACAGTTCTTCAACTTCAGCAACCTCAACGAATTGTCCACCATACATAACGGCTACGCGATCTGCCATCTCAGCCACAACACCTAAGTCATGGGTAATCAAAATAATTCCTGTTTTTGTTTCTTCCTGTAAGTCTTTTAATAAATCAAGAATCTGTGCTTGAATTGTCACGTCTAACGCTGTTGTTGGTTCATCAGCAATGACAATTGGCGGTTTACATGCGATTGCAATCGCAATGATGACACGTTGGCGCATCCCACCAGATAATTCGTGCGGATATTGACGTCCGACTCGAGTCGGATTAGGAATCCCTACTTGATCCAATAATTCAAGGGCTCTTGCTTGGCGTTCTTCTGCGTTCATTTTTGTGTGATAAGAAAGACCCTCTTTAATTTGGTCTTCAATTCTCATTAAAGGATTCAATGCTGACAATGGATCTTGAAAAATCATTCCAATATCATTTCCACGAATCTTGTTATAAAGTGTTTCATTTAAATCAATTAGATTTAAATCATTATATAAAATTTCTCCTGTAATCTTGGTATTGTTAGGATCCAGTAGCCCCATAATAGTGGTAGCTAATGTACTTTTTCCGCAACCAGATTCTCCAACGATTGCTAAGATTTCGTTTTTATCTAAAGTAAAAGAAACGTCGTCTACTGCATCGTAAAATTCATCTTTGATACGGAAGCCTGTGTGTAGGTTCTGAACATCTAATAATTGATTATCCGACAATCGAATACCCCTCTCTGCTCCCTAGATGGAAGTTTTTCGTTAATAAAATAATACTCACACAGAATAAAATCATTTAAACCAATCCTATTCTTAACGAAGTATAATATTTTCTTAATAATTATATAGAAAACCGTTTTACTTTGCAAGCACAATTGAAATTGTTGCCTGAATTGTCTGAAAACTAAATCTACTACAACCGCTACCATTTGCATTAGATTAAAAAAGGTGCTTTTAAAGAAAAAGACCTAAAAATCAACGAAGATTTTTAGGCCTTTTGGTTATACGTGGGTTTAAATTATTTTAGATGTTCTGAGATATAATTTACTGCGCCGCCCACAGTTTCAATTTGTTCTGCGTCTTCATCCGAAATTTCTGTTCCAAATTCGTCTTCAAGCTCCAAAACAAATTCCATGATACTAATTGAGTCAGCTTTCAAATCATCCTTGATATTCAAATCATCTGTAACTTTATCTGTATCCATTTCAAAATGGTTTGAAATAATTTTCGCTACTTTATTAAATATTTCTTCACGAGTCAATGTTTTCACCTCCAACAATCGAGACAACTGCCTTAACCAAGGCTAATTTTACTGACATTTTTTGAAAATGTCTACCTTTTTTTCATTATCTCATATTTCACATCGTTTACATTAGTGATAATTAATCTGCAGAGCTTTCAAATTGTTCAACTAATTGCCCAACAACATTCGTTTCTAACATTGTATGGATTTGACGAATCGTATAACGAACGGCATCAGGACCCGTTGCGCCATGCGTTTTAATCACAGGAGCTTTTAATCCAAATAAAACCGCACCGCCATGTTTGGAATAATCCATCTCAGATTTTAATGAACGCAAACCATCTTTTAATAATAAAGCGCCCATCTTCCCTTTGATTCCTTCATTCAAAATTGCAGATTTCAATAAATCCATCATATTTAATGCTGTCCCTTCAATTGATTTCAAAACAGCATTTCCAGTAAAGCCGTCTGTCACAACCACATCAGCCACACCATTCAACAACTCGCGTGCTTCTACATTTCCAATGAAGTTCAAGCTTGTTTCATTTTGTAATAACTCGTATGCACGTTTCGTTAATTCGCTACCTTTTGTCGCTTCTGTTCCATTATTCAACAAGGCTACACGAGGACGCCCAATTCCACGAACTTTTCGTGCGTAGAACGAACCTAAAATTCCATATTGAAGTAAGTGCTCTGGTTTATTTTCAGCATTCGCACCTAAATCTAACATGTCAAAACCAGCATTTTCTTTTCCAATGACTGGTAAGGTTGACATCAAACCAGGACGTTCAATATTTTTGATTCGGCCAACGATAAATAAACCGGCAGCAAGTAACGCACCTGTATTTCCTGCTGAAAAAATTGCGTCTGCTTCACCATTTTTAACAGCCTGTGCAGCAAGAACCATTGAGGCCGTTTTTTTACGACGGATTGCTTTCACTGGTTCGTCATCGCTACTAATTTTTTCATCTGTATGAATAATCGTAATATTTTTTTCATTTGTTAAATATTTTTTGATTTCTGACTCTTTCCCATACAATAAAAATTCAATTTCTGGGAAATCTTGTTGAGCTAAAGCAACACCTTCCACAATTGCTTGTGGTGCATGATCGCCGCCCATTGCATCTACCGCAATTCTCATTGTCTTCACTCCTCTTTCGTTCATTATTTCAAAGTATAGCACATCCGCTAATCAAAATAACGATTGTCTTGACTTTCTAATTGTAAGCTTTTGACTAACACTCGATATTCCGGCAAGACTTGCCAATTAACCTTCTGCCAAATTTTTGTAGCTTCCTCACGAGCTACTTCTAAAATATTTCCGTCTGCTACTAAGTCAGCAATCGCAAATTGCGGTAACCCAGATTGGCGGAAACCAAAAACTTCACCTGGCCCTCGTAATTCTAAATCTTTTTCACTTAAAACAAAACCATTATTCGTTTCCGTCATGATTTTCATCCGTTCTACACCCATTTCATTTTTGGGATTAGCAACCAAAATACAAAATGAAGCATCACTTCCACGACCAACCCGACCACGCAACTGGTGCAACTGCGCTAAACCAAATCGATCTGCATCCATTATCAGCATAACCGTTGCGTTTGGAACATTCACCCCAACTTCGATTACTGTAGTAGAAACCAAAATTTGTGTTTGATTTTCTTTAAAGTCTTCCATGATACTTTCTTTTTCTTGATTCTTCATTTTTCCATGTAGTAAACCCACTTCGTACTCTGGCGCGAATAAATCACTGAGCTTTTCATAAATTTCTACAGCATTTTTAACGTCGAGTGCTTCTGATTCTTCAATCAATGGACAGATCACATACATCTGATGTCCTTTGCCTAACTCTTTTCTTGTCCACTCTAAGACACTATCTAATTGCGGCGTGCGAATCCATCTAGTCTCAATCGGAATCCTTCCTGCTGGAAGTTCATCAATAATAGATACATCCATTTCACCATAGGCAGTAATAGCAAGTGTTCTTGGGATCGGCGTTGCTGTCATAAATAAAACATCTGGCTGCCACCCTTTTTCTCGTAAAACCTTTCGCTGATTGACACCAAAACGATGTTGTTCATCTGTGATGACTAGTCCAAGATTTTTAAATTCCACGCCTTCTTGAATCAATGCGTGAGTCCCAATCATCACATCTATTTCGCCACTTTCCAAACGTTCTAATAGTTCACGTCTCTCTTTTGCCTTTGTCGAACCTGTTAGCAGTGCAACAGAAAGTTTATCTGAAAACAATTGTACAAAACTTTCCATATGTTGCTGAGCTAAAATTTCAGTAGGCACCATCAATGCACCCTGAAATCCTGCTGTAACAGTTGCATACAATGCAATTGCTGCTACCACCGTTTTCCCACTACCAACATCCCCTTGCAGGAGACGTTGCATATGTTGAGGACTACGTAAATCACGACAAATTTCATTTGTTACTCGTTTTTGAGCATCAGTTAATTCAAATGGCAAACTTTGCGTGAATTCTTTGAGTTTTTGAACGTCATACAAAACTTCGATTCCATTTTTTTCGGATTTTTCAGCATGTTTAAGCCCTTGTAACTGCATTTGGAATAAGAAAAACTCTTCAAAAACAACACGTCGTTTGGCTTGATGATTTTCTTCATGATTCTTGGGAAAGTGCATACTTCTAACTGCCGTTTGACGATCAAGCAAACGATACTTTTCCACTAATGTATAAGGAAGGTTTTCCTCGACTAAATCACCGTACTCCTCAAAACCTTTTTTGATCAAATCAACCAACGTCGTTTGTCTGATTGACTTATTGACATGGTAGATTGGTGAAAAATCATCTAACGTCTTTGAACCAAGGACTTTCATCCCACTCAGTGCTTTTCTTTTGGAATCCCATTTACCGTAAACCGCAATTTCTTCAGACAAAACAATCTTATCTTTAAGATAAGGCTGATTAAAAAACGAAACACTAAAAACAGCATGGTCTTGCATCATCCGAAACTGTAATCGGCTTTTTTTGTATCCAAAGCGACTCAATACTGGTGGTGAAACAACCAATCCTTTTAACGTTACTTTTTCTTGATCTTGGATCTCTATTAGATTTCTTTCTTGTATATCTTCATAACGAAAGGGATAATACGTTAGCAAATCTTCAATTGTATGTATGCCCAAACTAGCCAGACTTTCTGCTCTTTTTTGTCCTACACCAGCTAGCACAGTAACTGGATCCATTAACGTTCGCATCAACTTCACTCCTTTCTTAACAAAAAAAGGACTTTGGTTTTCGATCAAAGTGAATCGAAAACCGAGGTCCTTCATACTTTCTGCACCATAAAATGATAGCTTTGTGACAAATTTTCCTATTCAGCAGAAAACAGATAAGGATAGACTGGTTGATCTCCTTGGTGAATCTCGATTTCTAAATCAGGATAGTTTTCCGTTAGCGTTGCTGCCAACTCCTCTGCTTGTGCGACTGTACCGCCTTCACCAGCAAGGATTGTCACAATTTCAGTATCTTCATTAATCATTTGTTTTAAAGTAGTTAAAGAAGTAGCCACAATATCAGGATTTGAAATAACGATTTTCCCATCAATCATTCCCAAAAAGTCGCCTTCAACAATCTCTACTCCATCAATTGAAGTATTTCTGATCGCATGGGTTACTTGACCACTTATGACACTGCTTAATACATCAGTCATCGTTGCTTTGTTTTCCTCTAATGAAGCTTGATCGTTGAATGATAACATCGCTGTCAAGCCTTGAGAAATTGTCCGAGATGGAACAACTGCTACAGGGATTTCAGCTACTTCAGCTGCTTGATCTGCAGCCATGAAAATATTTTTGTTATTTGGTAAAACAATTACTTGATCAGCATTAACCTCTTTAATTGCTTTCAAAATATCTTCTGTACTTGGATTCATTGTTTGTCCACCGCTAATCACATAGTTAGCCCCTAGACTTTCAAAAAGTTCTTGGACTCCTTGTCCTGCCGCGATAGCTACCACGCCATAAGGAACACGTGCTTTTTCTTCTGTAAATTCTTTGACGTCTTCATCATGTTCTAAAATCGTTTCATGCTGTAAGCGCATGTTGTCAACTTTTACTTTAATCAATGAACCAAATTTTTGACCATAATTCATTACTTCACCGGGATGTTCTGTATGAACATGTACTTTGATAATCTCATCATCATTTACGACTAATAATGAATCACCAAGTCCGTCCAAGTAATTACGGAAACCTTCGTAATCAAATTGACTGTCAACAGTCGGACCCTCGCCAATTTTAACCATGATTTCTGTACAATAGCCAAAATGGATATCTTCCGTTGCCAATTGTCCTTGTACACTACGGTGATGCTCTGCATTTACCATTTCGTCCATTTCTGCAGGAGATGGTTCATAGACGTCATCGACTTGGAATTCACCATTTAATGCGCTCAAGAAACCTTCGTATACAAACAATAAACCTTGACCGCCACTATCTACTACCCCAACTTCTTTTAATACAGGTAATAAATCAGGTGTTTTCGCTAATGCACGTTTTCCACCCTTAACAACAGCAGTCATTACTTCGATTACGTCATCCGTAGATTTCGCTTTCTTTTCACCTGCTTTGGCTGCTTCTCTAGCAACAGTTAAAATCGTTCCTTCAACTGGTTTCATTACTGCTTTATAAGCAGTTTCAACCCCATGTGTGAAAGCTGCTGCTAAGTTTGTTGCATTCAATGTTTCTACTTCTGGGATTTGTTTTGAAAATCCACGAAATAGCTGAGACAAAATAACTCCTGAGTTTCCTCGAGCTCCCATAAGAAGTCCTTTAGAAAGCACAGCGGCTAATTCGCCAACTTTTTCAGAAGTTGAGTCGACTACGGCTTTTGCGCCACTAGTCATTGATAAGTTCATATTTGTTCCAGTATCTCCATCTGGTACTGGAAAGACATTTAATGAATTGACATATTCTGCATTTGCCTGCAGACGATTCGCACCGGCCTGAACCATTTCTTGGAACTGGCTTGCACTGATTTCTGTTACACTCACCTGGATAATCCTCCTTCAGATCGACTGCTGAATTACTAGCAAGTCTCCTGCCTAGTCTGGCAGTACACGAACACCTTGTACAAAGACATTAACTGAATTGGCTGTTACGCCTAATAATGCCTCTAAGTTGTATTTTACTTTTTCCTGAACATTACGTGAAACTTCAGAAATTTTTGTTCCATAACTAATAATTGTATATACATCAACTGCAATACCATTTTCTTCTTGACGAACAACTACTCCACGAGAATAGTTTTCTTTGCGCAAAATCTCAGTAATATTATCTTTAATTTGATTCTTGCTGGCCATACCAACAACACCAAAAACGTCCGTTGCAGCGCCGCCAACAACTGTTGCAATCACATCATTGGTAATTTCAATGGTTCCAGCTGAAGTTTGAATTTTTACAGCCATGAATAAGCCTCCTTAACGGGCAAAAATAGCCCATTTTTCTTCTATAATATTTTATCATAGCATAACGTGAAATAAAAGGCAGTTACTTTCAAAGTACCTTAAAACCCTCAAAATGTTTATTAGCAACCCTGTATAATTTACAATTATTATGCAGAAATGTCAATTATAACTCGATAAATGTGCTTGCAAATTACCTTCTTATATGATAAGTTAGTTTGGTATGAGCTTAATTATTCTATTGCTCCAATATCAAGGCAAAGGAGGAAATTTACATGGCTAAAGTTTGTTACTTTACAGGTCGCAAGACTTCAAGTGGAAACAACCGTTCACACGCTATGAACTCAACAAAACGTACTGTTAAACCTAACTTACAAAAAGTTCGCGTTATGATCGACGGAAAACCTAAAAAAGTTTGGGTGTCAACTCGTGCTTTGAAATCAGGAAAAGTTGAACGCGTTTAATTGAATCAGGACTGCGAACCGTTCATCGTATGAACGGTTTTTTTCTTGGATTTATTTTCAAGATCATTATTGGTTCTTCAAAAAAGAAGTTGTGCTCTAGGCACAACTTCCTAAACCGTTCTTACATACTATGGTATCAACTAAAAATATCTCAAAAAGAAAAAGAACTTAGAGCAATTATCCACCGAGATAGCTGTTCTAAGTTCTTTTTTATGTGCCACTTGCTTCTAAATGCAAATGAGTAATATATGTTTTTTTTACATCTAAAATATACGCTTATATCTAAACACTGTCAATAGGTTAAACCTTGTAAAATGAACAAAAATATCGATTAGTTCATTTTTTAACAAATTATAAATTCCTAGGTTTTTTAAACTTACCAGTGTTATTTATTTCATTTTTTTATTTTTTCATGAAAATTGTGCTCTTTTTTGGTAGAGAAAAACCCGAGTATGATAAACTTAAAACAACTTCATAGAAATTTGGTGAAAAATAAAATGAAAAAAATTGACAAACTATTCTTCAAAGAAAATTGGCCATACATGGTTGCTAGCTTTTTCATTCCACTAATTATTCTGGCACTTATTTATTTAAGCATCGGAATTTATCCTGGTAGTAGCAGAAGTATTTTAGCAAGTGATGCATTTTCACAATTTTCGAATTTCCACGCCAGCTTCCGAAATATGCTTTTAGGAAAACAAAGTATTTTCTATACATGGAATGCTTCATTAGGATTAAACTATTTATCCCTAATCTCCTACTATCTTGGAGGAATTTTTACACCCTTAGTCTTCCTTTTTCCAAATCAATACATGCCTGATGCACTTTACTTTTTAACCTTGATCAAAGTAGCTAGTGCTGGTTTAGCCTTTTGGTTTTTAGGAAGAACATTTAAAATCTCACACTGGGGCCAAGTGGCACTTAGTATCAGTTATGCCTTGATTTCTTTTGTCACAGCACACTCAGAAATCATTATGTGGTTAGATGCTTTCGTTTATCTACCGTTAGTCATCTTAGGTATTCATCGCGTGATGGATTTGAAAAAACCTCTTGTTTTATTTGTTAGCTACTTATTATTATTTTTATCTAGCTTTTATATGGGCTTCATGATTGGTGTTTTCTCTTTTCTTTATTTCTTTGCTAGACTTTTTACCAACTGGTCTAAATACAAGAAAACCATTTTACCTTATGGAATTACTTCATTACTGGCCGGTGGTGCTTCAATGATCATCATCTTACCAGCTGTACTTGATTTACGCTCTAATGGTGAAACACTGAGCCAAATAACTACTTTAAAAACAGAAGCAACATCCTTCTTAGATTTAGCGATGAAAAACATGATTGGTGTCTATGACACAACGAAATATGGATCAATTCCATTTATCTACGCAGGATTATTCCCACTAGTTCTTTGTATTTTTTACTTTGTTAGTCGAAAAATCAAATTAAAAAATAAACTTTTGTTTGGAAGTTTGTTCATAATTTTAATTGCAAGTTTCTATCTCGTTCCCTTAAATTTATTCTGGCACGGGATGCATGCACCTAATATGTTTTTATTTCGCTACGCCTACTTGTTTTCTTTTCTGGTCATTTTGCTTGCCGGTTATGGTTGGGAAAAATTAGAACAGAACGATCAGGGACTTTTTGTTGGTATCACACTCATATTAGCTGCCATTTTCTCCATTTCTTGGGCGCTTAAACCAGCTGAAAGCTACACATATGTAACGTCAACATCCTTTATTTTAACAATTGTCTTTTTGGTTCTTTATGCGATTGCCGTTGGATTTTTTCAACTCAAAAAGATTCCTATGAAGCATTTAAGTATTTTATTATTACTTCTAATGTCTTCTGAGGCAGTAGTCAATACGAATAGCATGATTCACGGCATTTTAGATGATTGGAACTATGCTTCACGTAGTTTATTTACAGATCCTTATCCAAATATTCAAGAGCTAGTACAAAAAACTAAAAAAGAATCTGACACATTTTATCGGTTAGAAAATTTAGATCCTGTTTCTGCCAACGATTCATTAAACTATGGCTATAGTGGTATCAGTATGTTTTCTTCCATCCGTAATCGTAACTCTTCTTCTTATCTTGATCGACTTGGGTTTCGTTCCCGCGGTACCAATTTAAATATCCGCTATGCAAATAATACATTGCTAATGGATGGATTTACTGGTATTAAATATAACATCAGCAAAAATGGAAATACATTCAGCAAATACGGCTTCAATCAAGTTGGACAAAGTGGTGATTACACACTATATGAAAATATCAATGCTCTACCTCTTGCATTCACTGCTCCATTGACAGTGAACGATATCGAGCAACCAGCAACTGATAATTTAACGAGTCAGACAAACTTAATCAATGAACTTTCTGGTTTACAAGAAGAGTATTACTCTTTCTATAAACCCACATTGAAAAAACAAACAAATACGAAAATCACCAATACAACAACTGGTGTCACTTATTCTGAAATAACCGATAATCAAGCAAAAGAATTGACTTGGGAAGTCCAAGTTCCTGCAAATACACAGGCATATTTAAGTTTATTCCCAACAAATTATGCCCAACTGGAAAGCTCTAGTGCTACTATTACAGTAAATGGAACTTCAAGACAAACTCAAATTAATATCTCTGGCCAATATTATGATCTAGGCTACTATCCTACTGATACTACAGTAACTTTTACAGCTAGTTTTTATGGAACAAAAGAAGTGAGCTTCATGGAACCAGAAGTTCTTGGACTAAATCTTATTGCCTATCAAGCAGCTATGAATCAGATTAAAAATAAAGGTGTTGATTTGACCACTTCAGGTCACAAAGCAACTGGCACAGTCAATTCAAACCAAGACAGCATGCTTGTGACAACTATTCCTTATGATGAAGGTTGGCAAGCAAAAGTTGACGGAAAAGCTGCAACTATTGAAAGCTTCCAAGATGCTTTTGTAATGGTCAAAGTGCCAAAAGGCAAACACACGATTACTTTTAGTTATTTGCCAAAAGGATTTAAACTAGGGAGTATTCTATTTGTCCTTTGCATACTACTCTTCATTCTTTATTCTTATTTTTTAGCTCGAAAAAGAATTTTAGACGGCACAGATTCTCTCAATTAAATGATTTAGACGAAAAAAGCACACCAACTACTTCAGTTGGTGTGCTTTTTTGCACTCTAATAGCTATTTAAAGAAGTATCATACGTTTTATTCATATTTCACTTCATACAAGTATAAGCCCTCTGGATGTGCCGTTGGACCTGCTAAATTGCGGTCTTTTTTTGCAATAATTTCTGGAATTGCATCTTCTGGTATCCGGCCGTTCCCAATTTTCAATAATGTGCCCACCAAAATACGAATCATTTTGTACAGAAACCCGTTTCCTCTAAATGTAAATAACAATTCGTCTCCTGCATCATTTACTTGCATTGTTGCTTCATAAATTGTCCGCGTTTTATCTTCAATTGAACTTCCTGCAGCACAAAACGAAGTAAAGTCATGTGTACCAAGCAAGTCTGGCAAAGCTCGTTCAATCTTCTTCAAATCTAATGGATAAGGGTAATAACTCGCGTAATGTCGTCGAAACGGACTTCTTGGCTTACCAATATCTACTCGAAATTGATACGTTTTTTCATGAACCATATAGCGAGCATGAAAATCTTCCGGAACAAGTTCCACTTCTTTAACTGCAATATCTTCTGGCGATTGAGTATCTAAAGCAAAGCGCATACGTTCTAAAGGTCGTTCTTGCGGATAATCAAAGTGAATAACTTGTCCAACTGCATGAACACCAGAATCCGTTCGACCAGAGCCAAAAACAGGAATGGTTTGTCCATTCGCCATTTTTTTTAATGTTTTTTCCAACTCTTCTTGAACCGTTCGACCATTTGGTTGCTTTTGAAAGCCATGAAAATTTGTACCATCGTACGCAATGATTGCTTTGTAACGTACCATTTTTTCTCTCCTTATCTTCCCATAAAAAAGAGGCTGTGACATCGTCACGGCGCCTCTCTTTTTTTCATATAATAATCAATTTACTAATTTTTATCAACCACGTAATACTACTAAAATAACTGTTAATAGAGCAAAGGCACCCATAACCATCGTATCTTGATTGTGCCAATGAAGCACCCGATACTTCGTACGCCCTTCGCCACCTTGATAACCTCGTGCCTCCATAGCCGTTGCTAAATCTTCTGCTCGATTAAAGCTACTTACAAATAAAGGAATCAATAAAGGAATAATGGCCTTCATTTTTTGAACTAAGCTGCCTTCGCCAAAATCAACACCACGTGCACGTTGCGCATTCATAATTTTTTCTGTCTCATCCATCAATGTTGGCACAAAACGTAATGCAATAGACAACATCAGTGAGATTTCATGGACGGGAAAACGAACAACTTTTAGCGGACGCAATAAATATTCAATTGCATCAGATAATTCTAAAGGTGGAGTTGTCAAAGTAAGTAATGTTGACATAAAAATAATCAAAACAAATCGGCAAAAAATAAAAATCCCATTCAATACACCAAACTGAGTGATATTAAAAATCCCCCAATGCCAATAAACCTCGCCACCACTTGTAAATAAAACTTGTAGTGCTACAGTAAATAAAATTAGCCAAATCAATGGGCGAATACCACGAATGAAAAATTTCATATCCACTTTTGATAATGAAACAGCAAATAAAGTAAAAACAGCCAGAAGAAGATATGTTTGCCAATTATTTGCTAAAAAAATAATCCCAATAAAATAAAAACTAGCTAATAACTTTGCTCGAGGATCTAATCTGTGGATGAATGAATCCCCTGGCATGTACCGACCAAAAATCAATTTATTCATCATGAGCAATTCCCCCAGACAAACGTACAATTTCGTCTGCTAATTCCTCAGCTGTTAAAGGTAATTCAGACATTGTAATTCCTTTTTCACTCAATAATTCAGCAAATTCCGTTGCAGTAGGCACACCTAATTGTTTTTCTTTTAACCAATTTAAATCTTGAAAGACTTCTCTAGGTTCACCACTCTTAACGATTTTTCCTTTTTCTAAAACATAAACAAAGTCAGCATAGTTAGCCACATCATCCATTAAGTGAGTAACCAATACAATAGTAATCTTTTGTTCCTTATGAAGCTGCCAAAACATCTCCATCATTTCTTTTCTTCCTTGAGGATCTAAACCTGCAGTAGGTTCATCTAAAACTAACACTTCAGGTTTCATTGCAAGAACTCCTGCAATAGCAACCCGACGCATTTGTCCACCAGATAGTTCAAAAGGGGACCGATTCAAATATGTTTCGTCTAAGCCAACTTGAATTAATGCTGCCTTAGCAATTTCTAAAGCGACTTCTTCTCCAACACCAAAGTTTTTTGGTCCAAATGCGATATCTCTAGCAACTGTTTCTTCAAATAATTGAGCTTCTGGAAACTGGAACACAATGCCAACTTTTTTACGAATTGGTTTTAGATTTTTATTATCAGTTTCTGGAGTTATTTTTCGATCACCAATTTGTACGGAACCACTTGTTGGTTTAACTAAAGCATTCAAGTGTTGTAATAATGTCGACTTTCCACTTCCTGTGTGCCCAACTAAAGCAGTATAACTTCCCTCTTTGATTAACAAATCAATATCAAATAATGCTCTTTGTTCAAATGGTGTATTTGGTTGATAAGTAAAGTTTACTTTTTCAAAATGGATGTCCATAACCAATTCACCATCCTTTCTTCTGTCATATATTCATTGGGAACATCTACCCCACGCTCTTTTAATGCGCTTTTTAATTTTTCAGGAAATGGTAAATCTAATCCCAGACGAATTAAATCTGGACCAGCAGAAAAAATTTCTTCCGGTGTTCCTTCGCCAACTAATTCTCCTTCACGCATGACTAAAATACGATTTGCATTTGCAGCTTCGTCAATATCATGTGTAATAGAAATGACAGTTAATTGGCTTTCTTCTTTAATTTTTTTGATAGTTGAAATAACTTCCTCTCGACCTTCAGGATCAAGCATGCTAGTTGCTTCATCTAAAATAATAATATCTGGTCGTAAAGCAACTACACCAGCAATTGCTACACGTTGTTTTTGTCCACCAGACAAGCGAGCGGGTTCTCGAGTTGCAAATTCACTCATACGAACTTTTTCTAATGCATCTTTTACACGTACAAGCATTTCTTCGCGAGGAATACCTTGATTTTCCAAGCCAAAAGCAACATCATCTTCTACAGTTGAACCAACAAATTGATTATCTGGATTTTGAAATACCATTCCAACCATTTGCCGAATCGTCCAAATATTTTCTTCGTTAAGCATTTGCTGTTCTACTGCTACTGTACCAGATTCTGGTAAAATCAAACCATTAATCGTTTTAGCAAGAGTCGATTTTCCAGAACCATTGTGCCCAATAATTGCAACCCATTCGCCTTTGTTAATTGTAAAAGAGACATCTTTTAACGCTGGTCGAAGGTCATCAGGCTGATATGTGTAATTTATATTTTTCAAATCAATAATTGGCTCCATGCTTACTCCTTCTTCATCCTAAAGTTCTTTCTAACACTATCAAAAAAAAACTAAATTTTCAATTATTTATTGTTTGAATAAAATGTTTTTTTGTACCTTCAATAAAACATGTCAAGACAGTTAATTGAAGGTACAAAAAAACACTTTATGATGAGTGCATACTCCCCAAGCTAAAAACTTGGGGAGTAGCGCTGAGCTAGACTCGGAGCAAAGCTCCAACATCATAACACTCTAAAAGAATCATCTATAAAGTGATGTTATTAGTGTGATTTTAGACAAGTTCTAAGATAACCATTGGTGCACCATCACCGCGTCTTGGTTCTGTTTTCAAGATACGAGTGTAGCCACCTTGACGTTCTGCATAACGAGGTGCAATGTCATTGAATAATTTTTGTAAAGCTGATTCAATAACAATGTCTTCGTTTTCTTCGCGCACGCTAGCAACTTCATTACGTACAAAAGTAGCCGCTTGACGACGAGCATGCAAATCTCCACGCTTACCTAAAGTGATCATTTTTTCTGCAGTTGAGCGAACTTCTTTCGCACGAGCTTCAGTTGTCACAATACGTTCGTTGATTAATAAATCAGTTGTTAAATCACGCAACATCGCTTTACGTTGGCTAGATGTGCGTCCTAGTTTACGATAACTCACGTTGGTTTCCCTCCTTCGTAAAAGGTTTTAATCTTCTTTACGTAAACCTAAACCTAAGTCATGCAATTTTGCCTTAACTTCTTCCAATGATTTACGGCCCAAGTTACGGACTTTAATCATTTCTGGCTCAGATTTATTCGTAAGTTCTTGTACAGTATTAATTCCTGCACGTTTCAAACAATTATAAGAGCGAACAGATAAGTCTAATTCTTCAATTGTCATTTCCAACATTTTTTCTTTTTGTGTTTCTTCTTTTTCGACCATGATTTCAGCATTTTTCGCTTCATCAGTTAAGTTCACAAAAATATCTAAATGTTCAGTCATGATTTTTGCAGATAAACTCATTGCTTCCAACGGTTCAATTGAACCATCTGTCCAAATCTCCATCGTCAATTTATCAAAATCTTCACGGTGTCCAACACGTGTGTTTTCTACTTGATAGTTCACACGACGAACTGGTGTGTAGATTGAATCGACTGGAAGAACACCGATTGGCATATCTTCTTTTTTATTTTCATCTGCTTGAACATAACCACGTCCAGGTTTCACAGTTAAGCGAGCATGGAACGTAGCTCCTTCAGAGACACTACAGATATACATATCTTTGTTCAGAATCTCTACATCACTATCAACGATAATATCGCCAGCAGTTACTGTAGCAGGTCCGGTAATATCGATTTCAAGGGTTTTTTCTTCTTGGCCATACATTTTAAGCGCTAAGCCTTTAATGTTCAAGATGATTTGAGTGACGTCTTCTCTAACACCTTTAATAGTAGAGAATTCATGCAGTACACCATCGATTTGAATATTAGTGATGGCAGCACCTGGCAAAGAAGATAATAAAATACGACGTAGGGAATTCCCTAAAGTAGTCCCATACCCTCTTTCAAGAGGTTCAACGATGAACTTGCCATAATCTTTTTCTTCATCAATTTTTGCGATTCTTGGTTTTTCGAACTCAATCATTCTTATCTTTACCCCTTTCAAAACGAAAAGTGTCTTGTTCAATGACGTTACTATAGAAACTCAAAATGAGCGGCACTCATTAAACACGACGGCGTTTTGGAGGGCGGGCACCATTATGAGGAACTGGAGTCACGTCACGAATTGCAGTCACTTCTAAACCTGTTGCTTGTAATGAACGAATTGCTGCTTCACGTCCAGAACCAGGTCCTTTAACTGTTACTTCAACAGTTTTTAATCCGTGTTCCATTGCTGCTTTAGTAGCAGTTTCTGCTGCCATTTGAGCGGCAAAAGGAGTTGATTTTTTGCTTCCTTTGAAACCTAATGAACCAGCTGATGACCACGCTAATGCATTTCCGTGAGTATCAGTGATCATGATGATTGTGTTGTTGAAAGTAGAGTGGATATGTGCAATCCCTGCTTCTACATTCTTTTTCACACGGCGTTTACGATTCACTTTTTTTGCTGCCATGAAGTTCTAACCTCCTTCACTTAAGAATTATTTTTTCTTGCCAGCGATAGAACGAGCTGGACCTTTACGAGTACGTGCATTGTTTTTTGTGTTTTGTCCACGAACTGGCAAACCACGGCGGTGACGGATACCACGGTATGAACCGATTTCCATCAAACGTTTGATGTTTAAGTTCACTTCACGACGAAGGTCACCTTCAACTTTTAATTTATCAACTTCAGCACGGATAGCATCTGTTTGTTCATTCGTTAAATCACGAACACGAACATCTTCAGATACACCAGCATCAGCCAAGATTTTTTGAGCAGTAGTGTTACCAATACCATAGATATAAGTAAGTGAAACTACTACACGTTTATCACGAGGAATATCTACTCCTGCAATACGAGCCATACTTGTTACACCTCCAATTATCCTTGACGTTGTTTATGTTTTGGATTTGCTGGGCAAATCACCATAACGCGTCCTTTACGACGAATTACTTTACAATGTTCACACATTGGTTTTACTGATGGTCTTACTTTCATGATAATACCTCCTGTAGTTTTACGGAGTACAATTATTTAAAGCGATAAGTGATACGGCCACGGCTTAAATCGTATGGAGACAATTCAACCGTTACTTTGTCACCAGGTAAGATACGGATGTAATGCATACGAATTTTACCTGAAACAGTAGCAAGAACTTGGTGTCCGTTTTCTAGTTCAACTTTAAACATTGCATTCGGCAAAGTTTCGACGACTGTACCTTCGACTTCAATCATATCTTCTTTTGCCACGCACAGTACCTCCTTGTACTTGTTTCGCATTTTCACACGATAAAATGGCGGAAACTGCAGTTCCCACCTCAAAATTCTCAAAATGGATCATCTAGAGGAATCTCTAGAAGTCGGACTGACATATTCTATCATAATTTATTGAACTTTACAAGAGTAACTGCATAAAGCAAGTTGGCTACGGGCAATCATGCTATTTTTCAATGATTTTTTGTACATCAGTAAATACAGCATCGATTTCACGATCACCATCAATAGTATGAAGCAAACCGTGTTCTTTATAAAAAGCAAGGATTGGTTCACTATTTTTGATGTTGATAGCCAGACGATTTTTAACCGTCTCAGGTTTATCATCTTCTCTTTGATAGAATTCATGCCCCCCACAACGATCACATGTATCTTCAACTTTTGTAGGATTGAAAATTTTGTGATAAGTTGCTCCACAATTGCTGCAGATGAAACGGCCAGCTAATCGCTCAACCAAAACTTCTTCACCAACATGGATATCAATGACAGCATCAATTTTTTTATTTAAATCTTTTAGCATTACGTCTAGAGCTTCAGCCTGCTCGATTGTACGAGGAAAGCCATCTAATAAAAAGCCTTTCTCTGTATCAGGTTCTGCTAGGCGCTCTTTCACGATTCCATTTGTTACTTCATCAGGAACTAATGCACCTTTATCCATATAAGACTTTGCTTCCAAGCCTAGAGCTGTTTCATTTTGGATAGCCGCACGAAACATGTCTCCAGTTGAGATATGAGGAATACCATAAGCATCAATGATTTTTTCAGCTTGTGTTCCTTTACCCGCACCTGGCAGCCCCATTAAAATGAGGTTCATTGCTTTCCCTCCTAATAAATGTGAGAACGTGTGTTGAGGAGAAACCTCAACACGCTTTCTTACTTATTCGATAAAGCCAACATACTTGCGTTTCAGCATTAAGCCTTCTAACTGTTTCGCAGTTTCTAAAGCTACACCAATAACAATCAGTAAGCTTGTGCCACCTAATCCAATAGATTGTGGTAAATTCCAAATCATCTGAGCGATAATTGGTAATAAGGCCACAAGTCCAAGGAAAATTGCACCAACTGTACTTAATCTCATTAATAAGCTTGAGACATACTCCTCAGTCCCCTTACCAGGGCGCACGCTAGGTATATAACTTCCTTGTTTTTGTAAGTTTTCCGCTAATTTCTCAGGATTAACTTGAACAAAAGCGTAGAAGAATGTAAATGCAATAATCAAAACAGTATAAATCGTTGCACCAGGCACCGTATTATAGTTAAAAATTTGCATCATAATTTTATACCAATTTTCAGACCCAAATCTACCACTTAATGCTTGTAAAACAGCATTAGGGGTTGCAATAAACGAACTAGCAAAAATAACTGGAATAACACCAGCAGCATTTACTTTTAATGGCAAATAACTACTTGTTGGCGCACCTGCCACGCGTTTCGTATATTGAATTGGAATCTTGCGTTCAGCTTGTTGGAAAAATGTTACAAATGTCACGATCAATAAAACCGCAACAAGTAAAACGGCAATAAAAATTGCAGATTTCCAAATATCAGAAGAATCAATATTTACAAAGTAATCTTCATAAATTTCTTTGATACTATCAGGTAATCGTGAAATAATCCCTGCGAAAATAATCATTGATACGCCGTTTCCGATTCCTTTTTCTGTAATTTGCTCCCCTAACCATGTAACAAACATTGTACCGGCAGTTAAAATTAAACCAATCGTTACATATGTAGACACGTTTGGATTGCTTACAAAACCTAATTGAGCATATTGATTAAATCCAGCAGTAATCCCTACTGATTGAACAAAAGCCAAAACTAATGTTAAATAGCGAGTTGCTTGATTTAATTTCTTACGGCCAACTTCTCCTTGCTTCGACCATTCAACAAAACGAGGAACAATGTCCATTTGTAATAATTGAATGACGATTGAAGCAGTAATGTATGGCGAGACCCCCATTGAGAAAATAGAAAAGTTTTGCATTGCACTACCACTTACCAAGTTCAACATGTTGAAAAATGGTAAAGAAGAAAGATTTTGTAATGTACTAGCATTCACGCCTGGTACCGTAATGTGGGCACCCAGACGGAAAACAAATAGTACAAATACAGTAAAGAAAATTTTAGATCGAATGTCTCTTACTTTAAAAGCATCTTTTAATAGTTTAAACATTAGATCACCTCGATTGAACCACCAGCCGCTTCAATAGCGTCTTGAGCTGCTTTCGAGAATTTAGCTGCTTTAACAGTTAATTTTTTAGTTAATTCACCGTTAGCTAATACTTTAATTCCAGCTTTTTCGTTTTTAACGATTCCAGCTTCAACTAAAGCAACAGGTGTTACTTCTGCACCATCTTCAAAACGGTTCAAAACATCTAAGTTGATGACAGCATATTCTTTACGATTTACGTTAGTAAATCCGCGTTTTGGTAAACGACGGAATAATGGAGTTTGTCCACCTTCGAATCCTAAACGTACACCACCGCCTGAACGAGCTTTTTGACCTTTTTGTCCGCGTCCAGAAGTTTTTCCGTTACCAGATGAAGTACCACGACCAACGCGATTGCGTACTTGGCGTGAACCCTCTGCAGGTTTTAATTCATGAAGTTTCATAGGTTTGGCACCTCCTTAAATAATCTAGTTCTTAATTATTAGACTTCTTCAACGTCCACTAGGTGAGAAACAGTATTGATCATACCTTTAATAGCTTCATTAGAAGGCTTAACCACTGAACTGTTAATCTTTGTAAGACCCAACGCTTTAACAGTGTCACGTTGGTTTTGAGGACGTCCGATAATACTGCGTTTTAAAGTAACTTTTAATTCAGCCATTATTTTTGTCCTCCTTATCCGATAATTTCTTCAACTGATTTGCCACGAAGTTCTGCAACTTCTTCAGCACGTTTCAATTGTTTCAAACCTTCAACAGTTGCACGAACAACGTTGATTGGTGTATTTGAGCCTAATGATTTAGAAGTGATATCAGCTACCCCTGCTAATTCTAATACGGCACGGACTGGTCCACCAGCAGCAACCCCAGAACCTTCTACAGCAGGTTTCATTAGGATTCTACCACCACTAAAAGTACCGATAACTTCGTGTGGGATTGTTGAACCGACCATTGGTACTTCAACTAAGTTTTTCTTCGCATCTTCAATTGCTTTACGGATTGCTTCTGGTACTTCTTGAGCTTTACCAGTACCGAAACCTACGTGTCCGTTTTTATCACCGACAACAACTAAAGCAGCAAAGCGTAGACGACGTCCACCTTTAACAACTTTTGTTACACGGTTGATTGCAACAACGCGGTCTTCTAATTCCAAATGTTTTGGATCAATGTAAACCATGAATGGTATTCCTCCTTCTTCTAAAATTCTAGTCCATTTTCGCGAGCAGCTTCAGCTAAAGCTTGCACACGGCCATGGTAAAGGTATCCACCACGGTCAAAGACTACTACTTTAATGCCTTTTTCAGCTGCGCGTTCAGCAACTAATTTACCCACAGCAGTAGCTGTTTCTGTTTTTGTTCCACCTGAAATTTCTTTATCCAAGGTAGAGGCACTTGCTAGCGTCACACCCGCTACGTCATCAATTAATTGCGCGTAGATGTTTTTGTTAGAACGGAAAACGTTCAAGCGTGGGCGCTCAGCAGTACCAGAGATATTATTACGTACACGACGATGTCTCTTTTGACGTGTTTTATTCTTATCTGGTTTTGTAATCACAATTGTCACCTCTTTAATAATGCTAGCCGTTAGGCCGCGAATCGTAATTTGAATAAATTACGATTATTTACCAGTTTTACCTTCTTTACGGCGTACATATTCACCAACATAGCGAATACCTTTACCTTTATAAGGTTCTGGAGGACGAGTGCCACGAATATTTGCAGCTAATTCGCCAACTGCTTCTTTGTTCGCACCTTTAACAATTACTTGTGTATTGGCAGGAACTTCAACTGTAACACCAGCTGGTGGTGTAATTTCTACTGGATGAGAGTAACCAACGTTCAATACAAGTTTTGAACCTTGTAATTGTGCACGGTACCCAACTCCGATAAGTTCTAATGCTTTTTGGAAACCTTCACTAACACCGACAACCATGTTGTTGAAGTTAGCACGAGTTGTTCCGTGGATTGTTTTCATTTCTTTACTGTCGTTTGGACGAGTGAAAGTAACTTCGTTTCCTTCAATATTCATAGTAATATCTGAAGAAAAAGTACGTGTTAATTCACCTTTAGGTCCTTTAACTGTAATATCATTTCCATCTTGAGTAACAGTTACTCCTGCAGGAATGACTACGATTTTATTTCCGATACGGCTCACTTAAAGACACCTCCTTGTAGATTCTACTTAATTACCATACGTAAGCGATAACTTCGCCGCCGACATTTTTTTCACGAGCTTCTTTGTCAGTGATAACACCGTCAGAAGTCGAAATAATTGCGATACCTAAACCATTCAATACTTTTGGTACTTCGTCAGCTTTGACATAAGCACGCAATCCTGGTTTAGAAATACGTTTTAAGTTTGTGATAACACGTTCACCGTTTTTACCAAATTTTAGGAAAACACGGATTACGCCTTGTTTGTCATCTTCGATATATTCAACATCACGGACGAAACCTTCACGTTTCAAGATTTCAGCGATGTCACGTTTGATTTTTGATGCAGGTACTTCTAAAGACTCATGTTTAACCATGTTTGCATTACGGATACGAGTTAGAAAATCTGCAATTGGATCTGTCATGACCATTGAACTAATTACCTCCTTCTTATGCGAATTTACTTTTTACCAGCTAGCTTTCTTCACGCCGGGAATTTGACCTTTATAGGCAAGTTCGCGGAAGCAAATACGGCAAAGATGGAACTTACGATAAACTGAATGTGGACGTCCACAACGTTCGCAACGAGTATAAGCTTGTGTTGAATGTTTTGCAGGACGTTTGTTTTTAGCAATCATTGATTTTTTAGCCACGTAGTTCGCCTCCTTTAATTATTTTTGGAATGGCATACCTAATTGTGTTAACAACTCACGAGATTCTTCATCTGAGTTAGCTGTTGTTACAATAACGATGTCCATACCGCGTACTTTATCTACTAAATCATAATCTACTTCTGGGAAGATCAATTGTTCTTTAATACCTAAAGTATAGTTTCCACGACCGTCAAAGGCTTTTTTACTTACACCATGGAAGTCACGTACACGTGGTAGTGAAACTGAAACCAATTTGTCTAAGAATTCATACATTCTTTCTCCGCGCAAAGTAACTTTTGCACCAATTGGCATTCCTTCACGTAAACGGAATCCAGCGATTGATTTTTTAGCTTTAGTAATCATTGGTTTTTGTCCAGTGATTAAAGTTAATTCTTCAACTGCTTTGTCTAAGTTTTTAGCGTTTGATACCGCATCACCAACACCCATGTTGATGACGATTTTTTCAACTTTAGGTGTTTGCATAACAGAGCTATAGTCGAATTTTTCCATCAATGATGGAGTAATTTCTTTAAGATATTTTTCTTTTAGGCGGTTCATTCAGTAAGACCCTCCTTCCTTAAAATTATTATTTATCTAGAACTTCACCGGTTTTTTTAGAAACACGGACTTTTTTGCCATCTACTTCTTTGTAGCCAACTCGGCCAGCTACACCAGTAGAGTCGATCACCATCACGTTAGAAACATGAACTGGAGCTTCCATCTCAACAATACCACCTTGAGGAGCAGCCTGAGAAGGTTTTTGGTGTTTTTTGACAATATTCACACCTTCGACAATGACTTTATCTTTTTTAGGAAACGCTGCTAATACAACGCCTTCTTTATTTTTGTCTTTTCCAGTGATAACTTTAACTTTATCGCCTTTTTTAACAAACATAACTGTTTCGCACCTCCTTTGATAAGTGTCTCAAGATTATAAAACTTCTGGTGCTAGTGAAACGATCTTCATGAAGTTGTTTTCACGTAGTTCACGTGCAACTGGCCCAAAGATACGTGTTCCACGAGGGCTTTTATCATCACGAATAATCACTGCAGCATTTTCATCAAACTTAATGTATGAACCGTCTGTACGACGAGCTCCTGATTTTGTTCGAACGATAACGGCTTTAACGACGTCACCTTTTTTGACAACCCCACCTGGCGTTGCTTGTTTAACCGTAGCAACGATAACATCACCGATATTAGCAGTTTTACGACCAGATCCACCAAGGACTTTGATCGTCAAAATTTCACGTGCGCCTGAATTGTCAGCGACTTTTAAACGACTTTCTGCTTGGATCACGTTGTGTATCCTCCTTTCAGATTTTGCATTCAATCTATATAGGAAAATCTCGTGTTATTAGATAATAACTGCTTCTTCGACTACTTCTAGTAAACGGAAACGTTTTGTAGCTGATAATGGACGAGTTTCCATAATTCTCACGATATCTCCCACTTTGGCAGTGTTGTTTTCATCATGCACTTTGTATTTCTTAGAATAGTTCATGCGTTTGCCATAGATAGGGTGATTTTTCTTAGTTTCGACAGCAACGGTAATTGTTTTATCCATTTTGTCTGAAACTACACGACCTTGATAAACCTTGCGTTGATTTCTTTCTTCAGTCATACGCTTAATGGCCTCCTTCCATAATTACTTAGCTTGTTCACGCAATACAGTTTTGATGCGTGCAATCGATTTACGTACTTCTTTAATACGTGCAGTGTTTTCTAATTGACCTGTTGCTAATTGGAATCTAAGATTAAACAATTCTTCTTTTAATTGTTTTTCTTGATCAAGCATTTCGGCAGTGGTTAATTCTCTGATTTCTTTAACCTTCATTCGATTCACCACCCATTTCCTCACGTTTTACGATCTTAGTTTTCATTGGTAATTTGTGAGAAGCTAGACGTAACGCTTCACGAGCTACCTCTTCAGGAACGCCTGCAATTTCAAACATGATTTTACCACGTTTTACTGGTGCAACCCATCCTTCAGGTGCCCCTTTACCAGAACCCATACGTACCCCAATTGCTTTGGCAGTATAAGATTTGTGAGGGAAAATTTTAATCCATACTTTCCCACCACGTTTCATGTAACGAGTCATTGCGATACGAGAAGCTTCGATTTGTCGGTTTGTAATCCAGTGTGAATCAACAGCTTGTAAGCCATATTCACCAAATGCGATTTCTTTACCACCTTTAGCTTCACCACGCATTTTTCCGCGGAATTCACGACGGTGTTTTACACGTTTAGGTACTAACATGATTATTTCCCTCCTTTCTCAGTGTTTTTTTTAGTTGGAAGAATTTCTCCACGATAGATCCACACTTTAACTCCTAGTTTTCCGTATGTTGTATCTGCTTCTTCCCATGCATAATCGATATCCGCACGTAATGTATGAAGAGGAACAGTTCCTTCTGAGTATCCTTCTGAACGTGCAATATCAGCACCATTTAAGCGTCCAGATACTTGAGTCTTGATTCCTTTAGCGCCTGCGCGCATTGAACGTTGGATAGCTTGTTTTTGCGCACGACGGAAAGCTACACGGTTTTCTAATTGACGTGCAATTCCTTCGCCCACTAATTTAGCATCTAGATCTGGTTTTTTAATTTCCACGATGTTGATGTGAATTCTTTTACCAGTTAATTTATTTAATTCTTTTCTTAGGCTTTCAACTTCAGAACCGCCTTTACCAATAACCATACCTGGTTTAGCTGTGTGGATTGAAATATTTACGCGATTTGCAGCACGTTCGATTTCAACAGTTGACACAGCGGCATCAGCAAGTTTAGTTGAAATAAATTTACGGATTCTTAGATCTTCGTGTAAGAATTCAGCATACTCTTTTTCAGCATACCATTTAGCATCCCAGTCGCGGATGATGCCTACACGCATTCCAATTGGATGTACTTTTTGACCCACTGATTATCCCTCCTTATTTTTCTGATACGACTACTGTAATATGACTTGTACGTTTGTTGATTGGAGATGCTGAACCTTTTGCGCGTGGACGGAAACGTTTCATTGTTGGTCCTTCGTTAATAAAAGCTTCAGATACTACTAAATTTTCAACGTCTAAGTCAAAATTATTTTCTGCATTTGCAACTGCTGACATCAAGACTTTCTCGATGATTCCAGCAGATTTGTTCGGTGTGAATTTCAAAATTGAAATTGCATCCGCAACACTTTTACCTCTGATAAGGTCAATTACTAAACGGGCTTTTCGAGGTGAAGTGCGAACTGTTTTTGCAGTTGCTTTAGCTGATGTGATTTGTTCTGCCATTTGGATTTATCCTCCCCTCAAATTAGCGTTTAGTTTTCTTATCGTCTGCAGCGTGGCCACGATAAGTTCTTGTTGGTGCAAATTCACCTAATTTGTGTCCTACCATGTCTTCTTGGATGTAAACTGGTACATGTTTACGTCCATCATAAACTGCGATGGTATATCCAACAAAACTTGGGAATACTGTTGATCGGCGTGACCAAGTTTTGATAACTTTTTTCTTTTCAACCCCCGCTTGAGCTTCAACTTTTTTCATTAAATGCTCATCGACGAAAGGTCCCTTCTTTAAACTACGACCCATGGTGAACCTCCTCTCAAAATGTGCGACACATGGTCAAAGAAATTATTTAGTCTTGCGACGACGTACGATAAGTTTATCTGATTGGGCTTTCTTGTTACGAGTTTTGTAACCAAGAGCTGGTTGACCCCAAGGAGAAACTGGTGCTTTACGTCCGATCGGAGCTTTACCTTCACCACCACCGTGTGGGTGATCGTTAGGGTTCATTACGCTACCACGTACTGTTGGGCGTTTGCGCATCCAACGAGAGCGTCCAGCTTTACCGATGTTAATAAGTTCATGTTGCTCATTACCTACAGAACCGATAGTTGCACGGCATGCAGCTAAAATCATACGAACTTCACCAGAGTTTAAGCGGATCAATACATATTTGCCTTCTTTACCAAGTACTTGAGCACTTGTACCAGCAGAACGAATTAATTGTCCACCTTTACCAGGTTTCATTTCGATGTTATGGATAACAGTACCAACTGGAATATTTTCCAAAGGAAGAGCATTACCAACTTTGATATCTGCATCTGGACCTGAAACAAGTTTCATTCCAACTTGTAGTCCTTTTGGTGCTAAGATGTAAGCTTTCACTCCATCTTCGTAGTGTACTAACGCGATGTTTGCTGAACGGTTTGGATCATATTCGATCGTTTGAACAGTAGCAACAACGTTATCTTTGTTACGTTTGAAGTCGATTACGCGGTATTGACGTTTGTGTCCGCCGCCTTGATGACGTACAGTGATGCGACCGTTGTTATTACGACCAGCATGGTTTTTCAATGGTTGTAACAATGATTTTTCAGGTGTTGATGTTGTGATTTCAGCAAAATCAGAACCTGTCATGTTACGACGACCATTTGAGGTAGGTTTGTACTTTTTAATCGCCACGTTTTTCCCTCCTATTTATAATAAGTTTTCAAGATAGTGCTTATTCAGCAGCTTCGAATAATTGAATTTCTTTTGAATCTTCTGTTAATGTAACAATCGCTTTGCGACGTTTTTTAGTGTATCCCGCATGTTTGCCCATACGCTTGAATTTCGCACGAACGTTCACGATGTTCACGTTTTTGACTTTAACGTCAAAAGCAGCTTCTACCGCTTGTTTTACTAAAGTTTTGTTTACGCGAGTGTCAACTTCGAAAGTATACTTTTTATCATCCATAGCAAGCATAGATTTTTCAGTGATCACTGGGCGTTTGATTACGTCTAGTAAGTTCATTATGCAAGCACCTCCTCAATTTGAGTAAGAGCAGTTTGTGTTGCTAACACTTTCACGTTAGAAACAACGTCTAGAACACTAACATTATCAGAAGTTACTACAGAAACGTTTGATAAGTTACGTGCAGATAAAGCAGCGAACTCATTGCCAGTTTCTAAAACTACTAATACTTTAGCGTCTACAGATAAGTTAGCAAGAACTTCTTTAAATTCTTTTGTTTTTGGTGCGTCAAAGCTTAATGCATCAACAACAACCAAGTTATTTGAAGCAACTTTTTCTGATAAAACAGATTTCATTGCTAAACGACGAACTTTTTTAGGAAGTTTGTAGCTGTAAGAACGTGGTGTTGGTCCGAAAACTACGCCACCTCCACGCCATTGTGGTGAGCGGATAGATCCTTGACGAGCACGACCTGTTCCTTTTTGACGCCATGGTTTACGTCCACCGCCGCGAACAGCGCTACGATTTTTAACCGCATGTGTTCCTTGTCTTAATGAAGCACGTTGCATAACGATTGCATCGTAAACAACACTTTCATTAGGTTCGATTCCGAAAATTTCTTCGTTAAGTGTGATTTCACCGTTTTGGCTACCATCTTGTTTGAATAATGCTACATTCGGCATTCCTTAGTTCCTCCTTTCTTCCTACTATTATTTAGCTTTCACAGCTGATTTGATAGTGATTAGTGATTTTTTAGCTCCAGGAACGTTACCTTTAATTAAGATTACGTTTCTTTCTGCGTCAACGCGAACAACTTCCAAGTTTTGGATTGTCACGCGGTTGCCACCCATACGGCCAGCAAGACGTTTATTTTTGAATACACGGTTAGGTGCAACTGGACCCATTGACCCAGGACGACGATGGTAACGAGAACCGTGAGCCATTGGTCCGCGGCTTTGGCCGTGACGTTTGATAACCCCTTGGAATCCTTTACCTTTCGTAGTACCTGTTACATCAATAATGTCTCCTGCTTGGAAAACATCTACTGTAACTTCTTTTCCTACTTCATATTCTCCTAGCTCAACATTTTTGAATTCACGAATGAAGCGCTTAGGAGCCGTGTTTGCTTTTGCAACATGACCTTTCGCAGGTTTGTTTGATAAAACTTCACGCATATCTTGGTAACCAACTTGAATAGCTTCGTAGCCATCAGTTTCCATTGTTTTCACTTGTAGTACTACGTTTGGAGTAGCTTCTACAACAGTTACTGGAATTAATTCACCAGATTCAGTGAAGATTTGTGTCATTCCCACTTTTTTCCCTAAGATTCCTTTGGTCATGAGTACACCTCCATTAATTTAATTTTTTATAGTTTGATTTCGATGTTTACACCAGATGGTAAGTCTAGCTTCATCAAAGCATCAACAGTTTTTGGTGTTGGGTTCACAATGTCAATTAGACGTTTGTGAGTACGCATTTCGAATTGTTCGCGAGAATCTTTGTATTTATGAGTCGCACGAATAACAGTGTAAAGACTACGTTCTGTTGGTAATGGAATTGGACCAGATACACTAGCTCCAGTTCTTTTTGCAGTTTCTACAATTTTATCCGCTGATTGATCTAAAATACGGTGTTCATACGCTTTTAAACGGATACGAATTTTTTGTTTTGCCATCTTGTTCCCTCCTTCGCCTATTTTGAAAAGTAGACATAGCTCCACGAAAATTTCCGTCACGCTCGTTCGTGGCAAAGCGTCCGGGCGTGTCGCAACCTCTCGTTTCTTAGCCGACAAGAATCAACCTGATTCCGTCTGTGCAATTCACCAAGGTAAACGCACCTTTGTAATTATAGTATATTCAAACACACAACGCAAGGCTTTTTCTTTGGAAATTCAATTTATTTTCATATTTTTTCATAAAGAAAAGAAAAAGCTCGAAGCAATCAACAATAAATGATTGCTTCGAGCTTTTAAGTCCGAATATAATGTTGCTTTGATTAAGCTTAAAAAATTAAGCTTTGATTTCAGTAACGACACCAGCACCAACTGTACGTCCGCCTTCACGGATTGAGAATTTAGTACCGTTTTCGATAGCGATTGGGTGGATTAATTCAACTTCCATAGTTACGTTGTCGCCAGGCATAACCATTTCAGTTCCTTCTGGTAATTCAACAACACCAGTTACGTCTGTTGTACGGAAGTAGAATTGTGGACGGTAGTTAGTGAAGAATGGAGTATGACGTCCACCTTCTTCTTTAGTCAACACGTATACTTCTGCAGAGAATTTTGTATGAGGTGTGATTGTACCTGGTTTAGCTAAAACTTGACCACGTTGGATATCATCACGTGAAACACCACGTAATAAAGCACCAATGTTATCGCCTGCTTCAGCGTAATCCAATAATTTACGGAACATTTCAACACCAGTTACAGTTGTTTTTGAAGTTTCTTCAGCAATACCAACAACTTCAACTTCGTCACCAACGCGAACTTGTCCACGTTCAACACGACCAGTTGCAACAGTACCACGACCAGTGATTGAGAATACATCTTCAACTGGCATCATGAATGGTTTGTCGTTGTCACGTTCTGGAGTTGGGATATACTCGTCAACTGCAGCCATTAATTCAAGAATTTTTTCTTCGTATGAAGCGTCGCCTTCTAAAGCTTTCAAAGCTGAACCAGCAACAACAGGAACATCGTCACCAGGGAATTCGTATTCTGTTAATAAGTCACGAACTTCCATTTCAACTAATTCTAGTAATTCTTCATCGTCAACCATGTCAACTTTGTTCAAGAATACAACGATGTAAGGAACACCAACTTGACGTGACAATAGGATATGTTCACGAGTTTGAGGCATAGGGCCATCAGCAGCAGAAACTACTAAGATAGCTCCATCCATTTGTGCAGCACCAGTGATCATGTTTTTAACGTAGTCCGCGTGTCCTGGGCAGTCAACGTGAGCATAGTGACGTGTGTCAGTTTCATACTCAACGTGAGCAGTTGAGATAGTAATTCCGCGTTCACGTTCTTCTGGAGCACCATCGATTTGATCGTAAGCCATAGCTTGGCCGCCGTTTTTCTTAGATAGTACAGTTGTGATTGCAGCTGTTAATGTAGTTTTACCATGGTCAACGTGGCCAATAGTACCAATGTTAACGTGTGGTTTAGAACGGTCAAATTTTTCTTTTGCCATTTTAAAATGTCCTCCCAAAATACAATATAATTTTTTATTTATCTGATAGGAACATGATGTACTAAACGTACATCACATGCCCATATCATCGATAGCTATTTTACACGAAACTATATTAAAAATATAGTCTCTTTAGATAATCTCTTTATGTGATTATCAAGTTTTTAAGAAATTATTCAGCTTTTCCGCCGTTTTTCTTAATGATTTCTTCTTGAACTGATTTCGGTACGTCTTCGTAGTGGTCAAATGTCATAGTAAATGTACCACGACCTTGAGTAGCTGAACGAAGAGTTGTAGCATAACCAAACATTTCAGCAAGAGGAACCATAGCACGAACAACTTGTTGTCCGCCAGCGCGAGCTTCCATACCTTCAACGCGACCACGACGTGCAGTAACGTGTCCCATAACATCACCTAAGTAATCTTCTGGAATAACTACTTCAACAGCCATAATTGGTTCAAGGATAACTGGATTAGCTTTCTTAGCTGCCGCACGTAATGCCATAGAAGCAGCAACACGGAAGGCAGTTTCATTTGAATCGACATCATGGTATGAACCATCGTAAAGTTTTGCTTTGATATCAACTAATGGATATCCAGCTAAGACACCATTTTCCATAGCATCTTTCAAACCTGTTTCAACAGCTGGGATGTATTCACGAGGAACAACCCCACCGACGATTGCATTTTCAAATTCAAAGCCGCCGCCTTCTTCGTTTGGAGTAAATTCAATCCATACGTGACCGTATTGACCTTTACCACCAGACTGACGTACAAACTTACCTTCGGCTTGAGTACCAGCACGGAAAGTTTCACGATAAGATACTTGAGGAGCACCTACGTTAGCTTCAACTTTAAATTCGCGACGCATACGGTCTACGATAATGTCTAAGTGAAGTTCACCCATACCAGCGATAACAGTTTCGCCTGTTTCCACGTTTGTTTCAGCACGGAAAGTAGGATCTTCTTCAGATAGTTTTTGAAGAGCAACACCCATTTTATCTTGGTCAGCTTTTGATTTAGGTTCAATAGCGACTTGGATAACTGGTTCTGGGAATTCCATTGATTCAAGAATTACTAAATTCTTTTCATCACAAAGAGTGTCCCCAGTTGTTGTATCTTTCAAACCAACAGCAGCAGCGATATCTCCGGCGTACACTTCAGAGATTTCTGAACGTGAGTTAGCATGCATCTGTAAGATACGACCAACACGTTCGCGTTTGCCTTTTGTTGCGTTTTGTACGTATGAACCTGATTTTAAAACACCAGAGTACACACGGAAGAAAGTTAAACGACCTACGAATGGGTCAGTCATAACTTTAAATGCTAATGCTGAGAAAGGAGCTTCATCGTCTGCAGGACGTAGAACTTCTTCATCAGTTTTAGGATCAATCCCTTTAATAGCAGGAATATCTAATGGTGATGGTAAGTAATCAAGAACAGCGTCCAATAATAATTGAACCCCTTTATTCTTGAATGCTGAACCACATAATACTGGGTAGAAGTCTACGCCAAGTGTTGCGCGACGGATACCTTCTTTTAACTCAGCTTCAGTGATTTCTTCACCTTCTAAGTATTTTAAAGTAAGTTCTTCATCAGTTTCAGCAACTGCTTCAACTAATTTTTCACGCCATTCTTCAGCTAGTTCAAGATAGTCTTCTGGAATTTCTCGTTCTTCAATTTCAGTACCTAAATCATTTGTATAGATTTCAGCCTTCATTGTTACAAGGTCAATAATTCCTGTGAAGTCATCTTCAGCACCAATTGGTAATTGAATTGGGTGAGCATTTGCTTGCAAACGGTCATGTAAAGTTGATACTGAATATAAGAAGTCAGCACCGATTTTATCCATTTTGTTTGCAAATACAATACGAGGTACACCATAAGTTGTAGCTTGACGCCAAACTGTTTCAGTTTGAGGTTCTACACCTGATTGTGCATCAAGAACTGTAACAGCACCATCAAGTACACGTAATGAACGTTCAACTTCAACAGTGAAGTCTACGTGTCCTGGTGTGTCGATGATGTTGATTCGGTGACCCTTCCATTGTGCAGTTGTTGCAGCAGAAGTGATCGTAATTCCACGCTCTTGTTCTTGTTCCATCCAGTCCATTTGTGAAGCTCCTTCATGAGTTTCACCAATTTTATGGATTTTACCAGTATAGTACAAGATACGTTCAGTAGCAGTTGTTTTACCAGCATCAATATGGGCCATGATACCGATATTACGAGTATTATCTAAAGAAAATTCTCTGGTCATTCTCCTTGTTTCTCCTCTCTTTACTATCTAGTTGCTAAAAATAAGGATATCTTCTGAGGCCGGCACAAAGCCGACCAAACAGAGAGAATCTTACCAGCGGTAGTGAGCAAACGCACGGTTAGCATCTGCCATTTTATGAGTGTCTTCACGTTTTTTAACAGAAGCACCTGTGTTGTTTGCAGCATCCATGATTTCTTTAGCTAGACGTTCTTCCATTGTGTGTTCACCGCGCAAGCGAGCGTAGTTTACTACCCAACGAAGACCTAGAGTTGTACGACGTTCAGGGCGAACTTCAACTGGTACTTGATAGTTTGAACCCCCAACACGACGTGCTTTAACTTCAAGAACAGGCATTACATTTTTCATTGCTTGTTCAAAAACTTCTAATGGATCGTTACCTGTAGATTCTTTGATTAAATCAAAGGCATTATAGATAATGTTAGCTGCAATCCCGCGTTTTCCATCAACCATTACACGGTTGATTAAGCGAGTTACTAATTTTGAGTTATAAATAGGATCTGGTAAAACATCACGTTTTGCAACAGGACCTTTACGTGGCATCCGTAACTCCTCCTTCCGAAATATAGTTCTTAGTATTTACTTCTTATATAGAAGTAAAATTTAATTGTTTGTTTGGCTAATTAATTAAAATTAAGCTTTAGGTTTCTTAGTACCGTATTTAGAACGGCTTTGTTTACGATCGTTAACACCAGCAGTATCTAGTGCACCACGAACGATGTGGTAACGTACCCCTGGTAAGTCTTTTACACGTCCACCGCGTAATAATACAACGCTATGTTCTTGTAAATTATGACCAATCCCTGGAATATAAGCAGTAACTTCAATCAAGTTTGACAAACGAACACGAGCATATTTACGTAAAGCTGAGTTCGGTTTTTTAGGTGTCATAGTTCCCACACGAGTTGCTACCCCACGTTTTTGAGGAGAGTTCACGTTAGTTTGAGTTTTCTTAAAGCTGTTATATCCTTTGTTCAAAGCAGGTGAATTTGATTTTTCCACCTTTGATTTACGAGGTTTACGTACTAATTGGTTAATTGTAGGCATTCCTTGTTTCCTCCTTCCCTCATTCGCATCTAGTTCCACACATCCAGGTGGTTCTTTTTTTGCGATAAAAAATAAATGCAATGTCTGCATCTTTATCAAATATGCTTTGATAAACAGTCAGCACGTCTCTTTACAGAGACCTGTAGATAAAGCACCTTCGTTAGAATAGCATGAATGAAAACCCATGTCAACTTGTTCCATATTTTTTTTGAAAATCATTCAAATTGACTCTAAAGAAAGGTATCTTTTTACTGAAATAAACGCTAAAATAAGCAGGAAAGCTCAAACTCAAAAAAGGGGAAAAGCAAACATGAATCTAAAACAACAGGCTGGTATCGAAGCCGCAAAATTTGTCAAAGATGGTATGATCGTTGGTCTCGGAACAGGATCTACTGCTTATTATATGGTAGAAGAACTTGGTCGTAGGATGCGAGAAGAAGGATTAAATATCGTAGGTGTAACAACATCAAACGCAACGAAAGAACAAGCCGAAAAACTCGGTATTCCATTAAAGAGTATTGATGATGTTGTTGAAGTTGATTTAACGATTGATGGTGCAGACGAGATTAGTACTGATTTTCAAGGAATTAAAGGCGGAGGCGCAGCCTTACTATTCGAAAAAATCGTCGCTACCTATTCAAAAGAAACGATTTGGATTGTTGATGAATCAAAACTAGTCGAAAAACTCGGGAATTTTCCTCTCCCTGTTGAAGTTATCCCATATGGTTCGCAACAATTGCTACGTCTATTTGAAGCAAAAGGTTTTCATCCAGTTTTACGAAAAACAGCAAATGGTGAAATCCTTGAAACTGATAGTGGACATTACATTATTGATTTATATCTTCAAACTATTGAACAGCCAGAAATACTTGCCGACTACTTAGATAATCTTGTTGGTGTTGTTGAACATGGCTTATTCTTGAATCTTGTTTCAAAAGTAGTTGTCGGATCTGATAATGGAGTGCAAATCTTGGATACACCACATGCTCCTAAAGCATAGTATTTCCAGATAAATCTTCTAGATAAAATCCGCTAAAACACTATCTTTTTAATGGACTTTATGCTAAATTCTTACTATTGTATTCTGTTTAAAAATCACCGCTAGAAAGGAATCATCATGAAAATTATTGGTTATGCACGCACAACCATAAACGATGTTGATTTAACAACTCAGGTTGAACAACTATCTACCTTTGGTTGTCAGGAAATTTTCCATGAAACGTACGAATCAAAAGATGCTGAGACAATGATCAAATTAGAATCCGTCATTGAACAAATGAACCAAGGAGACACACTTGTCATTTGCCAACTGCATCGTCTTGGCAAATCAACGAGACAATTAACGGAATTTACAAAACTTTTTGACGATCGCGGGCTTCACTTAGTAAGTATTGCTGAAGAAATCGATACTCGTAAACCAATGGGCAAAATTTACTTTCAATTGATGGAAGGTCTAGCTATAATGGAATGCTCATTGATTAAAGAACGTACTTTGATTGGCCTGAATGAAGCACGTAAAAAAGGAAAAATTGGCGGTCGTCCTAAAATTGATGCCAAAACTATCAAAAAAATTCGTCGCCTTTATTATGAAAAAAAAGAAACAATCCAATTTATTTCATCAAAATGTGGGGTTTCTGTTGGAACTTGCTATAAATATATAAATCTTCCAGAAAAAGATATTGAGCAATTATATAATTAATTAAAAATAAGTAATCTTTCCGAAGATTGCTTATTTTTTTATATTTTTTGCGTACCTGAACCTAATCTTCTATCATTTTCAATGGAAATCTTTTCAAAAAAATTGTACAATAAACAAGAACTGAAATTTTCAGAAATAAATATATTTTAAAAAGGAGCACAAAACATGCCAAAATTAGTTTTTTCTCGTCACGGTCTTAGTGAATGGAATGCTTTAAACCAATTTACTGGTTGGGCTGATGTAAACTTAGCACCAGAAGGTATCGAAGAAGCAAAAGAAGGCGGACGCAAAATCAAAGAAGCCGGAATCGAATTTGACATTGCTTACACTTCTGTTTTAACTCGTGCCATCAAAACTTGTAACCTTATCTTAGAATACTCAGATCAACTTTGGGTACCTCAAGTAAAATCATGGCGCTTAAACGAACGTCACTATGGTAAATTACAAGGCTTGAACAAAAAAGAAACTGCTGAAAAATATGGAGACGAACAAGTTCATATTTGGCGCCGTTCTTACGACACTCTTCCTCCATTATTGGACGAAACTGACGAAGGTTCAGCTGCAAACGAACGTCGTTACGCTATGTTAGACAAACGCGATATCCCTGGTGGCGAAAACTTAAAAGTTACTTTGGAACGTGCTTTACCATTCTGGCAAGATCATATTGCTCCAGCATTACTAGATGACAAAACTGTTTTAGTAGCTGCACACGGTAACTCATTACGCGCTTTAGCAAAACATATTGAAGGTATCTCTGACGAAGACATCATGGATCTTGAAATTCCAACAGGTCAACCACTTGTTTATGAATTGAATGATGATCTAACTGTTGCTAAAAAATACTACTTATAATTTTTATTGATTATAAGCAAAAAAAGGAGTGGCGATAAAATCGCCACTCCTTTTTTAATTATAGATAATTAGATTCTGTCAAACATTCACGCAAAATTTCTTCGACTGCTTGTTCGTTCAATGGAACATATGCATCTGTCGCAATTTGGCTGTGTTTAACAGCTTGTTCTGCCATCAAAGAAAACTGAGTTTCATCAATCCCTACTTCAGGTAAAGTCATAGGAATACCACATGCTTTAAAATAATCATATGTTTTTTGGATTCCTTCTTTTGCAGCAAGATGATTAACTGACTCTTGAATTCCCCAGACATTACGAGCAAATTGTGCAAATTTTTCTTCAGTTTCTTCATTCAATGCATAGTTCATCCAACGTGGAGTCAAAATGGCCAAGCCAACGCCATGCGTAATATCATAAAATGCACTTAACTCATGTTCAATTGGATGGCAGGACCACGCACCCGTCTTTCCACTACCAGTTAATCCGTTTAAGGCTAAGGTGCTAGCCCACATTAAGTTTGCTCGAGCATCATAATCGTCTGGATATTTCAATGCAATTGGACAATTTTTAATGACTGTTCTAAAAATTCCTTCTGCAACGAAATCCTGAATATCTGTTCCAGTTGTCCGTTTAAAATAATTTTCAGTTAGATGACTGAAAATATCTGCTGAACCTGCCGCAGTTTGATTTTTTGGTACAGTGAATGTTGTGGTTGGATCAAGAAATGAAACTTTAGGTAACATTTCCCAACCGCCTAGACCAAGTTTTTGATTGGTTTCTGGATTTGAAATGACTGCTCCTCGATTCATTTCACTCCCTGTTGCCGCAAGTGTTAACACTGCTACTAAGGGTAATACTTTCCCAACACTTGCTTTTTTGATAACTAAATCCCATGGATCTCCTTCATAGAAAAAACCTGCACCAATTACTTTAGCACAGTCGATTGTTGATCCTCCACCCACCGGAAGAATCACATCAATTTGATTTTCTTGACAAAGAGCAATCCCTTTTCTAACAGTTTCAATACGAGGATTTGGTTCTACTCCACTTAGTTCTGTTACATTGAAGCCATGTTTTTGTAGACGACTCATAATGTTTTGATAAACACCATTTTTCTTAATACTTCCCCCACCATAAACAAGTAAAACATTTTTCCCAAACTGATTTAAGACCTCTGGTAATTCATCCCAACGATCTTTCCCAAAACGAATATCTGTTGCTACATCAAAGCGAAAATTTTCCATTTCTCTTTTCCTCCTTACCTATAAAAAAAGCCTGGAACCAACATTAATAATAGTCGTTCCAAGCTTTTTCTACAATTATTTTGCGATTGCTGTCTCTAAACCAACTTCAATCATTTCATTAAACGTTGTTTGACGTTCTTGTGCCGTTGTTTCTTCCCCAGTAATCAAATGATCACTAACTGTCATAATTCCTAACGTTTGTACTTTGTATTTCGCACCTAAATAGTAAAGTGCTGCAGCTTCCATCTCAACACCCAAAACACCAAGTTCAGCCAGCTTTAATGTTTCAGTCAAGTCATCTTTATAGAATGTATCCTCTGACAAAACATTTCCTACATGGGTTGTGTACCCTTTTCCTTTAGCAAATTCGTAAGCTTTCAATAGCAAATCGAAGTCCCCAATTGGCGGAAAATGGAATTGCTGAAAATTTTTTTCAATCATAGAAGAACTTGTCGCTGCTCCTTGAGCAATCACTAAATCTCTTACATGGACATCTGTTGATAACGCACCACAAGTCCCCACACGAATCAATTTTTTCACGCCATAAGAATTAATTAGTTCATGCGCATAAATCGTTGCCGAAGGCATTCCCATCCCTGTACCTTGTACAGAAACACGCTCACCTTTATATTCTCCTGTATAACCTAACATTCCACGAACTTGATTATAACAAACAGGATTTTCTAAAAAAGTTTCTGCAATATATTTTGCACGTAGCGGATCTCCTGGAAGTAAAATTTTATCAGCAATTTCGCCTTGTTTTGCTTCGATATGAACACTCATTCAGTTTATCTCTCCTTCATTTTCAACTAGTACTCTTTTTATAATACTGCTAGAGTTTCTTTCACTAAAGCTTTAAATGATTGTTTAACACGTTCCGTTGTTTCCACTACTTCGTCATGATTTAAATTTGCTTGCATACCTGCTGCTAAGTTTGTGATACAAGAAATACCTAATACATTTAATCCACCATGAGCCGCAACAATTACTTCCGGTACAGTCGACATTCCGACTGCATCAGCACCCATGACACGTGACATTTTGATTTCTGCTGGTGTTTCATAAGTTGGACCAGAATAACCCATGTAGACACCTTCTTTTAAGTCTAACCCTAGTTTATTAGCAACTTCTTTCGCAGATTCTCGATACGCAGGTGTGTAAGCTTGACTCATATCTGGGAAACGTGGGCCGATTTCATCTTCATTTGGGCCAATCAATGGATTCGTGCCTGTAAAATTAATATGATCACTGATCAACATCAAATCCCCTGGTACAAAAGATTCATTTACGCCACCGCAAGCATTTGTTACAATCACTGAATGTGCACCAAGCGCGCCCAATACACGGACTGGATAAGTAACTGTTTGCATCGAATGACCTTCATAAAAATGAAAACGTCCTTGCATCGCTAAAACTTTTTTGCCTGATAATGTACCGTAAACTAGTTGTCCCGCATGTCCAACAACTGTTGAAACTGGGAAGAAAGGAATTTTGTCATATGGAATCGTAATTGCATCTTCAATTTCATCTGCCAACTCACCAAGACCTGACCCAAGAATCATACCAAATTCAATTTCTTTTACTCCTTGACCAAGGATGAATTGAGTTGTTTCTTGTAACATTTCGCTTAATTTTTTCATTCTTTTTCTCCTAAGTTATGGTTTTTAGTAATAATTATTTCAGCAATTTCAAGAAGCTTTCACCGTTTTCAGTTGCTGGTACTTCAAAGTTTTCAGCAATTGTTGCTGAGATATCTGCATAGTATCCTTGTGGCAAGCTTCCTTGTTCATTCATTTTTTTACTATAAGCCAATAATGGTACATATTCACGTGTATGATCTGTTCCTGGGAATGTTGGATCATTTCCGTGGTCTGCTGTAATCAACAATAAATCATCATCATTCATTGCATCAAGTAACTCTGGAATGCGTAAATCAAATTCTTCAATTGCATGTGCGTAACCAACAACATCACGACGATGACCAAACAAAGCATCAAAGTCTACTAAATTAGTAAAGCTTAGTCCATTGAAGTCTTGCTTCATCACATTTAATAGTTGATCCACACCATCCATATTACTTTTAGTACGGACAGATTGAGTGATTCCTTGGCCATTGAAGATATCATTAATTTTACCAACAGCGATCACATCTTTACCAGCTTCTTTTAATGAATCCAAAACTGTGTGACCAAATGGATCAAGAGCGTAGTCATGACGATTACTTGTTCGAGTAAAGTTTCCTGGTTCTCCGATATAAGGACGGGCGATAATTCTACCAATCATATATGGATCCTCTTTCGTAATATCGCGAACAAATTGACAAATACGATATAACTCTTCTAGAGGAATGATTTCTTCGTGTGCAGCGATTTGTAAAACAGGATCTGCAGACGTATAAACAATTAAGTCGCCTGTCTTCATTTGGTGTTCACCATAATCATCAATTACAGCTGTTCCACTATAAGGCTTGTTACAAACGATTTTCCGTCCAGAAAACTCTTCAATTTGTTGTAATAGCTCATCAGGAAATCCATTAGGAAATACCCGAAACGGCGTCTTGATATTCAATCCCATAATTTCCCAATGCCCTGTCATGGTATCTTTACCAACAGAAACTTCTTCTAATTTTGTTGCATAGCCTTGGTGATCAGCTAAAGGCTTCACACCGTCTAATGGTCGAATCGTACCTAAACCTAAGTTCTCTAGGTGAGGAATTGTTAAACCTGCTTCTTTTGCAATATGACCTAGAGTATCTGACCCAACATCGTTAAATTTGTCTGCATCAGGAGCTTCCCCAATTCCGACTGAATCCATTACAATTAAGTGTACGCGTTTAAACATTTCGATTCCTTCTTTCTTTTCATCTTTTCTACTTTAAACTAAACAAAAAAGGCGAGACGAAGAAACACTTCCCATAGTCCCACCCTTTTTATTAACTAAAAATTATTTGGATTTGATGTAATTCTTCCCATTTGCTTTCGGACCAGATGCTTGTCCTAAGAAAACAACTAAGACGATAATTGTTAACAAGTAAGGTGCAATTTGTAATAATACTGGCGGAATAGAAGAAATTACTGGAAGCTGTGCTCCTATAATACTCAAACTTTGTGCAAAACCAAAGAATAATGATGCGCCCATTACGCCCAGAGGATTCCACTTACCAAAAATCATTGCTGCCATCGAAATGAAACCTTGACCAACAATCGTTCCAGCAGAGAAATTACCTGAGATTGATTGAGCAAACACTGCACCACCCATACCGCCTAATAAACCTGAAAGCAAAACGCCTGAGTAACGCATCGCATAAACATTGATGCCTAAAGTATCTGCAGCTTGTGGATTTTCTCCGACAGAACGCAGACGTAACCCAAATCTTGTTTTAAAAATGACAAACCAAGCAATTACAGCAATTAAAATAGCACAGTAAGCTGGTAAGAATGTATTTTTAAAGAAAATTGGACCAATCACAGGGATTTTTGATAACCCAGGAAATGAGAAGTAACCTAAATTTCTTGTGATGTTATCTGTTTGTCCTTTTCCATACCACGCTTTAACTAAGAACACCCCTAACGCAGGTGCCATCAAGTTGATGACCGTACCACTAATGATGTGGTCTGCGCGAAGACTAACTGTTGCTACTGCATGAAGTAATGAAAATAAAACACCAACTATCCCACCAACTAGAATGGCAATCCAAGGCGTCATCGCACCTAACGATGGGCTCATGGTTAAGTTGAATACGATTGAGCTGAAAGCCCCCATTACCATAATTCCTTCTAAACCAACGTTAACGATTCCGCTTCGTTCAGAAAACGTTCCACCTAGCGATGTCAAAATCAAAGGTGTGGAATAAACTAATGTTGACGTAAGGATTAAAGCAATCAATTCTACAGCTGTCATTATAAATTCCCTCCTTCTTGATCTTGATGCGTTGATTTAGATTCAATTGTTTCAACTACAGCTACTTGTTTTTTACCTTGGAAAAATTTTGCCATAATCAAACGAATTAAGAAATTAATACCAATAAAGAAGATAATCAATGCAATCGATACATTCACGATTTCAAATGGCACACCGGCACCTGTTTGCATTCCCAAACCACCGATTTTCAAAATACTGAATAAAATTGCTGATAGCAACACACCAATTGCTGAACCAGAACCCAGTAAAGATACTGCCATTCCGTCAAAGCCAATTGCTAAAGAAGTTGTTTGAACAAAGAAGTTTTGGTACGTTCCCAAACCTTCAACTACGCCCCCTAATCCTGCAAGCGTTCCAGAAATAACCATTGATAAAACAATTGTTCGTTTGCTACTCATCCCCGCATATTCTGATGCAAAAGGATTTAGACCAACGGAACGAATTTCATAACCTAAAGTAGTCTTTTTCATAAGTAACCATACAAGGAACAAAGCGATCAAAGCTAGGAATAAACCAGCGTTTACTCGTGAGCCCCCAAACATTTGGGTTAACCAAGGAACTCTTAATGAAGCATTTTGACTAATTAGATTTGACGAATCCAAACTTGAACGATAACTTTCTGGCATCACGTCATGTAAAGCATAAGTGCTTAAATATAATAAAATATAATTCATCATAATCGTGACGATTACTTCACTAGTTCCAAAGAACGCACGCAGCAAGCCAGGAATCGCCGCGGCCATTGCACCTGCCAAAGCTCCTAAGATGACACAAGCTGGAAGCAAAATGACTTTTGGTAAATCTGGGAAAGCCAACGCGAACCACACACTAACGATCCAACCACATAGTGCTTGTCCAGAAAGCCCGATATTAAAGAAGCCCGCTGAATTCGCCACTGAAAATCCTAGCGCTGTAAAAATGAGCGGTGTTGCTTGTCGTAAAGTTTCACCAATACTTCGTTGTGAACCTAGCGCAGCTTCCAACATAGAAGAATATCCTTGAATTGGATTATATCCAAAAGCTGCCATCAATAATGCACCTAAAATTAATCCTAGAATTACTGAAAAAATAGGTACAAGTAAATTACGGAGTTTTTCGCTACGATCATTCATGTGCGCCACCCGCCTTTTCTAACTCTTTTCTTGCTTCCTCTAAAGAATAGCCCGCCATTAATAGTCCCAATTCATTTTCAGATGTTTCTTTTGGATTAACAATTCCAACAATTTTACCTTGGTGAAGCACGGCAATTCGATCAGACACATTTAAAATTTCTTCTAATTCAAAGCTGACTAACAACACTGCTTTAAATTTATCTCGTTGCTCGATCAAACGTTTATGGATAAATTCAATAGCACCTACGTCTAGTCCACGTGTTGGATTCGCAACAATCAGTAAATCAGGGTCGCGGTCAATTTCACGTGCAATAATTGCTTTTTGCTGATTTCCACCTGATAAAGCCTTAGCTGGGACTAATTCATTCGTTGTTCGTACATCATATTCATCAATCAAGTCTCTTGCGTGTTCATTGATAACTGAATAATTTAATAGTCCACCTTTACTATAAGGAGCTTGGTAATACGTTTGAAGAGCAATATTTTCTGACAATGTCATATCTAGAACTAAACCATATTTATGACGATCCTCTGGGACATGCCCGACACCAGACTCCGTAATTTTTCGCGGACGTTTATTACTGATTTCCTCGCCTTTTAAGCGAATACTGCCACTTTCCACTTTTCGCAAGCCTGTCAACGCTTGAATCAACTCAGATTGCCCATTACCATCAATTCCCGCGATTCCTAAAACTTCTCCAGCACGAACTTCAAGACTCAGACTTTTCACTGCTTCTAATCCACGATTTTCATTTACAACTAAGTCTTCAATTGCTAGGACAACTTCTTGAGGACGAGCCTCTTTTTTATCCGTTTTAAACGAAACAGTACGTCCAACCATCATGTCAGCAAGTTGTTGTGAACTAACATCTTTCACATTGACAGTTCCAATCCCTTGGCCTCGTCTGATAACTGTACAACGATCAGCTACTGCTTTAATTTCATCTAATTTATGGGTAATCAAGATGATTGATTTACCTTCTTTAACTAACTCTTTCATAATCAAAATTAGTTCATCGATTTCTTGTGGTGTTAAAACAGCTGTTGGTTCATCAAAGATCAAGACATCTGCACCACGGTAAAGTGTTTTTAAAATCTCGACACGTTGTTCCATTCCAACAGAAATATCACGAACATAAGCATCCGGGTTAACTGATAGACCATATTGCTCTGATACTTTTTGAATTTCCTCACGTGCCTTTTTGCGATCAACAATTCCCATCCGACTTGGCTCGCTACCTAAAATTATGTTTTCAGTAACAGTGAACGCATCAACTAACATAAAATGTTGGTGAACCATTCCAATCCCTAATTGATTGGCTTTAGTTGGGCTTGTGATTTGAACCTGTTTCCCATGCATCAAAATTTCTCCTGATGTTGGTTCTAAAAGACCGGATAAAACGTTCATTAATGTTGACTTGCCAGCACCGTTTTCTCCAAGTAACGCATGGATTTCCCCAGCTTTTACTTGCAAATTGATGTTGTCATTTGCTTTGAATGTTCCAAACTGCTTGGTAATATTCCGCATTTCGATGACAATATTTTCTTGAACCACATTTTTCACATCCTAACGATTTCTATCTAGGGCAACGATGAGTAAAGATTTCTGGCTATCGGAAATCTATCCTCGCAAATTGAAGTAAACTCACTTCAGGGGGTGTTCCCTTATTCAAATAGTCAAAATTTGACCACTTGAATAAATAAACAACTACTAAAATTGAAACCATAGCCCTGTCAAACAGTTGTCTAACAAGGCTATAGAAAAATTATTATTTGCTTTCTGGAACTTCAGGAACCTTTACGTCTCCTGCGATGATTTGTTCTTTAGCAGCATCAACTGCTTTTTGTGCTTCATCAGAAAGTTGACCTTTTGTTAAGCCAACACCATCTTCTTTCAAGCCATAAACAGTATGTTCTCCACCAGGGAAATCACCATCTGCAGATTTTTGAGCTAAATCTTCAACAACAGTTCCTACACCTTTAAGTGTAGATGTTAATGTGAAGTTTTTATCTTCGCCGTTTAGAGTGTAGCCACCTTCGTCTGATTGATCACGGTCAACACCAATTACCCAAACTTTTTTGTCGCCAGATTCATTTAATGATTTTGCTTCTTGGAATACGCCGTTACCAGTTCCGCCTGAAGCATGGAAGATAATGTCTGCATTTTGTGCGTACATACCTTGTGCAATTGAACGTCCTTTATCTGGCGCAGAGAAATCACCAGCATATTGGTTTTTCACTTCAATTTCTTTGCCTAATTCTTTCGCCCCTGCTTCAACACCAGCTGTAAATCCAGCATCAAAACGATCGATTACTTCACCTTTTACGCCCCCAATGAAACCAACAACATTTGTTTCAGTTGTGTAAGCTGCAGCAATCCCAGCTAGATAAGAAGCTTCGTTATCTTTAAATGTTGCAGAAACTACGTTGTCTAAACCATCAATAACATCATCGATAATAACAAAGTTTGTTTCAGGATTATTTGTTGCTTGTTCTTTAATAGCAGGTTGTAGTTTATATCCAATTCCAAAGATTGTTTGGAATCCCGCTGTTAAAGCTTGGTCGATATTTGGAATATAATCTGATTCATTAGAAGATTGGAAATATTGGTAGCCATCGTTTCCACGTGAAAGCTTGTGTTCTTTACCCCAAGCTTCTAGACCTTCCCAAGCTGACTGGTTGAATGAACGGTCGTCGACACCGCCTGTATCTGTGATTAATGCTGCAGTTGTTCCTGCTGATGAACTTCCACTTCCACCATCAGTTGAATCTGTTCCACTATTGCCATTGCCACATGCAGTTAGAAGTAATCCAGCTGTTAATGCTACGGCACCCAAACCAAATAATTTTGCTTTTTTCATTTCTGTAAAGCCCCCTAAAATAATTGTTTTTTCAACAGTCAGCTGACTGAATGAACGTAGGTTATAGATCTTTTTCTGTGAATGCATACGGTAATAGTTCTCTAACCGTCATTGTTTTTGTCACACCTTCATCGCCAACCAACGTGACTGGCATTTCTGGTGAGCAAAATTCTGCCATTACTTGCCGACAAGCCCCACATGGTGAAATTGGTTCCGGTGTGTGACCAGCAACAACCAAATGAGAAAATTGTTTTTCGCCTTCTGATACAGCTTTGAAAAATGCTGTTCGTTCAGCACAATTTGTTAATCCAAAAGAAGCATTCTCAATATTTACACCTTGATACATTTTCCCTGTATCAGTTACTAGACATGCACCAACTGGGAAATGTGAATATGGAACATATGCTTTTTCGAGTGCTTCTACAGCAATGTCAATCCATTCTTGTTTTGTCGCTTCACTCATTTTAGTATCCTTCGCCAACTGAGCCAGACATAATAGCAACTCCAGCACTTGTGCCAATTCGTGTTGCCCCTGCTTCGACCATTGCTACAGCTTCTTCTTCATTGTGGATACCACCAGAAGCTTTCACGCCCATTTCAGGACCAACAGTTGCACGCATTAAACGGATATCTTCTACTTTAGCACCACCAGTTGAAAAACCAGTTGAAGTCTTAACAAAGTCTGCTCCTGCAATTTTTGCAAGTTCACAAGCTTTGACGATTTCTTCATTTGTTAACAATGCTGTTTCAATAATCACTTTAACAAGTGCGCGATCTTTTGCTGCTTCGACTACTGCCTCGATATCTTGTTGTACCTTATTGAATTGTTTTGATTTCAATGCGCCAATATTGATAACCATATCTACTTCGTCTGCACCATTATTGATTGCATCTGTTGTTTCATATGCTTTAACAGCGGAAGTATTCGCTCCTAAAGGAAACCCGATTACCGTACAAACTGCAACAGGTTCACCTTTTAACTGGTCTTTTGCCAATGAAACCCATGTTGGATTGATACATACAGAATAAAAATGATATTTTTTTGCTTCTTCAATAATGCGTAACACATCTTCCTCTGTCGCATCTGCTTTTAAAATTGTGTGGTCAATCATTCGATTTAATTCCATCTTTTTCTTCCTTCCTACTCAGTAATAATATCGTGTACTAAAATTGGTTTTGTAGCTGAATCACTGATTTCAATGTTTTGATATAATAATTCGATCACTTGAGAGAGCTCTTCTGTATTACTATAAATAGTTAGTAAAGATTCGCCTTCTTGTACTGAATCACCAATTTTTTTGTGCAATTTCAAACCAACTGCATGATCAATCGCATCTTCTTTCGTCTTACGACCGGCACCCAGCATCATTGCTGCGATACCTAATTCGTTAGCAACGATCTTAGAAACTAATCCAGCAGATTTTGCAGGAAGTTCTACTTGATGTCGTGCTGTCAGAAGTAATTCTGGTTTTTCAACCACGCGAATATCTCCACCTTGGTTTTGAATCATTTCTTTGAATTTTTCTAAGGCTTTACCGGAAGTTAAGGCTTCTTGTAGCATCATGCGCGCTTCTTCTACGGAGTCAGCTTTTTTGGCTAAAACAACCATTTGACTACCTAATACGTAACACATTTCGATCAAGTCTTCTGGTCCATGTCCTTGTAACGTTTCAATTGCTTCAACTACCTCTAAACTATTTCCGATTGCCTCCCCTAATGGCTCAGACATATCAGAAATCACTGCAATTGTCTGGCGATTAGCAAGTTTGCCAATACTTGTCATTGTTTTTGCGAGACGTCTAGCATCTTCAATATTTTTCATGAACGCTCCATCACCAGTTGTTACATCTAAAACAATTGCATCCGCACCAGCTGCAATTTTCTTACTCATAATCGAGCTAGCAATTAAAGGGATTGAATCGACAGTCGCAGTTACGTCACGTAAAGCATATAGTTTTTTATCTGCTGGTGCTAAATTTCCTGATTGCCCAATAACAGCAACTTGGCTTTCATTGACAATTCGAATAAATTCTTCGTCAGAAAGTTCAATTTTAAATCCGGGAATCGCTTCTAATTTGTCTAACGTCCCACCAGTATAACCAAGCCCACGTCCTGACATTTTTGCTACAGTCACGCCTACACTTGCAACTAACGGCGCTAAGATCAACGTCGTCGTATCTCCGACTCCGCCAGTAGAATGTTTATCGACTTTAATACCATTCAGAGAACTAAGGTCGATCACGTCACCAGAATTTGCCATTGCTAAAGTCATATTTGTAATTTCTTCATCAGTCATATCTTGATAAAAGATTGTCATCAATAATGCGCTGAGCTGATAATCCGGAATTTGATTGTCTGTATAATTAGTAATTATGTAATCAATCTCATTCTTTGTTAAGGTTTTTCCATCCCTCTTTTTTTCAATCAAATCTACCATTCGCATCGCTTGATCCTCCTAGCCTTCATTCGGTATTATACATTATTTTTATAAAAGGTAAACCACTTTAGTAAACTGGTTTACTAAAAACGCAAAAGGCTTTGCCTTGCATTTGTAAACACTTACATAAGCAATATAACGCCCACTTAGCTATTTGTCAATGCTTTTACGCTCTCACGAATAATTAATTTTGTCTCGAAGACTTTGTTCGGAACTTTGCGTTGAGGGAATTCAATTGTATCGATTAGAAAACGAGCTGCATAAAATCCAATATCAAAACTAGGTTGTCGCACAGTTGTTAATTGTGGAATCATGTACTCAGATAATTTTAATCCATCAAAACCAATAACTGAAATATCATCGGGAATTTTCTTACCCATTTCATGAATGGCCTGATAACAACCAATTGCCATTGCATCATTTCCACAAAAAATTGCAGTAATATCTTTGTGTTCCAATAATTTTTTTGTTGCGTCGTACCCCCCTTGAACCGTTAATTCGCCATGCTCAACGAATTTTCCATTAAATGATAGTCCATGATCCTTTAGTGCATGTCGATAACCATTGAAACGCTCTTCCAGTTGATAGTAGCCAGTTGTTTCTTTTAACATACCGATTTTTTTGTGTCCCTCTTTGATAAATAATGAAACAGCTTGATAAGCCCCCTCATATTCTTTGACAATTAAGCGACCACTATCTCGACGGTTCAAGCCACGATCAATCAAAATAATTGGCATATTTTTATAAAATCCACTGTCTAGCGCATACGCCTCTGGTAAAACATTGGGCGTGGCTAATAATATCCCATCGACTGAACGATGCGCTAACTCACGTAAATATTTGATTTCATTTTCTTGTTTGTGTCTTGAATTACACAACATGATTACATACCCAAGTGGATTTAAATAGCTTTCGACACCTTCAATTAGTTTCGAGAAAAAAAAGTCTGTTACATCTGGAACAATCATTCCAATTGTTTTTGAATGTCGGTTGATTACATTTGAAGCAAAATAATCTGGCTTATAATGATGTTCATTGACAATATTCAAAACTTTTTTTCTAGTTTTGTCACTAAAGCGACTACCTTTATTATTCAAAATTTGCGAAACAGTTGTAACTGATACACCAGCCATCTCCGCAATATCTCTAATTGTTAACTTCACTTTTTCTCCCCCTCAACTTGAACTTTTAATCAGTGTAACAAAACCTTTTCTAAAAAAATAGTTAATTGGTAGCACTTTCTTAAAATGAAAATAATTTTTGGACAAAAAAATTGCAAGGAATATTCAACTTTCGAATATTCCTTGCAAGAATAATTGATGGTCAAACTTATTCTTTTACACTTTTTATAATGTAATAGCCTTTGTCTTTGATAACGATTGTTGCGTTGCCAAAAGTTTCTTCCATTTTCTTTTGTGCGCTTGGTGCGCCCTGTTTTTTCTGAATGACAATTGTCAGCGTTCCACCTGTTTCTAAGAGTGGATAGGCACCTGTCAAAATTTCGTGAACCACTTTTTTTCCAGCACGAATTGGTGGATTGCTAATAATCGCTGCATACTTTTCTTGATGCACATTTTCGTAAATATTTGATTGATGAATGTCCACGTTCGTCAGCTGATTACGATTCGCATTTCCTTGTGCTAATTCCACTGCACGTAAATTAATGTCTACCATTTCAACCGTACGTTGGCTGGCATATGCAATGGCTAATCCAATTGGTCCATAACCACAACCAACATCTAACACGTTCCCTTCAGTTGGGATTTCTTGCCAATCAAACGCGTCGATTAACACACGTGAACCGTAGTCCACCGTTTCACGTGAAAATACGCCGGCATCTGTCACAAAGTGAAACAATTTTCCTTTTAATTCAAACGACCATTGCTCAAAGTCATGGGCAACATTGGGACGCTCTGTATAATAATGATCTGTCATCTTTTCCATCCTTCTTCTGTCTTTGCTGCACATAGTCTACCTTTTTCATTGAAAACAAACAAGTGCTCTTTCGTTTCAAGTTTCTTTGTTTCATCTGTTTCTTTCTTTGATTTTAACAAATCAAACTGACGGGTTAAAGCGATGTTTCTAATTTCGTGAAAAAGTCTCTTCATTCCCTTTATAAGAGGTAGGGTTTAACACTATTTTATGTTAGAATAAATCCATTGACGGGAGAGAACGCAGGAGGCTATTATGAACGACCCAATGAACTACTATCGTATTGCAAGGGAAGAATGGCAAGAATTTTATCGTAATGGACAAGCACCACTGACACAAGCGGAATTAGACAGCATCAAAAGCTTGAATGATCGAATCTCAATGCAAGATGTTCAAGATATTTATGTTCCTTTAACACACCTCATTCATCTTTATATGAAAGAATTCGAATCTTTATCCTTAAGCAAAGGACTCTTTCTCCATAAATATGTACCTGTGTCACCTTTCATTATTGGAATTGCAGGGAGTGTTGCTGTCGGAAAAAGTACAACTGCACGCTTGTTACAAACGATTTTGTCGCGTACGTTAAAACGACGGAACGTTCAATTGATTACGACTGATGGTTTTTTGTATCCTAATAAAGTCTTGCGTGAAAAAGGAATCATGGATCGCAAAGGATTTCCTGAAAGCTATGACATGGAAATGTTAATTGATTTTTTAAATCAAGTGAAGTCCGGAAAAGATGAACTGAAAGTTCCAATTTATTCTCATGATGTTTATGATATTATTCCTGATGAGTATGAAGTAATCCAACAACCGGATATCTTAATAGTTGAAGGAATCAATACCTTACAACTCCCAGCTAACCAACAAATTTACGTTAGTGACTTTTTTGATTTTTCTGTTTTTGTTGATGCTGAACCCGATTTGATTGAAAAATGGTATCTTGATCGTTTTGCAGCGCTGCTAGACACAGCTTTTCAAAATCCTGAGAATTATTATTATCGTTTTGCAATCGGTAATCGTGAAGACGCCTTTAAAATGGCCAAAGAAGTCTGGAAAAATGTGAATTTGAAAAATTTAGAGGAATATATCTTGCCTACACGTGGTAGAGCGGATATAATTCTCCATAAAACTGAAAATCATATCATTGATTCGATTTTCATGCGCAAATATTAGCATTTTAAAATAGTAAAACTATTTTGAGATAAATTTAAATGGATAGGGGTAATAAATGTGACAAACGTTGCCGATATGACGAACGTTGAAAAGATTATCGTGTTAGATTATGGTAGCCAGTATAATCAATTGATTACACGACGCATCCGTGATCTAGGAGTCTTTTCTGAATTATTGAGCCACCGAATTACTGCAGAAGAAGTTAAAGCTATGAATCCAAAAGGAATTATCCTTTCTGGTGGACCAAACAGTGTTTATGACGAAGGTGCTTTTAGTATTGATCCTGAGATTTTCAATTTAGGTATACCTGTATTAGGAATTTGTTACGGAATGCAGTTAATTACGTACAATCTTGGTGGGAAAGTTGAACCTGCTAAAAACCGTGAATACGGAAAAGCTTTATTGGAAGTTACAACAGATGACGCTGTGTTATTTAGTGATACACCAAAAGAACAGACTGTTTGGATGAGTCACGGTGACCTAGTAACAAAAGTTCCTGAAGGTTTTGAAATCGTTGGTACAAGTAAAGACTGTCCTATCGCATCGATTCAAGATACTACGCGTAACTTTTATGGAATCCAATTCCATGCTGAAGTGCGTCATTCTGAATACGGAATCGAATTATTACGTCACTTCGCATTCGATGTCTGCCACTGCCAAGGTGATTGGTCAATGGATAGCTTCATTGATATGCAAGTTGAAAAAATCCGTGAACAAGTTGGCGACAAAAAAGTTTTACTTGGCCTTTCTGGCGGAGTCGATTCTAGTGTTGTCGGTGTCCTTTTACAAAAAGCAATTGGTGACCAATTAACATCAATCTTTGTTGACCACGGTTTGTTACGTAAAAACGAAGCAGATCAAGTAATGGAAAGCTTAGGTGGAAAATTTGGCTTAAATATCATTAAAGTAGATGCACGTGAACGTTTCTTAAACAAACTAAAAGGTGTTTCTGATCCTGAGCAAAAACGTAAAATCATTGGGAATGAATTTGTTTATGTTTTTGATGATGAAGCAACAAAATTAGCTGGTGAAGAAGGTATTTCATTCTTAGCGCAAGGAACACTTTATACAGATGTTATCGAAAGTGGGACTGAAACAGCTCAAACAATCAAATCTCACCATAATGTTGGTGGACTACCTGAAGATATGCAATTTGAATTAATTGAACCTTTAAATACACTCTTCAAAGACGAAGTACGTGAATTAGGTACTCAACTTGGAATGCCTGACTCCATCGTTTGGCGCCAACCATTCCCTGGGCCTGGTCTTGGTATCCGTGTCCTAGGTGAGATTAGCGAAGACAAATTAGAAATCGTTCGTGAATCAGATGCTATCTTGCGTGAAGAAATCGCAGCAGCTGGTCTTGACCGTGATATCTGGCAATACTTTACTGTTTTACCTGGTATCCGTTCAGTTGGTGTTATGGGTGATGGACGTACGTATGATTACACAGTGGGTATCCGTGCCGTTACTTCGATTGATGGAATGACAGCTGACTTTGCTCGTATTCCTTGGGATGTCTTACAAAAAATCTCTGTCCGCATCGTAAATGAAGTCGCACACGTAAACCGTATTGTGTACGATATTACTTCTAAGCCACCTGCAACTGTGGAATGGGAATAAAGTAGTAACCTCACTTGGTTGCGAAATGTTGATTTAACAGCTTTTTAGTTCACTTAGAATGGATAAAAAGGACCTATTTTAACTAGGTTCCCCGCCAAAATCCCGCCAGAGAAATCTGACGGGATTTTTTACTTAGCCCCACCACACGCTGATTATCACTTACTGTACTTCCCATCGAATCTTCAACTACTCTAACTGGAACAAGGATAAAAATATAAAGACAGATAACAAAGATTATAGTAAAACCATTCGAAATAGCATGTTATATATCTGCCTGTTTTAAATTGCCTGTTTTCATTTATTTACCAATCAGATAAAACCTGAGTGTCAGAAATTCTACTATAAATCGTATCATAAGCCCAAAGAGAAAATATAATGTAATATTGGACGTTTCTATCCAATTTTCTCCATTTATAAAAATCATAACCACTAAGCAAGCCATAAACCCCACTACATATACTACATAAAAAAGTATCAAATTTCGTTTAGCCTTATCAAAGGCGTATACTATCTGTTCAGGAGGAAATTTTTGCATATATAATTTCTTTTTAAACTGTTCATTTAACAGAACAAATATTAATACTACTAATAAGAATGCTATTTTTACCATTTTAACTATCATTTCTTTACAGTCCTCCAGTGCTAAATTATCTATAAATTATTAATTTCATAATAAAAAACCCGTCAAACATTGGCGGGCTTTTACTTTCGCATTAGCAATAAAATTTTTAAAGATATCATATTGAACGTTGCAAGTTCCTTAAAGATTAGATATCAATCAAGCAAAAATTTCTCAAACAAAAGTCTAGCAAGCAAAGACTTTTCTGATGTGAGTCGGACTGATCCGAATAGGCATTACTAATATACTCCATAATGCACCTCCTCTATCCAATATTAATGATACAATTTCCATGTACAGCGCATAAGTTTATTAAACATGCTCTTGGATCAATTTGTTGATTTGCCATAGGTTGTTCATACACATTTGAAACGTAGTCCATTTAACTTCCCTCCACTAATAATTTAATTAATACCACAAGCGTTTGCTGAACAAAAATGAGCACCACAAAGTTTGAGACCACAGGCTTCGATACAAAGATTTAACCCGCAAACACAAACACTTATTCTTGAATCTTTGTCAGATTCGTAGCAATTTGCAACATAGTTCATATCACGTTCTCCTCTCTAAATTTGATTATTATTAAGTGAAAAGACTAATTGTTTTTCAATTACCCCTTTCACCTGATAGCAGCCAGCTGAATTATAGGTACCACTTTGATTATATGAATTTACGCTACATCCACCACCGCATGAACCGAGATACTTACATTCAGCGCACTCATATATAGCTGTTGGATTTTTTGACATCCAATCATAATAATTTGGATTAGTAATTTCTATTTCCCCACGTTCATTCAAAATACCAAAATTATGTTCTTCATCTCCTAAATGTTCCCAACATTTGTAAAAGTTCATTTCTGGCGAAAAGGTATAACTATGCTCTCTATTTAAACCACAATATGTGTATCTTTTAGCTGGAACCGTCCTCATAGAAAGCCCTTTTTTCGCAGCACTAAGCCATAAACTATAAAGAATCTTTCCTAATTCTTCATCTGGATAACAAATATTCGAAATATTCCCACAAGAAGTTGCTTCATCCCGAATAATTCCAAAGTCTATTGTCATCATAAGAAGATTCCTTTTTTTCAGAAAAGCCAGTAAATCTTCAATATATGGATAATTTTCTTTGTCAACATTGATTCGAATACATATAGTGAGCAGCGGAAAATTATCACGAAGAAACTCCAATTTTTCAATTATTCTATTGAAAGTACTTTTCCCATTTGGATAAATTCTTTTCTGATCATGTAATTGTTGAGGACCATCAAGGGTTATTTGAATCATCTTCAAATCATTTTCAATCATAAAATTTAGATTTTTTTCATTTAGAAGTAATCCGTTACTTACCATATTTATACCTAAAATAATCTCATGATCATCACAAAATTCTTTTATTTTTGGTAGGGAATACTTAATCCCTTTATAATTCACCATTGGTTCTCCACCAAAAAGTGTTAAAGCTAAATATTTAAAGTGATGTTTTGAATGCTCATTTTCAATAAATAAAAGCATTTTATCAATATCAGACTTATTTGAAACTATCTTCGTATTCTTCTTATCCCCTTCAAAGCAGTATGTGCATTCTAAATTACATCCCCATGTTGTTAACCATGTTATTGATAGTAAGGAATCATCATACTTGAATAGATTGTGTTCATAATCATATTGCCTAAGTTGTTGTTCCGAATCATCTACTATCACACCATTTTTCTTAAAAATATCAATCTCACTATCTGATAAATCAAGGATTCTATTAGCTTTTAGAATAGATTCATAATCACTATTTAGTTTAAACACCGCACCAGACATTGAATTGAATAAAATTTTTTCACCTGCTTCATTTTCTGTAATGATATTGTATTTTGATAGATTCATTATTTTTTATTCCTCCCTAAACATGCACAAATAATGATAGTAAAAGCAAAAATAAAAACTAAAATTATCGAAACTGCAAAATGACTAAATATAAATAGTAAATTTTCAAACAAATTGATATTATGATCAATATTATTTTTCATATAATCAAGGCTAGACAGAATTTGTGAATAACTCGGATGGTTTCCTAATACCACTGGATGAGCCCCTTTTGATATATTACCAACTGACCAGTTTCCAATAGCAATGTTACCAAATGCTTGGACACCAAATGCAATTGTTCCTATAGAAAGATATCCTGTCGAAATAATACCTATCGCTAAAAGGCCAATCGGTACCAACCCAAAACTAAGGAATCCAAAGCTGGATACTCCAATTCCTAGAATACCACCCCCCGCTATACCTAATGAAATTAATCCAATACTCAAAGGCCCTAAAGAAATAATCCCTATTGAGATAGGATATTTTGATTGAATAGCTTTTGCTTTATCAAAATTTGTGTTTGTCAAAACTGGATAAACTATGTGTATTAAGTTAATATGTTTATATGTTTTTTTATATTCCAAAAATTGGACTGGCATTCTCATTTGCTAAGCCTTCCTTCCTATCATCTGGCACAGTTTCAATAATATTGTCCCCTTCGATTGATAGAACTCTATCAAAATAGACTTCATCAATATGATGTTCAACAAAAATGAATGTGGTACCAAAACAGAGTTTAGGTAGCTCTGTCAAAATGGTATTCCTTGATTTTTCATCAATATTTGTAAAAACTTCATCTAAAATAATTATTTTTGGGTTTCTTAATATAGCTCGTGCAATTCGTAGTTTCTGTATCTCACCTGTACTTAAGTTTGCATCAAGAAGACCGCACTCCGTTTTAATACCATTGTTTAATTTTTCAATTATATTAGACAAATTCAGTAGTTGAAAAATTCCTTTGAAAAAGTTATTTTGCTCTGTAATATTTAATTCATCTTTTAGTGTCTCCAAAATAAATCCATCATTTTCCGAAACATAAACAATTGATGAAGAGAGCGCAGAATGTGACATCAAAGAGATATCTTGGCCTCGTAAATTTATAATACCTTTATAGTTTTTGTAGAGCCTTACTAAACTTTTTAAAAAAAGAGATTTTCCAGTACCATTTCCTCCTTTAATGAGTATGCGTTCACCCTTTCCTATTTTAAGTTCATTAATCCTAATTATTTCCTTTTTATTTGAGTACAATCGATAGTCCCGAATATACATTAGATTTGAATTATCTACACATTCAACTTGATGATTATCTGGGAAGTACATTTCTTTTTTTATAAGATATGGTATAAGACGTTCTTCATGAACTTTTGCGATTTTAAGGCTGTTCATGAGGTTTACTAGATTTGAAGCAGGAGAAATTAACTGTACTGACATAGAATTAAATGCAATCAATGCTCCGATAGTTAGCGTACCTTTAAATACATAGTAGGACCCTATAAATAGTGGAGCAAATTGAATAAGAAGCAAAATGAATTGGCTTACTATTTGAACATAGTTTTGGAAAAGTAAAATCTCCGAATTTGCATTAGAAACACTTTTTGTTTTTTTTAAAAAAATACTTTCTACTTTGCTAAAATAGTTATAAACGTGTATTGTTGGAACATTAAGAATATTCCTATTCAAACTATCTTGAAGTATATCTCTTTGCCTTTGACATTCATGCTGATACCTCTTCAATCGTTTTGTAGAAATACTGACCCATATAATCTGAAATGGAATAAGAGCAAGAGTAATAAATGACAAAGTAATATTAGTGTAAATCATCAAAGAAAGGTAGCCTATAACTAAAGTTACATTTGAAAATATAGAAACTGTTATCGTCGTGTAGTTACTTATCAAATTATCTATATCTGAAAAAATTGCTGTTTGGATATTTGATATTTTTTGATGACTTATGTCCGAATCAGAAATTGCTGAATGAAAAACCTGATTTCTTAAAAAATAAAGCCCTTCTTGAAAAAAATTAACGTTCAGTCTTGCAGCCACTCTAGAAATAATACTTTGTAAAACCATAAGGATAAGGAAAGTTATAAGTACACCTCCAATATTCTTCATATCTTTAGAAATCAACACATCATCCACAATATATTTGGATAAATAAGAAAAAGGTATCATCGTCAAAGATTGGAAAATAAGAGTAATACATAAAAGCGTATAGATAACTTTTTTCCTTAGTACTAATTCTTTTAGCAGCATTAACTCACTTCCATTTCTCTATTTCAAAGACTTTTTACAATTATTACTATATTTGTAGAACTATATATCAATTCATGTGTGTATCATTCAGCGTGGTATTTGTAACGATCAACAGTTGTACTTCTCTAACTATTACGAATTTCTCTTATATTCATCTAGAAAGAAAAACAGAAGCCATAGATATGAAAAATGAGAGACTGTCATTTTTATATAATTTTATCTATTGTTAAATATTTTTAAATGCACTATATAATTCACTTATAAAAAAAACTCTGATGGTACACATAAAGTGCACCTCAGAGTTTTTTTAATTGATTCGTGTTAAATGATACAAGAAAAAGTACGAACACGAGATCGGTAATAATACATCAAAATTAGTAATCCAGCATAGAAAAAGAATTAATAATTGGATTATCAAAAGAATATTGCTTTTCCTTTTGTTTAGTTCAATCTCTCTTCTTGTAAGAGGTTGATTGCTATGAATTATCACTTTTGAAGAAATAGTAATCATTATTTGAATCACACAGAATGCAAATAGCATGTCATAATTAGTTGATATCTTTGTAATTAGTTGAGCAACCTCCAAGGTAAGAATGACAAATAAAACTGAAGATATCATACACCATGTTTCATTGTGAAAATGTTTTCCTCCGAGATAGCTCTTTGTACTAATTAGCATGATGCAAAAATATAAATATGAAATAATTAGATTAAAGAATACCGCTGTTATTAAACCTAAAATGTACAACAACAAGTATTTAATTGCCTGCTCAATTCCATATTCGAATAAGGAGATTTCTTCACTGCTAATTAGGGACTGATCTGCCATCTTTACTGCAAGGTTTTTGCTAATACTTTTAAACATTCTTTTTATATTTATTAGCTAAGTCTGGTAGTTTTTTTTGCCCAAAAATAAATGTACAAGTTGCATTAATATCAAACGTTATTACTCCTACTGCTACTATCTTCAGTGAATTTAATAATAATTTTTTCATAATTTCTCTCCTTAATTAGTTACATCAAATAAAACTATTGAAGTTGCATAGCAACTATCAGTCTTTTCAATTTTGTAAATTCCATGTTTTTCGTCTATTAATTTTTTTACGCTCCTCAGACCCAAGCCAGTGGATTTCGTTTTTCTTGGTACCACCATCGATGAGTCATAGGTGTTTTCTATTTTCAAAACTAAATTTCTCTTAATCAATTTGATATTAATTTTGATTTCTTTATTTAGTCTATCATCCATCTCAATACAGGCATTAATTGAATTATCAAGTAGATTTCCAATAATTACACTTAATACATCATTTCCTATACTAAATTTTTCTGGTATTAAAATATTATGACTAACTGCTATATTATTTTTTTCAGCAATTCCGATTTTTTCGTTCAAAATATAGTTTAAAATTTCATTCCATGTATAAAATTTGACTTCTGATTTTTCAGATTGATTAATAATCTCTCCTAAGAAATCTTTTGCCTTATCCGCTTGATTATTCTCCAGTAACGCCAAAGTCGTTGTTAAACTATTCTTCAAATCATGCTTGATCAAGCGAACATTTTCAAAAGATTCTTCAATACTTTTATAGTACTGTAATTTTTTCTCAATTGAACTCATGGTCCTCAGTGAATCAATATATCTTTTATAGTAATCTGATATATTATTGATAAGAATGAAGACAGCTACATTCATAAGGAAAATCGAAAGTAAAATCAAGAATACCCATTTTTTCGAAAAATCCACATAATAATAGTCCAGATATAACACACCAACTAATATAGATGATGATAAAAAAGGAATTGTCAGTAACCATTGAAATACTCTAACTGGTATGTTGTCATGTTTTTGTTGCATACTCTTACTTGATGAATACACAACAAATATCATTTTTAATGTACTGGTTAAAAATAACCCCACTAATAAAAATGTATTTTCACTTTCATTTGTAAAGAACAATGAATCAAGCGTATAAAAGCTAATTGCTTCAGAAATCATAGAATATAAAAAGTAGCTACCTACAAGATATAATATTCTGCGATTATTCACATCAAACATCTTAGCCACATATATATTAATTACAAAAAAAGTTACCAAATTTGAAAAATTCGTAAAAACCGTATTTATAGAAGTTAGCCCTAGGATAATTACGATACCCATTATAATCCCTAACCTAAAAAGCTTACTACCTTTTATTGATTTGCTGTGACCATCAGATTTAAAAAGATACCAACTCAAAAGAGTTTCGACAAACACTGAGATACTTATGTAAATGATGTCCATCAGATCATCCTCTCGAATGTATCTAAGATTCTTTGGTATGCTAATTCTCTATACTTTCTACTCAAGGGCAATTCAATTTCTCCATTGGAATCATCTGAAAGAATGACTTTTGTTTTCCCTATCTCTTTTACAGCATAAATATTGATAATATATGAAGTATGAATCTGAACAAACGATTCATTTAGTTGCGCTAGTATTCCGTCTGTATTCATATAAAAAACTTCTTCCCGTCCAAGTTTATTGAACAGAATTGTTTGGCGCTTTTGCTTTTCAAAATACAATATCTCTCCATAAGATACAAAATGTTTTATATTGTTAACAGAATAAACAAATTTATTGTTTTCAAAATTACCCAAGAAAGAAATTTTATCTAATAACTTAAACAGTCTATTTTCTGTTATTGGTTTCAAAATATAATCAAACGTTTGTACTTCAAAAACATCACTCATGTACTCTTTATAGCTAGTAATAAATATAATGAAAGCATTGATATCACGTTTTCGAATCATATGAGCGATTTCTATTCCATTTTTTTCATCAATTTCAACATCCAAGAAGTATATTGCGTACTCATTCTTTCCTTCATTTATCTTTTTTCCAATCGACTGAGATGTATTATAAATATCAATTTGAAAAATATTTTGACTATAGCGATGAACTAAGTTTTCAATTTGTGAAGATATTTCGTTAGAATCATCACAAATAGCGATTTTTATCATAAAGCTCTCCTTTTCTATCAGTAAATAATAGTTTATTAAGGCGCCATAATACTAAACAATATCGGTTTTCAAGTCAATATTAATTTGAACAAGCATCAAATAAGCAAAAACATTATATTTGGATGTCGGAGTATATTATCGCTAATGTAATGATCTACGCCAAATATGTAACAATTGACCTACTTCCTGTAAGTATCTCCTCTCTTTTTTCTCAAATACACTTTAAGTTCACAGTTCTCAAATACTAAAAATTTGATTCTCTCTTAATAAAAATAATACTTATAGGTTCTGAATGCTCCCGTTAGTAACACGGGGGTACCAAACTCATTGAAAATCCCTCTTAGGGTTGCTACAAAAGGCCTCAGTAAACTTTTTCAAGGATTCGATTTTTTTCAAATTTAATCCAATACAACCCAAAAGACGTGTGAACGGACCGGCTGCCAGCGGCAGAGCCGAGTTCGTTTACACGTCTTTTTGGGTTGAGTAAAGAGGAAAGAAAGAGAGGACCATCCTCAAAATAATTTAGTCAGATAAATTCCCAATACGTTAAGAATTCCTTATCTTTAGATAATTTCATTCACCACTGGGAGCTTTTTCAACAAATAGATTGTTCTTATTTGTGACAAACGAAAAAAACAGCTACCTATCAAAGAAATTTTAAGAATTTCCTCATTTTTCACTAATAGAGGAATCTGAATCGTGGTAGAGGTGAAAGGATGGAAATCTGATGAACGCTATTCGTAGTCCAACCCAAGCAAGAGTTAATCAGCTAACAAAAATCACACCAAACCAAAGGAGAAATACACATGTCAAAAAAATTAATGATCCAAAAAGGAACCAGTATCTCACTAAACGATTCAGAAACGGTTAATCTGGCCAGCCTTCGTTTCGACCTGAAACAATTCAAACTCCCTCAACGTTTTGTCGTTGCCAAAAGTGATATTCAAATGCGGATGGAACGTGAACAAAACCATGTTGGAGAACGTGTAGAGACTGGACTAATGACCCTCACCTTCAAAGTCTATGATCGGGCTTTTGTCGAACTGGTTCTGAATAATGGCGGAACAGAACTCGGCTCCCCGATTACCATTATGGTCGAGCATCAAGAAGAATTGCCCATTTTAGATAACTATGAAGACGGCGAGTTGATTCCCATTCGTTTTACTGGTTTAAATGTCTATCCCCGAAAAATTCAGAAAAAATCATTTGTGGGAGAAGGTCAACCAATGATTGATACCTGGCAATTTGCAGCATTGAAAATCAGTGCCACCTCCTATCAACTAGGAGAAGTGAATGAACCAAACACACCGGCAAAGTAACGAATGTCTGATCGATTTTCTACGTTTTTCATTACCAGATTCTTCAATGGAAAAAGTTGCGGACTTATTGGGAATTGCCCTTTCTGACTTCACTTCGGAAAAGAAAGGGAGCCCTTTTCCCACTTACGATTCTCACTATTCCTTCGCAGATATTATCATTCACCAGAGTGATCACCACAACAATCTGTTAGTAAACTTATCGGGTCAAGGGTGTCGTCAATATGAAGAATATATGTCTAGCGTGGAGGGTTGGCATTGGCAGAAATTCTTAGCCACCATTTTAAAAGCCAAAGGAACCATTACTCGTGCCGACTTGGCAATGGATTTGTTTGACGGCTCCTCTCCTCCTGTATCTACTTTGCAAAAATACGTGAAGAACGGCCAACTCAGCTCTCAAAGCCGCCACTTTCGGGAAGTAAATAGCGGGCAACTACAGGATGGCATTCTGACAGGCCACACGCTTTATATCGGTGCTCAACCTCAACTACTTCGGATTTATGATAAAAAACAAGAAGTACGAGATAAGACGGGTGAAATTGCCCAAGTCAACGAATGGGTTCGCTGGGAATTGGAATTAACCGATCAGAAAGCTCGGCAAGCCGTAGAAAAGCTTGCGAAAGGAATACCACTTAATACGGTAATTCGTGGTATTTTAGCTTCCCACTACAGCTTCAAGACCAAACCCAAAGGACCAGTTAATTATCACAATAAAGCGCGTTGGCCGAATATGAAATGGTGGGATAAATTTGTAGGAAGTATTCCAAAAATTCCCTTGCGCGTGATTCGGGAAAAGCCAACCTTTTCCAAGAAGAAGTCCTGGCTAGAGAACGCCACCTCGAAATCTCTTGCCATGGTTTATGAAGCTTTTCTGCAAGCCTATGGGTCAGATCAAGCGGAAGTCTATTTGAAGGAACTGTTAGCCAAGGGCAAAGAGAAATTCACGGAAATAGATCAGACCTTTATCGAACAAAAAATACTGGAATTGGAAAATGAAGATTCTTACTAAGTGAGGTGAAATTGATGGCAGCGTTTATTGATAAAAATGAACTAATGGAACAGGGATATCCGAAACATACGGCACAAAATATCATTAGACAATCAAAAGAAATCATGGTACAACGAGGATATCCATTCTATATGAACAAGCGCGTTGGACGCGTGCCAAAAGAAGTTGTTGAATCCATTCTAGGTTGTGAACTAGAGTCGGAGGAAAACAGCAATGGCTAAAACGAAGTATGCAGGAGTTTATGTAGATAAAGAAAATCAGTTTTACTATGAAACAGAGCTAGGAACCGATCGTATTACAGGAAAAAGACTACGCAAAAAAGGCAGAACGGACCAATCTGGAAAAAAGTTCACGTCTGCCCACGCAGCCTACAAAGAATTGATTAGGATAAAGAGAGAATATCATCAAGTCCAAAAATATGCAAACTACCATCTGACCTATGGAGAGTTCATGAATAAGGTCTATATCCCGGCATACAAAACAGATGTAGAAGAAAGTACTTTTTCAGTCCGAAAAAAGACCTTAGAAAATATCCGTGACCGCTTTTCAGACAAACCTTTACGCGAAATCAATGTGGAAGATGTACAATCTTATCGAACTTGGCTACTAACCGAAAAGAATTCTGGTGGTGCGGGTTATTCTCAAAGCTATGCTAGTCTGATTTTCGGTATGTTCAGAAAAAGCTTAGATATGGCTGTGACCATGCAATATCTTGAGAGTAATATTTCAAAACGTGTGAAGGCTATCCCAAAAGGAAAATGCAATGTTGCTTATTGGACAAAAGATGAATTCGAAAAAGTGATTGCAACTATTTGCATCAATGGTTTTTACGAACATTTGTGTTTTGTCATGCTGTGGGTGTATTACATGACAGGAGTGCGTGTAAATGAAGGCACGGCTTTGTGGTGGGATGACATTGATTTTAGGAACAAACGTCTTAGAGTCCATCATATGCTAGTTACACGAAGTCGCACAGACTGGGATCGTAATGATTACACGAAGACAGATGATGGTAAGCGCACAATTGTCTTAGATGATGATACTCTTACAATTCTAGCAGCTTGGAAAAAGCGTCAAAGCCAAGTAGGAATCCATGATTTTGTCTTCTCGTATGATGGACTTCCAATGATTAAATCCACTATTGGTAGAATCATTGAGCGTTATGCAAACTTTGCCGGTGTTCACAAAATCCAAGCAAAGGGATTACGGCATTCTCATGCTTCATTTCTAATCAATGAGTTCAATGTTTCAGTACTAGTCCTTTCCAAACGAATGGGTCATTCAAGCCCAGAAATCACACTAAAGCATTATTCACATATGTGGTCGGGTGCAGATGAAAGTATCGCAAAGGAAATGGCCGGTAGTATCAAGATTCAAACTGCTAAAAAGACAAAGATTGCTTTTAACGGGAATCAAACCATAAAAAAATAAGAATAATCTAGTTTCCCGCCAGAATCCCCGCCAAGAAATATACAAAGTGCTATAAACACTGATTTAACAGTGTTTTAAGCTCACCTGTGACATTGGAGTGGGAATGACCTTTAATAACAGTAATAGCGTGTCTAAAGGGATTTTATGGCGTTTTAGTTGGTATAAAATAGCATAAAACAAGGTTAAGTCGGGAGAACTGTCCCCCGATTGTCCCCTCAATTTAGATAAACAACTGTATAAAAAAGCCCTAATTATAGTGGATTAGTTTCCAGTATAACTAGGGCTTTCTTAGTTTTATCATTTAGTTTTTATACATAATATCCTCATTATCACGGAATAACGAGGAGCCATCCTTGCTACCTTGAAAGACAAACCTATCTTTTGTGCTATCAGAATCTAACAATTCTGTTCCTGCCTTATAGAATAATAGTCTTATTGATTGATCAGTTGTAGAAAAATCATCATTTGAATCATTGAATTCTATTGTAAAATCCCCGTCTTTAATAGTTTCACCAGAATTAAGCTCTGCAATAGTTCCACCTGTTCCTGCCACAACAGATATAGTACCATTTCCATTTCTTGTTGATGTATAGTTTAGGCCATCGGTAGTCCATACCGCATCGCCAAATCTTGTAAATGTAATCTTGCCAGCTGATATAGTCATAGCAAAACTATTTTGCTCACCTTCTGCTGTCCAAGTTCCTTCATAAGCCGAAAAATCGCCATCTTTCATCTGTGAAGTAACGATACTATTCTCCTCAGAAATTGTTGAAGATTCCGTAGTCATGGAAGTATCAGAGCTTTCGGTTGTGGATTGTTCATCGTCAGGAGTATGAAAAACCTGTTGCCAGTTTTTCCCGCCACCGAAGATTGTCTGATATTTTTCTCCTTTTTCGGTACTATCTTTATATAGCTTCAAATCGTCAGAAATAGTCATTACACCTTTTTTAAAGGTAAATGTCCCACCCTTAACATCTTGTATATTGTATCCCATTCCTGTTTCTTCTTCTAAGTTTAAATCTGATGAATTTCTGTCCATCTTAATATTGATAATATCTCCATCTACGCTCACTGTTCCTTGATTAACACCTAAACCATGTCGACCATTTTCTACAGCCGAATAATTTTTATTTGATTTGTCTGTTCTACTAAGGACTAATGAATGAATTACATTATCATTATGCGAGACATCAACACCGTACGTTTGAACATAAAAATAAGTTCCTGATAAATTCTCTTGTTTTTCCACTTTCTTTTCTTCTTGCTGTTTACAACCACCTAATAAAACTAGGCCCATTAGTAGTGTTCCTAACGTTAACAAAATCCTTTTCAAAAGATATTCCTCCATCTCTATCATAAGTAAGTGTTTCATTGATACGCTGTTTCATATTCTATGGTTTATTTTTCTTCCTTAATGAATTTAATTCCTAAATCATCTGCTTCAAATGAATTTTTATCTTTTGATAATTTTGCAGTAAGAACTTTATCCTCACTAAACGTCATGGTTAGTTTATTATCTTCAATTTCATAAGTTCCTTCATCTTGAACTTCGCCATCTGCTTTTTCAGTGACTTTATCACCTTTAAAAACATAGCTAGCTTCACTTTCGACAAGAATTAAATTAATTTTTGCAGAGTAAGTACCGCTCAACTTTTGCCCACAACCTGCAAGGCTTACTATGCCAAAAATAGTGAGTAATCCTAAAATAATTTTCTTTTTCATTTTCCGGCAGCTCCTCTCTTATGCCCAACGATCATTTCTATCATTTTCAATCATCAATACTTTATTGTTTTTACTTGCCTTTAGCCATGTCTTAATGCCACTAAAAGGAGCAATAAAAGCAATCCAGAAAAGAATAAGAATATTTTGGACAACTGCTTTCCAAACAAGCCCCCAAATTGAGCCAAATTGAATCAAGTTTCTGGAAAAAGTATCAATAATCCCACCTTGATAACTCCAAAATGAATAGTGCCAAAAAATAAATGCTAGAACTGCATATAGAAATGCACCTAAACTAGCAATGCTAAGGATGGCCATTTCATTGCTGAATATACCTAACAAAATAATATAAAGTAGTAGACAGCTAAGAAATCGTCTTACATTGTATTGTTTTCTAAAATCCGGCTGTAGATGCTCTTTAATTGAGCCATATATGCCCTTCGCCTTGCCTAAATAATCTACTTGTTCTTTTTCAATACCTTCAACAACCTCTTTTTCTTTCTCCATTTTTTTCGCCTCGCATATTTTTATTGTTCTAGCAAAAAGTGATTTTCAATGCTAGACCAGCATTAATTTTATCACAAACGTTTCCATAATGGTACTTTAAATACTATACAAGCATTTAAAACACCGCATATGGAAGTAGTATTTATTTATGAGTATGGAATATTTTGGCGATAAATTAAAATCACTGCGTAAAACAAAGAAAATGACTCAAGCAACCCTAGCAGATAGGCTCGGTGTATCAAAATGGGCTGTTACATCCTATGAGCAAGGAAAAACATATCCCAGCGTTGAAATACTGATTAAAATATGTGATGTTTTGGAGGTTTCATCTGATTATTTGTTAGGGATTTCTGATCATTTACCCGTTAAAATGGAAACCGCAGGACTTTCAGAAGAAGAGGTTCGACTTCTCTTACAATTTCTAAACCTAGTAGAGCAGAATCGAACACCGAAGAAAGAACAGTTTTAAACACAAAAGAAGCCACTTCATTTTGAGGTGGCTTCTTTAGCTAACTATTTACAAATATCGTATGACAAGTAAATTGAATTTTTTCTTAATCAGACACTATTTAACATACATAATAAAAAAAGACAACCTTCTTTTGAGGTCGTTCCTTTTAACTTACATAATAAAAATAAATTTGCCAAAACGAAAAATGGGCAAAATCTTCCTTAAATTTTAAAGTTCAAGAGCATAAAACTTACATACGCAAGTTTTACTTAAACGTTTTTCAAACGTTTATCATGAGGACTGTCGTCCCCACACCCCACTCAATTCATGTAATTAATTTAATTTTCTTCTGTTCAAAAGCATTATAAAAATTTTAGCAAAATCAGTCAATAGAGAAAGGGGCTTTTTTATTAAAAAATAATATTAATGGATATTTTGTAATCGTATAATCATAAAAAATCAAAAAAAAAAGAAATTCCACTATTAAATGAAAGACATAAAAAAAGAAGTTTACAAAGGTGCAATTAGACACATTCGTCTAGTTGCGCCTTTTTTGTTTGGCCAAAAAAATTTCAAACTTGGCTAAGTTTTATCAAAACTCTCTTTTTATCTACTTGGTGGCAGAAAGGGAAAATATGAAAAAAAATCTTCGTAAAATTGATGAGAACCTAGAAAACAATGAGCCTTTGAAAAAAGTAATCGCAACACTAGAAAAATTTCGAAAAGCACAAGAAAGCGCTGAAAGACGCGACAGATATCACAGAAAATTTAACTCGGATTTTAACAGCGGAGAATCTGACGCTCTATTACATCCAAATTCTTATAATGCTTCTAATGATCCTAATACTCCTGAACAAATCCTAATTACACAAGAACGATTAAATTTTCTCTACAAAACAATCAACAAACTTGATGACACAAATAAAAAAATTATTCTGGGATTGTATTTTGAAGCTAAAACTCTAAAGCAACTCGGAGCTGAGTTAAACATGAGTCCTGTCGCTGTACGAAAGAGGAAACTAAAAACTCTTGAAAAAATGGCACAAAACTTTTTCGATTATTATGGAAGCGATTACCATTTGTGATCTGCGAAAAAAAATAATTATTTTTACTCAAACTAGTTAATTTCTACCGCTTTTTTCTCCTTATAGATGAAGGGAAAATTCAAAAAAATCGCAATACAACACTACCCCAAATGGAGTAAATCAATAATTTAGCGATATTGGTTAATTTTCGTCTCCTTTTTCTCCTTATAGGTGAAGCGGGAATTACGTAACTTTGAAAGAAGGTGAATCCATGAAAGCAAGCATACGCAGTCCCGCACTTCCGTTCCTAAGTAGAAATGATCTAAAAATATAACTATTTGAAATTAGAAAGGGGTTTTCCTCCGTGAAAACACGATATAAACAAGGTGGATATTCCACACAAACCGCAAAAGAATATGTTGATACTAATAAACCCATTTATCTCTTAAGTACAGAATTGGAAGAACAATACAAGTTCGAAGACAATAAACGGACTGATGAAATCACAGGCTACAAAGCATGGTTTTCACAAGAAGGTCTTCCTCCTTTTTCTGTGAAATTTGAAAACGAAGTGACATTACCAAAATACATGACTTTGATTCAATTCGAAAACTTAAAGGGAATCGAAATTCGCTACAACGTATACTTCAAAGCAGATGATTTGAGTGAGATTAAATAATGACAAATAAACGAATTGAACAATACTTACTCCAAGCGTTAAATATGGCTCTAGGTCCTTTAATGTCCGGTGAAACTAGCTATACGAACAGTTTCGATTGCAAGATTGTAGAAGGCGGATTTATTTTCCAACCCCGCCTTCCATCTGGGTATATCATTGATGATAATTTATACCAAAAGATTTTCCTAATTGCTAATGCTGCTCTTTATCCAATGTTTACCGTTTTAAAACAGAATTCCGCTTTTTTTGTCCCTTTAAAAACAGATGATATCCATGTTAAACGTGGGCTTTTCTTTCCAATGAAACCCGGAATTTCAGAGCGCTTGGTTATTCCTGATTTAGACCGCTTTATTCCGACTATTCCGGGAATGACTCTCCCAATCATGAAAAATCTTAGTGTTGATTACAATAAAATCACTTCTATTGCAATTTGCGGGAATTCAGGGTCGGGAAAATCTTATATGCTTACTTATTTATTAAGTGTTCTAAAACCTATTTCAGACCTAATTATTGTTGATCCTAAATTTGATAGCCCCAGCCGTTGGGCACGCGTTAACAGCATTTCAGTTATTCACCCGCAAAAAAATCGCTCTAAGTCAGATTTTCTCTCTGAAGTTAACGAAGCATTAAGTCAATGCTTAAATACAATTCAAGATCGACAAGCCATTCTCTATAATAATCCTTCTACAAAATTCAAACACATTACAATCGTCATTGATGAAGTTTTGGCGCTATCGGAAGGTGTCAACAAAGCTATTAAAGAATCATTTTTCTCATTACTTTCCCAAATCGCACTTCTTGGAAGGGCTACTAAAATCCATCTGTTGCTTGTATCACAGCGTTTTGATCACACATCTGTTCCTGTCAGTGTTCGGGAACAAATGAATCTCCTGATTCAGATCGGAAATATCAACCAAAAAACCACACAATTTTTATTTCCAGACCTTGACCCAAACGGGATCATCATTCCCCTCGGAAAAGGGACTGGCTTAATTCAAGTTATCGATAACGAACATCCATACCAAGTTTTACCACTGCTTTGTCCAACATATTACACAAAAAAGGGGATTTTATAATGCAAAAAACTACTTTTATCAAAGGGTATCTAACCACCAAAACACTTATTAAACTCGCAATCCCTCTACTGTTTTTGGGATTCATTTCTAAACTATTAGCTACTTTATTTGAATTGTCACTTTTAAAATTTCCTGCCTTCTTGAGTACCTATACTAATTTAGCGTACAACATTTCTTTAGTCGGTCTTTTTGCATTAACAGTCTTAATGTTTGCTACTTATCTATATTTAATTTTAGACAAAAGTAAAAATGATCGAGTGAGAAACTTTAAGGCTTCAATGGGCGAAACTCGTGAGCTACACCGTTTTTTAAAACATAACGAAACAGACCTCGTTGCACCCGTGACACTGGCGCAAACAAAAACTAGTAACAAAGTGACAAGAGAATTTAATCATTTTGCTAAACGTAGTGTGATTGATATCCAAAACGATATAGTTCTAGTATATATTGAAATCCCTCGCTCACAACAGGCGCAAAAAATGCTCCACGATATGGACGCACAATTGAAAGAGCAACTTTCCAATCGTATTCCCGACTATTACTTTTCAAATGGTAATCGCCAACAAAACGCCCTATTCATCGAGGGTAAAAAAAGATAAACAAAGATTCAAAAGAGTGCTTCGGGGCTTACGCAGTAAGAGCCCCGATAGCACTCTTTTTTTATATATAGCTGCTTTATAAATTCGATCTAATGGGGGTTACTACGACCCCCCATTAGATCAATAATCAATAATCACGGGAGATATGTATGACAGAAACAACGAACAAACAAAGATCAAACAAATGGGCTTTCCTGATCTATAAAGAAAGTGCTCCAGAAAACTATATAGAGATACTGAACGAAATACAAGTTCCCTATATTTTAAGCCCTTGGCACGATAAAGACATTGACACAAAAACGAAAGAGTTCAAAAAATCGCATAAGCACGGAGCGCTCTTCTTTGAATCTCTAAAAAGCTACACTCAAGTTTCAGAATTGATCAGTGAAAAATTAAACGGACCTTCTCACGTTCAAATTGTAATGTCCCCTCGAGGTATGTTTGACTATTTCACTCATGCTGAAAATCCAGAAAAAACTTCTTACGACATAAAAGATATTGAAAGTGGTGCAGGTTTTGATTTGGATAAATTCTTACTAGAACAAAACTCCGACACGTTTATGAATGATGTAATCGATGTAATCGAAGACCAAAATATCACTGAATTTGAAGAACTTGTCTATTATGCCAGGGATAATAACTACACGCTTCTGAGTCTAATCGTGCAACATACTTTTTTCTTTTCAAAATATCTTGATTCACGAAGACACAACCCAAAACGTAAGAAACAACAAGATGAAGAAACCAACGACGAAGCAAATGAAATTATTGATTCTGAAGTAATCGGCACTGAACCACAAAAATAAACCTAATAAAAATAATATAAACAGAAATGGAGATTTTCTATCATGGGTAAATCAAAATATAAAAAACAGATTGCGAAACAATTTAAACAGAACAAAGACACAATTCTAAATCTAAATCACAACATCAAGATTCAATTAGATTTACAAATAGTCCAGAACGGCAACAAACAATCGGTATTGCACTCGATCAATTTGAAATGCAACTGATTAAACTAGAACAATTTATGAAACAAAACAATCAAATTATCCGCAATACAGTTAATCAAAGTGGTCGTCCTACCATGAAAGAGTATATGACCTTTGTACAGAACTTAGACATAATGGAAGAGCAAATACGAGAATATAAAGAATATGTCCACAATTCAACCGAGTTCGCTTCAATTTGTTTAGATATTCTTACTAACTAACGCGTTTCAACCATCTGACTTAAATACAACTAAAATTTTTTAGCAATACGCAATAAAATTTACAACAAATACAGGTTACTAATAATACCTTAGAAATGGAGATTACCACTATGTCTACAAATGATAATGAAACTATTGAACGTATCCTTAAATCTATGAAAAGCCCAGAATGCCACCAAATTATGGCAATTGCACTCGATCAACTTGCAAAACAGCTATCCGCATTAAGTCTATTCATGGGACAAAATAATAGCATTATTGAAAATGCCCTTATGAAAGAGGGAAAAGATGTTATGCCTGAATACCTTGCTATTCTAGAACACTTAGAAAAGATGGAATTAGCTATTGCTCGTAATCAAGATTACATTAAAGACAGCGCAAATCTATCTGCAAGTTACTTTTATTTATCGTTATAGCAATTTATTCAAAGCAAAAAATTTATTACGTAATGAGCCTTGGAATCATTTTATTCCAGGGCTCTTTTTTATTTTACAGAAATGAGGTTTCTTATATGTATAAACAAGTTATTACTAAGCATGATCTTGAAAAAATCGGCTTCACCAGTTACCAAGCACAAAATTTAATTCGACAAGCTAAACAAAATATGGTTAAATCTGGATATGATATTTACGAAAATCGTAAAATCATTTCTGTACCAACTATCGCCATAAAATCTCTAATTGGGTTCGAACCCCGAATTCCAGAGGGAGATGATTTAAATGGCAACTAAAACTAAATATTCAGGGATAACAAAGTTAGATAGCGGTCTATTCCAAGTGCAAATCTCACTTGGAACTGATCCTGTAACTGGTAAACGAAATAGACTAAAAACGACTACTAATGATACAGGGAAGCCCTTCGAAAGTGCTGTAGAAGCAAATCGCTATGCAACAATTGCTAAAGCTAAATATTTCAAAACTGGCGCTTATTCTGCTTCAAAAATGACCTTTGAACAATTTTTTGATGAAGAATATCTTCCATGGTATAAGACAACTGTCAAAGCTCAAACGTTTGAAAGTCGTGTTCCTATGCTAAACGCAATCAAAAGCTATTTCGGTAAACGAAAATTGAAAGATATTGATGTAAAAATAGTCAATGATTTTCAGATTTGGGTAAAGAATAAAGGCTTTGCACAAAGCTACTCAAGCCAGTTCTTTTCTAACTTTAAGCGGATTTTGCAACATGCGGTTCAATTAGGCTACCTTGTCGGCAATCCTGCCAATAAAGTTAAAGCTCTTCCAAAAGGTCGAGCAGTCGTTGACTTTTGGACGAAAAAAGAATTTGAAAAAGTCCTATCCGTTATTTGCCTTGATGATTTCTATGAACATTTGATGTATGTAATGATTGTGCTGTATTTCGCTACAGGAGCTCGTGTAAACGAAGCTACTGCTCTTTCATGGGAAGATATTGACTTCAACAAGAAAACGCTACATATCTGGAAGAATATTATTCCGACAGGTAAGCGTGAATGTTGGAAACCCACCCATGAAATGAAAACAAAAAATGCTGAAAGAACTATCTCTTTAGATGATGAAACACTAAAAGTTCTTAAAGCTTGGCACACACGACAACATGAAGCGGGAGTAGATCGCTATGTTTTAACTTATGATGGCTTACCGATGTCTAAATGCACAATAAACCGTAATTTGAAAAAGTATGCTGAACTTGCAGGCGTTCACCCCATACAGCCTAAAGGGCTTAGACATAGCCATGCTAGCCACTTAATTCAAATGGGTACTGATATTCTTAAGCTAAGCCGAAGACTCGGTCATAGCTCTGGGGAAATAACTCTTCGCCATTATGGACACTTATATCCAAATCCAGATCAAGACGTTGCAAAAAAAATGGGCGAAGATTTTAATTTTACTAGTGCAAAAGAAACAAAGCGTAAGTTTAACGGAAATCAATCGGTGAAGATGAATGTTGTCCCCCGATTGTCCCCTAAAAACTAGAGAAACAGTAATAATCCTTGTCATATCAAGGATTATAAGTAAGCTGTATCAAATTGAGTGGGAATAAAAAAAGAAACCGCTAGAACTGCCTAAATTATAGGTTTTCTAGCGGTTTTCTTTTATTGTGGTTACAGTATTCAACTATTTTTTATTTTTACCCCTTTTCTCGAACTATTTTTTTATAGTACTACTAAGTAGGAAAATAAAATTTACGATAAGCCAACCAATTATAAAAATATCTTGTGGATGCATTTCATTGAAATTCGAGATTAACCAATAGATGGCCAATATAAAATTACAAATTCCAACAAAAAATATTAATTTAGATTTTTTTTCCAGAGTCTACACCTTCTCTAACCAACAGTTTTATTCGTAAGCTAAAAACTTTTCAATTTCACTTTTATTAGTAGAGCCTTCTAATTTCTCGTCTATCTTTCCTTTTTTCATATAAAGAATTGTTGGTACTATCTTTACGTTTAAATTATTTAATTCTTTTACAAGTTTGTCTTGATTTTCCTTACGGGCATTATCAGTGTTATAATAAAATACTTTTTGTCTTTTTTTTATTAAAACAGATCTTAATTTGGGGAGAAATTCCTGACATTCTTCACATGTAGGTCTACCAATATAAATGTATCCAGTATCGGTATTATCAATTAGCTTTTGAATTTGATTACTATTTATACTATTCAAGGGATTGAAATTTTTTTCTTTTTGATTAGCGTAAAAATATGTTTCACCACTCATTAAAATAATAACAAACAATAAGAAAATAATCTTTCTCTTCTTTCCTATCACAATTTAACCACTCTCCCTCATTATAATTTAAAACAAGCAATGACCCCACCAATATCTGCAGCACCTATTGTACAAACACCTGCTATACAAGCTGCACAAATCGGTGCAACAGCTGGACATGCTGCTATGCAAGTTCCTGCAATCAAATATGCTATTGTTCCGTTTATTCCTGCGATTGCTCCGATACCTCTAGTATTTACATTTTTACTTTCTTTCACACTTTGTTTAAGACTGAACAAGCCTTCTTTTAATTTAGAATTACTTATATAATCTATATCCGTATTTTGAGTGCTAACTTTTTTACCTTCAATGTAAGTATCAATAACAAACTTATTTACTTGATTTTGTGTGATTAAACTTTCTGAATAAGTTACTACATTTTCATTTTTATCAAATACTACTGTTAAATTACTAAAGTAACTGTATTCTTTCCCTTCTATTGGTACAGAGATGGACTTATAATTTGTCTCTTCTTCATCTATAGATAAAAATTTTGAGTCATTCCAAAGTAAATTAATATTTTGTCCATTAAGAATTAGTTTTTTTCTTTGATAGAATTTAATGTGTTATTTTTCATCGTCTCAATAACTGTTGGACTAGTAATTTCTTGTGATTGAGACGCAATCGATTGCATTTTCTCAAAAGATTTATTTACATTTTCAGGGTTGTTTACTTCAGTCTCTTTAGGTTGACTATCTGTTTCAGCATATACAATATTAGTCACTGCAGGGGATACTAATGTTAACAACATACTTAGCAACATTATTTTTATAATTTTTTCTAGGTTGAAATTTCTCATCATGTTTCCCTCCGATTTCTTTCTACTTTTTACTTCTCAATTTTTTGTGGTGGCTCAATTTCCCATGTATATGGATTCATAATTATTTCCTCCTTTTTCATTTTTTCAAAATTAGTTTATTATTAATTCTTATTCATGTGTTAAAATGATCAAAAATGCGTCTGTTTTAGGAGGTATCTATGGATTAAGCTGACCTGTTAAAAAAGTTAAGAGTTGAACGTAAAATATCTCAAGCAAATTTAACAAAACAAATTTCTTCTAGAACAACTTTAAGTTCATTCGAGACCCGACACACACTTCTTTCTTCTGAAATATTGCTTAGATACTTAGACAGAATGAATATAAAATTACCAGAATTTATGTTTTATCTGCAAAACAACAAGATTACTTTGAAAGAAGCTACAGCCAAAAATTTTGTAGAAATTCTTTATAAGAATTCTACCCCCAAAAAAATAGAAGAATTTAGAAATCAACTACTTTCTCTGTTTAAACAAACAAATGATGAGTACTATTTTATTTTACTTATCCAATTTAATATGCTACTAGCTAAAGAAAAGGATGTATTAAATTTGGAAGTATTTGAAAAAGAGATTAGATACATTAGGGACCGGCTATTTAGAATTGAAACCTGGGGCTATTTTGAATTGACGACTTTTAATAATTTAATGTTTATCTTTCCAACTGACACAATAAAATTGCTGTTTAAAAATAGTGAAAAAAAAATGAAACTATTTTACAAAAATAATTTTTATCCATCTCTTTATACATCATTTTTAATAAATGGTTGCTATTTAAGCTTTGAAAGAAAAAACTTAGATTTACTTTCTATTTTTCTAGCTCCTTTAAAGAGACTTGCAGTAAAATCTAAAAATGTATATGAACAAATTTACTATAAAATATTTAGCACATTATCACCGATTTGCGAAGAAAACGTAGCGACCATCGACATTAACAAGATAGAGGGATTAATTAATATTTTCTATCTTTTAGATAACAACGATAAAGCAATGGAACTAAAAAAATTTTTTCATTCTGTATATGCTCAAAAATAACAATTAAAAAAGTTATTACTGCAATTTTCAATTAAAATTTTTGAAAAATAATTGTTCATCACTAAAAATTCATATCACAGTACACCGATATAAACTACTTGAATCACGTGATATATAATCACACTTTTGGTCACAGTTTAAATCTAATCACGCTAGCTCTACTGTTCAAAAACCCAATAAGCTATTGAGTGGAAAGAAAAAAAGGAAACCGTGAATCCTTTGATACTAAAGGAACTCACGGTTTCTTTTTTTGTAGAACTTATAGCGTTCTTGACGATAGTGGTGCCAGGCTTATGTTATAACTTCTCAATTGTCTAAAGTAATCTTCCGCATCTTCCTATTATAATAATTGATACGCATTGTAAAGATTAATGAATAGTACAAGGAGAATCACTCCTTGAAAGACAGCCGTAACTCTCTTAGGTGATAAAATATTACTGAATTTTGCTCCTAATAAGCCACCAATCATTGCAGCTGGGATTACGAACCACAACATCGTTAAATCATAGCGATTAAATCCTGTGGTAAAAGCTATCGTAAATAATTTCGCAAATTGTGAAAAGAAAATGGTACAAATAGAATAAACAGTTGCGTCTTTAATGGGTAGTGAGAACAACAACATAAGTAACGAAACATTGATTGGGCCACCGCCAATCCCTAATAAACTAGCTAAAAATCCTAAGATTACGCCACAAATAAAATACCAACCAACGTGTGTGAGTTGAAAATTTTTCCAATCATATTTTGTATAAACAAAAGCAAAAATCAAAGTAAACACAGTCAATATGATTTGAATCAATTGCACGACATCATTACTTCCAAACCAATTTAAGCAAGCTTCAAATGCACTGTTTCCTAAAATCCCTCCTAATACTGCCCCAGTTGATACCCAACTGACAATTTGCCAATCAAATTTTCGGCCACTCGCCAATTGACGCGCAGTAGACACAACAGACATCGTAAATACTGCTGTAGCGGAATAAAAAGAAATAGCCGCCACGTCATGTACTCCAATGAAATCAAAAACAGGTTTGATGATCACGCCACCGCCCATTCCAGAAATTGCCCCAACGGCATTGGCTAAAACAATGACAATAAAGTAAAGAATTCCTATCACCTTTCCACCTCCTACAATAAAGTTAGTATTCCTTCTATTTTTGGTCTATATTCTTCTATTCTTTTTTGATAATTACGATATCCTTGTCCATCAATATAAGTCTTTCGTTCGTTTATGAACCATCACCACACGTTTGTTGAAATGGATAGATAACGTTCACACTTTTTAAGCATGACTGATACTTGCAAACATGGCAGAAATATCTGATTCAAGTAATTTTCGTTACTATAAATATAAATGATTTTAAATTGTATTACGAATGTAACCCCTTTATGATCAGCCGAGTATAGATAATAAACAAAGCCTTATATAAAATTGGGTAGTTCTTACTTTTGTCAAAAAGCCAACTATTTTTAGCTCACTTCACCACCGGAACAATTATTCGCGTTTTCAAACAAAAAGTAGTAGAATAAATTCAACTTATTAAAAGTAAGTAAAATTATTCAGGATTAAGGAGGATTTCAATTATGAAAAACATTGGCTTTTTAAGTTTCGGCCATTGGATGGATCAAGGTTCGTTAGTAAAAACTGCTCAAGATGCTTATCTACAATCAATTGAGCTAGCTGTTGAAGCAGAAAAACTCGGCGTTGATGGTGCTTGGTTCCGCGTCCATCATTTTGCCCCACAAATCGGCTCACCATTTCCACTACTTTCTGCGATTGGTGCACAAACAAGTAAGATTGAGATTGGAACAGGATTAATCGACATGCGTTACGAAAATCCTTACTACATGGCAGAAAATGCTGGATTAACAGATATCATTACTCAAGGGCGAGTGCAATTAGGCGTCGGTCGTGGTTCACCTGAACAAGTTCTCGATGGTTGGAAATACTTTGGTTATGATTACAGCGAAGACGAGATCAAAGAAGTTACACGCGAACGAACACTTGAATTTTTAGAATTATTGAAGGGTGAACGTTTTGCTGAACCAAACCCAATGCCAATGTTCCCACAAGCACCAGGAAAATTGCGCCTTGAACCTTATTCAGAAGGTTTAGAAAAACGTATTTGGTGGGGAGCAGGCTCACAAGAAACAGCTATTTGGGCAGCTAAACACGGGATGAATCTTCAATCCTCAACACTTGTTAATAACGAATCAAATGAGCCTTTCCATGTCCAACAAACAAAACAATTACGTGCCTACAAGGAAGCTTGGAAAGAAGCGGGTCATGATTTTGAACCAAGAACACTTGTTACCCGTTCCATTCAACCAATTACAAATGATTTAGATCGTCGCTTATTCGGAGGAAATGATGATTCCAAATATGATCAAGTTGGTTTCTTAGCTTATCATCAAAATCCAACAATTTTCGGTAGAACCTTTGCTGGCGAACCCGATCAAATCGTAAAAGAATTAGCGGAAGACGAAGCAATCAAAGAAGCAGATACCGTTCTTGTAACTATTCCGAATACTTTAGGAGTTGAATACAATGTTCACTTGCTTGAATCCATTGTAAAAGATGTCGCTCCTGATTTAGGTTGGCGTTAAAAAATTGAACAGGCGAGATTATTCTTTATGCGAGAAATTTTGTAAAATAATAACAACTACCTAAGTAGCCTTCCCTACTTTAGGTATATGTAAGTTATCTTGCTGAAAATCACTCGGAATATCTTCCTTATTAATTCAAATAGAAAGCACCTAGGAAAAATAACTCCTAGGTGCTTTCTATGTTTAAAACAAAATAATGATCACTTTTTGTAATTGATTACTCTTTCTGTTCTGTTAGCTGACCATCTTTCATCACCAACACGCGGTCACAATGTTCAATCAAACGGGTATCATGAGTCACCATAATCGTTGCTTTTTGTTTTTCTTTGGTTTCTTCAGCTAATATTTTTACTACTTCATAAGCTTTCTCTGAGTCAAGACTTGCTGTTGGTTCATCTGCCAGAATAATTGTTGGATCATGGTACAATGCACGTGCAATTGCTACACGTTGACGTTCTCCCCCTGATAATTCTTCAGGGTATTTATCAAGCAATTTACCTACACCTAACTGTTCTAGCAGCTTAATCCCGTTATCTATTCGATTTTCTTTACTAACTTTATCGACCAACTTTAATTGTTTTTTTACAGTTAGAAAAGGAACCAAATTAGATGCCTGCAAGATAAAGCCAATTTCCTTAAAGCGCAAAGCTGCACGCTGTTTTTCTTTTTCTTCACTAAATGGACGATCGTTAATCAATACTTGTCCAGCAGAAGGCGACTGTAACCCTCCAGCAATCGTTAAAAGTGTACTTTTGCCAGAACCAGAAGGGCCAATAATTGCTACAAATTCTCCCTTTTTAACTGAAAAATCAGTTTCCTTTAAAGCTTCAATAACGGAATCACCATCTTTAAATGATTTTTTTACTTGTTTGAATTCAATTGCTTTCATTGTCTTCTCCTATCCGATAGCTTTTAATGGATCAATTTTTACAATTGTCCTGACAGAGAACAAGGCACCTAAAACAGCTATCACAATCATCAAGATACTAATACTTAAAAAGAACAGAAGATTTACTTGAAATGGCACAGCTTCAGGTAACAGTAAACTTGTCCCTAGCGTTCCCGCTAATCCTGTTGCCACTCCAATAACCGCGAGTAAAAAAGTCTGAACAATTACTGAATTGGCAATGTATCGACTAGAAATCCCCTGCGCTTTCATAACACCAAAGATCTCTGCCTTTTGCATAGTCAAAACATAAATAAATATCCCAATCACAATTGCAGCAATCACAATCAAAAAGCCAATCATAAAACCAAATGTTAAGACTTGTGCGCTATAGCCAGGCAAATCATTTATAAACGTTTGAATACTAATTTTTTTTAGATCATCAGGAATTTTACTCACGTTTCCTCTAGTAACAATCGCATTGACTCTCGTTTTTTTACTAGTTTGACTACCCTGTGTTTCAAAACGAATTTCTTGATAAGCACCTACTGTGGTATACAAAACTGGAGCGACGCTAAATTTCGCATCTTTCGTGAAGCCTACGATTTTTAATTTTTTATCGCTACCCGCAAGCTGAACTGTCTCACCTAAATTCAAGCCATACTGCTCTTTTACACTACTATCCGCTACTGTTTCATCATCGGAATGGAACATTTTCCCATCACTGATTTTCGGAGCTATAAATTGATCTTGATTAATGCCAAAAAAAGTGACATCAATTTTTTCTTTTCCTTTTTCTTTCTGTATCACACCCGCCGTCTGTGTTAAGTAGGCCTTCTCTTCCGCCTTTACCTCATCAAATTGCGTTAATGGAATCATCGACATATTTAAATTATTATTCGCTTCATCTGCTAATAATGTATCGTCTGCTTGCCACTTATCTACCGCTGTCCGATTGTCTTGAGCTAATCCATAGGCTAATCCTGTTAAAAAAAATACTAAATAGGCGATCAAAAACATAACACCAATTACCAAAGCATATCTTAACTTAGAATACCTGATTTCATTTATTGCTAAAAACATGTCGCTCCCCCTTGCCTTCTATCGAATAAAACAAGCGTACCATCTTTCTTTCTAAGATAAAAACAGAGTGACTTATTTACCATAAAATAAAAAAACCCGACTATCTAGTCAGGAAGATGACACACTTAAAAAGTTAAATATAAAAATAACTGCGTATTTTTTAGCACCAAGTTGTCTGTGATGTCTTTAAATCATCTTGTCTAGAAAGCCATTGAAATAACGAAGCCAAACTAGGAGAAAATTCAACAGAACTTAGGTCAGAAATAAATTGTATACCTTTAATTTTATTAGGTTCATTTAATGTTGGACGCCCCGAAACTTGATGAGCAAAATAGAAATGTCCTTCCCATTCCACCTCTTCAAAAAGGAAATCCGCTTGATAAACTTCTTCCACTTGAGAAATTCGTAACGCAGTTTCCTCATACACTTCACGTATGGCACACTCCATTGTGGTTTCGCCGATTTCTTTTTTCCCACCTGGAAAATTCCAAACATCTGCTCTGTCCCTAATCACCAAGAAATCCCCAGCGGTGTCTTTAATAAATACGCGAGAAAAAACTTTCTTCATAAAATCAGTCCTTTTTGAGTTATAGCAACAACTTGTTTGCGTTTTCATCTACTAGTATAGCAGATTTATTAGTCCAATCTGGTTCCTCAAAAAACAATTAACAACAGCTTCAGACACTTGATGGTTTATGTAAAATAATGATCGTAAGCTTTTTCTGAATTAATTTCAACGACACCCAGCTCAAGCGCTTTAATAACTGCTGATACAGTGGAATGGACACACAATTTGTTTAAGATATGTTGCATGTGCGTAGATATTGTCCTCTGGCTCATGTACAACTGAATAGCGACTTTTTTTTGCGTTTTGGCGTCCGCAATCAATTGTAAGATTTTCCTTTCTTTAGCAGTTAAGCTTTCCACCCCTCCCATAGAATCATTTAATACGTCTTATTTTATCATGCTCCAATACACGACATACGTAAATAGAGAAAAAAAGAGACATTTTTTACGGATGAAATAAACGCTTTTTTAGTTAACAATAGAGAAAGAAAGCCACCAAATTTGGTAGCTAATTGGGCCTAATTATCAGTATAAAATTTATTGTTAAAGAAAGAGAGCCGTTTAAATGAAAAAATGGATTAGCGTTGGCTCTACTAAAGGAGGAATCCGAATGACTATTACTGATGAGTTTCCAACTGCTAGCTTAAAGAAAACTACTCAAAGTCCAATCAAAAAGTTGTAATTTTATGTTACTAACAAACTATCTAATGTTCCTTATTTGCCTGATTACACTAGGAACCTACTACCAGTTAAAAATCAAAAAAAGAGAGAAACGATGTTAAGCAGAACGCTACTTGTTGTTTATCTTTTCGTCAATTTATTATTTATTGTATTGCGTCTCTGATCGAACCATTCACAAAAAGGACAGCCTTGAGTCGTTTACTCAAAAGCTGCCCTTTTCCTTTACTTAGTTATTTCTTGTTTTTTACTGTATTACATTGATGATTTCTTGATAAATATTTTCAATGTCCAGCAAGCCATAGTCCCTCTTTGATATTTCAATCACAGGAACTGTAGGGAATTGTTTTTCAATTTCTTTTCGTGCAAAACTAAATGAAGGCGTCAATAGAATAATATCTGCTTGTTCTCCGTACTTGTTTAATTGACTAGATTCATATGTGTCTACTATGATTTTTTTTTCGTTTTTATTCATCAGTGACTGTAATTTACTATTTAAAATTTGTGTTTGTAACAAGCCTTTATCACTCATGAAACTCCCACTCAAATCAAATATCAGGACTTTTGTATCAGTTGAAACTTGCTCTACATTCGTATTTTGAGAATTTTTCATCTGCTTACCCCTTTTCATTTTTGAAAAAAGAGAATCAAAAAATGTCTGCTTAATATTACCTAAAATTTCATCCACGGAAACATCAAAATAGCGGCTAAGTGTTAAAAGTGTTTGAAGATCCGGATTACTCGCGTTTCGCTCCCACTTAGATACTGCTTGAGGTGTGACATTCAGGACTTCTGCTAATTCTTTTTGCGTCATTTTTTTTGATTGTCTTAATTCTTTTATTTTCTTTCCTATTTCTACCATCACTGTACCTCCTTGAAGAATCGTTTGGCAATGAACTCTTTGTTGAACTCGCTCTTTGTTGACTCAACGAACAGTTGAATTGTTGCTTACTTCCACTATAAAGCATTTCTACGCTAAACATTCAAGTAACAACACATTTAGTAAACACCTCGCATATTACACGGTTAGTAGATTCCATATTTTTATCTGCCTAAAAATTCTCCGCTATTTGTTGGGAGAAAAAAATCAAACTATCATTTTGTTCTATCTATTTTTGATTTTCTTTTCATCTAGTCTTTAATTGAAATTTGATATATCAAATTTCAATTAGCTTTATTTATATCAATAATTCTATGTACGATCATATTCAGATGGTTCTTTAGACAATGGGAGTTTTTTAGGATAATCTGTCCGTCCTAGTAGAAAATCGCTATTCGTTTCATAAAAGTCTGATAGTATGACCAGCAATTTAATTGGTATGCTCCGCTCTTCACGTTCATATTTTGAATACAAAGAGAAGTCACAAGCTAAAATATCAGCTAACTCTCGAATAGTTAATTGGTGTTCTAGTCGTAATTTACGTAAATTATTCATTATTTTTTTCCTTTTTATTTATTGTATTATTGTAACCTATCTATCTCAGGATAAGAAAACCGTTCCCTTTTCCTTCAACAACATAACATTTCTTTTACCTATCCATTCTAACCTCTACTCATAACTGAAAATACCCCCTAACGGTATATTGAAATAGATTTATTCTTAACTTGTTTGTCTTTTATCTCTTGCTTGATGTGGTAGAAATGTGTTATTCCCTTATTTACAAATAACGTAGTCTTCCTCCTTATTTTGATGTTTTTTTCAAGTTATCCACTGTGGAAAACTTTATGCTTATATTTAATCCACAAAAGAAAGGTGCAAGACAGTTTGTCCTACACCTTTCTTTTCATCTAAAATACTGTTCTACTCTTTTTATTGGAATGAACCACATCAATAAAATCAATACATTTACAACTAAAACTGCTATAGGTGCAACTAACCATCCTAATAATAATCCTAAAATATTCAGTCCGATGGACAGATAAGATTTCCGGTAGTCAACCAGTAATTCTTTCACAACACTTTCTTTTTTATTTACTTTAGCGAGTTCTCTTGCTAGAAAATAATAGGTCACATTAGCAAACAAAGTCACTAGCCCATACACAAGTTCAGGCACGAGACTATTGATGTATTCACTGATCCAAGCAGTTGCAAATGGGAATAGCGATAAAGAAAAAATAAAAATACTATTTCGCCATAATACTTGTCCATTGATTTTTTTGACCACTAAAAATAAATGATGGTGGTTATTCCAATAAATAACCAGTGTAAAGAAACTGATAACATAAATCAAAATTTTATGTTCAAGTCCAATCAATGCCGACCAAGTATCTGAACCTGGCTGATGTAATTCTAAAACTAAAATGGTCATAATAATTGCAATAACTGCATCTGTAAATGCTTCTAAACGATTCTTTGTCATAATTTTCTCTCCTTTCGCTTATTTTATATGGAAACATTCAAAAAAAGCAAAGGATAATCATCTGAAGTCTGATGAAATAATCAGTCTTTAGTTGGACGTGAAAAAAGTAAAAATTTGTTAAACTTTTTATATAGAAAAAACATATGAAATGAGGGAATAGTTCATGGGACAAAAAAATATAATCGGAAAAGTATTCTTGTTAATTCTTTTTCTAATCATCGCTAGCTCTGTCATCAGTCTTTTTGTTGGTTTACTAAGCGGATTCTTGTGGTTTGCAATCAAACTGCTCATCCCATTGGCTATTGCTATTTGGCTAGTTCGATTGATTACAGGAACGTCCGGTAACAATAGACGATACTACTAATTATTGCACGAAAAAAGAGGAGATCTCAAAAATTATTTTCTAACTACTACTAGAGTTGCTTCAATTTTTGATGATTTTTATTCCAAAAGTAAAAAACCAGAGAAGTTTTTCTCTGGTTTTTGCTTTGAACAAATGCTTAATCAAGTCCGCTTCATCCTAATGCTACATCTAAAATCATCATAATCATAAAACCGAGCATGACACCAAATACCGCAAAGTGTCGACGACTTGACAACGTTTGTTGCGCCTCTGGAATTAATTCTTCTACAACAACGTAAATCATTGCACCCGCGGCAAAAGCTAGTGCATAAGGCAATAATAGCGAAACTCTCGTTACCAGCAATGCACCTAACACTCCTGCAATTGGTTCGACCACACCCGAAGCTTGCCCATACCAAAACGCTTTTCTTCGACTTAACCCTTCTTGTCTCAATGGAATCGATACTGCTGCACCTTCAGGGAAATTTTGAATGCCTATTCCTAAAGCTACTGAAATAGCTGCCAACGTTGCTGCCTTAGGATCACTAGCATTCGCGGCTGCTCCAAATGCTACACCTACTGCCAGTCCCTCTGGTATATTGTGTAGTGTAATCGAAAAAACCAATAAAATCGTTCGTTTCAAATGTGTTTGGAATCCCTCTACTTCATGCTTTGGACCAAAATGCATATGAGGCAACGTCTTATCTGCTATGTAAAGAAAGACACCTCCTAAACCAAATCCTATGCTTACAACCAACCAGGCAATGTCACCATTTTCTTCTGCTTTTGAGATTGCTGGATCTAACAATGACCAAAAACTGGCAGCAATCATTATTCCCGAAGCAAATCCTAGCATCAAATTCAATAACTCTTTCTTGATTTCTTTAAAGAAAAATACAAGTGCTGCGCCTAGCGCTGTCATAAAATAAGTGAATCCTGTTCCAACTAATGCTTGCAACCATGGATCTAATCCTAATAACCAAGTAACCATTGATTTCTCCTTTCTCGTTTACTTATTCATCATACTAAAAAAAGTATTTTTTCGACACCTATCACAACTTATTATGTGAAAAAACGAATTAGTTGGGGCAAAATAAAGAAAGAGTTATACTGAGTCTAACAAAATAAAAGGAGTGATACATCATATGTCAACAATTAATTCAGGCGTAGCTATGGTCAAAGTTTTAGAAAGTTGGGGCATTGATCATATTTATGGTATCCCTGGTGGTTCTTTTAATTCCATCATGGATGCTTTATATCAAGAAAAGCACTCTATTAAATATATTCAAGTTCGTCACGAAGAAGTAGGAGCACTTGCAGCCGCGGCAGATGCGAAATTAACTGGTAAAATTGGCGCTGTATTTGGCTCAGCTGGTCCTGGAGCAACACACTTAATCAATGGGCTGTATGATGCACAAATGGATCATGTACCAGTAGTTGCATTTCTTGGTCAAGTCGCTTCAACTGCAATGAATTATAATGCTTTCCAAGAATTAAATGAAAATCCTATGTTTGCTGATGTTAGCGTCTACAATAGAACAGTAATGACACCAGAAAGTCTCCCTCATGTAACTGATGAAGCGATCAAAGCGGCTTATAAATACAATGGTGTTGCTATAGTAACTATCCCAGTTGATTTTGGTTATGCAGATATTGAAGATCAAGAATTCAGTACGGCCTCTACCCATCAGAATAATGTTTTGCTACCAAAAAAAGAGGATGTAATCAAAGCTTTACCATACATCAGTGAAGCAAAGAAGCCTGTGCTCTATATTGGACAAGGTACTCGTGGAGGGTTTGAACAGATCAAGGCTTTCTCAGAACATTTTTCAATGCCTGTTGTTTCTTCTGTTTTAGGAAAGGGAATCGTTCCAGATAACTATCCTAATTTCCTTGGTTTTGCTGGGCGTGTCGCTACCAAGCCTGCAAACGAAGCATTGGCTGAAGCTGATTTGATTTTCTTCGTAGGAAGTGATTTTCCTTTTGCCAAATACTTCTTTAATCCTGATGCTAAATTTGTTCAAGTAGATATTGATGCGTCAAAATTTGGTCGTCGACACCAAACTTCGTTAGCTATTTTAGGTGATGCTATCACAACATTGCAAACTCTGGTTGAGCTTGGCGAAGCACGGCCTTCAGATAACTGGTTACTTGCGAACCAAAAAAATAAAGAAACTTGGGTCAACTGGCTTCAATCATTTGCAACACAAGCAGATAAACCAATTCGTCCCGAAGCTGTGTATAGTGAAATCAATCGTATTGCAAAAGAATCAGCTATTTTTGTAACAGATGTCGGTAATACAACAATCCAATCTATTCGTCTATTAGATTTAAATGGTCAGCAAAAACATACAACATCTGGTTGGTTTGCCACGATGGGTTACGCTGTTCCGGCCGGGATTGCTGCAAAATTAAGTTATCCTGAACAACAAGTTTTTACACTCAGTGGTGATGGTGGATTTGCAATGGTTATGCAAGATATTATTACTCAAGTAAAATATCAATTACCTATTATCAATATTGTTTTTTCAAATGAATCCTTTGGTTTTATCGAAGCTGAGCAAGAAGATTCTGAGCAAAACAAATTTGGTGTCTTTTTGGAAGGGGCTGATTTCGGCAAAGTAGGAGAAGCGTTGGGTGCTGATGGTTTCACGATCACTGAATTTTCACAATTGCGTCCTGCATTTGATGCTGCGGCAAAATCAACTCGCCCAGTAGTCATCGATGTCAAAATTTCAGATAAGCGTCCACTACCAGTTGAGGATTTACATCTGGATCCTCGTCTTTATTCAGCTGAAGAAATTGAAAGTTTTAAACAAAAATACGAAGTACATGATATGCCAGTCCTTCATGAAATTTACGAAAGTCTATAAAAAATAGCGTATGCTCAAAAAGCATACGCTATTTTTTTGTTTTTTATCTAAATGCATAAACAATATGAGTGATTCCAAACATCATAAAGTAAAAACCAACTAAGAAACTCAATGTTAATGCTGAAGAAATTGGATTAAATAGTAACACAATCCCTAAAAAGATTCCTAAAATATTGATAATAACCGTAAACCAATAATATCCTGTACTGATATTTTTTGCCAAATCAGTAACAAATAAAGCAAACACCGAATCAATAATAAACCAAACAGCAAATACAAAAGGCAAGGCCATCACACCTGCATTTACGTTAAACAGCAAAAAGAGTCCAATTAAAATATCAATAATTCCAACTACTAAAGGCATTTTTGCTTTATAACCGGTTAATTCTTTCAAACGATTACGACCAATAATTTCAAAAATTCCCTTTAAAAAAGCAAATACTGCAAATACCATAACAATTGCCACTAGATTTCCGACAGGATCTTGAAATGATAATAGCGATACAATCACAAATAAAATGCCTAATAGCAAGGATCCCCAATCAACCGCTCTTCTATTTTCATTCATTTTCATACCTTCTTTCTTTTATTTACATAACTAATACTAGACGCACTTTCAACATGCGTCAAAAGTTATGCTGTCTATCTTGCTAAAAAATTTTTTTCAAAATTTTTACGTTCCACGTGAAACACAATTAAAATTGGTATTACCTTGAAACTTTTACCTTTCCCCTTTATAATTCTATAAGACTCAAATTCGTCAAAACTACTATAGATATAAGTGAGGAAAAAAATTGATTACTGTAAATGATGTAAGTTTGCACTTTTCAGATCGCAAACTGTTTGATGACGTTAATATTAAATTCACTCCGGGAAATTGTTATGGATTGATTGGTGCAAATGGAGCAGGTAAATCAACTTTCCTTAAAGTTTTATCTGGAGAGTTACAACCTTCAACTGGGAATGTTGCTTTAGGTCCTGATGAACGTATGGCCGTTTTGAAACAAAATCATTTTGATTATGAAGAATATACTGTTTTAGAAACTGTTATTATGGGACACAAACGATTATATGAAGTAATGAAAGAAAAAGATGCTTTATATATGAAGGAAGACTTTTCTGATGCTGACGGCATTCGTGCTGCAGAATTAGAAGGTGAGTTTGCTGAGCTAAATGGTTGGGAAGCTGAACCAGAAGCAGCAGTTTTATTACAAGGACTAAATATCCCTGAAGAATTACATCATCAATTAATGAGTGAATTAACTGCTGGTCAAAAAGTAAAAGTTTTACTAGCGCAAACACTTTTTGGTAAACCTGATGTATTACTGCTGGACGAACCTACCAACGGACTGGATATTCAATCAATCAATTGGTTAGAAGAATTTTTAATTGAGTTTGAAAATACTGTAATCGTAGTATCCCATGACCGCCACTTCTTGAACAAAGTTTGTACGCACATGGCAGATCTAGACTTCGGTAAAATCAAACTTTATGTCGGAAACTATGATTTTTGGTTGGAATCTAGCCAACTTGCAACAAAACTTCAAGCAAATGCAAATGCCAAAAAAGAAGAACAAATCAAAGAGCTACAAGATTTTATTGCGCGTTTCAGTGCAAATGCTTCAAAATCAAAACAAGCAACTTCACGTAAAAAAATGCTAGAAAAAATTACTTTAGATGACATTCAACCGTCTTCAAGACGTTATCCATTTGTTGGATTTAAACCTGAACGTGAAATTGGAAATGATCTTTTACAAGTAGATAATGTGAGTGTAACCATTGATGGTAAGCAAATCTTAAAAGATATATCATTTACTTTGAACAAAGAAGACAAAGTTGCTTTTGTAGCAGATAATGATATTACAACTACTACATTGTTTAAAGTAATCATGGGTGAAATCAAACCTGATACTGGTACTGTTCGCTGGGGTGTTACAACCAGTCATTCTTATTTAGCAAAAGATACTACAAAAGAATTTAATACTGACTTAACGATTCTTGACTGGTTACGTCAATATGCAAGTAAAGAAGAAGACGACAATACCTTCTTGAGAAGCTTCTTAGGACGAATGCTTTTTTCTGGAGAAGAAGTCTTAAAACCAGTTAACGTTTTATCTGGTGGAGAAAAAGTTCGTTGTATGCTTTCAAAAATGATGCTTTCAAAAGCAAACGTCTTAGTGCTCGATGATCCAACAAATCATTTAGATTTAGAGTCAATTACTGCTCTAAATGACGGATTGATGGCTTTCACTGGTTCTATCCTATTTGCTTCTCATGACCACCAATTCATCCAAACACTAGCAAACCGCATCATTGCTGTTTCTGATAAAGGTGTAATTGATCGAGCAGATACAACTTATGATGAGTTTTTAGAAAATCCTGATGTCAAAAAAAATATGGATGTATTATTTTCATAAAACCAACACAAAAAGCGTAGGGACAATTAACAGCCCCTACGCTTTTTTATTATGGTTTAACGACTCGTTCCCATTGAAAAGATAGCAATACAACCATAACCAGTATGGCTAGCAATTGTTGGTCCTAATGGGTAAAGCACAATATTTTTTACTTGAATTTTTTCTTCTAATTGTTTCTTAGCTTTTTCAGCGCTTTCTAAGTCTCCTGCATACGCAATATAAATGGTTTGTTCAAGAGGCGCTACGATTGATTGGATCGTTTCATCAACAATTTTTTGAATGGATTTATTTCTTCCACGAACTTTGTCAACGTTTGTTAAACGTCCTTCTTCATCAACAGTAATGATAGGCTTTACACTTAGAATGCTTCCTAATGTCGCACTTGTCTTAGAAATTCTTCCCCCACGCTCGAGATGTTTTAAATCATCGACAGTTACCCAAGAATGAACTTTTAAATAATTATTCTTCAACCACTCTAAAACTTCTTCAAGTGACTTTCCTTCTTCTTTTAATCTAGCTGCAGCTAAAACCAACAGTCCTTCACCAATACTAGCCGCCTTTGTATCGAAAACATAAATTTCTGGATTTTCGTACTCTTCTTTCAATAACTCAACAGCTTGCATTGCACTACTATAAGAGCCACTCATTGAGCTAGAAAAAGCAACATAAAGGACAGGAATCTTTTTTTCAACATATGATCGGAAAAATTCGAAATAACCACCTACATTTATTTGAGAAGTGGTTGGCATTGCTTCGCCTTTTAATTCATTCATATATTTTTCATAATCAAAAGTTTTTCCTAAGTCGTCAATTAATTCTTCGCCATTTAGCTGAATTTTCATTGATAAAAAGTCGACATTTATTTCTTTTAATACCTGATAAGGTAAATCACAACAAGAATCAGTCACTATTTGATACACATGATTCAACTCCTTTTTTATTCTTAACCCGCCTAACTACTACATTATAACAAACGTCTTGTAATCAAAAGGAATTTATGGCTATTATTTACGAAAAAACTTGAAGCAACATGAATAAATTCAAAGTTACTTCAAGTTTCAGTTGTTTTATATCAAAAAAGTTTTCCCAAGATAACTCACTTCTAAAAGAAATGTCCTGATTCAGTTATCTACATGGGCTAAAAACGTCTTAAATTTGCGCCCATACGCTTTCTAAGATGTTTGTTTGGTTTCTGTCTGGTCCAACTGAGAAAGTAGAAATACGCACGCCTACAAGCTCTGAGATACGTCTCACATAATTACGAGCATTTTCTGGTAATTCTGCTAATGTTTTACAACTAGTAATATCTTCAGACCAACCTGGTAATTCTTCATATACAGGTTTGCAACGTTTTAATTCTTTCAAGCTAGCTGGGTAATGATAAATTAATTCTCCGTCTAATTCGTAAGCTGTACAGATTTTTACTGTGTCCAAGCCACTTAAAACATCAATAGAGTTAAGTGAGAGGTTCGTAATCCCTGATACACGTTTTGAATGACGCATAACAACTGTATCAAACCATCCAACACGACGTGGTCGACCAGTTGTTGTACCATATTCCCGACCGATTTTACGAATTTGTTCACCAGTTTCATCAAATAATTCAGTTGGGAAAGGACCATCACCTACACGTGAAGTATAAGCTTTACATACACCAACCACTTTATTGATTTTTGATGGGCCAACGCCACTACCAATTGTTACGCCCCCAGCAACTGGATTAGATGAAGTAACAAATGGATATGTTCCTTGATCAATATCCAACATAACACCTTGTGCACCTTCGAATAACACGCGCTTCCCAGCATCTAATGCATCATTTAAAATGACTGAAGTATCTGTCACATATTGTTTGATTTGTTGACCATACTCATAATATTCTTCAAAAATTTCTTCGAATGAAATTGGCTCAGAATCAAACATCTTAACAAATTGACGATTTTTGTCTTCTAAATTCATACGTAAACGTTCTTCAAAAATTTCTTTATCTAATAAATCTGCAATTCGAATCCCAACACGTGCTGCTTTATCCATGTATGCAGGTCCGATCCCTTTGATCGTTGTTCCAATTTTATTCTCGCCTTTCGCATCTTCTTGCAATTGATCTAATTTAATGTGGTATGGCAAGATGACATGCGCACGGTCAGAAATTCTTAAATTGTCCGTCGTAATATCTTTTTCGTGTAGATAGGCAAGCTCTTTTACTAAAGATTTAGGATTAACAACAACGCCATTCCCAATCACACTGATTTTATCTTTGTAAAAAATCCCAGAAGGAATTAAATGCAGTTTATACGTAACACCACTAAATTTAATTGTGTGTCCTGCATTATCGCCACCTTGGTAACGTGCGATTACTTCTGCGTTCTCACTAAGGAAGTCAGTGATTTTTCCTTTCCCTTCATCGCCCCATTGTGTACCTACTACTACTACAGATGACATTCGAACACCTCATTTTATATTATTTGATCCTGAACTATTGTACCAATTTACGCCTATATATTCAAACAAAATCGAATGATATTTTATTTTATTTTGTAAAAACGGTTTATTTACGAACGATTTACTAATTGCTTAAAAAATTTCTATAATAAAAAAAGCTTGGCTTTACTGTTTACACAATAAAATCAAACTTTTCTCAAATAAAATCGTTTAGAATTCTTCCCTTGGTGAAAGTGAAGAAAACTTATTGTATTCTTTTATAAATAGTAACTCAACAGTCCCACGTGCGCCGCTTCGGTTTTTTTCAATGATTACTTCGATTACATTATCATTTTGTGGTTCTGTCGCTTCTCCGTCTTCGCCGCCTTCACGATCATAATAATCATCACGATATAAGAACGCCACGATATCGGCATCTTGCTCAATGGATCCAGATTCCCGGATATCACTAAGAACTGGACGTTTATCTTGTCTCTGTTCTACACCACGTGAAAGTTGGGATAAGGCAATGACGGGTACTTTTAGCTCTTTTGCCAATTTTTTTAACTGACGCGAAATATCAGACACTTCTTGTTGGCGATTTTCTCGTCCACTTCCTTCAATCAATTGTAGGTAATCAATCAAAATTAACCCTAAATTTCCTTTTTCTTGTGCCAGTTTTCTACATTTCGCGCGAATTTCAGAAATTTTGATACCAGGAGTATCATCAATATAAATATTTGCTCGTGACAAACTTCCCATAGCGACAATTAAGTTTGACCACTCTTCCTCTGATAACTGACCCGTTCGTAAGTGACTAGCTTCAATAGATCCTTCTGCACAAAGCATACGATTTACTAACGATTCTGCACCCATTTCTAAACTAAAAATTGCTACAGAGCGATCGGTTTTTGTTCCCACATTTTGAGCAATGTTCAGTGCAAAAGCTGTTTTACCTACTGCAGGACGAGCAGCAATAATAATTAATTCTTCCGCTTGGAACCCTGCAGTCATTTTATCTAAACCTTGATACCCTGTCGGCAAACCAGTAATTTCTTCATTATTTTGTGCAAGCTGATCTATATTTTCAATCGTAGAGTTCAAAACTTCTGCGATTGATAAAAAACCACTACGATTTCTTTTTTCAGATACTTCTAAAATACTTCGTTCCGCGTCATCTAAAATCGACTGAACTTCTTCTCCTTGTTCAAACCCCTTAGTTACAATCCCAGTTGCTGTTTGGATTAAATTTCGCAGTAAAGATTTTTCTTCAACAATTTTGGCATAATAAGCCACATTTGCAGCTGTAGGTACTGCTAAAGCAAGTTCTGAAAGGTAACTCAATCCTCCAGCATCTTCTAAAAGATTTCCTTGCTCTAATCGATCCTTCACAGTTACAACATCTATCGCTTCATTCCGATCGTTCAATTCAATCATTGTTTCAAAAATTATTTGATGACCACGACGATAAAAATCTTTTGGCTCTATGTATTCCATGGCATCAATGATCGTTTCTGCATCAAGAAAAACAGAGCCTAAGACTGCTTGTTCCGCTTCAATATTTTGCGGTGGGATTCGATCCTGCCACACTTCACTCATACTTATCGCTCCTTGTCTTCGGTTGCTTCATTTTACAAGAAAATAACTGAAATGTACACCGCATAAGAAAGGAGGTGTGACAAGGGCTTGTCATACCTCCTTTTTTTCCGAATAAACAGTGTTCCCAAAACAACCGCTTTGTACTTCTTATTCTTGTACAACATGTACCTTAATTGTCGCAGTTACATCATGATGCAACTTCACTGGTACATTGGTGTAACCTAAAGCTCTGATCGGTGTTTCCAATTCTATTTTTCGTTTATCAATTTTTACTTTGTATTGTTTGTTCAATCCTTCTGCAATTTGTTTTGATGGAATTGATCCAAACAAACGACTGTCTTCACCAGCTTTTGCTTTGATTTCAACCACTGTGTCTTCTTTTTCAAGAAAATCTTTTAATTTTTTTGCTTCAGCTAAAATTTCTGCTTCATGCTTTTCTTGCGCTTTTTTCTGTCCAGCTAATTGACTGATGCTTCCTTTATTAGCTTCCTTAGCTAAATTATTTTTTAATAAATAGTTTTGTGCATATCCAGTTGGAACTTCTTTAACGTCCCCTTTTTTGCCTTTTCCTTTTACATCTTGCAAGAAAATTACTTTCATTTGGTCTACTCCTTATCATATATTTGATTTATATTGTTATGAATTGCTGCTAATAACTGCTCTTTTGTTTCTTCAACCGTTGTATTTTCCAATTGTGTTGCTGCATTAGTAAAATGGCCACCGCCACCTAAAGATTCCATGATGAGTTGGACATTGATTGTTCCACTACTTCTTGCACTAATCCCAATCAAGCCATCCGTTCGCTTAGTAATAACAAATGCAGCATTAATATCAATCATTGACAGCAATGTATCAGCTGTTTTAGCGGCAATAACACTATTATACTCTTTCTCATTCGTTCCTGCTGTTACGACAATATCTTCTGTCACATACTCACTGTGAGCAATTAGATCACTAATTTCTAAGTAAGTATCTAAATCAGAACTTAATAAATATTGTACTAATGACGCATCCGCTCCGCAAGACCTCAAATAACTTGCCACATCAAATGTTCGAGCTGTAGTTCTCACATTAAAACTATTCGTGTCTACAGTCATCCCAGCAAGCAAAAGTGTTGCTTCAAAACGATCAAGTTTATTGGTTCTCGTACTTTGATATTGAATCAATTCTGTGACCAATTCTGAGGCTGATGACGCGGAGGATTCAATATAAGTTAATAATGGTTTGTTTGGAAATTCTTCTCCCCGTCGATGATGATCAATAATAACAATTTTATCAAATTGGTCGTATAAGCTCTGTGAGATTGATAATGACGGTTTATGATAATCTACCATAACTAATAAATCATTGTCCTGTTTGATCTCCATCGCTTGCTCTGGTGAAATTATTTGAGCTTCTAATTCTGGATGCTTATGAATTTCTTCTAAACATCTAGAAACATCTGGGATAATTTCGTCTTCATTAATCACAACATATGCTTTTTTTTGATTAAAGCGCGCCAAACAACTAACACCGAAAGCAGAACCTAAAGCATCCATATCTGGAAAACGATGCCCCATAATAAACACATCATTTGTTTCCGTAAATATTTTCCGTAATGCCGTACTCATTGCGCGGGATCTTACTCTTGTTCTTTTTACATTTTTTGCTGATTTCCCACCATAGTAAGTTGGTTTTGAGCCCTCATGAACTTCTTTTACAACAACCTGGTCGCCCCCGCGAACTAAAGCAATATCTAAATTATTCTGCGCTTCATCGCCAATTTCTTCTAGCGTTTTTTGCCCATACGCAACACCCATGCTTAGTGTAATCGGTAAATTTTGTTTCTCCGCTTCAGCTCTCAATCGATCCAACAAATCGAATTTCTTGTCCATCATCTTTTTTAAATCAATCATTTGTGCAAAAAAGAAAAAGCGCTCTGCGTTTATTCTCTTATAAAAAATATGATATTCGTCCATCCAATCAGAAATCAATGTAGTAATAAATGAATTTAGATAAGAAATTTCTTTATCATCTAATTTATCAATTGCATCTGCATAGTTATCAATTGACAAAATTCCGATCACGGGTTGTACATTTGTTTGATGCAATTTTAATAATTGATTTTGTGTAACGTCACTGAAATAAATAACCCCTTTGATTGTATCTAAATCAAACTGAAAGGTTTTATCTGCTAAATACAATTGATTTTTCTTTTTTTCTTTTGCAGAGAAAAAAGCATCTAATAATTCAGTTTCCGATAATGCACTCTTATCTTTTATGTCTAGAGCAAAGGGATTTAACCATTCGATTTTTTGTGTTGTTGGCTGGTAAGCGATTACTCCTACAGGCATAATTTCTGAAACATATGCGAGATTGGTTTCTGCCACAGTTGATGCTTGTTGAATTTTCTCTCGGTTCCTTAGAACTAACCATCGACTCATTTTCAACCAATAACGAAACCAAAGCGCATTCATGATAAGTACAATTAATGCACTAATTAATCGAAATGGAAACACTAGAATGACCAAAACTTCAATTAGAATAAATAAAAAAAAGAAGAATGGTTTAGGGGTAAAGTTTAAATTTTCATTGTCCATGTTCTCCCTCCCACTAATAATTAGTTCAATTTTACCATATTTTCATCACTACAAGCGACTAACATCTATATTGCTTAGTAAACGACTAATTCTCTTTTATATAAAAAAGAAGCAACAACCTAAAAGGTTGCTGCTTCAAATTTTACAATTTATTAGTCTTCACTAACGAAAGGTAGTAAGCCCATAATACGAGCGCGTTTAATTGCAACAGTAAGTTTACGTTGGTTTTTAGCGCCAGTACCAGTTACACGACGTGGCAAAATTTTACCGCGTTCTGAGATAAATCTTTTTAGTAATTCGATATCTTTATAATCGATATATTCAATATGATTAGCAGCAATGTAGTCTACTTTACGACGTTTACGTCCGCCTCTTCTTTGTTGTGCCATTCTATTTCCCTCCTATCAATTCGTTTAGAATGGTAAATCATCATCTGAAATGTCAATCGTTGAACTTGAACCAAAAGGATCAGTTGTATCACGATCAAAATCAGGCATACCGTTGGATGATTGAGATGTTTGATTAAAGTTATTGTTTCCACCAAATGTGTTTGTGGATTGGTTTGAGCTTTGGTAACCGCCACTTTGTTGACGATTCTCTGATGCAGAACGAGATTCCAATAATTGGAAGTTATCAGCTACTACTTCTGTAACATAAACTTTTTGTCCTTGTTGATTGTCATAAGAACGTGTTTGAATACGACCGGTGACACCTAAAAGTGTACCTTTACGTGCATAGTTAGCCATTGTTTCTGCTGATTTACGCCATATAACGCAGTTAATAAAGTCAGCCTCTCGATTTCCACTTTGGTTTGTAAAATTACGATTTACGGCCAGAGTAAACGTTGCTACTGCAGTTCCGTTTGATGTATATCGTAAATCCGGATCTTTAGTCAGACGTCCAACTAGTACAACATTATTAATCAAAATAGCCATCTCCTCTCATCGTTTTCTTTTGTTCCATGTGAAACAAATTAAGCTTCTTCTTTAACAATCATGTGACGAACGATATCGTCGTTGATTTTAGCAAGACGATCAAATTCATTGATTGCACTTGCATTTGATGGAGAAGACACTTTAACGATGTGATAGATACCTTCACGGTAACCGTTAATTTCATAAGCTAAACGGCGTTTTTCCCAATCTTTAGATTCGATAACTTCAGCTCCGTTATCTTTTAAGATTGTATCGAAACGTTCGATTAAAGCAGTTTTTGCTTCTTCATCAATGTTTGGACGAATAATATACATGATTTCATATTTCGTATTTTCCATTGATTTCACCTCCCTATGGACTTTAGGCTCTTGTTATTCCAAGAGCAAGGAGAGTTTTCTAATATAATTAGACTACTCACAATCTTTGATTATACACGTAATACGCTCTTTGCGCAACAAAAAAATAAAAGCACCTTAAAAATTAAGGTACTCTTATTATAATTATTTTCAAAGAAAATTTTTATTCATCTGTTGTTTCTTCTACATTATTTTCTGAATTTACCTCTGCTACTTCTTCAATCGCTTCAGGTTCAACTGCTGCCATCGTTACAACTTTCGTATCAGCTTCCATTTTCATTAAACGAACACCTAATGTTGAACGACCAGTTTGAGAGACAGTTGATACATTAAAACGAATAATGACGCCCTTATCTGTAATCAACATGATATCTTCTTCGCCAGTAACAGTCGTTAATCCTGCCAAAGGACCATTCTTCTCAGTAATATTAGCCGTCTTAATTCCTTTACCACCACGACCTTTTACAGGGTACTCGGATACTTTTGTGCGTTTTCCATATCCTTTTTCTGTAATTACAAGAACTTCATGATTTTCTGTCATCAAAGCTGCACCAATGACATAGTCTTCTTCTCTTAAACGAATTCCCCTTACACCAGAAGCTGTTCTACCCATATCACGGATAGCTTCTTCTTTGAATGTAACAGAGTACCCATTGTGTGTCCCAATAATAATATTCGATTCGCCATTTGTTAGTAAGACATTGACTAACTCATCACCATCTTTTAAGCCGATGGCGATCAAACCATTACTTCTGATATTAGAAAAAGCTGTCACCGCTGTCCGTTTTACAGTTCCTAGGCGAGTAGTAAAGAACAGATAATGTCCTTCTTCTGCTTTCCCTGTCACAGCAATAATTGCTTGGATTTTTTCACTAGAATCAATTCCAAGTAAGTTAATAACAGGAATTCCTTTTGCAGTTCTCCCATATTCTGGAATTTCATATCCTTTTGCACGATATACTTTTCCATTATTCGTGAAGAATAGTAATGTATCATGTGTTGAACAAGATACTAGATTTTTTACAAAGTCATCATTGTGGACGCCCATACCTTGTACACCACGTCCACCACGTCTTTGCGCTCTAAATTCGTTATTAGCAACACGTTTGATATAACCATTATTTGTCAAAGTAATAACGATTTCTTCTTCTTCGATTAAGTCTTCATCTTCTAGGCTCAAAACTTCACCAACTAAAAGTTCTGTACGACGTTTATCGCCAAAACGTTGATTTAACTCGGCAAGTTCCGTTTTGATGATTTCAGTAATTCGTTCTGGTCTAGCTAAAATATCCGTTAAATCTGCAATTAGTTTTAGTAACTCTTGATATTCATTTTCAATTTTTTCACGTTCTAAACCAGTTAATCTACGAAGACGCATATCTAAAATGGCTTGTGCTTGACGATCTGACAAAGCAAATCGTTCAATCATTGTTGCTTTTGCAATATCGTCTGATTTTGATCCACGAATAATAGCAATAATTTCATCAATATGATCTAACGCAATTCGTAAACCTTCTAAAATGTGTGCTCTTGCTTCAGCTTTTTCTTTATCAAAAATTGTACGACGTGTAATTACTTCACGCTGATGCTCAACATAATTTACAAGAATTTCTTTCAAACTTAAAACTTTTGGAACACCTTTTTCAATTGCTAACATATTGAATCCAAACGAGTTCTGCAATGAAGTCATTTTATATAAGTTATTCAAAATAACAGAAGCACTAGCATCACGGCGAATATCAATAACAATACGCATTCCTTCACGAGAAGATTCATCTCGTAAATCAGTAATTCCTTCAATTCGTTTGTCCCGATGAAGTTCAGAAATACGTTCAATTAGTTTCGCTTTATTTACCATGTATGGTAATTCTGTAACTAAAATTCGTTCTTTGCCATTTGGCATTTCAGTGATTTCAACTTTTGCTCGAACAGTAATTGATCCTTTACCTGTTTCATATGCACGACGTATTCCAGATTTCCCCATAACTAGACCACCAGTTGGAAAATCAGGTCCAGGTAACACTTCCATTAGTTCATTTGTTGTAACTTCTGGATTTTCTATCAACAAATCAATTGCTGCCACTACTTCTGATAAATTATGTGGTGGAATGTTTGTTGCCATTCCTACCGCAATACCAGTTGTCCCATTGACCAAAAGGTTGGGAAACCGAGCAGGAAGAACTTCTGGTTCCTTTTCCGTATCATCATAGTTACTTTGGAAATCAACTGTATTTTTGTTAATATCTCTTAGCATTTCCATAGCAATCTTACTCATTCGGGCTTCCGTGTAACGCATTGCGGCAGCTCCGTCACCGTCTACAGAACCAAAGTTTCCATGACCGTCAACTAGCATATAGCGATAGCTAAATGGCTGAGCCATCCGAACCATGGATTCATAAATAGCACTATCACCGTGAGGATGGTATTTACCCATAACATCCCCAACAATTCTGGCTGATTTTTTATGTGGTTTATCAGGTGTCACACCTAATTCATTCATTCCGTACAAGATACGACGATGAACTGGTTTCAATCCATCTCGAACATCAGGTAATGCACGAGCTACAATAACACTCATTGCATAATCGATGAAGGAGTCTTTCATTTCATTGGTTAGATTGACATCATGGATGTTTTCACTAAATTTTTCACTCACAATTCTTTTCCTCCTTCATGATTAAATATCTAAGTTTTTAACGTAGTGTGCATTCTCTTCAATGAACGCACGCCGAGGTTCTACGCGATCTCCCATCAGCATTTCAAAAATTTGATCTGCAGCAATTGCATCATCTACAGTTACACGAGCCATCATTCGATTAGCAGGATCCATGGTTGTTTCCCATAGTTGATGGTCATCCATTTCCCCTAGACCTTTATAACGCTGAACATTTGGTTTAGGTGATGCAGGTAAGGTCGCAATAACATTTTTCAAGTCCTCTTCTGCATTTTTTCCAGGCTGAACATAAGTGATTTTCTTTCCTTGTTTTACCCCGTATAAAGGTGGTTGCGCAATATAAACATAGCCAGCCTCCACGATTGGACGCATGTAACGATAAAACAGTGTTAATAGCAATGTTCTGATATGAGCACCATCGACATCGGCATCGGTCATGATGACTAATTTGTGATAACGTGCCTTTGATACATCAAAATCTGCTCCAAATCCTGTACCCATTGCTGTAAACAATGAGCGAATTTCCTCATTGGCTAAAATTTTATCCATACTTGCTTTTTCGACGTTTAAAATTTTCCCACGAATTGGCAAAATTGCTTGGAACTGACGATCACGTCCTTGTTTTGCTGATCCTCCCGCAGAGTCTCCTTCGACGATGAATAATTCACATTTTTCAGGATCATTACTTGAACAGTCAGCTAATTTTCCTGGTAAATTACTAATTTCTAGTGCGCCTTTGCGTCGAGTAACTTCACGTGCACGTTTAGCTGCTAAGCGTGCCTTAGATGCAAGTAATCCCTTATCAACAATTTGTCGTCCAACACTTGGATTTTCAAGTAAAAATTTCATGAAATGTTCACTAAACAAGCGGTCTGTTACAGTACGAACTTCTGAATTTCCTAATTTTGTTTTCGTTTGACCTTCAAACTGTGGATCTGGATGTTTAATTGAAATAACAGCTGTTAAACCTTCGCGAACATCTTCCCCAGTTAAGTTGTCATCATTTTCTTTCATTAATTTTTGCTTTCTTGCATAGTCATTAACAACGCGTGTCAGTGCCGTTTTAAATCCAGATTCATGTGTTCCACCTTCATATGTATGAATATTATTGGCAAAACTCATAATATTTGAATGATAACCATCTGTATACTGCATTGATACTTCGACTGTAATATCTTGCTGCTCACCTTCCAAATAAACTGGTTCTGGGAACAAGACATTTTTACTGTTATTTAAAAATTCAACGTAACTCTTGATACCACCATCATAATGATATTCTTTAATAACCGGTTCTTCTTCACGCTTGTCTTCAATTGAAATGTGCATGCCTCGATTTAAGAAAGCTAATTCTCTAATACGTGTTGCTAATTTATTGAAATCAAAAACGGTTGTTTCAGTGAATATTTCTGGATCAGGAATAAAATGAACAGTTGTTCCATGACGATCAGTTGTGTCAATAATCTTCAAATCATCGACAACTGCACCTCGACGATATTCTTGATAATAAACATTTCCGTCTTTGTAAACTCTCACATCTAATGACGTAGACAATGCATTAACAACAGAAGACCCTACACCATGAAGACCACCAGACACCTTGTATCCGCCACCGCCAAATTTACCTCCGGCATGCAAGATAGTAAAAACTGTCTCAACAGCAGGACGACCTGTTTTAGCTTGAATATCAACAGGTATACCTCGACCATCATCAACGACTGTTATACTGTTGTCCTTTTCAATAATTACATGAATAGAAGTAGCAAAACCAGCTAATACTTCATCAATTGAATTATCAACGATTTCCCATACTAAGTGGTGTAATCCTTCTGAGCTCGTTGTCCCAATGTACATTCCTGGACGTTTACGAACGGCTTCCAGTCCTTCTAATACTTGAATCTGACTGGCATCATATTCTTTAGCGCGATCCACTAAACTTTTTTCTTCTGTCATTCAGTTTCGTCTCCTTTTATTTTTCCCTGTTGAACATAGAATATTTCTGGCTCAACGGTCATTTTATTTTTTACATGGTCAAGTGTCGTCGTTGTTAAAAAGGTTTGAACTTTTCCTTCAATAGTCTCTAACAAATGTAATTGGCGGTTATCATCTAATTCACTCATCACATCATCCAATAACAAAATTGGATACTCACCTGTTTCTTCTTTAATCAAATCGATTTCTGCCAATTTTACACTTAAAGCAGTAGTTCTCTGCTGCCCTTGTGAACCATAAACTTGAACGTTTTTTTCATTGATAAAAAAATGAAGGTCATCTCGATGGGGTCCTACAGTTGTCATACCTCGAAATAGATCCTTTTTTTGATTTTGCACTAATTCTTCTAAAAATTGTTTTTGAATTTGTTCTTGTGTTTGATTCTCTAAAGAATTAAGCGTGGTCACATATTCAATTCTTAGCTGTTCTTTTTGATGCGTGATTTGTTGATGTAGTGAATTGGCCCAAAATTCTAGCCTTTTAATAAATTGGCTTCTAGCTTTTAACACTTTACTTCCAAAGTCTGCCAATTGTTCCGATAAAATATCTAGATAAAGCAAATCTGATTGTTTTTTTTCGCTCAATTGCTTTAAATATTGATTTCTTTGTTTCAAAATTGACTGATATTGAACCAAATTGTATAGATAAATAGGATTGATTTGGCCTAATTCCATATCTAAAAATTTTCGTCGTATTTGAGGGCTGCCTTTCACCAATGATAAATCTTCTGGTGCAAATAAAATGACATTTAGCTGCCCAACATAACTACTTAGTTTTTTTTGTTCAATATGATTGATCTTGGTTTTACGCCCTTTTTTAGATAGTAAAATCTCTAAAGGGAGCTTAGAAGAACCCTTACTAATTTCTCCCTGAACAAGTGCTTGTTCTTGTTCCCAACCAATTAGTTCCTGCTCACTGGTTGTACGATGACTTCGTGTCATAGCAAGTACATAAATGCTTTCTAACAGATTCGTCTTTCCCTGAGCATTCTCTCCCAAAAAAATAATCAAATTCTTGGAGAAATCCATGGTCAATTCATCATAGTTTCTATAATTTTTAAGGTGGAGCTTATTCAGCCTCATTGTTCACTTTTCCTTTTTTTACCATAAAAAAAGTTCCTACATCTGGAACTTCGATCATCATCCCGGGATAAAGTTTTCTTCCACGACGGTTTTCTGGTTCACCGTCAACTAAAACAGTATTTTCAGCTAAATACCACTTTGCTTGGCCACCACTACCAATAACAGTAGTTTCTTTCAACATTTGGCCCAACGTCATAAATTCTGTTTCTAAAATGACTTGTTGTTTCAATATCCATCCCTCATTTTCATTATTAAACATAGCATTATTATACCTTTTTTTGAGGAATAAAACAAATTTTCCTACATATTTTCAAATATAAGAAGATTTAATTGTAAAAAGGTCTTTTGAATAAAAAGAAACAGAAAGCCTTAAAATTGATTTTAGGGCCTTCTGTTTAAAAATTTATTTTTTTGATTTCTTTTCAAAGTATTTTTCAAAAGAATGAAAAAAAGATTAATTTGTTCGAACTGGCGTAATTAATTGAATAAATTGAACACCTTCTTCAGCTGGTTCTAGTGTGAACGGACGAATAGCTGAAATAAATTTAATTTTGATACTCATATCACCAAATGCACGTAAAGCAGCTTTCATGTAGTCTGGATTAAATGAAATTTCTAATGGATCTCCACTACTAGTCGTATAAGTTAGGCTTTCTTCTACTTTACCAATTTCAGGTGAGTTTCCATATAACACAACTGAATCTGAATTAATCGATAGACGAACAATGTTATTACGGCCTTCATGAGACAACAATGAAGCACGCTCAATCGCAGCTAATAAGCTGGGTACTGAAAATTCGACTTCTGTGTTAAAGCTTGATGGGATTAAACGATTTGTATCAGGATAATTTCCTTCTAGTAAACGAGAATAGAAGAACATTGTTTCTGTCTTAAAGAGTACTTGGTTTTCCATGATACTAATTTCAACAATCTCTTCTTCGTTTGTCAACGAGCGAGAAAGTTCAGTCAGGCTTTTACCAGGGATAACAATATCAAAATGATCCGCTGTTTGTTCTACTGGTATAACTCGTTGACTTAAACGATGTGAATCTGTAGCAACAGCTAATAAAGATTCATCCGATAAAATTAAATGCACCCCAGTTAAAATTGGGCGACTTTCATGTTGAGAAACAGCAAAAACTGTTTCATTGATCAATTTATTTAATACATGTACCGGTAATTTCATTTGATTATGACTTTCAACAACTGGTAAATGTGGGTAATTATCTGCATCTAATCCATTGACAGTAAAGTTAGCTTTACCAGAAGTAATTGCTACCTGTTTATTTTCTAAAACTTCCAAAGTAAAGTTTTCTTCAGGTAAACGACGAATAATTTCACTGAAAAAGCGCGCTTGTAACACAATTGAACCTGTAGATTCAATTTGCATTTGAGCTTTTTCGTTTTCAACAGATAAAAGTGTTTCGATTGAGATATCTGCGTTGCTCCCCGTTAAAGTTAAGCCTTCGTCAGTTAATGTGATTTTGACCCCAGTTAAAATTGGGATAGTCGTTTTACTTGAGATAGCTCTTTGAACAGTTTGTAGTTCTTGCATAAAGCTAGCTCGATTTAAAGTAACTTTCATGATGAATCTCCTTTTGATTAGTTAATTTATTATTAGTTAATTAAAATAATAAAAGTAATAGGGCATGTTAATTTTGTGGAAAACTATTAAAACCATAATTGTCCGTAGAAAAAAAGGTTGTGGACAAACTGTGGATAAAAAAAGACAAACTCTTGCTTTTATCCACAAACTAATTAAGCTAATTAAGTAAGAAATTTTTGATTTCTGAAACTTCATTTTGCATGCTCATGCTTGAATCCATCAAATGTTGGATTTTTTCATGTGCATGGATGACAGTTGTATGATCTTTTCCGCCAAATTCAGCACCAATTTTTGGTAATGAGCTGTCTGTGAGTTCGCGTGCAAGATACATCGCAATTTGACGTGGAACAACAATAGACTTGACACGTTTCTTCCCTTTTAAATCTTTCAGCTGAACATGGTAATACTTAGCAACTTCTTCTTGGATTTGTAAAATAGTCAATTGAGAATGACCTTTCCCAGATTTTAATGTCTTTAAAGCATCAGCGGCCAAGCTAGTCGAAATATCTGAGCTATTGATTGCAGCAAAAGCTTGAACTCGAACCAAAGCTCCTTCAAGTTCGCGAATGTTCGAGTCGATTTGGCCTGCAATATAACTTAAGGTATCATCTGGAATCTCTAATTGCTCGGCAGCAGCTTTTTTCCGTAAAATTGCTGTTCTAGTTTCCAGATCTGGAGGCGTGATATCGACAGAAAGTCCCCAAGCAAAGCGTGAAACTAGGCGTTCTTGTAGTTTTGGAATTTCATTGGGCAAACGATCACTTGTTAATACGATTTGTTTGCCTTCATTGTAAAGTGCATTAAATGTATGGAAAAATTCTTCTTGCGTAGCTTCTTTTTCTGCAAAAAATTGAATGTCATCTACTAATAGTAAATCAACATTTCGATATTCTTGGCGAAATTCTTCAGCAGTTTTATTTTGGATTGAATTGATAAAATCATTTGCGAAAGTTTCGCTGCTTACATATTTTACTTTTGCATTTGGTTGGCTTAACAACATTTGATGACCAATTGCATGCATCAAATGAGTTTTACCCAAACCAACACCACCATAAAAGAAGAGTGGATTATAAATAGATCCAGGATCTTCTGCTACAACTAATGCTGCAGCATGCGCCATTTGGTTTCCTTTCCCTATAACAAATGTATCAAAAGTGTATTTAGGATTTAACATGGCTTTTTTAATCGGGGCAACTACAGCTGGCTTCTCGTTTTTTTCAATAATAATTTCTTCTTGTTCAATCTCATCCCCAGTGACAAAACGTGGAATAATTTCATCTTCGGTCAGCATATAGCCGACTTCAACAATTTTTGTAGCTAGATTTTTCTCCCAATATTCTTTGTGAATCTTACTTGGAACCTCTAAGACAAATTGATGATTGTCTAGTGAGCGAGGTGTTGCAGTTTCAATCCAAGTATTGTAACTCGCTGGAGATAAATCTCTTTGATAAGTAGTTTTTAATTCGTTCCATAAAGCATCGAGGGATACCATAAGGCTTCCTCCTTCATTAAAAAGTGAATAACTAGTACTAATTTAGCATTTTTTTAGATAGTTTTCCACAGAAAGAAAAGAAAAAAATAAATTTATTTATATTATCCACAAAATTCACGCAAGAAAAAAAGAAAAAATCACAAGAGAGGAAAAAGTTTATCCACAGGAGTAATTAACAGGTGGATAAGTGACAAGATAAAAAAGTTTTCAACAAGTATGTGTGGATAAAAAAGTAAGTATATACAGATGATACATGAAACAATTCACAGAAAAATGAAACCTTGTGGATTTCTTTTTTTACATGTGTTTATTCTGTGTAAAAAGCATGCTAAAAAGATTGTGGATAATTGTTGTTGATAACTTTTTCCACAAAAAAATCACACAGCAAAAAAGAATGTTGTGGATAAGTTTTAAGTGAGTTACTATTATTTTATATTGACAAAACAGCATTCTAGTCGGTATACTATCAAAGTATGTCTGTGTTTATAATTAGATAAGAAATTTTGGAGGTGGAATACATGAAAAGAACATACCAACCAAATAAACGTAAACGTCAAAAAGTTCACGGATTCCGTAAACGTATGAGTACTAAAAATGGACGTCGTGTTTTAGCAAGCCGTCGTCGTAAAGGAAGAAAAGTTCTTTCAGCTTAGGCCACTGGGGTTTCAGTGGTTTTTTTTATGCCCTTTTTTAGGGAAATGATGAACTGATAACAGTAAATATGGTATGATGGTTCACGTAAGTGAGAGATAGAAAAGGAAAGAAAACTAATGAAAAAAGCGTATCGAGTAAAAAAAGAACGAGAGTTTCAAGCCGTCTTTAAAACAGGGGCTTCCTTTGCTAACCGTAAGTTTGTTGTTTACCGATTAGATAAAAAAGACCAACCTCATTTTAGAGTTGGGCTTTCAGTAGGTAAAAAAGTTGGAAATGCAGTTTCCCGCAATGATGTAAAAAGAAAAATTCGTGCAGCGATTTATTCTTTTAAAGATGAAATCGATCCAGAATTAGACTTTATTGTAATTGCAAGACCAAGTGTTAAAGGACTAACTTACGATGAGATTCGCTCAAATTTAGTCCATGTCTTAAAGCTTGCAAAAATAATCGATAGAGAGGTAACGAGTACGTGAAGAAATACAAACGTTTACTTTTGATGGCTGGCATAATTAGTTTAGTTGTCATCTTGTCTGGTTGTGGAACTGGAGAAGTGAGTGCACAAAGTACAGGAATTTGGGATCGCTACATTGTTTATAATTTTGCTCAAGCGATTAAAGGCTTATCATTTGGGAATGCTGGAATCGGAATTATCCTATTTACATTAGTGATTCGGGTAATTTTATTACCACTAATGCATTTTCAAACAAAAAGTATGCGCAAAACACAAGAAGTTCAACCCAAATTAAAAGAGCTACAACAGAAATATTCTTCTAAAGATCCTGAAACTCAAAGCAAGTTAAGAGAAGAACAACAACGACTTTATGCTGAAAATGGTGTAAATCCATACGCTGGATGTCTTCCTCTACTGGTACAGATGCCAATTTTGATGGCATTATGGCAATCAATTTCTCGTGTACCAGAACTAAAACAGGGACATTTCCTTTGGCTTAATTTAGGTGAAGCAGATCCAACATTTATTTTGCCGATTTTAGCTGCAATTTTTACTTTTGCAAGTACTTACCTATCTAGTATGAGTCAAATTGAGTCGAACCCAACAACGAAAATTATGAGTTTTGCTATGCCAGTGATGATTTTAGTTATGGGTGTTAACTTGGCAAGTGGTCTTTCATTATATTGGGTAGTTTCAAATGCTTTTCAAGTTGTTCAGACATTGTTGATTAACAATCCGTTTAAGATTCGTAAAGAACGCGAAGAAGTAGCAATGAAGATTCGTGAAAAGGAAAAAGCATTGAAAAAAGCTACAAATCCTAAGAAAAAACGCAAAAAATAAGGGAGGTAATGCTAATGCCGATTTATAAAGCTGCAACAGTAGATGAAGCCATTCACAATGGTTTGAATCAATTAGGTTTGACTAAAGATCAAGTTGAAATTGAGATACTTGACGAAGGAAAAAAAGGGTTCCTTGGAATGGGTCGTAAAGCTGCTCAAGTTTCTATTGAGCCATCTGTTAGTGAAACTATTTCAGAAGTAGTGGAAGAAACAGTAGAAGACGTCCTAGAGGAAGCTCCTGTAGAAATTACAGTGATTGATGAATTTGAAGCAGAGTCCGAAGAAAATTCAGTAGAACAAGAATTAAGTGACTTGGATGATGAAGCAGCTTTAACGGAATTGGCACTTTATCTTACTGAAATTTCTAAACATTTGGATGCGCCCGCGCTAGTAAAAATGGAGAGGGAAGCGAACTTAATTGTTTTTCACTTAGAAACACAAAAGCAAGGAATTTTAATTGGTAAACATGGAAAGACATTGAATGCTTTACAGTATTTAGCACAAGTGTTTATCCATCGGGTAGCTACAAACAAACTATCAATTGTTGTGAATGTAGGAAACTATCGCGAAAAACGCCAAGAAATTATTCAGCGTTTAGCTGAGCGAACAGCTGACAAGGTCATTCGTACAGGTCAGCCAGTATTTTTAGAACCAATGCCGGCTTTTGAACGAAAACAGATCCATGCAGCGCTAAGTAAAAATGATGGAGTAAAAACACACTCTGAAGGTGAAGAGCCTTATCGATATTTAGTTGTTGAGTCAGCAAAAAAATTCTATTAAATGAAATAAACAATAAAAAGGGAATGTCAGAAGTCAGTTAGCTTATGACATTCCCTTTTTTGTTTTCTATTCTATATAGAGTAGAAGATAATAAAAAAAGTATACTAAAACATATTTTTATGGCTAATTGGTGTGAAGAAACAAAATCAGATTGACAAAATTTTTTAAACCAAGTATATTTTACTAGAAATCATTCTTATCGAAGTATACGATCGTAGTAGTCTAACTTTGATAGAAAGAAGTACAAAGCATTTGCTTTGTGCTTTTTTTATTTAAAGATCAGGTTAGAGACTAGTCAATCAAAAGAACTTGATTCATTTTTAGAAATGTGGTAGTCTATGACAAGAATTTAATCAAGAACAAGCAGTCAAAGTGCTAAGTTCACCTTTTTATGTAAAGGGTGGAGTGGGCGCTTTTTTTGTGCGTAAAATTAAAGGAGAAGTGAAAAAATGGCTGAAATTACTCTGGAGTTTGACACAATCGCAGCAATCTCGACGCCCCCAGGTGAAGGTGCAATTAGTATTGTACGTCTAAGTGGTGATCATGCAGTTCAAATTGCCAACAAAGTTTATCGTAGTGGAGCAAAAAACTTGCTCGATGTACCTAGCCACACGATTCATTATGGCCATATAGCTGATCCAAGAGATAATCATTTAGTGGATGAAGTAATGGTCTCAGTAATGTTAGCACCAAAAACTTTTACTCGTGAAGATGTGGTAGAAATTAATTGTCATGGTGGGATTGTTGTTGTCAATCAAGTGCTTCAGCTTTTACTTAGAGAAGGTGCACGATTAGCAGAGCCAGGGGAGTTTACAAAGCGTGCATTTTTAAATGGTCGTGTGGACTTGTCACAAGCAGAAGCTGTCATGGATTTAATTCGTGCAAAAACAGATAAAGCAATGGATCTAGCAATTAATCAACTAGATGGAAACCTTTCCTCATTAATTCGCGCATTGCGCCAAGAAATTTTAGAAACATTAGCACAAGTTGAAGTCAATATTGATTATCCAGAATATGACGACGTTGAAGAAATGACAACTAAATTATTACTTGAAAAAGCAAGAATGGTTCATCAAAAAATTGAAGAGCTCTTAGCAACTTCAAAACAAGGGAAAGTTTTACGAGAAGGGTTAAGCACTGCGATTATTGGACGTCCTAACGTAGGAAAATCAAGTTTGCTAAATCATTTATTACGAGAAGAAAAAGCAATTGTAACTGACATTGCCGGAACGACACGTGATGTGATTGAAGAATATGTCAATGTTCGTGGTGTACCTTTGAAGTTGATTGATACAGCTGGAATTCGCGAAACAGAGGACGTTGTAGAGCGAATCGGTGTGGAGCGAAGTAGAAAAGCTTTGTCTGAATCTGATTTGATCTTATTAGTTTTAAATCAAAGTGAAGCTTTAACATCAGAAGATGAACAATTATTGGAAGCAACAAATGGCTTAAAGAGAATTATTCTTTTAAATAAAACTGATTTACCTGCAAAAATTGAACTAGATAATTTAGCAACGTTTATTGATAATGAGCCTATTTTTCCAGTTTCAGTCACAAAAAATGATGGTTTGGATCAATTAGAGCTTGCTATTACTGAACTGTTTTTCGGTGGAAAAACAGGTGAGAAAGATGCCACTTATGTTTCTAATACACGACATATCGCATTATTAGAAAAAGCAGCTATTTCATTAGACGAAGTGGTTACAGGGATAGAAGCGGGGATGCCTGTTGATTTGGTTCAAATTGACATGACCCGTTGTTGGGACTATCTTGGAGAAGTTGTTGGAGATAGTGTTCAAGATGAATTGATAACACAGTTATTTAGTCAATTTTGTTTAGGAAAATAGAGGAGGAACATCTTTTGAATCAATATCAAGCAGAGTCATATGATGTTATCGTTGTCGGAGCGGGCCATGCTGGATCTGAAGCAGCATTAGCCTCAGCTAGACTAGGATCGAAAACATTGTTATTAACAATTAATTTGGATATGGTTGCATTTATGCCTTGTAATCCATCAGTTGGCGGACCAGCTAAAGGAGTAGTTGTTCGTGAGATTGATGCTCTAGGCGGGGAAATGGGAAAAAATATTGATAAAACGTACATTCAAATGAGAATGTTGAACACCGGAAAAGGACCAGCAGTTCGTGCATTACGTGCACAAGCAGATAAGCACGCCTATGCATCAGAAATGAAACATACAATTGAAAAAGAACCTAATTTGACACTACGCCAAGGAATTGTTGAAGAAATAATCGTGGAGGAAGGTGTCTGTCGAGGTGTCGTTACCTCGACAGGCGCACGATATAGCGCACAAGCTGTCGTTATCACAGCCGGGACAGCTCTTCGTGGTGAAATCATTATTGGTGAATTAAAGTATTCATCAGGACCAAATAATTCACAGCCATCAGTAGGCTTAGCCAATAACCTAAAAGAATTAGGATTTAAGATTGAACGATTTAAAACAGGAACACCACCGCGTGTAAAATCAAGTACAATTGATTATTCAGTCACAGAAGAACAACCTGGAGACGAAAAGCCTAATCATTTTAGTTTTAGCACACCCGACAGTGCGTATAAAATTGATCAAGAACCTTGCTGGTTAACTTATACTGGTGAGTCAACTCATCAAATTATCCGTGACAATTTACATCGTGCTCCGATGTTTACTGGAATCGTCGAAGGTGTGGGCGCACGTTATTGTCCATCAATTGAAGACAAAATTGTACGTTTTGCTGATAAACCACGTCATCAATTGTTTTTAGAACCCGAAGGATTAAATACAGAAGAAGTATATGTCCAAGGGTTGTCAACCTCTTTACCAGAAGATGTTCAAGTAGATGTATTGCATTCAATTGCTGGTTTGGAAAAAGTTGAAATGATGCGTACGGGATATGCCATTGAGTATGACGTCATTGAACCACACCAATTACGTCCAACACTTGAAACAAAAGTAATTGAGAACTTGTATACAGCTGGTCAAACAAACGGAACAAGTGGATATGAAGAAGCAGCAGGACAAGGATTGATTGCTGGAATCAATGCATCATTAAAAGTTCAAGAAAAAGAGCCACTCGTAATCAAGCGTAGTGATGGGTATATTGGTGTAATGATTGATGATTTGGTGACAAAAGGAACAAATGAACCTTATCGTTTACTTACTTCTCGTGCAGAATATCGTTTGATTTTACGACATGACAACGCAGATTTACGTTTGACTGAGATGGGCCATCAAATTGGATTAGTAAAAGAAGAACAATATGAGTCTTACCTATTAAAGAAAGCAGCGGTTGAACAAGAAATCAAACGTTTGATGAACATTCGAATCAAGCCTACTGAGGAAGTCCAAGCCTTCTTAAGTAGCATTGAAGCAGCACCATTAAAAGATGGTGTTCTAGCAAGTGATTTCTTGAAGCGACCAGAGATTTCTTACGCAGATTTGTTAAAGTTTATTCCAGAAAACGATACATTGACACATAAAGAAATTGAACAAGTTGAGATACAAATCAAATATGAAGGTTACATCAAAAAAGCAATGGAAAAAGTTGAAAAACTAAAACGTATGGAAGCTAAAAAAATTCCAGAAAATATTGACTATGCAGCAATCAATGGCTTAGCCACAGAAGCAAAACAAAAGTTGCAAAAAATTCAACCAGAAACGATTGCTCAAGCAAGCCGAATCAGTGGTGTAAATCCTGCAGATTTAAGTATCTTGATGGTCTACATCGAACAAGGGAAGATTGCAAAAGTGAGCGTATCTGCCCAATAAATTTTTAAAATAAAAGAGAACTTGAGCGGTAATAATTTCTATACTTGCTCAAGTTCTCTTCTATTTATTTTTTAGTGCGATTTTTTTTAAGATTGTACAAGGAAGCATTGCAAGAAAAAGTAAATTGCGTTAAAGTAGGAGAAGATTCTGTGAAACAATTTCTGTTTCACAATGAAAGGACTAATTATGACACCAGAAGAATTTCGCCAAGCATTAGCAGAAAAACAAATTCATTTATCGGATCATCAGATGGAGCAGTTTGCTACGTATTTTAAAACACTGGTTGAGTGGAATGAAAAAATGAATTTAACAGCTATTACAGATGAAAATGAAGTGTATTTGAAACATTTTTATGATTCACTGACACTGGCTTTTGAAGTTGATTTCACCGAGAAACTTTCTTTGTGTGATGTTGGATCAGGCGCAGGCTTTCCAAGTATTCCATTAAAAATTGTTTTCCCAGAGTTACAAATCACCATTGTTGATTCATTAAATAAACGAATCACTTTTTTAACAGAATTAACGAACTTATTAGGCATCCGTGCTTCTTTATACCATGATCGTGCAGAAACGTTTGGGCAAAACATGGAATTTCGTGAATCTTTTGATTTAGTTACTGCAAGAGCTGTCGCTAGATTAAATGTACTGGCAGAATTATGTATGCCACTAGTGAAGTTAGGTGGACATTTTTATGCATTAAAGGCTGCTAAAAGTGAAGAAGAATTGACTGAAGCAAAACATGCAATTGCTCTCTTGGGCGGTAAATTTATCAAAGAGACAGCAGTTGATTTACCAAAAATTTCGGATCAACGTCATATTCTTACTATAGAAAAGAAAAAAATCACACCCAAAAAATATCCAAGAAAACCTGGATTGCCTAATAAGCAACCCATTAAGTAGGAGGAGAAGAGATGGCACAAATTATATCTGTTGCAAACCAAAAAGGTGGAGTTGGTAAAACGACAACTACAGTTAATCTAGGTGCTTGTCTTGCTAGCCTAGGAAAAAAAGTACTCTTAGTTGATATGGACGCGCAAGGAAATGCTACCAGTGGTGTGGGTGTCCGAAAACCGGATGTGAAGCAAGATATTTACGATGTATTGGTGAACGAATTGCCAATTGAAGAAGCGACAATTGTAACAGAACATGAAAATTTAAATATCGTGCCTGCTACTCTTCAATTAGCTGGAGCAGAAATTGAATTAACTTCTATGATGGCTAGAGAGTCTCGATTAAAGGGCTCTTTAGCAGAAGTGAAAGATCAATATGACTATATTTTGATTGATTGTCCACCTTCTTTAGGTCATTTAACAATCAATTCTTTTACTGCCAGTGATGCAATTTTAATACCTGTTCAGTGTGAGTATTATGCTTTAGAAGGACTGAGCCAACTACTTAATACCGTTCGTTTAGTACAAAAACATTTCAATCCTGATTTAGAAATTGCTGGTGTTTTATTAACGATGTATGATGCAAGAACAAATCTTGGAACAGAAGTTGTGGAAGAAGTCCGTAAGTATTTCCGAGAAAAAGTATATGAGACGATTATTCCAAGAAATATTCGTTTATCAGAAGCTCCAAGTCATGGCCTACCAATTATTGACTACGATCCACGTTCTAGAGGAGCAGAGGTTTATCAAGCATTGGCAAAGGAAGTGGTTGATCGTGAAGAAAAATAAAGGCTTAGGTCGAGGAATCAACGCACTATTTCAAGATTTAGAAAATTTAGAGAGTGTTGATGTAAAAGACGAAGCAGTTATTCAATTACCTTTGAATGAGCTACGTCCGAATCCTTATCAACCACGAAAAACGTTTGAAGAAGTATCTTTACAGGAACTAGCTAATTCAATTGAACAATCTGGTGTGTTTCAACCAATCATTGTGAGAAGGTCTGCGGTAAAAGGGTATGAGATTATCGCTGGTGAGCGACGTTTTCGCGCTTCAAAATTAGCTGAAAAAGAAACAATTCCAGCAATTGTACGAGAATTCAATGAAGAAGCTATGATGCAAGTTGCTGTTTTAGAAAACTTGCAACGAGAAGATTTAAATCCATTAGAAGAAGCGGAAGCTTACGAAATGCTGATGAAGAATTTGAATTTGACACAAGCAGAAGTCGCTAACCGTTTGGGTAAAAGTCGTCCCTACATTGCCAACTACTTACGATTGTTATCTTTACCAGATTTGGTAAAGGAAATGGTCCAAGATCATCGTTTGTCAATGGGTCAAGCTAGAACATTATTAGGTCTGAAAAATAAAGATCTTATTTTGAAATTAGCCAATCGTGTAGTATCAGAGAACTTAACTGTTCGTCAATTGGAACAAACAGTATCTGAATTGAATCAAAATGATGGAAAAGAAAAGAAAAAAATTCCACGTTTGGCAAAAGAAAAACCTTATTATATTCGAGAAAGTGAAGATCGCTTGATGGATAAATTTGGTACGAGTGTTGCAATTCAAGAAAAAGATGGTAAAGGGAAAATTGAAATCGAATATCTTTCACAAAAAGATTTAACAAGAATTCTTGATATACTTAACATTCAATTTGATGAAGAATAGAAACAGGAGGCTATTTTATGTATGATTTAGGCGATATTGTTGAAATGAAAAAACCTCATGCTTGTCAAACAAATCGTTGGGAAATCATTCGTATGGGAGCAGATATCAAAATCAAGTGCGTAAACTGTGGCCATATCGTGATGATGACACGTCGCGATTTTGAAAAAAAATTAAAAAAAATACTTGAAAAAAAGGCAAAGAAAGAGTGAATTAATTTATGGCATTGACTGCTGGAATCGTTGGGTTACCCAACGTAGGAAAATCAACTTTATTTAACGCAATTACCAAAGCTGGAGCAGAAGCAGCGAACTATCCTTTTGCAACAATTGATCCAAATATTGGAATGGTTGAAGTACCAGACTGGCGTTTACAACGTTTAACAGAGCTTGTACAACCGAAAAAAACCGTACCAACGACATTTGAATTTACCGATATTGCAGGTATCGTTAAAGGTGCAAGTAAAGGTGAGGGATTAGGAAATAAATTTTTAAGCCACATTCGCCAAGTAGATGCGATTTGTCATGTTGTTCGATGTTTTGATGATGACAATATCACCCACGTTGAAGGTCGAGTGGATCCTTTAGGGGACATTGATACAATCAACTTAGAATTGGTTTTAGCTGATTTAGAATCGATTACTAAACGTTATACACGTGTGGCTAAAGTAGCAAAAACAAAAGACAAAGAAGCTGTAGCAGAGCTAGCTGTATTGGATAAAATCAAACCAGTTTTAGAAGAAGGTCGTTCTGCTCGTTCAATCGAATTCACTGAAGAAGAACAAAAAATTGTTAAAAGTCTGTTTTTACTAACAACTAAACCTATTTTATACGTTGCGAACGTATCAGAAGATGACGTTGCGGATGCAGAATCAAATCATTATGTTCAAGAAGTCCGTAATTTTGCAGCTGAAGAAAATGCTGAAGTTATCGTAGTTTGTGCTCGAGCAGAAGAAGAGATTGCCGAACTAGATGAAGAAGACAAAGCAGAATTCTTAGAAGCCTTAGGGATTGAAGAATCTGGTTTAGATCAATTGATTCGTGCAGCTTACGGATTGCTTGGACTAGCAACTTATTTCACAGCAGGAGAGCAAGAAGTGCGTGCTTGGACTTTCAGAAAGGGTATCAAAGCACCACAAGCAGCTGGAATTATCCATACGGACTTCGAGCGTGGTTTTATTCGTGCGGAAACAGTTTCATTCGATGATTTGAATAAATATGGAAATATGCACGCAGCTAAAGAAGCTGGTCGTGTTCGCTTAGAAGGTAAAGAGTACATTGTACAAGATGGAGATGTTATGTTGTTCCGTTTTAATGTATAAAAGGGCTATCATAGTTTGCTAAAAATATGTTAAAATATTTTTTGTGACAACCGTTAAGCAAACTAACGGCTAAGGAGGACTACTAGATCATGGAACCAGAGCAATTACGTGAAATGGTGAAAGAAAATAATAATTTAGAAACACAATTAACGAAACGAAACCAACAGTATATTTTTGATTTGAAAAAATCTTTAGAGGCGGCAAACTTATCTGAGGCAGAAAAAGTTAATGCGCTTCATGATATGTTACCAGTCTTGGTGAAAGAACAAAAGGGCGGTAAAACTGCACGCCAACTTTTTGGAACAGTTTCTGAACGAACAGAAGCAATTATTAGTAAGCCAGCAGCGCCAAAGAAATCTTCTACACCAGTTTTGATGTGGCTAGATAATACATTGTTGTTACTAGGCCTATTGAGCATTATGATTGCAATTACTGGTTTCTTTTCACGTGAAACAGCTCCAGCTTATGGAATTTCGACGCTTGTATTTGGATCAGCAATTGGTGGATGGGTATTTTATATGATGTATAAATATATTTATCAGTATGAATATCCAGGTGCAGATAGAAGTAAGAAACCAGGAATGTTAAAAACTTTATTGATTTTAGGTGGCTCAACACTTGTGTGGGTAATCGCATTTTCAGCGACAACTTTACTTCCACCCGTGCTTAATCCTGTATTGAATCCAATTATAGTAATTGTTATTGGTGCCGCAGCATTAGCACTACGTTACTATTTAAAGAAAAAATATGAAATTGTAGGCAGCTTATCTGTTCCAAGAAGATAAATGAACGAACAACGTACGAATAATTTTGTACGTTGTTTTTTTGTTTTCTTTCGTAACAATGAGAATAATCGAAATAAAATCGTTGTTTTATGAGAAATAAAGCAGCAGTTTCTGCTTGGTTATTGACTTAAAGGTTAAAATCGCTTATTTTAATAGATAAACTAAATTAGAGGAGTGGTACTAACAATGTCCAACTGGGAAACAAAGTTCACGAAAAAAGGATTTACTTTTGATGATGTCTTATTGATACCAGCAGAAAGTCACGTGTTACCAAACGAAGTGGATATGAGCATACAACTAGCAAAAAATATTAAGTTAAATATTCCAATTATGAGCGCAAGCATGGATACGGTAACTGATAGTAAAATGGCAATTGCGATGGCTCGTCAAGGCGGTCTAGGTGTTATTCATAAAAATATGACAATTGACCAACAAGCGGAAGAAGTTCGCAAAGTGAAACGTTCAGAAAGTGGCGTTATCATTGACCCATTCTTTTTAACACCACAACATCTAGTTGCTGATGCCGAAGAACTAATGAGTAAATATCGCATTAGTGGTGTTCCAATTGTTGAAACTTTAGAAAATAGAAAATTAGTAGGGATCATCACTAACCGTGATATGCGTTTCGTAACAAATTATCATATTCCGATTGACGATGTGATGACAAAGGATAACTTAGTTGTTGCCCCAGAAGGAACTTCTCTAAAAGATGCAGAGAAAATTTTACAAAAACACAAGATTGAGAAATTACCAATCGTTGATGAAGCTGGTCGCTTAAGTGGTTTGATTACCATTAAAGATATTGAAAAAGTGATCGAATTTCCTAATGCTGCGAAAGATGAACATGGTCGTTTACTAGTTGCCGCTGCCGTAGGTGTAACAAGTGATACTTTTGAGCGCGCGGATGCTTTATTAGCTGCTGGTGTAGATGCAATCATCATTGATACAGCTCATGGACACAGTGCAGGTGTGATTCGTAAGATTAAAGAAATTCGTGAAACTTTCCCAGAAGCAACGTTGATTGCTGGAAATGTTGCAACTGCTGAAGCAACCAAAGCACTTTATGATGTTGGTGTTGATGTTGTTAAAGTTGGGATTGGACCTGGTTCGATTTGTACAACTCGTGTTGTTGCAGGGGTTGGTGTTCCTCAATTAACAGCCATTTATGATGCAGCTTCCGTTGCACGTCAATATGGTAAAACAATTATTGCCGATGGTGGGATTAAATATTCAGGTGATATTGTTAAAGCTTTAGCTGCTGGAGGACATGCGGTTATGTTAGGTAGTATGCTAGCCGGAACAGATGAGTCACCAGGTGAATTTGAAATTTTCCAAGGCCGTCGTTTCAAAACATATCGTGGAATGGGCTCATTAGGTGCAATGGAAAAAGGATCAAAAGATCGCTATTTCCAAGGTAGCATTAATGAAGCAAATAAATTGGTTCCTGAAGGTATTGAAGGCCGTGTAGCTTATAAAGGAAGCGTAGCAGATATCATCTTCCAAATGATTGGTGGATTAAAGTCTGGAATGGGCTATGTTGGTGCTACAAACTTACAACAATTAAGAGATGATGCACAATTCATCCAAATGAGTGGTAGTGGACTAAAGGAATCACATCCACATGATGTTCAAATTACTAAAGAAGCACCAAACTATTCAGTTGAATCATAAAAAACAAAAAACCTTCCACCAAAATCAATTACGATTTTGGTGGAAGGTTTTTGTTTTAGAAAGTAAGTTTATTTGATTACTCTTAAATTTCCCATATATGGCACTAAAACTTCAGGAATAGTTACTGAGCCATCTTCATTTTGGTAGTTTTCTAAGATTGCTGCAACTGTGCGGCCAACAGCTAAACCAGAACCATTCAATGTATGTGCATAATGAATTTTTCCATCTTCATCGCGGTAGCGAATCATTGCTCGTCGTGCTTGGAAATCTTCACAATTTGAACATGAACTAATTTCACGGAAAGTATCTTGCGCAGGAATCCAAACTTCTAAATCATAAGTTTTAGCAGCAGAGAAGCCCATGTCCCCTGTTGATAAAGCAACGACACGATAAGGTAAGTTTAATTTTTGTAAAATATCTTCAGCATCATTAGTCATTTTTTCCAGTTCTTCATAAGAATGTTCAGCATCAGAAAACTTAACCATTTCAACTTTGTTAAATTGGTGCAAGCGAATCAAACCACGAGTATCTCTACCAGCACTGCCAGCTTCTGAACGAAAAGCAGGGCTAAGAGCGGTAAAACGAATTGGCAAATCTTTTCCATTTAAAATTTCATCATTGTAATAGTTAGTTAAAGGAACCTCTGCAGTAGGAATCAATGTTAAATCAGTATTTTCCAATTGGAACACATCTTCTTTAAATTTTGGGAATTGACCTGTCCCAAACATTGAACGACTGTTAACAATGTAAGGAGTAATCATTTCAGTATAGCCGTGCTCATAAATATGTTGATCTAGCATAAAATTATACACAGCACGTTCTAGACGCGCACCTAACCCTTTGTAATAAACAAAACGACTTCCTGAAACTTTCGCGCCACGTTCAAAATCTAAAATATCAAGATTTTCTGCAATTTCCCAGTGTGGTTTAGGGTCAAAAGAAAAGTTTCGTGGATTGCTCCAACGACGAACTTCTACATTATTCTCTTCATCTTTTCCAATTGGAACTGATTCATTAGGTAAATTTGGTAAGGTAGTAGCAATTTGAGTAAGTTTTTCATCAACATCAGCAATTTCTGTATCTAAGGCTTTGATGTTGCCTCCAACTTCTTTCATTTCTGAAATTTTTACAGAAGCATCTTCTTTATTACGTTTTAGTTGTGCAATTTCTGCAGAAACATCATTTCGGTATTTTTTTAATTCCTCACTTTTTACAAGCAAATTACGACGACTTTCATCTAATTCCATAAATTCAGCCAAAGTTTCTTTTTTTACGCCACGTGTCATTAATTTTTCTTGGACTGAGTCAAAGTTCTGACGCATCATTTTCACATCTAACATTCTTAATTCCTCCTTTATAAATAAAAAAAGACTATTCGTTCCCAAAAAATCTTGGGACGAAATAGTCTTGTATTCGCGGTACCACCCGAGTTCAGCATCAATGGCTGCTCTTGTTTACAGATAACGGCTGCTAACCGGCTTTTTTTATTTCAAAAAGCACACATTATAGAACTGGAACTTCCAAATTATTTTTTACTGATTTGCAGCGACCATCAGCTCTCTGTAAAAAAAATAAAGTGTACTGGGTTCAGTGTTTAGTATTCACTAATTGATTTAAGAATATCGAAAAATAAGATATTCGTCAACTGGTTATTTTTTGTCTTGAGGAAGTTTACTATTTTTTTTCAAAGGCAGGTGCATAATAAATGAAGTCCAGCTTTGATCTGATTTTGCATAAATGTAACCGCCATGTAATGCAACAATACTTTGAGCGATTGCTAGCCCAAGTCCTGTTCCACCAGTTGCTTGTGATCGAGATTCTTCCACTCGATAAAAACGGTCAAACAAATTATCAAGCGATTGTTTTGGAATCATTGCCCCATTATTTTTAACGACAGCTACAACTTCTGTTCCGACGCGCTCGACTTCAATAATAATCTTTGTAGCTCCTTTACCGTACTTCAAAGCATTTGTAATTAAATTATTAAAAACGCGAACCAATTTTTCTGTGTCTCCATCCATAATCAAAGAAGACTCTTTAGATTGAACAAGTATTTGAATATTTTTTTTTGCAGCTTCCAACTCAAAGTCAGCAGCAAGCTGTTCGATTAATTGAATTAGATCAAATGCTGAAAAGTTAACAGGTACAGCAGGCTGTCGTACTTTTGTGTATTCAAAAAGATCTTCAACTAAAGACTTCATTTGTTTCGCCTTTACATAAGCAGTATGTGTGTACTTCAAAAGATCTTCTTGAGAATGATATTGTCCGTCTTCAATCAAACCTAAATAACCAATAATGGATGTTAAGGGTGTACGAATATCATGGCTCACATTTGTAATTAGTTCATCCTTTGATTTTTCAATTTTTCGTTCATCTTCAATAGCGGCAACAGTACTATCTACTAATCCATTGATACTAGTAACAACTCTACTAAGATCCCCACTGAGTTCAAAAGGGATTCGGTGATCATAGTTACCATTAGCAATGAAATGTAGCTCACTAATAATATGACGTAACTGCATTTGCCGATAGCGACGAATCAAGCGCCAATATAAAACTGCTACATCTAATAGTAAGAAAAGCGGAATAATGAAGTTCCTACCATTCCAAAAAAGGTCAGATCCAAGTCGTTGGGCAAAAATATTTTTGGAGTCCCAAATTGCATTTGTGAGGGAAGGGGAGCTGTTAATGACAGAACTAATTACTACTAAAATAGCAACATTTAATAGAAGTAAAAGAATAACTGTGATGATTCCTTCCGCTAAAAGTTCACTGATTTCTTTGGAGGTTAAAATGATACGTCGGCGTTTTTCTTTTCCTACGCTGTTATCTTGCGTCAATTTTATATCCAACCCCCCAAACAGTTTGAATGACTTTTTCTCCACCTGTAGCTTCTTCAATTTTATCTCGTAAATGGCTCACATGTACCATAACTGTTTTTGCTGAGACAATACTTTCTTGTTTCCAAACACGTTCAAAAATTTCATCTGCACTAAAAACGCGATTTGGATGACTTGCTAAAAGATATAAAATTCCAAATTCTAAAGCAGTTAATTGGATTTCTTTCCCGTCAATTGTTTTTACCTCATGAGAGTCTTTATTGATTATCAACGAGTTTACTTCTAGTACATCCGGCTGTTCAGCAGTTATTTGCATTTTTGTACGACGTAGTAAAGATTTTACACGTGCCATAACTTCCAATGGATTAAATGGTTTAGTTACGTAATCATCTGCACCAGCAACTAATCCTTTGATTTTATCCATATCAGTTGTTTTTGCTGTTAACATGATAATTGGAATTTGAGACTCTTTTCGTAATTCTTTCACAACTTGCATTCCGTCCATTTCAGGCATCATGATATCTAAAATAAGTAGTTCAATATCTGGAATGGTTCTGATTTTTGATAGTGCTTCTTTTCCGTCGTAAGCTTTTACCGCTTCGTATCCTTCATTGTGTACATAGATACTCAATAACTCTACAATTTCTTTGTCGTCATCTGCAATTAAAATTTTCATATAGTGAATCCTCCAGAATTAAGTATGTTTACCATTATTCTAGCAAAAAAAAACAGAAATAGATAAAAGCAACACTTTGTTAACAAAAAATTTAGAAGAAATCACTGTAAATCAAACATAATAGAAAAAACTGAACAATTTATTCAGATATAACATATAATTGAGTGAAAATAGTGTAAAAAACGAATGAATTTAAAACAGAATTAAAGAATAATCGATCTTGCTATAAATGTTGTCAAAACAGCTTTTTTCTTGTTGACTTTAGAATTTTAAGTTGGTATATTATTATTTGTTCAACAGAGCAATCGTAATTTTGTTGAATAATTGTTAAAAAAGTTGTTGACGTGTGAGGTATCACATGATAAGATAACTAAGTCGTTTAAAAAGAACTGCTCATGAAGCTTGATCTTATCAAGAAAAACTTCAAAAAAGTTCTTGACAAATAACAAATGATGCGATATGATAAATGAGTTGCTGAAAGATTTCTTAAACGAAATCGAAAAAAACTTTTTTAAAAAAGAGTTGACAGTCGAATGTCACTCTGATATGATATAAA